>NZ_NCXM01000100.1 GCF_002104765.1 Mycolicibacterium vulneris
GCCGGGTTGGTGATGGATCCGGGTTCGAAGGTGACTTATAACGGGGTGGAGATCGGCCGGGTGGGGTCGATTGCGGAGACGGTGCGTGATGGGAAGCCGGCGGCGAAGTTCACGTTGGAGGTGTATCCGCGGTATTTGGCGTTGATTCCGTCGAATGTGAATGCCGATATCAAGGCGACGACGGTGTTCGGTGGTAAGTATGTGTCGTTGACGGCGCCGGCCAATCCGTCGCCGCAGAAGATTTCGTCGCACACGGTGATCGATGCGCGGTCGGTGACGACGGAGATCAATACCTTGTTTCAGACGATCACGTCGATCGCGGAGAAGGTGGATCCGGTCAAGCTGAATTTGACGTTGAGTGCGGCGGCGCAGTCGTTGACGGGGTTGGGGGAGAAGTTCGGTCAGTCGGTGACCAACGCGAATGCGTTGCTTGATGACGTGAATCCGCAGATGCCGCAGGCGCGCAAGGATATTCAGCGGTTGGCGGCGTTGGGGGATACGTATGCGAATGCGTCGCCGGATCTGTTCGACTTTTTGAATAATGCGGTGATCACCTCGCGCACCATCAATGCCCAGCAGAGGGATCTGGATCAGGCGTTGTTGGCGGCGGCCGGGTTCGGCAATACCGGCGCGGAGCTGTTCAACAAGGGTGGCCCGTATTTGGCGCGTGGTGCCGCCGACCTGGTGCCGACGGCGCAGCTGCTGGACACTTACAGCCCGGAAATCTATTGC
>NZ_NCXM01000101.1 GCF_002104765.1 Mycolicibacterium vulneris
GCTCATAGTCGGAATCGAAGGCCATGCGCGTGGCCGGCGTCAGCAACTGGGGCACCGCCTGCGCGCGCAGCCAGCGATCGTGCGCATCGGTCCAGGCCGCACCACCGTGATAGACGATGCCGTGGCGCAGCAGCAGCTTGGACAGTCGATGACGCGCCCTCATCAGATCACCGCGGCAGTCTTCGCGCGCACGCACCAGATCGCGGCAGGCCTCCTGGTTCACACTCGGGATCGAGACCGAGGTGACCTCGTCCAGGCGCAACAACCGCGCCAGATGAAGTGCATCGCGAGCATCGGTCTTCACCCGGTCCCCAGCGGGCCTCTGCAGCTTCGATGGAGCCACGACCTCACACCGAACCCCCGCATCGGTCAACGCCCGATACAACCCGAAACCGGTCGGACCAGCCTCATACGCCACCACCACCGGTCCCGGCAGCTGCTTGATCCACTCCTGAATGTGCTCGTAGGACGGCGTCAACCGGGTCTGTGACACCTCCCCGGTGACACCGTCAATCGCCGCTGCCACGACCGAACGCGCGTGCACGTCCAGCCCAATACTCGTACGCTCAGTGAACACCGGGGCCTCCCACCACTGTCGGATAGACCGGGCGGGCCCACTACCCACCCGGTAACCCACGAACATGGGTGAGCGAGGCCCCGGCCCGCAACCCCGACACAACGCCGACGGTCACTCATACCGTCTAG
>NZ_NCXM01000102.1 GCF_002104765.1 Mycolicibacterium vulneris
ATTGCTTACCTGATTTACACCTCGGGCACGACCGGGGTGCCCAAGGGGGTTGCGGTCACCCACCGCAACCTGACCCATGTGGGGGACTCGCAGCCCTTAGATCTGCCGGCGGCGCAGGTGTGGACGCAGTGCCATTCCTATGCTTTCGACTTCTCGGTGTGGGAGATCTGGGCGGCACTGCTCGGAGGTGGCCGGCTGGTGGTCGTGCCCGACGAGGTGGTCGGCTCCCCGGATGATTTCCACGCCCTGCTGGTCCGTGAACGGGTCAATGTGCTCACCCAAACCCCGTCGGCGGTGGCCGCACTGTGCCCGGAGGGGTTGGAGTCGGTGGCGTTGCTGCTCGGCGGTGAGGCGTGCCCGGCCGAGGTGGTTGATGCGTGGGCGCCAGGCCGGGTGGTGATCAACGCCTATGGCCCCACCGAGGCCACGGTGTACGCATCGTTGAGTGCGCCGCTGTCGGTCGGGGCCGGCGTGGTACCGATCGGTGCGCCGGTGTCGACAGCGGCGTTGTTTGTCCTCGACGAGTGGTTGCGTGCGGTGCCGGTCGGTGTGGTCGGCGAGTTGTATGTGGCCGGTCGCGGCGTGGCGTGCGGGTATGTGGGCCGGGCTGCGTTGACCGGGTCGCGGTTTGTGGCATGCCCGTTTGGGGAGTCTGGGGCGCGGATGTATCGCACCGGGGATCTGGTG
>NZ_NCXM01000103.1 GCF_002104765.1 Mycolicibacterium vulneris
ACTGTTCGACCCATGCCAAAGCGAAATTTGGAGGACTGGTGAGTACCAATCCGTTCGACGACGACAACGGCAGCTTTTTCGTCTTGATCAACGACGAAGAGCAGCACAGCCTGTGGCCGGCGTTCGCCGAGATTCCGGCCGGCTGGCAGATGGTTTACGGCGAGGCGGATCGCGCCGCGTGCCTGGAGTACATCGAGCAGAACTGGGCCGATATCCGTCCGAAGAGTCTGCGCGAGAGGCTGGCAGGCCGTGGTTCTGATCGTTGAACCGTGCGGGCGGCCGACGGAGCCTGACGGTCAGGCCTATCCGCTGACGCGCGGGCAGCTTGACATCTGGCTTGCGCAGGAAATGGGCCAACTCGGTACGGAGTGGCAGCTTGGCCTGTTCGTCAGGATCGAGGGCGCGGTAGACCGTGAGGCCCTCGAGTGGGCGATCCGCCGGGCGGTGCAGGAGGCCGAGGCATGCAGGGCAGCCTTCTTCGAGGTGGATGGCCAGGTTCTCCAGCGGCCGATCGACTACCCGGATGTGGAGCTGGCCTTCTACGACCTGAGCGGCTCGGACCATGCCGAGCAGGAAGCCCATGAACTAGCAGCCACGATCCAACGCACGCCGATGCCGTTCACCGGCCCGCT
>NZ_NCXM01000104.1 GCF_002104765.1 Mycolicibacterium vulneris
GGTACCCACCGGGACCGGAAGAAAAAAGGGGGACCCGGCCAACCCCGCGGGTGCAGGTGCTGGCCGGGCCCCGGAATGTGTTGTCGGCACAGTCATCGCGGCGACGTAGTGAGCAGTTCGCTGCGGCTGTGGTGGTTTTCGGTCAAGCCGAGTCGCGCCGCGACGCGGTGCACGGTGCGTGTGGTCGTGTAGAGGCGCCAGGCGATGAGGTCCAGTTCGACACGGCCGTGCATGCGGCGTACTGCCTCGTCGCGTTCTGCTCCGCGCAACCGCAACCGTAGGCCGTCGTAGGCGACCTGAATGACGGCCAGTTCATCGATGTCAGGCTGCCCTTGGTGGTCGGGTTCCTGTTCGTGTTCACCGCGGCCACCGGTTGCGGCCAGGGTTTGGGCTTCGTCGTGGTCGGTGGTGGCCCACGGGTCGGTGACTGTGGTCATGATGTTGTTCTCCGTTTCCGATGGTGATGGAGTGCGCCGGTTGGCGCTGGGGTGCGGGCAAGCGGGTGAGGGT
>NZ_NCXM01000105.1 GCF_002104765.1 Mycolicibacterium vulneris
GCCCGGCGGGCATACCCGGTGGCGACGCCACGGCCGGCCACATACAACTCGCCGACCACGCCTTCCGGCGCGGGCCGCAACCACTTGTCCAGGACGAACAACGCCGCGCCGGGAACCGGCGACCCGATCGGCGGAGCACCCGACTCGCTCGCCAGCGGCGTGCTCATCGCCGCGTAAACGGTGGCCTCGGTCGGGCCGTAGGCGTTGATCATCACGCGCCCCGGCGCCCACCGGTCGACGACCTCGGCCGGGCAGGCCTCACCCGCGACCACCAGCGCCGTGGAGTCCAAGCCCTCCGGCGAGAGCATGCCCACCGCAGACGGGGTCTGGCTCAGGACGTTGACCTTCTCGGCGACCAGCAGCGCGTGCAGTTCGTCAGGCGAGCCCGCCACCGACTCGGGCACGACCACCAGGCGTCCGCCGTGCAGCAGCGCGCCCCAGATCTCCCAGACGGAGACGTCGAAGACGAGCGAGTGCCACTGCGACCAGACCTTCCCCGGCCC
>NZ_NCXM01000106.1 GCF_002104765.1 Mycolicibacterium vulneris
GTCCGCTGGACCGCGGAGGGCGCCCTGGATTATCTCGGCCGGGCCGACACCCAGGTGAAACTGCGCGGGCAGCGCATCGAGTTGGGCGAGATCGAAAACACCCTCTTGGCGTGCCCACAGGTGGTTCAGGCCGCGGCCAGCGTGCACCACAGCGACACCGGTCCGCATTTGGTCGGCTACATCACTTTGGAGCACACCAGTACCGCCGATCACGACGCAGAAGTCGTCGACGAGTGGCAACAGCTGTATGACGACCTTTACGACGCTGAAATCGAGGCGCCGGGGTTCGGGATGGATTTCCGCGGCTGGAACAGCAGCTACACCGACGAGCCGATTCCGCTCGACGAAATGGTGGAGTGGCGTTCGGCGACCGTGAACCGGATCAACGCCCTGCGGCCGCAGCGGGTGCTGGAGCTCGGCGTGGGTTCGGGGCTGCTGTTGTCCCAGATCGCCCCGAACTGTGGCGAGTATTGGGGGA
>NZ_NCXM01000107.1 GCF_002104765.1 Mycolicibacterium vulneris
TTGCCGCGGTCGGCCAAGGCGGTCGTGGCGATCATGGCGGTCCTCAAAACCGGGGCGGCATATCTGGCGATCGACCCTGCGCACCCGGCGGCGCGAATGAAGTTCATGGTTGCCGATGCCGCACCGGTCGCCGCGATCACCACTGCCGAGTTGGCCGGCCGCTTGGATCAGCGCCAATTGCCGGTCATTGATGTCGACGACCCTCGCATTCCTGGCTACCCGTGCACAGCGCTGCCGGCGCCGGGTCCGGACAATGTCGCCTACCTGATTTACACCTCGGGCACGACCGGGGTGCCCAAGGGCGTGGCCGTCGCGCACCAGAACGTGCTCCGGCTGCTGGAGACCCTGAATGCCGACCAAGAGCTGCGGGGCGCGGGGGCATGGTCGCAGTGTCATTCGTTGGCCTTCGACTTTTCGGTGTGGGAGATCTTCGGTGCGCTGCTGCATGGCGGGCGGCT
>NZ_NCXM01000108.1 GCF_002104765.1 Mycolicibacterium vulneris
GGCCCTACGGCGGCCCGCCCACCTACGGGCCCCCCGCCTATCCGGGCGGTTACTACCCGACACCGGATTACCAGAGCGGCTACGGACCCGCGGGAACCCACCGGGCCGGGACGAACGGTCTGGCGATCGCCTCACTGATCGCGGCCTTCACCGGCCTGCTGTGCGGCATCGGCTCGATCGTGGCCATAGTGCTGGGCGCGATCGCCCTGGATCAGATCAAGCGGACTCGCCAGGACGGCTTCGGCCTGGCGGTGGCCGGCATCGTCATCGGGATCGCCACACTGGTGGTGATTTTGGTGATCGTGATCTTCAGGCTGCACGCGCTTTAGCGCAGCCCACCCGGGGCGATCGCAAGCGCGGCGGAGCCGGGCGCAGCGGGTCGCCCCGCATCAGACCCGGGGCGATCGCAAGCGCGGCGGAGCCCGGCGCAGCGGGTCGCCCCGCA
>NZ_NCXM01000109.1 GCF_002104765.1 Mycolicibacterium vulneris
TACCTGCTGGGCCCCTCGATCATCAGTGGTGACCAGATCCAGGACGCCAGCGCGAGCCAGAACCCGCGCGGCATCGGCTACGTCGTCGATCTCCAGTTCAAGCCCGCCGCCGCAAACACCTGGGCCGACTTCACCGCCGCCCACATCGGTACCCAGACGGCGTTCACCCTGGACTCCCAGGTGGTCAGCGCGCCGATGATCCAAGAAGCCATTCCCGGCGGCCGGACCCAGATCAGCGGT
>NZ_NCXM01000010.1 GCF_002104765.1 Mycolicibacterium vulneris
CCGGCGAGGTACGAAACAAACGGGCCCTGCGGACCAGGACCAGGACCAGGACCAGGACCAGGACCAGGACCAGGACCTAAACAAACAACACGAGTGTCAAGGATCAACCGAAACAGAAACGTCAAGAATCAACCGACTCTGAACAGGGGCACGTCAGAGAGGGTTTTCTCGGTTAAACAGCCACGTCGGGTACCCCGAGGTCCTAGGCGACCGCGCTCGGGTCGCCCTCCTCAACTTCCGCGCGAGCCACCAGCAGCGCGCCTGTGAGCCGCTCGAATTGGCAGTCGTGGCACAACACCACATCAATCCCGGGCAACCGGCGGATTACAGCATTTGATTTGGTGGCCACTCGCTGGCAGTGACCGCATTTCAGATACGCGGCGGAGTGTTCGATGATGCGGGCTGCGACGAGGGCGGAGGGGTCGACCATGTAGCGATTCTCCCCCGCGCCTCTTGTCGTCTGCTGAGAGGCAGGCCAGCAATCTCCCAAGAATCAGTTAGGAATCTGCTGAGCGCGGCCACCCTCCAGCCCCAGTCCTCAATCGCGGGATAGAACGCACACGGGTCTCTCATCTCGTCGTGCGGGGGCGGAGGTTGATCTGGCCGTGATGGCGACACCCGTTGCGCGACAACCGATTACGATAACCAACGGCAACCTGGAGTAACTACCGACTCCTGAAGCCGGTGTCGCAGGTTCAAATCCTGCCAAGGTGGCACTTCGCGTCTCTGGCAGGTAGCCGGTCCGTAAGAGCTGTGCATCGACGGCTCGCCAGAAGAGGATGGTCCCATGGCCACCACACCGAACAGCGCCCTCATCCCGACATTCGCCGCACTGCGCTTTGCCACCGGCGTGGTCTCGTGGGCGGCCCCGATCAGAGCTGCCCGCCCGTTTGGACTGGGTTCTGCGAACCAGCCGCTTCTCACCCAGCTCTTCGCGTCTCGCGAACTGACGCTGGCCCTGGCCGTCGCGGATCCCGCATCACCGCGGCTGCGCACCCGCGCATTGCAACTTGGGCTGCTCACCGACGCCCTGGACATCGTCGCGACCCTGCGCGGCATCCGGCACGAGACGCTGCGGCCGGTCGGTGCGATCGTGACCGGTGGCGGCGCGGCGGTGTTCCTCGGAATGGGCCTTACCGCCCTGGCGAACCAGAAACGCGCCGCCGTCCCGGCGCCGTAAGCGGTAGTGAGTTGGGTCACCTCGGGCGCCAGCACGGGCAGCCTTTCGGCCGCTCACGTGTTGCAACGCGCCGTCACTGGTTCAGACGGTGGCCCTCACCCAGCGAGGCTGACATGCGGCAGACCATCATTCGTCAACGCCCGGATGCCCGTTTCCCCATAGCCGAGACGCTGGGGGTCATCGCGGGCATCATCCTGCTGGTCGCCCTGGGAGACGTCGTGATTGTGTTGGCCCTCGCGCTGGCCGTCGCGGCCATCGCGGCCGCGTCGTGGATCCGCCGCATGGCCCTGCGTCGCGCGCTGAGCAGCGAGGTGACCTTGACTTCCGTGTCCCACCTGCCGACCGGGAACCGCGCGCCGAAAAAGGGGTCGGCGCACGCGCCGTGGCATCGCTACAGCGCAGCCTAGGCACCGTCTCACCTCAACCGACACGATTAGTCGGCCAAGGACAGGTGCACGGCGTTTACACCCGGCTTCTTGGCCAGCTGATCCAAGAGGCTTTCCAGATGCGCCTTGTCGGTGTGCCAGTGTTGCACCGCCTCGGGCGCCTGCTGCAGTTCCGCGAGGACGGTCTTGAGCTTCCCCGGGGTTTTGCCGTCGTTGTCCGATGAGCGGCGAGCCGGGTTCCGCACGGCACCTCCGGCAAATCCGCGGGGCACGGCACCGCCGAGCGCGCTTCCGCCAAGCCCGCCAAGGCCATCTCGCCCGAGAGGCCACCCGCCGCCGCGACCGTCGGTGCGGCGCCGGCGCTCGTGTACTCCAACACGGTGGCGGCGAGCTTGACGTCGGGGCCAGCCGCGGCCCAGCCCGGCGGCACGGACAACGCCCCGCGAGACCCGCGCTCCCGGCACTCGCCGATACGGCAGAGGCGCCGGCCGCGCCCACCGCCTGCGTGCTCGAACCCAGGTCGGCGAGCAGCGGCCCCCCAGTTCGACCGCCGTGTCGCTCCACGTCCGCGCCGTCGCCACCATGCCCAGGCTGAGGCTGAGCAACGTGTCGTTGACCGGACTAGTGGCCTTGGTGACGAACTCGACGTTCGAGGCGACCCTCGCCAAACGGCGTGGAATTCAGGTTGTTCAGCCACGTCGCCAATGACGACGCCTGCGACGCCGAGCCCCCGCGGGAGACGCGGCAGGCGAAGCAAGGCCTTGCAGGGTTCGCGGGGTCGTCGACATCAACTGCGATATGGCCGAATGCGCGTTGGTGGGTGCCCTGCCGGCAGCTTGGGCAACCGCCCCCGATTGACGTGCCGCTCCAACGGGATTGGGCCGCCCCCGGACCGGCGTACATCCGGCCGGAGTTGACCTCGGGCGGTAAGACTCCGAAATCCATTGGTGTACCTCGTATTTAATGGCACGGCGATCACACTTACGCCGTGCTCATATTGATCTGCTTAGCCTGTGGTTTGACATTCGCGTTCAGGCACAACGCGGCCCGATGTGCTGTTGGCACCCCAGAGGCGCAATGCCGACGGTCCGGCTGGCGCGCCTAGGTGTGAGCCGGCCCAGCTAGGCGACATTGATGTTGTGACACAAGGCAATTTGACGGGTTGACCGCGCGATTTGCTATTCGGCCACGGCGATCTTCGCCGTGATTGATATGGCGATGTTTGTCGGAGTTGCTGCGCAACGCCGATCACGACACAAGAGGCCCGAAATCGGGGCCTTAAGATCCCCGGTTACGCCACGGCGATCCCGCCGGCGTTGCCGGTAGGACTCGACGCGGCGATTGTGCCAGAGGTGCCCACCGCAAACACCGACGGTGAGCCCTCATCGAGAGTCCTCATTGCAATGCTCCTGCATGCACAGCCCTGTGCCGCAACAGATTCCCCGCTCTACCAGTAGATGACCAACGCGACCGTACTTTTCGTTGTCACGCCCTGTCCAGTTTGCGTTCATCGACCGCGCTCAGCATCGCGGCCCTTCTCCGGCGCCGGCATCCCAGCGACCGGTTCCGTTGGCGGCGGCAGCGCGCTGTCGAAGATTTCGACGCGTTCAGCCGGCGCGCGGGCGACCCGTGTCGGGTTGCGTCCAGCAGAGTGGTGCCGAAAAGGTAGGGGTGTCGCGTCAGACGGTGCACTCCTGGTTAGCCCGCTATGATGGCGCGGGCCTGGAGGGGTTGGTGGATCGGTCGCACGCGGTGCCCCGATGGAGTTCTAGCAGATGGACATCGTCGGGGGGTTCCCACTGGCCGACGGGACCTGCGCCAAAGCGTTGACTGGGATCGATGATCACTCCCGGACGTGTCTGGCGGCGCGGCTGATGGCGCGTCCGATCCGTAGGGCGCGGAATCTCTCTGAGCGCCCCCGAGACTCCGGTCTGGATTGCCGGTCAACGAGATCACCCCAATGGTCAGCGCCACATGAGATCAGCGCGAATCCGTTGTCATTCAAGTGAGGCATTGCCGTAGCGGGGGTTGCGTCACCCCGCTACGGCAAAGTTCGGGCAAACCCGCTGCCGGGCTCGTGTTGCGTTCGCGCTGGTGGACGTCAACAAGCAGATGAGATGCGCGCCATTTCATCTCCGTTTGGAAGTCGGTTCCGAGCCAGCGATCTCGCGGCCGATGAGCTCCTTCATGATCTCCGTCGTGCCGCCGTAGATAGTCTGGGCTCGGGTGTCGAGATAAGCTCGGGCCACGGGGTATTCAAGCATGTAGCCGTATCCGCCGTGTAGTTGCAGGCACCGGTCGATGAGGCGGTGTTGAAGCTCGCTGACGTACCACTTGCCTTTTGCCGCATCAACTGGTGAAAGTTCGCCCGCGTTGAACGCTTCTACCGATTTGTCGACGTAGGCTTCCGCAATATCGAGCTCCGTTGACATCTCTGCCAGTTCGAAGCGGATGTGTTGCTTTGCGGTCAGCGGCTGGCCGAATGTCTTGCGTTGTTGGCAATACTCGACCGTGAAGTCGAATATCGCACGTGTGGTCGAGATCGCTTGTGCCGTAACACCTAATCGCTCGCGCGGCAAATGGCTCATCAAGTATTGGAGGCCACTGCCTTGCTCGCCGAGCAGATTCTCGACTGGAACGCGGGCGTCGTCGAAGAATAATTCGGCAGTGTCTTGGGCCGGTAGCCCGATCTTGTCCAGCTGACGTCCGTGTCTGAATCCTGGGGTGTCGCGCTCGACTACGAACAAGCTGAAGCCTCGCGAGCCCGCCTCCTGATCGGTGCAAGCGGCTACCACGATGAGGTCGGCCATGATCCCACTGGAAATGAACGTTTTCTGCCCGTTGAGAACCCAGTGGTCGCCGTCGCGGCGAGCACTGGTGCGGATCCCTCGGAGATCGCTGCCGGCACCCGGTTCCGTCATAGCGAGGGCGCCGATCAATTCACCGGAGGCGAAGCCCGGCAACCACCGTTGTTTCTGTTCCTCAGAGGTGAGATCGAGGAGGTAGTGCAGCACGAGGTCGTCTTGGAGGCTGATGGTCAAGCCGAACGACAACGCGTTGATTCGGGCGATCTCCTCGCAGACCACCATTCGGTAGCGGTAATCGTGTTCACCGGCACCCCCGTACCGCCCGTCAACCTCCAATGCGTAAATGCCCGCTTTGGCGGCGTGGGCGAACACATCGCGGTCGATCCGGTGGGCTCGGTCCCAATCGTGTTGGTACGGGACAACTTCTCGGGCTAAGAACTCCTTGACCGTTTCGCGGTAGGCCTCATGGTCAGGGCCGTAGAGTGTTCGGCGCACCGCCTATAGCCTCTCGATGATCATGACATTGGCTTGGCCGCCGCCCTCGCACATGGTCTGCAGTCCGTAGCGGCCCCCGGTACGTTCCAGCTCGTGCAGGAGCGAGGTCATCAAGCGGGCGCCGGTGCACCCGAGGGGGTGGCCCAGAGCAATCGCACCGCCGTTGACGTTGACGCGATCCGGGTCTGCCTCGAGTTCTGCCAGCCAGGCAAGCACCACCGGTGCAAAAGCCTCGTTGATCTCAACTAGATCGATGTCGTCGATCGACAGTCCCGTTCGCTTGAGTGCGTGCCGGGTAGCCGGGATGGGAGCAGTCAACATGATCACCGGGTCGGCGCCACGCACGGACATGTGGTGAATCCGGGCCCGCGGTGTCAGTCCGAACCTGTTGACGGCATCTTCCGATGCGATAAGCAGTGCCGCCGCCCCATCGGAAATCTGACTGGCCACGCCCGCGGTCAGCACCCCGCCCTCAATCAGGGTCGGCAGGCTCGCCATCTTCTCCAGTGAGGTGTTGGCGCGCGGCCCCTCGTCCACCGTGACGCCCGCATACGGCGTTATTTCCCTTGTGAATCGGCCGTCGGCAATAGCTGCCACGGCGCGCTGGTGGCTGGTTAACGCAAATTTCTCGTTGTCCTCGCGGCTCAGCTTCCACTGACTGGCGATCATCTCCGCACCGCGGAACTGTGAGATCTCCTGAGTGCCGAACCGGGCCTCCCATCCCCGGCATCCGGTCCATGGATCGCTCGCGCCGAAAGGCTCACCTGCGCCGAAAGCGCACAAGATTGGATACTGGCTCATTTTCTGCACGCCGCCCGCGACGATCAGGTCGGCAGTGCCGCTCATCACGCCTTGCGCGGCGAAATGCAAGGCTTGCTGGGCCGATCCACACTGGCGGTCGATCGTGACGCCGGGAACCGACTCGGGCAGGCCAGCCGCAAGGGCCGCTGTCCGTGCGATGTCGCCGGCCTGGGAACCGATGTTGTCCAGGCAGCCCAAGATGACGTCATCGATCGACTCGGGGTCGATGTCGTGTCGATCGACGACAGTACGAATCACGTGGGCGGCCATGTCGGCGGGGTGCTCGTCAGCGAATCCACCACCGCGCTTGCCCACAGGTGTACGAGCTGCGTCAACGATAAATGCTTCAACCATCCGGTTATTTTAACATAAACTCAAAAATCAATTGACCGTTCCGGGTGTGAGCTTTGGCGGGATTGCAACCGGGCGAGAAACGGGCGCAACACTCTTCGCGCCGGAGATCGCGACTACTTACGCGAGCACGGTCAGCCGAGGTCGCACGACGTGGTCGGCGGATTCAAGGTTCCCAGGGTGTCGCTGCCACGCTGACCGTGACAGGCCACCATCAGTCCGACGAGCGTGATGGCGGGTCCTCGGAAGCGAAACATTCAGCCGATCACTTCGACGGTGCCGACATTGCCGTTGACCCGGAGCAGCGCACCGTCAGATATTCGATGACTGCCGGTCTCGGTACCGCAGACACACGGAATGCCGATCTCGCGGGCGACGATCGGGCCATGACTCAGCATGCCCCCGTGATCGGTGACCACTGCGCCGGCAACCATGAACAGTGACACCCAGGACGGGTCGGTGGTTTCGCACACGAGGATGTCGCCGTCGTCGATGTCCACGTCGCCGGGGTCACGCACCACCCGCGCCCGTCCCTCGACGATGCCGCCGCTAGCGGCCACACCGGCCAATATCCCTCCGACATCGAGCAGTTCGCCGGTAGCCGTTGCGAGTTTGGTGATCTCCGGGCCGCCCGACCATGCCTTAGGCAGCCGAATATCTTGACGTTCGGCGTACTGCGCCACCCGATCGGCGACCGCGGCCCGCTGATCGCCGGATATTCCAGCTACCAGGTCTTGATACGAGAGGTGAAAAACATCCTCGGAGTCGGTGATGATGCCGCGTTCGACGAGCAGCGCACCCAGCCTACGTGCCGTCGCACGGGTGACGTCGTAGGTGAGCAGGTAACCGGCTTTACCCTGTTCTCGCAGAGCCAGGAAACGCGCCGCCAGTTTGACGATCATGGCAGTAAGGCGACGCTTGAATCTAGGAGTCGCGGCCAACAGTTCGGCGAGCGCCCGCTGGCGGGCGGCCGCTTGCGCGGCGCTGCGGTTGCGTGGTGCACGCGGGCTTGCGGCGTCAATCGCCCGATAGTCGTCAAGGCGCGCCAGGACGGGAGCGGGGTTCTCGCGCCACGTGACGCCGATCAACTGCCCCTCGTTTGGGCCGTGGTAGCCGTGCCGGTCCGTGAATTCGCCGACCCTTATCTGGTTGTGCGCCAACGCCCACAGATCGTGTGCGACCTCGTTTTCATCGGAACCGACGCCGGAGAGCAGTTGGGCTTCCAGTCCCGGCTTACCGGCGGCGGCAGCAGCAGCAGCGACTTTCTCGGCGATCGAGGAACTGATCATCGCAACGCCCATGTGAATCTTCATCATGTCCTCGAAGCGGCGCCGCGAGTCGGCAAGCACTGCCAGGCAACCGTTCTCGTCGAGATTGGGGATCCTCGACAGCTGATCGAGCCGCCATCTTCGGAGCTCGGCGAACATCGCGTTATGCCGCTTGGGGGTGCGCAGCATCCAGCGCGGGGCTTTCACCATGATCGCCGGGTAGCGCTTCCGGCTGTTCTCGTCGACGGTCTCAGGCCGCGCATACCCGAAAAGCTGCTGCTCGACGGCTTTTGCGGTAGTCCCCGGCATGACATTGGCGATTTCGCGGAATTTGTCGATATTCCCTGCGCCCCAACCGGAGAACACCGTGAGGAAGCAGTCCTCAACATCTTCGGGCACCCGCAGCTCGTTACGGGCGAAGACCCCCAGGTCGACGAAAAGACGCCGGAATGACATCTCCATCGGCTCAAACGCGAACGTCATGCCGAACAGGGTGAACACGCCGGGAAAAGCCTCGGCGATGTTGCCGGTAGTCCACCGCACTCCCGGACGCGGATCGACCGTGTCCAGCCTCTCGAGCATGTCGCTTACGCGCGTCACCTGGCAATCCCCCGCGCAGCGTGCTGCTGAATTTTTCGCAACGTCAACATACATTTCTCGGTGACGAAACCTGCTGCGGTAGAAGGTATCACCTCAGTCGTAGTGTTCGTGTCCGTGCTAGTCGTCGCCTCGGTCCGGGCGGGCATCCGCGGCGATTTTTGATCGAAGGCGCTCATGGTCATTGCCTTCTCGTCAGGCCGTTGGCGAGCGCAGCGTTGATTGAAGTGCCGACTGGCGCGCTCCCTAATCGAGCGTTGTTGCTGATTTCGAAATCGCAGATCCCCCAACGGTCGCCGCCGTCGGGAAATCGGACGTCGCAGATGGAGTCGACGTAATAGGCGTTGTGCAGATGGGCCACGACGGCGTCGACGGGTTCGGCCCGAAGCTCGAAGACATCTCCGTCGGGCATCCACCAGCGGACTTCGCCGCCTCGGTGCGTCAATCCATCGGGCTCGAGAAACGTCACAGCGTCAACGTCAGACGCGTAGTTGACCTCTCCGTCGCGGACGAGGTAGCCAACCCTGACCATCGTCTCGTCGGCGGCATGCCAGATGATTGAACCGAAA
The DNA here is from genome assembly GCF_002104765.1 of Mycolicibacterium vulneris. Taxonomy (GTDB): domain Bacteria; phylum Actinomycetota; class Actinomycetes; order Mycobacteriales; family Mycobacteriaceae; genus Mycobacterium; species Mycobacterium vulneris. The sequence goes on from NZ_NCXM01000010.1 coordinate 8,455, forward strand.
GACAGGTCCGGGCCAAAGGTTCCAGAGATCCACCGGTGGCTCTTCAGGGTCATCGTCTTGCGTAAACCCCACGAGTGGTCGCGATGGTACATCCCGTCAACGTCGAAACTCCGGCCATCGATGCGGGCGCTACCGCGGATACGACCCGACGTCTCGTAGTGGTCCTTGGCGAAATCCTCAGTCATGCTCCCCTTGGGTGGGAAGAAGTCGGTCAGGGAATAGAAGTTGTCCATGCGCAAGTCGACGTGCACGCCGGGTTCATTGATCACCAGCCTGGGTGCTCCAGCGTCGACATGCCACTCCGAGCCGCCAGAGCGAAATCCGCGTGGTGATGCGGCCGGCTCGAAGGGAAGTTGAAAATCGTTGCGACGAAAGCGGATACCGTCGGTGGTGGCCACGAAGCAGTGTAACGCCGACCGACCACCGCCCGGTCGGTTCGGTTCGTGGCCGATCCGGCTGACTCCACCGATCCCGGCGGCGCGGTCATACCAGTGCACGAACACACTTTCCTGCCAGTCCGGATCGTCGCTGGCCGGGTCGTGGCTGCCCTCGTCGTCGTAGGAATACTGCTTGCTTATCCCCCGCGTCATCCGTGTTTCTTCAAACGGGCACAGACTTCGAGGTTCCTGTGCTGTCCGAGTTGTGCGTCCGCGGGATCGAGGATGAGCGGCAGGATGTCGCAGACGCTGACCCAGGTGGCCCCAGCCTCAACGTATTGCGCCACCTGATCGGCGACGGAGGCCGGGGTGCCGTATACGAATGATTTCTGAGCCATCTCATGTGTTGTGCGGCTGAGCAAACCGTCGATCTCGGAGTCGGTCCATTGAACCGGGAGCAGTTTGATGGCGTAATGCCAGTCCCTCGGCAGCGGCGGTTCCATTCCCTCTGCGTCCCATGCGCTTTGGTCGACACGGCCGAAGACTCCTGCCATCCAGCGCATCAGCGGATTGTCTAATGCCTGTTCGAGGAGTTGCTCATCTTCATGGATCAATGACATGAACCAGATGCCGAATTCGAAGGCTTCCGGGTCACGTCCTTTTCGCTCCAAGTCGGTCTTCAGCGTGGTAACCGTTTGAGCCCACGAATCCACGTTCGGAGCGACGCAGGGCACGATGGCAGAAAATCCGTCGGCGTACGTGGTGGCGAGGTCGAGAAGCTTTGGGCCTCCCCCCAACGCCCAGACGGTAGGTCGGTGACCACGCGCTTCACCCAGCCAGGCGTTTTTGAAAGTCCAGTGATTGCCTGCCAAGTTGACGGGTCCGTCGGTATTCCAGAACGCGTCGAAGGCCTTGAACTGATCTTCGAGACGTTCTAGACCCTCTGACCTCCGCCACCCAAAAGGTGTTATCTGTTTGGCCTCGCCCGCTCCGATCATGATCTTCGCGCGACCGTCAGTGAGGTTGGCCAGAGTCATCATGGTTTGGGTCAACTCCGCAGGCCCGCGCCGGATGGCGTCGGTGCTGATCGTCATGCCGAGGCCGGGAGCCTTCGCCGCGAGGTAGGCGCTCATCGCGAACGCGTCGCAGTACGAGTCCAGGTCGGGCAAGACCGACGCCATGGGGGTATTGCCGGGGCACCACAGCTGTCGCGGCCAGAAATTGGTCATCTGATCCCAGACGAGCAGTTCGTCGACGGCGCCGCTGTCCAAAGCGGCCCCGGCCGCCTGCCCGAAAACCGCAGGGGGCGTGTAGCGATCACACGAGAATGCCAGCGCCGTGGTCACAGGTCGGCGGCTCATTTCAGCAGCTCCATCGAGTCCAGGTCGCGAATTTGGTGGGCGTATGCGGCGAACATGCCGGCGAACAGCGCGTCGCCCCGGTCGGATCGCTCGAGTTGGACGGCCATTGCTATCGAGAGCATGAAGCCGTAGAAGGCACACCAGCGATAGCTCGCCCACGCGTCGTCGAAGGAGAAGTCCTTGACACCGCCAGATACCAGCCCGTCCTGGTATCGCTGTAGCAGATCACGCTCGTGCCCTCGCCGATCCTCCAGCGAAAGACAACCGCCTAGGTAGACGGCCACATCTATCAGCGGCGGACCGAGTTGGGCGGCCTGCCAATCGATCACAGCGGCCGGCTGGTGGGGCACCCTCGGGAAGAACACATTGTCCATGCGGTAGTCACCGTGAAGAACCGTCTTGCGCCCCTGATTCGTTCGCTCCGCCCATGAGTTGGCGTGGGGTGCCACCTGCTCGGCGAGAGCCACATCGCGAGAGTCGAGGCGGTCGCCGAAGCGCTCGAGAAAGCTCGGCAGCATCGGCTCGACGCCGGCGAAGAAGTTCTGCAGGCGTTGCGGCTTGGCCAACCACGTCAGTGCGGCCAGGCTGGGGTCAGACCACCTGGGCGCGTGCAGCGTCGTCAGCCCGTCCAGCGCCTGCGCGGCTTGCTCCACGGTGCCACCGGCGATCATGTCTCCGGGTGCAGCGATCGAGCTGAGATCTTCCAGCAGCAGCGTGAAGCGCCCGGTCTCGGGCTCGATGTCAGCCTGGTAAACCAGCGGAACTCGGACGCGGACGGTGGGCGCGATCTGTTTGTAGAACCCCACTTCGGCTTCGTAGAACCCAAGGGTCATGCCGAGGCCTCGACTCCCGGCATCAGTTGATGGCAGCTTCAACATGACGGAGGAAGGTGCATCCGATTCCATGCTGTCGTAGGCGAGATTCAAACGCGCGACCAGTCCCAGTTGACCGACATTCATGAGTTCGCTGGTCACTTCCGTGACCTCGCCCTGGTGCAGCACGCCGGCAGCCTGCAGGGTGCCGGTGAGCCAGGCCGGTGTTGCCTGATCAATAGAATCAATGACGGCTGTGCGTCGGCGTTGCGCATCGACGGTAGTCGTTGGTTTGACCATGGTGGCAGCGCTCCCGGCTTCGGTGACGTGAGTTGACTCGCTTATTAAATCTATATTCAAGTAAAAAGTCTTGTACAGGACGGGGACAAAATTGCCGTTCTGATGCTTCGCGGTTCAACCGGTCGGACGATGCGACCCTGGGCCCCGGGGCCGGCCTCGCGAGGGGCGACGGTGCCGGGCATTCGCCGTTACGTCTCGACCGTGCTGCCACCGCGCCCCAAGTGGGCGTCGGCAGTGGGTTGTGCTCTGGATCGCATTGAGCATACAGTGTGTATGGTGCAACAGAACCGTGGCGATGGCCACGGTGCCGACGACCCTTGTTCGAGTGTTCAGGCAGGCACGCACTTGAGCGGGATTCGGTAGGGCGCCAACCCACTTCGGCCGCAACCGTGGCTCGCGGTGGCAGTATTTAGTATTAGTTAGATTCGCTGAACGCGTCTCGCTCTCGGACGATCGAAGGACTGGTGATGAAGGACGCTCTCCCGCCGCGCGAAGCCGACGTTGTCGTTGTGGGATCGGGACACAACGGGTTGGTCGCCGCGGCGTATCTCGCGAAGGCCGGGCTGGATGTTCTCGTCGTCGAGGCGTCCCCGACCGCCGGCGGTATGACGTCGACGAATTCCTTCGCCCCAGAAGCGCCTGAGTACACGATCAATGAGGCGTCGATTCAGGCGTCGTTGTTCCGCACCACGACGATTGACCGCGATCTTGGGCTGTCGCGTTATTACGGTCTGCGGCAGACGGTTATCGACCCCGCACACTTTCAACTCTCGGCTGACGGCGCATCGCTGGGATTGTGGCGCGACCCCCGCAAGACCGCCGCAGAATTGGAGTACTTCTCGAAGAAGGACGCCCGCGCACTACTCGAGCTCTACGAGGTAATCGACGCGGCCGTCGAGATCGGGCTGCCCATGATGCAGACCAACGTCCGTGAGCCGGAGATCAAGAACATCTTGAAATCGGCACGCGCGGTGCTGAAGAACCGGAAACAGCTCGCAGCGCTCGGTCGGTGGATGTCGAGCTCTCAAATGGAGGCGGTCGAGGAGAGCTTCGAGCACGACATGATCCGTGCACCGATGCTGGCCAGTCTCCCGTTCATGCCTTTCGACGCTGATATGTCTGGCTGGTCGCTAATCTACCTGGGGGTGCTGAGCAAGTACGGCGTGGCCATGTTCCACGGCGGCACCGGATCGCTGCCGAAAGCGCTGATCAGCGTTATCAAGGACAATCATGGTGACGTGATCACCAGCTCCCCCGTCGAAGAGTTGATCATCACCAACAACCGCTGCACCGGCGTACGTGTCAAGGGCGGGGTTGAAATCCGCGCTCGGCGTGCCGTTCTCACCGCATGCAGTCCGAAGACGACGCTGACGCGGTTGCTCCCGCGTGGCGTTCTGGAACCGAAGAAGCAGAACGCCGCCGACCACATCCCGACCCGCAAACGCGGTATCGCCGACGCAAAAGTCAACGTCGCGCTGTCCGGACGCATCGACATGTCCAAGCATGAAAAGTGGCGCGGCGACGGTATCGATATGCGGCAGGCGTGCAACTGCTACCACACGTACGAACAAGCCGTCGAGGCCGCCCGCGCCTGCGTGCGGGGCAAGGTGCCGGAGGCCATCCCGGGCCTGGCCCAGGTGACGAACTCTTTCGATCCGTCGATGTCGCCTCCCGGTAAGGACCTCTGGTGGTTCTGGACCGGCCTCACCCCGTCTTATCCAGAGGACGGCTGGGACGTGGCCCGCAAGAAGATCACCGACAGCATCATCAAAGACGCCGACGAGTACTACAAAGGCGTCGAAGACCTGCAGGTGGCCGTGCGTCCCTTAGTGCTGCCCGACATCGAAGAGCGGTTCTGGGCGATCGACGGCTCGGTCTACCACGTGGATCCAACCATCAGTCGCTTCGGCCCGAACAAGCCGGTCGCCGGATTCGCCGGATACAAGACACCAATCGACGGTCTCTACCTGACCGGGTCCGGCACCCACCCGGTCGCCGGTATCAGCGGCATGCCCGGCCAGAACGCTGCGCGAACCATGCTCAAGGATTTCCACATTCAGAAGAAAGGTGAGCGCATAGCGGGAGTGCTGAAAGAGTTGGTGAGCTCACGCAAGACAGCAGACGCCGACCCCTATTCGAGCGGTCAGAACGACCCGTTCCCGGTAGCGCGTTGATGTGAGGCGCCGTCCCGATCGCTGACGGGACGGCGCCGTCCAAGTGCAGCCAAACCGCAGATTCTGGGATGACGCGCAGATTTGGCCGAAAAGCGAAAAAGCTCTTCATGTTCGGGCAAGGCCGAATTCAGCGAAAGACGGCGCTCTAACCAGTCGGCTGTGCGTCGGCACGCGACGGGTCGTGCAGGATTTCCACGCGGCCAGTCGTGCCGTCAACCCGCACCCGCATCCCGTCACGCAGCGTTGTGGTGCCGGTGCGGGTGCCGGCGACGCAGGGCAGCCCCAATTCCCGGCAGACGATGGCGGCGTGGCTCATCGCGCTGCCGACGTCGGTGACCACCGCTTCGGCGAGCGCGAATAGCGATGCCCAGCTGGGATCGGTCGCACGGCACACCAGGATGGAGCCCTCGTCGATGTCGGCGTCATCGAGATCACGAACGACGCGCACTACTCCTTCGGCGGTACCGGCGCTCACCCCTAGACCTTCCACGACGTCGGGCTGGTGCTCGGGTGCCGGCCCGGTGGCCGCGGCAGGGGCGGCGGCAATCTCGGGCACGCCACGCCATACGTGCGGAAGAACGATCCGGTCGAACGTTGCGTGGTCGGATCGACGTTGACGGACGAGATCAGGCCAGTCGTCACGATCACCACGCACGATCTCATCGATCGTCAGGAACATCACATGCGCGGGATCGTCGAGCACACTCGCCTCGGCAAGATCCCGACCGACGACGCGTGATGCGGCGCGGGCGACGTCGACGGCTTGCAACATGCTGGCTCGGCCGGTTTCGCGCCACGTCGGCGCGTGCGCCGCGAATCGGATGAGCGTGCGTGCCGGGATCGATCGGATCGGGCCGAGCGCCTGCTCCAGCCGGCGGACTGCGGCGACATGCTCGCTCCGCCGTCGCAACACCAGGGCGTCAATGTCTTCACCGCCGCGGCGGGACCGGTAGGCGGCGGCCAGATCGGCGACGGGCTGGGGATTCTCCCGCCATACCGTCGATTCCACCAGCCCCTCGCGAGGGCCGTGGAAGCCGTGCCGATGCAGGAAATCCTGGACCGTGATCGTGTCGGCTGACAGGCTCCACAGATCGCGGACCAAGTCGAACTCGGCAGTCCCCTCATCGCTCTTGATGAGTTCATGCTGCACGCCGTCCAGCCCGGCCTTGGCGGCCAATGCCTCGACGCGGCCCATCAGACCTTGGCACGCCATGGAGAGAACCATGTGAGTGACCAGGATTTCCTCGAACCGCCGGCGCGCCTCGGCCAGTGCCTGCACGGCCGAATTGCCCACCAGCGCCTCGGGTTCGAAGACCGTAGCCCGCCACCAGCGGGCTGTATTCTGCGCGCACGGTTCGAGCTCGCGCATCGCGCGACGCAGTGCGCGGGGAAATTTCGCCGCGACGAATGGATAGCGTCGCATCTTGCGTAGTCCAGTGAGCTCGGGCTCGCCATCGCGCTCGACCGACCCGAACAACTGGGCTTCCATGGTTGCCGCTGAGCCTCCCGGCACACCCGCCGCCATCCGGCCTAACAGATCCACGTTGGCGATGGCATGGCCGTAGGCCACCGAGAGGAAGCGACCGTCGACGTCGTCTGGGATCGGGCGCTGCGATTCCGGCAGCACACCGAGATCCACCCAGCAACCGCGCATGGTGGATTCGGTGGGCGGGAAGTACATGGACCAGGTCAGCGGGGTGATCGTTCCGGGCAGGCCTTCATCGACGTTGGCGGTGGTCCATCGCCGCTTGGCTCCCGGATGATGAACCGGGCTTGCGGCCAGTTCTTCCTCGGACAGGTCTAGGTCGGATTCCGACTGATTCAGTGACACCCTCACCGCTCCTCAGTTGAGGGAAGCGCAGACGGTCGGTAGTCACGCTCGATGACGCCGTAACCGACTTCGCCGTCAGGCGCCACTACACGAACGGTGCTCTGCGTGACGACGAGAGGGTCGGGCTGGGTAACGACGTGGACTCCATTGATGTTCTCGTTGGGCTGTAGATACGTCAACGAATAGCCGTGCAGCCACGTGGCTTTCAAAACCTCGGAGGAATGGTCCGCCCGCTGCAGGGTGATGTCCATCGAACGTGGTTCGTGAGTCGCGACCGAATGTAAACCGGTGACTCGGACATCGGTCCCCACCTCACAGACACCGGCCTCCTGAGTGCAGAAAGTGCGATGGTCGACCCTGCCGTCCTGACGCCAGTTCACCAGGCCGTTGACCACGCGACCACTCTCGGGAAACACCAACAAGAGGAAGTGCAGCCCACCCAACTGCCCGACGTCCCGTGGCCCGCTGGAATGGTCCCGAATTGCGACGCCGTCGACGTCCCAACGCTGCGAGCCCGCGGTCAGCGAGCCCTTCGTGCGGAACCCCTGGTTGTGGTGGAAGGAGGCCCAGCTCAGGCGGTCGATCCCCAACGCGCCGTGCAGGTCCCACACCGGGGCGGCGGCTTCTAATTCCAGGTCGAAAGACAACCGGCGCGCCGGTCCGGCGCCCACCGGGCCTGCCGCCATTGCGCTGAGGTCACAGATAGCCCCAGCCCCGTCAAAGGCCAAGCGCCAGCTGCGCAACGGAGTCGTGCACGTGACTTTGAGGTTTCCCGTCGCCGGACCCCGATTGTCTGTTGCTCGCCCCCACGACCGATCGACCAGCAACTCACCATTGGGCAGCAACGCGATTACCTGAGCCCACCACAGATCGAGGTCGCTCGGCCACCTGCCGGTGTGCACGAATACACCGACATTCTCCCGGGGAGACCATGCGTGGAAGAACATCGTCTCGCTCCAGCCCGGTGCATCAGCCGGCGCTGTATGCAACAGGTCCATTTCGGGTTCGACATTGAAGGGGTTGCTGCCAGTGAGTAACCGGCTTTCAGCGGTTACGGGATGAGCCACAGGCGCCAGATTATAATCTGGATTAAATCTACGCAACACCTTGCCGACTTCGACGGTATGCCTTGACGAGGACGTCAAATAGCTACCAGAACCGACAGAACAAATCAGCAGATAACCTCGAATATCCGCCCAGATCCGTTGGGGCAGAACGTATATCCATGAATTGGGTGCCGATGGCGACGAATACCAACACCGCAACAAAGCGCCGCGGTAATCAATTGCCACACGCCGCCACGACGTCCACCAAGGACATTGTGAGCCTGGGAATGCTCTCGGCCGGCAGTCGATTGTTGTAGGGCGGTCATCTCCGCGATTCGTTTCACGCGGCTTCGTCAGCGGGAATAAGCGCCGGGACGGCGTCGTCGCGCGAGGGTTGCGATACTCACCCACAGTTGCCAGGTCATGACTAGGAACCACACGCCGGAGAACGCCGCGACCAACCAGAACACCAGCAGGCCGCTCCACGCGAAGACCCCGTTTTTGGACAGCACCACTAACTCCCGGCGCGAAGAATTGCCCACCAAGACATTGAAGTATCCCAGCCACCGCGGCTAAACCTCATGCGCCGCAACGAAATCGCGAATCCGATGGCAAGGCATTGGATTGTCGCGGCAGGCCAGTTCATCATGAATGGCAGCAGCAGACCGACCATAATGATCGCCGGAAACAGTAGGAGCACGAACACCGCACCGCAGGCGGCCATCGTTCGCTGCACACCCTGCGTCATCGCAGCATTCCCTTCGATCACCGGCTGAGGAAGCCCGGTTGCGTCAGGCGTGCCCACGGGTCAGTCGTGGGTCGCCCAGGATGACCTGAGCGACCCACGACGACGATCAGACGGCGGTTCTGTCGCGCCCAGGATCCCGGCTCGCGCCGTTCGCGAAGACCAAGGTCGGTCCGACGAGCAGCGCCTGAGTTGGATCTTCCGGGTCGGTGGCAATCCCGTCGCCGGCTCGCACACCGCCTTCCTCGCACATCTTCTGCCACATGGCTTGGCGCATCGCACGGCTGGGCGTGACCTTGCCGTAGGCGAAGATCCGCCACAGTGTCCAGTGTGGCGCCGGCAAGTCGTTCGGCCGACCGACGAGATGATGAAGCACGAACATCCAGCCGACCATCATCGCCATCATGATGGTCGTCGCCACCCAGCGGACCGCGACAGGCAGTGTCGAGTTGCTGGCCAGAATGTGCACCCACCCGACACCGAAGTAGTTGAACATCATGCCGCTCGGCGCCGCCAGCAGCAGCCAGAACTTCTTAGCGCCCTTCAATCGGGGCACCGCATACGCCAAGATTGCGCCGACGGTGACAAACGACGCACCGTTGATGAATCCCCACCAATAAGGGAAGTTCAGAAACTTGTACGGCTGCACGCCGTAGTAGGTGTAGACGCCCAGGTTGATGCCGATCGTCTCCATCAACGCATCTGTGAAGATGCCCAATCCGAGCATCATGACAAAGTGCCGGGCGTGTGCGCCATTGCGGATCACGAAGTAGCAGAAGTAGGACTCCAGGCCGAGGAACGCGACGTAGCAGAGCGGAATCAGGGCCGGCACCGTGATCCCGAAGTTCGTGAACGCCGGCACCAGGTTCTTCGCCCAGTGCAGATGGCCCAACATGTCGAGCATGGGCTCACACAAGCTGCACAACAGGCCGCTACCGATCACCAGCAGTGGGGTGTAATTCCGACTTCGCATCGCCGCGCGGATGGCCCATGGGAGCGCGAAGATGACGACCGCGGCCCCGGCGATGAAAAAGAAGGCGAATTGCGCCGGCGCGCTGCATTCGAAGTCACCCGGGCTCGGCACGATATTGGGTGGCCATCCCTCGTGACCTACCAGCGGCCACGAGCTGACGCTGATCATCGAACTCATCCGAATCTGACCTTTCCGCCTATCCATCGGCATTCTGTGCAACAGCGAGAGACACCCCTGGGCGCCAGTGACGGCGCTGACAGCTCCCCGCAGGTGTGGACCGGCTCACACTAACACAATGTCCATACAGCGTGTATACCTAATTTGAAATTAGCTTAAAATCGCTGTCCGCCACCGCTGAGGTGGGCAAATCGGGAGTAAGGTGGCGGCGATGACCGAAACGACGAGGCGAACGCTCGGTCGACGGAGAGTCGCAGACACCGACAGCGCCTCAGCACCCGAGAACATCCTGGCCGCCACCACGCGCCTACTCGCACGCCAATCGTTGACGGACATCAGCGTCGCGCAGATTCTCACTGAAGCAAAAGTATCGAGGGCGACCTTCTACTTTTACTTCGCCTCCAAGTTCTCCGTCGTCAGCGGCCTGCTCGAGCGCGCGATGGAAGACATCTTCCAGACAGTGCAGCCGTTTCTTGCTCGATCCCCCGAGGACTCGCCAACGGATGCCCTGGAACGCAGCATTCGGGCCGTGACACACGCCTGGCATCGACACCGACCGGTCTTCCAGGCGACCAACCATCACTGGCATGCCGAGCCCGAACTGCGCGATCTGTGGCTGGCGATAGCCGAACGGTTCATCGCCGCCGGCGCGGCCGAGATCGAACGCGAACGCGCCGCCGGAATGATCACCTCGCCGATACCAAGCAGAATGCTTGCGGCAACCCTGTTCTGGGGCACCGAACGAGTGCTGCACATCGCTGGGCTCGGTGTCGAGTCGAGCCTTCGCGACGAGGAGAGCGCGGTCGACGTTCTGGTGGCCATGTGGCGAGGCACCCTGTACGCGGTCTGAATGCCGCCCGCAACTCAGCCCTTTAGTTGGCTATCGAGGTATAATCTAATCCCAGTTAAATTTTGTTGGATCAACATCAGATCGAGGATGATCATGGCGCTGAAGAACAAACTGGACGCGGATGCCGTCGGTGAACACCTTGCCGCCTGGCTGCCGACCGTGTTCGACGCCTCCGGGCCGGTCAAGGTGTCGAACGTGATAATTCCGTCGGCGAGTGGAATGTCCAGTGAGACGGTATTATTCGAGGCCAGCTGGCGGAAGCACGGTGAGCTGGTGGAAGAGGGTTTAGTCGTTCGGATCCCCCCTCAGGACGGCGGATTGTTCGAGACCTACGATCTGGGCCGTGAACTCAGGGTGATGTCACTGCTGTCGGCGCACACCGATGCCCCGATTCCCCGGGTCCTGGCCCACGAGACCACCGGCGACGTTCTCGGTTCACCATTCGCATTGCTGGAGCGGGCGTATGGCGAAGTGCCTGGCGATGATCCGCCCTTTGTGACCGCGGGCTGGGTGGTCGACCTGACCGCCGAACAGCGCGCGACCATGTTCGACGAGGCTCTGAAGGTTATCGCGGACATCCAGCGGGCGGATCCGGTGACGCTCGGCCTGACCGAGCTACTGCACGCCGACCTGGGCGACACGGTCATCGAGCAAGAACTGCAGTACTGGCAACGCTTCTACAGCTGGGCCGCCGGCGACACACTCAGCCCCACCATCGATAAGGCCTTCGAGCTGCTGGCGGCCTCCCGACCGACACAGGACAACCCGCTGGTCGTCTCCTGGGGCGACGCCCGATTCGGAAACCTCATGTTCGGCCCCGACCAGAAGGTCACCGGTGTCTTCGACTGGGAAATGGCCACCCTCGGCCGCCCCGAAGTCGACCTGGGCTACTTCTTGTTCTTCGACCGCGTCTATTCGGCCGGGATCGGGCTGCCGCGCCTGGAGGGCTTTCCGGACCGTAGTGCCGCTATAACACGTTTCGAGCAGCTCACCGGCCGCACAATGCACGACCTCGACTGGTTCGAAGCGTGGGCTGCGCTTCGGGGCGCGATCCTGCTGCTGCGCGTCGGCAAGCAGATGATCGAGCTGGGCCTGCTGCCCCCGGATGCGCCAATGCCGTTCAACAATCCGGCCTCACAGGTCTTGGCCTCCCTGCTCGATCTGCCCGCACCGACCGGCGCGGTCGGGTGGATCACCGGGCACCGCTGACACGTCCTCGGCCCCGTTGCCGGTCGTCCTGGTCGGCGCGGGTGCTCGATGGCTACGCGTAGGACACTCGATCAGAACACTCGGTGCAGGATGCCTTGCTCGAAAAATCCCGCACCGGAACTGTTTTCGCTGTCCAGCGACATGAAGTCGTCATAGGTTCCAAAAGACGGGCCCTCGGAGTCTGCGCCCATTGGCACAAAGAATCCGGCCAGCCTCGAGGACACCGTCACCAGCCGGCTGCGACCCTCCGCGTCTCGCAGACGGGCCAACCGGAATTGTCCGGCAGCATCGCGCCCGAATGCGACGTCGACGATCGTGACCGATCGATTCGCGTTGATAAGGAACCCATCCGACCGTAGCGAGCCGTCTGCTCCCAGAAATTTCATGACGGTGACGAAAGTGTCGCCGATGACGGCCACCAGACCCGCATACTCGATCCACTGCGCGGACTCGTCACGGAAACCCCAGGTGCGGTCGCGCATTCCCTGCGCTCGCACCGGTGACTCGACGCCGTCGAGCACCAGGGTGCCGTTGATCTCGCAGGCCTGCTGGAAGTGCTGCAGCGGCTTGCCGGGCACCAACTCGGGAACAACCCCACTCACCGCATAGTCGGCCGCGACGAACAGCGGAACATTGGCCAAATCGGCCTGTAACCGCTCATGGCGCACTGCGATCCGGCCGTCGAGCCCGAATTTGATTGACGCGCTCTCAAAGCTGCCCGGTGGCAGATCTTCGATGATTTCCAGAACCTTGCCCTGCACGGACACGCTGCACCGGGCCCGCCGGGCGCCCGTTCCGTTGGGTGATGTGGAGACATGGAATGTGCCGAACACCTGGTTATGGGTGTCCCAGAAGGACAGGTAGGCGTTGTCTTTCCAGACCGGGTCGGTGGGTCCGGCGGCGTCGGCGTGGATGGGTTCGGCCAGTGGCCCCCATGCCTTGGTGATTTCGGCAGCGGTCATCAGGTGGTAACTCCTATTCGTTGCAGGATTTCAACGGTTCCGGCGGCACCGTCAATGCGGATCAGGTCGCCGGTCTGCAGAGTGGACGTGCCGCGGGCGGTGTTCATGACGCATGGGATGCCGAGTTCGCGCGCGACCACCGCGGCGTGGCTCATCATGCCGCCGATATCGACGACGAGCCCACTGGCGAGAAACATCAGCGACACCCAGGACGGATCGGTGGTGCGCGCGATCAAGATGTCACCGTCGTTGATCTCGGCATCCGCGGGTTCGTCGACCACCACCGCGCGACCTTCGACGACGCCTCCGGATGCGCCGACACCAGCCAGGGTGGTCACATCCTCGGCCTCTCCGCCGGTCCGCACGACCGGTTGCGGCTGACCCTTCCACGACGCTGGGACCGCGACCTGACGGTACTCGTCTCGAAGCTTTCGGCGCTGAGCCACAATGGTTTTGACGTCGGGCGGCAGGCTGGCGGACAGTTCTTCTGCGGTGAGATAAAATGCATCGTCGCGATCGCCGAGGACACCTTCAGCGACCAACTGGTCCCCGAGATGTCGGGCACAGGCCCGCACCACGTCGAGGCTTTGCAGGTATGAAACTTTCCCGACACCGCGCAGCGGCAGAAATCGGCGGGCGAGTCGCAGGACCAGCCGAGACTTGAGCCGTTGCGCACCCCTGAACGACGCGTAGAAGCGGCTCTCGGCTGGCTTGCCCGCGCGGCGCTGCGCAGCGGGATCGCTGTCGGGCGCCGCCGTATCGTCCATCGCCCGGTATTGCGCGATTAGCTTGCGCACGGGTTCAGGGTTCTCCCGCCATGTCACGCTGGACAACTCGCCCTCCCCCGGACAGTGGTAGCCGTGCCAGAGCAGAAAGTCCGAGAGTTCGAGGCTGCCGCGCGAGACGCTCCACAGGTCGGCCAAAACCCGGGCCTCCTCGTGAGAGCCGTGACCGCGCAACAGTTCAGTGGCATCCACGCCGGCCATGGCGGCCAGGTTGGTCAGTTGCTCGTGCAACGGCTGAATAGCGCAGGCGCTGACCACGGCCTGCACGGCGAGTGTTTGCTCGAAGCGGAAAATCGCCTCTGCCATCAAAGATCGGAGCTGCTCGCCGGACAGCGAATCGATCATGCCGATCGCGCTGCGCCACCAAGCGTCAGTTTCGGTGCGTAGCCGCTCGATTCGCCGCGCGATGTACAGCAGCGTCCGGGGGTAGCGTACGGCGATCCACGGGAGTCGCCGGATAGACGGCCTGCTGACGAAGTCATCGGGAACAAAGCCGAAGAAGTCCCGGGAGAGCGCTTCGCCTGACTGCCCAGGGATCAGATCACCCATCGCGCAGAGGAAATCCACCCGCACAGCCATGCGGCCATAGAAGGCACCAGTGATCCGGTGCTCGTCACGCTCTGGGATGGCCGCCTGATTGGCCGGTAGCACACCCATGGCCACGAACGGGGCACGCAGTCCGATTTCGCTGGCCGGAACCCACACGCTGGCGCACAGCGGCGTCATCACACCCGGGACGGCCTCAGCCAGGTTGACCGAACTCCACGACGCATCCGGAGGCGAAACAGCATGTAGGGCAGACGCCGCCACAACGCCGGCCGCTTCCGCCACGAGAGCCTCCCGTTACTGGAGTATCAGGATTTTTTTATCCGTATTAGAAATATCATATGCGCTCGTCCCGCGGAGGCATAGTGCGAAACCGTTGATTGACGCGGGAAGCTCTTCCATTCCCGTGACGTCGCCCGCGCACTGCTCGCGTCCTCATCCTGCTCGGGGCCCTACGCAGGAGGGTAATGGGGCCCGCCCAACGGAGCTCCAAACACGGCCATCCGGCTGCTGGCGCGCGAGCGCAGGCACTACCGACCGAGGCTACCTGTGCAGACGTTCGTCTTGCCGGATGCGGGCCGCAGCATCAATTACCCGCCCAACGCGCCGTCGTGGTATGACCATGCACAGCAGTGGCTCGAGGCCACCCCTAATGAATCGCCAACGCTGAACGCCGACCGCCAAACCCGGTCGAGTGTCAAATACCGCCGCGCGAAACAAGCTGACCTGCAATGACATTACGCTGAATTTCGTTGGTTCCCTCGCCGACAATCATCAGCGGCGCATCGCGGAAGTACCGCTCGACGTCGAACTCGGTCGAGTACCCGTAACCGCCATGAATCCGGACGGCATTCAACGCGATCTCCATTGCCGTCTCCGATGCGAAGAGCTTGGCCATGCCGGCCTCCATGTCGGTGCGCTCGCCGCTGTCATAACGGTCAGCCGCATAGAGAGTGAGCTGCCGAGCGGCGGTGAGCTTTGTCGCCATGTCGGCCAGATAATGGCCGATCGCTTGATGCTTCCAGATCGGCTGACCGAAGCTCTCCCGCTGCTGGGAGTAGGCGAGCGCGTCCTCAAGGGCGGCGGTGGCCACACCGAGCGCGCGGGACGCGACTTGGATCCGGCCGGTCTCCAGGCCCTTCATCATCTGCGTGAAACCCTTGCCGGGCACTCCGCCGAGGATCGCGGATTCGGCGACGCGGTAGCCGTCGAAGGACAGCTCGCAACTCTCGACGCCCTTGTAACCCAGCTTGGGCAGATCGCGCGAGACCGTGAGTCCCGGGCCGGGTTCAACCAGCAGGATAGAGATGCCGGTGTGCCGCGGCGCCGCCTTCGGATCCGTCTTGCACAGCAGAGCAATCAGACCTGATCGGCGCGCATTGGAGATCCAGGTCTTCGCACCGGTGACCACAAAGTCGTCACCGTCACTGACCGCGGTGGTCGTCATGTTCTGCAGATCTGATCCGCCGCCGGGCTCGGTGAGCGCCATGGTCGCACGGATATCGCCGGATGCCATCGCCGGGAGGTAGGCTCGCTTCTGCTCCTCGGTCCCGAACAGTGTCAGCAATTTGGCCACCACGGTGTGCCCACCCATGGCCCCGGCCAGGCTCATCCAACCGCGCGCCAATTCCTGCGTGACCAGCACATAACACGCCATCGACACCGGCGAGCCGCCGTATTCTTCGGGGACCGCCAGTCCGTATATCCCGATCTGTTTCATTTGTTCGATCCACTTCTCGGGGTACTTGTTGTCGTGCTCGACCTCGCGAACGGTCGGCTTGACCTCCCGATCGATGAACCCGCGCACGGTCTCGACGAGTAGGGTCTCTTCATCGGTCAATACAGTGCTCACGCCATCACCTCTCGGGCCAAATTTTATTCTAGATTAAACCGGACTGGTGCGAGCACTCGACGCTGCCCACCCCTCCCTTTCCGTCGGCCGGAGATGACGTGGGCCAAACGGTGATCGATGGCCGAGCCCGACTACGCGACGCGTTTAGCTGGCGTGCCCGGCGCGTGCCTCATCCTCACGGGTGAGACCTGAGGCCTCGATGAATTCCTGATGCAGTTCAAACCATACGGTGTGGTAGGAGTCGACGATCGGCCTGGCCAACCAACTGGTATCGCCGGCTTTGACCTTCGCCAAGGCCGACTCGAGTTTGTCGGCGTACGCGTTCAGCCGACTCAGATATGTCGCAGCAGAATCGATGACGGGTCGTACCATTCGATGGACGTCATCGAGACGCGCAATCACAGCTGCGTCGTAGTCGAGGTCGTCGTGCGAGTTCGGTTGGCCGTCCTTGATCTGCCAGTCTGTTATGAGAGCTTTGAACTCGTTGTTGGCGTCACGGAAACTGTCGTAGATGCTGGCCAGTACATCTTGGTCGACGCCCGACCGCTCCTCAGCCAGAAGAGCGTTAAGCCGCTCGCGTCCCTCGGGACTGATCCGGACAGTCTTTCCCTCGATGACGAGACCCTCTGAAATCAGCTGCGCCAGAGTCGATGCGACCGCGGCAGGATCTTCACCGACGGTGGCGATCAAATCCGGCTCACGCACCCGACCCTTGAGGCGGATCGCTTGCAGGACAGTCAAATCAGACATCGGTCAGTACCTTTGTGTTGTTGTCGAGTTGGTGCGCGACCAACATGATGATGAGCGGGTGCGGGGAGACGACGTCGGTGAGGCCGGCAGCAAGCGCCTTCGCCACCGCTGATGGAGACGAATCGGTAAGCACCGGGTAATCGCCCACCGCATGGCCGCGAATCGGGCTGACGCGGCGCGCGATCTCGGCTAGCTCAGCAAGATCCGGGGAATCGGTCTCGGACCACGCGGTGAGTTCCAGGATCCCCTCGCGCACCTCACCCTCGGCCCCATCAACCGTTATCAGCTTGCCCTCGAGCTCTGCGACGACCCCGTCTCCGCATCCGACGACGGCCGGTCTGCCTATCTCGCGGCTCACCACCGCGGCGTGCGATGTTGCGCCACCCGTCTCCGTGACGATTCCCCGGGCAGCCAGCATGCCCTGGACGTCGTCGGGGCTGGTGGCTGCACGCACCAGGATCACATCTTCCCCCTCCTCGGCAGCATCGAGTGCCTCGTCGACGTCGGAATAGGCTTTACCCGATACCACGCCGGGGCACGCCGGCAGTCCGCGTGCTAATAGTGGTGCGGCTAAACGGGTTTCAGGGAGAAGCGCCGGTGAGAGAAGCGTCTCGATCTGGCCCGGTGTCACACGGCGCAGTGCCTCCGCATCGTCGATCAGCTCTTCGTGGCGCAACCGCAGCGCCAGCCGTACCGCAGCCTGAGCGGACCGTTTGGCCGCCCGAGTCTGAAGCAGCCACAGTTTGCCCTCCTCCACGGTGAATTCGATGTCCTGGACGTCTGCGGCGAGCCGCTCCAGGGTCTGCGCCGCGATCATGAGTTGGTCGTAGACAGCGGGCTGCTCATCCCGCAACGCCGCAATAGGTTCGACATCGACGTTGCCTGAGACGACGTCCTCACCTTGGCCATTGGCCAGCCACTCACCGAATGGTTCGTCGGCTCCGGTGATTGGATTGCGCGAGAACAGCACCCCGGTACCTGAATCGCGTGCGAGATTGCCAAACACCATGGCTTGCACGACAACTGCTGTTCCTGCGTCGGCATCCAGGCCATGGTGTTTTCGGTACGTGACGGCCCGGGGGCTATTCCATGAGGCAAAGACGGCTTCGATCGCTCCCCGCAGTTGCTCCCACGGATCCGCCGGTACCTCGACCTGTGGGTCTCCTCCCAGCACGATGCGCCGGTACATCTCATTAAAGCGTTGGCGAGTGTCGCGGGCGAATTCAGCGGAAGCGGCGAATGCGAGTGCCTTCTCGACGTCATCGTTGATCCCGAGGTCGAGCACGGTGTCCATCATCCCGGGCATCGATAGAGCGGCTCCGCTGCGCACGCTAACCAACATCGGCCGTGGGCCGCGGCCAAAAGTGCGAGACGTCTGATTCTCGAGCCCCCGGACTTGCTCACATACTTCGGCCCACAGCCGGTCGATGCACTGAGTGCGACCGGCGAAAAATTCCGCGCACACGCTGGTCGTGATACAAAATGCTGGCGGCACCGGCAATCCCTGCCGTCGCATCGCATCGATGCCGTACCCCTTGCTTCCAAGCACCTCACGGCTAAGGCCGGCCCGGCCGTCCAGCGCGACGACCGAGGGACTCGCTCCCTCACCTATTTTTGACATGAGATTAGATTCTAGATTAAAGGCCGGAATTTTGACACAAGATTAGATTTCTAGCGAAGTTCAGGACGCAGTGCATGACTCGGCCACTGGAGCTGGGCCAATCGCGTTGACATCGGCGATTCTTGTTCACGACCAAAATCGTTCGACCAGCATCATTAATCATGATGCGAGCCCTCCCTCGAGTGATGGCGTACTGCTTCGGTCTCACCGATCGATGTCCATATCAGCGGCACATCCGTCGGGTCTCGCGGGGTTGAAGCCAGGCTCCATGTCGTCGCCCAGGCTCTTCAGGCCATCGACTTCGAGACATCCGCTCGTTGCTGCGGTTAGCAAGAAGAGCGCGGCATTGCCGCAGGGTTCTTGCTGATGCTTTGTGCTTGGTGGCCGGAAAGGCGGCGCAACCTACAACTTGTGTTGAATACTATTGAACCGTGCCTAGAAACCCGCCTTCTACGAAGTCCGACACTGACAGCGCAAACTCGAAGTCGCAACGGACGCGTGCGCGAATTCTCGACGCAGCCGCCCGTGTGCTCAGCGTCAAAGGTTTCGCTGGGACGCGGCTGACAGATGTAGCGGATTACGCCGAGATACAGGCACCGGCGATCTACTACTACTTCCCATCCCGGGAGGATCTGATCGAGGAGGTGATGTATTGCGGGATCCACGATATGCGGACGCACCTACGGACCACGCTGGACGCACTGCCGGCCGGCACAGCGCCCCTGGATCGGATCATGGTCGCGGTCGAAGCTCACCTGCGGCACGCGCTCGAACTCTCCGACTACACCACCGCGTCGATCCGGAACTCAGGACAGATTCCCACCCGGCTCAGCAAGCGGCAGAAGAAGGAGGAGGCCGCCTACGGACGGATTTGGCAGGGTCTGTTCGCCGACGCTGTCGCAGAGGGTGAAGTCAATCCCGAGTTGGATCCGCAGTTGGCCCGATTCTTGGTGATGGGAGCGATGAACTGGACTGCGGAATGGTGGGACCCTCGCCGCGGATCCGTCGACGCCATTGTGGCCAACGCGCAACTTTTGGTCCGAAGTGGTCTCACCTCGGCGACCAAGACATCCGCACCGGCAACGCAACGCTCTGCTAAGCGTGCGCCGACATCGGCACGACCGACCGGCGCCCGCGCTCGCTCCAGCGCCCGTCGGCGATCTGAGTGACGCTGCCCGACGAGACCGCTTAAGTGGCACTTCCACCCCAGCCGTATCGCGCGACTGGCCTAATCCAGTCTGGGTGAAGGGAGTCGACGGACTGCCGCCCCTCGACCACCGCCACCTCCAGCCGGCGCGGTGAGCTTGCGTCGCCGATCACCCGAACTATGGGGCAAATTCCGACCAGTTCCTGCTGAAAGGCCCGATCTGGTGTCCCTCCGCTCATGAAGACCACATCGTCGAAAGCAAGTTGCTGCACTCGTTGCGGGGCCTCGAAACAGGCCACCTCGGCAGAACCGGGTGACAGTCGGTGGATCACCGTTCGCGGGAAGAACGTGAAGTCGCCCTTCAAAAGCTTCGCTAGAAGCGGGCTACCAACCATTTCCCACCGCATTTCCAGGTTCGCCGCTACCAGCGAATAACGGCTGACCATGAGGACGCGACGGCCGCTGTCGACGAGCTGTTGTGCGACGTCAGTGCTCTCATAATGGCCGATCTCGTCGAGCATCAACACCGTGTCCCCGAGACTGGCTCCGCGCAGCACGTCCCAACCGGTGTGGACGCTGACCGTGCTGATCCCGGGAAGCGGCAGGCGTGGCTGCAAAGTCTGGAATCCGTCACGGCGGGGCGTGATGCCGGTAGCGACGATCACGGCGTCCGGCCCCATGCGCCGCACCGTCTGGGTGTCAGCAGAAGTCCGTAGCCGCACATCGATGGCATGCAAGCGCATCTGGTGCTCGTAGAAATCGAGCAAACTTGCGATCTCCGGCCGGGTGGACGGCACCAGCCGGAGCTGTCCGCCCAGTGCGTCGTCCCTTTCCAACAGAGTCACGCGGTGACCGGCAATGGCCGCGCTGCGGGCCGCTTCCATGCCGGACGGGCCACCGCCGATCACAACTACCCTCAGGCCTGGCGCGTGGCGCACGATGGTGCCGTCGTCGTGGGTCAGCTCTCGACCGGCAGCGGGGTTGACCGTGCACATGGCGCGACCGCGGGTGTTGAGTCCGCCCGCACAGCTCTGCAAACACGCGATACACGGGCGTATCTCGGCGCCGCGACCGCTTACCGTCTTGGTTATGAGCTCGGGCTCGGCGAGGGTGGCGCGAACCATGGCGACGAGATCTCCCACGCCGGAAGCCACTATCTGATCGGCCTGTCGCAAAGTGGCGATTCGACCGGCGACGATCGTCGGCAGCGTTGTCACTCGGGTCATCCGTTCGCTGACAGGCAGCATGTATCCGGGTGGTTGATGCGCGGCGCCGATCAGCAGGTCGCGCGCGTAATGCGATCCCAGCGACACGTCCCAGAAATCGACCAGGGACTCACGCTCCAGCATCGAGATGAGCGTGATGAGGTGCGACGGTGTCGTTTGGTCCTCCGGACCGTCGGGAGACATCCGCAGTCCAACGGGATAGTCCCGTCCGACCGCGGTACGGACCGCGCGGAGAACCTCCACGAGATATCGGGACCGATTTTCCAATGACCCGCCGTAGTCGTCATCGCGCAGGTTGGTCGCCGGGGAGAGAAAGCTCGAGAAGAGGTAGCCATGTCCGGCGTGCAGTTCGATGCCGTCAATCCCCCCTTCGCGCGCGCGCAGCGCGGACGTGACGAAGGCTTCGGTCAACTCGTCCATCATCATGCGGGTCATCGGCACAGGCAGCATCCCGAGGCCCGGATCGGAAACGTGCGACGCGGCCCACGGCGCTGAGCTATCCAGGGTCAGCTGGGTCGGACCGCCATGCCAGATCTGCTGAAATAGCTTCATGCCCTCGGCATGCACGGCAGTGGTGAGCTTTGTCAGACCCGGCAGGACGCGGTCGCTGGTCAAATCGAGCATTGCCGGCGAACTCCAGTGGATCTGCGCGATATCGGCGAATGCGAGCGCTACCCCACCACGGGCCCGAGCCAGCAAGAACGCGATCATGTCGTCACTCACCAACTGGTTCACCGCCAGCCCGCTGCCCTGGGAGGTACGGACCACCCGATTGCGCAGCAATACGGGCCCGATGTGTGTCGAGCTCAGCACATGCTCGTAGCCGCTCATCGCGGGACCGGCGTGAAGAGCACCTCTAGCTTCGCGGGCCCCCGGGTATTGCCGCCTCCCCGCCATTCAATATCGGTCGGCCCGCCCTCGTCGGACAATCGGTAGTCGGGAATGGTCGCGAGGATCTCCTCGAGGACGATCAACATCTCCGTCACCGCGAGGTGCTCGCCGAGGCACCTGTGACGCCCGGACCCGAAGGTGAGGTGGGGGTTCGGCGTGCGATCGATGTTGAAGGAGAACGGTTCGCTGAATTTTGCCGGGTCGCGGTTGGCCGCACCGAAATTGAGCATCACCTTGTCACCGCGGTGTAGCAATGCCCCCGCTCGATCGTGGTCGTCGACGACGGTGCGGGCCATGTGGATGATCGGCGGGTCGATGCGCAGCGACTCGTGCACCGTGGCTTTCATCAAGGCGGGGTCGCTGACTAGGCGGTCCTTGAGACCGGGCTCGGCGGCAACCCGGAATAACATGCTGCCGATGCCGTGGACGGTCGTCTCGTGTCCGGCCAACACCGTCAGTTGCACCATGCCCAGGGCGATCTGCGGCGGGATCTCTGCACCGTCGATGCGGGCGTTCACGAGTTTGCTGAGTGTGTCGTCGGTCGGGTTGGCACGCCTGTTGCGGATCAGTTCTTCGAGCCAATCTTCCAGCTCCTTGGCCGCCGCTCTTTTCGCCTCGATGCCCACCTTCGCCGTCGACAGGAAATTTCCGGTCAGGCGGCGCGCCATCGACCAATCCTCGCGCGGGAGTCCCAGCGCAAGGCCGATCGCCAGCGACGGCACGATCTCTGCCACAGATTGCACGAGATCGGTATGCCCATCGGCCGAGAACGCCGCTATGCAGTCCCGAACTATCTCGCGTAGCTGCGGCTCCAGAGCCGCGACGGCGGGGGCGGTGAAAAACGGCATGACCAGTTTGCGGTACGGGGTGTGCTCCGGCGGGTCGAGTTCTGCCGGGACGACCGGCATCGATGCACCTGTTGGCGGGATCATGATGCCTGCAGTAGTGGTGTAGCGCTGGTGGTCGCGCGCCACCTCGAGCACATCGTCATAGGTGGCGAGCAGCCAGAAACCACCGTATTGCTCACTCCACCCGACCGGGCAGTTCTGCCGAATCGTCGCAAGGGTTTCATGCAAGTGGGACTGCACGGTTGGGTCGGCGAAGTCGTAGTCGATCGCTGGGCAGCGAACGCTCCCCGGGACATCGGTGGTCATCGAGTACTCCTCACCGCGAGTCATTCAAGGGGGCAGCGCGGAAGCCGACCGAGGCAGATGCCACATTCGCCGCTGTGCGCCCTCGCGGATGTGCGGCCGCGCAGGGGCATTGTGATTCGAGCCATCACTAATCTAACGTCGTTAGGTGAGGATCGCAAGCAATCGCTGGACAGAATGGAGCGTCTGATGCATGTGCTGCTGTTAGGGGCGACCGGGAAGGTCGGTGCGCCGATCCGCGATGAGTTGCGGGAGCGTGGCCACCAGGTGACCGCGGTGGTTCGCGACGGATCGCGACTGCCCCCAGCTGACGCGTCCCTACATCACCGGATCGGAGACGTCTTCGACGGCGCATTCCTCGACGACGCTGCGCAGGGCACCGAAGTCGTGCTCTGCTCGGTGGCGCTGCGTGACGACGCCCAGCGTGAGCGGACACCCGTGACGCTGATACGTCGCGCCGCCCACGCCGCCGGCCGCGCGGGCGCCCGCCTCATTGCGCTCGGCGGTGCGGGTAGCCTCCGAACGGCCTCAGGTGTCGACGTGGTCGACACGCCAAGCTTTCCCGAAGTCGCCAAGCGAGAGTCACTGGGATTTCGTGCGGCGCTGCATGATCTGATCGACGATGCCCCCGAGGACCTCGTGTGGACCGTGGTCTCGCCGCCCCTCGCTATCGAGTTCGACGGGCCGCGCACGGCCAGCTACCGAACCGCCTACGACGATCTCATCGTCGACGAGGCCGGCGCCTCGCGCATCTCCGCCGCCGACCTCGCCGTCGCCGTGGCGGACGAGGTGGAGAAGTCCCAATATCCGCGCCGACGATTCACCGTTGGATATTGAAGGTCCACGCCAAATACCAATCGCTGCTTGATTAGGCGGGGGTACGTCGATAAGCTGCACGGATGACAGTCCGGCACGGGGACCTTCGACTCGAGCGCCACGGCAACGTCGCAGAGATCATCTGGGCAACGCCCAAGCTGAACTTGTTCACCCCACACGTGGCCGAGGCGTTCGAGGCGATCCTCGGCCAGCTGCCCAGCGACATCCGGGCTCTGTTGCTGCGCGCCGAGGGCAAGGTTTTCTGCGCTGGGGTTCGGGTCCAGGAATTCACCGTCATGGACGACCGGGCCGGCACGGATTTCAGCAGGCGCCTACTCACGTTGATCCGCCGGATCGAGCAACTGCCCATACCGACGGTGGCGGTCGTCCACGCGCTCAACCTCACGATCGGTCTGGAACTGGCGTTGGCATGCGACTTCATCTGGTCGGCCGAGAACGTCAGGATGGGCCTGGTCGAGGCTACCGTTGGCATCACGCCGGCGGCGGGCGGCACCCAACGCCTGGTCGCGCGCGCCGGCGTGGCACGAGCCACCGAGATGGTCTGCACCGGACGGACCTACGACTCGTCGCGATTGCGCGAGTGGGGTGTCGTCGACGAGGTCCTGCCATCCGACCAGCTCCTCACCCAGGCCCGCGCCTTCGCCGATGAATTGGCCGCGGGCCCCACCGTCGCGACAGCGATTGCGAAACAGATCATCGCCGTGGCCCGCGATCGCGGCGTGGCCGCCGCCGACGACATCACCCCGGATCTGGCCGGACCCGTTCTCATCAGCGAGGACGCGGCGATCGGGCTAGAGACCATGCTGTCGCAAGGGCCGGGCGCCAAACCCGCATTCGTTGGTCGGTGACGCTAGGCGCGCTTACCGAGCTCGGCGGCAGGCAACCACCGTGCCTGACGTTCCTTCACCGCCGTGTCGATCGCGTCCAGAATGCTGTTGGTGACCAGGTCGTAGATCTCGTCGAAGGACAGTCCACGTTCCGACAATGCTTTGGCCAACGCCGGATATTGATCGGCGTCGATGTCGTGCCGACTCTCGGGCGTGTATCCCTGCGTTTCGTGCAAGGCGCTGCCGATGGCGAAGAGCTCGAGAGCATCGAGCAAGGGCATCACCGCCGCGCCCGGAACGCCCTCCTCGACCAACCGCTGCGCCGAAGTATCAAGCATGCGGGCTCCCATTCCGAGCGAGCGTTTGCCGACGATCAGCGGGACCAACGCGGGGTGCTTGAGTAGCGCGGCACGCAACTTCCGGGCATTTTCGGGCAGCCAATGCCGCCAGTGGTCGTCAGATTCCTCCGGAGCGCGGACATCAGCCAGCGCGAATTCCGCTGCGCCGATGAGGATTTCATCCTTGTTGTCGAAGTGGTGATACAGGGAAGCTCCGTTGACTCCGAGGGCGTCGGCTAACCTACGGATGCTGAGCCCTTCGAGTCCATCTTCGTCGATGATGGCCAGGGCCGTCTCCAAGACTTTCCGCCGCGAGATCAGCGCCACCTTCGGTCGAGCCATGCGTGCTCCTCCCACGATGTTGCTGACAGCTTAACCAAACGCCGTACCTGCTGCTGAGCACCGCAACGGCGG
This sequence comes from Mycolicibacterium vulneris, assembly GCF_002104765.1. GTDB lineage: Bacteria > Actinomycetota > Actinomycetes > Mycobacteriales > Mycobacteriaceae > Mycobacterium > Mycobacterium vulneris. Next base: position 33,657 of record NZ_NCXM01000010.1, read on the forward strand.
TGTCATCATCATGGCTCTCGCGCTAAGGAGTGGTCCACATTGTCGCGGTGATTCGTTGGACTCGGTCGTCACCGCTGTGCCGACGCCACGGTCGAACGTCCAGAGCCGTACTTCTGCTTCAGCTCGGCCTTCGGGATCTTGCCGGTGACGTTGCGTTCGAACGGCTCCACGACCAGGAAGTCGGCGGGCACCTTGTATTTGGCTAATCGGGTCCGACAGTGTTCGGCGATGGCCGTCGCGTCGAGTTGCACACCGGGCCGCGGCACGATAAGCGCGCGACCGACCTCGCCCCAGCGCTCGTCAGCGATCGAGATGACCGCGGCGTCGGCGACGTCGGGATGCTCCGCAATGACGCGCTCGACCTCGGCCGGATACACGTTCTCGCCTCCGGACTTGTACATGTCCTTATAGCGGTCGACCATCGTCAAATATCCGTCCTCGTCTTGGACGAGGGCATCTCCGGTGCGGAACCATTCACCCGCGAATGCTGAGGTGTCGTCGCGGTCGCGGCGCCAGTAACCCGGGGTGACGGCCGGGCCGTGCGCCCAAACCTCACCGGTCTGGCCGGGCGCGACGTCCTCGCCGTCGGGCCCGACGATCCGAATAGCGGTGTACTGCACGGGAAGTCCACATGAGCCGAACTTCGTCAGCGTGGCCGTGGGCGGAACGATGCTGACGATCGGACCCATCTCGGTGGAACCGTAACCGACACTCAGCGGCAACCCACGATCGTGGAAGGCTTTGGTGACCTCCCAGTTCAGGAAGCCGCCGCCAATCTGACCGTGCACCATGTGGTTGAAGTCAGCGTCGGCGAATGCGGGAACAGCACTCATCATCTGATACATGACCGGCGCCCCGGAGAAATGCGTGAAACCTCTGTCCCGGTCAGCCAGCAACTCGACTACTCCGACCGGATCGAATCTGGGTGCTACCACCACCGTTGCGCCCAGTGCCAGCACCGGATTCGTCATGCTGTTGAGACCGGCCGCGTGAAAGAACGGCAACACCGCCAGATAACGACTGGACGACGACAGTCCGTAGGGCTGCACCGAGTTCAGCAGCTGGTAATGCAACGTCTGATGGGTGCAGATCGCGGCTTTGGGCCGGCCGGTCGTTCCTGAGGTGTAGAGGAGTTGCACCGGATCGGTGATGCGGCTTATCGGGCGGGCGGCTCTCGGTGCGGCGGCCGCGGCGCCGGCGACGATGTCGTACGCGCAATCGGCTGGAACGCCAGACTCGTCGGCTCCGACGACGCCGGGGAAGGATGCCAGCCGCGGGATCCCGGCTGCCGCCGCGATGTCGACAGCCACCTCACGCATGCCGGCGTCGTGGATCAACACGATCGGATCCGAATCAGTGCACAGGAATTCCAGTTCCGGGCGAGCCAGCCGGAAGTTCAGCGGGACGAAGATCGCGCCGAGTCGCATACAGGCGAACTGCACAACTAGCACCCAAGGGTCGTTGTTCGCCAGCACGGCCACCCGATCGCCCTGAGCAACCCCCAGGTCGTCGGCGAGCGCGCCGGCCAGACCTCCAACCACCTCGTCGAGCGCGCGCCACGTCATGACCTCTCCGGTCGTGACGTCCTCGAGCGCGGGTGCGTGGGGCCTGCTGCGGCTGTGATAGCTGACCGCCTCAGAAGCCAGGGGGTGAACGCTCATAATCTCCGTCCTGCGGCCTCGTCAGTCAAGCTGCGGAATGACCGCGCTACCGATGAGTTCGACCATCTCACGGTATTCGCCCGCGGGCTGGCCACCCATGTCGATGTAGATCAGGTTGGTGGTGCTGGACAACAGCTGCGCCCAGGTGTTGAGCCGGTCGGCGACCTCTGCCGGACTACCCACGATCGCGGGGCCACGCGTGGTGAGGAATTCGAAGTCGAACGGCTTGTTGATGAATGGCGGCGGGTCCGGGTTGACCCTGCAGATGATGGTTTTCATCAGCTCGAAGTAGTTGCGGTAGCGCGGTTCCCACCGCTGTCTGGCCGCCTGGCTGGTTTCGGCGACATTGACATGCCAGCAGGCGCCGACCCGGGGCTGACGCGAGTGGCCGCACGAGGCGAACTTTTCCAGGTAGCTTTCGACCACCGGCTTGAACATCTCCGGATTGCCGAACGCCGAGGGCAGCATCAGATCGAGACCGAGTCGGGCGGCCAATTCGAGCGACGATTCCGAGGCGCCACCGCCGATCCACAGCGGTACGGCGCCGACCGGCGCGGGTTGAAGCACGAAGTCCTCGATCGGCGCACGGTGGCGCGATCCGGGCCAGTCGATCTTCTTGCCCGCCCACAGCTGGGTGAGCAGTTCGATGTTCTCGGCGAAGAGCTCGTGGGAGTCGTCCAATCGGTTGCCGAACAGCGTGTAGGTGGAGACGAAGAAATTGCCGCGCCCAGCGACCACCTCGCAGCGCCCTCCTGACAACGCGTCCACGGTCGCATAGTCCTCGGCCACCCGTATCGGATCGAGGTTCGCGGCCAGCGTCACCGCGGTCGATAGTCGCAGGTGCTCGGTGCGCTCTCCGATCGCCGACAGGATCACCGGCGGTGCCGACGTCGTGTATTCCAGTCCGTGGTGCTCGCCGATATGAACGCCGTGGAAACCGACGCTGTCAGCTGCCACGGCAGCTTCGACGATGCCGCGATGCCGTTCGGCCGCGGTCTCGGTTTCACCGGTGACAGGATCGGTGACCACATCCCCCAGCGACATCAAGCTCAAATTCATGTTGGCCTCCTGTAGGAGCAGAAATGGTCGGTCAGGAAGTGGCGAAGCCGTGCCGCCGCATCCAGTCGTGGACATGATCGGCGGCTTTTGACAAGTGCGACCGCTGGTCGTTGCCGGTGAAGTAGTGGTTCGCGTCGACCAGGTCGATGCGTTCCTTGTCCTGGTGGCCGATCGCGTCGAACACCTGCTCTTGATGGCTGGTGGGCACGGCGTCGTCGGTGCCGTTGCACATCATGAGGATCGGGACCGACACCCTTGGTGCGGCGTCGCCTGCGTCGACCTGTGCGGTGTCCAGGCCCCACTGGGATAGCCAACTGCGCGCAGTGGTGAAGCGCATCAGCGCGCCCGGGCTGGTATTGGCGATCTCGGGGTCGCCGAGGTAGCTCCAGCGAGGCCGGCGTCCGTTGGGTTCGATGGTGGGGTCCAGCCAGCGAGGATCGGCCATGGTGCCGTGTACGACAAACGCGTGCTCGGCGTGTGGGCGGCCGGTCAGACGAAATTCATCCAACTTGTCCTGAGCGAACGCGGTGATCCGACGGTTGCGTTCACGTTGCCGGTCCCGGTATGCGGCCAGAAAATTGGCCGAGTATGGCGGTTGGTTCGGGTTGGCCGGATCGTAGAGATCGAACTCGGCGTCTCGGTTTCGCTCGGGCACCAATTCGTCGGTAACCGAGGCATCCAGGAATTCGGTGAGCAGCCGATGGCGACTGCGGGGGGCGGCCAGCAACATCACGCCGTCGGCGTGCGTCAGCGTGGTTTCGGCCAGCGGCGTCGGCTCCCCTGCCGCGGTCTGGGTGATGCTAGGTTTTTCCGCTTCGGCCTGGTAGCCCATCATCGGTGAGCCGCCGCCACTCCACCCGGCCAACACAACCTTGCGGTATCCCAGCCGTTCTCTGGCGTCGCGCACGCAGGCGCCGACATCGAGGAGATGGTTTTCCATCTGCAGCGCCGAGTCGCCCAACGTGTATCGATTCGCGCAGCCGATGACATGCAGGCCGGTCCGCGCCAACTCGGGAAAGAACGGCAGGTAGGCCGGCGAGCCGATCGGGTGCGACGCCACGATCACGGTGTCGGAGTCACGTTCCCCGCGCAGTAGCTGGGCCTGACGCACGACATTGTCGCCGATAGTCCCGTACACGTCCTTGCGCGCCGCCCGTTCTGTCGACACCACCAGATAGGGCGTCCGCCGGTACTTGGACCGCTCAACCGAGACTGGTTCGGCGGTCATAAGTAGCGCACTTCCTGCATGTTGCACATCGCGTCCCTCATTTCTGGTAATGACGACCACAGCATCGTAACCATACATCGTTTGGTTTGTGAAGTCGCGGGTCAGGAACGTCGCGTCTCGCGCCACGGGATGCCAGTGTCGACCCGAGGCTCACCAGGCAGGCCGAGAACGCGCTCTCCGAGGATGTTGCGCAGGATCTCCGAGGTTCCACCCTCAATAGAGTTGGCCAACGAGCGCAGATAGGCCTTGCGGACATCGGCGCCGCCGTACGCCGACGATGCGGTCGGCGCGGTCTCTGCGTAACCGTCGATCAGCAGCCCCGCCGTGCCCGAAATGTCAACGCCGAACTCATATATCGCCTTGTTAAGCTCGGCCATCTGCAGTTTCGCGATCGAGCCCTCGGGCCCGGCTTCCCGGCCGGCCTGCGCGGCCCTGACGTTGGTCAGGCGAGCGGCTTCTGCCTGCACCCACAGCAGCATGAGCCGCTCGGTGGCGACTCCCGTCACCCGTCCGGCCGCCGCCGCCGCACGGTAGGTCGCCACGGCTCGGGCGATCGTCCCGTGTCCGCGGGGCGTGATGCGTGCGCCGATAGCGATCCGCTCACTGGCCAAAGTGGTGATCGCGACCCTCCAGCCCCCGCCGACCTCACCGAGGACATTGGCCGCCGGAATGCGGACGTCCGTCAGGAACACCTCGTTGAACTCGGCCTCACCGGTGAGCTGACGCAGTGGCCTCACCTCGACCCCCGGCGTGTGCATGTCGAGGATGAAGTACGTGAGCCCTTTGTGTTTGGGAACGTCGGGGTCGGTACGCGCGAGCAACAGCCCGAACCGAGCGACGTGGCCGAGCGACGTCCAGATCTTCTGGCCGTTGACGACGAACTCGTCGCCGCCGGACACCGCACGGGTCGCCAATCCGGCCAGATCAGAGCCGGCGCCCGGCTCGGAGAACAGCTGGCACCAGATCTCCTCGCCGGAGAAACAGGGGCGTAAATAGCGGCGCTTCTGCTCTTCAGTGCCGTGCGCGTGAATGGTCGGCAAAGCCATACCCAGCCCGATTACATTGCGCGCCTGATGATCCGGACAGCCCGCAGCAGCGAACCTGCGATCGACGACCGACTGCAGCGAGCTGTCGAGGCCGCGCCCACCATACCCGGGGGCAAAGCTCACGACCGCGAGACCGTCATCGAAGCGAGCTTCACGGAGTGCGCGATCCGATTCGCCGTCAGCCGGACCGGTGACCGGGTGTCGCCGCAGAAAATCAGCAACGGCATCTTCGACCGCGTCGACTTCAGGCGACGGGTCACCGGGCTCCGTCTCCTTGAAGGTGCCTTCAGCGCCCGGCAGTCCGGAAGCGCCAGCAATGTCGAGCAATTCGGCAAGCCGGGCGCGGTGTCTGGACGGGGATCCGAATAACAGCTGAGAGCTCTTGGCGCGCTTGAGATAAAGATGCGCGGGGTGCTCCCAGGTGAACCCGATACCGCCGTGGATCTGGATATTGTGCGTCGCCACTCGCGTATACGCGTCCGAACACACGCTGCGGGCCAGGCTGGCTGCGACGGACAGGTTGGCCACATCGTGCACGGCCGTCCATAAGCCGTGGTAAACCACCGACCTCGCCGATTCGACATCGACGAGCATGTCAGCGCAGCGGTGCTTGATGGCCTGGAACGAGCCGATCGCCCGGCCGAACTGCACCCGGGTGGCGGCGTGCCGCACCGCGAGGTCGAGGGCCCGTGTCGCACCCCCGAGTTGTTCGGCGGCCAGATAGAGGACCGCCAGGTCCGCGCTGCGCTGCAGAGCGTCTGCGGCGCCACCATCGACGCCCAGCAAGTCAGCCCGCGCGTGGTCGAAGGTGACTTCAGCCAGCTTGCGGGTGGTGTCCATGGTGCTCAGCGTCTTGCGCTGGACCCCGTCGGCATCACCACCGACGGCCAGCAGGCATGAGCCCGCTGCACTGCGGGCGGCGACGAACAACACATCGGCCGCGAGCCCGTCGACCACTATCGCGGCGGTACCGGATACCTCCCACTGACCGGCGTGCTTTGCCGCGGCCAATGTACTGTCCGCGGGGCCGGGGCCCGACCACGCCAGGGTCGCGATGGTCGTGCCGCCGGCGATTCCCGGCAACCATCGAGCCGCGGCGGCGGCGTCATCCAGCGCGAGCAGAACGCTCGCGGCCATGCCCACGCTGGACAGGAACGGCCCGCCGAACAACGCGGCGCCCATCTCTTCGAACACCACGCCGAGCTCGACCGCTGTCGCACCGCTGCCATCGAACCGCTCGGGAATTGACAGGCCCTGCAGCCCCAGCTGATCGGCCGCGCGACGCCAGACCGCCGGTTCGAAGCCGATCTCGGTCTCCATGCACCGGCGCACCGACGCTTCATCCGAATGCTTGTCGAGGAAGTCACGCACCACCGCGCGCAGCTCCTCGGCCTCCTCCCCGGGAAGGAAGTTCACACGTCTACCTCCGCGTCAGTGGACCACGTCGAAAACCAACGGCAAACTCTCCGGGCCGTTCGCGATTCCCGCCGCCCAATGGACCTCGGCCTCGGGCTCGGCGAGGCGCAAGTTCGTGATCCGTTTGAAGAGCTCGTCGAAGGCGATCGCGATCTGGATTCTGGCGAAATGGGCTCCCAGGCAACGGTGCAACCCGAGCCCGAACCCGACATGGCCGCCGCGACGCAGATCGAACCTCAGGTGCGAGGCATCCTCGAAGTGCGTCTCGTCGCGGTTCGCCGAGTCGAACCGCACCAGGATCTGCTCGCCCGCTTTGATCTGCAATCCGCCGACTTCGACGTCCTTGGTGGCTGTTCGCCCGAGACAGCCGACCGGCGAGGTCAGCCGGATGAGCTCATCCATGTCCTGGCGGATCCAGGCTGGGTCACGGAGCCGCGTTTCCAACTCGGGATGAATTGCCAACTGATGGGCGATACCGCCAAGCGCACCCCGCGTGGTATCCAGGCCTCCGAGGAACAGCACGGCCACGACGCCGAGTCGCTCCATCTCGGTCAGGTGTCTTCCGCCTTCGACGGTGCCGGTGGAGATGGCGTTCATCACTTCGTTGGCCGGATTGGGGTTTTCTGTCTGTTCGGCGAGGTACTGCACGGACAGCGCGACGAGTAAGCCGTAGGCCTCGTCGGTTCCTTCGACCGCGACGCGGACCACCACGTCTTGGGCGTGCGCCATTCGCACGGGGTCGTCTTCGTTGAAAACAGCGCGCGACAGGGCATTTCCGACGAACGGCCCGGCGAATTCCCGGACGAAATCGAACCGACCGTTGCCAATGAATCCATCGATCAACTCGGCTGCGTTCTTGCGCAGTTCAGGCTCGAACTTTGTCAGGAAGGTGCGAGTGAAAAGCGGGTTGAGAATCTTGCGCAGATCAGGCTGATACGGCGGATCGGCGTCCAGTGGATTCAGTCCTACCGGAGATGGCCGAGGCGCCACACCCTTCGACGAGAAGGTGTACGGATCTTCCAGAATTCGTCGCACATCCTCGTACCGGAAGACGATGTACTGGCCACCGCCGTCGGCATCAGTGTGCGCGACAGGGCATTTTTCGCGGGCGTACGCGAGTACATCCCACTTGATCTTCTCGTGCGCGGGATCCCACATGTCAAAGTGCGGCAGCAATTCTTCGTAATCGATCCCTGGGTTGGACACCATCCACCACGCCCTTCATCGCCAACGTAGTCATCCGCGCAGTTCGCGCGGCAGCGTAAATCAGATGAAACTATCACTGTTTGGTTAGGGCCGCCATGGCGAAATAGTTTTCGCCGAGTCTTCAGAACGTGATCATGCCGCGCATGATGGTTCCGCTGAGCAAATCGTCGTAGCCCTCGTTGACCTGCTCGAGGCTGTAGGTCTTGGTGATGAGTTCCTTGAGCTTGAGTTCGCCCCGTTTGTACAACGAGAGCAGACGGGGCAGGTCGGCGTGCGGGTTGCAGCCTCCGAACACGTTGCCGACGATCTCTTTCTGGCTGAGGATCACGTCGACCAGCACGACGTCGACGTTGGTCACGGTAGGTGGCGCGACGGATGTCAGGCAGGCGCGACCGCCCTTGCGGGTCAGCAGCATGAGGGGCATCAGCATGTCGCCACTCATCAGGCTTGCCGTCATGATGGTTTTGTCGGCCATGACACCTCGGGTCAGCTCGGTGACTAGAGGCATCGCTTCCTCCATCGACGCGACCGAGTGGGTGGCACCGAGCAACTCGGCCTGCTGCCGGCGGAACGGCACCGGATCGACCGCAACGATGACCTCGGCGCCGGCGATCCGCGACCCCTGGATGGCACTCGACCCGACGCCGCCGCACCCCACCACGACGACGGTGTCTCCCGGACCGACCTGTGCACGATTGACCGCCGCCCCGAATCCCGTTGCTACACCGCATCCCACGAGCGAAGCCAGCTCCAGCGGGATGTCGTCAGCGATCTTCACGCACGAGTCTTGGTGAACCACGGCGTACGGGCTGAAAGTGCCCAACAACGACATCCGGGCCAAACCTTGTCCGCGAGCATGGGTGCGCGGTTTGCCGTCCACGATCGGCATTCCGGCCATGATGACGGCACCGTAGTCACACAACACCGAATTACCGCTCGCGCACCACCGGCAGTGCCCGCATGCCGGCATGAAGGCCATCACAACGTGGTCACCCGGGTTGAGCCGCGTCACCCCGGCGCCGACCTCTTCCACGACACCGGCGCCCTCGTGTCCACCCACGATCGGAAGACCAATTGGCATGTCTCCCTTGACACCATGGTCGTCGGAGTGACATAGGCCGCTGGCGGCGAGCCTGACCCGCACTTCGCCGGGCAGCGGGTCGTCGAGTTCGACTTCCTCAACACTCCATTTCTGCCCGACTTCCCACAAGACCGCCGCTGTTGTCTTCACTGGTTCTCCTTCGTGGCTGAAAATGCTAGGGAACCGCGGCAATTCGCGGACTTATCTGATATCGAATTCGATCGGCAATGCGTAGAGAACACGGCTCATTCCAGGTCGCCTCGCAATCTCCGCCCCAGGAGCAAGCCGCAGATTCGTGATCCGTTCCAGGAGCGTGTCGATCGCGATCCGAATCTGCTGACGGGCAAGGTGCATGCCGATGCAGCGGTGCACACCCATTCCGAATGCGACATGCGGGTTACGTTCTCGGTTGAAATTGAGTTCGTCAGCGTCATCGAAGATTTCGTCGTCGCGGTTGGCACTGGCGAAGTGCACCAGTACCCGATCACCCGCGTGGAGCTGGGCACCGTTGAGATCCACGTCGCGTGTCACGATGCGCCCCATGGCGCCCACCGGCGAACTGTAACGGAGAAACTCGTCTAAGATCGTGCGTTCCCAGCCCGGCTTGCGCAGCAACTCCTCGAAGGAGCGGTCGGTAGCCAGCTGTAGCATCATGTCGCCAATGGCGACCTTCGTGGTGTCGAGGCCACCGATGAACAGAACTTGAACCACGCCCACGCGTTCCGCATCGGTCAAGGGACGGCCGGCGACCGTGCCAGTAGTGACTGCCTCGACGATGGCTCCCGGGCCGGAACTGGCAGTGCGCTTCTCGACGAACTGCACCATGAGCTGGTAAAGGTCCAAAACCCCTTGGGGGTCACCGGTGATGAAGCGCTCGTTGCATTCGGCAGCCTCGCGGAAGAGTTCCCCGTCGTCGTCTTCGAAGATCACCGATGCCAGCACGTTAGTGACGAACGGGCCGGCGAAGTCCCGCATGACTTCGCAGCGGCCTGACCCGATCCAGGTTTCCATTGCTGAGCGAGCGATCTCACGGACCCGCTCATCGCTGGCGGCAAGCCGCTTCGGATGGAAGAACGCGTTCAGCAGTTGCCGGAAGCCGTGCTGCAGCGGCGGATCGGTGTCCAACGGAGGCAACGGCACCCCGGCGTTGCCGGCGATGTTGGTGTACTCCGTGGAAGAGAAAGTCTCTGTGTCGGTCAGCACGCGCCGGACGTCGTCGTACCGGGTCACGATGTGATAGCCACCTGTGGCCGAAGTGTGCGGCACGGGACAGTGCCGGCGTGCGTAGCCCAGTACCTCCTCCGCTCGCTCTGCGTGTTCCTTCAAGAAAAAGTCGAAGTTCGGCAAGAGGACCGCGATCTCACGGTCATCGAGCTCCTGGGCGAATTCGGCTTCGCCGCTCGTCGTGTCGTTCATAGATCGGTTCCTCTCGCCGTGCTCCACGGCAGCCTGACGCGACGGCCGACGATCACGCCGTCAGCTTCGGTGCGATCCGTATATCCGGACATGCGAAGTAGTCCAGATCACAATCAGCATTAATCTAACGATGATTGGCTAGCGCAAGCAAGTCTCATCTATGGCCTGTATCCCGGCGGGGTGCCGAGCACGGTCCGCCGCCGGGTCCGGCCAGAGTCAGACCCCAACCGCCGCCGGCTTGGCTGCGCGTTCACGCCAACAACGGATGAGGTCCGCGTTTTCGTCCGGCGTGCTGCCGTAGATCGCGATCTCGTCGACCCCTGCCGCACGGTACTCGGCGAGCCGGTCGGCACAGTGCTCGACGGAACCGATCGCGCACGACTCGGCCATCCACTCGTCGGGCACGAGCCGTGCCGGCTCCATTAGCTCGGCACGGTGGAAATCCTGATCGGCGTTCTTACCCATCAGCTGTTTGTGCGTCCGCAACTTGCCCAGCACCGACTGGCCCCAACCGTTGGAGTTGGTCAGCGCCTCGCCGTGCCCGGGCCACTCGAGGTAGGTGACCGCACGTGCGTGCGCGTAGGCGCGCGTGCTGAACTCGTCCAGCTCGGCGGCCACCACGATCGGGTGGCAGATACGCAGCGAGGCCGGGTCGCGATTGCGGTCGGCGCAGGCGTTGCGCAGCCGCTCCACCACCGTGCGCACCGCATCGACGGTGAGGAAGGGATAGAGCATCACGGCGTCGAACGCGTCGTGGGCGACGGCCTTGGCGAACTTCGGTCGGCCGTACCCGCACGCCCAGACCTCGGGCTTGGGAACATCACCCAGCGCATCGATGGTCCGCAGTTGGGTGCCGTTGTAGTCGACCACGCCGCCTTGCCAGAGTGCTTTGACGGTCTCGGCGTAATGAACGAAGTGGTCGTAGGACAGTTCCGGCATGTCCGGTAGCGGCACGCCGCGCCCAAGTCCGAGCACGAACCGCGGCCCGTAAAGGGCGTTCATCGTCGCGCCGAAGCTCGCTGCCACCATGGGGTGGCGCGAGGACGCCGACCACACCCCGGTGCCGACGCCGAAACGTGTTGTGCGCGCAGCGATGCCGCCGAGAATGGCGCCGGAGTCCTTGAGGTCGAAACGTTCGCTGAGCCAGCCACGGCGAAAGCCGAGGCGCTCGGCGGCCTGCGCATCCGTCAGCGCGGTGCTGATGTGGGTGAAGCCGCGCTCCCGCTTGGTGGTCACCCGCCCGCAGATGAGGTAGATGCTGAGGTCGTCGACGACCGGCGCGAGTTGGCCGCTCGGGTCGTGATCCACGGTATCCATTTGCTGTGCTCCTCGGTGACGTCGGCGCGTGCAGCCGTGATCAATCCCATTGACCACCGGCATCTTTCAATCAATAACAGTAAGAGTACTTGTACGCAACGCGGCAGTGCGACAATTTGCAGATGCCGGCATCGCTGAAAGGTGGAGGCCAACTCACCCGTCGAACCGTAATCGCGACCGCCATCGCGCTGATCGAATCCGACGGCGTCGACACGTTGACCATGCGCAAGCTTGCCCGTGCCTGCGGAGCGGCGCCGATGTCGCTGTACCGGCACGTCGCCACGAAAGAGGAGCTGTTGCACGCCGTCGTGGATGCCTATCTCGCCGACGTCGAACTGCCGTCTACGGACGACCTGCCCTGGGATGAAGCGATTGAACGGGTCGTACTGATCGTCGCGGCGGCATTCGACGCGCACCCACAGCTAGCGGAGATTCTGGCAGTTCAACCGATCGACGCCGCCGCGGTGTTGGACGCGATGGAACGCATCGCCCGAGCCTTAAGGTCCGCGGGATTCGACGACGGCGCGGTCAGAAGCGGATTGGCGACACTGAGTGCCTTCGCCACCGGCTACGCGCACCGGCGTGCCGCGAATCGCCGCGCCCCGGATGTCCGCGCACGCCGTTTCGGTCGCCTCGCCGAGGAGCCGGAACGCTTTTCGGCTCTATTGTCGGTCTCCGCGGGGGAGGGTCTCGACACCCCAGAAAACTTTCGCGCCGGGCTCGGATGCATCATCGACGCCCTGCGGCGTGAGGCGCCGGGCCCACGACGTCGAGTCGGGTAGCCGACAGGCCCCCGCAACCTAAATCGTCACTGCCTCAACGATTGGTCGCGGAACTGAGCTGTTCGATCAGCTTGTGTTTGCGGACTTTTCCGGTCGGTGTGAGCGGCAGGTCCTCGGCGCGGTAGAACACCACCCGCTTGGGCACCTTGAACCGCGCCAGATTGTCTCGGCAGAGGTCGAGGACGTCGTTTTCGGTAATTGTCGCGTCCGGAGCCGGAACGACGACCACCCAACCGGCCTCACCCCAGCGGTCTTCTACCATGCCAACAGCGAAGGCCTGGCTGATCTCGTCGTGGGATGCCAGCAGATCCTCGATCTCCTTGGGCATCACCAGTTCGCCTCCGCTCTTGTACAAGTCGCGGCTGCGACCGGTCACCTGCAGGTAGCCGTCGGCCCGTACCCGTCCGAGGTCTCCGGAGAACAACCGCCCCTGCCGCAGCGTCGCGGCGGTCTCCTGTGGACGATTCCAGTACCCGAGCATCACCGTCGGTCCGGACGACACCAACTCGCCTTCCTCGCCGGGCGGCAGATCCTTATGCGTCTCGGGATGCACTGTCGCGTAATGCACCAGAGCATCGGTGCCTGGAATAGACGCGGCACCGGCCATTTTCGCCTTCCCGGCGGTTTCAGCGGTGAATTCCAACGGGTCTTCGGGTCGTGTCAGCGTCATCGCCCCGCCGCACTCGGTCATCCCGTAACCGGTGACGATCTCGCTGACACCGAGACGGTCTTCGACGTTGCGCCACAACCAGATCGGCGCAGGGGCCGACCCGCAGAGCATCGCCCGCAGCGCGGTGAGGTCGTAATCGCGGCGTGCGGCACTCTCGACCAACGCGACCGCCATGGTCGGCACGCACAGGATGTCACTGGCGCGGTGCCGGTCGACACCGGCGAAGTACCCTTCAGGACTGAACGTGGGCTGCAGAACGACCGCACCACCGACGAACATCGCCGAGAGCAAGCCTTCGATATAACCGAACATGTGATAGCAAGGCAACGAGAACAGGATTCGCCGCCCGTCCTCATAGGCTCGTGTCAACGCCGACGCGTAGGCGGTACGCAACACCGCGTCGTGGGTGACCAGTACGCCTTTGGGTGAACCCGTCGTGCCCGAGGTGTACAGCATGTCGCCGGGATCGGTCGGGTGGGCCGTTAAATCGTCGGCAGCACCGCGGTACTCGTCGCCGAGGTCACCGAGTCCGGGCACCGTCAGGCAGCCGGGGCGTGCCCGGCGGTCGTTATCGAGCAGCACTACATCGAGCGCGAAACCGGACCGCGGTGAATCCCAGCCGGACATGATCTCGTCCAGCATCGACTGATAGTCGAGGCCACGGAAGCCGGTCATGGTGACTAGCACGCGGCACCCGGCGTCATTGAGGACAAAGCGCAATTCGTCCTGCTGGTAGAAGAAGTTGACCGGAACGGCGATGGCTCCGACCCGAGCGATAGCGAACTTGACCGTCACAAACTCTGGGTAATTGGCCATCACCATGCCGACCCGATCGCCCGCGCGGACACCGAGTGCCGCGAGGCCGTCGGCCAGCCGACGTGACTCTGCCGCCACCGCAACGTAACTGAGTTCTGCATCGTCGGTGAGCACCAAGGGCCGCTCGCCGTACTGCGCAGCGCACCAATCAAGCCACTCGGATAGGGTGTGAGATCGCCAAACGGGGAATCGCGCGCGAAGCAGGTCCCGTCGCGCAGCGATGCTCGCGGTCAACGACTTACCCACACCATGTCGGCCGCTTCCCTACCCCACCGGGTTGGTGCCGAGTTTTGCATGAGACATGTCGCTGATTTCGGCCCAGCGCTTGGTTATTTCGTCCAGAGTCGGCGGTGTGCCGAATGTGACGCCGTCGTTTTGGAACTGCGCGACGCGCTGCACCAGGCCGCCGCCGACGACGAAAACCGAACCGGATTCCTGGTTCTCTTCTGAAACCAGGTAACCGACGGCCGGCGCGACGTGGTCGGGGTTCAGCTTGTCGAGCACCTCCTGGGGTGCGACATCAGCGGTCATCCGAGTGGCAGCCATCGGCGCGACCCCGTTCGCGGTGATCCCGTACTTGGCGCCTTCGATCGCCAGGGTGTTGAGCAAGCCGACCAGTCCGAGCTTGGCGGCGCCATAGTTGGCCTGACCGAAATTGCCGTAGAGCCCACTTGTCGACGTCGCCATGACGACGCGGCCGAACTTCTGCTCGCGCATGTGCGGCCACGCCGCACGGGTGACGTAATAGCCGCCGTAGAGGTGCACTTGAATGACCGCGTCCCAGTTCTCATCGGTCATCTTGTGAAACGCGCCGTCGCGAAGGATTCCCGCGTTGCTCACCACACCGTGCACACCCCCGAAGTTATCGATCGCAGTCGCAACGATCGCCTCGGCCCCTTCCCGGGTGGCCACACTGGAATAGTCGGCGACCGCACGGCCACCGGCACCGACAATCTCGTCTACGACCTTGTCCGCCATGCTGGTTCCCGATCCGGAGCCGTCCCTTGCCCCGCCGAGGTCATTGACGACGACGAGCGCTCCGTTGCCCGCCAGGAAGTGCGCATAGGACCGACCAAGGCCCCCGCCGGCCCCGGTGACGATGACAACCTTGTCCTGCAATCCGGGCACTTATGATCCTCCAGTCGGTCTCAGACGCTGACAGCTTGGTTTAATGTAGATTCAAATTTTCACTCAAGTCAACCGGCGTCGGGCAGAGTCGCGAAGATCTGGCGGGTTTCGAATCCCTTGCGCACGCCCACGCACCCCGCGACGCTGCAGCCGACTAAAGTGCCAATGATGGCGAACGGCGTCTCCCGAGGGGCCTACTTCGACACGGGTCTCGACGTCCTGTCCGACCTGGGTTACGGCGGGCTGAAGTTGGCCGAGGTGTGTCAGCGGCTCGGGATCAGCACCGGTTCCTTCTATCACTACTTCGAAAACTGGCCCGCCTACACCCGCGAACTGGTCGAGCACTGGCGCCAGGTCAACACCGTTCGGTTAGTGGAGTGGATCCGGACTGAACCCGATCCGCGCCGACGCATCGACCGCATCATCGACATCGGCCTGAATTTGCCCCACGGCGCTGAGGCGGCTATCCGCGCGTGGAGCAGCACGGATGCCCACGTATATGCGGTACAAGCCGCCGTCGACAAAGAACGCCACCAGATTCTTCGAGAGTGCGCATTCGAGATTCTGCGCAACGACCGGCAGGCGCAATTGTTCGCCGACTGGGCGGTCTACCTGCTGGTGGGCTACGAGCAGGCCACCTTGCCTCCCGACCCCGCCGCGCTCGAGTGGATTGTCAGCCAGTTGCTCGACGCCTTGGACGCCGACCGATTTTCTTCGGTGCCGCGCAGCTGAGCGACGCGCTCATATCGCCAGCGCGGCTTGATGGGCTTCCTTGAAGCTGTCGAAGGCGGTTCGCGGTGCTCCAGTCACGGACCGGTCTTCTCCGGTGTGAACACCATCAGCAACGACTCGACCCCCCACATCCCGAGGATGTTTCGCACCAGCTGTTCAGCGCATCAGCATTTCTCGATTAGCGGCGACTGACATCGTGACTCCCTCTGGTGACTGGAACTGGTGGCCAGGGAGTCGCGGTCGGGTGACCGGAGAGCGACCGCAGCCGAGTGGTAGTGCTCGCGCAACGCCACCTTGGCCACTTTTCCGGTGGCATTGCGGGGCAGCGCATCGACGACGTCGAGGTGTTTGGGGTACTTGTAGCGGGCGATGCGGCCCGCGCATGCCTTTTGCAGACCCTCCAGAGTCACGTCGGCGCCCGGGGTTGCCACCACGACCGCCAGGCCCACCTCGCCCCACTTCGGGTCGGGCACACCGATGATCGCCGCCTCGGCGACCTCGGGCAGGTCGATGAGAACGTTCTCCACTTCGGCCGCATAGACGTTCTCGCCACCGGACTTGTACATGTCCTTGTAGCGCCCGGCGATATAGAAGTAGCCGTCGGCATCGCGGCGGGCCGCATCGCCGGTGCGAAACCAGCCGTCCACGAAATACTGTTCGTTGGGCAGATTCCAGTAGCCAGGCGTGACCGCCGGCCCCTTCAACCACACCTCGCCGACCACGTCATCCGCGACATCGGTCAGTGAGTCGGGATCGACCAACCGCACCGCGGTATGCAGCACCGGCTTGCCGCACGTCCCCGACAACGCCCGCTCCAGTCCCTCCTCGAGCACCAGCGCGGCCGGCCCGGTCTCGGTGCCGCCGTACTGCGGGTGCAGCGCGACACCCTTGGCAGCGAAGGCCCGCAGCTGCTGCGGAGTGGTGGTACCGCCGCCCAGGACGATCTTGCGCATCGTGCCGAAGTCGGTGGTGCCGAATGTCGGATCGTCGACGAGGGTCTGAAGCAGCGACGGCGCGGTGGTCAGATGGGTCACCCCGTTGGTCTGGTCGCCGATGTAAGCCAGGATTGCCGCCGGGTTCCAGCGCGCCATCGTGGTGACCTGCCCGCCATGCATCAGTATCGGGTTGGCCAGCACGTTCAACCCGCCGGCATGGAACAACGGCATTGGGTTGAGCATGTTCACATCCGGGGCCGCGACCCGAGCCGCGGTGAGGATGTTGAATGCGTTCCACATCATCGAGGCGTGCGAGACCAACGCTCCCTTCGGCGTGCCGGTGGTGCCGGACGTGTAGAGGATGTGCGTGATGGCGTCAGGGTCGTGGGGTTGCGGCGGCAGCGGAACGAGTCCATTCCCGGGCTCGGCGCTGGTCAATGTCTCCAGCTCGAGAATGGTCTGCACGCCCGCGGCGTCGGCCACGTCGCGCGCGGGTTCGGCCCAGGTTGCGTCGTGGGTCAGTGCGGACACGGCAGCGTCGATGCACTGGTGCCGCATCTCCGCGGTGACCAGCCGCCAGTTCAGCGGCACCATGACCACACCCGCCCGCATCGCGGCGAACTGCAGCACGAAGGCCCGTGGCGCGTTGTCAGCGACGACGGCGATCCGGTCTCCCGGCCGCAATCCATGTGCCAGCAGCGCGGCAGCGGCCAAGCCCACTCGCTGCTCCAGCTGGGCCCAACTCACCTGCTCGCCTGTGTCGGCGCTGGCCAGCGCGATAGCGTTCGGCCGGACCAAAGCGTGGTGCGCGACCCAATCCGACACCGGAAATCGGAAAGTCCTCGACGGCATTGTCACCACGCACGACCTTCTGAAGTCGGCGTCGTGACAACGATGCACGGACGATGCATACGTCGTCAGCCCGCCCTTCTCCTACGTGCCCGATGGCCATCGAAGGCATTCGTCCGCACGGTGGGGACGAATTTGATCACGACGCGGCCCGGGTGATCGGCTGCGCGGGCATGGGCCTGCTGCGCCTGCTCGTCGTGCGGGTCGTAGCGTCGGGCGATCTCGGCCAGGAACCACAGAATGCGTTCGCGGTCGCGGACGACCTCGCTAATTCCTTTGAAGGACAACGACTTCGAATGACCCATCGATGTGCCCATCGAAGAGATGACCACGCACGAGCGGGGATCGCGCACGATCGCTTTGACGCGAACCCGGGATTCCTCGGCGCACAACCAGATTGCGCCTTCAGCGTGGATGAATGCCTCGGTCAGCGCGACCGGGTCGCCAGCGCGGTTCGTCCAGCAGAAGGTGCACTCGAATTGCTCTGCCAGCAGTTGCGCGACTTCCTCGTCGCTGAGTGTGAACGCGCGGGCATCAGCCAGCGAGTCGACCTGCACGTCGCCACGTGAGGGCGGCGAGGAACTTCGGGTCATCGAGCATGTCCTTCCGTGCGGCTCAACAGGTTTCGTGACACGTCCGACGTGACGTCAGGCCCGTGCGGTATGCACCACTTGAGGCTCGGTGAACGCCAGCAGCCCGTCGACCCCGTTCTCCACACCGATGCCGCTCCATTTGGCGCCACCGAACGGCACCGTCGGCAGCAGCGCCGCGTGGGTGTTGACGAAGGCTGTACCGCACTCGAGGCGCTCGGCCACCTCACGCGCCGCCACTTCGTCGGAGCCCCACACAGAACCGCACAGGCCGTACATCGTCGCGTTGGCCCGCTCGACCGCTTCGTCGACCCGCGAATAGCGCAGGATCGGCAGCACCGGACCGAACTGCTCCTCATCGACGACCGCGACACCCTCGGCGACATCGGCGAGGATGGTGGGCTTGAAGTAGTAGCCCGGCCCGTCGATCGCGTCGCCACCGGCGACGACCCGGGCACCGCTGGCCACGGCGTCCTGCGCCAGACCTTTGACGCGTTCGAATTGCGGTCGGGTGGACAGCGGACCCATTTGCGTGGCCGGATCGGTCGGATCACCGACCGCGATCGCCGACGCCGCGGTTCCGAAGGCCTCGATCGCCTCGGCGTACACCCCGTCCGGCACGTAGATCCGCTTGGGCAGGGCGCATGCCTGGCCGGTATTGAAGAAAGCCACGCCGAGCAGCGCCGGAATCACCGAAGCCAGATCGGCATCGGGCAACAGGATTGCGGCGTCGTTGCCGCCGAGTTCCAATGTCAGCCGCTTGAGGTCGGCGCCGGCAGTGACGGCGACACTCTTGCCGCCGGCGATCGAACCGGTGAAGGTGATTTTGCGGGGTATCGGATGCGCCACCAGCGCCCGCCCTAAATCGTCTCCACCCGAGATCACATTCAGCACGCCGGGCGGCAATACCTCGCCCATGATCTCGCCCAGCAGCAGGGTTGCCATCGGGGTGAAGGGTGAGGGCTTGACGACGACGGTGTTGCCGGCCAACAGCGCCGGCGCGATCTTCCACATCGCCAGACCCAGCGGGAAATTCCACGGCGTGATCGCTCCAACAACACCGACGGGCCGCTGGGCGACTTCGATGAGCGCGCTGCTGTCGTCCTGCAGGATCCGGCGCGGGATTTCCATCTCGGCGAACACCTGCAGCCACGCGACGCAGATCTGCACCTCACTGGCGGACAGCGGGGCGGGCTTGCCCGTCTCCGCGGTCAGCGTGGTCGCGAGTTCGTCGTGGGCAGCAGTAATCGCGTCCGCCAGCCGCAGTAGCGCTTTGCGTCGCTCGGCTTCGTCCAGCCGCCACGAACACCCGGCGGCTTGCGCACCTTCAAGCGTGTCATTGAGTTGCTCTACGGAGCACTCCGGCGCCTGACCCGCCACCTCGCCCGTCGCGGGATTGACCACGTCAAAGGTTGCCTGCGCGCGGACTTTATTCCCGTTGATCGTCATCGCGACCATAGTTCTCGCCGTCTCTTTCTCGAGTGAGGTAGCAGGCAGTCGAATGCGGCCCGGCGATGGCGCCAGGTGACCGCAGTCACAGGGTGTAAAGCTAACACCGATGGGTTTAGTCCGAAAGCGTCGGCGCCGTCCGTAACACTTCCTGCTTCAAAGGCATTGAGTATGCCTAACGTTGTTTGATAACCTCGGCGGCTGGCGCTGCTCGAACACATCGGGGTGAGGAGACAGTCAGTGAGCGGACCCTTGTCCAGAGAGCGCGACGCGGATGTCCTCGTTGTCGGCGGCGGCCACAACGGGCTGGTAGCCGCGTGCTATCTCGCTCGAGCCGGGCTCGACGTCCTGGTGCTGGAAAGCCGCGATGTACTCGGAGGTTGTACGACCACGGAGATCCTGATCCCCGAAGCGCCCGAGCACTGGTTCAGCCCATGCGCCGACGACGTCATATCGCTTCGCGCCTCGACGGTGCCCCGGGATCTCGAGCTGGCTAGGTACGGCTACCACGAGATCGACGTCGATCCCCCATACGTCGCGCTCGCCCCCGACGGCGGGTCGCTCGCGTTCTGGCGCGACGTCGGTCGCACCGTGGAAGAGGTAGCGCATTTCTCCCGGCGCGACGCCCGGATGTTCGAACAGCTCATCGAGCAGCTGATGCCGATATCGGATGCCGCGATCGAACTGATGGCGACCAATCCGACCCGGCCCGATCTGGGTCGCGTGCTGCGCGCCGCGCGCATGCTGCGCCGCCCACGGGGTATCCCCACCCTCGCCTCGTTGGCCACCGTCTCGGCCGCTCAGGCGATTCAGGAGCGGTTCGAACATCCGCTAGTGCAAAGCGGCCTGGCTCAGCTTGCCAACTTCGGTTCGCCGATCACCATGGAGCACACCGGGATCAACTTGCTGATCGTCCCGCTGATCATGCGTGTCGGCATGGCACGCCCGCGCGGCGGGATGGGCATGCTGCCACGGGCGCTCGAACGCTCCCTGGTCGCCGCAGGCGGCCGGGTCCAGACGTCTGCCCGCGTCCAAGAACTGCTGGTCGACGGCGGTCACATCGCCGGCGTGCGGCTGACCACGGGTGCGGAGCTGCGCGCCCGCACCGTGCTGACGGCGACCGAGCCGACACAGGTGTTGAACAAATGGCTACCGGACGGTGCTTTGTCAGAACGCATGGCCGCGCGCGCTTCACACATACCGACGCGTAGCGGCAACTGCGCACACTTCAAGATTCAGGTCGCTTTTCGCGGCAAGCTGCAGTTGAAGCGGCACAACGGCGCGCGCACCGACGGACTCGATTTACGGACGCCCACCCACGTCGTGGGAAGCATCGACGATATCTGCCGGGCGATCACCGACGCGGGCAGCGGCCGACTGCCCGACCCACTGCCCTACGCGAGCATGATCAACACCGCGATGGACTCAACCCTGGCGCCCACCGGGCAGGACTGTCTGAGCTTGTGGTCGGGATGGGTGCCGTTGGAACCCGCCGAAGGGTGGGACGACATGAAGGCCGCCACGGAGAAGGCTCTGGTCGAACATGCAATGAGTTACCTGGACGGCTTCGAGTCTTTGGAGGTCGCCCGCTGGGTCGAGTCACCACCGGAGATGATGGCACGAACCAGCGTGCCCACCGGCAACGTCTACCACGTCGACATGACCATGATGCACCTCGGCCCATTCCGGCCGGCGTGGGGTTTCGGGGGCTACCGGACACCGGTGCCGGGCCTATATCTCAGCGGCGGCGGCACCCACCCGGGGCCCTCGGTATCCGGCCTGCCCGGTCAGCAAGCTGCCCGCACCCTGCTGCGCGACCTGCGCAAAGGGAGAACACGCACGTCGGACAACGCACGACTGGCAGAGCACGCGACCTGATGTCGGCCGTCGGCACGACCGCCGGAGCGGCCGGGCGACTCTCAATTGCTGCCGTAGTCCAACTTGAGCTGCGCCCTGGACACCTTGCCGGTCACGTTGCGTGGCAACTGATCTACCACCGACAGTCGCTTGGGCAGCTTGTAGCGCGCCAACCGCTGCGCGGCAAAGACGTTGAGCTCGTCGAGGGTCACTGCGGTGCCCGGGGCGGGTACCACGACCGCCAGCCCGACTTCGCCCCACGTCGCGTCGGTGACGCCGACAACGGCGACGTCGTGGACATGCGGATGCAGAGCGAGCACCTGTTCGACCTCGGCCGGGTAGACGTTCTCGCCGCCTGATTTGAACATCTCCTTGGTGCGTCCCGACGGGTAGTAGAAGCCGTCGACGTCGCGGTAGGCGGCGTCGCCTGTCTTGAACCAGCCGTCCTCGGTGAAGTATGCGGCCTTGTCCTGCCCCCAGTAGCCGACGGTGATGCTCGGACCGCGCAACCAGATTTCGCCCGTCACCCCGGTTTGGACGTCACGTCCGGCGGAATCGACCAACCTGATCTGGGTGTGTGGTGCCGCGCGGCCCGTCGACCCCTTCTTGGCGACGCCGATGTTCGCCCTTTCGTTGTCCAAAACCGTTGCCATCGGCCCCATCTCGGTGCCGCCGTACTGAGGCTGAAGCGGAAAACCGTGGTCGGCCCACCGCTGTAGCAGCTCCGGTCCGGCGACCGCCCCGGCGATCACCCCGTGCCGAAGGTGTGACAGGTTCGCACTCGAGAAGCCGGGCAGGTCAGCGATGCGCTGGTACATCAGTGGAATCGCGGCGAAATGCGTGATCGGCGGCTGCTGGCTCAGCATCTGCTGCAGTGGTGGCGACCTCGAGAGCGGCCTCTGCCCAGACACCGTCGTAAACAATGATCCGTGGCTGAGCGTCCAGACATATCTCTTCGATCTCAGCGGTATGCAGGCGCCAGTTGAGTGGGACGAACAGGGCCCCGAGGCGCATGCACGCGAATTGCACCTCGAACACCCGGGGATGATTCTCGGCGATCAGCGCAACCCGGTCACCGTGACCGACGCCGAGTCCGCGCAGCGTGGCGGCAAGGCCTGCCACCCGTTGCTCGAGTTCGGCCCACGTCGGTCGGGTTCCGTCTTCGGCGCAGCCGAACGCGAGCGCATCCGGGCGGTGCTGCGCGTGGTAATCCACCCAGTCGGTGGCGAAGAAGGCCAATTTTGCTCCAATTCGCGACGGAGTTACCAAACGACGTATGAATGGTACTAAACGACGCGCATGCTCGCGCCGAAGCCGCACGGCGAGCAGGGTATTCTTGTTTTACCAAACGCTGATCGGTATCGTCCATCCCAATGACGCCGGACGAAGAGGCCCTGTCGATAACCGGAGATCACCATGACGCAGTTCGACCACCATTCCGAAGATTTCGCGCAGAACTGGCGAGAGATTTACGCCAGCATGCGCATCGAATGCCCGGTGGCGCACAGCGACCAGCACGGTGGCTTTTACGTCCTCACCCGCTACGACGATGCGAAGCGGGTGTTGCGGGAGTCCGACACTTTCGTCTGCGGACGCGACCTGACATTTGGTGACACCGTCGTCAAGGGCGGGGTGACAGTGCCGACCAACCCGGTCCGGATGGGGATGATGGAGATGGATCCTCCGCAGTCACAGGCCTACCGACAAGTGCTGGCACCGTGGCTGTCACGCAAGGCCGTGGAGAGATACCGCCCCCGCATGCAGGAGATCGTGTCCTGGATCGTCGACCGGGTGATCGAGGCCGGTGAGATCGATTTCGTCGACGACATCGCCAACCCGCTGCCTGCGATGGTCTCGCTCGACTACTTCGGCTTGTCGCTGGAGAAATGGAGTGACTACGCGACAATTCTGCACAAGGCCGTCTACCGTGAGCCGGGCTCTGCGCGCGACCTCGCCGTGCTGCTAGACGATTTGCGCGCCACCGTCAAGGCGCGACGCGCGACGGCGCACACCCCGGCGACCAATCTCACCGAGGCGCTGCTCAATGCCGAGGTCGAGGGCGTGCCCATCGACGACGAAACCGTCACCGAGATGGTGTTCATGCTGCTCAACGGGGGTGTTGACACCTCCACTGCGCTGATTGCCAGCATGTTCCTGTACTTGGACGAGCATCCCGACGAGCGGGCTAAGTTACAAGCGGACCCCGGGCTGATCCCCGCTGCGATCGACGAGATGCTGCGCTATTTCACGCCCGGTCCCGGAGTCGCCCGCACGGTCGCCCGCCCGGTCGACATCAACGGCCAGCACCTCGAACCGGGCGACCGGGTATGGCTCGCACTTGGTTCGGCGAATGCCGATCCCGACACCTTCACCGATCCCGAGCGGATCAATTTCGACCGCGACCGTGGCAGCACGCACCTGGCATTCGGGTTCGGCATGCACCGCTGCCTCGGCGCGTTTTTGGCTCCGGTGGAGATCGCCATCCTCCTCGAGGAGGTGTTGCGCCGGTTGCCGGACTACCACATAGATCGGGAACGGGTCCGGCACTATCCGACGATTCCGCTGGTCAACGGCTACCTCGCGATGCCGGCAACATTCACACCGGGACCACGGGTGCTGAGCGGCTACGCCGAGGCGCTGCCGATTCGGCTGGAACCCGAGGTCGTGGGACGAGGCTGATCGTCGATGCCTCGACGGCGCACGCTATTCCCGATCTAGCGTCGGGTCGGCGATGACACTCCGATCGAACTCGCTCCGCGCGCCGCGCGGACGGCAGTGGCCGCGCCTCAGCGCCGTCGACCGCCGCCCAGCGTCACCCGCCTTTGGCGAGTTCCGCCTGCAAACCGGCCATCAGCAGTTCAAGACCGAAGGTGAAGGCCTCGTCGTCCAGGTGGATGGCGTAGTCCGTTGCCAGGCCGGACAGGCTGGGAAACTCGGTCTCGGGCAGCTCTCGGATGCGCTCAGGCAAGTCGATCGGCGCCGCCACCGCCTGCGCTTCCGCGAAGCCGAGCGCGTAGTTACACAGCACGCCAAGGGTGTGCAGCGCGGTCACCTCGGTAAAGCCGGCATCCAACAGGGCGGTCAGCATCCGCTCACGCAGATGGAACAAGCCGGGGGTCGCCGAGTGCTGACTCAGCACGATGGTCACCAGGTTCGGGTGGCGGCGGCCGACGCCGTGCAGATGGCGCGCCTCGGCCCGCAGGCACTCATCCCAGGTCGGAGCCGTTCCCGCGGTGGGATGGGCGTCTGACATGAGCTGCGCGACAAGGCCTTCCAGAATTTCTTCTTTGCTGCGTACGTATCCGTACAGGGTCATGACCCCGACGCCGAGATCATCGGCGACCCGACGCATCGTGAAGGCGCTCGGCGGGACCGAGTCGATAACCCGCAGCGCCGCCGCCAGGACATCGTCACGTGTGAGCCGGGGACGCGGGCCTCGCTTTGCGGGCAGGGTCGTCGACTCTCTTGACACTCCCACACCGTACACAGTACGGTCCGAGACAGAAATTCCGTACAACGTACGGTAATATGCTAAATACTCAGCGAGGAGTCCGGACCGATGACCGTTACCGCAGATAAGGGACAGGTGGCCAGCGTCGAACTCCCGCCTGTGACAGACGATTTCAGCGCCTTCATCATCGCCGGCGCGGTGAGTTCGGACGCCAGCAAATTTGAGCGCGAGACCGAAGGCCGGACCCCGGCTCAAGGCATCCAGGACGGGGTCGATGCCGAGCAGATCGGCTTTCGACGCGTCTTCATCTCGGAACGATGGGATCTGAAGGAAGCCGACGTCATCCTCGCCGGGATCGGTGCGCTGACGACCCGCCTCGAGCTGGTCACCGGGATCATCGTGCCGACCACGCGACATCCCTGGATGCCGGCCGCACTCGGGGCCACGATGCACTCGTGTTTCGGGCCGCGATTCGTGCTCGGGCTCGGCCGCGGTGACGCCGGCGCGTTCCGCGGCATGGGTATCCCGATGACCACGACCAAGGCAATGGTCGAAAGCGCCAAGATCACCCGGCAGCTATGGGCAGGCGAGTCGGTGTCCTATACCGGTCAGCTCGGTTCGTTCACCGCGTTGGCTTTCGCCGAGACGTATAACGGACCGCAACCGCCGATCTGGATCGCGGGCTTCTGCCACGAACGCGGGGCGGCGGCTGCCGCCGAGGCGTTCGACGGGGTGATCCTGCCGCCCATGCTGACCCCTGACGCCGTCGCCGACGCGGTCCAGCGCATTCGCACCGCGTGCGAGCGGATTGGTCGCGACCCCGCAGAGATCCGCATCGTCGCCCCGGTCGTGACCGCCCCGGACATGGCCGAGATCGAGACCAAGTCCATATCGGCCGGGAGGCTTGTGACCTATCTCCAGTACCCGCTGTACGGCGACGTCCTTGCCACCGCGAACCACTGGGATCTGGAGACCGTCAACCGCATGCGCAACCACGAGCAGTTCCACAATCTCAACCGCGCCGCGGACCTGACGTTCCATCGGCACGAGATGCTGGGGCCGGCATCGGTGCTGCCGTGGAGCTGGATCACCGACTGCAGCGCGGTCGGCACCGTCTCCGAATGCGTAACGTCGCTGCAGCGTTTCATCGACGCCGGCGCCGACGAGGTCACCACATACGGATCCACTCCCCGGCAGAACGCGGCGCTGCTCGCGGCATGGAGGGAGCGACCACAAGCGACGACCTCGGTCGCGGCGAGCTCTCGGACCCACGCGTCGTGACCGTCGCGGCGGACGCCCGGCAGTTCGCCAACGCCCCGGCCGAGTTCTTCGGCCATTCATGGCACGCGATGCAGCATGTGCCGGTCGACGAGCTCGCTGCTCTGCAGCTGGAGGCATTGCAGCTGCGCTTCGGCGAGCTCCGTCACACCATTGCGACGCTCACCCGGCTCGCCGACGAAGCCGGGATCGACGCGGTCGGTCAGCTCAATGACGTTGTCCCGCTGCTGTTCCAGCATTCGGTGTACAAGTCCTACCCGGCCGCGCTGCTAGTGCGGAGTCGGTTCACCGAACTCACCCGCTGGCTTGATCGGCTGACCACGATCGACCTCGCCAGCGTCGACGTCTCCGATTGCGAGACGATCGATGCCTGGCTCGACACACTGGAGGCTGCTACGGCACTGCGGGCCGTGCACTCCTCGGGCACCACGGGGACGATGTCGTTTCTGCCGCGTTCGACACACGAGTGGGATCAGATGGGCCGGGCGTCGCGGTGCGGGCTGTTCCAATACAGTGACCCGCTCGGCGTGGGGGGCCGACACGACGGCGAATGGTTCGAGCTGATCTGGCCGCTGTGGCGCTCGGGCCGCAGCGCGATCACCCGCTTTCCCGGCATGGCCCTTCCCCACCTGCTCGGTTCGGAGGACCGGCTGCATGCGCTGCGCCCGGGGCGGATGAGCTCGGACGCGGCCTATCTCGCCGGACGGGTACGCGCCGAAGCAGCCCGCGGCGAGCTCGCCAAGCTCGAGATCAGCCCCGCGTTGCGGGCGCGGCGGGAGGAGTTCGAACGCGAGCAGCGCGAGATGGCGGAATCGCTGCCGAAGTTCATCAACGAGATCAGCCGGGATATGCGCGGACGCCGGATCTGGATGCTGGCCACCTGGAACGTGCTGTACAACATGTCCAAGGCGGGACTCGACGCCGGCCTGGAGAACGTGTTCGCCTCCGATTCGCTGATCACCACCGGCGGTGGCGCCAAGGGCAGGGTCGTCCCCGATGACTGGGAGGAGACGGTCCGGCGGTTCTCCGGCGTGAAACACATCCAGCACAGCTACGTGATGTCGGAGATAACCGCGCTCAACAAGATGTGCGAACGCGGCCGCTACCACTTCGAACCGTGGACTATCCCATTTGTCCTCGATCCTGTCGACGGAGCGCCGTTTCCGCGGACCGGCGAGCACACCGGGCGGATGGCGGTATTCGATCTGCTCGCCGCCACCTACTGGGGCGGTTTCGTCAGTGGCGACGAGTTCACCCTCAGCTTCGAGCCATGCGGATGTGGGCGGACCACCGCCCACGCCGCGCCAACCATCGAGCGCTACAGCGACAAGCACAACGGAGACGACAAAATCACCTGTGTCGCCGCTGAGGACGCGCACCGGGCGGCGCTGGAATTTCTCACCGGCGAACTCGTGTGACCGTCCGCCAATGAAAAACACCATGACCGGATTCGCCGCACCCGCGATCATCCGCGGGCAGTTGATCGACGACGACCTCGTAACATTCGGCGGCCGCGGCGGCACCGCCGCCTTTCGGGCACCGGACCCGCACCGCCTGCTGGGTTCTTTGGAGCTGTCGGACCCCAGCCAACTGCGCGAGGTTCAGGACCTGCCGTTCAGCGAGATCGTCGCCTACCTGGCGGCCATCGGTGACGCGCTGGCGCTGCCCCGAAATGCCCACATGCAAGAGGCGCTGGAGCTCTCCGCGCAGTTCTCCGACATGACCCCTCCACTGGTCCGCTCATCGTTCGAGCAGCTGCCGGCTCTGTTCAGCGCCGCCGCGGTGCGCGAACTTGCGGAGACCACAATCGGGATCCCATACCTCGAGGGCTGGGTCCCTCGGGTGATGACCGACGGCCGGACCGCGTCGGTCCGGGCGTTCGGCACCCGCACCGTACACATCATCGCCGGCAACAGCCCACTGATCGCGGCGCTGAGCATCATCCGCAACGCGGTCGGGCGCTCGGACGCGATCATCAAAACCCCGTCCAACGACCCGCTGACCGCGCTTGCGATCGCCCGCACGATGCGCGAGCTCGACCCGGCGCACCCGATCACCCGTCATTTGTCCGTCGCGTACTGGAAGGGTGGGGATACCGGGTTCGAGGAGCGGCTCTTCAAGCCCGCCGGCGTCGAGAAGATCATCGCCTGGGGCGGCCTCGCCTCGGTCACCCATGTGCTGCGCTATGTCCAGCCGGGGCTCGAGCTCATCTCGCTCGATCCGAAGCGCAGCGCGACGATCATCGGGCCGCAGGCGTTCGCGTCCGAGGAGGCGTTCGCCGATGTCGCGTTGCGTACGGCCACCGACATCGGTGCCCTCAACCAGCTCGGGTGCGTCAACGCGCGCACCGTCTACGTGGCGAGTGGCACCGATCCGG
Organism: Mycolicibacterium vulneris; assembly: GCF_002104765.1. Lineage (GTDB taxonomy): Bacteria > Actinomycetota > Actinomycetes > Mycobacteriales > Mycobacteriaceae > Mycobacterium > Mycobacterium vulneris. Next base: position 62,001 of record NZ_NCXM01000010.1, read on the forward strand.
ACGGGCTCGAGCGGGCGAACCGGCTCGGTGAGGAGATCTACGCCCAACTGCAGCGGCTGCCCGAACACCTCACTACCCCGGCGAAATGGTCGGACCCAGAACTCATCGCCGACATCGACGCACTACGGTCGAGCCCGGATTGGTACCGCGTCTACGGCGGTCGCGACGGCGAGGGCGCGGTGATCGTCTCGCAGCTCGACGAACCGGTCGAGTTCTCCCGCCGGCTGTCGGGCCGGGTCGCCAACATCGTCCCTATCGATGATCCGGCCGATGCGATCCGAGAAATCAATGCCTACACCCAGACCGTCGGAATTTATCCGGAATCCTTGAAATCCGATCTGCGGGAACAACTTCCGCTGCACGGCGCCCAGCGCCTGGTATCACTGGGCTACGCGGCCCACCCGAGTGTCTCGCTTCCTCAAGACGGGATCGAACCGATGCGTCGAATGGTCAAGTGGATAGTTGACGAGAGTTGCGAACCCGATCTGGTCCGGCCCTTGTGGACAAGCAACAGACAAGCAACAGCACGGGCGGCAAGGAGCTGGGATGACGGGGATCGTCGATACAACTGATGGGCTGACCCCCCAGTGGTTCACCCGGGTGTTACAGAGCAACGCCACCCTCGGCGGGCAGGACACGGTCACCTCGGTCGAGGCGGCAGTGATCGGCACCGGGCAGGCCGGGTTCGTCGCTCGCGCACAGTTGGGGTACGCCGGTGGCGCCGCCGGTCCGGCCTCGCTGATCGTGAAACTGCCCTCGGCAGATGCCAGTTCGCGGCAGATGGGTGCGGCGATGGGGATTTACGAATCCGAGGTTCGCTTCTACCAGGAGATCGCGCCCCGGCTCGGTTGCGCCATCCCCGCGATGTACTGGGGCGACGTGGAGCCGGCCAGCGGGCGTTTCACGTTGGTGCTGGAGGACCTGCAGGCAACGTCCAACGTCGGCGACATGGTCGGCGGCGGCACGCTGAAGCAGGCCGAGTTGGCGATCGGCGCGCTGCCCGGACTGCAGGCGCCGATCTGGAACGAGCCGGGGCTGGCCGACCTGCCGTGGGCCGGGCTCGCGCGCACCGAATTGCTGTTCGCTGCCGTCGAGCCGCTGATCGAAGCGTTCATCGCCAGATTCGAAAACCGGGTCGACTCAAACCATTTGGAGCTGGCCAAACGACTCGCTCCCGCGGCGGCGGGCAGCGCGCAGCGGCTGTGGTGCGCACCCTTCGTGATTGCCCACGGCGACTACCGCCTGGACAACATGATGTTCGCCCGCGTCGACGGCGCGCCGCCGATCTCGGTGATCGATTGGCAGGGGGCCCGGCTCGGACCGCCCCTGCTTGACGTCGCGATCTATCTCGGGTCATGCCTGAGCGTCGACGAACGCCGCTCTGAACAGGATCGTCTGTTGCATCGCTACCACGACGGCCTGTGCGCGGCGGGGGTGAACGACTTCTCCTTCGCCCAGTGCGAGGACAGCTACCGCATGAGCTCGCTGTATCCGTTCCTGCTGACGATCGCCGTGTCGATGACGCTCCAGCAGACTGAGCGCGGCGATCAGATGTGGGCCCAGATGTTCACCAACTCGGCGTCGATCGTCGCCGACACCGGCGCTGACGCGTTGCTGGGCTGACCACGACATGGCAATCCCGACTCCACGTCCCGGCGCCGCTGCCCTGATCACCGGTGCCTCCTCGGGTATCGGCGCCGAGTTGGCGCGCGGGCTGGTCGCACGCGGTCACAACGCCATCCTGGTTGCGCGCCGTCAGGACCGGCTGGCGGCGTTCGCCCGCGAGTTGTCAGATGGAGGCCGCCGGCGTATCGAGGTGATCGCCGCAGACATCAGCGACCCCGACAGCCGCGCCGGACTGCTCGCGGACGTTGCACAGTGCGGCCTCGACGTCGACGTGCTGGTGGCGTGCGCTGGGTTCGGCATGGGAGGACCGTTCATCGATGCCGACCCCGACCGGATCCAGCAGCTGATACGCACCAACGTCGAGGGAACTTTCCTGCTCACTCGGGCGCTCGCGCCCGCCATGACGGCGCGGGGCCGTGGGGCGATTTTGTTGGTCTCATCGATGGCCGGCAACCAGCCGATGCCGAACTTCGGGGCGTACGCCGCGACGAAGGCGGCGGTGACCTCGCTGGCCGAATCGCTGCACTGGGAGCTCTCGCGCGACGGCGTGACGGTGACGGCGATGTGTCCAGGCGGTGTGCGCACCGAGTTCTCCGAAGTTGCGGGCATGCTCGGCACCGAAAGCCGCACCCCGAAAGTGCTCATGGCCGAGCCCGCCGAGATCGCCGCGGCCGGGCTGCGGGCGCTTGCACACAACAAACGAGTCGTCATCCCGCGACGAACGGTCCGGGCTTTCGCCTGGGTGGGCGGCCACGCGCCACGGCGGCTGTGGCTGCCGGTGGTTGGCCGGCTGATGGGCGACGGGAGCTGAAGCCCGACCGCCGGTTCATCACGACGTCGTGGCGGTGTCGCCGAGATAACTCTCGCGGTCGCCGTCCAGAAAGGTTTGGCGAGCCTTGCTGCTGTCGCCGAGCATGTTGAGCTCGAAGGTGTAACTCAGTTCTTGCCGGTAGAGCCGGCGCAAATCACGGCCCGCGGTGTTGTTGAGCGCCAACTTCATCGCGCGGATGACCCGTGGCGCCTTTCGCGCGATCGTCGCGGCGACCTCGTAGGTTCTGACCAGCGCGGCGTCGACCGTCGCTTCCACGTGGTACACGCTGCCATAACTGTGCAACTCGGCGATGTCGAACGGCTCGCAGGTGAACATCGCCGAACGCAGCCGGCGTTCCGGCAGCAGGCCCAGCGCCTGCACCGCGCCGGTCGTCGCGCCGTTGTCCGCCTCGGCGAGCACGAATCGTGTTCCCCGGGAACCGATCAGCACGTCGCAGGTGCCGGCCAGCAGCACCCCCAGGCCGACGCAGTAGCCGTGTACGCAGCCGATGACCGGAACCGCGCACTCGGCGATGGCCACGCTAGTGTCCTGGGACCCCCGAGCCTGACCGAGGATGCCGTCGAATCCCGGCAGGCTCTGCACCTCTTTGAGGTCACCGCCGCCGCAAAACCCCTTGCCCTGCGCTCGCAACACCACGGCCCGGACTTCTTCGCGACGCTCGTAGCTGCGCAACAGTTCGGTCAGCTGGGCCAGGTCGCCGATCGAATAGGCGTTGACGGGCGGGCTCTCAACAACCAGTTCCGCGACACCCGCCAGTCGGCCGCTGTCGTGGACGGTCTCGGTTACCGGCACGCAGGTTCTCCCAGCGCCACCCCTGCCTCGCCCAGCAGTCCGCGCGCCTGGGTCACGATCCGCCCGACCAGGTCGGCAACCGTCGGGATGTCGTGTATGGCCGCGGACACCTGACCGGCCACCATCAGGCCTTCGACCACGTCGCCCTCGCGCTGGGCCTTGCGGATCTGCTCTTCCTCCCACACCTGAAAGTCCTCGGGAGACATGGTCTTTCGCACGTCCTCCATGAGCTCCAAACCCTTGTTGCGCAGGCCACGGATCGGGGCGTAGATGCCGCCGTAAACGACATCCTCCCACTCCTTCGCGTCGACGATGCGCTGTTTGTACGCCGCGTGCCACTGGTGCTCCTGGGTGGCGATGAACCGGGTGCCCATTGCGGCGGCGGCGCCACCCATCGCCAGCACCGCGGCCAGCCCGCGGCCGTCGCAGATCCCGCCGGATACCACGACGGGGATGTCAAGCGCGTCGATCACCTGCGGGGCCAGCACCATGGTGTGCACCCCTTTGGCGTGGGTGTGCCCGCCCATTTCGTAGCCCGAGGCGATGATGACGTTGGCACCGCTCTCGGCGGCCTTGAGCGCGTGCCGGACCGACCCGACCTTGGCCATGTGCACCAGGCCGGATTCCCGGATGGCTGCGCCGAACTCACCGGCGAAGCCGGCCGAGGTGACGATGGCCCTAAGCTGGTCACCGGTGCGTCCGCCGTCGCGTTTGACCGCGATGGCCTCGTCGATGCAGATGCGGCTGACCAGCAGGAGCTCGCCGCTGGCCGTCCGGCCGACCGGGACGTTGACGGCAAACGGACGGTCCGTGCTGGACGCCACGTGCTCGATCGCCGCGCGGAATCCCTCGCGGAGGAATTGCTCTGAGCTGTTCACGATGGAAGGACAGCTGACGGTGCCCAGCCCGCCGGCCGCTGACACCGCGCCGGCCAGCAAAGTGGTCGGCGACGGGCCCATGCCGTCCTGCATGATCGGGTACTCGATCCCGACCATGTCCTGAAAACGACGCCACATGGTCGTCATGGGTTCCTCCTGCTCGAAATCAGCGGCCGTCCTGGTCACGGCCAACGGAAACGGTCTTCGGATGGGGCATCGGGTGACGCACGTCTGGCGCCTCGTCCGGGGCCTGGTCTCGCACCCAGCTGACGGCCTGCGTGTAGGCCTCGATCAGTCGGTCCTCGGCCGGGTAATCGAACCTCGCCGGATACAGCGGGTAGTCCTCGCTGGTGACCGGGTGCGCCTCGAGCCACTCGACGGCCTCCACCATCGCGTCGCGGGCGGATATGACCTCGCGGTAGCCCAGCTCGCGCTTCGCCTTGTTGGTGTCCAGCAGGATGTGCGGCCGCCCAGTCGGGGGCAACAGTTCGATCAGCGCCGAACCCGCGAGTTCGCCGGGAATGCCGACGAATTCGAGCTCACCGCCCATGATCTGCGCGATCGCCTCGGCCCACTGACGCACGGTGTATTGGTCGTCGTCGCCGGCGTTGTAGGCCTGGCCGTTGGCGACGTCGGGGTTGTCGACGGCGCCGAGCACGACCTCGGCGGCGTTACGCCCAGCGGCCCGGGAGATGATCCAGAAACCGTTGTCGGGCAGGATCATTCGGGTCCTGCCGTCGCGGATACGGCGCATTACCGACCATTCCCAGGGCACCAGGTTGCGTGGGCCGTAGATCGCGGGGTACCGGATCACCGTGCCGCGGAACGCGCCGGACGCCGCCCGATCCAGGACGGCGCGCTCGGCCGACCGGATCAGCTTGGCGAAACGCGGCACCGGTTCGGTGCCGTCGGCCAGCGGGCCATCCTCGCGCGCGTTGAGCGCCATGCCGTACGGCGTGACGGTTTCGGGCTGCAGACAACCGCGGTAGGCCGGCACCCCGCCGATGCTGATCAGCTGCCCGCACCGTCCGGCGAAGACCTCCGCGATCGCAGCGACTCGCCCGTACATCGCCAGCACCACGTCGAAGGACTGGTCGCCCACCGCCTCGGTGATCGATTCGGCAAAGTGTGGGTCGGCGTGGATGTGCGGAACGTCCGGCAGGTCGGCCGGCTCGTGCACGCCGCGGTGCAGCATCGTCACGTCGTGACCTCGTTGCAAAAGTCCCTGCAGCACCGGGACGCCGGTTGCGCCGCTCCCGCCGATGACGAGCGCCTTCATACCCCACCCACCCTATCTACCGAACCGAACGGCAATTGGTTCTCTATACAACCACACGCCGGGCCGCCTTGCCATCAGCCTCCTCGACGAGGGCGCGGTCGCGGTGCAAGAGGGCCATGTGACGACTCGGCGCAGCGATAGCGTGGGCATTACGCAGGTAGCCCGGTCGACCGCAGATATGATTGAATTTCAAATCATACAATGTTTGGTTTAAGCGGAGGGTCGCATGAGCCTTGCCTACGTCAGCACCATCATCGACACCGACGTCGACACCGTGTGGTCGGTGATCGGCGACTTCCACGGGCTGCCCGCTTGGGTCACCATGGTTCGGTCCAACACGCCCGAGAACGGTGCCGGATCGGGCGCGGTGGGTTCGGTGCGCAACCTCACGCTGGAGCCCGGCGGCGGCACCGCCCGGGAACGGCTGGTGCGCTATGACGCACCCGCCCGCAGCTATTCCTACGATTTCGCCGACGAGATACCTTTTCCGGTGTCTACCTACCGCGGCACCATCCGCGTGCTGCCAGTGACCGACTCGAACACCACGTTTCTCGAGTGGTACGGCGAGTTCGACTGCGAGCCAGCTGTTCTCGACACGATGACCGCGACCTTCCGGGCGATCTACTCGCAATTCATCGAAGATCTGCGCCAATACCTCAAAGGCCGGGATTTGATCGTCCCCCGAGCATGAGCGGCGAGCTCGACGGCCGGGTCGCGCTTGTCACCGGCGCCGCGTCCGGGATCGGCGCGGCAAGCGCGCAGGCGCTGGCCGAGGCGGGAGCGGCAATCGCGGTCACCGACGTCAACATCGACTCCGCCGAAGCCGTTGCCGCAGCCATCGAGCGGACAGGTGGGCGTGCCCTCGCGCTGCGACTCGACGTGGCCGACGAAGAACACTGGGCCGCCGCGATGCCGGCCGTGCGCGCCCGGTTGGGGCCCGTCACAATTCTGCACAGCAACGCCGCCGACGTCTCGATCTTCGACCGCGACAACGACTTATTGACGTTGGAGGTCGCGACGTGGGACCGCGCATTCGCCGTTGCGGCCCGCGGATCCATGCTCAGCGCCAAATACACCCTGCTGGACATGATCGAAGCCGGCCGGGGCAGCATCATCTACACCTCGTCGGTCAAGGGGCGCTCGGGCTCCACCCGCCAGGTCGCGTACTCGTCGGCGAAGGGCGCCATTGAGTCACTGACGCGCATCATCGCGACGACATACGGCCCGTCAGGTGTGCGTTGCAATGCGATCGCGCCGGGCGTTGTAGATACGCCGGCTGCGCGCGCGAACGTCTCTGACGAACTGCGCAGGCTGATCATCGAGGGCCAGGTAGTGGGTCGGCTCGCCGAACCGGCGGATATCGCCCGCGTCGCGGTCTTCCTTGCGTCCGATGCCGCCGCGATGATCACCGGTCAGGTTCTTGTCGTCGACGGCGGGATGACCGGACACATTCCGGCGCTGTCGTCACGGTGACGCAACCGGCCACTGGGCATTGGGGTCAGGCGCGCGTGACGCTTCGCGCCGAGGGCGACATCGCGGCTCGGATTCGCTCGGTCACCAAGCGCGCGGATTGCACGCAGCCGCTCTGGCCTGCCGTGGCCCACTCACGCACGCCGTCTCCGACATTGAAAAGGTTTGCGATCGGGGTGGTTTGCGGCAGATCGCAGCCGGCGATGGCTCGCTGTGCGGGCAGTCCTCTCCTGCGCAGATCTCGACCGACAAGATGCGGGCGGAGTCGAAACCGGGAAATGTTCGTGCAGATCCGCTTTCAGCAACGCGACCTCGTGGTCGGCGTCGAAATCGCCGGTCGCGGGGTGCGGCGTAGAGGCCGCCGCGTACAGGTTCCATCCCGCGGGCGCCATCTTCGGACACGTCGCGGTGAGATTGGCCGCGTAGGCCAGCCGGCGGGTGGGGCCGAAGAACACCAGCCCGATGACCGAGCCCAACGGCTGCTCGCTGGCGAAATTCACGGTGATCAAGGTGCTCGGATTCGACTGTGCCCGAATATGTTCGGCGTAACCACCGGGCAAGTTGGCGTCGCCGCACATCCGTACCGTCGCAACCGGTCCGGCGTTGCTGCGCGGCGAGCGACGGCGCCGACTAGCGCGAGCAGCGCGCGAAAAATCAGGCCCGTCAGCCCGCTCATCATGGGCACATCCCAGCGGCCCAGCCGCAGCACTAGGGGTCGTTTGGGCGTCCGCGCGTTGATGGTAAGGCCGAGATCCTCGAACAGATTGGCGTTTTCACCACCGAGCTCGATGATCAGGGCACCGGTGTTGACCCGGAATCCGTCGACATCAATGGTGGAAGCCCGCCCGCCGACACGGTCGTATCTTTCCACCATGAGGGTCGTGAAGCCGCTCGCGTTCAGCCGGGCCGCGGCGGCCATTCCACCGGCCCCGGCGCCAATCACTATCACGTCGTAGGTCGCCAGGCTCTCTGCGTGGTTGGTCACCAGCGCCTCCCGCAGGTCGTAAAGTTGCTGGGATGACTGAACCTGGCGCTCGCCGCGGGCCCGGCCGTCCGTTGGGCGCCGACGGAGCCGAAACCCGGCTCAAGATTCTGCACAGTGCCCGAGAAGTGTTCAGCACCATAGGATTCGACCGTGCTAGCCTTCGGCAGATCGCCGAGGAAGCCGGCTTCACCCGCAACGCGATCGCCAACTATTACCCGAGCAAGATCGAGTTGTACCGGGCCGCTTTGGCATCCGTGCACGAGGTGGTGATCTCGGAGATCCTCGGCCCGGCGCTGTGCCAGACCGGCTCGATCGACCGCCGGATCGTGGCGGTCTTCGACCGTGCGGTGGCGACCATCCGGATTGACCAGACCTTCGTGCGCTTCTTCGTCACATCGACGGCCGACGCGATCCATCACCCGGATCTGCGGGACCAGGCCATGCAGCCTCTGGTCGCGGTACGCGAGCACTTTGCTGCGGCACTGGCAGCGGCGCAACGCGACGGCGAAGTCGACGCCGGCATCGACACCGAAGCCACCACGCAGGTCCTGGTCGACTTGCTCTGGGGACTTGCAGTCGACGCCGGTTTTTACTCTGACCAACACCGGACCCGTCGAACACTGGAGGCGCTCGAGCGGATCGTCGTGGCACTCACTTGATGGAGGCACCGGCGTCGATCGGCAGCGACACCCCCGTGATGTAGCGAGCTTCATCGCTGGCCAAAAACAGCACCGCATTGGTGACGTCGATACTTTCGATCCACGGAATGGCCAGTGCGTTCATCTCGGTAGCCGGTACCGCGAACTTCTCCCGGGTGGGATTCGGGTCATCGGGCAGGAACACGCGGTATGTCGGCTCATTCTGGATCATGTCAGTGTCGACATTGGTCGGGTGGACGCTGTTGACCCGAATGTTGAACGGCGCCAACTCAAGTGCCAGTGTCTTCATCAACCCAACGACGCCGTGCTTGGCCGAGACATAGTGCGCTAGTCCGGGTTGGGCGATCAGGCCAGCGATGCTACTGGTCAGCACGATGGATCCACCGTTTCCGGCAGCGATCATGTGCGGTATGGCCGCCTTGGTGGTCCGCCACGATCCGCTGAGATTGATGTCGATCATCTCTGTCCAGGTCTGCTCCGTCAGTTCGAATGACGGACCGACAGAAAGGATGCCGGCGTTGGCGGACACGATGTCCAGACGGCCGAGTTCGCTCACCCCCTCGCCGACTGCCGCTGTCAACGCCTCGCCGTCGCGAACGTCGACCTGGCGAGTGACCACGCGTCGGCCTCGAGCTTTGATCTCGCGGGCGGTCTCGTCCAGATCAGCAGGAGTGGCCAACGGGTAGGGCGCAGACTCAACCTGGGCGGCGATGTCGAGCGCGATGATGTCGGCGCCCTCCTCGGCCAACTGCAGGGCGTGGCTGCGCCCCTGTCCGCGGGCGGCGCCGGTGATCAGTGCGACCTTGCCCTCGACGCGTCCGGTCATGGGTTCTCCTCGTTGAGAGATGTTGTGGAATAGAGGGATTGACAGCGAGTGTCTAGACCTTGTCGAAAATCAGCGGTACACGGTCCGGGTAGTTTGCGATGCCGGGCACCCACTTCAGGTCGGCCGGGTCTGCGTCCAGCCGGAAGTTGGTGACGCGAGCGAGCAATTCCTCGAACGCGATGGCGATCTCCACCCGTGCCAGGTGCATGCCGATGCAACGGTGGATTCCCAGGCCGAAACCGGCGTTGCCACCGCGGGGCGGATCGAACTGCAACTGGTCGGCATTGGGGAATTTGACGTCGTCGCGGTTTGCCGAATCGAACCGGATGAGCAGGCGCTCGCCTTTTTTGACCGGGCACCCGGCGATCTCGGTGTCCTTCATCACGGTGCGCCCGAACGTCCCCACCGGCGACGTCAGGCGGATGAACTCGTCCATGTCGTTGCGCACCCAACGGGGGTCTCGGACCCGTTGCTCGAGTTCGGGATTGAGCGCCATGTACATCGCGATGGCGCCGATCGCAGACCGGGTGGTGTCCAGCCCGCCGAGGAACAACACCGAGATCGCACCGAGTGCCTGCTCGTTGGTCAACCGCTCGCCATTGATGGTCCCGGTCGCCAGCGCCCGCAGGATGCCGTCTTCTTCCGGCGGATTCTCGATCGCCGCAAACAAGTACTCCGCCGAAAGCATCCCGAGGTTCATGAACGACTCCTCGGTGCCGTCCTCGGTGACCCGGTACACGATCTCTTTTGCGCGTTCCATCTTGGTCATGTCGTTCTCGTTGAACACCATCCGCGCCAAGATGCGGGAGACGAACGGGCTCGCGAACTCGCTGAGCAACTCGACCTTGCCGTTTTCGATGAATCCGTCAATCAGCTCGTTGGCGGTTTTGCGCATCTCGTCGGCGTAAGTCAGCGCGAACTTGCGGGTCAGGTATGGGCTGAGCAGCGCGCGGAAGCCGGTGTGCTCGGGCGGGTCGGAATCCAGCGGACCCAACCGCACCGGAGCGGGAGCCGGCGATCCGCCCACCGAGGAGAACGTCTCGGGATCCTCGAGCACTCGCCGGACATCTTCGTAGCGCGTGATCATCCACATCGGCCCGGTGAGCTCGGTCTCGGTCCGCACCACCGGACAGTGCCGCCGCGCGTACGCGAACGCGTCGTACTTCCACTCGACGTGGTCGCGATCGAACGGATCGTAAGACTCCAGCAGCGCGGCGAGGTCGCGGTCAGTACGTGCAGAGGTCATCGCATAGCTCCCCAAAGGTCGACAGCTTCGTCACCACCGTCACTGTGTTCAAACACTGTTCGGTATTAATTGGCCACGATGCCATATGTCTTACATCACGTCTAGGCCGGGGTGTGACGTGGATCGTCAAGACGGCGAGAGGTCAGCCCTGCAGCACCGGGTCGAGCTTCAGTGGGCGCGAGGCCTCGACCATGATGATTTCCCACTCGATGCGCGGGTGCTGCTCCCACTCCCGCCGGGACTTGATCCGCGCCCGATCAGGGAAGCCATGGTGGATGCCCTGTGGATCGTGACTGACCAGGCCGGCCTTCAACGGTCGGCCGAGAGACTTGCCGCCGTGAATAAGCGCGATCTCGTCATAATCGGCGTTCCGGTGGAACCACGGGATGCGTTCGACACCCTGCACCGACTCGAACGGTCGCGGCAGCAGATTGATGATGTTGATGCCCTGTGCCACCAGGAAGCAATGCATCGACGGCGGGAGGTGCAGGCTGTCAGACATGATTACGTTCCAGTCGCGAATGTTGAACACGAATGGGAAGTAGTCGCCCTTCCACCCCTCTACATCGCACGGGTGAGAGGCGGCGTAGATCGATGAATATTCGCCGTCGTACTTGACCCTGATCTCGTACTCGTGCTGGTCAGACGTCACCGGCACCGGTTCGGGTACGCGCACGACATCTGGGTCGAATGGAGCGTGCCGGCCCAGGCCGACGTACGTCGGCGCCCGCAACTCGCCGACTGTTTCGATGCCGAACAGCATGGTCTCACCGGGATCGACCACCCAACGATGGGTGACGGCTTTCGGGAGCACGACGTAGTCGCCCTGCGCGTAGCTGACCGGCCCGAATTCAGTCTCGACTGTCCCCGAGCCGCGGTGCACGAACCAGCATTCGTCGCCGTCGACGTTGCGCCGGTAGAAGGGCATCGGTTCGGAACGCCGGGACAGCCAGATCGTCGCGTCGGCGTTGTAGTAGAGCCGCTGCGCTGCGCCCCGGGCGTCGGTGAGGTCGTCGGTCTTGATATCGGTCAATACCGCGGAGGTGGACTTGAAGCGGCCTTCGGTGCGGAAGACCGTCGGGTCGTTGGAGCGATACAGAACCGCTTCACGTCCGTCGAAGCCGTGCCGGGTCAGTTCGTCGTCTTTGAGCAACGTCCCGTTCGAACTCGAGTCCGGCAGGTCGCGATGGGCCTGCCGGCTTGTCTTGCCCTTGCTGTGCTGGATCAGGGTTCGCATCTGCATGCCCTGCAGCATACGAATATGTCAAGTTTTTGACAATCGCTATTTGGTTATGGGGTCCGCCGATCCGCGACGGTGGCCAAAAGGCGGCTGAGCAAGCGCTGTTCGGACGCGTCCAGGACCGAGAGCCATTGCCGCTCGCGGTCGGCCTGTTCGCGGATCGCATCGCGTAGCTCCGTTCGTCCTCGCTCGGTCAACTCCAGCCGGACCAGCCGCCGATCGTGGCTGTCTCTGACGCGGTTCACCAGGCCGTCGCGCTCCAAAGTGTTCAGCGCACTCGAGATCGCTGCGCGCGATCCGCCGGATAGCCGGGCCACGTCGCGTTGCTCAACAGTGCCGAACACCCACAGCACGTTCATGATCCGAAAGCCCGACCATGTCCACCCACGCCGGCGGTGCAAGACCTCGAAGTCCTGCGAGATTCGGGTGTGCAGCCGAGAGAGGTTGAACACCAACTCCGCGTGCTCGGAAGCGTCGGCACCGACCGCGCCTTCCGCACGCAACCGCTGCGTGAGCAGCGCCCGATAGGCCTCGACGCTCATCGGGTTGCTCGCGTCGGACTGCGCCCGGCTGCCCCGGGGATCCTTCGACTCCATCCCAGCCCTCATCGGCGCGAACCTACGCGCTGCCGTCCGACCCCACAACCAAACTTTGTTTGATAGTTTGATCGCGTGACAGGCGATTCCCCAGTTTCGACCGAAGCTCCCCCGCTGAGCGGGGTGCGGGTCCTCGACCTCAGCGCACTCGGGCCGGGCCCGTTCTGTTCCATGTTGCTCGCGGACTTCGGCGCTGATGTCGTCACCGTCGAACGACCGGGTGCCCCGCTGCCCTTCGATCCGGCCTCAAGTCTGTCCCGGGGCAAGCGCTCAGCGGCCATCAATCTGCGCGCGCCCCGCGGTGCCGAGGTGATCGCCCGACTGGCCGACCATGCCGACGTGCTGCTGGAGAGCAATCGTCCCGGCACCATGGAGCGGCGCGGGCTGGGCCCGGACGTATTGTGCGCGCGGAACCCCCGGCTGATCTATGCGAGGTTGACCGGATGGGGCCAGGACGGGCCATACAGCGACCGGGCCGGGCACGACATCAACTACACGGCGGTAGCGGGCACCCTCGGCACCATCGGCTCCGAAAAGCCTGTCGCGCCACTGGCCTACGTAGGAGACCTGGCGGGCGGATCGCTGGTCACCGCCCTCGGCATCATGATGGCGCTCTTCGAACGGAATAGCACGGGCAAAGGGCAGGTGATCGACGGCGCTATCGTCGACGGCGCAGCCATGCTGGCCGCGATCCACCTCGCTGAACTGAATAGCGGGCTGTGGTCCGGTCGCGGCAAGCACCTGTTGTCCGGCGGGGCGCCGTTCTACGGCGTTTACGAATGCGAAGACGGCCGATTTTTCGCCGTTGGCGCGATCGAGCCCAAGTTCTACGCGCAATTCTTATCCGCGTTGGGCATCGAGGACGTCGCCTTAGCCGCTCAACTGGATCCGACCGGCTGGGCGCAGCTACGGGAGCGGATCGCCGAGGCGTTCCGGTCCAAAGCCCGCTCGCACTGGTCGGCGGTGTTCGCCGGCATCGATGGCTGCGGCGCGCCGGTGCTGGACCTGGACGAGTTGGCCGACGACCCACACTTGCGGGCCCGCAACACGATCCTGGCAAACGACGACGGGACAGTCACCGTGGCACCGGCGCCGCGGCTATCCCGCACCCCGGCGCGGCTGCGACCGGCCCCGGCCAGCCGGGGCGCCGACACGTCAGCGGTGCTCGGCGAGGCCGGCTTCACCGCAGACGAGATCCGCGAGCTGCACGCGGACGGCACCATCACCACGGCGGCATGACGACCGACTCTCAGTCGGATAGCCGGATCGCGTTCTCAGGGCAGCTGTAGACCGCTTCGTCGACGTCGGCCGATGACCCGGCCTCGTCGTCCAACACCTTGCCGAAGCCGTCGTCGTCCATGTCGAAATGGGTCGGGGCGATCAGGACGCAGCGACCATGGCCCTGGCATTTGGCGCTATCGATCGTTATTCGTGACACACCTATCTCCGCTCCTGAGAGGTCATTTCGGTCCGCGCAGCCCAAGCCGGCGACGCCAGTCGTGGGCTCCGGTGAGCCGGATCAGCCGCTTCTGCAGGCGACTCATCCGAGGCACGTAGGGATACCAGTGCGGCTCGGACTTGAGCCGGAACCGCTCGGAGACAATCGCCTGTTGCCGGCAGAATTTCAAAATTCCCGCGGCTCCCCCGTTGCGACCACCGACGCCAGAGGACTTCCAGCCGACCATCGGCAACGGGATCAGCATGGTGGCCGTCAGTGCGCTGTTGATGTTGACCGCGCCGGTCTCGAGTCGGCGCGCCACCCGGTCAGCGCGTTGCTCGTCGGCAGTCCAGACACTGGCCGCCAGCCCGTACGGCGAGTCATTGGCGAGGCGGATCGCCTCCTCATCGTCCTTGACCTTCATGACCGGCAGCGTCGGACCGAATGTTTCCTCGCGCATGCACAGCATCGAATGATCGACCCCGGTCAGCACGGTCGGTTCGAAGAACAAACCCTCGTCGTTACGCCGGCCGCCGGTAACCGCGACCGCCCCGCGTTCGACGGCTTCGCCGACGTGGCGCTCGACAATCTGTACTTGGCGTTCGTTGGCCATCGCACCGATCTCGGTGGTGTAGCTGCCGTCGGGATCCATGCCTTGCCGCAGGGCTCGGACCTTGGCCACCAGCTTGTCGACGAACTCGTCGTAAACCCGCTCCTGGACGTAGATTCGCTCGACGGACACGCAGATCTGGCCAGAATTCCACAGGCCGCCCCAGACTGCGCCGCTGGTCGCGCGATCGATGTCAGCGTCGTCCAAGACGATCATCGCGTCTTTGCCGCCCAACTCCACGCTGTGCGGGATGAGGCGTTCGCCGGCACGAGCGGCGATCTTTCGCCCGGTCGCGATCGATCCGGTGAACTGGATCATGTCGACTTCGTCAAGCACTGCGGTTCCGGCCGCTCCACCACCGGTGACACACGCGATCACTGGGGGTGCGCCGAGTTCCTCGATCCAGCCGCGGGTGGCCTCTGACCAGGTTAACGGTGTCACCTCGGACGGCTTGAAGAGCACCGCGGCCCCGGCCATCAGTGCCGGAATGCCGTCGATGATCGGAGTGGCCAGCGGACCATTCCACGGTGTGATGATGCCGACGAGTGGGTGCGGCCGGATGAACACCCGAAGGTTCTTCGTCAACGACATCGGGCCGTCACGCTTCACCGCCCGATCCGCAAGGAAGTCGGCCGCGTGCTTGGTGAAGTAGTTGATGGTGTCGACGGCCACCGCGATCTCCATCGCCGCATCACCCCACGACTTGCCGGTTTCCTCCTGCATGATGCCGACCAGCCGGTTTTCGTTGTCCAATATCCAGTCGAGGAATCGGAGCAGATGCTTCTTGCGGCCGTGCGGCCCGAGCTCCTCCCACGCCGGCTGGGCGGCGCGCAGCCGGGCGGCCACCTCGTGCACCTCGGCTGCCGACATCTCGGGAACACTGCCGACAATTCGTCCATCCGCCGGACAGCGCACCACGATCCGGGCCGCTGCCGTGCCCGGATCCCCGACCTCTCGCGCGGTTGCCGTCATCGTGGACTGTCCTTTCCTCGCGAAACCGTCGAGCGCAGCATCACCGGATCCGAAGAATACCTAACGCTGTTTGGTGGCCGATGGCCAGCATGACATATGTTGCGCGCAACGTCGAGAGCGTCGGAAAGCAGAATGCCGAGCGACTTCAGCGCAATTCAATGTCAACGGTGGCGCGGTCGAAGCCGTCGTCGCCAGTCGCCGACAGGGCGACAGACGTGCTGTCCGACGCCAACCGCTTCAGCTGCGCGGATTGCCCGCAGAACAGCGGCGCCACATTCCGGTGGCGCACGCTGTGCACACCGGCGTCCGGCGTTTCCAACCGCACGATCTCGGCAAGCGCCAACGTCACGAGCGGCCCGTGCACCACCAGGCCCGGATAGCCCTCGACACGGGTCGCGTACGGCCAGTCGTAGTGAATGCGATGGGCATTGGCGGTTGCGGCACTGAATCGCATCAGCAACGACGGATCCGTTACGAACTCCCACTCCCACTCGCCGGTGCGCCGAAGCGGCGACGGTGTCGGAGGCGTGATCGCGGCGTCAGCGGGATCGGAACCGCCGGAGGTCTGCGACGCCGCCTCCCGGAAGATCAGGTTCTGACGCTCAACGACCGCCAGGTCGGAATGGTCGTTGTACAAGTGCGTCGTCACCCGCACGATGACCAGAGAGCCGGACCGGCCGGTCTTCTCCTCAACGCCATTCACCCACGACTCGCGTCGTATGACGCGACCGACCGTGAGCGCAGCGTGAAATTCGATCTCACCACCGGCGAACATCCGCCGTGGCAAGTCGATCGGCGGCAGAAAACTACCGCGTCGCGGATGGCCGTCGGACGACAGCGCAGAGGATGAACACCACTGCGGTAGCGCGACCCAGTGCCAGAGCGGCGGCAACTCGTCACCCGGTAACGGGGCCGGGTTGCTGTCGTCGAAGAGGGCCGACAGGGCCGCCACACGACCAGCGTCCACGACCACGTCCTCGCGGACGGTGTGCGGCTCCCATCGCGAGTCAATCACTAATGCACTATGGCTCATAGTCTTTCGCTACTTGTGTTGAGGCGGTGATCTGCAAGGGAAATTAGCAGGCCGCGTCGCTGGAGTTGGCGGCGCTGAGCAGTTCGGCGATGTCAACGAATTTCACGCGTGGCCGCGAAGTTTCGAGACCCCGTTCGCGTTCGGCGGCGTCGATGGCACGCCAACCCTGCCAGTCGACGGGCTGGGCCCCTCGTTCCGCGAGCAGATCGGCCATGGAGTCCCGGTCTGCGACCTCACGATCCAGCAAGCCCGAATCGTAGTCCTCCCAGAGCTTTTGGACCGTCTGCTCGGCACAGCTCCGATTGGTCCCGATCACGCCGCGGGGACCACGCTTGATCCATCCTGTGACATATACGCCGGGGATGTGCTGGCCGTCCTCGCGAAGTACTCTGCCGTGTTCGTTGGATACCACGCCGTTGGCGTCGTCGAAGGGCACACCGTCGATCGGCACACCCCGCTGTCCGATCGAGCGCAGGATCAGGCGGCTCTCGATCACTTCGCTTTCCCCGCCTGCATGCACCACGCGAAGACTCTCGGCATGCTCTTCGCCACCCACTTCCACGGGTGAGACCATGAAGCGGAACATGATCCGCTTGTTCTGCGGCTGCGCCGGCCGTTGAGTGAACTCGCGCGCGATCTCCAACTTCATGCGTGTCTCGACGTCGTCGTCGTCGTGCGCATCCAGCTCGTCGCTGTCAACGATGACATCGACCCCCGGCAGGTGGCCCAGCGCCAGGAACTCACCGACCGAGAAGGCGGCCTCCCTTAGCCCTCGGCGCGCCAAGATGACCACTTCTTCAATTGCGCTGTCCGACAACTTATCCAACGCATGCTGCGCGATGTCGGTCTTCGCGAGATCCTCCGGGGCCATCAGCAAGATCCGGGCCACGTCCAGTGCGACATTGCCGTTGCCGATGATCACCGCCCGCTCTGCAGACAGGTCGAACGTGGTGTCAGCAAGGTCGGGGTGCCCGTTGTACCAGCCGACGAAGTCCGCGGCGGCATAACTTCCGGGCAGCTTCTCCCCCGGGATACCGAGGTCGCGGCCCTTCGGTGCCCCCACCGCGTAGATCACGGCGTGATGGTGCGCCAGCAGATCTTCGTGCGTGATCGTCTTGCCGACCTCGACGTTGAAGTGGCACTTGAAGCGCGGGCTCGCGAACGCGGGATCGAAGAGCTTGACCACCGCCTTGGTGTGCTGATGATCCGGCGCCACTCCCGTGCGCACGAGGCCGAACGGCGTCGCAAGCCGATCGAACATATTCACTTCCACGCCGGCGACTCGGGTCAGCTCCGCTGCGGCGTAACAGGCTGCCGGTCCTGCGCCGACGATCGCCACCCGTAACGAGCCCTGCTCCACGGCGGGGTGATCGGTACCGGCTCGCTGCGAATCCATCGCCAAGGGATGGTGTTCGAAGTAGCTCGAGTTGATGTCTCTGAACCGCTCCAGCTCCGGCGGCAGCTCCTCCTCATAGTAGATCGCGTCGACGGGACACGCGTCGACGCACGCGCCGCAGTCGATGCACGTGACCGGGTCGATGTAGAGCATCTCGGTGCCGGTGAATTCACCCGTGGCTCCCACCGGCCTGATGCAGTCCACCGGGCACACCGGCACGCAACTGGCGTCCTTGCAGCAACTCTGGGTGATGACGTAAGTCATTGCGAGTGCGTCCTATTCATCGATAGACAGCGCGCCGGTCGGACAGTTGTTCACCGCCTCTTCGACTTCTGCCCTTTCGTCCTGCGCTGGTTCGGAGTTGATGGCGTGCGCCTGGCCGTCGTCGCCGATCTCGAACACCGACGGTGCGGTGACCTCGCACAACCCGATTCCTGAACACTTGGTGGTGTCGACCTTGACTTTCATCAGAACAATCTCCGCATGATGTTGAGGGCGAGTCGGCTGTAGGGCGGGTAGACCAGACGCGGATCGGGTTTCGCCGTTTTGGACAGCACCGCGCGGCGGTGGCTGAGCGTTTCGAAGCCCCACCTACCGTGGTAGGCGCCCATGCCGCTGGCGCCCACACCGCCAAACGGCAGCGACGGCACCAGACAATGCATAGCAACGTGATTGATCACCGCGCCGCCGGATGGGATGCGATCAACTAGGCCGCGGCTAGCGTGTCCAGAGCCAAAAACATACAGTGCCAATGGTTTCGGTCGGCGGTTGACGAAATCGACTGCTTGGTCGACTGACTCGTAGGTGAGGATCGGCAAAACCGGACCGAAGATCTCATCGGCCATGACCGGGTCGCTGGGTGACGGATCAACGATGACGGTTGGTTCGATACGCAGCGTGCTGCTGTCCCAATGGCCGCCGGCGGCCACTTTGCCTTCGGTGCTGCCGATCAGCGAGACCAGCCGGTCGAACTGACGCTGGTTGACTATCGGTACCCCCAGATCACCTTCGTCCGAACGAAAGTCGCGAAGGTTGCCGACGATCTTGCCGACGAGTCCGTTGACGATGCTGTAATCAGCGAGCACGTAATCCGGCGCGATGCACGTCTGGCCGGAGTTCAGCAGCTTGACCCATGCGATGCGACGGGCGGCGACATCGATATCGGCATCGGCCGTGACGATCACCGGGCTCTTGCCGCCCAGCTCCAGCGTGACCGGGGTGAGGGTTGGTGCCGCCGCGGCCATGATCTTCTTGCCGACTTCGGTTCCGCCGGTGAAAAGAGCGTGATCGAAACCCGCCGCCAGCAAGTCTTGGGTGACCGCGGCGTCACCTTCGACCACACGTACAGCCTCGGGGTCGACGTACTGCCCGAGCTGTCGCGCCAACAACGCCGATGTGGCAGGCGCGAGTTCGGAAGGCTTGATCACGGCGCAGTTGCCGGCCGCCACCGCGGCGACCAGCGGCGCCAGACTCAGATACAGCGGATAGTTCCACGGTCCGATGATCAGCACTGCGCCCAACGGGTCGTATTGCACCCATGCCCGACCAGGGAGCTGCGCCATCGGCAATGGTTCCCGTCGCCGGCGCATCCACTTCTTCAGGTGCTGACGCGCATAGACGGCCTCGCCCTTGGTCGAGGCGATATCACCCAGCCACGCCTCCGCAGGACTGCGACCGAGGTCCTCGGCCAATGCCGCAGCGATCGCCGGCTCGCGCTCCTCGACGAACCGCTCGATGCCGCGTAGCTGTTCCAGTCGCCACTGCAAGTCACGCGTTCGACCGCTGTCGAAAACTTTCCGAACATCGGCGAGCACGTTGGCCTCAGCGGTGATCTTCGGTGCCGAGATAGTCACAGATCCTCCTGAGGGGTTCAGATTTCGGGCGCGGGCACTACGCCACTCGCGACCGCTCCGCTGATTCCGCCGTCGACCGCGATAGCCTGACCGTTGACCCAACGAGCGTCGTCGCCGGCCAGAAAAAGCACCACGTCGGCAACGTCGCCCGGATCGGCGTGACGCCCGAGCAGATTCTTCAATCCGTCGAGCGTGTCTTTGCCCATCGATTCTTCGAAGTCGACCAAGATCGGAGTTTCGACCGGTCCGGGCAGCACCGCATTGATCCGAAAACCCATCTCGGCCACCGCCAAACCCATCGACATGGTGTAGACGGTGGAAACTTCCTTCGAGAAATTGTAGGCGTTACCCTGCTGCGGGTTGGCCTTGAACCAGGCCGCACCCTCCTCAAAGGTGTCGGTAGCCAACAGATCCCGGATCAGGTCGAGCCGTTCCGGCCAGCCGAACCCTGCCGTCGACGACACGATGGTGATCGCGGCGCCCGGCTTCAGTCGTTCGAAGAACGACTCCGTCAAGTGACGGACCGCAAGGCTGTTGACGGCCAGCACCAGGTCGGCCGGCGCGGTGCCCGGTATACCGGCGATGTTCATCAAGCCATCGAATTCTCCGTCGAGTTGTTCCACCGCCGTGTCGATGCTGTGGGGGTTAGCCAAATCGACTTCGATGTGTCGGGTCACCGGCGCAGTCGGTTGGTTGCGGTCCAGGCAGTGCACCTCCGCTCCTGCAGACAGCAAACGTTCTGCCACCGCGTGTCCGATGCCTGATGCGGCGCCGGTGACGACGTAGCGTTTCCCGGAAAAGTCGGCCATAGCTCTCCTAGTCGATCGTGTAGGGCAGGGATTTGACTGCGGTGATGAAGTTTCCGGTCAAATACTCGGGCTCGCCAACGCGCAGGCCCGGCGCCCGGAAGATCAGCTCGCGGAAGATCGACTCCAGCTGCATCTTGGCCATGAACGCGCCCATGCAGAAGTGGGGGCCGCCTCCGCCGAATGCGACATGCGGATTGGGTGAGCGGGTGATGTCGAATACGTTGGGGTTGTTGAACACTCGCTCGTCACGGTTGGCCGAGGAGTAGACCATCGTCACCCAGTCGCCCTCGCGGATGTGCTGGCCGTGCAGCTCGGTGTCCTGAGTGGCAGTGCGCCGAAACGTCATGACCGGGGTCGTCCAGCGGACGAACTCGTCCATCGCGACTTTGATCCGCCCGTCGAAATCCTGTTCCAGCAAGGCTTTCTGGTCGGGAAATTCCTGCAACGCAATTGTGGTGAAGGTCGTGGTGGTGCGCGTGGTGTCGTTGCCTGCCACCGAGAGCAGGACGAAGTAAGGCCCCAGTTCGTCGTCGGTGAGCTGCCGTCCATCGACTTCCGCTTGGACCAGGGAGGTCATCAAGTCATTCTGCGGATGCGCCCGGCGCTTCTCGGCGAGACCGATCCCGATGTTGAGCAGCCCGACAAGGGAGTCGGTCAGCACTTCGCCGGGTTCACGACCGGCCGCGACATCGGGATCGGCCCATGCCACCATGCCCTCTGCCAGGTGCGCCGCCTCGTCGCGCTCGTCCTCGGGCAGCCCGAGCATCTCGTAGATGGTCCACATCGGAAGGCGTTTGGCCACCTGTTGTACGAAGTCGCCTTCCTTCGCCTCGATCAGATCGCTGACAATCGATTCCGCCTGGTGCTCGATCTGTTCTTTGATCTTGGCGACCTGACGTGGCGTGAAGACGGAACTGACCAGCCGTCGCAAGCTCGAGTGCTTCGCCCCGTCCATACCCAAGAAGGACTGCGTTGCGTCGAGCATCTCTTCGGGAACGGCCTCAAACGTAATGCCCTGCCCGGAGCAGAAGATCTCAGGGTTTTTGCTGACGTAGCTGAGGTCCTCGTGGCGGGTCACCACCCAGACACCGTCGATTTCGGGCTCCATCATGGAACCTTCGATCGGCCGGTGCCAGCTCACGGGGCGTTCGTCGCGAAGGATCTTGAATGCCTTCTCACGCTCGTCGAAGCTCTGCGCCCAGAATGCTTGTGACGAGATGTTTACCGGGTCGAAGGGCGGGCGGTCGGTTTTGGCTGGTGTCTCAGTAGTCATGCGGGTGCCTCCATGTAGCGGTCCTTGAGACTTCTCTTAGCGAGCTTTCCGGTGGCTGTCCTGGGCAGCTCGTCGACGAAGTCGACGGAGCGGGGTGCTTTGTAATGCGCGATGCGCTCTCGGACGTAAGCGATGATCTCGTCTGCCAATTCAGGAGATGGCGTTGCCTCGGAGCGTAATTGGACGACGGCTTTGACCTGTTCCCCCATCTCCGCATCGGGTACGCCGATGACCGCGACATCGAAGACCTTCGGGTGCAGCGTCAAGACGTTCTCGATCTCCTGCGGATAGATGTTCACTCCGCCGGAGATGATCACGAATGCTTTCCGATCGGTCAGGAACAGGTAGCCGTCGTCGTCGACGTAACCGATGTCGCCGACAGTGGTCCAGTTCTCGTGGGCCGGATGCCTCGACGAAGCGGTCTTTTCCGGATCGTTGTGATACTCGAAGGGCGCCACGTCGCGCTCGAAGTAGACAGCCCCGACACCACCCGGGGGCAACTCACGGCCCTCCTCGTCGCAGATGTGCAGGACACCCAGCGCGGATTTGCCCACCGACCCACGCTTATCTTTCCACTCCGCGGCGGTGATCACTGTGGTGCCGTGTTGCTCTGTCGCGCCATAGTATTCGACCAGCACGGGGCCCCACCAGTCGATCATGGCGTCTTTGACGTCTGGCGGACAGGGCGCTGCCGCGTGCACGGCCAGCCTCAGTGACGAGAGGTCGTAGCGGTTGCGAACTTCCTCTGGCAACTGCAGCATGCGGACGAACATCGTCGGGACCATCTGACTGACTGTCACTCGATACTTCTCGATGGCGGCCAGTGCCTGTTCGGCGTTGAACCGCTCCATCAGAATTACGGTGCCGCCCAATGCCTGAACGCCGCCACACCACTTCAGCGGGGCGGTGTGGTAAATCGGTGCGGGCGAAAGGTATACGTCATCGCTGGTGATCTTGAAGGCCTGGGCCAGCAGCCCCACCAGCGGATCTCCGGGCTCGTCAACCTGAATTGGAAGCAGGTGCGGCCGAATGCCTTTGGGCCGTCCGGTGGTTCCCGATGAATACAACATCTCCGAACCGCGCGGCTGATCCGTGATGGTCGGGTTGGCGCTGGCCAGTAGGTCGTCGTAGGGCAGATAGCCGGCGATCGCATCGCCGAAGGAGTACCAATGTCGTACCCCTGAAGCCCGATCACGCAGGTGATTGGCCAATTCCCGGACCCCGGCCGAGGCGAACACGACGCTCGCGCCGCTGTCCTGCAGGATGTACGCCGCTTCCTCTGGAGCCAGGTGCCAATTGACAGCGGTGATGTACAGGCCAGAACGTAATGCGGCCCAATAGATCTCGAACGCCTCGGCCGCGTTGTCCGAGACCAGCGCAATGACGTCGCCTCTGCGCAGGCCCATTCCGTGCAGCGCCGACGCGAGTCGGGTCGAATGATCGTCGAGTACGCCGTACGTCAGTGTCCGGCCCGACTCAGCCATGATCACAGCCGGTCGGTCAGGGGCAGACTGCGCGTGTGTACCGGGGAACATCGGCCTAGACGAGCAGGTCGTCGCGACCGTCGTTCTTGAGCCGCTCGATGTAGCTCGGATACAGCTTCTTTCCGAGCGGGGCCAGCTTGAGCAGGCTCGCGACGTTGCCGTCGACTTTGATCTTCTTCTTGGCCATTGCCAGTGGCAGGTTGACCTTGCCCTGCCAGTATCCGTTGCCGGTCTCAGCCGTCATGGACATCGTGGCGGTCGGCGGCGCCCCGCCCTCGAGTCCTTCGCGCACGGATTTGTTCGCCATGTCGATGACCACAAGCGCCTCGGGATCGGAGAAGTCGAACGCCACCACGAGTCCGGTGGCAACTAGCTTCGGCCCGATTTCTTCATCCTCGAAGGCCGTCACGAAAATCCCGCCGATGTATTTTGTGACCTCCGCCGAGTCCTTGAACCCCATTGTTTCGCGTCTCCTTAATCTCAGTTTATTTTAATTAAGATTCAAATTGTCGCCGAGTCAGGTTTCGTGCCACGAAATATGCTCAGCACGGTCTATGACCCCCGTCACAGGGACCTTACCATAAGTCGACTTATGGTAAGGCGCTGCTCCTCGTCACCACTAACCCGACATCCACCCTTGCGGCCGGAATCAGGACCCTCGCAGGATCGGGATCGATGCGGTATCGACCTCGTCGTGCTGGTCGGCGTAACTGTCGTAGTCCTGAGCTGCGGCGTGCTTGCCGGCTTTAGCGAACGATTCGAGGATGGCCTCCTGGGCATCCTCGGGCAGCAGGTGCAGGTTCTCCCGAACCCGGGCGTGACGACGGGACACAGCTTTGCGCTCGGGCATGCCCGGAGTACAGGTGATCTGTGGGGGCACGCCCTCGATCTCCTCGACACCACCGTCGTGGTGACCGGCCTCCATTTGGGCCTGCTCCTCGGCCATGGTGGCCTCGTCCTTTTCCTCGGACATGCCGATCGGCCCGATACGACGACCGTTGAGGAACTGCCGCACCACGGGCTCGTCGCTGGTCAGCAGCACTTCGCGGGGCCCGAACATGACCAGCTTGCGGCGGAACAGCATGCCCATATTGTCGGGCACCGTGCGCGCGATGTTGATGTTGTGCGTCACGATCAAGATGGTCGCGTCGATCTGGGCGTTGATGTCGATCAGCAACTGCGACAGGTAAGCGGTACGGACCGGATCCAGACCCGAGTCGGGCTCGTCACACAGAATGATCTGCGGGTCCAACACCAGCGAGCGGGCCAGGCCGGCACGCTTACGCATACCACCGGAGATCTCACCGGGGAACTTCTTCTCATCCCCGCCCAGACCGACGAGTTCCAGCTTCTCCATGACCACGTCACGGATCTCGCCTTCCTTCTTCTTGGTGTGCTCGCGCAATGGGAACGCGGTGTTGTCATACAGGTTCATCGACCCGAACAAAGCGCCGTCTTGGAACAGCACGCCGAACATAGTGCGGATGTCGTAGAGCTCCTTTGGCGAACACTCGGTGATGTCGGTGCCGTCGACCACGATCGAGCCGTGCTCGGGGCGCAGCAGACCGATCAACGACTTCAAGAACACCGACTTACCGGTACCCGACGGGCCCAGCAGCACGCTGACCTCGCCCTCCGGAATGTCCATCGTCACGTCTTCCCAAATTCGCTGAGCGCCGAACGACTTCGTCAGCCCCGTAACCGAAATACCGATACCCACGCCAAACCCCTCCTGTTTCGACACTTGCTCATCGCCGGTTCGCTCGGCGCGCGAGCAAACCGCTCAAGCGTGTCCGCCGGGGCCAGCATAGCTTCGCTGCGTCGACGTGGCAGCAGGATTTTTATCTTAAATAGAAAAACTTCGGGCTGGTGCACGACGCCCGCGATCGCGTCGCCTCACTGGCCACGATTGCCGATGAAGCTGATGCTGACCGCGTCTGGAGCGGTCAAACCGAGCAGCTTCGCGACCAGTTGGGTAGCGGGATTGCTCAGCGCCATCGTGGCATCCGGCGGTAGAAGTCCGGCACCGATCATCAGGTGCGCGGCCCGAACCATCAAGATCGCCAACCGGGTTCCGGCCAAGACCTCGTAATAATCCAGGTTTTGCAGCCGGTGACCCGTGATTTGCTCGTAGTAGTCGACCGTTTCGGCGTGATCGGGAATGCCCTCAGGCAGCGGCAGGCCCACACCGTCGGTGTGATGGCGCTGGAGGAACAGCCACCAGCCAATTTCTTGCTCACGGCTGGCCAGGACGACCATCTCCCAGTCGAGCACCGCCGCGGCCGCCAGGCTGTCGGAGAAGATGATGTTGCCGACCCGTGCATCGCCCCAATTGAGCACCTTCTCTGTATCGGACTCAGGCCGGTTCTCGTCGAGCCATGCAAGGGCGGCTTCGATCGTCGGGTTCGGCTCGCCCTCGGCCGCCCAGTCGAATGTCTTCCGCCAATAAGCCAGGCCGGCGTCGAGACCGCTGTGGTTCTCGGGTGCATCGAGGAACCCCAACCCGGCCCCGAGCCAGTCGACGCCGTGAATGGCGGCCATCGTGTCGATGCCGTTATGCCACATCCGACGTCGCTGCTCAGGCGTCAGGTCGAGCACCCACCCGGCCGCCGTAAACGGTGGGTCGTCAGCCGGGATGCGTCCGTCGATGCGCTCCATCACCAGGAACGGCGAACCGAGAATGGACGGATCTTCTTCGTAGAAGTAGGCCTCGGGGACCGGCACCTTCGTGTGTTTGCCCAATGCCTTGATGACGGCCCACTCCTTGCGCAGGTCGTAATCCCGGAACACTCCGGGGCCGTTGGGCTGCACCCGGGCGACCATGCCTCTCGTTACCGCCGCACCATCCTGCTGCCAATGCACGGTGAACAGTACCGTTTCGTTCGACAACCCGCCTGCACCGGGCACCTGCAAGTCGGCGATCGTGATCTGCTGGGCCTCAGGCATTTTCGAGGACAACCAGTAAGCCAGCTTGGCGGCTGCGACATCGGTGTCGATCACGTTCTTCAGTGCCATGAGATCTCCTTAACGAGAGTTCGAGATTCGCTGCCTGGCGCGACCGACCAAGCCGTTGGACCGCTTCATCTTTTTCAGTAGCCATTTGGCCGATTGCTGACCGGGAATGGCGCTGATACCGCCCGTGGGATGCGTCCCGGCGCCGCTGAGGAACAACCCCGGAACTGGCGTGTCGTAACTGCCGAAACCCGTTGCGGGCCGTAATGGTCCGAACCGCATCCCGGCTGGGTCGACGTGATACACGTTGCCGCCGGGCACATTGAAGCGCGTCGCCAGGTCCGGAATGTTGAACACCCGTCGCTCGATGACCATCGAGTCCAGTCCTTTGTAGAAGTCGGCTGCTGCGCTCAATGCGCGGTCTCCTATCTTGTCCCGGACGACCTCCCACGGCTCGTCCGGATGTGCCGGCGTGATGCCGGACCAGTACCAGAACGTGTCCTTGCCGGCCGGTGCCTGGCTGGGATCCAGGGCTGTCGGAATGATCCCGATGCCGCAGATCGGATCCGGCCAGCGACCGGCAATGGTGTCCTCCCACGCCCGGATATGCTCTTCGAATGTCTGCCAAGCGCAGATCGGTTCGCGCAGATCCAAGCCGTCATCTCGCCAAGCCTGGTGGCGCGGCAGGGACAGCTGACCGTCGAGTGCGACATCGATCTTGAGCGTCGCAGCCTCGACCACATCGACCGGGATGGCGTCCGCGCGTCGTTGCATGGTGTCGTCGAGAACCCCGCGCGGCAAAAGCTCACACAGCGTGAGTTTCGGGCTGCACGACGCCAACACATAAGGCGCGCGCACTACCTCGCCCCCTTCGAGTCGAACACCGCTGATCTGACCGCGGTCGAGCAACAACTCTTCCACGCGTGCGGACAGTCGTACCTTGCCGCCATGCGCCTCGAACGAACGCTGAATGGCCCCCGGCAACGCGCCCGAACCTCCCACCATCCGAGACGAGTTGGTACGCAAGCACATTGCGATATAGATCAATGCCCAACCGGTGCCATCCTGAGTCATCCAGCAAAACGGCGGCATCGACGCCAGTGCGGCGCGCAATAGAGGAGTGTCGAAGCGCTCGGTGATGATCTCGGCATGCGACCGGGTCAGGAAGCTGATCAGAGGCAGCAGATCCTTGCGCCGTCGCATCGCCACGGGTATCGCATTGAGGATCGCTTTACCTGATGGGTGGGTCGGGTGGCCGTTCATAAATGGCAGCGCGAGATCCATTGCCGCGTCCAGCTGTTGGGCGAACTCGAGATAGGCGCGAGCGTCTTTGCGCGAAAAGTACTTCAGCTCGTCAGCCGTACGCGCCGGGTCTTTCCAGAAAGCCAGCGATGGTCCGTCAGGATCGAGGTGCACGTGGAACGGATCGGCGATGACCTGCCGCAGGCCGTGGCGTTGCAGGTCCAGATCAGCCTCGACGGTGCTCGAGCGGAACAGCGAAGCCTGAATACCGCCTTCGTTGATCAGATGCTGTGGTGCATTGTCGAAGATGGCGTTGGTGCCCAGCATGCCGCCAGACGTGGGCGAGGCCTCCAGCACGACCACCCGAAGTCCCGCCCGGGCGAGGTAGGCCGCGGCCGTCAGCCCGTTGTGGCCGGCGCCGATCACTACGACGTCGTAGTCATTGTTCTTCGAATGAAACACTTCCCGCCCTCCCATCACGACTGCCACGCGGCCAGCGCACGGCGTTTCATCAGTTGCTGATACTCGGGAAACCACAGTTCTTGGTACGTCGCGTAGGCGATCCGGCCCTGTTCGTCGGTCCAGCGATAGACGCTGTCGTGGAAGGACGTGTTAGGCCACGCCGGCAGCGACGCGCAGGCGATCGCCTCGCCCTGAAACCGGTACACCTCGCCAAGCTCGTCCTCGGTGGTGATCTCTTGACGCATCGGCAGGTACGTTCGCTGGTGGTACTCGAGGACGTTGCGGCGTACCCACTTGATCGACCGGCTTTCGTCGCCGCGCTGAACCCAGGCGAAGTGGTGTGACGCGCGGTCGCCGACCTCGTAGAGCCCGGCCCACGCGGGATCGGTGTCCAGCGGTTCAAAGCTGATCTGGTTGAAGATCAAATCCGGACCGAAGTACATCGGTGACCAACCGACCGGCGGAACCGGGACTGCGCCGCGGCGTTCCACCCGGATCTGGCGCCACGATCGATCTCTCGGTGCGTAGCAGTTGACCGCATGAACGTCGCCGCGCAGTCGAAGTTCGCCGGTGACGTGCATGAATTGCTCAGTGCCGCCGGGCATCCGCGCCGATTCGTGGTGATCTTCCTCCCCCGGCATCACATGCCCTCTCGCCAGAAGCGGGGTTACCGCCTCGGCGATGACATCGATCGAGGCGGCTCCATCACCGCTGTCGTAGGTGAGCCGCGCGGTCTTTCCGGGCTCGATGAAGTCGATCGTCAGCCCGTTGTCAGTGGTGATCGTGTTTCCCGACACTTTGGGCCACGGCATCGTTATCTCGTAGTCCAGGAAAGCCATGTCGGTGTATTCGATGTTGTCGGTGCCCTGAAAGATGCAGACACCGCCTTGTGATAACGGGAACGCCGGCTGGTAGCGGACGTAGAGGAATACGCCGATCGCCGCCTCGGGAACCGAGAAGCCGAAGTAATGCGTATGGATGAGGTGTGGATCCCACTGCTCCCCTGCTGCGGGCAGCGGTAACAGCAGGTCGGTATCAGCGGGATGGGTGTGCAGCGGCATGAAAACTCCTATGCATCAACAGGTTTGATGGCAGACAGCAGCCGACGGGTGCACCCGCGGTAACCAGATCGAAGCACGCGCGACCGTGCTCCCGACGCCGCCACGCCGGACACCAAGATGTTCACGATTGCCTTGCCGGCGCTGGGCATCGCCGCAAAGACCGGCGGCCCGGGATCGCCGACAGCAGCGCAGAAACCATCAGAATCTTCCTACTCATGCGGGCCAGTTCACGGCGCCACCACTCGAAGCTAACATGGACTTGAATAGGATTTCAAGCATGAATGTGTATTCAGCGCGTATGAATTCGGGCGTGGCCCCTGCTCCCGAAAGCAAGACGCTGACCCGCGTCGAGCGTCAACGTCTCCGCACGCGGCAGTCGCTGATGGAAGCCGCTCGCTCGCTGATCGCAGCGAAAGGCGTTGCACGCGTGCGCATTCAGGACATCACCGAAGAGGCAGATATCGCCTTGGGCGGCTTCTACAACTACTTCTCTTCCAAAGAAGAGTTGCTGGAGGCGGTGATCACCGAGAGCCTGTCCAAACTCGCGCTGGCAACGATCAGCGACATCAACGCGGACACAGATCCGGCGATCGTGGTCGCGCTGGCCAACCTCAGGGTGATCCGACTGGCCTACGACGAACCTGACTTCGCCCGGCTGATCGTGAACATCGGCCATTCGGAGGCCCTGTTCGGCGAAGCGGTCCACCCCCATGCTCGGGTAGCTGTCGAACGCGGTATCGCGAGCGACCGCTTCGTTGTCGCCGACATCGAGGTGGTATTGACTGCCGTGATCGGCGGCGCCTTCGCTCTCATTCGCGAGATCCTCGACGGACGGCACGGTCCAGACGCTGACCGGGCATTTGCCCAGCACGTCCTCGCGGCGCTCGGAGTGCCAGCCAGCGAAGCCGAAACTATCGTTCGCACGGCCGCCGAAGAGCTGCTCTGATTCGGCCTGTCCTCCCGGAGACGAAAGACACGCCCAGCACAGCGCCGCGCTCTAGATCCCTTGAGTCGCGGCTACCACCGAAACAAAAGAGACACAACTGCCCGGACGCCCGCCCAGGTTGTGGGTAAGCGCGGTGTGCGGATCGGGCAGTTGTCGCTGGCCTGCCTCTCCGCGGAACTGCAGCCACGCCTCGTAGAGCATCCGCAGCCCGCTGGCGCCAACGGGATGCCCGAATGACTTCAGGCCACCGTCCGGGTTGATCGGCAACCGGCCGTCAGCGTCGAAGTCACCCGCCAGCACGTCTTTGCACGCCTGACCGGGGTCGGCGAATCCGAGATCTTCCATCAACACGATCTCGGTGGGAGTAAAGCAGTCGTGGACCTCGGCCAGAGAGAATGCGGTCCGCGGATCCACTATGCCCGCCTGCCGGTAGGCGTCCTGGGCCGAGCGCACAACCTCGGGGAAACTGGTGTAGTCGTAACCGGGATCCATCGCGCCGCGGCCCGAGCCGGCCACCAGTGAGAGCCCGAGAACATACATCGGCGTTTCGGTATATTCATGTGCGCGTTCGGCCGGCACGATTACTGCGCAGGCGGCGCCGTCGGACACCCCAGAGCAGTCGAAAACGCCGAGTCGTCCGGCCACCTTCGGCGCCTTGTCGATGGTTTCCCTGGCGACGGCAGAACGGAACTGCGCCTTGGGGTTACGGGCGCCGTTGGTGTGGTTCTTCCAGGCAACGTGAGTCATCGCCGCACGCATCTCGTCAGCGTGGGTGCCGTACTTCGCGCAGTAGGCCGGATCCAGCAGCGAGAAAGCCGCAGGTGCCGTCATCGACAGTTCGGGCGCGGTGCCGTCGTTGGGCGGATCTTGACGTAACAACCCGGAGAAGCCGGAATCCTTGAGCTTTTCCACCCCGACAGCCATCGCCACGTCGTAGGCACCACTGGCGACCGCGTAACAGGCGTTGCGGAAAGCCTCCGATCCGCTGGCGCACATGTTCTCCACCCGAGTCACCGGTTTGTCGCCGGTTCCCAGTGGCCGGCTCAGCGTCAGGCCCGACATCCCCGAGCTCAAGGTGCCCAGCCAATAGGCGTCAATATCGTTTGCCCTCAAGCCCGGAACCGACGCCATGCACTCGCTGTAGGCCTCGAGTAACAAGTCATCGGCAGAGTCGGCCCACCGTTCGCCGAATCGCGAGCAGCCCATCGCCACGACTGCGACCTTGCCCGCTATTCCCCTGCTAGCCATCGCCGCTCCCGTCCAATCGGGCTTTCCAGAAATAGTTGTGCACGTCGCCTGCGGTGAACAGGCGTCGGAAGGTGAATCCCACCGTTGAGCCGACCTGGATGCGTTCCGGCTCGGCATCGGCAACTTGGCAGGCGAATCGACCGCCACCGGACACGTCTACCACGGCCTGCACGACGGGCGGCGACGGTGAGTACGCCAGGTGGTCGACGGTATAGGTAACGACGGTCCCTCGCATGGCCGCAACGGGTATCACGCCCATCTGGTCGGTTGCACCGCAACTCTTACAGACACGGCCCGGTGGGAGATGAACAAATCCGCAAGCCTCGCAGCACGATCCGCTGAGGCCGAACTTCCACGGTGCAGACCGCTGCGCCGCCGGGCCCGAGGGCCGGTCCGGCTCCGGACGGCGCGGGGGTTCCATCTCGACCAACCCGCGCCACGACAGGTACGTCAAGTGCGCGACGGGCAGGCCGTCGGCCCGTTGCTGGGTGACCGGCTGTGGTTGACGGGCGCCCGGCAGCGCGGTCGTCGCCCGCAACAACATCGCGTCACAGCCATCGACTGCCCACAACACAAGGATGGTGTCCCCCGCATCGGCGGTATCGAGCACGCTGCACAGTGCCAGTACGGCATCACAGGCACCCGAGAAGCCTATGGGCGAGGTGACCACCGACTTCTCCCCTTTGACCAAGGTCGCCGCTCGCTTGACGATCGCGCTATTCGGGCAAGCGAGCACGACGTGGTCAACGTCGACTACACCGGCAGCTTTCAGAACGCGTTCGACGGCGGCGGGGATGAGCGCCGCGTAACGCTCGGCACCGAACCGCTCCTCCCATTGCTCGCCAGTCACCGAAGTAACCGCGCGCCAACGATCCAGGAATTCCGCTGTCAGCGATGTGCTTGCGACGACCTCGGCGAGAGCCTCATCGCTGTCTCCGAACAGCAATGCTGCCGCCCCGTCGCCGCCAAGCTTCTCGTCCGCCGACCCGGGCCGTCCCACCCGTATGTCGGCGCTCACCGCGAGGCCGCCGGTGCCCGCGGCGGCCAAGACTGCCGCGAACCCGCTTCGGCCCGTCCCGCAGAAGTCGACGGCCAGGCTGTCCTCGGCCAGACCGAGCGCGGCGTGGATCGCGGTGGCGTTGGTCTTGTCGGCGTAAGCAGGTGTGCTCGTGGCGAAATACAGCGCAGTGGTCATCTGCACGCCGGGTATCGCCGCTGCGGCCGCCACCGCCATCGTCGTGCTGTCCTCGTCGAACCCACCGACTACCCGGTCTCCCCGACGTAACCCGATGTCGTTGCCGGCCAATCGGTAGCGGGGCAGGTATGCCGCGTAGCCGACCAGATCCTTCATCGGCACACAACCTTCGCCTCGACTCGCCGCGCACCCTGGTCGCCGGTCATGACGACGCTCCACGGAATATCGCGGCAATACCCTGCCCGCCACCGATACACATGGTCTCCAATGCCAAACCGCCCCCGCGCCTGCGCAACTCGTGCAACATCGTAGTGAGTATGCGGACCCCGGTGGCGCCGATGGGGTGTCCCAGCGAAATGCCCGAGCCATTGACATTCAGCCGGTCTTCGACGTCGTCGAGCTTGACGCCCCATCCGGCCAGCACCGCCAATACCTGCACTGCGAACGCTTCGTTCAGCTCGATCAGATCCAGGTCATCGAAGTTCAATCCTGTTCGACCGAAAAGCTTTTCCACTGCACCGACCGGGCCGATGCCCATCCGTGACGGCTCACAACCGACGGCGGCCCAGCCCTCGAAATAACCGAGCGGTTCCAGGCCGAGATCGTCTAGCCGATCTTCGGCCACCACCAGGCAGGCTGCCGCGGCATCGTTCTGCTGGCTCGAGTTGCCCGCGGTAACGGTGCCGTCGGGCATCACTGTGCGCAGGCGGCTCAGCGTGTCCAATGTGGTGTCTGGACGGACGCCCTCGTCACGGTCGAAAATCAGCGCCTCGCCTTTACGCTGCGGCACCTGCACCGCGACGATCTCCTCGTCGAACAGGCCTGCCCGCTGGGCCGCCGCGGCGCGTTGATGGCTGCGCGCGGCATAGCTGTCGGCGGCTTCGCGGTCGATGCCGTAATCGGTGGCCAGGTTCTCGGCCGTCTCGATCATGCCGCTGATCGGGCCGAATCGCGCGGGGGGCTGCGATAATTCGCGTCCGCGGTCGAGGCGGTCGTAGAGAGTCTGGTTGCCCGAACGGGATCCCCACCTCGCCGTCGTGGTGTAGTGCTCGATGTTGCTCATCGACTCGACGCCGCCGGCCAGCACGACGTCGGCGGCGCCGGTCTGCACTGTCATCGCCGCGGTGACAACCGCCTGCAGTCCCCCACCGCAGCGCCGGTCGATCTGCAGACCGGGGACACTAATCGGAAGATCGGCATGCAGCGCGGCCCACCGTCCGATGCACGGCGCCTCGGAATTCGCGTAGGACTGCGCGAATATGACGTCCTCGATGGCGGCCGGATCGACGGCGCTGTGCTCGACGACCGCGTCGATCACTCGCGCAGCGAGGTCCTCGGCGCGCAACGGCCGTAGAGTGCCGCCGAAGCCGCCGACGGCCGTGCGCAGCGGGCTGACTATCGCCGCGCGCCTCACGCGTCGCCCCGCCAACGATCGGACGAGGGATTCATCAGGGCGGTCAATCGATCCTCAGGCAGCCAGACGATGGTCTCCAATTCCAACGCATCAAGGTAACGCACGCGACCAGATCGAAGGTCCTCCAACCTCAGCCGCGGAGAATTACCTCTGGTATCGAAATTTACTGACACTTGGGCGAACTCACTGCCGATAACCGGACCCACACCGGCCGCGCTCACGGCACCGCCGTCGCCGAATTCAATCGTCATCAAGGGCTCAGATCAGAAATCCGAGGGTAGGAATCGGCCGGTCTTTATCCACCAGATCCACCTTCTTGTACACCAGTCGTAACTCCCCGTCCAGGCGACGCACCCGGTACGTGACGCGGCCGCCCCACAGGTGATTGCCGCGAGCCCGCGATTCCAGCACCATGAAGTTGGCGCCCACCTCCAAGTCGACTCCGCCGCTGGGATTTAGCTGAGTACCGAGGATTTCGATGTTGGACAGCAGACGACGAAGATTCGACGGCGGCGCCTGGGCATAACGCTTGCCGGTGCGAACCTGCTTGAGGCGAGTCGCGATGCGACTGCGGTTGTCGTAGATCACCGACATCGCGCGCAGCGGATCATCGGTCGAGGCGACCGGAACCCAATAGAGCGCGTCATCGGTCCACAACGCCTCCCAGGCGTCGTAATCGGACTCGTCTGCATAGCGCGCTTCCCGGTACAGGAATTGCTCGACCTCCCAGCGGTCGAAGCCCTCAGGCAGTCGCCCTACGGTGGCGGCGTCATCGCGTGTGCTCGTCACGATTCAGTCTCCATCAGCATCTTGTAATGCGACCAGAACCCGCGCATCCCAGTCTCATCGGTGGCTCCGCCGATAGTGAAGCCGTTCTCGTCGACGCTTTCGCGACTGAGTCCACGACGAACGTCGAGCCATTCTGGCGTCAGGTTCTCCAGGCCCAGTTGGTTACGCTCATACATCTCGGTGTCGTCGGCCAGCAGCATTCCGGCCGGCCCGACCGAACCCATGCACTGCGACACCATTCGCTTGTTCATCTCCGGCGCGCCGGCCAGTTGCACAGCCGTGGAGTACTGGATGCACTCACCCACCGACACCGGCTGGATGTTGAATACCTGGATCTCCGCGATGAACAGGTTGGGGAAGATCATCACGTGCGGCCCACCTTCGATGAGGATTTCATCTGCCGCATCGCCGTATCGCTTGCGGATCGCCGCGACGTAGTTGGGCACCCGGTCCTCGCTGGTGCCGAACCACCGCAATGGCTGGGCGAACTTGCGGAACTCCGGCCGCAAGTCGTTTTCGCTATGACCGTTTCCCAGGTCTCGGGTCACCGCGGTCGACGATTCGCTGTACAGAGCACCGATCGGGCTACCGGTGACGCCGAAGATCGAGCCGTGCACGAACTGGGGGTGGTAACCGTCGGTTTCGTTCTCCGCCAACAATTTCCAGTTGGCACGGGTCTGATGCTGCAACCAGCCAGCGGTGAGCTGGACTTCGCCCTCCGGCGACAGCCTGACCAGCCGGTCTATCTCACCGGCGGCCGCGCCGAGGTGCTCGACAAGGCTGGGGCCGTCGGCGGCGAAGCTGCCGAACACGAACCCGCGGTAGGTATCCATTCGCGGCACCCTGCCCATCGGCAAGTCCAGCTTGCGTTCACCGTAGCCCTTGAAGAACGGGAACCCTACGAGTTCACCGTCGTTGCGGTAGGTCCATCCGTGATACGGACAACGGAAGGTCGACGAGTTGCCCTTTGCGTCGTCGCAGACCTGATTGCCTCGGTGCGCGCAACGATTGAGCAGTAGGTGCAGCTGCCCGTCGCGGTCGCGGGTCATGATGACGTCCTGCAATCCGAGGCGCTTGCGCACATAGTCGCCCGCCTGGGACACCTCGCTCTCGTGACCGACGAAAACCCAGGACCGATACCAAACCTTGCGTAGCTCCTCGGCAAAGATGGTCGGGTCGGTATAGAGCGATCCATGCACCTTATCGCGTTTGATCAACTGGTCGTAGCGACTGCCAGTCGCGGAGGCTGACTCGATCAACGAAGTCATTGTTGGGGCTCCTCTCGGGAGATCTCACGCACGCTACCGTTTGCGATGAGGTCGGGTAAGGCGAACTTGCGCACCTTGCCGGTGGGCGTTCTGGGAAGGTCTTCAGCGATGAACCAACGCTGCGGAATCTTATGCGGCGTCAAGTGTTTACGCGCATGCGCATGCAGCCGATCAACGAGATCTGTCGGCAGCGGATCGTGGGCCTCGATCACCGCGCCCACAACCTCGCCCAGGCGGTCATCGGGAAGACCGAAGACGTGCACCTGGGCGTTCACATCATGCGTGGACAGACATGCCTCGATTTCGGCTGGGGCGACGTTCTCGCCGCCGCGGATGATGAGCTCTTTGAGCCGGCCGGTGATGGTCAGGTAGCCACGCTCGTCCATCGCACCGATATCCCCGGTGTGCACAAAGCCGTCCGCGTCAACCGTCGCAGCTGTGGCCTCAGGATCGTGCAGGTATCCGATCATCTGCTGATAGCCGCGCGCGCAGATCTCACCCGGCTGCCCAACCGGTAAGACCACACCTGTGACCGGGTCGATGACCTTGCAATCAACCTGCGGCAGTGCGCGACCCACGGTATGGAGCTGATCGGCACGTGGGTCGTCGGGCCGCGTTGCAGTGAGAACCGACGCGAGCTCGGTCTGACCGAAGACGGTCACCACTGCCGCGCCGAAAGTGCGTTCGGTCGCCTCGATGAGCTCCGCCGATACGGCAGACGCCCCGCCGAGGCAGACGGACAGCCGGGGTGGAGGATTGGTGGCGGTGCGCTGCGCTGCGAGGAGACTCGACAGAATCGTGGGTACGAAGAACAGCACCGACGCCTGTGCGCGACGCAGGCTCTCCAGCACCGCAGTGGGCTCGAACTGGCCGATCAGCACCTCGGTACCGCCGATCCACAACGGACCCAGCGTGCTGACCACGCAGGCGGCGGTGTGAAACATCGGCAGCGGGTTCACGGTCACCGCGCCGGCGGGGATGCCCGCAGACTGGACAGTTAGCTTCGCGACGTTGATCAGCGAACGGTGCCGCAGCAGTACTCCTTTCGGCGTGCCGGTGGTACCCGAGGTGTACTGCAGCATGACTGCTTCATCAGGGTCGGTTGGAGCTGCGGCGATCACCGCGCCGTCGACAGCGTCAGCTCGCCACTGCAGTCGGGACGACAAGCTGATGGTGCGCAAGGCCGGGAACGACCGGGCGATTTCGGCTACGACGGCGGCACAATCATAGTCGCGGCTGCGGTCAGCATGGATCAGCACCGAGGCACCAGAATGCCGCAGCGCGTAGTGCAGTTCGCTGGCACGCATCGCAGGGTTGAGCGCGACAAGGACCACGCCGGCAAGGGCGGCACCGTACTGAATTATCGGCCACTCCACCACATTCGGCGCCCACAGCGCGACATAATCACCCGGCTGCGTCAACCGGGACAGCGCGGTCGCTACTCGGGAGGCCTCATCCAACAGCTCTCCATAGGTGAATCGCAGCTCCGCTCCATCGCCATGACGCGGGCCGACCAAGGCCTCCACACCGTGGTGGGTGTGGGCCCGCTCGGTCAGCAGGCCACCGACGGTGTGGTCCACCAATTCCGTTCCGGTGTCGGCGTCCAGGTACGACCAGTCAAGGCGCCCATCTAGTTTCGCGCTCACCCCGCCGGCGCTCCGAATTCCGGACGTCGCTTGGTGCGGAAAGCGTCGATCCCCTCGGCGAAGTCGTCGGTGCCGAACAATTGCGCCTGGTGCTGAGCCTCGCGATCCAAAACGTCGAACGGATTCATCGAAGGTCCCTGTGCGAGTAGGGATTTTATTACGCCGTAAGCGTGCGTGGGGCCGGCGGCGAGTCGCTCAGCATCGATTAATCCGGCTTGTAGCGCAGATCCCGGCTCGGCGAGCGCATCAACGAGACCCACGCTCAATGCCTCGGTCGCGTCAAACGGCGTCGGCATCATCAGCATCTGCCGGGCGCGGGCCACACCGACACGGGCCGGCAGCGAGACGAACGTGCCCATGTCGCCCGCCAGGCCCACATTGGTGAAAGTCGTCGCAAAGCGTACGTTTCGGGCGGCGACCACACGGTCGCACGCGGCCGCGAGCGCGACGCCCGCACCGTAGGCGGAGCCTTCCACAGCGGCGACGACGGGCTTTGGGGTTCGCCAAATCGCGCGAATCACCTTTTGTGCCAGCTGAGCCCGTTCCAACGCCGCCTCGGGCTCCATACGCTGCATTGACGTGATGTCGCCACCCGAGCAGAATGCCGGCCCCGCACCTGTGAGCACAATTGCACGGATCGCGGTGTCGGCGTCGGCGCGCTCGAACGCGCCGGCAAGCTCGACTCGGACCCGAAGATCGATCGCGTTGCGCTTGTCGGGCCGGTTCAACGTGATGATCCGCACCGCACCGCGGTCTTCGGTAACTACACAATCGGCGTTCATTGTCCGGTGAATTTCGGCTTGCGGCGTTCGATGACAGCCCGCAGGCCCTCGAGTGCGTCGGCGGTTCCGGACAGTTCGGAGACCGTGCGCGCCTCTTCGGCCAGGCGTTCTTCGACCGACGACCCCAATCCGCTCCACACCAAACGCTTGGTGGCCGACAGCGCCCGGGTCGGCAGCGTCGCCAGCTCGGCCGCCAATTCCTCTGCACGATTGAGCAATTCGTCATCGTCGACGACTTCGGTGATCAACCCGATATCAAGCGCCTCGTCGGCTGTCAGAGTGGGATTCGTCAGCAGGATCCGCAACGCCTGCCGCAGACCGACCAATTGCGCCAGCGTCACTGATGAGCCGCCGTCGGGTGCCATGCCGACCCGGACCGCGCCGGAGAAGAATCTTGCTGATCGCCCCGAGATGACGATGTCGGAAGCGCACACCAATCCCAGTCCCCCTCCCCCGGCAGCGAAGCCCTGCACGGCCGTCACCACCGGCGCCCGAAGCTGGATCAGCGCGGCAGTGGCCAATTGCAGCCATGCCGTGGCCTCGCGCAGATAATCGGGGAGGTTTGCACCCTTGGATTCGAAGGTGTGGATATCGCCGCCGGCACAGAAATTGCGCCCCTCGCCGGTGAGCAGCACCACGCGTACCGCGGGATCCGCATGACACGCCAGCACCTTCTCATGCAGGACCTTGAGGAACTCGACGTTCATCCCGTTGGACGCCTTGGGCCGGTTCAGGCGCAACCTGGCAACGCCGTCCGCGACATCTAGGGCGACCGGCGCCGCAGTTTCTTTGACACTCATCGTTTGACTCCTCGCTGTCTGAACGCGGCCGCCCCGTTCTGTCCGGCACCCTCGCAGATGTGGTTGACCACCGTGTCGATTTCGTCATCCAATCCCAGCGGCGATGCCACCTCGACCCCGGCGTAGACGAGACGCTTGATCGACGTGACAGCCTCTCGGCGCCGCCCGGCCAACTCGGTGACGAACCGTTTCACGCCCTCGTCGAAACCGCCTTGCGGAAAACTTCGATAGGCCAAACCGTGGCGTACCGCCTCGGCGCCAGAGAGTCGATCGCCGGAGAGCAGCAGTCCCAGTGCCTGCTGACGCCCCACCAGCCGGGCCAGCCGCTGGCTGCTACCGCCACCGGGAACCATCCCGAACTTGATGTGGTTGTCAGCGATTTTGGCGTCGTCGCTGACCAGCACAATGTCCGAGGCCTGCATCAGCTCGAAACCGC
This sequence comes from Mycolicibacterium vulneris, assembly GCF_002104765.1. Taxonomy (GTDB): domain Bacteria; phylum Actinomycetota; class Actinomycetes; order Mycobacteriales; family Mycobacteriaceae; genus Mycobacterium; species Mycobacterium vulneris. The sequence goes on from NZ_NCXM01000010.1 coordinate 101,539, forward strand.
CGGCCATCGCGACACCCTCGACCGCCGCGATCACCGGAACCTCGACGCGGGCAATGACTTCGCATGCACGCCGGAACCCCACGAAAAGTTCCCGCAGCGCATCAGATCCCTTCGACCGTAGGCGCTCTACTTCCTCGAAATCGCCTCCTGCGCAGAAGTTTCCGTTAGCCCCCCGGATGACGGCAACAGTGACGTCGGGGTTGTCACCTACCTCCAGGATGGTCTGTGTCAATTCCTCGTTCAACCCGACGCTGATTGCATTCAGCTTCTCCGGTCGATTGAGCGTGACCCACGCTATTCCATCGACGACATCGCGTCGCACCAGCGTCATCGCTTGGGCCCTCCGGTGAACTGCATTACGGTAACGGTAAATTCGGCCAGACCAGCGGTACCGCTCACGCGACGCCCTTGTCGGCTATCTTCCTGTGGGCGTCGAGCCCCATCACCGGTCGTAGCGCCGGACGGCCGAAGCCGCTGTCGTTGCCAGTGGTAGCGCAAGCGCACTGGTCGACCAACGACTCAGCCATCATGACCTCTCTCTATCGAATCCATTTACTACTATTTCTAATCCACGTTAAACTAAGATGACGGCGGTCACAACAGCCGCCCCGATGAGGAGCTCGGAATGGACCTTGGACTGAAAGCTGCCCGCGTGGTAGTGACCGGCGGCGCTTCGAACATCGGACGCGGCATCGTGCATGTGTTCGCCTCGGAGGGTGCTCGAATCGTGATTAGCGATATCGATAAAGCCCAGGCGGACCGGGTTCGTCGCGAAGCGCAAGATAGGGGCGCCGCCGAGGTCGAAGTTGCGATAGGTGATCTTACGGCTCCCGACGAAGCCGAGTCCGCAATTGGCGTCTCGGTCGATAGTTGGGGCGGCATCGACGTCTTGGTCAACAATGCCGGTTGGAGTGTGCCCGGTTTCATCGCGACCGACACCGACCGCGAAAAGTGGGAACGCACCATCGAAGTCAACCTGTTCACCGCGATCGCGGCCACGCAGGCCGCGATCGGCCCGATGAAGGAGGGCGGCGGCGGCGCGATCGCGTTCATCGCGAGCGACGCTGCATTCGGTCAGATACGTCAAGGCGTTTACGGTGCATCGAAAGCAGCGATGGTCGCCCTGGCCCGCACCGTGGCGCGCGAACACGGCCGCCACGGGATCAGGTCCAATGTCATCTGCCCGGGCCTGGTCATTCCCGAGGGTCCGGAGGCGATCGGCGAATCGAGTCTGTGGTCCGTCGGCCAGGATGAGGTGTTCAACCAGGATCAAATCGACTACATGATCAAGGGCACTCCGCTTCGCCGCTTGACCAGCGCCGAGGACGTCGCGAAGGCGGTGGCGTGGTTCTGTTCGCCGACGGCGGCGCGGCAGGTCACCGGGCAACTCATCTCGGTCAGCGGCGGCTACACGATCCCGTAACAGCGGCCATCCCGGCAAGGGCGAGCGCCAGTATCGGCGCGCCGGCAGCAGAGCCCGAAAGCAGTCGCGATTTCGGGTTCTAGGTTCGCGAACTCGTCACTACGAGTAGCACGGGCCGCCGCCGGGCGGCGCACACGATGCCGGCCCGAGCTGAACCCAGGCCAGGTCTATCCACGGCGCCGATAGCCAGGTCTTGGTGGGTTCGATGACGAACCTCATTGGGCCGCGCTCACAGTAGGTTCTGTTGTCGCCAGTTGCCGCGCAGCTCGTTCCCTCGTGGTCGATGCGGGAGTGCGGCGGCAACGGTTTGTCGGCTTGGTTGCCGGGAAACCGCGCCGCTACCGACCAGTCATAGTGCACTGCACGGTCTCCCTCGATCCAGCCGATATGGCCGATTCCCGGACCGGTGCCGGGAATATCGCCGGCACAGCCGAAGCTGCCCCGGCGCCAGATCCCACACGTCTGTCCTGTCGGGGACAAGAAAAACACTCCGCCCGGAGATGCGAAATCTTCAGCGTTGACCTCGTCGTAAAACCGGATATCCGGAAAGGGGTCAGGCCCGGCGCCCGGTGCCGGATCGGCCTGCGCCACCCCGGGATCGCCGAGGGCCAGCATGCCTACCCCGACAGCGGCCACAGTGCGGAAGAGGCCATCTCTGATCCCTCGACCGAGTCCGCGTCGGCGTCGAACAGTTCTTGGCTTTGACCTAATCACCAATTTTCCCGACCACCTCTCACGGCCCGCTTAGCGAAACGATGGAAATCTGCTCTGGCTACTAAGGCGATAAGGGTGGGTCTCATCGCGGGCCTACGTAATACGTGGCGTAACGCCGTAGCAAGCGGCATCACCGACATCAAGAGTGTTCTGGCAGAGGAGCTTGCCCTGGTAAAAGATGCGCGCGCTTACCCATTTGGACGGGCCCGCGCTCGGCCGCCAATCCACGCGAACCTGGCTTCCACCCGGTGGCGGAGCTTTTACCGAGGCTATCGTCGCGTCAATTCGCCAGGGCAGCGGCACGTTCGGTATCGCCACCCGTCCTGACGAATCCTCGTATTCGATGTTTGCCACGGTAATCACGTCGGACACGACTTCATAGGTGACGGATTCATCAGCCCGCGCAGTCGATGGGTTTATGAGCGCGGAAATGCTGATCGCCGCTAAGGCGCCGATCGACCCCGCGGCGCGCCGGAGACCGCGACTCCGCCGTTGCGCGCGCTGACCAGCCGGGATCATTTGCCCGCCAGGACGACGACAGCAAGAGAGAGTCCGGTATCTGCATTATGGAGAATGCTGACACCGAAATCGGTGTAGGAGCAATTGGCCAATGGCGCTGGGCCCGTCTCTTCCAGCGTCTTGAACACACCTGGGCTTACATTCAAGCTAACGCCGGCGCCCTGCGTAGTCCCTTCCAGTATCGCGCCTTTGATCGCGTCGGCGTCGCTGTTGTGCCCAGCGCCCTGCAGCGACCACGATTTGCCCGCGCTGCTGCCGAGGTCCTTGAGGATGGGCAGTGCGCCTGTCGGCGAGTCCGCAGGGGAATTCCTTGTCGTGTGGCTGACGTAGGCGTCGGTCGAGCGGTTCACGATCTCCGCAGCGTGCTCGTCGATCGGGTCATACCGCATCGGAGGGCAACTTGTGCCACTGCGCGCCGACATGACGGCTTGTTGGAGCGCGGGAGACGGATCGGCAGTGCTCAGCGGAGCGCACAGTACGGCGCTACTCAAAGCCGCGGCGAGCGCGACCAACGTCGCGCCGACTGCCGGCGCGCGACCTTGACGTGCCGGTGCCGGCACAGCCGTGCCGACATAGATTCTCAGCACGTGTGCCTCCTCATCGAGATGCCGCCCACCAGACCACGTTCAGTCGCAGACATGGGACCGCTGGATCTTGCTGCCGTAGTGCATTACCCGCTGAAACGATGGTCCGGTGAACCAGGTCGGCTGATGGCCCTTGATGCCCGCGCTGACGTTCGACAGGTTCTGCCAGAGAATGTAAAAGCTTTGACCCTCGTAAATCGGGAAATACATATCTCCTGCGTGGTCATAACTCTGAGTCAGCGACTGAGCACGGGGAGCAAGGAAGTCCACCGACTGATCAATATTCTCAGTCATGGCAGCTTGCCGCTCCGGGATCCCATCAGCGTCCCAGTTACCGTTCCTGCGCAATACGCTGTTGTTGAATCTCTCGATCTGGAGCTTCAAATCCGCGTAATCCGCATTGAACCATCCACACATTTCTCGCTCGGCATTGATATCCGCGTCGGTGACGTTCCCCCGAGTCTGGTCGAAGGGGAATGGAAATTTGGGCTGCCAATTTGCCATGGGCTTGACCGCCGCCAACGGCGAAGGCACCGTGTCGCGGCCCGGTGGATCTAGCGGATCAGCGCCGGCGCGAGCCACGAGAGCTGCCGTTCCAGAGAGAACGAGCAGCATGCACATCAACACGAGACTGCTCCGGAGACGAGTTCCGATCCGGCCGGTTGCTACGGATTCCATCCCTCAGCACATCCTTTGAAACATCGCCCGTTATTTCTGTCCAAGAGCTGCGGCGATGCCGCCGACGTCGCTGATTTGCCAGTCTTTGTTGCTGTCGATTGTGAGACTGTATGTCGCGGTCGACTGCAGTCCCTCAGGAGCTTGCATTGTCTTGGTCAGAACGCTGACGAAGGAGTCGACGACATAGGTTCCGCCCACATCTGAGCGAACTTTCGCGGCCAAGGGCCGCGCGGTCGAAACCCATTGCAGCGGAGTAAGGATCTGTTCCATTTCACCCGCGGCCTTGGTGAGCTTTTCCTTCAGTTCCGGGGAGGTGCCCTTGACGAGTTGCACCTTCCAAGCGTTGAGGTCCTGGAAGTTCATCTCGGCGGCATGCACGGCGTAGTCCTGGGCTATTTCTTCCGCATGCTTCTTGTTGCTGGTAGCGCGGGCTTCCGCACTCAATTTGTTCTGCGCGCCGATGTACAGCCACGCCAGCACTCCGATCGCGCTGGCAGCAATGCAAATAACGGCCGCCATCACCAACGTGCGCACCGATATCGACACCCGCGCGCGGGACTCGTCAGAGGCCGTCTTGGACTTACGCTTGACGGTCGCGGCTTCGTCAGGTTCTGAAGTTGTTTCTCCTGGCTTCTCGTCGTTCTTTGCCGGCTTCTTGTCGGCTTCTGGCTTCTCGTTCACTTCTGAATTCTCGTCGTCGACGACGTCGGACGACGCATTCTCGATGTCGTGGTCAGTGATGGACACGGCTTCCCCTCAAAACTTCGATGATTGCCCGGCCTACCGGTCGGGAACGGCAACGTGCAGTGTAATCGCGCCCTCCTTCGGAATGCTCTTCAATATGTTTGAGAGAATTTGTCCACTGTCGAAATTCATCAGAGCTCCGCCGATGCCTTTGAAATGCGGCAAAAGCGTCTCCGTCAGAACTTTGATGTCAGGAGCCCGCGTGTCCAGGAATGCCTGAATTCGGTCCAGGTAATCACCGAACAGCGCCATGTCTCGCGGGTTATTCCATTCCAGGGTATGCATCATGCCTTGATAAGTACCGGCGGCCCCGAGACCCGCCGCTCGAATAGGCGGAATGAGGTCACCGAGCAGGGGTCCAACCCAGCCCGCGTTGCGCAGCAGCGCCTGCAAATTGTCGATCACTTCCTGTCCCCGGCCATGCATGCTGGTCGCCTGACTCCGGAGTAGCGAGCTCGCATGTGCGAGGTTGGGCAGCACCTGCTCAGGCGCGGGCAGAGCAGCGTCGGCCTCGCCCAGAATCCGTTTGAGCTGGCCGGGATCGAGCTGGTTGAGCACACGCACCACGCTGGTGGCCAGCTCCGAGATGGACGGCGGCGCTTCTATCGACTTCGGCGAGATACGTTGGCCGTCCTTGTATACCGGGCCTCCGCTCGTCCGTGGCGCCAGTCCGATGTAGGCCTCACCGAGCGCGGACAGATTGTCCAGCCGCACGTCGGTATCGACAGGAATGTGGTGATCGCCGTCGACGTAGAACTGCACGGTGGCGTCGCTAGTCGCCGTGTTGATTTCGGTCACCTTGCCGACCGGCTGGCCGCGGAGCAGCACATTCGAACCGACAACGAGGCCCTTGATGTCGGGGACCGCCATACTCAGGTTGGTCCGCTGAGCAGGCGGGCCGGTCCGAACACCGAACGACCAGATCACGCTAACGGCGAAAGCGATGATGACTCCGAACATCGCGAACGACAAGGCGCCCTTTAATTTCATGGCGTCGCTCCAAGAATCCGCAGCACGTCCTGCACGTTGTCGATGAGCTCTTTCCCGTCCGGCCCTTTTATCGACGTGATGTTTATCGCCGGGTACTTATCTGCGGGAAGGAAGTAGTCCGTGAGTAGCCGCTGCCACGCGGGCGCTTCGTTCTCGAATGCCCATTTGCTCTCTTTCAGGGCTCCAAGCGCACCGCCGAGCGACTTCAGCAGGGGCACAAGCCAATAGCCACCGCTGTAGATACTGCCGATCGAGGGCAACACGGTAGCGATGTAAGACCCGACTTGGAATGAGCGTTTCCAGCCCAGCATCCCCTCCGTCGACCAGAAGTACTTGTATTCGGGTAGGTGGTTATACATGACTTCGGCTGTTCCGGATACGCCCGTAAGCCACTGATCGACCATGTCCATGTTGTTGCTCAGGTCCGAGAGGTCGGTGTCTACCCGCTTCACCAGGTCGCGGAATTCACCGCTTCGTGCCGGCGTCACCCTGTTGATCCCGATGATGGTGTTTTGGGCACGCTGAATGGATCCGCTGCCGACGAAGTTCGCCAAGTTGGCGATCGTGTCCTCCAGTTGGGGAGGAGACGTGGTCTGTGCCAACGGAACTGTTCCGGCCGGACGCAGTGCCGGCGCCGGCGGACCCGACTCAGGACGCTCGAGCGCGACATAGGTGTCACCGAGCACCGTGGCTTGCTGCAACGTCGCATGCACGTTTGCCGGCACCACCACGTCGGGGTCGATCCGCGTTACGACGTCGACGTGATCGCTCGCCAGATTGATCTTGGTGACCAGTCCCACGGTCGTACCATCCTGCACGACCTTCGCACGGTCGGGCAGGCTCAGGACGTTGGCGAACTGCAGGACGATTTCGTAACCGTCGCCGTAGCTCTTCCCCGGTTGCGGTAACGAGTTGACGGTCATGGAAGCACACGACGGAACCAACATGGCACTTGCCGCGACGGCGACAGCCGACCATATCCGCCGGCTCATCGCTTCGCCGCCTGCTGTAGCACATACTGCAGTAGCGCGACGTCGACGGCAAAGGGCTGACCGTTGACATCAGCGCAACTGCCGGGCATCGACGCGTTCATCATGCCGCAGAGCGCTAGCCCGTCGTGTGTTCGAACCCGATACAGCGGGGGCCGATAGGCGAGGTTAAACGTGTGGAAATCACGCCTGTTGAAGTGATTGGCGATCGTGTTGATCCACCACGGCACCGGGGTGAAAAGATCCGACAACGCGGTCGCGTGGGGAGTCAACTTCCGCACCGTGACGCTGACCGTGTCGAGCGCTTGCTGTGTCTCGTCGCCCAATCTGGTTTGCAGGATCGCCACCAACTCGGCCAGTGGCCCGAGGGTCCCCACTCCCCCGCCGGGACCGGCGAGCCCTGTCGTACCGTCCAGCGCCAACGCCAAGTCCGGCGTCGTCTTGCGCGCGTCGTACATGATCTGCTTCAACGGCGGCATCAGTTCGCGCAGTACACCGGTCAGCTCAGCGGTGTTGCGGATGATCGAGCCGATGTCACTGATCGCTTCGTCCGGGCTGTCAAGTAGCGCGGACGTCCTGGTCACAAGCTGGTTGATCCCGGCACCGTTGTTGTGCGCCAGTTCGTCAAGGCCGCGAACTGTGTCACCGACGTTCGTCGACCCGTTGGGGTTGATCGAGTTGAGAAAGGTGTAGGTCGATCCAACCACCTGCGAAATCGTCTTGGCCGAAAACGAGTGGTCAAGCCGAATGCACTTGCCGGCCTCGAGCCGTGGACCGGAACTGTAGTTGCCGACCAGTTCCAACGAACGGTCGGCAAGGATCGATGGCGACCGGATGACTGCCCTGACGTCGGGCGGGAGTGGCCTGCTCTGTGTGATAGAGAAGTCGACCCGGACCTGGGTGGGGCCAGCGGCGATGGACGTGACCTTGCCGACCTGATAGCCCATCTGGGTCACGGGGTTGCCCACGTACAGACCGATGGTGTCTGGGAACATCGCGCAATAAGCGACGCTCTTCTCGCCGCCCATCATGGCGCACGACGAGGCACCAGCGACGGTTGCAGCGCCCGTGAGTGTAACTACGGCGGCACGAAATATACGGCGAACCATTCGGGAGACCATCAGCACGGACTCCCCGCCATAGGGATGCAAAGATCTGTGGCAAGCAACTCGGGCGGTGCGTTCTGCGCGTCCAGCATCCGCTCGATCTTGTTCCTGATCCGCCGAAGTCTGGGAATGATTCGGCTGTTGTGGTCCTTCCACCGGGTGACTCTGTCCTGCCAGTCGCGAACCTTCTCGATGAACTCTTCGCGGTGGTTCACCCAGAAGTCGCCGAAGGGACGCAGGAACGCATCACCGACGTCGCCCATACCTTTCAGGGCTTCGCCGAAACCCTTGCCGTACAGAACGAGCGTCTCCTCGAGGATGGCAAGCTTGCTCACCAGGACCTTCAATTCCCCGGTGAAATTACGCAGCGCCTCGATGTACTCATCGGAAAGATTGAGGATCGAAGTAACCTGCCCCCGCTGGCGCTCGATCGTGGACGTGAGGGCATTGCCCGCATCGATAACGGCGGAAAGAGTCTGCACGTTTGTGCCGGTGAGTCCCTCCTGGATTTGATCCAATGATTCACGAATCGGCTTCGGATTAACTCGCTCGGTGATTTTTGTCGAATCGGTCAGCGCCCGCATCAGGCTGTATGGCATCGTCACGCGCTCTACCGGGATCGGATTTGCACCCAATGGCTTTCTGCCCAGCGATACCAAATTTACATAATAACCGCCGACCACCGTGAGCATCCGGACCTGAATTTGTGACTGATCACCAACAAATGCGTCGTGGTCCACGGTTGCGCGAACCTTGACCTGATTCGGTTCGATTGACAGATCTTTCACTTTGCCGACCGTGATCCCGGCAATCCGCACGGTATCACCTGGATGGATCGCCGCCGCATCATCGGTGTAGAAAGAGATCATCTTCTGGCCCGGAGGACTGATGTTGATTTCGGCAGCAGTGAGCGCCAGAACGGCGACCAGTACCAGCGCGGCGACACCCCAGAACGTCGAACTCTTGAGAATTTTCATCGATTGCACAAGATCACCCTTTGGCCATTCAAGAGCACGTCCATTGAGTCGGGCAGTTGCGCGCGACCCCGCGAACAGGGCAATGGTGTATCAGGCGCCCCTGGCGGGGGGACGTTATCCCACATCACCGGTATCAGCTTGAGGACGTCGCGACTGTAGTCATCGAAGCGCGTGATTGCCTTGTCGAGACCGTCGGCGATGTCACTCCGCGAGGAGTCGACGACGTCGATTCTGCCGTCGGGTTGCTGCACCCGAGTGGCGGGCCCGAGCGGAAACCCTGCGTTGGCAAGGACTTGGAGAGTGGGCTCGGTGAAGGCAGGGCCATACAGTTCCGACTTACGAAACTCGTCCATGACCGAGATCGCCGCGTCCAACGGCTGATTCAACCACTTCAGGACCTGGACGAAATCTTTCGAATGCCCGCCGAACGTGTCTGCCACAGCGTCGAGGTTGCGCATCACCGTCGCGATGACTTGTTCGCGGTCGGACGCGAACTGGGTCAGCTTTCGGACGCTTTCGAGCATCGGCTTGAGTCCGCCCTCACCCGACAGATACGTCGCGGCATTCTCGGTAAAGGTGTCGATATCGCTGGGACTCAAGGTCGCGATGACGGGCTGCAGCCCGTTGAACAGAGTGGTGATGTCGAACGACGGTTGCGTCATGGTGATCGGAACATGCGACACAATGCTCGCCGCCGGCGCCGTCTCGGACGGATTGACGACATCGACGTAGCGCAACCCGGTGAGCGCCTGGTACTTGATGGCCAACCGCGACGTGGACACCACTGCGTAGCGCTTGTCGAGACTGAACTCGACCGTTGCGACGCTCTGTCCAGCCCTACGCTCGAGCGCCAGCGATTTGACTTTCCCGACCCGCACTCCCCGGACGCGCACGTCAGCGTCGACGTGCAGGCCCGACGCATCCGTGAATTGAGCTGTGTAGGAGCGCGTGGCTGCGGCAACTGGTTGTCGCAGGACATTGACCAGGACGATGAACACCGCAAGTGCGGCGGCGGCGGCCAAAGCAAATCGCCATAATGCGGCCTTGGGCGTGATCACTGGGCTCCTATCGCACCGAGCGGGGCAGCCACACCGGGTAATTCATCGAGCACGATGTGTGTCTGTATCGCCCGCTGTTCAGGGGATCCCGCATACAGATTTTCTAGTCGAGTTCGCAACTCCACCAAGTCAGAGGAGATATTGGCCGGTGTTATCAGACCGGGCACTACATCGGTCAGAGTTTTGACCAGATCAACCGCAGGCATCAAATCTTGCGGGTGGGATGACAATAGCTTGCCCAATGCACCGAAGAATCTATTCGCCAGCAGGTCAAGCGTCGCTATAGACCTCTTGTTCCAATATTCATCTGTTTGATACTGGCCGAGGGAAGGGGCAAGGTTGACAAAATCTTGACCGGGAAGGCAGCCGTCGGCGGTCTGCATGAACCTCACGAATCCAGAGTTGTGATCGAAGTTATAGCCAGCAGAAGTAATCGAGTCCAGCGTGCCTGGGAATGCAACACTCACACCCGTCGTGTTTCTCAAAAGCTGCTCGGTACTTACCGTCTGCACCTTGGTCACCGCCTCGGCCGCGACCACGATTGTCTCGATGAGTGGATTGAGCCCGTCGGTGAACCGCGTGGCGCGGTCCATCACACGCACCAATTGCGGCGTCACTACGCCGCCGGTGATCTCACCCAGACGGTAGAGCAACGCCTGCAGCGTGAAGTTTCCCTTTGGAACGGTGTCGATTCGCGAGCCATTCCGCAGCGGTGCCCCGCCCGTGCCGGCAACCAGGTTGATGGCGGTGACACCGAAATAATTGGACGGCCGGAAGTCAACGTTCATCTTGTCTGTTAAACCGGCAGTAGGTCCCGATCGGACGTCAGCGTTGAGCCGGACACCACCGTTGGCAAGGCTTGACACGGAGGTGACTTGGCCGACGTTGACTCCGTGCATTATCAGCGCGGTACCCGCGGTGACTCCCTGACCCAGATACGGCAGGTCCATGACGATCGAGATACGGTTCGCCGGGCGGCCACGGAATGGATTCACGGCGATCAAAACGCCCGTCACCAACAAGCACAGCGCGAGCACCGCGCCGATGATGGTCAGCCGGCGCGCTTCGGCAGCCTCCGACATCCGGAATAGCAAAGCTTCTCCCCTAGCCCTTGAACTCGAATTTCGGTGTCCAGCCCCAAATCATGACGGTCGTCATAATGTCGAGGACCATGATGGTGACGAGACTCGCGCGAATTGCGCGTCCAGAAGCCTGCCCGACCCCAACGGGCCCGCCTGATGCGAAATAACCGTAGTAACAGTGAATCAACGTGGCGGCGGCGCAGTAAATAATCGCCTTGGCGAGCGAATATGCAATGTCTGTCGGGGAGAGGAATTGAACAAAGTAGTGATTGTATGTTCCGGCTGGTTGATTGTAAGAAATGCGAATCACCAAATCCGAGGTAAAGAACGCGACCATCAACTCGAGCAGAAAGCCGGGTACCACACATATCATCCCGCCGACGAGACGAGTGCCCACAACGAAGGGTATCGATCGCAGCCCCATCGCCTCGGTGGCATCAATTTCGTCCGCGATCCGCATGGAGCCGATTTCGGCAGTCATACGGCAGCCGGCTTGGGAGGCGAACGCGACGCCGGTGACCAGCGGTGCCATCTCTCGGACGTTTCCCCACCCGCCGATGATTCCGGACAGCGCGCCGAGGCCGATCAAATTGAGCGTCGCAAAAGCTTCGATGGCCACCATTGCGCCGATGGTCACACCAAGGATCGTTAGGATGCTGATCACGCCGCCGTCGACGACTATCGAACCCCGGCCCCACGCCAGGCTGTTCATCACTCGCACTGTTTCCCGTGAATACCGCCGAATAGTTGTCGGTAGCAGCCACACGGTCTGGGCGATGAACACCACCCATTGGCCTGCGGTTCTCAGTGTCCCATTAACAAATCTGACCGGTGCCCGGCCAAGATTCAGATACTTTGACGGGACGGCCCGAGCGCCTGGCAGTATCGGCTGCGCCACTATGCCACCGCCATGGGGAAGAACATCGTCTCCAGCTGAGTGATCGCCAGATTTGCGGTCACGATGCAGACGACGTTGAGTACGACAGCGGCGTTGACTGCATCTGCGACACCACGCGGTCCGCCCTTGGCCTCCATGCCCCGCATCGAGGAGATTATTGCGACAAACGCGGCGAAGGTGATGGTCTTGCCCATCGCAAACCAGACGTCGACCATCTTCGCAAACGAACCGAATGACAGCCAGAAGCTTCCGGGCGTCACGTCGTTGACGGTGACGGAGATCGTGAAGGCTGCTGCCACTCCGGATGCGATGACGATGGTGCACAAGATCGGCGCGATGAGTACCAGGGCCAGAAAGCGCGGCACGACCAGACGCTGCACCGGATCGATACCGAGTGTTCTCAGTGCATCGAGTTCCTCGCGGATCGCTCTGGCCCCGAAGTCGGCGGCGATCGCCGAGGCCGCGGCGCCGCCCATCAGCAAACCCGCGGTCATTGGTGCGCCCTGGCGAACCACACCGACCCCGATTGCCGACCCGATAAGTGAGTTTGCCCCCACCTCGTTGACGAGGCCGGACACCTGGACAGCGATCATCGCGCCGAAGGGCACCGCCATCAGCACCGCTGGAACTGCCGTCACCTTGAGCAGGGTCCAGGCCTGCACGATGAGCTCACCGACGGGTAACCGCATCGAAATTGTGTCGATGACGGCATACCGCAAGACCGCGGCCGCCATCAGTACAGCGCGACCCGTGGTCGCCGTGCTGCGCGCCGGAATCGCGCCGACTCGCGATGCAGCCTTGGCGACGCTGGCGCCGGGCTGCGTCAGTACCGCGCGCCAGCCATCCGGCGGGGCGCCGTTGCCGAAAGGTGCGCGATGCAGGGCGCCGCGGTGCCCGCTGTCGCCGTTTGCTGACCCGGCGCGCGTAGTCGCCGCCGTCGGCGTCTCTGTTGCCATCGAAAACTCGCCTCCTCCCCGTCGCGCTGACCGCTGTCGTTTGCCTTGTGCTCCGGCTCACAACGCTGCTCCTGAGGCAAGGTACACCACATCGGAGCATTTTTGAACACAGTCTCAAAAATTCTCGATAGAACTTCCAAGGAACGAGACGGCGCGACGCCGACACGCGTAAAGCGGTTCCCGAGTCGGCCCGCAAGACGAAGTACGGCTGAAGGGCAGATGAGTCGATCCCGTTGAGGCGCAAGGACATTCACGCGATCCGGCGCTCAGCGCGGACATGGGTGTCGTCGACGACGCCGATCGCGTCGCTCTTCGACCACGCCGGACAGGAGGCCTCATCGGGGCGCTCGACAGGCCGCGGCGCCGCCTGGCACGCCCTTGCGGGCGGAATTCCTGGCTGCTTGCGGATCTAGGCGCGGCATAGCCCTACTCCTCGTACGACGGCCCTTGAGAGACACCGCGGTGCCAACGCGAACGCTGACTGTAACCGCTGTCACAGTATATTTCGCCAACGGGGTTGTCAAATAGTCGGCACCATCGTAATCTGGCATTTGGCAGCGTTGAGGTTAGGCCAAATCATCGCCGGTGCGATACACCAACCGCTGGAATGGCAAGTCCCCCATTACCCCGCGGCAGGCAGCGGCCGAAGGTATCGGTGTCGGTAGTGGCTGCGGAATCGAAGTTGGACCCGATGCAGCACGCTCCTTGACAGGAAGTCCGACCTGGTCAGCCCGCCGATCGCCGACGACGTTCCAAGACAATGGCGTCGAGGCGCGCATCAGCTAAGTAGGCTAAGTAGGTTGGCGGCAACCAGCCCCTTGAGCCCACTCCCGATGACCACCACGTCGCGATCGCGTGCCGCCGTCTTGGGGGGAATCGACGCGTCCTTGGCGACACACATTCACTGACTTTCCCCATGGGCGGTGCGTCATCCAACTGCAGCGTGCTCCAACGATGACGCCGACTGGAGCGCGGCAGCCCGATGCCCGTATAGCCATTGACGCGTAGGTCCATAATCGTTGACTTCCGTTGTCGGAGAGTGCATCTAGTTCCGCACCCGCTGAACTCGTCGCATCGAGCTATTTCCATTCATACGTTGCGCGGATTACTGCACGCTTTAGCGAGTTACTGAACAACTGAAATCCCCAGATTGGCGGGCGTCGAGCCGACACCTGTCTCGAGCCTGGCCATTCTCACGGCGTGCACGGCGAAGTAGTTGGCGGTGCGGGTGCCGTGACCGGTCATGGCGAAACTCTTTGTCTCTGTCGGGAATCCGAACCATCTCAGGTGAGGTGAGATGTCTGACCGACCGGCTTCCATGAGCCACTTGCTTGGCCGTCCCCGAGTTCACCGCCATCCGCCAACGACTCAGAGACGAGTGAAAAAGATGGCACGTCGTCCGTCGCATCGAAAGGAGTCGGCGTGACACCTCTTTTCGCCATCGGTCAGCTTCTACCGCGTCGCGTGGCAGCGGAAGGCTCGCGCGCCGAAATGCGTTCGTAGAGCTGATACGGCGCGGAAACCAAAGAGTTCAAGCATCACTGAGTTACTCGGCGCCGGCCGGCTTGACACCGGTTGGGGTCAGATACGAGAAGTCGCCCGCGGTAATCATCCATGGCAGCACGTCGGCGACGACCAAACCCGACTTGGTCGCCGGATCGTTTTCCGCGATGCGGGAAGCCTCAGCCGCGTCGATGTGGGGACTGAGGACCATCAGGCCACCAGCGCCTTGCGCGAGCAGCGGTCCACTCAGCAGGATCGCCCCCGTCTCTTCGAGTTGCTGGATGTATGCGAAGTGTTCGGCGACGCCGTCCTGTTCGGTGGGCGCGACCTCCGGTCGAAAGTTCGGGCCTGGGAGGTGCCTGACTACGAACAGAGTTGGACGGTTGTCGAATTGGTCCGCCATTGCTTCATACCTTTCGCTACCCGATGACGAGGGCGCTCACTATCGGCAGCTGCGCCACCCACCAGACGATGCTACGTTTGTGTTGATAAATCAACTGCATCGTAGATCTCCCAACAATTGTTGCTCAGGTGCTCTGTGGCCAGGCTGTGGCCGTGTCCGATCCTCCGATGAGGCCAGAATTTATGGCTCAGTCCGTAGGCCGCCACAAAGGTGTCACCCGCGCCCCTGCTCTAGATCAAGTTCGTCGGCGAAATCCGCAGCCTCGAGGCGACGCTTGACCGCACTCAAGAAACGGCCGGCATCGGCGCCATCCACCAGTCGATGGTCATAGGTCATTGACAGGTAGCAGACCGACCGCACGCCGATTGACTCATTGCCGATGGCGTCGAGCACCACCCTGGGTTCCTTACGGATCACCCCGGTGGCCAGGATCGCCGCCTGGGGTGTCACCAGGATTGGTGTGTCAAACAGCCCACCCTCACTGCCGATGTTGGTGATGGTGAAGGTTCCACCTGACAATTCGTTTGGAGCCAGGTCGCCAGAACGCGCCCGCGCTGCGACATCGACGATTGCCCGGGCCAACCCGCCCAGCGAGAGGTCACCGGCATTGGACACGACAGGTGCCAGCAGTCCCCTCGCCGTATCGACGGCGAAACCAAGGTGTTCGGCGTCATGGTAGGTGATCGCTTTCGACTCCTCGTCATAGCTTGCGTTGATGTTGGGATGGGTTTTCAACGCATCGATCACGGCGCTCGCGATAAACGGAAGGAACGTCAAGTTAACTCCTTCGCGCTCGGCGAAAGCTTTCTTGGCCCGCGCCCGAAGCGCCACGATCGCCGTCATGTCGACCTCGTGGGTCTGCGTTAATTGCGCTGTGCCCAAAAGCGATTCGTGAGTCTTAACGGCGGTCAGCTGACGGATCCTGCTGGCCTTCTGGACCGTGCCGCGGACCGGCGCATCGGCACGCGACGGTGAAATTTGCTGACTGCGGTCTGCTGGGTGCCTGCGTCCGGCAGTGGTGCGCCCGTCGACAGGTGCCGGCGCGGGCGGTGCGGCGGGCTCGGGGACGAGCCTGGCCGCAGGGTCGGCACCGGACGCGGGGTCGTCACAGGGCTCCGCGTCCGCTACGAACTGCGGTGCCGGCTCTTGTGCCGTCTGACTTTCTCGTTGGGATTGTGGCGGCGGCGCCTCTGATGCTCGCGGCGGCGCGGATGAAAGCGTCCTAGCCGCGCCGATCTTTCCCAGCTCGGCACCGACTTGGACGACCTGGTCTGCTGCGGCGGTGATCGCCAACAGCGTTCCCGCAGCCGGCGACGGGATCTCCGTATCGACCTTGTCGGTGGAGACTTCTACGAGCGCCTCATTCACTTCCACGTAGTCGCCGACGTTCTTCAGCCAGCGAGTCACCGTGCCCTCGGTGATCGACTCGCCCAGCTCGGGCATCGTCACCGACAACGTCTCAGCGTCCTCGCTGGCGGCCTGCTCTGGAGCGTCGAGCTCCGATCCGGACTGCCTGTCGGGAGCGGGCGCCTGGACGGGCTCGGGCGGCGCGGCGACACGAGTCGGCGGCGGCCCGTCGTCGACCATTACGTCGGGGGCTGCGGCGTCAGCTTCGCCGATGAGCGCCAGATCGCTGCCCACCGCGACGGTTTCATCCTCGCGCGCGAGGATTTCTGTGAGCACGCCCGCCGCCGGGGAGGGTATTTCGGTGTCAACTTTGTCTGTCGACACCTCCAGCAGAGGCTCGTCGAGGGCGACGGTGTCCCCCTCCTGCTTCAGCCACCGGGTCACTGTCCCTTCCGTGACGCTCTCGCCGAGCGTCGGCATCTGGACGGTGATGGCCATGTGTCGACTCCTTGAGTTCGAGCAATTCTGAACGAGATGAGTTTACACATACGACTGATAGTTGACTGTAGCGTTGATTCGATCATTGGCGGGACACCACCTTGCGGTTCAGAGACGCCCGACGAAGGGCTGTTCACGGCTCCGCAGGATGACCCATGGCTGCCGCGCGTCTTTGGCCAGCGTGGCTTGGGGACTCTTGGCGCACCACGCGTTCGGATCTCCATAGATTGAGCGTTTCGGCAATTAGGATGGGTCAATGGCGAAAGCGACAGAGACTGCGTCGGGTTCCGGGGCGCGTGAGGCAACCCGGGATGGCAACGCGCAGTCCACGCCTGCAGCCAGCATGCGCAAAGAGCTAGTCGAAAACCAGATGTACGAAACCGCGGCCAAGCTTTTCGCCGAGCGCGGCTTCGCCGGCACCAGCCTCCAAGATATCGCCGATGCCATGGGCATCACCCGTCCGGCTCTCTACTACTACGTCAAGAGCAAGGAAGATCTGCTTTCCAGGCTCGTCACCGAGATCACGGCAGGAAACACGGCGCAGATCCTGCGGGTGACAACCAACAAGACGATTGACCCTGTGCAGAAACTGTCCAAGGTCGCCTATCTGATGGCGCATAACCGTGCCCTGCACCCCACGCGCTTCTTACTGCTGGCTCGTTCCGAAGCCGAATTGCCCGAAGATCTGGCGAAGGTTCACGAGACCACCAAACGCAAGATGTTGCGCAACCTCATCGAAGTCATCCAAGCTGGTATCGACGCAGGCCAGTTTCGCCCGGTGAATCCGCGGATCGCCGCGTTGGCGGTGATCGGTATGTGCAACTGGGTAGCGTGGTGGTTCCACGAAGACGACGCGGCCAGCGCTGATCAGGTCGCCACCGACATCGCCGACATGGCAGTAGCGAGCGTGCTGCAGGCGGAGAACAGGGTGACAGCGGCGACTGGACCGCGAGCCGCGTTGTCGCTGCTCCGTCAGGATGTCGCCTACCTCGAGCGCTTGCTCGACGATGCCGATAAGAAGCGCTGATCCCTACGAGCAACGCCGCCAGCACCGGTACGGTTCGCGATTGGCCGCCGTCAAGCTTGCCCGGAAGACAGTGGAGATTCCTGCTGCCACTGCGATCTGAGCGAGGCCATACGTTCCCAGAAAACTTCTCGACCGCTCCTGGCGTCGAGCCGCCGAGCCCACAACGCGGCGAAAAGCGCGTCGTATGCCTCCATCGACGCATCGATGATCGCTTGGTCGTCGCCGCGCTGAAGCATAAGGCCCTCCGATAAGAGAGCCCATGCAACGCCGAGTTGGATCACCGAGTCCGGGGTATCGCCCTGATCTTCTTGCAGGACGTGGTGCACGCCCGCGCGAATGACAGCGGCCATATCCTCCAGCACCGGTGATTGCAGGCGGTAAGCGCGCAGGATCTTGTCGAAAGTCGTTCCGTCGTGATCATGTATCCCCAACGCTGCGCCCGGCAGTGCGAACGGTGTGGCGTCTTCGGGCCACGGCCCGTCGGCATCGACAAAGAGAAATTGCGCCTCCGGATCCACGAAGCGTTTGATGAGCCACGGTGAGGCGACACGATCGAGGTGCACTGTCTGGCGCGTGACCCATTTCATCGACGATTACCCTTCGTCGGCGAGCAATGTCGCGATCTCTTCGCGAAGAATCGCCTTATTCACTTTGTGGATATTGGTCAGCGGGAGTTCAGTTCGGATCTCAAGGCGCTCAGGCCATTTGAACTTTGCCACGCCTTGATCCGAAAGGAATTGCTTGATGGTCTCGAGCTCGATTGCCTCGGATCCCTGACGTAAAACCACGAAGGCGCAGGCCCGCTCGCCTAAACGCGAGTCGGGCATCGCCACCAGTGCCGCACGCTCGATCCCCTCGTGCCTGAGGAGTAACAGCTCGACCTCTTCGGCGTTGATCTTCTCGCCACCCCGATTGATCAGGTCCTTTATCCGGTCCTCAAGTCGGTAGTAAGACTTGGCGCCGTCGAGAATCTCTGTGACGATGTCGCCCGTACGGTAGAAGCCGTCGGAAGTGAAGGCTTCGGCGTTGCGTTCCGGGGCAGCGAAATAACCGCGGATGGTGTATGGACCCCTGGCGCACAGCTCCCCCGATGTTCCCGGCGGTACCTGTCGCTCACTGCCGGGGTCGAGCACCCGCACCTCGTCCCCGGGAGAGATTGGGGTTCCCTGTGTACCGTGCCGGATCTCCGCTGAAGCATCGCGCGGGGAGAACATGCACATGCCCTCGCCCATGCCGAACATCTGAATGACCTTGCACGCTCCGGTCTCGTACTCGTCGACCACGGCGCTGGGCACTGAGCGGTCGGCCCAGGCGACCGTGCGCAGGCCCGCCAGGGCCGCCCGCAGTCGTGAATCAGCCTCAATGACACGCGCGATCGGCCGTGTCATCAGCATGTGGGTGATGGTTACAGTCGACGCCAACCGCAAGAAGGCCGCGGTGTCCGGGGGGCTGGTGGCAAAACACGCCCCGACTGAATGTGCCGCGTGAAGCGCACAGACGATGCCTGCGTTGTGGATCAACGGAAGCAGATGCACGGCAACGCTGGTCGAGTCCATATTCGTCGCGTCGCCCCACTGAGCGGCGTTGTACCAGTATTCGGTGCTGAGGCGCGGAATGAGTTTGGGCACACTCGTTGTTCCGCCGGAGAGTTGCAGCACCGCCAGACTCTCCGGGGAGAGTTGGCGTTGAACCTGCTCTATGGTGAGACGTCGCTGCTGACCTGTAGATTCGTTGGCTTCGGCCAGCGATTCGATCGAAAGTTCGTCCGAGGCAGGTGCGGTCGTTCCGACCGTGAGCTTGATGCGCAGGCTCGGTTGTGCGTGTGCGATTTCTGTTGCGAGGCTGCGCAAATCATGACCCGTGAACCCGGGCTCGTACAGGTGCGCGGCCGGCGCACACTGCCCGGCGATCGCACTGATTTCGTGCCAACGATGCTGGGCCAGGGTCGCCACCGGAACGAGGCCGGCTTTGAGCACGCCGTACCACCCCAGTACGGCCCAGATGTGGTTGGTCGTCTGGAACAAGACACGCTCGCCGGGCTTCAGACCCGCCTGAAGCAAGCCGGTCGCAATCCGATCGGTGAGATCTCCCAGCTCGGCGTAGGTCATGCTGACACCGGGATCGACCACAGCGAGCCGATCGGAAAAGCGTTCGACAGACTCCTGCAGCTCCTGACACAACGTCCGAGGCCTCCAGAACCCGGCTGCCCGATAGCGAGCGGCCAACGAATCAGGATAGGGAGTTACCTTGTCGGCGACGTCCGCGTCTTCGATTCCGATCATCGCGAAGCCCGTTCGCTGGCCCACGTGGTTATCTTATGTCCCGCCAACGGCATACCGTCAGGCTCGCCATCGGCGAGCGGTCGACCGAAGTGGTCGGCGCGAATCGGATGATGGGTCACGTCGACAGACGCTGCGCTGGCCATCGCCTGGCTGATGTCGCTGGGAAACACCGAGCAGTCACCGGTGAACTCAATGATGAGTACTGGCGCGGATACACCCGCCAGGGAGCGGGCCACCGATGCGTTGGCCGACAGACCAGACCATGTCGACAGCCAGGCCTCGGGTGTGGTCAGCCGACCGAACCCGTTGACGCCGTAATTTGACACTGACGGCTTGGCGCTGATCACTGAACCGTAGGGCCGCTCGGATTTGTCCAGCCGCAGGTCCGTACAGCGGAGGTCCGCGTCGGTGCGGTAGGTGGTGATGACCGGGGTGAGGATGCTACGGCGCTTATCCGCGCGAGTAGCGGTACCGGCCTTGATCTTCTTGCGGGCCGACAGCTGCTCGGCAATCAGTTCGCGCGCCCGCGCGTCGATGCGGGCCACCCGCTCCGCCTGTGCGTCCCGGTAGGCGATAACAAAAGCCTCTGAATACTGTGAGCCGCCCTCTTCAGCGGTTCCAAAGCCATTAGCAGGATCGAAGGGATCCAGGCCCGGATCGACCGAGAAAGGATCGGCTTCGTCGGTAACCGATGGATCGATGGCCGCTTGCAAGAGCTTGCCTTGGCCCGGATGCGGAGCGATGAGTACCAGGCCGTCGGGCGCAGGCATCGGCGCATCCCCGAGCTTCGTTGGCGCGCCGCCCGGGGTACGCGAGATTCGCGAATCCGGTTGCGCTTCTGATTGTTCAGCGTAGTACGAGTAGAGGCCGCCGCCTCCCGAATGGCCGATCAGGAAGATGTGCTCGAAGCCTTCCCGCCGCAGCCACTCCATCGCTGCGGCCACGTCGAGTAACGCGTTTTCGTGCACAAGCCGCAGATCGTTGCCGACATCACGCCCCACCTGTGCCCATACCGCGTTCCCCGATCTCAGTAACTCGGGGATCAGCGGGTGTTGACGAAGGTCTTGACGTGGATGCATCAGGCAGAACACGGTGCGTGTGCGTTCGCGTGGTTGATACAACGTTCCCCGGGTGACTTCGCCGTCGAAGGTAATCAGGGTTTCCGAACGCGCGGATACGCCATCGGGGAGGCGTGCGGGCCAAAAGTCGATCGCTAGCGCCGCACGGCCCCTGCCCGAGGGTTGATAGCCGGCCGGTGCCGGAGCATGCCCGGTGGTGGTTTGAGTCATCTGTCCCTACCTAGTGCTGCTATTACGTCCGTATTGCCGTATTGCTCAGTGCTTCAGATAATTTGGGAAGCAGGCGGACCGATCGGAGACCGGACCCATTGACAGCGGCCTGAACCTGCTTCACACGCACAATCACCGCCGGGTTCGTTTCGCCGACCTTGGTGAATTCGGAACGAAAAGTGACCGATCGTGCGGAGAGCGTGTCGACCCACAATGTGGCCTGCACTCGATCATCGAGCCGCAGCGCCGACGCGTATTCCATTTCGCACCGCACGGCGGGCAGACCATACCCGTTGGCCAACGCGTCGAAGGTTCCGCAGCCGACGTCGGCGAGCCAAGTGGAAACCAGCCGCTCGGCCCATAGCAGCGGGGCTCCGAAGTAAATAACGCGCGCCGCGTCAGTGTCGGCCATCACCACTCGAAATGAGCTGCGTGTCAACAGAGACGAGCTATCGGGGGCTCGGTCTGAAATAGACACGCGGAATTCGCTCCTCGGTGCAACGGCGGTGATCGGTGAGCCGACAGATCAGAAGAACGGCACGTCCGGAGCCAGTCCGCAGCGGACCCGGCCGTGCAGTTCGGCATTTGTGCTGAAGACGAGGAACGAGTGCACCGTAAGCGCTTCGATGTCATCCACGATGCGGCCCATCGGATTCGACAGAGTCAGAGCGCTCGCGCCGGCGGCTTGGCGGATGACCTCGATCGCTTCACGGCTGCGGCGAAAGCACCAGGCTGCATCCGACCGGATTCTCACCCGGCTCGCCACATCGGCGAGGTTCTCAGAGACCTTCAAGGCGGTCTCGACGGCCCGCTCGGCATGGAAACGCGCCTCGTCGATCTTCATGATCGCTTCATCCATCTGCAGATGCGTGACCACCGCGTCGGACTGCTTGGCGTAAGTCGTGTACGTGATACCACGCTTGTGAATTCTTGATGCAAACAAATCCATTGCCGCCCTCGCCATTCCGAGTGGGGCACCGGTGGCTCCGGCAGTAAAGAAAGGGATATGAGGCACCTTGAAGTAGCTATCGGAGGCAAGTGATTCAGAACGGGTGTCCGCCATGGCGGCAACCGCGATCGGCTGCACCATGTGCTCAGGAACGAACAAATCCTCAACCGAGAGCGTGTTGGATCCCGATCCGCGCAGACCACTGACGTGCCAGTCGTCAGCGGCCACCATGTCGGAGCGTCGGATGATGAAAGTGGCGGGCTCGGGATCTTGACCATCGCGAACGATCATCGAGGCCATCAGGCCCCAGTCAGCGTGATGCTGGCCGCTGCAGAACCGCCACGAGGCCGTGATGCGATAGCCGCCATCGGTGGGAATGGCCTGCCCTGAGGGTGTGAAGTTCGAACACATCAAAGGCGCACCATCGGCGAACACCTCGTCTAGCGCCCGGTCGGGGAAGGTGCAGCTCATATAGATGCCGCCGTTGTAGATGCTGGTGACCCACGACGTTGATGCACACCCACGCGCCAACTCTTCGCCGATCCTGATGAAGGTCTGCAGCGACACCTGGTAGCCACCGCGTGATCGAGGCGTCGTCAGCTTGAACATGCCGGCGTCACGAAGCGCCTCGATGACCGTGTCAGCTGGCCGGGTCAGTTGCGACGCTTCGTCGGCGTGCTCGGCGAGCAGCGTGGACAACTGCGCCGCCTTGGCGATCAGCTGCTCCTCTGTATCCGGTTCCAGGGCCTCGTCAGTGGTGGTCATTGCGGACACAGAATTCCTCCCAGGCGATGGTCTTGTGCGCGAGAATCGCTGTAATGCCAGTCACGTTAAGGGCACCCAACGCTATTGTCAAATAGTCGGCGTCACCGTAAGCTGAGACCTGCCGGCTGGTGGCAACACCGAATAAATCAGCCGCGTTGCGACATCAACCCGACATCAGGAGGCAGCGTTGTCACCGATCGGCATCGAGCGTGTCAACTACATCGCACTGAACGCTAAAAACCCGGAAACGGCCGCGGCATTCGCGGCTGAAAGGATGGGATTCTCGCTCGTCCACGCCGATCCCGACGGTACTCACTATCTCAGTGCGCACGGTGTCGATCGATACTCCCTGGTCTACAAACCCGGCGACGATCACGGGCTACACCACGTGAGTTATCTGGTGCACGATGCCAAGACACTCGACGCCGCGGTCAGCCGCTTGGAGGCAGCGGGCGCCAAGGTATCCAAACTTGAATCGGCCGGGTGGGAGGGAGCGCCCGCGGTCAGGGTTTTGACGCCGGCCGGTCACTGTCTCGAGTTGACGACAGGCGTGAGCACTGCAATTCCGGTTGCCCATCTCATCGAGGCACCTGAGACCGGCGGCCCCGAACCAGTTGTCGCCGATCATCTCGGACTTGGAGCCGCCGATTTCGAGGCCGAGGAAGCCTTCATGCTCGACACGCTCGGTCAGCTGTACTCCAGCCGCATCATGGGCCCTGGCGGAGTACAGGTGATGGGTTTCATGCGGTCCCCTGGCCGCTACCTTTATCACGATGTGGTCTTGGTGAGGACACCGGACACTGCGCTGCACCATTTGCAGTTCAGCATGAAGAATGTCGATTCCTTTTACGCCACCGCAGAAGCTCTGCAAGCCAACGACGTACGCATCGAATGGGGCCCGTTGCGGCACGGTCCAGGACACAACATCGCTCTCTACTTCCGCGACGCCGAGGGCTACTGGTTCGAATACTCGGTGGAAGAGGAGATCATCCTCCACGACCCGACCTACGTGCCGCGCACCTGGACTGTCGCCGATTCGCACGCCGTCGATGAATGGAACACCGGCGCACCCCCGGCCGAGCTGATGGGACCGCCCCCACCCGATGCGTTGCTGGGAGCGGATCTCAACGAGACCTTTGCAGTCACCGACAGCTGATACCGGAGCGGCGGGTCTTCGTCGTGGTCTTGATCAGAGGAGTTTCACATGAGTGCGCTCACCGTGGGTTTCATCGGCGTGGGTCGGCTGGGCTTACCCTTGGCAAAGGGGTTGCTTGACAACGGGTTTCGTGTCATCTCCACCAAGCGCGGCCGATCCGAGGAATTGATTGCCGCCGGCGGCGCTGTTGCAGGGGACGGCTCGCCCCGCGACGTGGCCGAAGCCGCCGACGTCATCGTGACCTGCATGCCGTCCGCAGCGGCGTTTCAGGACGTCATCGACGGCCCAGACGGAATTCTTCGCGCCAGCGCGGTCCCAACCGTCATCGAGTGCAGCACCCTGCCCTTGGATGTCAAGCAAGGCACACGAAAGCTATTGATCGACAGGCATTCTCAATTTATCGATGCACCAGTGAGCGGTACGCCACCGATGGTGGCTATGAAGATCGCGATGATCTATGCCAGCGGCGACCGGGACGCGTACCTCACTTACGAAGCGGTACTGCAGGCCATGTGCCCTAAAGTCACCTATGTCGGGACCGAATTCAACGGTTCGAAGATCAAGTTCGTCGCCCAGTTCTTGGCGACCATCCATGTCACGGCCGCCGTCGAGGCGATGGTGTATGCCCAACGTGCCGGCCTCGATCTCAGCCAGGTCGCCGAACTCATCTCAGCGAGCCCCGGCGCCACCTCGGGGCAGTTTCAGATTCGCGCCCCGATGATCGCCGCCGGTAACTTCGACGCAACACTTGTCACCGTCGACATGACCTTGAAGGATGTCGACGAGGTCATTGCGTTCGCCCGAGAAATCGGTGCTCCCACTGACTTGTCGCAGATCGTCGCCGATCGCTATCACCGGCTCAGCGATGCAGGCCGCGGCAACGCTGAGCCGGCTGCGCTGTTCCGCGCTCTGTGTGACGGCGAACAATGACCCCCTCCCGACGGCTCGCCGACGATCGAGGCGAGCGAGGATGAGGCTCGTCCGCGCACATGGTGGCGCCACCGGCCTGATACTCGAGGCCAATGGGCGCCTCGAGGTACTCGACATCTCTGCAGCCGGCGAGACGCTGCGCGCTGCGAAGCCCCACATCGCCGACGAGGTTCAGGCTTTGTTTGATGACAAGCGGCAGAGCTGGCTGCCGATGATCGAGCGGTGGACCGAGGCGCGCGAGACGCTTCGGTTGCTTGCCGAGCATGCTTTTGGGTGTTGGGACAGCAGAACTCATGATCTCCCGCTGACACCCCTGGATGAGTTGGAGCTCGAACCCCCGTTGCCCGATCCGGGCTCTCGGATCTTTGCGATGGGCGGTAACTTTCCGGCCCACGCCTCGAAGATGTCCGGAGTGCTGAATCTGCCGGAATCCGTGACGAATTCAGCTGCCCACGATGCGCCGCCCTGGGGGTTCTACGTGATTCCTGGCACGGTGGTCGGACCGAACCGCACAATCGTACCTCCGTCAGGAACCAAATTCCTGGACTACGAAGCTGAAGTGGCCGTGGTGCTCGGCAGCGATGCGCACGACGAGCTATCCGCTCGTTTCTGGGGATATACAGCATGGAACGACTTCAGTATCCGCGACACAGCCCTCGGCGCTTCACAAACTGACCATGGACCCTTGACCTGGTCGTTGACTAAAAACTTCCGCACCGGGAATAGCTGCGGGCCCTGGATGGTCGTCAACTACCCGCCCGTCGACAATCTTTCGATCACCTGTCATGTCAACGACGAGTTACGACAGTCGGGCAGCACCGCCCAGATGGCCCATTCGTTCGGCCGAATCGCCAGCTACATCAGCGAATTCGTTCCACTGAGCGCTGGCGACATGATTCTGTCCGGCACCCCCGCCGGCACCGCGATCGAAGGCGGAGTTGACGGCGCATTCCTGCAGGCCGGCGATCACGTTGATGTTCGGATCGATGGGGTCGACACGTTGCGCAACGTGATCGGCGCCGGTGACTGATCGTCTTCGCTTGATCGGAAGCCTCTTCCCATCACCTGCACAAATCTTCTGACGGAGGCATAGAGACACCATGCTCGTAAAGATCATCGGCGGTGGGCCCGCCGGCGCATTAACCGCCAGATTGGCAGCCTTGCGTCACCCCGACTGGACGATTGCGGTTTTCGAAACGCTGCCGCCCGATGATACTTTCGGATTTGGCGTCGGTCTGACCAGAGCTCTGTTGCACGCGGTGCAAGTAGCCGATCCGGTGGTCTTTGATCGCTTGATGGCGGCTACCTTCCCCTTCTCTTCCGCCAGCTTCCGCCTTCCCCAGGGCACAACGCAATTCGGGCAGTTCCATAGCGGTGCCATCAGGCGCTCGGAACTGCTGCGGATACTGCTCGAAAGTGCCGCAGAGGCCGGCGCCGACGTCAATATCGGCAAGAGCGTACATGTCGACGATTTGACGGAAGAAGCCGATATCGTCGTCGGAGCCGACGGGCTATCGAGCTCAACCCGCGCACGATTCGCGCCGCAGCTGGGCGTCCACCAGTCCAACGGCCGCGGCGCCTTCATCTGGTGCGCCGCTGACATCGAGTTGGACGGCACGGTCTTTCATCCGGTGCAGACGTCGGCTGGGACTTTTGTGGCGCATGCCTACCCCTATGCCCCCGGTCTTTCGACGTTCGTCGTCGAAGCCAGCGTTGACACCCTAGAGCGCGCCGGGTTCGTCAACCGCACGTGGGAATCGGAATCCTCCTCCGATGAGGAGGCTTTGAAGTATCTCTCCGAGGCCTTCGGCGCGTTGCTCAAGGGCGGCCACTTCTTCGGTAACCGCTCACGCTGGACACACTTCACCACGTTGGCATGTGACCGTTGGTCCTACCGCAACGTCGTGCTGTTGGGTGACGCGGTGGCGACCGTGCACCCGTCGCTGGGCTCGGGCACCAAGGTTGCCCTCGAAAGTGCCATCGCACTTGTCGACTACCTGGACACCGTCGAGGGCCAGCCCGTCTCTGATGCCCTAGCCGGGTTCAGTCGCAGTCGGCGGCCCAGTGTCGCACGCCTGCAAGAGCGAGCGGCACGAAGCCAACTCTGGTGGGAGTCCTTTTCCCAGCGGCTGCACCTCTCGCCATCGCGCGTGGCAGTGGCCTATCTAAGTCGCGCCGGCGTGGTATCGCTGGACAGCTTGGCCAAGACAGATCCGGCGTTGGCGGCCAACGCAATTGCGGACTTCGCTGACATTCCTGTCAACGATGTACCCGATTCCAACTTGACAGACTGGGTTTTGAATCTCCCGCTGCATACTGAGGCGATCAAGCTCGACGACCGCAGATTGCCGCCGCCGTCCGGACACGACGCGGCGTCGGGCGTGGCGACGATCGAGGTCAACTCCGGGGACGCCTGGGGGCCGCACGGCGAAGACTATCTAGATCTAGCACGCGAATACTTGCGGTCCGGCGCCACCGTTATCGCGTTGCACGGTGGCGATACACGCTCCGATGTGATGGATCGGTTAGCCGTCGCAGAGCGCATCCGCAGGGAAACGGGCAGCGTTGTCGCCGTCCGAGCTCGCCGAGACCACCAAGACATCGTCGCGGACGGCATTGTCGCCGGGCGAACAGACCTCATTCAACTCGAGGAAGTAAGGAGCCGTCCCGTGTCGAAGTTCAACAGCAATTCTCTGCTTCCCGAAGGATCGGTGCTGGCGATGCTCAAGGCGGCGGTCAACGCGGCGCGCGAGCTCGAGGCGCCGTCGGGTGTGGCAATCGTGGACGCTACGGGTCTGTTGCGAGCCTGGGTGCTGATGGACGGAGCCACCCCGCTCGCCGTGGAAGTCGTGCCGAAAAAAGCACGCACTGCCGCGTTCAGTGGCCTACCCACCGGCGATGTGCCGGCCGAAATCTCAGCCCAGCTCGCCACGGCGTCGCAAACATACGTCGCGTTGCCTGGCGGATTGCCGATCGTCATCGACGGCGCCATCGTCGGTGGAATCGCCGCCGGAGGTGAATCGGCGGAAAACGACGTCACGATCGCTCAGGCCGGGCTCGACGTCCTGGCAACGCTTTAGCCCCGTAACGAGAGCCGAATCGGTCCAGTTCGGGCTTATCGCAAAGCATCCCGGGACGGTTTTCCTCGGCGACGCACGGCCGGGGCGATCGCGACGCGTCACCGGTGAGGGGAACGCGCATCTGAGGCGGTTGCCGCCGCATCGGGCGCGGTCATCGAATGCGTTCAGCCAGGCGGTTTCAAGGTTTGGTTGCAACAATGGTTCCTGTCGGGGATGGCAGTAGCCGAGTGCCCCGACTTAACGTCCCAGCCGGCCCGGCGGGCCCCGAAGCGATACCGGGCCCGATAACGGCCTACACACCTTCGCACGACACCGTTGTGGGCAATCTTGCGCATGATCGTCGATGGGGCCCGGCCCAGCGGGGATGCCATCGAGCGGATCGACTCACCTTAAGCGGTGCCGATCATGATCTGTTCGCGTTCATCAGCCGACAACCGCAGCCGTTTCTGCCCGTGGGGTACTGACGATTGCGGATTCACATCACCAGACCGGCGAGACCGCTTGCTATCAAGCGTCGCCAACACGCCGCCGCATCCCCGGCATCCTTAGAAGGCACCCGGCTGCGGTCAACTCCCAATGCCGACGTTGCTCCGACAACAGCTGAGGCTGGCCCGTCATCAACACCCCTGACTACGAAGTGTTGCAATCACCCATTGAGCCCATGCCAGCGCCAATCGTAGGGTTCACCGACCCTGACCGGTAGCCATGACTGGCCACGTCGTTCACCAGGCGGCGACGCGTCGATGCGGGGGTTGGCCTTACCTGTAGCGACGGCCATCAAAAGGACGGTCAAACGGCACTAGTTGGGGTCGGATCGATATTCTTGTTGTATCGCAGCATGTTCTGCGGATCCCATTTGATCTTCGCATCGACTAGGCGGCGATATTTTTCGGGTGATCCCCACGCACCTTTGCGCCACGCGGAGCCGAGGTCGGTTGTGAGATTGATGTAGCAGTTATCCCTGAACTCAGGCCGCAGTTCAGCATCGAGGGCGTCAGCCCACGCCATGAACGTGGCGTCGTCGGAAGGGTCATCCCATTGCGTCGCCACTTCCCAGAACCAGGTGGCGC
This sequence comes from Mycolicibacterium vulneris, assembly GCF_002104765.1. Classification (GTDB taxonomy): domain Bacteria; phylum Actinomycetota; class Actinomycetes; order Mycobacteriales; family Mycobacteriaceae; genus Mycobacterium; species Mycobacterium vulneris. Next base: position 130,556 of record NZ_NCXM01000010.1, read on the forward strand.
CCTCTCGGGAGAAAGCGCAGGAATCTTCCTCGAAGTCGTCGCTGATCGCACCGCCGAGGGCCCAAAGGTTCTGCACGGTGCTGGGCGTCGGAGGTGCCGTGGGAGCAGGGGCGATCCCCGCGTGCTTGATGGTCGCGTCGATCGCACTGTCGGAAAGCTCGCTCAGGTACCCGCCCTTGGTGTACACACGTCGCCCGTATGGCGCGATAACGTCGAGCATCGAATTGGCTGCGGGCCACGGAACCGGTTGCACAGCAACGGTAGCCGGCCTACCCAAACTTGCTAGTTGTGCCATCACCCGATCGGAGTCGCTTTGTGGACCGGTGAACACGACGACGAACATGAGAACGTCAGTGCCGTGTGCTTCGACCGGCACCGGCGGCAGGGGGGGACACTGGGTGAGGGCAGCAATCAGCGCCAATTCCCTTGGCGCCGTGGGCATATACTCGCGGAGAGACTGAAGGACCTCGGATGCCTGATCCAGCGAGAACGGGATCATGCCGGCTGACACCATCTGCGGTATGGGATGGGCCTGGAACTCGAAGTTGACCACCACGCCGAAGTTGCCGCCTCCACCGCGAACCGCCCAGAACAAGTCTGGGTTCTCGTCGGCGCTCGCACGTACTAGGCGCCCGTCGGTCGTGACGATCTCGCATGCGAGAAGGCTGTCTACAGTCGCGCCGCGGGCGCGCATGTTGTAGCCCACGCCTCCGCCGATTGTGAGCCCAGCGACCCCGGTGGTGCTCACCGTCCCGGCGGGCACCACTAGACCATATTCGGCGAGCGCTCCATCCATCTCGCCCAGCAGCACACCGGCGCCGAGTCGCACCCGACGCGAGTCGGGTTCGACGGAGATCTGCTTGAACTCACTGAGGTCGACAACCAGTGCATCGTCGGGCATCGCGCTTCCGTCCACCCCGTGCCCGCCGGCCCGGATCGCAAGACCGCGCCCCTGCTCGGCAGCGAATCGCACGGCGGCGATGACGTCATCGGCGTCCAAAGCACGTGCGATAGCCGATGGCTGTTGATCGCCCATCCGGGTGTTGTAAATGGCGCGCGATCGCACGAACATTTCGTCGCCGGGCGTATATACCGGTCCCCGAAAGTTGGAAAGGCCTTTCAACACAGGCACCGACATGTCACTCCTCCGAAATGTAATCGCGGTTGATGGCCAAAGACCTGCCGAGGTGCAAGTTGTTCTCTCGTCAGATCGATTGGTTGCCGGTCGTCACTCCGGCTGGATATGCAGCTGGTCGCTGTCGAACTGGGTCACCTTGCCGTTGCTCAGTGCGCCGATCGCGCTGAACCAGACTGCGCGTCGCGCACGCGCTTTCTTTCGGTCGATGATCAACGAGCCTTCACTGCTGATCTCGACATAGTGGCCGATCACCCGCGCATGGTCGGCGACGGCGCTGCCCTCGTCGATGACGGGTTTGAATTCGGGCACGTTGAGCACATACAGGCGGATCACCGAATGAGCTCCGCGGCCGGTGAGACATCCTCGCTGTGTTCCAGGATAAGTTCGGCTTTGCGCGCCCACAGCGCCGCCAGCGAAGGCTTTTCCGACGACGCAACCACATCGAGCAAAGCTTGCACGGTCAACTCGGCATCATCATCGTCGGCAACGGTGGTCGCCCTCGTGGGATAGGTGAATTCGACCAGATACCCGTTGGGGTCATGGGTGTAGATCGACTCGATCGTCTCGTGCTTGACCCGCATTTCGACACGCCAGTCGTTGGACTGCAGACGGCGTTGGTATTCCTCGAGGACGTCAACCGAATCCACATGGATCGCCAAGTGACGGGAATCTCGGAAGAACCCCGGAATCTCCGGCCCGTGGGTGGCGTACGCGTCGCCGTCGGGACTGAACCGCTCTACCCCGAAGTAATAGAAGAACGCGATTCGATCGCCTTTGCCGATGTCAAAGAAGAAGTGTACGAAATCCGGGTGGTCCGCTGGACCCCAGCCCACTGCGCAGACCGAGTGCACGATCGGAAAACCCAAGATGTCGTGGTAGAAGCGGACGGTGCCTGCGGGGTCGAACGTCGGGAATGCCGCGTGGTCAACGCCGCGCGCCAAGTGCTGAAGCCCCGTGGGCGTGCTGTCAGCCACGTGTTCCACCTTCCTCGATCCAGGTGCCGCTGTCGTCCAGCCTAGGCGGCACTGGACCGCTCGTCAACACCATCGTCAACTATTAGTCTTATCCGTAAACCCCCTGTTGCGCGCTTATCCGTCGATGATGACCGCTTTGGTTGGGCACAGCTTTTGTGCGAATTCGACTTCTCCTCGCATGCTCGCGGGGGGGCTTTCCAGTACAACGTGTGCGTATTCGTCGGAGTCCGCCATGTCGAAGACCTGCGGTGCTGCGCTTACGCACTGCCCGTGGCCCTCACAGAGTCCGGTATCGATCCTCACCTTCATGGTCACGACTTGAACACCGCGGGAAGCGATGGGATCGCCGCGGTTTCGGTCCCGCGGAACTCGTAAACCGCAGACGCGGGATCGACCAGGGCGATTTCGGGAGCCCGCGTCAGAAGCTCTTCGAGCGCCACCTTCATCTGCATGCGGGCAATGGGCGCTCCTGGGCAGGCGTGGATGCCGAAGCCGAAAGTCAGGTGCCTGCTACGTCGAGACTGCTTGCGATCGAGGGAAAAAGCATCGGGATCGTCGTAGACCTTCGGATCACGGTTAGCCGCAGCCCAGCACAAGAGCACCGACTCGTTCTCGGCAATGTCAACGTCACCGATGGTCGCCGGCTTGACCGCACGCCGGAATAACCCGAAGAAGGGGGGGTGTAGACGCAGTGTCTCTTCGATGGCTACGGGAATAAGGTCGTGGTCAGCACAGAGCCGAGCTTTCACTTCGGGTGCCGATAGAACGTCGCACAGCAGACTTGACAGAGCCGCCACGGTGGTGCCGTGACCGGCCACGAGGAAACTACTCATGGTCATGGCGATCTGCTCGACACTGAGCAACTCGCCATCGATCTCGGCGGTGGACAACTCGGTGAGGAAGTCATCGCGCGGCTGGTCGCGTCGCGCGAGGACCTCTTCGACACCCAATTGAGCCAGGGCCATGAAAGTGGCGCCCGCAAGCTCTTGGTCGCCCAGGCTGCCCACCATCTCTAGTGCCTTTGCGCGGACGGCATCCCGCTTCTCGGCGTCGAATCCGAGAAAGTGACACAGCGCCAACAAGGGCAATTCTTCGGCGAAGTCCGCGACGAGATCGAAAGTGCCACTCTCGCGCAGCCGGTCGATCAGTGCGACGACATCGGACCGGACAAGAGGTTCGATCTGGGCGGCGGTCTCGTTGTTCAATATCCGGCTGAACAGCTCGCGCCATGAGGTGTGTTCGGGTGGATCCTGCTCCAGCGGTGGAAAGGCGGGTCGTTCGGCGAACGGGCGCGTCACGCTCGGTGACGATGCGTAGGTCTTCCAGTCACCCTGGACAGCCTTGACGTCATCGTAGTTCACCAGGAGCCGGAAGCCGCCTTGCTTGTCACTGCGGCCGACAGGGCAGGCTTCTCTGGCTTCGGCAAACAGTTCATAGGCGAGTTCAGGTGTGGTCTCGTCTGAGGAGAAATTGCGCAGTTTCTCGATGAGATCTTCGTGGGACACGGACAACGGAGGTGGCCTTTCACTCGATTACTAAGGGCGCTGTGTTCAGATATCGATCGTCAATTTTTTTCCGAGGCAGCGTGATACGCAGATCATCATCGACTCGTTCGATGCGCGCTCCTGAGGGCTGAGAAACGAGTCCCGATGGTCTGGTAGGCCTTCGAGAACGTCTACCTCGCAGGTGCCGCAGGTGCCTTCCATGCACGAGCTAAGCAGCTCGAGCCCGGCCTCTTGGGCGACTTCGAGAATGGATCTGCCAGGAGGCACGGTAAGGGTGAGATCCGAAGTACTGCAATAGACTTCGAATTCTGACTCGGGCTCGAGTATCGCGTTCTGCTTGGGCGCGAAGCGTTCGACGTGCAGTGTCAGGTCGTCTCGGGTCTCGCAAATTTGCTCCGTGGCTTCGATCATCGGCTCCGGCCCGCAGCAGTACACCGCCGTCCCCGGCTCTAGGTCAGCACATATAGCTTGGAGGTCAAGCAGGCCCTCTTCATCTTCAGGGTGGCTCACGACTCTATTTCCGTAACTGGAGAGCTCGGCGAGAAAGGGCATCGCTGCGCGTGTCCGCCCGCCGTAGTGCAACTGCCAGTGCGCGCCCCGGCGCGCAAGCTCGGCCATCATGGGTAGCAGCGGCGTGATGCCTATGCCGCCGGCGAGAAAGGCATACCGTCGCGCGTCGCCGACGAGCGGAAAGCCGTTTCGCGGGCCGCGGACAGTCAGCACCGAGCCCTCAGTCACTTGGTCGTGCAGTCGGATGGACCCCCCTCGGCCGTCGGGCACGCGACGCACAGCAATCTGCCATCGGCGAACGTCGTCGGGGTCTCCGCACAGTGAGTACTGGCGAACGGTTGCCTCGTCGATGATCACGTCGATGTGTGAACCTGGGGTCCAGATCGGCAGTGTCGCGCCATCTTCGGCTCGTAGCGTGAGCTTGACGACGTCGGCAGCGGCATGCTCGACGCTCTCGACGGTCAATTCTGCAACGGCCTCGCCCCGAGGTGGCGCGGCCGCACCCGTGGGGCTCAGTGAGGTTTGGGTCACAGTCATTGAACTGATAGTAAACTATTCGACGTTGCCGTAGCAATGCATTCAGGCCAATGCGGGCGTCGATCATCGACGGGGCCGCCAGGAGGTGTCTGCGGGTCGCTCGAGTGATCCGGTGCCGATGCCGGTGAGCACTCCGCGCTACCGGGCGCCAAATTTGATCGTTCTACGGGTATGATTATTTTTCGACAAATAAGTCAGGACCGAGGCGCACGGTGACCCCGCGGCCGCGGCCGGCTCCACCAACGGCCAATTGCGCGTGACAACAGACAAGAGGTGCTGCTTGTTCGAGCCTGAAAACCGTACTGCGGGGGGCGCTGCGCACGCTGCCCGGATCCTGCATCGCAGATCGTGCAAGCGCCTACCTGGCCCCGGCCGCACCCGATCCACTCCCGGCGTCGGCTGCCGGGCGCATCGCCTCGCACGTCCGCCTGAACTTGCCCTACTTGCCCGCCAGGAGTGCCCGTGACAACTGCTCAGGTTGATGACCACACGACATCAACAACCGAACCCCTTCAGCGGATCGCCGGCCACGTGCGGTGGCTGGCAACTGCGATCGTCCATCACGCGAACCACGTTCGGGCAAACCCCAGCGGCCTGAAGGTCGGCGGGCATCAGAGTTCATCCGCGTCGATGGTCGAGATAATGACCGCGCTCTACTTTGAGGAACTCAGAGAAGGTGATCGGGTCTCGGTCAAGCCGCACGCGTCGCCGGTCCTGCACGCGATCAACTACCTGTTGGGTTGGCTCGATGAGAAGTACCTGACCACGCTGCGCGATTTCGGTGGGCTGCAAAGCTATCCCAGCCGATCGAAGGATCCTGATCCCGTCGACTATTCGACGGGATCAGTCGGCATCGGCGCCACCGCACCAATCTGGGGGGCCTTCGCGCGCCGCTACGTCGATGCGAACTTCGGCGACACCGGCGCTGGCCGCCAGTATTCGCTCGTCGGAGACGCCGAACTGGACGAGGGTGCGGTCTGGGAAGCCATTCTGGATCCCTCTGTTCAAGAGCTGGGCGAAATCGTCTGGATCGTCGACATGAATCGTCAATCGCTGGACCGCGTCGTTCCCAACATAGCCGCCGGCAGACTGGCCACGATGTTCGACGCCGCTGGTTGGCAGGTCATCGATGTCAAATTCGGTGCGCTGCTAGAAGAATTGTTCACCCGCCCGGGCGGTGCCGAGCTGAGAAGCCGCATCGTCGAGATGGCCAACCCCGAATACCAGCGCTTGCTACGCTGTCCGGCTGACGAGCTGCGCACCCGACTGCCGGGTGACGGCGCCGGCTCGGCGGCGATCGCGCAACTTATCAGCACCCTCGACGACGAGACCGTCGTCGCGGCCATCAGCAACCTCGGTGGGCACGACCTCACGGCCTTGCGGAATGCATTCGCACAGATCGACGACACTCGCCCCACGATCATCATCGCCTACACGATCAAAGGGTTCGGCCTTCCCACTCAGGGACATCCGCAGAATCACTCGTCGCTACTGAGCGTGGAGCAGTTCGGGCAACTCGCGGCCGCCACCGGCCAGGATGCTGCTCACCCATGGTCAAGGTTTGCATCCGACACTCTAGAGGGCCAGATCTGCGAGGCCGCCGCTCAGCGGTTACGCCGCTCGATCGGCAAGCGCAATTCGCCGCCGGCACTGCCCGTAGAGATCGGACGTACTCCGCTAGCCATCACCACCACCCAGGCGGCGCTGGGGCGTACTCTGCTCGACCTGACCCGCGAGGCCCCCGAGGCCGCCCGCCGGGTCGTCACCGTCAGCCCCGACGTCAGCTCCAGCACCAATCTGGCCGGCTGGTTGAACAAAGTCGGTGTGTGGTCGGCGGCCGAGCGGCTCGATTGGTTCGCCGACGACGCGGAAACCATCATGCATTGGCGCGAAAGACCGACCGGCCAACACATGGAGCTCGGCATCGCTGAGACGAATCTCGTCGGACTCATCGGCGAACTCGGCGCCACTTGGAGCCGTTGGGGAGAGCCGCTATTGCCAATCGGTGTCGTGTACGACCCGTTCGTGGAACGCGCGCTCGAGCCATGGTCCTACGGCATTTACGCCGGTGGGCAATCTATTCTCGTTGGCACACCCTCCGGTGTGACGTTGGCCGCCGAAGGTGGCGCACACCAGTCGATCAAGACACCATCGATCGGTTTGGAGCAACCGGGCTGCCAGAGCTACGAGCCGGCTTTCGCCATCGAGGTCGAGTGGATGTTGTTGCACGCCCTGTCTCGATTGGGGCGCCCCGACGGCGAATCCGCCTACTTGCGCCTCTCGACGCGTCCGGTCAAGCAGGAGCTCGCCGATTTACCAACCGACCCGGCCGCGCGGGAACGTCGCCGCCAGCATGTCCTGGCGGGCGCATACACCATTCGAGCCTGCTCCAGCCCGCAGGCGACGATCGTGGCAATGGGTGCCGTCGTGACCGAAGCCCTTGACGCCGCAACCCGATTGGAACAACTCGGGGTGCACTGCGAGGTCATCGTCGTCACGTGCCCAAGTCGGCTTTTCGAAGCCGTTCAGGCCCGACGAGGTCTTGCCGATGCGCCCTCGTGGATCGTCGACCAGGTGTTCCCGGCGCAACGCGCCGCACCTATGGTGACCGTTCTCGACGGGCACCCCCACACGTTGGCATTCTTGTCGACGATCAACCGGGTGACGACAAAATCGTTGGGAGTCAGCAGGTTTGGACAGGTCGGGTCTCTGGACGCCGTGTACCGCTACCACGGCATCGATACCGACAGCATCGTCCGGGCAGCTCTGGACCTTCAGGACTGACCGGAACCAACCTGCGCAGTCGCCCGACCACACACCCCACAGAAGGAACGATGACCGAGAATCTCACGGGTCCGCTCGCCGGGATACGCGTCCTCGAACTCGGCAATTTCATCGCGGCGCCCACCGCCGGTCGGATCCTCGCCGATTTCGGCGCCGACGTCATCAAAGTCGAGCGGCCTGGAGTCGGAGACGAACTGCGTCGATGGCGGTTACACGCAGGGTCGACGTCACTGCTGTTTCGCACCCTTGGCCGCAACAAGCGCAGCATCACCCTGGATGTCGGGACGCCGCAAGGCAAGCAGGTCGCGCTGCGGCTGATCGAGAAATCCGATGTGATCCTCGAGAATTTCCGGCCGGGCACGCTCGAGAAATGGGGCCTTGGACCCAGCGAGATCAAACAAAAGAATCCCCAAGCCGTCCTTGTCCGCATCTCGGGCTATGGGCAAACCGGACCGTACCGCGACAGGCCTGGATTCGGTGGCGTCGCTGAAGCCATCGGCGGCCTGCGCCATGTCGTCGGTTACCCTGATCGCCCACCAGTGCGGGTAGGCATCAGCCTTGCCGACACCGTCTCCGGCCTCTACGCGGTGATCGGCGCGTTGATGGGCTTACTGCAACGAGGCCGCGAGCCCAGCGGCGAAGTTGTCGATGTTGCGCTCTATGAAGCCGTGTACTCGCTGATGGAGTCGCTGGTGCCCGACCACGACGCCTTCGGTATCCGTCGCATGCCAGAGGGAGCCGGCCTACCCGGCATCTCTCCGTCGAACACCTTCGCCTGTGCCGATGGCAGATACGTGGTCATCAGCGGTAACGGCGACGCCATCTTCAAGCGGTTGATGAACACCATCGGACGCCCCGACCTCGCGGAGAACCCAGAGCTTTCGGACAACGCCGGGCGGGTCGCCCACAATCAGGAATTGGAGGACGCGATCGCAGGCTGGGCTGCGACCCTGCCGTCCGACCAGATCCTCGCTGAACTCGAAAGGGCCGCAGTACCTTCCGGCCCGATATATCAAGCCAGCGACATCCTTGCCGACCCGCACTTCGCTGACCGGGGGATGCTGGAAACACACTGCGTCGATATCGGGCATGATCGCCCGCAGCCGGTCGTGTTCCCAGGCATCGTGCCGGCGCTGCAGAACCGCCCCGGCGCCACGCGATGGCTAGGACCGGAACTGGGAGCGCACACCAGCGAAGTTCTCCGCGAACTGGGCTTCGACACCGAAGCCGAAAATGAGTTGCGCCAACAAGGAGTGATATAGCGATGCCTGCAGACGACACAGTGGTGGTCACCGAGGTCTCGTTGCGTGACGGCTTGCAGATCGAGCCCGTGATCGTTCCCACCGACAAGAAGGTGGCCTTCGCTCATCGACTCGTCGATGCCGGCTTCACACAGCTCGAAGTCGGTGCCTTCGTCAATGCGGCCAAAGTACCGGCCATGGCCGACTCCGCGGAGGTGGTCCACCAGCTCGGCGACCTTCCGGTGGCCCTGCATGCGCTGGTGTTCAACCTGAAAGGCGCCCAGCGTGCCATCGCCAGCGGATGCCGCAACGTGCGATTCGTCGTGTCGGCCAGCGACGGGCACAGCCATGCCAACGCGGGAGTCGCGACCTCTGATGCACTCGACCGCGTCGACGAAGCCGCAGAATTGTTGCGCGACAACGATGTACACCTCGAAGCCACCATCGCAACCGCTTTTGTCTGTCCCTTCGACGGCGACACCGCGGTCGAACGGGTGTTGTGGGTCGCTGAGCGACTTATGCGTACCGGCATCGATGTCTTGCATCTCGCCGACACGATCGGCGCGGCGTCACCCGGCGATATCAGACGCACGATCAGTGCCGTCAGCGCTGAGTACACCGATGTGCCACTGGGACTGCACCTGCACAACACCTACGGCATGGCGGCCGCCAATGTCTGGGAGGGGCTACAACTGGGAATCCGAAGGTTCGATGCCGCGCTCGGCGGTCTTGGTGGCTGCCCCTTCGCACCAGGAGCCGCCGGCAACATCGGCGCCGATGATTTGGTGCACTTCCTACATCGCGAAGGTTTCGTTACCGGCGTTCAGCCAGACCGCCTGGCGGAAGCGCGCGAGGAACTGACCCAATTGATTGGGCACCCGCTCGATTCGTCCCTCGCTCGTGCCGACAAGCCACCGGCCATGCTGCGGATCGCCTGACGGCTAGCGACGTGTAGGCCGGCCAGTGTCTGACGGTGTAGGAGCAGAACCAGCGGATACCGGGCCCCGCGGTGCCAGCGGTGCACGCCACACCGAGCTCCTGACGGATGCGATCTTGGGCGCGCAGCGGGAGTTCACCAGTCACGAGATCGCCTCCGCAGCAGACGTTCCGGTGTACCGAGCCCGGCGTTTCTGGCGCGCGCTCGGGTTGGCGAACCCCGAGGACGGTGGCGCAGAATTCACCTCTGCCGACGGCGATGCGCTACGGCGGCTACTCCTTCTCATTTCCGACGGCATCGTCGACGAGAGCCACGCACTGCACATAACCCGATCACTGGGTGGGTCAACGGCACGGGTAGCGCGCGCATTCGTCGAGGCGATGCTCGATCCGCTCGCGCCCGACGTGGATGGGGCTGAACGCACATTCGCCGTCGGCGCTGAGGAACTCATCCGTGCGCTGAGCGACATGGAGAGCCTTCTGGTCTACAGCTGGCGACGACAGGTCACCGCAGCGCTGCCGGTGCTTCAACGGCGCGGTCCACGCAGCAGCATCGCCGTCGGATTTGCAGACCTGGTTTCCTTTACGCACCTCAGTCGCCAACTCTCCGATCGCGAACTCACCAGTCTCGTCACACAATTCGAGGAGCGAACAGGCAACCTCATCACCGCCTACGGCGGACGGATAGTGAAGTCGATCGGTGACGAAGTCTTTTTTGCCGCCGACTCCCCTGCCGTCGCGGCCACCATCGCGCACCGGATAGCCGAAAACGTCAAGCGGCGCCGTATCCCCGGAATACGGATTGGACTCGAATACGGGCCCGTCATCACCCACGGCGGGGATCTATTCGGTGACACAGTGAATCTTGCGAGTCGGCTCACCGCAATGTGCGCGCCGAACCAAATCGTGGTCGGCCCAGCATTAGCGGCCGCCTTGGCGCCGGTATCAGGCTTCGAGATCGAGCCGCTGCCGGCTACCGACGTGAAGGGCTTCGGCCGCATAATGCCGGGGGTGCTGAGGGCATGCGGCCGTGAGTCAGGCCGGGACGCGACGACCGTGGTGCTGTAGCAGGTTTCCCGAGTTCAACTCATCACGCATCTGCGGCAAAGCCCTTCCCCGGCGGCGCATTCCGGAAGACACCAACCGCGCCGACGCCACGCTGGGCGGCTCTCTTCACGCACGAGAGTTGGCCTGCGGCCAAGCGGCTACTGCCGTCAGGTTCCCTTCGTCAATGGAGCCACCCAGGGCCGCTTTGAGCAACCCGAACTTGGATCTGACATGCACCTCGTCGTCGGCGCGCCCAACGACGAAAGACAGCGCCCACACGAAGGTCAAGGCCAATCCCAAAGTGACCAGCCAGGCCGCATGGGTCATCCACAGTGGCGCGTTGCGGTTGAGCGCCGTCCACACCGGCCATGCCGCCGCACCATTGCCGATCCCGTCAGCCATGGGTATGAAGGCGATGACGAGCGCCAATCTCCAACCCGGCAGGTGTGGACGCAAACGATAGATCAGACTCCCGGCGGTCAGTGGCATGAGCGGATTTACGCACACCCACCACAGTGGAAGTCCCCAGAAATTCAATGGCTGCGGTCCGTAGTATTCGTAGGCCCCCATGAGGACTCCCGGACTTTCGAGCCAGATATTGATGAAGACGTCGATCAGATAGATCGCGAAGACCATCCGGCGGGTGATTCCCACGCTGAAGATTCGGTAGGCAAGGTAGGCCAGTCCGCCGACGTACCAGATGTAGACGAAGTTGATGAACAGCGGGAAGTCTCTGCCCATTGAGAAAAACGTCGTCGTGGCTGCCCCCTGCCGGATGTAGCAAAGACCGAGAGTGTCGACGATCGGCTCGAACAGACAAGCGATCCCGCCGCCGACCAGACAGTACGTCAGTAACGGCCCGCGTCCGTTCAGCAGGTGTTTGATGGCGAAAAAACAGCCGATCAGGACTGGCACCCCCAGAAAAATCGTGAACAACACCTCGGGCAGAAAGGGCATCGGAGTCTTCGGGTGCACGGGGACGGGGTGCGCGGCCAGGATCAGGTAACGGGGGGTCATTCTCTCTCCATCGCCCGTCGATGCGTGTGGATGCTCGATCAGGAGTCACGTGGCCCTCGGCGGGCTGTTCGGGGCACCAACCGCACTCCGCCGGCTCAGCATAACGCCCGACTGAACGTATTTTCAAGCCTGAACTGCAATTCATAACGCTGGCCGTCGCCGCGGTAGTACGCCGAGTTCGGAGTGCTGGACGCAGACGCCACCCGACACACAGCAGCCCCGATAGAGAAGGTTTCTAATATGAAATAAACCTTCAGACCTGAGTCCCGGCGCGATTGCGCCAACAACTCAATGCGCAGAAAATCGGCGAAAGCCGCTGCGATGGAGGATGATCGGCAGGACGTCAGGATGAAGTGAGTTCCCAGCAACCGCGCACCATGCATGTGGTCTTCCGCGAGCGGACTCAGGCCCAAAGTGGCCGGATCGCCAACTTCGGCCAGGTGGTCACGGCTCGATCCGCGGCTCTACGATGGCCGCCACTCGGGTGGCGCGCCCACGCAGTACCACTTCCGCGAATTGATAGAGCACCGCTCCGGTAGCAGCGTGGATGACGATACCGAGCAGCGGGAACTCGATCAACCGCATCGCGGTCTCGGGATCTTGTGGAAATCGCGGCGTCACCAGCAGATCGGCCAGCGGTACGAAGTACGCGTTAGCGACCTCGTCAGGGTTGGGTTGAACCGTTGGGTGACCGTCCGCCCAGCACACGATGGTGCTCATGAGATACCCGGAGCGCGTCACGTAATCATCGAGTCGCCCCAGCACATCCTGACGCTGCAACACGATCCCCGTCTCTTCGGCGAGTTCGCGTAGCCCGGTGGCAATTACGTCCTCCCCCGGCTCAGATCGCCCGCCCGGCAGCGCGTACTGGCCAGGATCACGACGCAATCCCGGTGCTCGCTCAATGACCCAGATACCGAATTCGTCGCCATGACGGTGAACGACGATCACCACGGTCGCCCGGCGCAGCCCGTCGCCGCCGAGCACCCGATACGAGAAGCGTTGCAGCGCAGCGACGATGGCATCACGTACCAAGCCCGAAGGCACCGTTCCCACTTCCGGGCCTGCGCCGTTGACCGCGGCGTCGGTCGATGGGTCAATCACGGCGTATTCACCGGCGGACCGTATTCTCGTGCGACCACGTCTTCGATTGTCGCCGGGGGCCGTCCTAGGAGTTGGGTCAGCACGAACGGGTTGCCGCGAAATCCGTGCCGGTCGTAATGGGCGTAGGTGGATATCATGTCCGCGGCCGCTCGCGGGTCTTCAGCCGCTCGGGGTGGCAGCGGGCCGCTGGCGACCGGAACTGTGCACGCCTGCAGATCCTTTCCGCACGCCCGGCCGAGCGCTTCGACCGCCCGGCGCATCGTCACAGCCGGGCCGGCTAGCTCGTAGCTGGCATAATCGTGTGCGCCAAGCTCGAGCAATGTCCGCAAGGCCACAGCGGCCCAGTCATCGAGATCGATGATCGAAATGTCGGCGTCGATGTCGAACGGAATCCTCACGGTGTTGCCCTGCGTCGAGCCGAACAAGGCCAGCGCCACTTGCGCATACATCGACGGCTGCAAGATGGTCCAGCTCAGAGAGCTGGCGCGCAGCACCGCTTCCACACTGGCCTTGCGCTGGTGGTTGCGCAGGAAGGGCGTATTGGCGTGCAGCACCGAGTGATAAACAAACCGCTCCACGCCCGCGGCTTCGGCTGCGTGAATGGCGTTGATGAGATATTGGTCCTCACGAGGATGCAAGGCAGGCGGGATTGCATACACCACGGAGGCATTCGCCATGGCCGAAGCCAAGGTCGAAGGTTGGCCCAGGTTCGCGACGATCGGGGCAGGCGCTCCGGCCTCGACCAAGCGGGTCGTCCCCACTTCGCTGTGGCTGACAACGCGATAGTTGGCTCGCGCGGTATTTAGAGCGCGAACCAAACGGAGACCAGCCGCGCCGGCTGCACCGATGAGAACGATCTCGCTCACCGCACTCCATTCCCCGCTCGGCGACGCGAATTGCTGCGCTGGCGACTCTGCAACCGCCCACGCGGAAATCGCACGGCGGCGAGCGGTGGACCCGGTCCCTGATTGGGTCGTTGACGGGCTTGAAGGGTAACCGCTGCCCCACAGCGTGGTCAACGAGCTGGTCAGGAATTAATCATACGCGTAAGCTGCTGATGAACCTGCTGGGTTCCGCATTCGGTAGATCCAGCGCGAGGAGATCGGGGAGACGGTGGGACCCTCCGACGGCGCTAGGCCGGCGCGTCTCAAGCGGCAACGCTCAGAAGAGAATTCATCGAGTCTGCGTAGGGATCTCGTTGAGAACCGAATGTATGCCACTGCAACCGAATTGTTCGCACAGCGCGGTTTTGCCGGAACCAGCTTGCAGGACATCGCCGACGCAATGGGTATCACCAGACCTGCGCTCTACTACTACGTCAAGAGCAAGGACGATCTGCTGGCTCGACTCATCGCCGAGATCACTGCAGGCAATACCGCGCAGATCTGCGAAGTCGCAGAAGATGCCACCCTGGACCCGGTCGCAAAGCTCTCGCGGATCGCCGAGATCATGGCGCTCAACCGAGCACTGCAACCGTCGCGGTTCGTCTTGCTTGCGCGCTCCGAAGCGGCTCTTCCGACCGACCTGGCCACGATCCACGAAACAACCAAGCGCACAATGCTGCACACTCTCATCGGCGTGATCCGTGACGGCGTCGACACTCGCCACTTTCGCTATGTGGAGCCGCGGTTGGCGGCGTTGCAGATCATCGGCATGTGCAACTGGGTCGCATGGTGGTTTCACGAGGAGGACGCGTCAAGCGCCGAGATCGTCGCTGCCGACATCGCCGATCTCGTCGTTGCGGGTCTGGCGCAGTCAGGCGAACGAGCGCCGGCCGCGAGCGGGCCCCGCGCGGCGCTGGACTTGCTGCGCCGCGACCTGGACTATCTCGAACACCTCATCGGTGACTCCGAACAGCCCGAGGCGATGTAGCGTTTCCGTGCCTCCTCATCATTCCCGAAATGGCCTGGTTAGCTTGGCATTTGAAGCGGGCACAGACCTCGTTCAATCCGCAGCAGCTGCGGGCCTCACCACAACGCCCCGAGAGGCTGATGAAACGAAGCGCGGCGCTACAGAAGTTGATCCCTGCCACCTCATCCGTCGCCGATCTCCAGCCATGGCCGAGCCCCGGTACTGTTTCACCGACGAATTCAAGCCGATGACGGCTCAGAGCCCTTCGTGGACCTTGCCAGACGATTCCATGCCGCGGCCCCCGGCGGCCACGCCAAGGCTGGTCGAGACGGTCGGTGAACTCGGCGCTGCGTGGTTCACCGAGGTGTTATGCGGGAGCGGTACTTTGCAACCGGCCAGACGGTAACGGCTGCGGATGTCCAATTGATCGGTACCGGACAGGTTGATATGTCGGACTTGTTTCGACAGTTCGGAATCTTGGCCCGACAAGAGTGCAATGACGTCGATGCCAGTGACTGCTTCCGCCAGGCGTTCGACGTCGCGGAGCGGATGGGCGACGGCGGCGAGCCCTGGACGGCCTTCGTCGGAGAGAACGATTCAGATCCCACAAAAGTGCGGAGCAGAGGACTAGCATCTATACCGTGCATGTGAGGGAAGAAACGTAGCGCCCGTCGCTCCGTAGGGCATGAATCGAGCCTGCGATGCGGAAGCTGGTCGCGACACTGATGGCCGTTGGGGCCGTGATGCTCAGCGGGGCTGTCGCCCGCGCCGAGAACCGGCAGCCGCCTCCTCCTCCCGCCCCCTCGTTCTACGCACCGAAGTGCCTGAGTTTCGACCCGAACCCACCGGCGCACTGGAACTGGCTGCCCTGCGGATGGACAACGGACGGCAAGCGGTGGTTTCCGCCGCGGCCGTAGCCGATACCCCCTGACGCAGACCGGCGACGACGGCCGCGCGAAAAACCCTCAGGCGCTGGCTAACTCGCTTTGAGGTGCCCGCCTCCCCGGCAGCTAACGCCGCAGACGCCCGCATCCCCCCGGGCGTCTGCTAGCGAAAGTGCCTGGTCGATCGGAACACCACTGCAATCGAGGCCGTTGACCACGAGGCCCAGGCTGATCGCGCCGTCGGCACGGGTGCCTTCGATGCATACCTCGATGTCTCGGAGCCCCGGCCTGCCCGCGGTCCAGAAGTCCGGCCGGTGGCCGTCGAACACCGTGTGGGCGTCCGCACCTTCCACGTCCTCCCGCGAGGATAGCTCTCGTGCCGACGACACCGGCACATCGTCGGGCAAGGCCGCCGCCGCGAGAGGAGTGAGCGGGTCCGCGAGGCCGCAACAATCGTCGTGATACTTCAAGGCGATCATCGTCGCCCTCCTCTCACTGGGCCATCGTTGTTCGACGGCAACGGCTCTACGGCAGCACGGTGTGCATCAGCATCACGTCGTATGCCGACCACAACGACAGGTTGAAGTACAGGTCTCGTCCGGACGACCAGGGGTGGATCATCGGCGCATAGATACCGCCGGGCATCTGGAAAGAGGACACCAGCGGTTGCTCGGGACTCCATGGCCCTTGCGGCGTCGGTGCGGTCCTGGCCACGACGTCGTTGCTGCCGCCGTCGGTGTAGAGCACCAGGTATTGCTTGAGATAACTGTTGTACTGAGCCGACATTTCGCCGACCGGCCCCGGGAAAATCGGTGTCGCCGCGCCGGGATTGTTCGCCACCCAGTGGCCGCCGTTGTCGCCGTTCCAGTACTGGTACTTGGTCAGGTCGGGCAGTTGATTCGGTGGGACGCGCGAGAGGAATGCCGCGCCGCCGCGTCCCGACGGGGTGCCGAACTGGTAGAGGTAGCCGTCGTTCCCCTTCATGAACGCGCCCATCTGGAAGTTTTCATTCCCCGGCGTAAACCCGGCTCCCGGAATGGCATCCGGTGAGGCAGTGCGAATGGTGGTCGGGAAGATCCCCCAGTTCTGGCCATTGTCGTTGGACCGGGCGATCGCCGAGTAGTTCGTCGACCATTCGCCGTCACGGCCCCACTGGCGGATGGACATGTAGCTCATGTACTGGGTTCTGCCCATGGACATCGCCGCGGTCGGGATGATGCCCGTCTCGTGCGCCGCCTTGTGGATGGTGTTGACGACCTGCTTGGAAAGTCCGGGCGCCCACACCGGCGAGCCAGAATATCTGTCGTTCGGCACACCGTCGGCGATGTGAATCCCCTTGGACAGATCGTGGTCGTTGCTGCGGAACAGGGTGTTGTAGCGCCATTGCTGGCCGTGCACCTTGCAATAGCCGAAGGTGTCCCCGAAGGCCATCAGTACCTGGCGATTACCGGGATCGCCGTTGTCCCAGGCGATCCCGAGGTCGGTGCCGGAGATGCTGAAACGTTGCAGGGTCTTGTTGGGGCCGTTCGGTCCGGTCACCCAGTCGACGAGCGATGTCGGAGCCCCCGCTATCGAAGGGGGCGGCGGTCCCGGCTCGGGTTGCGGCTGTGGTTGTGGCCGCGGCATCGGCGCGGCGTTCGGGCGCAGCTGGTTGGCGTTCGGCGGCACCGGGACGCCGGGCGCGGGAGGATTGGGCCCGGGCGGCAACACCTCGGCTTGCGGGTACATCGGCGCGGACGGGTCGGGCCCCTCGGCTCGCGGGTGCACCGGTGCGGAGTACTGCCGGCCCGGCGCGGCCGGCTTGAGCAATGACGAGATCAGCGGACCCAGCCGCGGTAGCGGCGCCTGGTCATTCGTGTGCGAGGGTCTGCGCCCGGTTGGCGGCTGGACGACCGGCTGAGGTGCGGGCATGGCCGGCGGCGCGGCGGGAGGATCGACGTTCGCTTCGGGCGCCCCGCACGGTGTGGCGTTTGCAATTGGCGCGGGCCCGATCACGAGGACGAATCCGATAGCGGCCGCCGACGCCATCGATAGCGACACACTTCGCAGGAACGCCGACATGTAGCACCTTTCGAGGGGTAGGACACCGCGTTGACGTCCTCTAGCTGGCCCATGTGACGATAGTGATTTACGGGGCGGATGTGACCAGTGATGAGCTGATAGGTATCCATCCGTGACCGTGTCGCAACGCAGCGATCCCCGCCGTCAGCGCACCCTCGGGGTGATTAGCTCACCGCTCATATGGGCAGCTGGAAAGCGTTGTCAGCTTTGCCGCAGCCGCGGCCACACTGGACCACCCGGCTCCCGGCACGGTGCCAGGATGGACTCCGGAACCGTCCCACCGGGGCCTGGTGCCCGTACGCCTGAAGCCGGCTTGTCGCTACGACGCGGGCACCGCTTCACCCGATCCCGCGGCAGCGGCGCGGGGGCTGCGGGGTGCCGGCGGAAGCGACATCGACTTTGCTGGGGGCCGCCGGACCGCCGCCGAAGAGCGGCGCGACCCGCCGATCCCCATTCGGTACGGGCGCACCACATTGCCGCAGCTCAGCCTTGCGCGCGAGGGCACCGTCGAGCACTCTGTTGCACACACGCAAAACGAGATTCGTCATTCGCCCCGCGCAACGCGAAAGACATGTCACACTCAAACAGATTGGGTCAGCATGTTTGTCGACCGTCATCGGTGGCAATGATCCAACAGAGGCGAGTGCGTCGGCCGGCCTTCGCGCCCGTCTAGGTCCCGTCGGTTCAGCCCGAGAGCCGACGGGGCCGCCCTTTTTGGGCCCTTTCGCCGACCTACGCCGGTCGCACTCCGGTCGCCAATAGGCCTCAACAACCCCGCGGTGCGGGAGTACCGTCGGCGTATGGATCGGTCGCCCGGCGTATGGATTCTCGGCGGTTACCAAAGCGATTTCGCTCGCAACCTGACCAGAGAGGGCCGCGACTTCGCCGCGCTGACGGCCGAGGTCGTCGACGCCACACTGATCGCCGCCAGGATCGATGCGGGAGACATCGGGGTGGTGCACGTCGGCAACGCCTTCGGCGAGATGTTCGCGCGGCAGGGTCACCTCGGGGCGATGCCGGCCACGGTATGCGACGGCCTCTGGGATACCCCGGCCTCGCGGCACGAAGCGGCGTGCGCGTCCGGCAGCGTGGCGGCGCTGTCGGCGATGGCGGACCTGCGCTCGGGCGCGTACGACAGCGCGCTGGTGGTGGGCGTCGAGCTGGAGAAGACCGTCCCCGGCGACACCGCCGCGCAGCATCTGGGCGCCGCCGCGTGGACCGGTCACGAGGGGGCCGACGCGCGCTACCTGTGGCCGTCCATGTTCACCCAAGTGGCCGAGGAATACGACCGGCGGTATGGCCTGGACGACGCGCACCTGCGCGCCATCGCCCGGCTGAACTTCGCCAACGCGCGGCGCAACCCCAACGCCCAGACCCGCGAATGGAGCGTCCCCGATCCGATCACCGACGACGACGCGACCAACCCGATCACCGAAGGCCGGTTACGCAGATTCGACTGCAGCCAAATGACCGACGGCGGTGCGGGATTGGTGCTTGTCAACGACGCCTATCTGCGCGAGCACCCCGATGCGCGCCCGATCGGGCGCATCGACGGCTGGGGTCATACCACCGTCGGGCTGGGCCTGCAGCAGAAATTGGACCGCGCCGACGGCGACCCCTATGTCCTGCCCCACGTGCGGGCCGCGGTGCTCGACGCGCTGCGTCGCGCGCAGCGCGGCCTCGACGACGTCGACGGATTCGAAGTCCATGACTGTTTCACCCCCAGCGAGTACCTGGCGATCGACCACATCGGGCTGGCCGGCCCGGGCGAATCGTGGAAGGCCATCGAGAACGGTGAGATCGAGATCGGCGGCCGGCTGCCGATCAACCCCAGCGGCGGACTGATCGGTGGCGGACATCCGGTCGGAGCGTCCGGCGTGCGGATGCTGCTCGACGCGGCCAAGCAGGTCAGCGACGCCGCAGGCGAGTATCAGGTCGAAGGAGCCCAGACCTTCGGCACCCTGAATTTCGGCGGGAGCACCGCCACCACAGTGAGTTTCGTCGTCAGCGGCACCGAAGGCGTGTGACCATGGATGTTGAGATTGTCGGCAAATTCCTGTCCACCTTGCCCGAAGATGACGACCACCCCTACCGCACCGGACCGTGGCGTCCCCAGACCACCGAGTGGGACGCCGACGACCTGATCGCCGTCGAGGGTGGGATTCCCCGCGACCTGGACGGCGTCTACCTGCGCAACACCGAGAACCCGCTGCACCCGGCGTTGAAGACCTATCACCCGTTCGACGGCGACGGCATGGTGCACGTGGTCGGCTTCCGCGACGGAAAGGCCTTCTACCGCAACCGGTTTATCCGCACCGCCGGCTTCCTTGCCGAGAACGAGGCGGGCGAGCCGCTGTGGCCGGGTCTGGCCGAGCCCGTGCAGCTGGCTCGGCGCGAGCAGGGCTGGGGCGCACGCACGAAGATGAAGGACGCGTCGAGCACGGACGTCATCGTCCACCGCGGTGTCGCACTGACCAGCTTCTATCAGTGCGGCGACCTGTACCGGATCGACCCGTACTCGGCCGGCACGCTGGGCAAGGAATCCTGGAACGGCGGATTCCCGGCCGAATGGGGCGTGTCCGCACATCCCAAGGTAGACAACAGAACCGGTGAACTGTTGTTCTTCAACTACAGCAAGCAAGAGCCGTACATGCACTATGGCGTGGTCGACGAGCGCAGCGAGCTCGCGCACTACGTCGACATCCCGCTGCCCGGGCCGCGTCTCCCCCACGACATGGCATTCACCGAAAACTACGCCATCCTCAACGATTTCCCGCTGTTCTGGGATCCCCAACTGCTCGAACACGACGTGCACCTGCCACGCTTCTATCCCGACCTCCCGTCGCGCTTCGCGGTGATCCCCCGCCGCGGCGGCACCGCGGACATTCGCTGGTTCGAGGCCGAACCCACGTTCGTGCTGCACTTCACCAACGCCTACGAGGATGGCGACGAGATCGTGCTCGACGGGTTCTTCGAAGGCGATCCGTCCCCGCTCGATACCGGTGGAACGAAGTGGGAGAAGCTGTTTCGTTTCCTGGCCCTGGATCGCCTGCAGGCCCGGCTGCACCGCTGGCGCTTCAACCTGGTCACCGGCGCGGTGCGAGAAGAGCGGCTCTCGGAGTCCATCACCGAGTTCGGCACCATCAACCCCGAGCACGCCGGCGGCGCCTACCGCTATACCTATGCCGCCACCGGCAAGCCCGGCTGGTTTCTGTTCGACGGCCTGGTCAAACACGACCTGCGCACCGGGAGCGAGGAGGGGTTCTCGTTCGGTGACGGCGTCTACGGCAGCGAGACCGCGATGGCTCCACGCGTGGGTGCCACCGGTGAGGACGACGGCTACCTGGTCACCCTCACCACCGATATGAACGCCGACGCCTCCTACTGCCTGGTGTTCGAAGCCGCCCGGATCGGCGACGGTCCGGTGTGCAAACTTCAACTGCCCGAACGTATTTCCAGCGGAACCCACTCGACGTGGGCACCCGGCGCCCAACTGCGGCGCTGGGACACCGCCGACTCGGCCGCCGCCGCGGTCGGGCTGTGATGAGCGCCGGGAAGCACCACCACACGACGCACTGGCCGCTGCAGCTGGCACCCATCGGTGCCATCCGTTTCGCGCGCCGCTCCGCGCATTTCGCTGAAACAGTGCAGTTTTATCGCGATCTCGTGGGGCTGCCACTCTACGAGACGTTCGGGGACAGCTACGGAAGCAACGGCGCGATCTTCGGGTTGCCCAGCTGGAACCTCACCATGGAAATCGTGGAGGCCGTCGACCCCGTCGCGGTGGGCCAGCACGAACAGCTGTGTCTGTACTTTCCCGACCAACAGGCACAACAAGCGGCCCTCGCGCGGCTGCGGGCGGCGGGCGTCGAGTCCGTCGAACAGCACCCCTACTGGGAGGCCACCGGCGCGGTCACCTTCCGCGACCCGGATGGACGTGAAATAGTGTTCGCGCCCTTCGTATTCGGTGTCAACGAACCCGACAACAGCGCCGCATCGGGAACGCACGAATTCCCGTCGTCCTAACCGTTCAGCGGCCGGACCGCCCGGAAGCCACCGCGGCGATGACGGCCACCAGCGAGCACGCCACCGCGCAGACCGCGGCGCCGGCGCCGACGTACAGCCCGTATTCGGCCGACACCGGAGGGTTGACGTTGAGCTTGTAGTACCACACCGTCAGCGCCACGATCAGCAGCGAAATCAGCAGCGCGGCAACCGAAGCGAGCTTCACCGACAGCCCACGGCCCATCATCGCGCCGACCACCAGCAGCGTCGAGGCCAACAGCACGATGAGCTGGCCCGCACCGAACCCCCGGGGCAATTCCAGGTTGCCGTGAGCGCCGCCGATGGCGTTGGCCCAGCCCCCGCCGTTGACGGTCGTCCGCAGCCACGGCAGCCATGCGCTGGCCGACAGCACGACGGCGAAAAACGCCACCAGCCAACCGGGGCGCAGTCGGCGAGTCATGGTAGCGAGGTTATCGTGCCCCGCCACCGGCCCGTCGGCGGACGCGCTAGGTCTGCAGCGAGGACAGGTTGAAGACCGCACCCAGGGGATCGCTCGCGGCGGCCAGCCGCCCGTACGGGGTGTCCTCGGCGCCGCGCACCACCATGCCGCCGTTGTCGGCGATCACCCGCAGCGTCTTGTCCACGTCCTCGGCGCCGAAGAAGATCACCCAGTTCGACGGGATGTCCTGCGGCAGGAGTGCGGCGCCGTCCATCACGCCGAGCAATTGCTCGTCACCGAATCGTGCCGTGCTGTAGCGGAATTCGTCGGTGTCGGACTCAGTCTCGGTCTGCCATCCCAGGACGTCGCGGTAGAAGTCGAGGGCCGCGCCGTAGCCGCGTGTGGTCAGCTGGTGCCACACCGGGGCACCCGCGGCCCCGATGAGCTCGAAGCCACGATGTTCCAGCGGCTGCCACAGCCCGAAGACCGCGCCGGCGGGGTCGGTCGCGACGGCCATGTGGCCCTTGGCGGGCACCCGCATCGCCATGCACACCGCACCACCGGCGCCGGTTACCGCGGCGACGGTGGTGTCGATGTCGGCGGTGTGGAAGTAGGTGGCCCAGTGGTCGGGCGACCCGGCTTCGGGCCGGTTGGCCATCATGCCGGCCACCGGGTGGCCGTCCTTGGCGGCGTTCACGTAGCCGCCGTACTCGGATCCGGCGGACTCGAAGGTCCAGCCGAAGACCGTGCCGTAGAACTGCTGCGCGCGGGCGACGTCGGACGTCGTCAGATCGATCCAGCATGGGGCGCCCAGCGGGGCGATGTCACGGATGGGCACGGTGACCTCCTGGTGGTGTTCTGGCCCCGAGGGAAAGGGCTTCACACTATCGACTGCCGCCCAGCCCAAAACTCATCGGCGCCGGCGATCAGCGATGAGACCCACTATCTCCGTTCGTGCTCGGGTCGGCGCGGGTGAACACCGTGACGAAGTTCTCCAGCGATTGGTCGATGTCGCCGCGCAGGGCGGCGGCGACGATCATGCCGATGGGGCCGAACAGCGCCGGGCCGCCCAGGTGCACGTCGAAGCTGACGATGGAGCCGTCATCCTTGGGCTGGATCTTGGCCATCAGCTTGACCTTGACCCCGCCGACGCCGTCGCCGTTGAGCGTCATTCCCTCGGGAGGCTTGTAGCGCACCACCGTCCATTTGATCCGGCTGTACATGCCCTTGACCTCGACGATCGACTCGACGATCGTGCCCTTTTCGATCTCGTCGGGCAGGGTGCTGCGCCACACCCGGTGGATGGTCAGCCAGTCCTTGTATCGGGACAGGTCGGAGGCGTGCTGCCAGGCCACCTCGGGTGGCAGCGGGACATCGATGGATCCGGAAAGCTTCGCCATTGCTACTGCTGGTCGCCGGTGTCCGCGGCGCCGGTGGCCTTCCTGGCCTGCTCCTGCACCTGGTGGATGGTGTCGGTGTACTTGCCCTGCGTCTTGTCGTCGACGAACTCGCCGGCCTTGTCTATCGCCATTTCGACCTTGTCGGCGTTCTGCGACAACAGGTCTTTCGCCTTGTCCAGGAATCCCATGCGCCCTCCCTTTTCCCGGCATCGTACTTGGCCGGCGAGGGCGGACTGCGGGTGAGTTCGGCGCGCTCAGCGCCACAACCGCGGTTGCACGCCGAGCACTCTGGCGCGGATCCACCACGCGGCCTCGAGGACGGCCGCACCCAGCACCCCGATGCCCAGCGCGGTCGACGTCACCGCGACATTGGACGGGTCGAGCAGGAACTCCTTGCGCGCCAGCGGCAGGCTGAAAATCACGACATAGGCCAGGCCCGAAGCGATTACCAGCGCCACCCGCCACCACTCGTAGGGGCGGGCCACCACGGCCAGCACCCACAGCGCGGTCATCAGCAACGTGATCAGGGCCGCGGCGGACGCCTGATCCTGCTGGGCGAAGGTGGCGTGGCGACCGTGGTAGGCCAGCAGGTAGGAGGCGAACGTCGCGGTGCCGACGATCAGCCCGGAGGGCAGCGCCGAGGTGAGGACCCGGCGCACGAAGCCCGAGTGGGCACGTTCGTTGTTGGGTGCCAGCGACAGGATGAACGACGGTATTCCGATGGTGAACCAGGCCGCGATGGTGACGTGGATGGGCTGGAACGGGTACAGCAGCGGATCGGCCTTCAGCGGTTTGGAGAGCAGGCATTCGATGCCCACCAGCAACGCCAACAGCACCGAGTACACCGTCTTGGTCAGGAACAGGTTGGCGACGCGTTCGATGTTGCCGATCACCCGGCGCCCCTCCCCGACGACATAGGGCAGCGTGGCGAACCTGTTGTCCAGCAGGACGATCTGCGCGACCGCGCGCGCCGCCGGGCTGCCGGCGCCCATCGCGACACCGATGTCGGCGTCCTTGAGGGCCAGCACATCGTTGACGCCGTCGCCGGTCATCGCGACGGTGTGCCCGTGCGATTGCAGGGCGTGGACCATGGCGCGTTTCTGGTCCGGCCGCACCCGCCCGAAGGTGGTGTGGGTGTCCAGCGCGTCGGCCAATTGCGCGGGCTCGGAGGGTAATTGGCGCGCGTCCATCGTGTCCCCGCGCAGCCCGAGCTTGCCCGCGACGGCACCGACCGAGACCGCGTTGTCACCGGACAGCACCTTGACCGAAACGCCTTGTTCGGCAAAGTATTCCAGCGTCTCGCGCGCGTCCGGACGCACCTTCTGTTCGAGGACCACCAGCGCGACGGGGGTGACGCGGCCCGGCGCGTCGGGGTGGTCGACGGCGACGTCCCCGGCGCCGACCAGTAGCACCCGCAACCCCTGCGCCCCGATCCGTTCGGCCTGTTCGGCCGCCGCCGACCCCGGCTCGAGCAACACGTCCGGCGCCCCCATCACCCAGTTGCCGTGGCCGTCGAAGGAGACGCCGCTCCATTTGTTGGCCGACTTGAAAGGCGCTGTCGCCGTGGCGGTCCAGCCGGGCGGTTCGTGGTAGGTCTCGGCGATGGCCCGCATGCTCGCGTTGGGTCGCGGGTCGGCGGCGGCCAACGAGGCCAGCACGTCGGCGATCTCCTCCGCCGGCGGGTCGAGTTCGTCCACGGTCGCTACCCGCATGCCGCTTTCGGTCAGGGTGCCCGTCTTGTCCGCGCAGACCACGTCGATGCGCGCGAGCCCCTCGATGGCGGGCAGCTCCTGCACCAGGCACCGGCGCTGACCGAGCCGGACCACGCCGACCGCGAAGGCGACCGATGTCAGCAGCACCAGCCCTTCGGGGACCATCGGCACCAGTGCCCCGACCGTCCGCAGCACGGCCTGCCGCCAGTCGGCGCGCGTGGTGAACAGCTGGGTGTAGATGGTGAGCAGGCCAGCGGGCACCAACAGGTAGGTGATGAACTGCAGGATGCGGTTAATACCGTTGCGCAGTTCGGATTTCACCAGGGTGAACTTGCTGGCCTCCTCGGCGAGCTTGGTGGCGTAGGCGTCCGGCCCGACCTTGGTGGCGCAGTAGGCGCCGCTGCCCGCGACCACGAAACTGCCCGACATCACCGCGTCGCCGAGGGTCTTGGCGATCGGGTCGGCCTCACCGGTCAGCAGCGACTCGTCGACTTCCAGGTTCGCCTCTTCGAGGATCTCGCCGTCAACGACGACCTGATCGCCGGGGCCCAGCTCGATGATGTCGTCGAGCACCACCTCGCCGGGCGGCACCGCCCGGGTTCCGGATTGCCTGCGCACCAACGGTTTCGCTTGCCCCACGATGGCGAGCTTGTCCAGCGTCTGCTTGGCCCGGATCTCCTGGACCATGCCGACGACACTGTTGGCGATGATCAACAGCCCGAACATCCCGTTGATCACCGAACCCGTCGCGAGCACGATCAGCAGCAGCACCCCCAGGATCGCGTTGATCCGGGTGAAGACGTTGGCCCGGACGATAGCGGTGATGCTGCGCGTGGCGCGATCCCGTACCGCGTTGCTCTTGCCGTCGGCCACGCGCTGAGCGACGTCGGCGTCGGTCAGGCCGGCGGCGGGAGCGAGCGTCATCGGGTGAAGGTTCCCAGCTTGTTCGAGTCGTAATACTCCAGGTTCAGCGTATTGCCCGCGAAGACGGCCTTGGAAATCGTTCCGGGTGGCGCGTTTTCGTCGGCCAGCGTGAAGGTGAAGGTGTCGCCGTCCCAGTGCGTGAGGGTGGCCGTCCGGTTTTTCGGCCCCATCGCGAGTTGCAACGCGCCGTCGTGTTCGGTCACCACGGCCGGTCCCCAGTAGTCGCCGGCGTAGCTGCCGGCGTAGTCGCCGAGCGGTCGGGCCGGGGCGGGGTTGGCCGGAGGCTGCTTGCCGATCAGCGAGCCCACCGGGTTGTTCAGCCAGCCGATCGCCTTCTTGTACAAGGGACCCCAGTCCTCGCGGATCTGACCGTACTGGACGAGATCCATGAATTCGGCGGTCAGCGTTTCCGGGATGCCGTAGGGCGCTGCATTGGTCAGCGCGATGATGCCCAAATCCTCTGACGGCAGCACCACGAAATTGGTCGCCGCACCCAAATCGAAAGCGCCGGAATGGCTGTACTCGGTGCGCCCCGAGGAATCCACCGAGGAGTTGAAGCCGTATCCGTAAAATCCGGTGCGCGCCAGCGGTGTTTTGGCGGGCGACGACACCGTCTGCGGGCTGGTGGCGGGCAGCAAGGCTTCCGGCGACGTGATCCGCCGGCCGTTGTAGGTTCCGTTACCCAGCAACATCAACAGCCAGCGCGCCATGTCGTTCACCGATGAACTCACGCCGCCCGCCGGCGACTGGGGATCGGGGTCACGCTGAAAACGGGCCTGCCACTTGTCGTCGATCTTCATGTGGTTGACCGCGTGGTTGGGCCGGACGATGAAGTCGGCGAACCGCGAACTGGTCGACGTCATTCCCAGCGGGCGGTAGAGCACCTCGTCGGACAGGTCCTCCCATGGCTTGCCCGCGGCCGCCGCCACCGCCTCGGCGCCTGCGGTAATCCCATAGTTGGTGTAGGCGTAGCTGATTCGGAACGGATCCAACGGCAGGTACTTGAGCCGTTCGAGCGTTTGCCGGCGGTCGTAACCCAGGTCTTCCAGCTTGTCACCGGCGTGGTCCGGCAGCCCGGAGCGATGCGAATACAGGTCGCCGACGGTCACATGGCTAGTGACGTAAGGATCGCTCAGCGTGAACCACGGGAGCTTGGACGCGACGGGCGTGTCCCAGCCGATGACGCTGTCGCCGACCTCGTGCGCGATTACCGTCGCGCCAACGGATTTGGACACCGAGGCCAACTGGAAGACGGTGTCGGCGTCCACCCTGTTGTCCTGACCCTGCCCCTTGCTCACGTCCTTGATGCCGAAGCCTTTGGCGTACAACACCTTCCCGCCGTGCACAATGGCCACCGCCATCCCCGGGATGCCGCTGCTTTTCATCAGGTCGTTGACCAGACCGTCGACCTTGGCGACGGCCTCATCGATGCGGCCGGCGGGTATCGACACGCCGGAGACCTGGTTGGGCGGAACGTCAGACAGCGTGGACGGCGGACCGGCTGTCGGCTGCGCGGAGCCGCAGCCCGCCAACCCGAGCAGTGTCGCGGCGAATGCGGCCGCGGTCGCACGTGTGGTCATGCGCGAACCCTAACGCGGTGCCATCCGCGCCGCGTCAATCTACAGCCGCCACCAGGGGTCGGATTTCTCCAGCACCGCGGGATCGATGCGTTGACCGGGCAGCGGCACCGCCACGTCCACCCGCTCGGGCGCGGCGGCGGCCAGCAGGCGCTCAACCGGTTCCGCCCACGGGTGCGGGGCCAACCGGAAAGTGCCCCAATGGATCGGGATCAGCAGCCCGCCGTCGGTGACGTCCAGGTGCGCCCGCACCGCCTCCTCGGGGTTCATGTGCACGTCGGGCCACGCCGTGTTGTAGGCCCCGATGGGCAGCAGGGTCAGGTCGAACGGCCCGTAATCGGCGCCGATCTGCGCGAAGCTCTTGGTGTAGCCGGTGTCGCCGCCGAAATACGCGCGATGCGTCGGGCCGACGAACGCCCACGACGCCCACAGCGTCGTATTGCGGTCCAGGAAGCGTCCCGAGAAGTGCCGCGCCGGTACGCACACCACCGTCAACTCGTCGACCTTGGCGCTCTGATGCCAGTCGAGCTCGACGATGCGGTGCTCGGGGACGCCCCACATGCGCAGGTGGGCCCCGATGCCGAGCGGCACAAAGAACGGGGCCCGCTGGGTGCGGGCCAGCGCCCTCACCGTGTCGATGTCGAGGTGGTCGTAATGGTCATGGCTGATCACCACCGCATCGACCGCGGGCAGCGCCTCGAGTTGGATCGGCGGCGGGTGCAGCCGCTGCGGGCCGACGACGTCCGACGGCGAGCACCGGTCGCTCCACACCGGATCGGTGAGCACTCGATAGCCGTCGATCTCCAGCAGCGCCGTGGAATGGCCGAACCAGCTGACGGCCAGGCGGCTCGGGTCGGTCTCGAGGATGCCCGGCGACGCCAGCGGGATCGGCCCCTTCGGCCGGCTGCCGCCCCGGTTCCCGATCAGCTCCCACGCTACGAGCCGCAGTTGCTCGCGGTCCATCTTGGTATCGGAGGCCGGCTCGAGGTTGACGAAGACGCCGTCGCGGTAGTGCGGCGACCCGGCCGTCACCGCCGCGATCGAGGCGGGGTGCGCGCCGAGCGCGTCGGGCGCGCCGTGCAGCGCCCGCACCAGCCAGCCGCCGGCCGCCAGCGACGCCGTGCCGGCGACCAGCCGTAGCGTCCCCCGCATGTTTGTCAGGCCCCCTGGAACTTCGGCGGTCGTTTCTCGATCCGGGCGACCTGGGCTTCGACGACGTCCTGGCTGCTCCAGGCCTTGTCGAAGAGTTCCTTGTGCACCGGCCCGGCCTCTTCGATGGCGCCGTCGTCGTTGAGCACGCGCTTGGCGTGCTGAATCGCCAGCGGCGCCAGGCCGGCGATCTCGGCGGCCCAGGCCTGCGCGTCGGCCAGTGTCCCGATGCGGTTGGCCATCCCGGTCTGCAGCGCCACGTCGGCGGTCAGCTTCTCCGCGGTGAGCAGCATCGCGCGGGCGCGGCCGTGGCCGACGAGCGAGGACAGCCGCCGGATGCTCCAGTTATCCAGGGCCAGGCCATATTTCGAGGTCGGGAACTGGAAGAACGCTTCGGGCGCGACGACCCTCAGATCGCATTGCATGGCCAGCTGCAGGCCGGCGCCGATGGCCGGCCCGTTGATCGCCCCGATCACCGGGATCAGCGTGGCGTCGAGCACCTTGTGCAGCTCGATGAGCCGGTCGGGGTAGTCGGCGGCGAAGGCGTCACCGCTGAGGTCCGCGCCGGCGCAGAACACCGTGCCCTGACCCGTCAGCACGATCGCGCGGGTGGAGCCGTCGCCGGCCTTCAGCACGGCCTCGCGCAGCTCCTCGACCAGCTTGGAGTTCAAGGCGTTGCGGCGCTCGGGGCGCTGCAGCTCGATGGTCATGACGGCTTCAGCCTGGGTAACACCGATCATGGCAGCCACCCTATATAGCCTCGTCACGTGAGTCGTATTACGGCTGGTCAACTCCGCGATGCGGTGCTGGACGAAAATTCCTTCGTCCGCTGGGACAGCGAACCGCTCGCGGTGCCGGTCAGCGCCTCCTACGCCGAAGAGCTGGCCCGCGCGCGGGAAGCGACGGGCCTGGACGAATCGGTGCTCACCGGCGAGGGACGCGTCTTCGGGCGCCGAGTCGCCGTGGTGGTCTGCGAGTTCGGCTTCCTGGGCGGGTCGATCGGGGTGGCCGCGGCCGAGCGGATCACCGCCGCCGTGCAGCGGGCGACGGCCGAGGGCCTGCCGCTGCTGGCGTCGCCCAGCTCCGGCGGCACCCGCATGCAAGAAGGCACGGTCGCGTTTCTGCAGATGGTGAAGATCGCCGCGGCCGTCCGGCTGCACAAACAGGCGCACCTGCCCTACCTGGTCTATCTGCGCAATCCGACCACCGGCGGGGTGTTCGCGTCGTGGGGTTCGCTGGGTCATGTGACGGTTGCCGAGCCGGGCGCGCTGATCGGCTTCCTCGGGCCACGCGTCTATCAGTTGCTCTACGGCGAACCCTTCCCCGAGGGCGTGCAGACCGCGGAGAATCTGCAGCGACACGGCGTGATCGACGGTGTCGTCCGGCTCGATGAGCTGCGCCGGACGGTGGACCGCGCCATGACCGTCATCGCCGACGCTCCCGAGCCGCTGCCCGCGCCTGCGCCACCCGAACCGACGCCCGACGTCGCGGCGTGGGACTCGGTGGTGGCGTCGCGACGGCCCGACCGGCCCGGGGTCGGGTTGTTGCTGCGGCACGGCGCCACCGATCGGGTGCTGCTGTCCGGGACCGGCCAGGGCGAGGCCGCGACCACGCTGTTGGCGTTGGCCCGATTCGCCGGCCAGCCCGTGGTGGTGCTGGGCCAACAGCGGCTGACGGGCGGCTTGGTAGGGCCCGCGTCGCTGCGCGAGGCCCGGCGCGGCATGGCGCTGGCCGCCGAGCTGCGTCTGCCGCTGGTCCTGGTGATCGACACCGCGGGTCCGGCCCTGTCGGCCGAAGCCGAACAGGGCGGGCTGGCCGGGCAGATCGCGCAGTGCCTGGCCGAGCTGGTGACGCTGGATACCCCGACGGTGTCGGTGCTGCTGGGCCAGGGCAGCGGCGGGCCGGCGCTGGCGATGGTGCCCGCCGACCGGGTACTGGCCGCGCTGCACGGCTGGCTGGCTCCGCTACCGCCGGAGGGCGCCAGCGCGATCGTCTTCCGCGACACCGAGCACGCCGCCGAACTCGCTGCGGCACAAGGCATTCGATCGGTCGATCTGCTGAAGTCCGGAATTGTTGACGCGATCGTGCTGGAGCATCCCGATGCCGCCGACGAGCCGGTCGAGTTCGCGCAGCGATTGTCGCGGGCGATCGCCGCCGAGGTGCAGGCGCTGCGCGAGCTCCCCGCCGGCGAGCGGCTGACCGCCCGGTTGCGGCGCTACCGCAACATCGGATTGCCCGACGACGACCGCGACACATAAACCACGCACAAGACACGCCGCCACACGTGTGCGTGGCTTATGTCTCGCAAACCGCTCGGCCGCGCATCGCGTCTCATGGGCATGGACGACGCCTTCGTGGGCAGCGAAGCCCTACGTCAAGGAAAACTGACCCGGTATCAGTTGCTTTCCGGTTTTCGCGCGATTTACCCGGACATCTATCTGGCGCGTCACACCACACCTTCGCTCCGCACACGCTCTGAGGCGGCGTGGTTGTGGTCGCGACGACGCGGCGTCCTCGCTGGGTTGGCGGCAGCGGCGCTGCACGGCGCGGATTGGATCGACGACAAAGAGCCGGTCGAGTTGATCTGGCGCAACCAACACGCCCCCGAGGGCATATTGACTCGCAATCTGCGTCTCGCGGACAACGAAATCACTTACGTTGCAGGCCTCCCCGTGACTAGCCCCGCGCGGACGGCATTCGACTTGGCACGGCAAATCCCCTTCGGAGACGGTGTCGCGCGACTCGACGCACTGATGCGCGCCGCGCCGTTTTCCACCGAAGACGTGCTGCTGTTGGCCAAGCGACACCATGGCGCGCGCGGTTTGCGGCGGCTGAGAAAGGCGCTACCGATGGTCGATGCGGGCGCGGCATCTCCGAAGGAGACCTGGCTGCGGTTGCTGATAGTCCGGGCCGGGCTACCGACTCCCGTAACTCAGATACCAGTGGTCATGCATTACCGGACGGTGGCGGTGCTCGATATGGGCTGGGAACGCTTCAAAGTGGCTGTCGAGTACGACGGAGACCAGCACCGGACCAGCCGGCGCCAATACGTGCGGGATATTCGTAGACTTCACGAATTGGAGGATTGCGGGTGGATCGTCGTCCGGGTGGTCGCAGAAGACCGATCCGCAGCCGTTATCGACAGAGTTCGGGAGGCGCTGCGGCGCCGCGGATATCGCGACACATAAGCCACGCACACGACACGCCGCCACACGTGTGCGTGGTTTATGTCTCGCGCGGCGCGAAACCGCCGGATAAGACAGCGGTGTAGCCTCCCACAGCCATAGCCGGCAATCAGGCAAAATGGGCGGCATGGACACTGGAGCTAGCTCACCGCGCGTCTTGGTCGTCGACGACGATTCAGATGTGCTCGCGTCGCTCGAACGCGGTCTGCGGCTGTCCGGATTCGAGGTGTCGACGGCGGTCGACGGCGCCGAGGCCTTGCGCAGCGCCACCGAGACGCGCCCGGACGCGATCGTGCTCGACATCAACATGCCCGTGCTGGACGGCGTCAGCGTCGTCACGGCGCTGCGCGCCATGGACAACGACGTCCCGGTCTGCGTGCTGTCCGCCCGCAGCTCCGTCGACGATCGGGTCGCGGGCCTGGAGGCCGGAGCCGACGACTACCTGGTCAAACCCTTCGTGCTGGCCGAGCTGGTCGCACGGGTCAAAGCTCTGCTGCGCCGCCGCGGCGCCACCGCCACGTCCTCCTCGGAAACCATCACGGTCGGGCCGCTGGAAGTCGACATCCCCGGCCGGCGCGCCCGGGTCAACGGCGTCGACGTCGACCTGACCAAGCGGGAGTTCGACCTACTGGCGGTGCTGGCCGAGCACAAGACGGCGGTGTTGTCCCGCGCGCAGCTGCTCGAGCTGGTGTGGGGTTACGACTTCGCCGCCGATACCAACGTCGTCGACGTCTTCATCGGATATCTGCGCCGCAAGCTGGAGGCGAACGGCGGCCCCCGGCTGCTGCACACCGTCCGCGGGGTGGGATTCGTACTGCGCATGCAATAACCGACCGGCCCATGAAGTTCCTGTCCCGGATTCTGACCCGTACGCCATCGCTACGGGCCCGGGTCGCGGTCGCGACGGCCATCGGCACCGCCATCGTGGTGGTGATCGCCGGAGCGGTCGTGTGGTTCGGCATCACCAGCGCCTGGAAGGAACGCCTGGATCGCCGTCTGGACGAGGCGGCCGGTTTCGCCATCCCCTTCCTGCCCCGGGGCGTCGACGACATTCCGCGTGCCCCTAACGATGAGGACACCGTCATCACCGTCCGGCGCGACGGCCAGGTCAAGTCCAACTCGGACGTCACGCTGCCGCCGCTGGACGTCGGCTATGCCGACACCTACATCAACGGGGTGCGCTACCGCGTCCGAACCTTGGAGGTCCCAACGCCGCAGCCGGCGACGGTGGCAGTGGGCGCGACCTACTACGACACGATCGCCCAGACCAACAACCTGCATCGCCGGGTGATCCTGATCTGCGCGCTCTCGATCGGCGCGGCGGCGGTATTCGCTTGGCTCCTCGCGGCTTTCGCGGTGCGACCGTTCAAACGTCTGGCACAGCAAGCCCGGTCGATCGACGCCGACGAGCGGCCGCAGGTGGCGGTGCGTGGCGCCAGCGAGGCCGTCGAGATCGCCGAAGCCATGCGCGGCATGCTGCAGCGCATCTGGACCGAACAGGACCGGACGAAGGACGCCCTCGCGTCGGCCCGCGACTTCGCCGCCGTCTCCTCGCACGAACTGCGCACCCCCCTGACCGCGATGCGCACCAACCTCGAGGTGCTGTCCACCCTGGACATGCCCGACGAACAACGCAAAGAGGTGCTGGGCGACGTCATCCGCACCCAGTCGCGGATCGAGGCCACGCTGACCGCCCTCGAGCGCCTGGCCCAGGGCGAACTGTCGACGTCCGACGATCACGTGCCCGTCGACATCACCGAGCTGCTCGACCGCGCCGCCCACGACGCCGCCCGGATCTACCCCGGGGTCGACGTTTCGCTGGTGCCCTCACCCACCTGCATCATCGTCGGGTTGCCGGCCGGGTTGCGCCTCACCGTCGACAACGCGATCGCCAATGCCGTCAAGCATGGCGGCGCCACCCAGGTGCAGCTGTCGGCAGTCAGCTCGCGCGCCGGTGTGGAGATCGCCATCGACGACAACGGCAGCGGTGTACCCGAGGATGAGCGCCGGGTGGTGTTCCGTCGGTTTTCCCGCGGATCGACGGCGTCGCATTCCGGGTCGGGGCTGGGCTTGGCGCTGGTTGCCCAACAGGCCCAGCTGCACGGTGGGACGGCGGCGCTGGAGAGCAGCCCACTGGGCGGCGCGCGGCTGGTGCTGCGGCTCCCTGGCCCGAGCTAGCGCCCTATCGCCGCCGTGGGTTGTCCGGGCTGTCGCGCCAGGGCGTGAAACCCGCTTGCCGCGCGGACTTCTCGTCGCTGAACCAGACCTCGGCGGCGGTCGAGTCGTAGCTCGGATCGTCGGGCGTGAAGTACACCTTGCCGTCCACACGGGCTTTGATCAGGTATCCCGCCGGCCCCAGGCCGTCGGGACGGGCGTCGGCGGAGCCCGGGCCGTACGGCGCCCGCGGCGACGGCGGAATCTTGGTGGTCGGCGACTCCCTGGCGACCGGGATCTTCGTGGTGCGCCGTTCGGTGACCGGAATCTTCGTGGTGCGCTTCTCGGTGACCGGGATCGCGGTGGTGGCGGGTTCCGGCGCCGCCCCCTTGCTCGGTGACTTCGACACCGGCGCTTGGCTTTTGGCGGAGGTCATCATCAGCGTGAGCGTCAGCACCAGCCCCAGACCGAAGGACAGGCCGAAAAGCCACCAGTGCACATGACTCATCGCCGGGTCCCCTTCCCCGGGCGGTTGAGCAGGGTGGCAATCACCCACGCGACGGCCGAGCCCGCCACGAACGCGAGCAGGTACCACAACCACTGGATGACGAAGTCCACGCCGAATCTCCTTAGCTGACCACGATTTCGACCCGGCGATTCTGGGCCCGCCCGGCGTCCGTGCCATTGGGGGCGATCGGATCGGCCGAGCCGAAACCGGTGGTGCTCAAGCGGTCGCCGGGCACGCCCTGGGCTTCCAAGAACCCCGCGACGGCCTGCGCGCGCTCTTCGCTCAACGGAACGTTCAGGCTCGTGTTGCCGGTGCTGTCGGCGTAGCCGTTGATGGCCGCATGCGCGTTCGGGCACGCCTTGAGTTTGTCGGCGACACGGGCCAGGACCTGCTCGTCGGACGCGGTCAGACTGCCGACGTTCGATTCGAAGGTGAGAGCACCGTCGGTCAGGGTGTTGATCGCCGATTGCAGGTTGGTGCAGGACGCGGCGGCGGGCGACGGAGATGCCGCCGGTGCGTTAACGACAAGATTGTCAACGACATTCAGGTTGGACCAGATGCGCTTCGCGTCGGTGTCGATGGTGCTCTTCTGAACGGGCGATGCGGCCGTGCCCGCCAGCGTGATCGTGTCGCCGCCGACCGTGAGGGCGAAGTCGGCGATCGACGCGCTGTCGGAGAAAACGGGCTTGGCCTTGGCGAAATCGAGTGCGTCGACGGCGGGATCGATGCGGATCTGGTCGACGATGTTGAGGCCGGGAGGCAGCGCGCCGGTCAGCACCTTCAGCAGCGCCGCTTTGGCGGACTCGTCGGGAAAGTCTCCGGTCAGGGTCACGCTGTTGCCGTTGCGGACCATGGAGAACGCCGCCAACGAAAACTTCGGCGCAGCAGCGCTGGTCGGCGGTGCCGAGGACACACGACCGGACGGCGATCGCGCCGACACTTCGTAGCCGATTGCGGCTATCAGAAGCGGAATGACCAGCACGGCGATCAGCCAGGGCAGGCCGGGCCGTTTGATGCTCACAACGACCCTCCCTCATGTCGCCGGCGTTTGCCAGGCGATATGCAGCCTACCGATTCACCCCCTCCCGAGTCGGGCACACTGGAGCGATGGCCAACGGCAGTAAACCGACCGACAAGGACACCCTCGCCGTCATCCGTGAGCTGGTCGCCGAGGAGAAAGCCCTGCGGGCCCAGCTCCAGCGCGGGGACATCGACACGTCGGAGGAACATGACCGCCTCCGGCGGGTGGAGGTCGAACTCGACCAGTGCTGGGACCTGCTGCGGCAACGCCGGGCACTGCGCGAGACCGGCGGCGACCCACGAGAGGCGGAGGTGCGTCCGCCCGACGAGGTCGAGGGCTACCTGAGCTGAGCGGCCACGCGACCGACGTCGACGCCTTGATCGTCGGAGGCGGCCACAACGGCCTCGTCGCGGCCGCCTATCTGGCCCGCGCAGGTCTGCGGGTGCGTCTGCTGGAACGGCTGGACCACACCGGCGGCGCCGCCGTCTCGGCGCAGGCCTTCGACGGTGTCGGCGTTCGGGTATCGCGCTACTCCTACCTGGTCAGCCTGCTGCCTGCACGCATCGTGCAGGATCTGGGCGCCGACGTGCGGCTGGCCCGGCGGCCGTTTTCGTCGTACACACCCGACCCCGCGACCGGCGGCCGCGGCGGGCTGCTGATCGGGTCGGCCGCTGACAGCTTCGCCGCCATCGGGGCGGCCGGGGACGCTCGGGGGTTCGCCGACTTCTACCAACGCTGCCGGCTGGTGACCGAACCACTGTGGCCGACGTTGCTCGAACCGCTGCGCAGCCGCAAGGACGCCCGCAGGCACGTGACGGAATGCGGCGATCGCCACGCGGCGGCCGCATGGCGCGCCGTGATCGAAGACCCGATCGGACACGCCATCGCCGACGCGGTGCGCAACGACGTGGTGCGCGGGATGATCGCGACCGACGCGTTGATCGGCACGTTCGCCCGCCTCGATGACGCATCGCTGACGCAGAATGTCTGCTTCCTGTATCACGTGCTCGGCGGGGGCACCGGAGACTGGGACGTCCCGATCGGCGGCATGGGCGCGGTGACCACGGCCCTGGCCGCGGCCGCCGTGCGCCACGGCGCCGAAATCACCACCGGCGCAGAGGTTTACTCCGTCGATCCCACCGGGGAA
Source organism: Mycolicibacterium vulneris (assembly GCF_002104765.1). Classification (GTDB taxonomy): domain Bacteria; phylum Actinomycetota; class Actinomycetes; order Mycobacteriales; family Mycobacteriaceae; genus Mycobacterium; species Mycobacterium vulneris. The sequence continues at coordinate 167,366 of NZ_NCXM01000010.1, forward strand.
GTGCGTTATCGCAGCGGCGGTGAAGACCACCTGATTCGGGCCCGGTTCGTCCTGTCTGGCGTCACACCGACGGTTCTGGCCGGGCTGCTCGGCGAAGAACCGGAGCCGGCGGCCGCCGGCGCGCAGGTCAAGGTGAACATGGTGCTGGGGCGGCTGCCCCGGCTGCGCGACCGCGCCGTCACGCCCGAACAGGCATTCGCCGGGACGTTTCACGTCAACGAGACCTGGACGCAACTGGATACGGCCTATTCGCAGGCCGCCGCGGGTCAACCGCCGAATCCCTTGCCGTGCGAGGCCTATTGCCACTCGCTGACCGACCCCAGCATTTTGTCGGACGGGCTGCGTGACTCGGGCGCGCAGACGATGACGGTGTTCGGTTTACACACCCCACACTCGCTGTTCGGCGGCATCGACCCCGACGCGCTGCGCGATCAGCTGACCGATGGCGTGCTGGCGTCGATGAATGCCGTTCTGGCCGAACCGATTCAAGACCTACTGCTGACCGACGCCCAAGGCCGGCCGTGCCTCGAGACCACGACCACGATGGATCTGGAGCGCACCCTGCGCATGAGCGGCGGCAACATCTTCCACGGCGGCCTGTCGTGGCCGTTCGCCGAGGACGACGAGCCGCTGGACACCCCGGCGCGGCAATGGGGCGTGGCCACCGCGCACGAACGAATCATGCTGTGCGGCTCGGGCACTCGCCGCGGCGGGGCGGTGTCGGGCATCGGCGGGCACAACGCCGCGATGGCGGTGCTGGCCTCGCTGCGCTAGCGGATGTGTCGCGATCGCTACTTGCGGGCGTCGATGGCGACGTAGTCGCGCTCGGTGTAGCCGGTGTAGATCTGGCGCGGGCGGCCGATCTTGCTGTCACCCTCGTCGTGCATCTCACGCCAGTGCGCGATCCAGCCGGGCAGCCGCCCGAGCGCGAACAGGACGGTGAACATCCGGGTCGGGAAGCCCAGCGCCCGGTAGATCAGACCGGTGTAGAAGTCGACGTTGGGGTAGAGCTTGCGCTCGATGAAGTAGTCGTCGGTGAGCGCGGCCTCTTCGAGTTGCTTGGCGATGTCCAGCAGGTCGTCGTCGCCGCCGAGCTTGGCCAGGATCTTGTCGGCCTGCTCCTTGACGATGCGGGCGCGCGGGTCGTAGTTCTTGTACACGCGGTGACCGAAGCCCATCAGCTTCACGCCTTCTTCGCGGTTCTTGACCTTGCGCACGAATTCGCTGACGTCGTCGTCGCTTTGGCGGATCTTCTCGAGCATCTCGAGCACCGCCTGGTTGGCGCCGCCGTGCAGCGGGCCCCACAGCGCGTTGATGCCTCCGGAGATGGAGGTGAACAGGTTTGCCTGCGACGACCCCACCAGCCGGACCGTCGATGTCGAACAATTCTGTTCGTGGTCGGCGTGCAGGATGAGCAGCATGTCCAGCGCCCGAACGATTTCGGGGTCCGCCTCGTAGGGCTCCGCGGGCAGCCCGAACGTCATCCGCAGGAAGTTCTCCACCAGCGACAGTGAGTTGTCCGGGTAGAGGAAGGGCTGGCCGACCGACTTCTTGTAGGCATAGGCCGCGATGGTCGGCAGCTTGGCCAGCAGGCGGATCGTGGACAGCTCGACGTCCTCGGTGTCCATCGGGTCAAGCGAATCGGGGTAGTAGGCGGACAGCGCGTTGACGGCGCTGGACAACACCGGCATCGGGTGGGCGTTGCGCGGGAAGCCGTCGAAGAATCGCTTGAGGTCCTCGTGCAGCATGGTGTGCAGCTGGATCCGCTTGGTGAAATCGGCCAGCTGCTCCTTGCTCGGCAGTTCGCCGTAGATCAAGAGGTAGCTCACCTCGATGAAGGTCGACTTCTCGGCGAGCTGCTCGATCGGGATGCCGCGGTAGCGCAGGATGCCCGCGTCACCGTCGATGTAGGTGATGGAGCTCTTGCACGAGGCGGTGTTGACGAAGCCGTTGTCGAACGTCGTGTAGCCGGTCTTGGACAACAGCGAGCCCAGCGCGATGCCGTCGGCGCCTTCCGTGGCGCTGACGATCTGCAGGTCGGTCTCGCCACCCGGGTACTTCAAAGTGGCGGTGTCGTCGGTGTCTGCCACGAGAACCCCTTTGCGCTCTGGCTGATATGGCTGCTGACTTGGTGCTTACTGCAAAAGGTAGTCGTTATGAAGATGAGGCGCCTGCCCGGGGTCGAGTCCGCTGGTCACGCCAACAATCGATCCCGTCACGGCCGCCGCGCGACGTGCATCATCCGCGGGTCAGGGTTGCAGGCGCTCCACCCGATCTCCGGTTATGCGGATGCGGTTGTGCAATCGATTTTCCCGGCCCTGCCAGAACTCGACCAGTTCCGGGGCAATGAGATAGCCGCCCCAGCCCGGCGGGACCGGAACCTGCTCGCGGTCGGCGAAGCGAGCGGTCACCTCCCCCAGCTGGTCGAGCAGGGCCGCCCGTGACGCGATCGGTTGCGATTGGTGCGATGCCCAGGCGCCCAGCTGCGACCCGCGCGGCCGCTTGGACCAGTAGTCCTCAGTGGCCTGCGCGGGGACCTTGGTCACCGGGCCGCGGATGTGGACCTGACGGCCTAGCTGGTACCAGGGAAACGTCGCCGAGGCATAGGGCGTCGCCGCGAGATCGTCGCCCTTCGCCGAGTCGTAGTTGGTGAAGAAAGTGATCCCGGTCTCGTCCACGCTCTTGCACAACACCGATCGGCTCGCGGGCCTGCCGTCGGCGGTGACGGTGGCCAGCACCAGCGCGTTGGGTTCGGCCACGCCCGAGCGCTCGGCGTCGTCGATCCACTTGCGCAACAACGAAACCCAGCCATCGCGCAGCCAATCCGCGTCGAGATCCGGACTGCCGTCTTTTTCCACTGACCCGTACTCCACACGCATTCTTTGCAGGTGCTCGTCTTCTGGTCCTGCCATCGCGTCAACGCTACCGGCGCTTGCTACCGGCCGGTAGCGTCGGCCCGATCGGGGGGTGCGAGAATTTTCCAATGACTGCAGTACCCGAAGACTTTGTCCCCGGCCTCGAAGGCGTGGTCGCCTTCACCACCGAAATTGCCGAACCGGATAAAGACGGCGGTGCGCTGCGCTATCGCGGCGTCGACATCGAAGACCTGGTGAGCCAGCATGTCACCTTCGGTGACGTGTGGGCGCTGCTGGTCGACGGCAAGTTCGGCCGCGGGCTGCCGCCCGCCGAGCCGTTCCCACTGCCCATCCACACCGGCGACGTCCGCGTCGACGTGCAGGCGGGCCTGGCGATGCTGGCCCCGATCTGGGGATACAAGCCTCTGCTGGACACCGAGGACTCCGTCGCCCGCGACCAGCTGGCCCGGGCGTCGGTGATGGCGCTGTCCTACGTCGCACAGTCCGCGCGCGGCATCTACCAGCCCGCCGTGCCGCAGCGGGTCATCGACGAATGCGAAACCGTCACCGCCCGTTTCATGACGCGGTGGCAGGGCGAGCCGGATCCACGCCACGTCGAAGCGATTGACGCCTACTGGGTCTCGGCCGCCGAGCACGGGATGAACGCCTCGACGTTCACCGCCCGGGTGATCGCCTCGACCGGCGCCGACGTGGCGGCTGCGTTGTCCGGGGCGATCGGAGCGATGAGCGGCCCGCTGCACGGTGGGGCGCCGGCGCGGGTACTGCCGATGATCGAAGAGGTCGAGCGCACCGGCGACGCGCGTGCCCTCGTGAAGAAGATCCTGGACAGCGGCGACAAGCTGATGGGCTTCGGCCACCGGGTCTACCGCGCGGAGGACCCGCGGGCCCGGGTGCTGCGCGCCACCGCGGAACGGCTGGGCGCCCCCCGCCACGAGGTCGCCGTCGCGCTGGAGCAGGCGGCCCTGGCCGAGCTGCGCGAGCGCCGTCCGGACCGGGCGATCGAGACCAACGTCGAGTTCTGGGCCGCGGTGATGCTGGACTTCGCCCGGGTACCGGCCACCATGATGCCGGCGATGTTTACCTGCGGCCGCACCGCCGGGTGGTGCGCGCACATCCTCGAGCAGAAGCGGCTGGGCAAGCTGGTCCGGCCGTCGGCCATCTACGTGGGCCCCGCCCCGCGCAGCCCGGAATCCGTCGAGGGCTGGGACCGCAGTCTCACCAACGCCTGAGCCCTTCGATCGGCGCAACGCTCTTTGGTGATCACTCAGTAAGATCGCTCCATGAGCTTGGGGAATGGTGCCGAGTTCGCCGGCTACACCATTCACGGGCTGCTGGGCTCGGGCGCGGCGGCAGACGTCTACGTGGCGCGGCATCCCCGGTTGCCGCGGCTGGATGCGCTCAAGATCCTGCCCGCCTCGTTGACTGGCGATGCCGGTTTTCGGGAGCGTTTCGAGCGGGACGCGGACCTGGCCGCCGCGCTGCGGCACCCCATTATCGTTGCCATACACGACCGTGGCGAATTCGACGGCCGGCTATGGATCGCCACGGACTACGTGCAGGGCACCGACGCCGGGCGCCTGCTGCGCGAACGCCACCCCCACGGCATGGCCGCCCGCGAGGTGCTGGAGATCGTCACGGCCGTCGCGGACGCGCTCGACCACGTTCACCGGCGCGGAATGCTGCACCGCGATGTCAAACCCGCAAACATTCTGCTGACCGAATCCGATTCGGAGCCACGCCGAATCCTGCTGTCCGACTTGGGCGTTGCCCGACAAGCCGATGACATCAACGGATTGATGACGACCGACGGCGCGGGCACGGCCGGCTACGCGGCGCCAGAACAGCTGATGGGTGGCGCTCTGGATGGCCGGGCGGATCAATACGCGTTGGCCGCCACGGCTTTTCACCTGCTGACGGGTGCCGCTCCCTTCGCGGACACCAGCCCGGCGGCAGTCGTCGCCAACCATCTCAACGCGCCACCACCGCTGCTGGCACACCGGCGCCCCGACCTGGCCCCGCTGGACCCGGTGCTGTCGAAAGCGATGAGCAGGGATCCCGCGCAACGCTTTTCACGCTGCACCGACTTCGCCCGGGCCCTCGGCGAGTCGATCAACGCCATTGCCGTGCACTGGAACCGGCCGGCCACGCCATGGCCGGCCGGCGCGACCGCGATGGGCACACCGCCGACCCTGACGTCCGGCCCTTGGGCCTCGATGCCTCCGATGCCGCCCTATCCGGTAGCGACGCCGGCACCCGGGCGAAGAACGGTCGCGGTGCTGGTGCCGCTGGTCCTCACGATGCTGTTGCTGTGTGCCGGCGCGTTCGCCGGGGCGCAGGTCTTGCGTCGGCCTTCACAACCATCGACCGCCGCACCGCAGTGGCAGCCGTACGTCGACTACGCCAAGCAATTCGCGGGCTGGCTCACCAGCCTGAGCTCGAAATCCGCCGACACCGACATCCAGCGCATCGTCGACGGGTCGATCGGCGAATTCCACGACGACTTCCTGACGAGACGCCAAGATTTCACCAAGACGGTCATGGATTCCAACGTGTCGACCCAGGGGACAGTGAACTCCGCGGTACTCGAGTCGATCAGCGGAACCAAAGCCCAGGTCCTCGTGGCCGCGACGGCAAAAATCACCAACAGCAACGGCGCGGCGCAAGACCCGCGAAACTGGCGGTTGGCGATGCGCGTCGAGAAAGTCGGCGACACCTACAAGGTGTCCAAGGTCGAGTTCGTGACATGAGATCGGGTTCGGCGGGACGCATCATCTGGTGGACGGTCGTGGTCCTCCTCGCCGTCACCGCGGTGGGCGTGGACGCGCTCGGCGCCTGGGAGATGCAGCTGAAAACCCGACAACCACCGCCCGTAGCGGATCAACTCTTCGACCGCCAGGCGGCAACCCAGGCCGCGAGCGCGGGAACGGTGAAGGTGCTGAGCTATTCGCCGGACACACTCGAACAGGACTTCAACGCCGCCAGCGCGATGCTGACCGGCGATTTCCTCGCCTACTACCGGCAGTTCACCAGCCAGGTCGTCGCCCCCACCGCGCGGCAGAAGCGGCTGACCACCACCGCGACCGTTCAGCGTGCGGGGGTTCAGAGCCTGACCACCAACGCGGCGACCATCCTCGTGTTCGTCTCACAGACGACAACCTCCGCCGACCAGTCCGCACCGACGACCACGTCCAGCTCGGCGAACGTCGGCCTCGCCAAGGTCAACGGGACATGGCTGATCAACAGCTTCAACCCGGTTTGACGAATTGCTTCGAACCGGCGCGATGAGAATTGCCGCGACAGATGGTCAATATTGGTGATCCCTCACGGGCGAATGCGACAGCAAGGAGAACCAGCATGGCGATCAACGTCGAACCGGCTCTGTCCCCGCACCTGGTGGTCGACGACGCCGCCGCGGCAATCGATTTCTATGTCAAGGCTTTTGGGGCAGAGGAAATCGGACGCGTGCCGCGTCCCGACGGCAAACTGGTGCACGCCGCGGTGCGCATCAACGGCTTCACGGTGATGCTCAACGACGACTTCCCGGAGGTGTGTGGCGGCAAATCGATGACGCCGACGTCGCTGGGCGGCACCCCTGTCACGATCCACCTGACGGTCACCGACGTCGACGCCGGCTTCCAGCGGGCGCTGAATGCCGGTGCCACGGTGGTGACGCCGTTGGACGACCAGTTCTGGGGCGACCGCTACGGCATGGTCGCCGACCCGTTCGGCCACCATTGGTCGATGGGGCAGCCGGTCCGCGAGGTCAGCATGGAAGAGATCTCGGCGGCAATGTCCGGCCAGGGAGCCGGTTAGCCGAGCAGCCGATCCAGCAGCCGGCGTCGTTGCGGCGGCGCCGGCTCCGCGGCGGCCGCGGCCGCGAGCATGGCGGAAACGTCGGTGAACTTGTTGCGGGGCCGGCCGTTGTCGCTGCCGCGTGCGATTTCGGCGGCGTCGATGGCGCGCCATCCCGCCGCGTCGATCGCGTCGGGCTGACGGTCGTGCACCAGGCGGGCCAGCGCGTCGGGTTTGGCGACCGGATCGGTCAGCTTGCCGGCGTTGAAGTCGGCGACCAGGGCCTGCACGGTCTGCAACGAGCAGGACTTGTTCGTGCCGATGAAGCCGCTGGGGCCCCGCTTGATCCAGCCCGCGACGAATGCGCCGGGCACCGGCCGCCCGGAGGCGGGGTCGACGACGCGGCCCCCGTCGTTCGGCACGACAGCCGACAATTCGTCGTACGGTAGGTCGCGAATCGGCTTGCCGCGGTAGCCGATCGACGTGAGCACCAGACCCGTGTCCAGAAGGCGCGTTTCGTCGGTGCCGGTGACGGAGAACTCCATGCACGTGGCGCGCTGGTCCCCCAGCACCCGGTTCGGGGTGAGCCGATACGCCAGCCTGATCCTGGGCCGGTCCGACGGCGCCGACTCGTCACCGAGCGTGCTCAAGATTTCCAACTTGCGCTTGGTCAGGGCGTCCGACGCGGTCGCGAGATCGGCCGCCACCAGCTGATGGTCGGCCGCGCTGAGCACCACCTCGGAGCTGCCGGTGAGCCCGATCAGCTCGGGCAACGTGAACGCCGACTGGGCGGGGCCGCGCCGGGCGGCGATCACCACCTCGCGCACCGCCGAACCCCGGAAGGCCGCCAGCGCGTGGTCGGCGATGTCTGTGCGCGCCAGGTCGTCGGGATCCGAGGTAAGCAGCCGGGCGACATCGAGGGCGACGTTGCCGTTGCCGACGATCACCACCCGCTCGTGGCTGAGATCGACTGGCAGATCGGCGAAGTCGGGATGCCCGTTGATCCATGCGACCAATTCGGTTGCCGTTCCGGTCCCCGGCAGGCCCATGCCCTCGATGTCCAGCCGGCGGTCGTCGGGTGCACCGACGGCGTACAGCACGGCGTGGTGATGAGCCAGCAGATCCGCGTGGCTCAGCTGGTTGCCGACCTCGACGTTGAGGTAGAACCGGAACCTGCGATCGCTGGCGACCCTGTCGAACAGCCGGGTGACCCGCTTGGTGTTCTGGTGATCCGGCGCCACCCCGGCCCGCACCAAACCGTAAGGCGTGGGCAGCTTTTCGAAAACGTTGACGCACACATCCCGCTGTGTCAGCAGTTCGTCGGCGGCATACATCGCCGCGGGTCCCGATCCGACGATGGCCACCGTCAGCGGCCTGCGACGGGCGCGCACCTCGGAGGCCGGGAGCACCGCCGCCAGCTTCGACGTCGGAGGCAGCTTCTCGCCCTTCGGCCGCTCCGGGTAGAAGGACGCGTTGATCTCGATGAAGGGCAGCTGCTTCGAGTCCAGCCGGGTGTCGGGCGCGATCGCACCGACGGGGCATGCGCTCACGCAGGCGCCGCAGTCCACGCACGCCACCGGGTCGATGTAGAGCATCTCCGAGGTGGCGAAGCCGGGCTCATCCGGTGTCGGGTGAATGCAATTCACCGGGCACGCGAAAACACAGGACCCGTCGTTGCAGCACGACTGGGTAATAACGTGCGGCATACAGGAACTCGCAGTTGGTTACGCGGCCGGGACCGCGGCCAGGTGCTGGCGCTGCGGCTCGCTGCGGTACCGCGACGGCTTGCCGTTGATCTTGCACAGCCGCCACATCAACCGCGCCGAGCGCGTCTCCATCAGGCCGGTGTCGTAGGCCAGCATCCGCACGTCACCAAACATGTCGCTCAACCACTTTCGCGATTCCGGCGACCGGAAGAACAGCTCCTTCTTGACGTCACGCGGGATGTCGAACTCGCGCCAGAACGCCTTGGGCGGCACCACGATTGCGCGACACAGCGCCTTCATGGTCAGCGGCAGGTACAGCGCGGTCCAGAATCGCTGCCGCTTGGTCAATTCCGGCACCCGCTTGCGCAGGAACTCGTGGGCGAACGAGATGTGGCGGGCTTCCTCGGCCACGTGGATCGCCATCACCCGCTCCATGATGGGGTGCAGCGACTTGCCCTCGCGCAGAACATTTTTCTGCGTGTGGTCAATGGGCTCCTCGCCGGCGAGCACACCGATGAAGAACGCCACCGGCAGCGGGCCGGCCACCAGCGGAACCAGCGGCGAGAGCCACTTGAGTATCCGCGGCATGCCGGGCACGTCGGCGCCGATACGGTTGACCATCTCCTGGAACATCATGGTGTGGTTGCACTCTTCGACCGACTCGTGCAGGCAGTACCGGTACTCCGGCGAGCCGTTGGGCACCCAGAACGTGTAGTTCATCAGGCCCCGGATCAGGATGGATTCGAAGTGCAGACCCACCTTGGCCACGTTGGCCTGGCGCCACATCCCGATCTTGATCTTGCGCTCGTCCCACTGCGCCAGATACCAGGGATGCCGGCCCAGCGGGTCGGTGTCCGGCAGAATCCACCGCGGATCGTTTTCCGTGACAGCGAATTCCGGTGAATCCCAATCGATGTCGGTGTACGGATTGAAGTTGCGCCGCACCGACCCCTCGGACAGTGTGGCAAGCATGTTGACGTATTCGGCGTCGTCGCGCACTTCCATGTTGCTTCGCCAACGCCGGACTAATCGCGTCCTAGCCATATCCAGGCCTCCCCAACGAGGTTTACATTTGGACGTGCCATGTCTAGACAGTACCGCAGGTACCGGATATTCACTAGACCCCTTCCGGCACTGTGACCTGACCGGTGGTCATGAATTTTTTATGCCCCAGATCACACGAGGCCAAACGGCCGGCCGCACCCGAACAGGCCTTTTGCGCCGGCGGACGGAGTCTGCGGTCGGGCCGCCGCACCGGCCCGTCAGGTGGGCTCACTACCCTGATGAGCATGGCTGACCAGCTCGAGATCCCCGCTGACATCAAACCCCGCGACGGCCGCTTCGGGTGTGGCCCGTCGAAGGTCCGGCCCGAACAACTGCAGGCGCTGACCACCACCGCCGCGCCACTGTTCGGCACCTCGCACCGGCAGGCGCCGGTCAAGAATCTGGTAGGCCGGCTGCGGTCCGGGCTCGCCGATCTGTTTTCGCTACCCGAGGGCTACGAGGTCATCCTGGGCAACGGCGGCGCGACCGCGTTCTGGGATGCCGCGGCCTTCGGCCTGATCGACAAGCGGTCGCTGCACCTGTCCTTCGGCGAGTTCAGCTCCAAGTTCGCCTCCGCGGTCGCCAAGAACCCCTTCGTCGGCGATCCCGTCGTCATCAAGGCGGACGCTGGCAGCGCCCCCGAGCCGCAGAGCGACCCGTCGGTCGACGTGATCGCCTGGGCGCACAACGAGACGTCCACCGGCGTCGCGGTGCCCATCCGCCGGCCCGCCGAGTCCGGCGACGCACTGATCGTCATCGACGCCACCTCGGGCGCGGGCGGCCTGCCGGTCGACATCGCCGAGACCGACGCCTACTACTTCTCCCCGCAGAAGAATTTCGCCAGTGACGGCGGCTTGTGGCTGGCCATCATGAGCCCGGCGGCGCTGGCCCGCGTCGAATCCGTCGCCGCCTCCGGCCGCTGGGTGCCCGACTTCCTGTCGCTGCCCATCGCCGTCGAAAACAGCCTGAAGGACCAGACCTACAACACCCCCGCGGTCGGCACCCTGGCGCTGATGGCCGAGCAGGTCGACTGGATGCTGGGCAACGGCGGGCTGGACTGGGCCGTCAAGCGCACGGCGGACTCGTCGGGCCGGCTGTACTCCTGGGCCGAGGAGCGCGCCTACACCACGCCCTTCGTCACCGACCCGAAGCTGCGTTCGCAGGTGGTGGGCACCATCGACTTCGCCGACGAGGTCGACGCCGCGGCCGTGGCAAAGATCTTGCGGGCGAACGGCGTCGTCGACACCGAGCCGTACCGCAAACTCGGCCGCAACCAGCTGAGGGTGGGGATGTTTCCGGCGGTGGACCCCGACGATGTCAGCGCACTCACCCAATGCATCGACTGGGTTGTCGAGCGGCTGTAACCAACCGGCAATCGGCGCGCAACCGCACAGCGTGTCAGCACAGGTGATGGGCGGTTGCTGGACTAAAGTGCGCACGTGACGGGTCCGTCGCTGACCTGCACGGAGCCTGCGAGGAGATAACCATGCGGGAACTCAAAGTGGTTGGGCTGGATGCCGACAGCAAATATGTCATCTGCGAGGGTGACGATCCCGCGGAGCAGTTCAAGCTGGCGGCCGACGACCGGCTGCGAGCCCTGGTCCGGGACGCAGCCCTGTCCTCTGAGCAACCGCAGCTCGAGATTGAAGTCACCAACATGCTGAGCCCCAAAGAAATTCAGGCCAAGATCCGCGCGGGCGCCTCCGTCGAGCAGGTCGCCGCGGCGTCCGGCTCGGAGGTGTCGCGGATCCGCCGCTTTGCCCACCCGGTGCTCTTGGAACGGTTCCGCGCCGCCGAACTGGCAACCGCCGCCCACCCGATGCTGGCCGACGGCCCCGCCGTGCTGACCCTGCTGGAAACGGTCAGCGCCGCGTTGGTGACCCGGGGCCTCAGCCACGACAAACTCAGCTGGGACGCCTGGCGCAACGAAGACAACCGCTGGACGGTGCAGCTCGCGTGGAAGGTCGGCCGTTCCGACAACCTCGCGCATTTCAGCTTCTCCCCCGGTGCCCACGGCGGAACGGTTACCGCCATCGACGACGCGGCCAGCGCACTGATCGACCCCACCTTCGAACGTCCGCTGCGCCCGGTGGCCCGGGTCGCCCACGTCGACTTCGACGAGCCCGCGAAGTCGCCCGTCGCGGAACCCGAGGCGGCCGTGGAGCCCGACGAAAAGCCCGTGCACACCCGCCGCGGCAAGCCGGTCATCCCGGCGTGGGAAGACGTGTTGCTCGGCGTGCGCTCGGGCGGGCAGCGCTAGGGCCAATGGTGGCGACCCGCTTCGCCCGGCCACGCCGCGCTCGCGATCACCACTAACCCAATGGTGGCGACCCGCTTCGCCCGGCCACGCCGCGCTCGCGATCACCACTAACCCAATGGTGGCGACCCGCTTCGCCCGGCCACGCCGCGCTCGCGATCACCACTAACCCAATGGTGGCGACCCGCTTCGCCCGGCCACGCCGCGCTCGCGATCACCACTAACCCAATGGTGGCGACCCGCTTCGCCCGGCCACGCCGCGCTCGCGATCACCACTAAGCCCGACCCGCGGCGGTCAGGGCCAGCAGCACAATCCACGCGCCCGCGACGCCTACCGCGGCGCCCAGCACGAACCAGCGCGGCACCGGGGTACGCCGCCACCCCCACAGGGTCGGTGCCAGTCCCCCGGCGGCCACGACGTTGAGCCCCACGGCCAGCAGCGCGTGCACCCGAACCAGCCCCAGGCTGAGCACCACGATCGCCGCGGCGGTGACCACCGCAACGAAAGCTGTCACCGTCAAACCCGTTGCCCAGGGGACGGATTCGTCTCTCATCAGCCGGAGCCTAGTCTGACTGTCCATCGCCGCCTCCCGTCGTCGAGCGGGCCCGCTCGTAGAACGCCAGCGCCGCCGCCGTCGCGACGTTGAGCGAGTCGGTACCCCGCGACATCGGGATGCGCACCCGCACATCGCTCAATCGCAAGGTGGCCGAGGTGAGCCCCGGCCCCTCGGCGCCCACGAGCAACGCGACGCGTTGGTCGCGCGCGGTCGTCATCGCCTCCGGCAAGGCACACGCAGTGCCATGCGGGGTCATCGCCATCAGTCGAAAACCGTTCTCCCGCAACGTCTTAAGCTCGCCGGGCCAGCAGGCTGCGCGGGCATACGGCACCAGCAGCGCATGGCCCATCGACACCCGGACCGCGCGGCGGTACAGCGGGTCGGCGCAGCCGCTGCCGAACACCACCGCGTCGACGCCGAGTCCCGCCGCGTTGCGGAAGATCGAGCCCAGGTTCTCGTGGTCGTTGACCCCTTCGAGCACCGCGACGGTGCGGGCCCCGGCGATCACGTCGGTGACGCTGGGTTCGGGCACCCGCCGGGCGGCCGCCAGCACGCCGCGGTTGAGGTGGAAGCCGACCACCTGGGCCATCACGTCGGCGGAGGCTCGGTAGTACGGCACGGCGCTTGCCGGCCAGGTCATCCTCGAGCTCGGCGAGGCGGCGGTCGGTGCCCAAGAGGGCATGCGGGCGGAAGCGCGACGCGAGCATGCGCTGCACCACCAGCACGCCCTCGGCGATCACCAGTCCCTTGCCGGACGGCAGATCGGGACGACGGTCGACGCTGTTCAGGTCGCGGAAATCGTCGAGCCTCGGATCGCCGGGGTCGTCAACGTCGTGAACATTCAGGGCTTCGGTCCGGTAACTCACGGGCCTTCGTCGACCAGGGCCAACATCAGATCGGCCGCGCTGCGCAGGGTGTCACGTTGTTCGCTGTCCAGCGTCGCGAGCCGCTTGGCCAGCCACTCCTGGCGGGCACGGCGATTCGCCTTGACCAGCTCGGCCCCGGCCTCGGAGACCGAGACGAGCACCTGGCGGCCGTCAACCGGGTGCGGCGCGCGGTCCACCAGGCCCATCTCGGCCAGCGATGCGATCACCCGGGTCATCGACGGCGGCCGGACCCGTTCGCGGATCGCCAGGGCGCCCGGTGTCATCGGGCCTTCGTTGCTCAGCATCGCCAGCGCCGACAGCTGGGACAACGACACCGGCGACGATGGGTTGCGAAACCGCAGTTGGCGGGCCAGCCGCATAACAGCCAGTGACAGGTCGCTGGCCAGCCGCGCATCGCTGTCAGGCATGGCGCGAGGTTACACGGAAGCCTGAGAAACCGGGACACGAACCGGTGAACGACGGGTGTGGATTCTTTTCGCTAAGCTTCGGAATTTTGCTCGAACCGCTTACCCGCCCCCCATCCCACCTTGCTGAGCGGATTCCGATCATCCGTTTCGCCAAGTGGGTGCGCCGCCCGCGAACAGCGGCGGCGGGCTATGTTAATCGCGATGTCTGCCGAACCCGGTGATAACCGCACCGCGCCGCCGCTGCCGGCCGCGCTGCTGCACGTGTGGCCCTTCATCGCGCTCGGCGCGCTGGGCTGGCTGGCCGCGGTGGCCGCCGCTTTCCTGGTGCCCGCCCTACAGGGTTGGCGTCCGGTGGCTCTGGCGGGGCTGGGCGTTGGGGTGCTCGGTACGAGCATCTTCCTGCTGCAGCTGGCCGCGGCCCGACGCGGTGCGCGCGGCGCCCAGACCGGGCTCGAAAACTATCTCGACCACAAGTAATTCGCACACCTGGAGGAGCGATGGTAGCCCCGCTGTTGCAAACACACGTCGACATCGACGCACCGGTGGCAACCGTGTGGGGATTGATTTCCGATCTGCGGCGAATGCCGCAGTGGAGCCCGCAGTGCCGGTGGATGAAGCCCTTCGGCCCTGTCCGTCAGGGCACCAGGACCCTCAACCTGAACCGCCGCAACCGGATGTTCTGGCCGACCACGTGCACGGTCGTCGAGATCGTCCCCGACCGCAGGCTCGCGTTCCGCGTGGACACCAACAACACCATCTGGACCTATGAGCTCGAGCCCAGCGGCGAGGGCACGCGGCTGATCGAGAGCCGTCACGCCGAAAACGGCGTCACCGCATTTTCGAACCTGTCAGTGAATGCGCTGTTCGGCGGGACCGAGAACTTCGAACATGAATTGCTCGACGGGATGAACGCCTCGCTGGCGCGCATCAAGGCCGCCGCCGAAACCGGCTAGTCCGGGGCCTCGGTCTCCGGCTGCCGCTCGGACTCCGGCTGCTGCTCGGGCTCCGCAGTCTCGGCTTGCGCCGTCTCACCCGCAGCGTCAGCCTGTTGCTCCTCGGGCCGTTGCTCCTCGGGCTGTTGCTCCGCGGCCTCGGCCTCCGGCTGCGCTTCGGACGCCTCTGCCGACTCCGCAGGCGGCGCGGACGGCTCGACCGGTGCCTGGGTGACGTCCAGCAGGCCGTCGTCGTAGGGCTCGTAGGCCGGCGACCCGGTGCCCGCCGGGGCCGGGGTGTCCGAGTGAGCACCGCAGCCGTACAGCTTGTCGACGATGTGCCCGTCGGCCGACAGTTCGTTGCCGCATACGCCGAACAGCGCGCCCAGGGATCCCGACAGCGGCAGGAAGAAGCCGCAGTCGCGGCACACCCGCTTGGTCGATCGCGCCATCGACGAGTCGGGGCCGTAATCGCCTGTGCGCCAGCGTTCGGCCGCCTCAGCGCGGCCCTCGACACTCATCACCCAGCGCCGGCCCAGCCCGATTTCCGCGGCGGTCTCGTCGACCTGGGGGTCACCGCTGGCGGTGTAGCCGGGAACCAGCCGGGGATCGTCGGCGGTGGGCGCCAACAGGTCGCCGGGGCTCAGGTCGCCGGGCCGCACCCGCTGGTCCCACGGCACCCATTCCGGGGCCAGCAATGCGGTCGGCCCGGGCACCAGCACCACCTCGCTGATGGTGGCGTGATCGGCGCCGGGGTAGGCGGCCACGACAACCGCCCACTGCCAGCCCTGGTAGCCGGGCAGATGCGCAAGGAACCGGTGGGTGGCGGTGTTCGGGTCTTCGTAGCCGACGCCCAGATAGTCGCCGACCATCTCCGGCCCGCTGAACTCCACGACCGCGGCCCTGGCCTGGTCCGCCGCGCCCGTGAGCACCGTCGCCAACCCCTCGGGCCAGTCGGCCACGGTCGCCACGGCGTACTCCACGGTGGGCTCCTCGATGGGTCGGGTCGCGCTGTCTTCTTTCTGCATTGCGGTTCCAATACTAGGTTGACGAGCCACGCCCCGTTACCTGCAGACGCATCCAGGCGGCATAGGGGAGAATTGGGACGTGTCTGGACGGCGGCAAAACAATCCGGGCCGGGTGGCCTCTCAGCCGGGCCGCCGGCCCCGCAACGGCGCTGCCTCCCAGCATCCGGGCGCGGCCAATTACCCCGCCGGCGGGGCCGCCGATCGGCGCACCCGCCGTCCGTCGCCGATGCCGAGCGCCAACCGCTACCTGCCCCCGCTGGGCCACCAGGCGGAGCCCGAACGCAACAGCGCCGAAGCGCCTCGCGGTCCGGCTTCCGGCGAGCGGATCACCGTCACCCGCGCCGCGGCGCTGCGCAGCCGCGAGATGGGTTCGCGGATGTACTCGATGGTGCAGCGCGCCGCGACGGCCGACGGCGCCGACAAGTCCGGCCTGACGGCGCTGACGTGGCCCGTGGTCGCCAACTTCGCGGTGGACGCCGCGATGGCCGTCGCGCTGGCCAACACGTTGTTCTTCGCCGCGGCCACCGGCGAGAGCAAGGGCCGGGTCGCGCTGTATCTGTTGATCACCATCGCGCCGTTCGCGGTGATCGCACCGCTGATCGGACCAGCGTTGGACCGGCTGCAGCACGGCCGCCGCGTCGCCCTGGCGGCGTCGTTCGCCCTGCGCACCGCGCTGGCCGTGCTGCTGGTGATGAACTACGACGGCGCCACCGGCAGTTTCCCATCGTGGGTGCTCTATCCGTGCGCGCTCGCGATGATGGTGTTCTCGAAGTCGTTCAGCGTGCTGCGCAGCGCGGTGACACCGCGGGTGATGCCGCCGACCATCGACCTGGTGCGAGTCAACGCCAGGCTGACCATGTTCGGTCTGCTGGGCGGCACCATCGTCGGCGGCGCGATCGCGGGTGGCGTCGAATTCGTCTGCACCCACCTGTTCAAGCTCCCCGGGGCGTTGTTCGTGGTGATCGCCGTGACAATCGCCGGCGCCATGCTGTCGATGCGGATACCGCGCTGGGTCGAGGTGACCGCCGGTGAGGTTCCCGCCACCCTGAGCTACCGCCAGGACAGTGAACCGCTGCGCCGCAGCTGGCACAAGGAAGTCAGCGGGGCGCTGCGACAGCCGTTGGGCCGCAACATCATCACCTCGCTGTGGGGTAACTGCACCATCAAGGTCATGGTGGGCTTCCTGTTCCTGTATCCCGCGTTCGTCGCCAAGGCCCACCAGGCCAACGGCTGGGCCCAGATCGCCATGCTCGGGATGATCGGCGCCGCGGCCGGGATCGGCAATTTCGTCGGCAACTTCACCAGTGCGCGCCTGAAGCTGGGCCGGCCCGCCGCGCTGGTGGTGCGCTGCACGGTGGCGGTGAGCGCGGTCGCGCTGGCCGCTTCGGTGGCCGGCAACCTGATGCTGGCCGTGATCGCCACCCTGGTCACGTCGGGATCCAGCGCCATCGCGAAGGCGTCCCTGGACGCGTCGCTGCAGAACGACCTGCCGGAGGAATCCCGCGCATCGGGCTTCGGGCGCTCGGAGTCGACGCTGCAGTTGGCCTGGGTCCTCGGCGGCGCGCTGGGGGTGTTGGTGTACACCGAGTTGTGGGTCGGTTTTACCGCGGTGACCGCGCTGCTCATCCTGGGCCTGGCGCAGACCCTGGTCAGCTTCCGCGGCAACTCGCTGATTCCCGGCCTGGGAGGGAATAGGCCGATCATGGTCGAGCAGGAGGGCAAGCGCCGCGGAGTCGGCGCCACGGCGGTGGTTGCCGAGTGAAATCCGGAAGCAAGCGTGGTGTGGCCGTGCTGCTCGCCTGCCTGGTGGCTGTGCTCTGCGTCGGCGCCGGCGCCGCAACATGGCTGTTGGTGGGCCGCTCCGGACCGCGGCACCCCGAGATCAGCGCGTATTCGCACGGACACCTGACCCGGGTGGGGCCGTACCTGTACTGCAACGTGCTCAACCTCGAAGACTGCGAGACGCCGCAGAACCAGGGCGAGCTGCGGGTCAGCGAGCGCTACCCGATTCAGCTCTCGGTGCCCGATGCCATATACCGGGCACCCTGGCGGTTGCTGCAGGTTTACGACGACCCCACCAACACCACCAGCACTATCTTCCGGCCGGGCACCCGGTTCGCCGTGACCATCCCCTCGGTCGACCCGCATCGCGGGCGTCTGGCCGGGATCGTCGTGCAGTTGCTGACGCTGGCGGTGGATCCCGCGGGTGAGCTGCGCGACGTCCCGCACGCGGAATGGTCGGTGCGGCTGACCTTCTGAAGGTCAGACCTTGTCGCTTAGGCCCCGTGGCCGGCGGCCACGCGTTCACCTTCGACCGGCGGCCCGGGAGGTGTGCCCGCCCCGAAGGGCTTGCCGCCCAAGCTCTCTCGCCCGTGCGGGGACAGCCAATCGGTCAGGTCCGGGCCCTTGGGGACGATCCGGGTGGGATTGATGTCGGCATGCACGATGTAGTAGTGCTGCTTGATCTGGACGAAGTCGACGGTGTCACCGAAACCCGGGGTCTGGAACAGGTCGCGCGCGTAGGCCCACAGCACCGGCATCTCGCTCAATTTGCTGCGATTGCATTTGAAATGCCCGTGATACACCGGGTCGAAGCGGGCCAGGGTGGTGAACAGCCGCACGTCGGCCTCGGTGATGTTGTCGCCCAACAGGAATCGCTGATTGCTCAGCCGCTCACTCACCCAATCCAGCGCGGTGAACAACCGGTCGTAGGCCGCGTCGTAGGCTTGCTGCGAACCGGCGAACCCGCACCGGTACACGCCGTTGTTGATCTCGGTGTAGACCCTCTTGCTCACCTCGTCGATCTCCGCGCGCAGCCGCTCCGGATACAGCTCGGGCGCCCCGTCGCGGTGGTAGGCCGACCATTCCGTCGACAGATCCAGGGTCATCTGCGCGAAATCGTTGGTGACCACCGCACCGGTTCCGACGTCGACGATCGCGGGCACCGTGATGCCCTTGGGGTAGTCGGGAAACCGCTTGAAGTAGGCGTCCTGCAGCCGCGGGATCTTCAGCACCGGGTCGACACCACCCGGATCCAGATCGAACGTCCAACTGCGCTCGTCGTGCGTGGGGCCGCAAAAACCAATGGAGAGAACACTTTCCAGGCCCAGCAAGCGGCGCACGATGATCGCGCGGTTCGCCCACGGACACGCGCGGGCGACGACCAGCCGATACCGCCCGGGCTCGACGGGATAGCCGTCGCGTCCGTCAGCGGTGATGCGGGTGGTGATGTAGTTGGTGTCGCGGGTGAATTCGCCCGTTCCGGCAACATAGGTGGCCATGACGACAATTCTGCCCCAGCGACGGCTGTCGACGAACCCGGAGAAATCGAACGCGGAGCTACAGCTTCGCCTCCGACGGCGCAGACACCGTCAAAAATCGCCGGGCCAAGTTGGTTTCGGTGGACTCGCCGGGCTCCCAGTGCGCGATCCAAGGCCCGGTGCCTTCTGACTGGTCGACGATCCCGTCCTCCAGCCAGGCGTAACGGCCGTCCAGGACGTTATGGGTCAGCTGAACATCGCTGCCGTCGGTGTTGGTCCACAACGCATGGAACAACGCTTCGACGCGGAGGGTCGCCTGCTGGCAGAACGTTTCGGCCAGCTCGTACGCCTGTCGACCGACGGTGGGATCGGCGACACGCTGGCCCTCGGCGCGCACGCACGCCGCGGACATCGCGAACAGCTCGGCACCGATATCGACGATGCGCCCGAGGAATCCCTGCCGTTGCTCCAGTTTGGCCTGCCAACGCGCCATCCCGTAGAAGGTGTTACGGGCCAGCTTGCGGGACGAGCGTTCGACGAACCGGAGGTGCATCGAGAGCGGGCCGAACTCGTTGTACGCCTTCGGTCGCTGACCTTCGCCAAAGACCAGCTGTGGCAACCACTTCGCGTAGAACCCGCTCGCACCGACCGCCGCGGCGGCCTTCTGCCGCAAACCGGCGTCGGGCTTGGCCAGGTCGCCGGCCGCTGCAAGGTGTGCATCGACGGCCTCGCGGGCGATGAGCAGCCTCATGATCTCGCTGGATCCTTCGAAGATGCGGTTGATCCGCAGGTCCCGCACCACCTGCTCGACGGGCACCGCGCGCTCACCTCGCGCGGCCAATGACTCCGCGGTCTCATAGCCCCGCCCACCCCGGATCTGCAAAACCTCATCGCCGATGGTGCAGGCCATCTCGCTAGCCCACAATTTGGCCAACGCCGCCTCGATGCGGATGTCGTTGCGTCCCTCGTCGGCCATCTGCGAGGACAGCTCCAGCACCGCATCAAGCGCGTAGTTGGTCGCGGCGACGAACGAGATCTTGCCGGCCACCGCTTCATGCTTGGCCAGCGGCTTGCCCCACTGCACACGCTCACCAGACCATTCGCGGGCGATCTTCAGAGCCCACTTGGACGCTCCCGTCGCGGTCGCAGGCAGCGACAGCCGTCCGGCGTTGAGTGTGGTCAACGCGATCTTGAGCCCGTCACCTTCGCGGCCGACCAAGTTTTCGCTGGGCACCCGAACCCGGTGCAGCCTGGTCACGCCGTTCTCAATACCGCGCAGCCCCATGAACTTGTTACGCCGCTCCACGGTGATCCCCGGCGAATCGGCCTCGACCACGAATGCGCTGATTCCACCCCGGTGCCCGTCGCTCTTGGGCACCCGGGCCATGACCACCAGCAGTTCGGCGACCACGCCGTTGGTGGTCCACAATTTCACACCCTCGAGTTCGTAAGCCTTACCCTCTTCGACGGGTGTGGCCGTCGAGGCCAAGCGCGCCGGGTCTGAGCCCACATCTGGTTCGGTAAGTAAAAACGCCGAAATAGCCCCAGCAGCACACCGCGGCAAGAACTTCCGCTTCTGTTCCGGGGTGCCGGCGAGTTTGAGCGGTTCGGGTACGCCGATCGACTGATGCGCCGACAGCAGTGCGCCGAGACTGGGATGAACGGTCGAAATCATCATCAGTGCGCGGTTGTAGGCAACTTGCGACATGCCCAGCCCGCCGTATTCGGACGGAATTTTCATGCCGAAACAACCCAATTCGGCCAGGCCCTTCACGTATTCATCGGGAATCTGCGCGTCGCGCTCGATGACACGGCCGTCGACGGTGTCCAGAAATCGCCGCACCTCGTCGAGAAACGCGCGGGTGCGCGCCTCGTCGGCATCAGACGGTTTGGGGAATGGGTGTATCAGCTCTAACGGAAAACGACCAAGGAACAACTCTTTGGCGAAGGACGGTTTATCCCAACCACTTTCGCGAGATTCCTCGGCGAGAGCTCTCGCCTGCTCCTCGGTGACCTGCGCTTGTTGTGACATCGCAGCCTCCTCGCTAACGACTCACACGACGTGTGGGTAGCCACTACTGGCCCGAATACCACACCTACGAATGTCGAAGTTACCACCCGGTAGCTTCATGGCGCAGTCGGTTCTGAGTCACCGGCCGGTTAGGCGTCGAGCTCCCGGGCCACGGCCTTGACCACCTCGGAAACCCGGCGGGCGGTCTTGCGGTCCGGGTAGCGCCCCTTGCGCAACTCGGGCTGCACGGTGCTTTCCAGCAGGGTGATCATGTCCTCGACCATGCCGTGCAGCTCGTCGGGGCTGTGCTTGTGCTCGGCGGGCGCCTCGCGACGCGTCTTCGTCAGGCTCGGCGGCGGCTCAATCAGCTTGAGGCTCAACGCTTGCGGCCCGCGCCGCCCGGAGGCGATGCCGAACTCCACACGCTGGCCCGCCTTGAGGCCCTCGACCCCGGCGGGCAACGCCGACGAGCGGACGTACACGTCTTCGCCGTCCTCTTGCGACAAGAAGCCGAAGCCCTTGTCAGCGTCGTACCACTTAACCTTGCCCGTCGGCACTGGTCTCACCTGCTTGTCTAACGAATCAGTTGAAATAGGCAACACAAGAAGCGTCCCGCCTGCGCAGGACGCCATATTAGGAGTTTGATCCTACTCGGATGCCCGGGTAACGAGCACCCCCGTTATCGGGTACTCGGTACCCTTGTTAGTACCCGCGGAGGAGATATGCGCTTAGTCCTTAACGTCATCTGGCTGGTCTTCGGCGGCCTGTGGATGGCCGTCGGTTACCTGGCTGCCGCGCTCATCAGCTTCTTGCTCATCATCACCATTCCGTTCGGCTTCGCGTCGCTGCGCATCGCCTCCTACGCGCTGTGGCCGTTCGGCCGCACCATCGTGGACAAACCGACGGCGGGGTCAGGCGCCCTGATCGGAAACGTCATCTGGGTAGTGCTGTTCGGTGTGTGGCTGGCGATCGGTCATCTGGTCAGCGCGGCGGCGATGGCGCTCACGATCGTCGGCATTCCGCTGGCGCTGGCCAACCTCAAACTGATTCCGGTGTCATTGATGCCGCTGGGCAAGCAGATCGTTCCGGTCAGCTCGCCGACTCACCACGCGCCGCCGGTGGCCGCATGACCCTGACGACGCTGGGCGTCCCGACTGTGCCGAGCCGCGACGGCGGCCCGGCCGTACCCGCGGACGCGCCCACCATCGGCCCGCTGGTCGATAGCTATGGGCGGGTCGCCACCGATCTGCGGGTGTCGCTGACCGACCGCTGCAACCTGCGATGCAGTTATTGCATGCCCGCGGAGGGCCTGACCTGGCTGCCGGGCGAGCAACTGCTCAGCGGCGACGAGCTGGCCAGGCTGTTGCGCATCGCGGTCACCCGGCTCGGGGTGACCAGCGTGCGGTTCACCGGCGGCGAACCGCTCCTGGCGCGCCACCTCGAAGAGGTGGTCGCCGCGGCCGCCGGCCTGCAGCCGCGCCCCGAGATCTCGCTGACCACCAATGGCATCGGGCTGGCGCGGCGGGCCGCCGGGCTGGTCCGGGCGGGCCTGGACCGGGTCAACATCTCGCTGGACAGCGTGGATCGACAGCATTTCGCGACCATCACCCGTCGCGACCGGCTCGACGATGTGCTGGCCGGCTTGGCCGCCGCCAAGGAAGCCGGCCTGACGCCGGTGAAGGTGAACGCCGTGCTCGACCCCGCCACCGGACGCGAGGATGTGGTGGAGCTGCTGCGGTTCTGTCTCAACCTCGGCTACCAGTTGCGCGTCATCGAGCAGATGCCGCTGGGTGCCGGGCACCAATGGCGCCGCGATGCCGCGTTGAACGCCGACGACGTGCTGGCCGCGCTACGCCCGCACTTCCGGCTTCGGCCCGACCCCGCGCCGCGCGGGTCGGCGCCGGCCGAGCTCTGGCTGGTCGACACCGGCCCCGGCACACCGAGCGGAAAGTTCGGCGTCATCGCGTCGGTCTCGCACGCCTTCTGCTCGACGTGTGACCGCACCCGGCTGACGGCCGACGGCCAGATCCGTAGCTGCCTGTTCTCCGAGCAGGAGACCGACCTGCGAGGGCTGCTGCGCAGCGGTGCACCCGACGACGCGATCGAGGCGGCATGGCGCATCGCGATGTGGGGCAAGCCCGCCGGTCACGGCATCAACGACCCGAACTTTGTCCAGCCCGTCCGCCCGATGAGCGCGATCGGTGGCTAGCCCCACGGGACAGACCCCTGTCCAGGCCAACGGAATCCAGGTGACGGTGCGCTACTTCGCGGCCGCCCGCGCGGCCGCGGGTGTCGAGTCGGAGAAGGTGGTGCTGCGCCCCGGCACTACGGTCGGCGAGCTGGTCGAGCGGCTCGCCGCTCAGGGGTCCCGCCTGGCCACCGTGCTGACCCGGTGCTCGTACCTGCGCGACGGGATCGCCGTCCGCGACGAGACCGCGGCGTTGCAAACCGGTGACACGATTGATGTTCTGCCGCCCTTTTCTGGCGGCTGAAACTGTGAGTTATCTCACGTAACGGATTCATAACGGCGCGGTCACGCTCCGATATCGCCCTTATTGACCTGCGCAAACACTATGCGTTCCTGCGGTTTTCGCGGATGGCCGGGAAGGAAACGCCGGGTTTCGCAAGACGTGACGAGACCAACAGAAACCGTTACCGTCTCCGAAGGCTCGCCAGCCATCCCGATTGGCGGACCTCCCCTCCCTATCGCGCCGAGCTCCATCCAATAGGCGGGGGCCACCGAACCACATGGATGGAGACGGGGGACCCACCGGTCCACCGTGATCGGATTGGAGCCGCTCGCGGCTCCTAGGGGTGAAGCCGGCGTCGTCTCGCATGACGACCGCGCCGGCCGGGTGGCCTCTCCAACCCGAACCCGACAGCTGACCTCGCAGGCGCGTGACGAGAGAGGAATACCCCGGCGCGTATGAGTGGACGTCACCGTAAGCCCAGCAGTTCAAACATCAGCGTCGCCAAGATCGCCTTCACCGGTGCGGTTCTTGGTGGCGGCAGCATCGCCCTTGCCGGCCAGGCGGCCGCGGCCACCGACGGCGAATGGGATCAGGTAGCCCGTTGCGAATCCGGTGGCAACTGGGCCATCAACACCGGCAACGGTTATCACGGCGGCGTGCAGTTCAGCTCGAGCACGTGGGCCTCGCACGGTGGTGGCCAGTACGCCCCGTCGGCCGAACTCGCCACCAAGGAACAGCAGATCGCCGTCGCCGAACGGGTGCTCGCCTCCCAGGGCCGTGGCGCCTGGCCCGTGTGCGGTGGCCCGCTGTCGGGTCCCAGTCAGCGCGACGTGCCCACGCCTGCCGGCCTGGACGCCCCCGGCATCAACGGTGCCCCGGCGCCGCTCGCCCCGCCCGCGGA
>NZ_NCXM01000110.1 GCF_002104765.1 Mycolicibacterium vulneris
CGCCCAGGCCGGCCAACAGATGCGCCAACCGGTTCGACTCCTCGTCGAGCTCCCGGTAGGTCATCGAGTGGCCGTCGAAGGTCACCGCCGGCGCCTCGGGCGCACGCGTGACTTCGGCGGCAAATACCGCGGGAATCGATGCCACGGTTGACACCGTTCGGGCCAGCACCGCCCGGTTACCGACCTGATCCAGTCGAGCGTGCTCATCGGCATCGAGCACATCCACCGACGACAACCGCCGGCTGGGATCGGCGGTCATGGCCGCCAACACCCGCTGGAACCGCTCGATCAGCATTTCGATGCTGTGGGTGTCGAAGACGTCGGTGCGGAACTCCCCCGTCCCGCCGATCCCGGCGAGCTCACCGGCCTCACCCCAGCGTTCGGCCA
>NZ_NCXM01000111.1 GCF_002104765.1 Mycolicibacterium vulneris
TGCCCCTGACCCCCAACGGCAAACTCGATACCCGTGCCCTGCCGGAACCGGGGTACCAGAATGCCGGTTATCGCGCTGCGGCCAGCCCGGTTGAGGAGATCCTGGCCGGCGCGTTCGCCGAGGTGCTCGGGCTCGAGCGGGTCGGTGTCGACGAGTCCTTCTTCGATTTGGGTGGGGATTCGCTGTTGGCGATGCGTCTGGTCGCCGCGATCGAGATGGGTCTGGGTGCCGACCTTTCGGTACGCACCGTGTTCGAGGCGCCCACGGTTACCCAGCTGGCGCTCCGCGTAAGTGGGGATGGGGGCCGGCGCGAGCCGTTGGTGGCCGGTGAGCGCCCCGCGGTGGTGCCGTTGTCGTTTGCCCAGCAACGGTTGTGGTTTATC
>NZ_NCXM01000112.1 GCF_002104765.1 Mycolicibacterium vulneris
CGGATGTATCGCACCGGGGATTTGGTGCGGTGGGGTGCCGATGGGCAGCTGCGGTATGTGGGCCGTGCCGATGAGCAGGTCAAGATCCGCGGGTATCGCATCGAACTCGGGGAGATTCAGGCCGCACTGACCGCGCTGGATGGGGTGGAGCAGGCGGTCGTGATCGCCCGCGAGGACCGCCCCGGCGATAAGCGCCTGGTGGGTTATGTCACCGGGACCGCCGACCCGGCTCAGCTGCGGGTCGCGCTGGGCGAGCGGTTGCCGGAATATATGGTGCCGGCCGCGGTGGTGGTGATCGACGCGCTGCCGCTGACCCCCAACGGCAAACTCGATACCCGTGCCCTGCCGGAACCGGGGTACCAGAATGCCGGTTATCGCGCT
>NZ_NCXM01000113.1 GCF_002104765.1 Mycolicibacterium vulneris
GCGTGGGTGTCGAGTTTGCCGTTGGGGGTGAGTGGGAGGTGGTCGAGGGCCACGATCGCGGCGGGGATCATGTAGGGCGGGAGTTGCTCGCGCAGTTGGGTGCGCAGGTCGGTGGGGTCGGCGGTGCCGGTGATGTAGGCGATGAGGCGGGGGTCGCCGGGGCGGGCTTGGCGGGCGATGACTGCTGCTTGGTCGACGCCGTCCAGTGTGGTCAGGGCGGTCTGGATTTCGCCGGGTTCGATGCGGTAGCCGCGGATTTTGACTTGCTCGTCGGCGCGGCCGAGGTAGTGCAGTTGGCCATCAGGACGCCACCGCACCAGATCCCCGGTGCGATACATCCGTGCCCCCGGCCCGCCAAACGGGCACGCCA
>NZ_NCXM01000114.1 GCF_002104765.1 Mycolicibacterium vulneris
GGCTGAAGTCGTCCAGTTCGCGGACCGCCTCGGCGTCCACCGGCTGGAAATAGCTCGGCCAACCGCTGCCGGAGTCGTACTTGGCGTCGGAGTCGAACAACGCCGTGCCGCAGCAGGTGCAATGATAGATCCCGGGGGTCTTGGTGGCGTGGTATTCGCCACTGAAGGCGCGTTCGGTACCGCCCAGGCGACAGATGTGGAACTGCTCTTCGGTCAACTCCTCGCGCCAGGAGTCCAGGGGTTTGTCGATCTTGCTCATCGGCTCTACCTCGCGATCTGAAAAATGCCCGGCGCTCCCTTTTCCGGGGGACGGGCCGCACGTATCATGCGTGCTCCTTATAG
>NZ_NCXM01000115.1 GCF_002104765.1 Mycolicibacterium vulneris
GGTCAGGTGCTCGGGAAACAGGCGCATGTGCGCCCAGATGGTTTCGCGGCCCTCGAAGCGGGTCTTCCAGCCCGGCGGGGCGTAGGGGAATTCGAGTACGCCTTCCGGATGGAACAGGTCGCACCAGCCACGGGCATCGCCGTTTTCCAGGAGGCGCAGGCTGTGGACGAGAATTTCCTTGGCATTCATTGGGCGATCCTCTCGATCGGGTTGGCGTGGGAGGCGGTGTTCGCCGGGGCGCTGCATCCGGTGCGCACCGGCACGCTGATCAGGGCGCGGAGGAAGGTGATCGGCAGCCACTGCAGCTCCGCGTGGGGCACCGCCAACTGGAGGTCGGGGA
>NZ_NCXM01000116.1 GCF_002104765.1 Mycolicibacterium vulneris
TATCCGCGATCTTCCAGATATCTATCAAAGGCCTTCTGACGAAGCGAGTCTCTGTTTCCCTTTACCAGTAGTGGAGAGTTAGGTGAGGTCTTTCTTAACTCTTCCAACAACAAAAGCAAAACATAGTTATTCGCTTCAAAGTGGCCTTGCATAATTTCGATGCGTTCATTCAAGGCGTTCACTTGATGTTTCAGGTTCTCTGAATGCAAGCGCCATTCATTAATTGCGGCTTCGTATGATGCTTGGGCTGCGCGAGAGTGTGCGTAACCTGCAGATAGTCCAACTTGATATTCGGAGGATGACATTGAAAGTCTCCATGAATGAGGCGGTGGGAGT
>NZ_NCXM01000117.1 GCF_002104765.1 Mycolicibacterium vulneris
GTCGAACGCCAGGTCGAGATCGAGGAAGGCGAACTTGCCGGACTCGCTGGCGCGCTGCTTCACCCGTTGCGCCACTTGCAGCAGCGACTCGTAGTCGTTGGCGGTGTTGAGCACGAACTGGAATGGCAGGCCCTCGCCGGTGCCCGGTAGCGACGGCAGGTTGAAGGCGAAGATCTGCACGCCGGGAATCTCGTTGAGCTTCGCCTGCACCGCATGGAGCAATTCCATCTGGCTCTTTTCGCGTTCGTCCCAGGGCTTGAGCAGCATGCCGCCGATGCCGGCCTGGACGCCGTTGTAGCCGTTGATCTGGAACGCCGAGTAATACTCCGGG
>NZ_NCXM01000011.1 GCF_002104765.1 Mycolicibacterium vulneris
CAATCACCACCGGCAACACTCAGCGATAGGCAAGGTCCCACCCATCACGCGATTGATCAACCTGCCTGGGCAGTACACCTAGATCGCCGACGGCAGGGATCCGCGGGCCGCCTCGTAGGCGGCGCCGACCCGATACAGCCGGTCATCGGCCAGTGCGGGCGCCATGATCTGCAGCCCGACCGGCAGGTCGTCGTCCGGCGACAGACCGGCCGGCACCGACATGCCGCAGTGCCCGGCCAGATTCAGCGGCAGCGTGCACAGGTCGAACAGATACATCGCCAGCGGATCGTCGACCTTCTCGCCCAGCCGGAACGCCGTGGTCGGGGTCGCGGGCGACACCACCACGTCCACCGAGCGATAGGCCTCGTCCAGGTCGCGGGCGATCAGGGTGCGCACCTTCTGGGCCTGGTTGTAATACGCGTCGTAATAACCGGCCGACAGCGCGTAGGTGCCGATCATGATGCGCCGCTTGACCTCCGGCCCGAAGCCGGCGGCGCGCGTCATCGCCATCACTTCCTCTGCGCTGTGGCTGCCGTCGTCGCCGACCCGCAGCCCGTAGCGCATCGCGTCGAAGCGGGCCAGGTTGCTCGACACCTCCGACGGCAGGATCAGGTAGTAGGCGGCCAGCGCGTACTCGAAGTGCGGGCAGTCGACCTCGCTCACCTCGGCGCCCAGGGCGGTCAGTTGCTCGACGGCGGCCTCGAACGCGCTCAGCACCCCGGGCTGGTAGCCCTCGCCGCGCAGCTGCTTGACCACTCCGACGCGCACACCCTTGAGGTCACCGGTCGCCCCGGCCTTCGCGGCGGCGACGACGTCGGGCACCGCTGCCTTCACCGACGTGGAGTCCAGGGTGTCGTGCCCGGCGATCACGTGATGCAACAGCGCGGTGTCCAGCACCGTGCGCGCGCACGGGCCGCCCTGATCCAGCGACGACGCGCACGCCACCAGGCCGTAGCGCGACACCGTGCCGTAGGTGGGTTTGACGCCAACGGTCGAGGTGAGTGCGGCGGGCTGGCGGATGGAGCCACCGGTGTCGGACCCGATCGCCAGCGGCGCCTGGAACGCGGCCAGCGCCGCCGCGCTGCCGCCCCCGGAGCCGCCGGGCACCCGGTCGACGTCCCACGGGTTGCGGGTGGGGCCGTAGGCCGAGTTCTCGGTCGAGCTGCCCATCGCGAACTCGTCCATGTTGGTCTTGCCCAGGATCGGGATTCCGGCGGCGCGCAGCCGCGAGGTGACGGTGGCGTCGTACGGGGAACGCCAGCCCTCCAGGATCTTGGACCCGCAGGTGGTGGGCATGTCGACCGTGGTGAAGACGTCCTTGAGCGCCAACGGGACCCCCGCCAGCGGCGACGGCAGCCGCTCCCCGGCGGCCACCGCGTCGTCGATCTGCTTGTCCACGGCGGCTGCCGCCGCAAGCGCCTCGTCGGCCGCCACGTGCAGGAAGGCGTGGTAGCGGTCGTCGGTCGCCTGGATCTGGTCCAGGCACGCCTGGGTGACCTCGACCGACGACAGCTCTTTGGCGGCGATCCGGGCGGCCAGCGTGGCGGCGTCGGACCGGATGATCTCGTTCACTCGCCGTCCCCCAGGATCTGCGGGACCGCGAAGCGGCCATCGACGGCGGCGGGCGCCTCGGCCAGCGCCTCGGCCTGGGTCAGGCACGGTGTCGACTCGTCCGGCCGGGTGACGTTGACGTCCTTGAGCGGGTTGTCGGTCGCTTCGACGCCGGTGACATCGACCGCCTGCACCTGGCTGACGTGGGTCAGGATGGCGCCGAGTTGGCCGGCGAAGCTGTCGAGTTCGCTGTCGGTCAGCGCCAGCCGGGACAGCCGGGCCAGGTGCGCTACCTCGTCGCGGGAGATCTGGGACACGACTGGAAAGCCTAGCCGCGAAGGTGCGGGCCGCTACACGCCGTTGGCCGTCGCGCCGCCGGGTCGATCCGAAATGCCGTCGACAGATCCCTGTGCGACAGTGTTGGCCGTGCCCTCCTATCTGTTGCGCATCGAGCTGGTCGACCGGCCAGGCAGCCTGGGGTCGCTGGCCGTCGCGCTCGGTTCGGTGGGAGCCGACATCTTGTCGCTCGACGTCGTGGACCGCAGCGCGGGTTACGCGACCGACGACCTGGTGATCGAACTGCCACCCGGGGCCATGCCGGACACGCTGATCACCGCCGCCGAGTCCCTGTCCGGTGTCCGGGTGGACAGCGTGCGCCCGCACACCGGTCTCCTGGAGGCACACCGCGAGCTCGAGCTCCTCGACCACGTCGCCGCGGCCGACGGCAAGGCGGCGCGACTGCAGGTTCTCGCCAACGGGGCGCCCAAGGTGCTGCGCGTCAGTTGGTGCACGGTGCTGCGCAGCGCGGGCGGCGAGCTACAGCGCCTGGCCGGCAGTCCGGGCGCCCCGGAGACCAAAGCCGACTCGGCCCCCTGGCTGCCGATCGAGCGGGCCGTGACGTTGGACAGCAGCGCCGAGTGGGTGCCCAAGGCGTGGCGCGATATGGACGTGACAATGGTCGCGGCGCCTTTGGGCGACCCGCACACCGCGGTGGTGCTCGGCCGTCCCGGCCCCGAATTCCGGCCCTCGGAGGTCGCACGGCTGGGGTACCTCGCCGGGATCGTCGCCACCATGCTGCGCTGATCCAGCGGTGACTCGCTCGAGACATGCTCGGGCGCAATAGCTTTGGTTGGGGTCGGCGCTGTCAGTCCGTTATGGGTGGGGTTAAGAACACCAGACGAAATCTGCCGATCTGGATCTCGTCGTGGTTAGCCAGCACGGCCGAATCCACAACTTGCCGGTTGACGTAGGTGCCATTGAGACTGCCGGCATCGTCTACGCGGAATTCGCCGTGCTCACGCCGAAACTCGGCGTGGCGTCGACTGACCGTGATGTCGTCGAGGAAGATATCGCTGTCGGGATGGCGGCCGGCGGACGTGAAGTCGCGATCCAGCAGGAACCGAGCCCCAGCGCTGGGGCCGCGCTTGACGATCAACAGGGCCGAGCCGCGGGGCGCTCCTTCGACCCCCAAGTCCACGTCTGGAGCGCTGGTCCGAGTTAGCTCGTCCAGCTCATCAACGGCGCGGTCCGACAACGCTGCCGTGATTTCGGCACTGGTTTCGTCCGCATTGTCGCCGTCGTCTTCAGGGGCCATCCGCTGTCTCGTTGCCTTTGTCGGGGTATCACCTTCCAGCTTGCCTGAGCCGGCCACAACCATCCAACGGCTGTAAACCCCGCAGCTGGAAACCCCCGGGCCGCGGCCGCGCCAACCGTGTCATGCGGTGCTTGGCAGACGCCCTTTCAAGGCAGCAATTCTGAGCAGCTGAAGGGTGAGGTTTATGGATCCCAACATAGGGCCCAACCCGATATACATTCGAAGGGAGGTGGTCCCATGCAGTTCAAGAATGCTGAAGAAATAAAAGCATCCGATGGTGAAAACGGCGGCCGGGATCGAGTAAGCCATCAAGGATCTACGATCAGCGATGATCTGCGCCGCGAAATCCAATTCCTCCTCCGACATCGGCTCTCCTTTGCGCACTTTATCCAAAACCTTCTTTGCACTCCCGACTTCTTCGCTTACCGGGGTGCGCGGTCGCTTCAGGAGCCGTGTTACATAAATGAAGACAAAGGTGGCGAACACCAATTCGGCCACCCCGGCGAGCACCGCCAGATAACCAAACAGCCCCAACTTCATTCACTCCTTTGTGGGACAACACCGCGTGGCACCGGAGCACCGCCAGTGAGTGGCACGCGGCGACGGCGGCGTTTGTCCGGCAACGTTCGCCTGCCCGGCTTCCCGTCACACACGGGTGTGATCGCGTGACGGTGATCCGGGCATTACCGCCGGGTCTCCGTCTTCCCATAGCAGCAGTTGGCGGACCGCGGGGCGCGGCCCGTACGGGCGAAGCATGGTGCTGGCCGGGCGGGGGCGCACGCGTTGTGGCCACCAGAACCACCGCCCGAGTAGCGCGGCGACGGACGGCGTCATGAAGGAACGCACGATCAGCGTGTCGAACAGCAGCCCCAGGGCGATCGTGGTCCCGATTTGACCCAGCACCAGCAACGAGGCGAACCCGAAGGACGCCATGGTGAATGCGAACACCAGGCCGGCGGAGGTCACCACCGCCCCGCTGCCGGCCATGGCGCGAATGATGCCCGTATTCAACCCGGCGTGAATTTCTTCCTTGAACCGGGAGATCAGCAACAAGTTGTAGTCGGATCCCACCGCCAAAAGGATGATGACGGACAGCGCCAAGCAAATCCAGTACAGCTTGATGCCCAGAATGTATTGCCAGACCAGCACGGAAAGCCCAAAAGAGGCGCCCAGCGAAAGCGCGACGGTGCCCACGATGACGATCGCGGCGACCAGGCTTCGGGTGATGATCACCATGATGAGCAGAATCAGGCTCAGGGCGGCAATTCCGGCGATCATGAGATCGTATTTGGCGCCGTCTGCTATGTCCTTATACGTCGCGGCGGTGCCGGCGAGATAAATGTTGGAATCGCCGAGGGGTGTATTCTTCACGGCTTGTTTGGCCGCTTCTCTGATCGGCTCGATGTGCGCGATACCTTCGGGGGTGGCGGGATCACCCTCATGGGAGATGATCATGCGTGCCGCCTTGCCGTCCGGCGAGAGGAACATCTTCAGTCCCCTTTTGAATTCGGGGTTGTTGAAAGCCTCGGGCGGCAGGTAGAAGGAGTCGTCATTCTTGGCGGCGTCATAAGCCTGTCCAAGGGCCGTCGCGGTGTCGGTATTAGCCCGCGTCTGAGCATTGATCCCGAAGTTTGTGGCGTAGTTGGACAGCGTGAGGCCCAGATTTTTCTCCTGATCGGCGATCTGGGGTGGCAGCAGGGTCACCAGCTTCTGCTGGCCGGCATCCAGCTTGTCCAAGCTCGCGGTGAGCTTCTCAAACTGCGCGCTGAGTTCGTCGATGCCGTCGAGCGCGTCGAAGACGGATCGGAACGCAAAGCAGGCCGGAATGTCGAAACAGTGCTTCTCCCAATAGAAATAACTGCGAACGGGCCTGAAGAAATCGTCGAAATTGGCGATCTTGTCCCGCAGATCGTTGATGATCGCGATCGTGTCGTGAAAGCTTTGGGTCTCGTCGTGGGTGGAGGCGGCGAGCTGCTTCTGCAGGCCGTATTGCTGGTTCAGAATGCCGATCGTATCTTTCAGATTGTCGGCCTGCTTCAGCAAATCCTGCGCCCGCTCTTTCTGATAGTGCAGGTTCTCGATGTTGCCGATGCTGCCCGCGCTGATCTGAAAAGCCAATGAGGTGTGCTCGATCGGGGTTCCCAATGGCCTGGTCATCGATTGGACCTGGGCGATGCCGGGCAGGTGTGCGATAGCTTTTGCCACCCTTTCCAAGTTGATCATGTCGGCCGGGTTGCGCATGTCGTGATCGGTTTCGATCATCAGCAGTTCGGGATTGAGGCGGGCCTGCGAGAAATGCCGTTCCGCGGCGGCATACCCGGTATTGGCCGGGGCGCTGGCCGGCATGTAAGTGCGAGCGTCATAACTCGTCTTGTATCCGGGCAAGGCGAGCAGGCCGATGAGGGCGACCCCGGTGGCCACCACCAGCACGGGCCCGGGCCAGCGCACGATCGCGGTGCCGATGCGGCGCCAACCCCGAGTCGCCAGCTGGCGCTTGGGGTCGAACAGCCCGAAAAGACTGCCGACAGTAATCAGGGCGGGGGCCAGGGTGAGCGCAGCCAGTAATGCGACCCCGATGCCTATTGCGGCGGGAATGCCCAGACTTTGGAAATAATTCAGCCTGGTGAAGCGCAGGCAGAGTACCGCGCCGGCCACGGTCAACCCTGAACCCAAGACCACATGGGTGGTACTGCGATACATGGTGTGGAAGGCGGTTTCGCGGTCCTGCCCGTCGAGCCGCGCCTCGTGGTAGCGGCCGACGAAAAAGATCGCGTAATCGGTGCCGGCGGCGATGACCAGCAGCGTGAGCAGATTCGTCGCGTACGTCGACAGCCCGATCAAGCCGGCGTTTCCCAGAAACGCGACGACACCCCTCGCCGCGGCCATTTCAACGATCACCGTGACCAGCACAAAGACCGCCGTGACGGAACGGTACACCCACAACAGCATCCCCAAGATCACCAGCACCGTGATCACGGTGACCTTGAAGATGCCTTTGCTGCCCACCTCGAACTGATCCGTGACCAGCGGCGCCGCGCCGGTCACATACGCCTTCACCCCTGGCGGTGCGGGCGTATGGGCCACGATCTGGCGGACTGCGTCGACGGACTCGTTCGCCATCGCGTCGCCCTGATTGCCGACGAGATACACCTGAACGTAGGCGGCCTTGCCATCCTTGCTCTGTGACCCCGCCGCGGTCAGCGGATCCCCCCAGAAATCCTGGACATGCTCCACATGCTTGTGGTCGCGCTCGAGCTTACGAACCAAATCGTCGTAAAACCGGTGGGCATCATCACCCAGCGGCTTATCACCTTCCAAGACGATCATGGCCGCACTGTCGGAATCGAATTCGTGAAATACCTTTCCGATGTGCCGCATCGCCTGAAAAGACGGTGCGTCAGGGGTATTCAGGGATACGTTGTGCGCTTTGGCCACGTCCTCCAAATTCGGTAGGGCGATGTTCGAGATGGCGGCCAGAGCTATCCACAACAGCAGGATCGGCACCGAAAAACGGCGGATGTTGTGCGCCACAGCGGACCTCGGCGCGTGATCCTGGCTCATGCCGACTTCACCAGGCAAAAGGTGTAGGCGCTCACTTGGTTGACGATCCTTTCATCCTTGACCTCACCATCCACCGTGATGCGACAGCCAAGGGAATCGCTATTGCCCTGCGCCACAAGATTGCTGAACGCTCCG
This sequence comes from Mycolicibacterium vulneris, assembly GCF_002104765.1. Classification (GTDB taxonomy): domain Bacteria; phylum Actinomycetota; class Actinomycetes; order Mycobacteriales; family Mycobacteriaceae; genus Mycobacterium; species Mycobacterium vulneris. The sequence continues at coordinate 6,842 of NZ_NCXM01000011.1, forward strand.
GGCTGTGTCGTCACCATGGTCAACGACCACGGCAGGGAAGCGTCCAACACTTGCCGCGGCTGCACATTGATGTCCACATAATTGATGGTCGCCACCGCTCCCGGGTCGCCGAAGACCTCCAGGGTGATGTGCTTGGGATTGAACGGTTCGGTCTGCTCCGAGATGCCGCCGGCGGCCGACGTGTTGTTGTGAGAGCCGAAAATCCCGTGCAGTCGATACACGCAGAACCCCGCGACAGCCGCCACCACGATGACCACCAGCACCGTCCACCACCGCCTGATCAGGGAGGTTATCGAAAAGCCTTTCACCCGTTAGCCTTTCGAAGATCAGGCGACAGGGTCACGTTCGGGGCGAGCGCGACCGCCAAAACACATAAGCATGATCGACAGCCACTACAGTACGGTACGGGACCGTACTGTACCAGAGGTACGCGGGCGCCTGGGTTGCCTTCGAGGCCCAGCGCGGACATGACTGCGCCGTCATCCGGTGTTCTTGGTCAGGCCCGGAATGATGAACCCATCGACAAGCGCTTGCACGGTGCGACGGGTGGGCGGCCGGTCGGGGACGATGCACCGGAAGATGAGGTAGCCGGGCAACAGATCCCAAAGCTCATCGGTGAGGGCGCCTTCGCTGATCTCGCCCCGATCGACGGCCTGATGCAGCACGTGCTGGATCATGGCCTTGCGCCGGTCCAGGAACTGGTGCTGCATGGCCTCGTTCAGTGCGGGGTGGCGCGACACCTCCACCATCACCGCGCGGATGGTGCTGGCGTGCCGTCCGCCCTCCTGGCAGATCGTCTCCCCCAGGCTCAGCAGGTCGCCGCGCAACGTGCCGGTGTTCGGCGGGACGGCCACGTGGCGGACGCCTTCGATGAAGGCGGCCAGCACCAGTTCGGCTTTGGAGGGCCAGCGCCGGTACACCGTGGCCTTGCTGGCGCGGGCGGCGTTGGCCACCGCGTCCACCGTCAGCTGGTCATAGCCGTGTTCCTGCAGCAGCCCCAGGGTCACGGCCAAGATTTCGGCCTCGCGCGGCGACCACGGCGACGCGTGCTCGCGCCGGTCGGCCGTCTGGGTCATAGAGCCAACGATAGAGCCGCTCGGCCGATGCGGACCAATTTCCGTGCGGTCGAGCCCGACGAATGTCGCGTCAGCGGGAGGGCATCAGCGCGCGTTCGATGTCGGCGAGCAGGTCGTCAGTGTCCTCGATACCCAGTGAGACGCGCGCGAATCCGTCGGCGACCGGATCTCCCCAGCGCGCGCGACGGTCCACCGAGGTGTGCAGGCCCCCGAAACTGGTGGAGGCGATCAGCAGTTCGCTGCGCTCCACCAGCGCCTGCACCGCGGCCGCGTCGGACAATTCGACCGAAACCAACGCTCCGAATCGGCGCATCTGCGCCATGGCCACCGGGTGCGCCGGGTCCTCGGCCAACCCCGGATAGCGCACCGACCGCACCGCCGGGTGGCGGGCCAGCATGCTCGCCACCGCCCGGGCATTCTGGCATTGACGTTCGAAGCGCAATCCCGCAGTTGCCATGCTGCGCAACAGAAGCCACGCCTCGAACCCACCCAGGATCGCACCCGCGAGCAGCCGGTGTCGCTCCACCACGGCGAGCAACTCAGGCTGGTTGCTGGCGACGTAGCCGGCCAGCAGGTCACCGTGACCCGACAGGGCCTTGGTCGCACTGGCCACCACCGCATCGGCGCCCAACGACAGCGGCTGCTGACCCAGGGGCGTCGCGGCGGTGTTGTCGACAATCAAGCGCGCGTTGCGGTCCCGGCAGATGGTGGCCAACTTGTGTAGATCGATCACGTCCAGCGCGGGGTTGGTTGGCGTTTCGGCCAGCACCACGTCGGCGTGCGCGGCGGCGTCATAGATCCGCGCACTCGACGCCTCGACGACCGTCACACCCCCGGGCGCCAGGTCTTCGCGGGCATAGCGGCGCACCTGGTAGTAGCCGTCGGCCGGCACCACCACCGTCGATCCGGACGTCACCAGCGCGCGCAGCACCGCGCTGATGGCCGCCATGCCCGACCCGAACACCCGCGCGCCGGCGGCTCCTTCCAGCTCGGCGAGTGCGGACTCCAGTTGCCGCCAGGTCGGGTTGGAGCTGCGGCCGTAGCTGTCCAGCGCACCGCTCTCGTCGCCGGACAGATGATAGGTGGCTGCGAGCACCGCCTGCGGTGCCACCGGCTGTCCCGAAATAGCCTGATTATCAATGGCATTGAGGCTGCGAGTGGAATCACCGTACCGGCTGCTCATCGGTTCAGTCCGCCGGAGATTCGGGTGGGCCCTCGGCCAGCAGTTTTCGGAAGCCGTCCTCGTCGAGAACGGGCACCCCCAGCTCGATCGCCTTGTCGTACTTGGACCCCGGCGAATCGCCGGCCACCACGTAGTCGGTCTTCTTCGACACCGAGCCGGCGGCCTTTCCCCCGCGCGTCAGGATCGCCTCCTTGGCGTCGTCGCGGGAAAAGCCGGCGAGCGACCCGGTGACCACCACCGTCAGCCCCTCCAGCGTGCGCTGCACACTGGTGTCGCGCTCGTCGGCCATCCGCACGCCGGCCGCGCGCCACTTCTCGACGATGGCGCAATGCCAGTCGACGGTGAACCATTCGGTGAGCGCCGCCGCGATCGTCGGCCCCACGCCTTCCACCGCGGCCAGCCGCTCGGTCGACGCCGACATGATCGAGTCCAGATCGCCGAACTCGGTCGCCAGGGCGCGCGCGGCCGTCGGCCCGACGTGCCGGATCGACAGCGCGACCAGGACCCGCCACAGAGCCACCGTCTTGGCCTTGTCCAGGTTGTCCAGCAGCCGTTTGCCGTTGGCGGACAGGGCGCCGGCCTTGGTCCGGAACAGCTCGGTCCGCAACAGGTCGTCCTCGGTGAGCGTGAACAGGTCGCCCTCGTCGGCGATCACCTCGGCCTTGAGCAGCGCGGTGGCCGCTTCGTAACCGAGCCCCTCGATGTCGAACGCACCGCGCCCGGCAACGTGAAACACCCGCTCCCGCAACTGCGCCGGACACGATCGGGCATTAGGGCAGCGGATGTCGGCGTCACCCTCCTTGGCCGGCGCCAGCGTGGTGCCGCACTCGGGACACGCGGTGGGCATGACGAATTCGCGTTCGGAGCCGTCGCGCAGGTCGACGACGGGGCCGAGCACCTCAGGGATCACGTCGCCGGCCTTGCGGATCATCACGGTGTCGCCGATCAGCACGCCCTTGCGTTTCACCTCGGCGGCGTTGTGCAGGGTGGCCAGCCCCACCGTCGAGCCGGCCACCTTCACCGGCGTCATGAAGGCGAACGGGGTGACGCGTCCGGTGCGCCCGACGTTGACGCGGATGTCGAGCAGCTTGGTCTGCGCCTCCTGCGGCGGGTACTTGTAGGCGACGGCCCAGCGCGGCGCGCGGGAGGTGGTCCCGAGCCGGCGTTGCAGCGCGACGTCGTCGACTTTGACTACCACCCCGTCGATTTCGTGCTCGAGATCGTAGCGGTGCTCACCCCAGTAGCCGATCCGTTCCTCCACAGCGGCGAGGCCGCGCACCCGCGCGGTCTGTTCGGCCACGGGCAGCCCCCAGGCGTTCAGCGCGGTGTAGGCCTCGTGCTGAGTCTTTGGTGCGAACCCCTCGGTGCGGCCGATGCCGTGGCAGATCATCCGCAGCTTGCGCCGGGCGGTGACGGCCGGGTTCTTCTGACGCAGCGACCCCGCGGCACTGTTGCGCGGGTTGGCGAACGGCGCCTTGCCGTCTTCGACGAGGCTGGCGTTGAGCGCCTCGAAATCGGAGAGCAGAAAGAACGCCTCGCCGCGCACCTCGAGCAAGGCGGGAATCGGGAAGTCCTTGCTGGCGGAAAGCCGCTCGGGGACGTCGTCGATGGTGCGCGCGTTGAGCGTCACGTCCTCGCCGACCCGGCCGTCGCCCCGGGTCGCGGCGCGTTCCAGCCGGCCGTCGCGGTACACCAGCGCCAGGGCGACCCCGTCGATCTTGAGTTCGCACAGGTAGTACGGCTCCTTGCCGACCTCGTTCTCGACGCGGTTGCTCCAGGCCACCAGCTCGTCGCGATCGAAGACATCGTCGAGGCTCAGCATCCGTTCCAGGTGCTGCGCCTCGCCGAACTCGGTGGCAAAACCCGCCCCGCCGACCAACTGGGTCGGGGAATCGGCAACCCGCAGCTCGGGGTGGCGCTCCTCGAGCGCGAGAAGCTCGTTGAACATCGCATCGAAGTCCGCGTCCGAGATGATTGGGGCGTCCTTGATGTAGTAGCGGAATTGGTGTTCACGGACCTCTTCGGCGAGGTCCTGCCACTGCCGGCGAACCTCGGGCGATACCGAATCAGCTTCTGCTGCGCTCACCTTGGCAGGCTATCCGAGGACACCGACGTGAAACCGGGCGCGCTCAGTCCTCGACTCAGTCCTCGACGTAGGCCCGCAACCGATCCACCGCGGCATCCCACCGCCGGGACAGCTGACTCAGGTAGTCGCTGGCCGACGCAAGCGGCTGGGTCTGCACCGTCCAGATCCGCTCGCGGCCCCGCCGGCTGCTGGTCACCAGCCCGACGGACTCCAGCAGCTGCAGGTGCTTGCTGGCCGCCTGCCGAGTGACCGGGATGACGCTGGTGACCTGCGATGTCGAACTGGGTCGAACCGGCGCCGCGGCTCGAGGGCGACCATCTGCCAGGTGCTGCGCACCGCGGCGTGCGCCTCCTGACGCTTGGCGACCTCACCGTCGACGACGGTCGGGCTGATCGCCGCGGTCACCGACGTCCCGGCGACGAAGGGCCCGGCGAAGCGCAACCTTCCGGTTGCCTATCCGATGGCTTCGGGATCCTCGGCGAACATCTCGGCCGCCTTGCGGGCCAGCTCGATCGCGGTCCGCGCCCACTCCGGCGTCGCACCGGCCAGACCACAGGCGGGCGTGACGCCGATGCGGTCGCGCAGCGCCGAACGGGCGAAGCCGAGGCGATCGGTCACCGCGACCACCGCGGCGGCCACCTCCTCCGCCGACGGGCGGCGCGGCGGGGCGTTGCCGGCGACCACCCCCAGCGCGACGGTGCGGCCGGACTCCACGAACTCGGCGACACCGTCCAGATCGGCCGCGCCCAGCGCGCCCGCATCGACCGCCACAGCTCGAAAGGCGCTGCGCTGCAACAGGTCCCATGGCAGGCCGGGGCCACAGCAGTGCAGCAGCACCTCACCGCCCACCGTTCGGGCGCAGGCGTCGAGCAGGCCCGCGGCCACCTCCTCGTCGATCGGCGCCACCGGGCTCAGCGCGGTCACCCCGCTCAGCCCGCCGCCCAGGGCCTTGGGCAGCGACGGCTCGTCGAATTGCACCACCACGTCCGCCTCGAGCCGGCGCGCCAGTCCCGCGCGATGCGCGGAGACGCCCTCGGCCAGCGACGCCGTCAGGTCGCGCAGCGCCCCGGGGTCGGTGATCGCCCGGTGGCCGTTGGACAGCTCGATCTCGGCGGCCAGCGTGATCGGACCCGGCGCCTGCACCTTGACCACCCGGCCCTCGTTGCGCAGGCCGGCGGCCTCCCAGGCCTCCTCCAGCGCGTCCATGTCCTCGTCGAGCAGGCTGACGGCGCGGCGGGTGACCGCACCGGGCCTGGCGGCGAGCCGGTAGCCGCGCGGCACCGTGTCGATGGCCACGTCGACCAGCAGCGCGCCGGCCCGGCCGAGCATGTCGGCACCCACTCCGCGCGCCGGCAGCTCGACGATGTGCGCCAGCGCGCCCGCGAGTTCACCTACGACGACTTCGGCGGCCTGGCGCGCGGCGATGCCGGGCCACGATCCGACACCGCTGGCATTGGCAAAGGGATGGGTGAAAACACTCACCGGACAACCGTATTCGACGTCGTACCACCCGCCGGTCGGCAGGGGTCTGTGTGCCGCGGGTCGGCGCGGGTAGGTTCAACGCCAAAGGGGTGCGAAATCGTGTCGCAGAAGGCGAAATCGGCGTGGCCACCGGTGTTGTGCGCGGTGGTGGCGCTGGTGGCGGCGTGCACCCGGGTGGTGGACGGGGCGGCCGTGGCGGGATCGGGCGCCAACCGCAGGGTGGTACAGGGCGTCGACGTCGACACGATCCTGCTGGATCAGTCGCGGATGCGCGCGATCACCGGCGCCGGTGATCATCTGACCATCATCCCGTCGATGGACGGCACCAGCCCGGTGGACATCGACGCGCTGGCCGATACCGCGCCGCGCGAGTGCCGGTTCATCTACGCCGAGACCGCGACCTTCGGGCGCGACCTCGAGGCGTTCCACAAGACGACGTTTCAGGACCCACCCGACGGCGCGCTGATCTCCGAAGGCGCCGCGGCCTACCGCGACGCCGACACCGCCCGGCGCGCCTTCGGCGCCCTGGTCGGCACCGTCGGCGACTGCGCGAACGGCTCGAGCGGCCAACTCTACGTCGGCGACTGGAACGCCGACGCCACCTCGCTGCACCTGCGGCCCGGCGGGTGCGGCCGCGACTATCGGATCCTGTCGGTGGCCATGCTGGAGGTCACCTTCTGCGGGTTCGCGCAATCGGTGTCCGACATCGTGATGACGAATATCTCCGCGAACATGCCGCGGTAGCCCGGATTCAGCGGGTGGTGCCGGCGATGGTGGCGCTGCCGAGCACCTCGTCACCGTCGGGATCGGGCCGGTATAGCACCAGCGTCTGGCCGCGGGCCACCCCGCGCATCGGCGCGCGCAGCCGCACGACGAGCTCGTCGTTGACCAGCTCGGCAATCGCGTCGGCTGTTTCGCCGTGCGCGCGCACCTGAACCGCGCACTCCAGCGGGCCGGTAGGGATGACACCCGAGGTGAAAATCGGTGCCCGGCCGACCATTTCGCGTATCTCGAGGTCGGCCGCCTCGCCCACGTGCACGGTCGAAGTCTCCGCGTCAATCGCGGTCACGTAGCGCGGGCGGCCGTCGGGTCCCGGCCCGGCGATGCCGAGCCCCTTGCGCTGCCCGACGGTGAAACCGTGCACGCCGTCGTGCTCGGCGAGCACGGTGCCGTCGGCATTGACCACGGCTCCGCGGCGCACCCCGATGCGCTCGCCCAGAAAGGCGCGGGTGTTGCCCGACGGGATGAAGCAGATGTCATGGCTGTCCGGCTTTTCCGCGACGGTCAGGCCGCGCCGGGCGGCCTCGGCCCGGATCTGCGGCTTGGGGGTGTCCCCGATCGGGAACGCCGCGTGGCGCAACTGCCCGGCGCTCAGGACGGCCAGCACGTAGGACTGGTCCTTGTCGTGATCGACGGCGCGGCGCAGCCGGCCATTCGAAAGACGGGCGTAGTGGCCGGTGGCCACCGTGTCGAACCCGAGCGCAACGGCTTTCGCGGACAGCGCCGAGAACTTGATCTTCTGATTGCACACCACACACGGGTTGGGAGTTTCGCCGCGCGCGTAGGACGACACGAATTCGTCGATGACGTCCGACTTGAACCTCTCCGCGAAATCCCAGACGTAGAAAGGGATTCCGAGCACATCCGCGACGCGGCGCGCGTCGGAGGCGTCTTCCTTCGAGCAGCACCCGCGCGAGCCGGTGCGCAGCGTGCCGGGCGCGGTGGACAGCGCCAGGTGCACGCCGACGACGTCGTGTCCGGCGTCGACCATCCGGGCGGCGGCGACCGACGAGTCGACGCCACCGCTCATCGCAGCAAGCACTTTCACTTAGGACGCCCCCGCGGCGGCCAGTGCGGCGCGACGGGCGCGGTCCACCGCACCGGGCAGTACCCGCAGCACCGCGTCGACGTCGGCGTCGACACTGGTGTGCCCCAACGAGAGTCGCAAAGATCCGCGGGCGCTGGTCGCGTCGGCGCCCATCGCGATCAGCACGTGCGAGGGCTGCGCGACGCCGGCGGTGCACGCCGACCCCGTCGAGCACTCGATTCCGTTGGCGTCCAACAGCATCAGCAGGGCATCGCCTTCGCAGCCGCGGAAGGTGAAGTGCGCGTTGCCGGGCAGGCGCAGCGGATCGCATGCGCCGTTGAGTGTGACGTCCTCGATGCCGCCCAGCACCCCGTCGACCAGCCGGTCACGCAACGCCCGCAGCCGGGTGCTGTTGACTTCGAGCCCGTCGACCGAGATGCGGGCCGCCGCCGCCATTCCGACCGCGCCGGCGACATCGGCGGTGCCCGAACGGATGTCGCGCTCCTGCCCGCCTCCGTGCGCCAGCGGCACGCAGGCGACGTCGCGGCGCAGCAGCAGCGCGCCCACCGCGGGCGGGCCGCCGAACTTGTGCGCGGTCACGCTCATCGCCGACAGACCGCTGGCGGCGAAGTCGACCGGCAGCTGCCCCACCGCCTGAACGGCGTCGCTGTGCATCGGGACGCCGAATTCGGCCGCGACGGCGGCGAGTTCGGCGGCCGGCATCACGGTGCCGACCTCGTTGTTGGCCCACATCACCGAAATCAGCGCGACGTCGTCGTGGCGTGTGAGCACCTCGCGCAGCGCCGCCGCCGACACCGACCCGTCGGCGGCGGTCGGAAGCCAGGTGACCTCGGCGCCCTCGTGTTCGACGAGCCAGTTCACCGAGTCCAGCACGGCGTGGTGTTCCACCTCACTGGTGACGATGCGCCGGTGTCGCGGCTCGGCGTCGCGGCGGGCCCAGTAGATGCCCTTGACCGCCAGGTTGTCGCTCTCGGTGCCGCCGGCGGTGAAGATGACCTCCGAGGGCCGTGCGCCCAGCCGGTCGGCGATCAGCTCGCGGGATTCCTCGATGCGGCGCCGCGCCGCGCGGCCGCTGGTGTGTAGTGAGGACGCATTGCCGACCGTGCCCAGCACAGCCGTCATCGCCTCGACGGCGGCGGGGTGCATCGGGGTGGTGGCGGCGTGATCCAGGTAGACCATGACGCAGCCCACGATACCGGCCCGCCCGTTTGCTCAGGCCACCAGCACGTGCCCGTGACCAGCGCGCCGGGCGGTTCCGGCACTCACCGCGGACTGGCACCGGCCGGCCAGGGCGCGCCGGTCGGTCCCGGGGAGCTGCAGAGACTCGACGTGCACCCTGGCCAGCGTGCGCGGCACGACGAGCAGCCGGCGGATCGAGCTCAGCAGGGTCTCGTCGCCGACGAAGGCCGGCACCGTCGAAGGGCTCCCGTCGACGTGGTGGTAGGTCAATCGCAGCGGCTGCACCGGCCGGGCGGCGTCGATCGCGGCCTGGAACATCGCCGGGTAGAAGGCGCCGCGGTCCCGGCCGCACCAGGTGGTGCCTTCCGGAAAGGCGACGACCGTCTGACCGGCGCGCAACCGGCGGGCGACGGCGTCCACCACGCCGGGCAGGCGCCGCAGACTGGACCGCTCGATCGGGATGATCTTCAGGATGCGGGCCACGATTCCGGTCACCGCGCCGGTGAACATGTCGGCACGCGCGACGAACGACCCGGGCAGCACCGAACCGATGGCGAAGACGTCGAGCCAAGACATGTGCGGGCTCACCACCAGCACCCCGCTCAGGTTGCGAATCGGGTTGCCCGTCACGGCGATTCGGACACCGAGGCAGCGCAGCACCAAGCGGCAGTAGATGCGCTGGACGCGGGTGCGGCCGGGCAGCGGCACCGCCAGCAGCGGCAGCCCCGGCGCGAGCAGCAGCGCCAGCATGAGGCGAAGCGTCACCCGCAGCGCCCTGCGCAGCGGTTGCGGCGCCACCACGTCGCCCGCACTCACACAACCGGCGTCGCACGAGGCGCGCGGTAGCCAGGAGTGCCCGGTGCCCGCGGGGGCGTTCATCGCTCGCCGCCCGCCATTTCCGACGCCGCGGAGACCGATCGGAGTCGCGTGAGATATCGGGTGTCGGCGTGCGCCTTGTCCAGCAGGACGCAGAAATCACCGACGCCGAAGTCCGGGTCGTGCGCGGGCTCGCCGCACACCTGTGCGCCCAGTCGCAGGTAACCGCGCAGCAGCGCCGGAACCGAGGGCCGCGCGGGCGGCGCGATGTCGTCGATCGCCGTCCCGTCCACCACCACCGGCCGGTGCGGGTGGACGCGGTATTCCGGCGGGGCCCCGTGCCGGCTCAGGATGAAGTCGCGGACGCCGCGCAGCTGGCTGCCCGGAACGTCGGATTCGCCGCCGATGGGCACCGACACGCACCCGGTCACGTAGTCGTAGCCGTAGCGGTCCAGGTAGGCCAGGATGCCCGCCCACATCAACAGGACGACGCCGCCGTTGCGATGCCCGTCGCGCACCACGGCGCGTCCCATCTCCACCAGCGAGGGCCGCAGCGGGTCGAGCGCGCGGATGTCGAATTCGGTGGCGGTGTAGAGCCCGCCGGCCGCGATGGCCCCCGCCGGCGCCAGCATGCGGTAGCAGCCGACCAGTTCACCGGTGTCGTCGTCGCGCACCAGCAGGTGGTCGCAGAACTCGTCGAACCTGTCGACGTCCCGTCCTTGCTGGTCGGCGGCCGGCAGTGCGAAGCCGGGCGTGCTGGTGAACACGTCGTACCGGAGCCGCTGCGCCGCCTCGATCATGGCGGGGTCGGTGGACAGCAACAGGGAGTAGCGGGGTGCGGCCGACGAGCTGGTGGCTGTATTGGTCGGCTTATCGCTGGGTATGAGGACTGAAGCAATGCTCATGAACCCCAACGTGGCGTAGTCGATGTGCTAGTCGGCATCGACGCTGTGACGTGTCGGTGCACGTGAGATGACGAATCGTCGCGAAAAAGTGGGCGGTCCGACCGGCCGCCACGACCGAACGCAAAAGCCCCCGGCACCGCGGCGCCGGGGGCTTGAGGCCGAGAGACTCAGCCCTTGCGCGTCTTGATCGCCTCGGTCAGCTGCGGAGCGACCTTGAACAGGTCGCCCACCACGCCGTAGTCGGCGATCTCGAAGATGGGCGCCTCTTCGTCCTTGTTGACCGCGATGATCGTCTTGGACGTCTGCATGCCCGCGCGGTGCTGGATGGCACCGGAGATGCCCAGCGCGATGTAGAGCTGCGGCGAGACCGTCTTACCGGTCTGGCCCACCTGGAACTGGCCCGGGTAGTAGCCGGAGTCGACGGCGGCGCGCGACGCACCGACGGCCGCACCCAGCGAGTCGGCCAGCTCCTCGACGACGCTGAAGTTCTCCGCGCTGCCCACGCCGCGACCACCGGAGACGACGATGGTGGCCTCTGTCAGTTCCGGACGGTCACCGGCGACCGCAGGCTCGCGGGCGGTGATCTTGGTGGCGTTCTCGGCGGGGGCCGGGACCTCGACCTTGACCTCTTCACCGGCGCCGGCCTGCGGCTCCGCGTCGACGGCGCCGGCGCGCAGCGTGATCACCGGGGTGTCGCCGTTGGCCTGCGCCTCGACGGTGAACGCACCACCGAAGATGGAGTGGATGGCCTTGGGGCCTTCCTTGACCTCGACCACGTCGACCAGCAGACCGGATCCGATCCGGGCCGCGAGCCGGCCGGCGATTTCCTTGCCGTCGGCGTTGGCGGCCAGCAGCACCGCCGCCGGGGCGTTGGACTCGGCCAGCGCGGCCAGGACGTCGACCACCGGGGTGATCAGGTACTTGTCGACATCGTCGGACTCGGCGACGTAGATCTTGGCGGCGCCGGCCTCCTTCAGCCCGTCGATCAGCGGGGCGGCCGTGCCCGGGGCGCCGACGACGACGGCGGACGGCTCGCCCAAAGCGCGGGCGGCGGTGATCAATTCGGCGGCGACCTTCTTCACCGCTCCTTCGGCGTGCTCAACGAGCACCAAAACTTCAGCCATGGGTTATCTCGCTCTTCTCGTCTTGGGAATCGGGTCAGATGATCTTCTGGGCAACCAGGTACTTGGCGACGTCGTTACCGCCCTCGCCCTCGTCGGTGACCTTCTCACCCGCGGTCTTCGGCGGCTTCGGCGTCGACGACAACACGGACGACCCGGCGTTGGCCAGGCCGACCTCGTCGCTCTCCACGCCGATCTCCGCCAGGGTCAGCACCGTGACCTCTTTCTTCTTGGCGGCCATGATGCCCTTGAAGGACGGGAAGCGCGGCTCGTTGATCTTCTCGGTGACGCTGACCACCGCGGGCAGGCTCGCCTCCAGGTTGAAGACGCCGTCGTCGGTCTCGCGCTCGCCGGTGACCTTGCCGTCTTCGATCGAGAGCTTGCGCAGGTGGGTGAGCTGCGGAAGGCCCAGGTACTCGGCGATGATGGCCGGCACCGCGCCGCCGGTCCCGTCGGTGGCCTCGTTGCCGGCGATGACCAGCTCGGTGCCCTCGATGGTGCCCAGCGCACGCGCCAGCGCCCAGCCGGTCTGGACCACATCGGAGCCGTGCAGGCCGTCGTCCTTGAGGTGGACGGCCTTGTCGGCGCCCATCGACAGGGCCTTGCGGATAGCCTCGGTGGCGCGCTCGGGGCCCGCGGTCAGCACCGTCACCGAGCCTTCGCCGCCCTCCCGCTCGCGGATCTGCAAGGCCTCTTCGACAGCGCGCTCGTTGATCTCGTCCAGCACCGCGTCGGCAGCCTCGCGGTCGAGCGTCCAGTCGCCGTCAGACAGCTTGCGCTCCGACCAGGTGTCTGGGACCTGCTTTATCAGGACCACGATGTTCGTCATGAGTGTGGTTCGTCCTCCTCGAAGGGGTCCGCAGCGATCGACTGCGAGACCTCGGTACGCGTTTTTCGCAACGCACAGCCGTGTTACTACCCGGTAACTTTGTGCGGTATGCCTTCACACCATAGCTGGTCGTAGTGCACGTTCTTGCAGCCCGTCCGCCGCATGAGGAGCGGGCCCCCGCTTCCCCGGTTCGCGAATCCGACACTTCGCGTTAGCCTGCCTATGCAATGAGCGCACTGGTCCCTGACGTCCCGCAGCACGCCCCCGGCGACACCGAGTCGGCGGGTGACGCGGTGATGATGTTGACGGGCGAGCGCACCATCCCGGGCCTGGACATCGAGAACTACTGGTTCCGCCGCCACGAGGTCGTCTACCAGCGGCTTGCCGAGCGCTGCGTGGATGCCGACGTGCTCGAGGCCGGCTGCGGCGAGGGCTACGGCGCGGACCTGATCGCCGGTGTCGCCCGGCGCGTCATCGCGGTGGATTACGACGAGGCCGCGGTGGCCCATGTCCGCAGCCGCTATCCGCGGGTCGACGTCATGCAGGCCAACCTCGCGCAGCTGCCGCTGCCCGATGCGTCGGTGGACGTTGTGGTCAACTTCCAGGTGATCGAACACCTGTGGGACCAAACACAGTTCGTCGTCGAGTGCGCCCGGGTGCTGCGTCCGTCGGGGCTTTTGCTGATGTCGACGCCCAATCGGATCACCTTCTCGCCGGGCCGCGACACCCCGATAAACCCCTTCCACACCCGGGAACTCAACGCCGCCGAGCTCACCCAGCTGCTCATCGACGGCGGTTTCACCGATGTTTCGGTCAGCGGCCTGTTCCACGGCCCGAGGCTTCGCGAAATGGATGCCCGGCACGGCGGCTCGATCATCGACGCGCAGATCGCGCGGGCGGTGGCCGACGCTCCGTGGACGCCCGAGCTGGCCGCCGACGTCGCCGCGGTCACCACCGGGGACTTCGACCTGGTCGAGGCCGGCGTGGGCGCGGGCACCGGCCGGCACATCGACGACAGCCTCGACCTGATCGCGATCGCGGTAGCGCCGTGAGCACGTCGCCGAACCGGGTTCCCGGCCTCTTCACCCTGGTTTTGCACACCCACCTGCCCTGGCTGGCCCACCACGGCCGCTGGCCGGTCGGCGAGGAATGGCTGTATCAATCCTGGGCGGCGGCGTACCTGCCGCTGATGCGCGTCCTGCACACGCTGGCCGGCGAGGACCGCCGCGGTGTGATCACGCTAGGCGTCACGCCGGTGGTCAACGCCCAACTCGACGACCCGTACTGCCTGGACGGCATGCATCACTGGCTGGCCAACTGGCGGCTGCGCGGCCTGGAGGCCACCAGCGTGCGGTCGGCGCCGCGGTCGAAGTCGGCCGGCTACCCGTCATGCACGCCGGAAGCGTTGCGCGCCTTGGGGATTCGTGAGTCCGCCGAGGCGCAGCGGGCGCTGGACGACTTCGCCACCCTGTGGCGGCACGGCGGCAGTCCGCTGCTGCGCAGCCTGCTGGACGCCGGCACGGTGGAACTGCTCGGCGGCCCGCTGGCCCACCCGTTCCAACCGCTGCTGGCGCCGCGGCTGCGCGAGTTCGCGCTGCGCGAGGGCCTGGCCGACGCCGCGCACCGCCTAGCGCACCGCCCGGGTGGTATCTGGGCGCCCGAATGCGCCTACGCGCCCGGCATGGAACACGACTATTCGGCCGCCGGCGTCACCCATTTCATGGTCGACGGCCCGTCGCTGCACGGCGACACCGCGCTGGGCCGGCCGGTCGGTGACACCGATGTGGTGGCGTTCGGGCGCGATCTGCAGGTCAGCTACCGGGTGTGGTCGCCGAAATCCGGCTATCCCGGGCACGCCGCGTATCGCGACTTCCACACTTATGACCACCTCACCGGGCTCAAGCCGGCCCGGGTGACGGGCCGCAACGTGTCCTCGGAGAAAAAGGCGCCCTACGACCCCGAGCGCGCCGATCACGCGGTCGACATGCACGTCGCCGACTTCGTCGACGTGGTCCGTAACCGCCTGCTCGCGGAGTCGGAGCGCATCGGGCGACCCGCCCACGTGGTCGCCGCCTTCGACACCGAGCTCTTCGGCCACTGGTGGTACGAGGGGCCGACGTGGCTGGAGCGGGTGCTGCGCGCCCTGCCCGAGGCCGGAGTGCGGGTGGGCACGCTGAACGACGCCCTCGCCGACGGCTTCGTCGGCAACCCGGTAGCCCTGCCGCCCAGCTCGTGGGGCTCGGGCAAGGACTGGCAGGTGTGGGCCGGCGACCAGGTCGCCGATCTGGTCGCGCTGAACAGCGAAGTCGTCGACATGGCGCTGAGCACCGTCGACAAGGCGCTGTCCCAGACCGCGTCGCTGGACGGGCCGATCCCCCGCGACCACGTCGCCGATCAGATCCTGCGCGAAACGCTGCTCACCGTGTCCAGCGACTGGCCGTTCATGGTGAGTAAGGATTCGGCCACCGACTACGCCCGCTACCGCGCCCACCTGCATGCGCACGCCACCCGCGAGATCGCCGACGCGCTGGCGTCTGGCCGGCGCGACACCGCGCAGCGGCTGGCGGACGGATGGAACCGCGCCGACGGACTGTTCGGCGCCCTCGATGCCCGCAGGTTGCCCCGATGAGGCGGGCCGCGGCGTGAAAATCCTGATGGTGTCGTGGGAATACCCGCCGGTGGTGATCGGCGGGCTCGGCCGGCACGTGCATCATCTGTCGACCGCGCTGGCCGCCGCCGGTCACGACGTCGTCGTGTTATCGCGCCGTCCCACCGGAACCGATCCCCGCAGCCACCCTTCGTCCGACCACATCAGCGAGGGCGTCCGGGTGATCGCGGCCGCCCAGGATCCGCACGAATTCACCTTCGGCACAGACATGATGGCGTGGACGCTCGCGATGGGCCACTCCATGATTCGCGCCGGGCTGCCCCTGACCGAGCCGGGCACCAACCGCGCGTGGCGGCCCGACGTTGTGCACGCCCATGACTGGCTGGTGGCCCACCCGGCGATCGCCCTCGCCCAATTCTACGATGCGCCAATGGTTTCCACGATCCACGCCACCGAAGCCGGCCGGCACTCCGGCTGGGTCAGCGGCGCGATCAGCCGCCAGGTACACGCGGTCGAATCCTGGCTGGTGCGCGAATCCGACTCGCTGATCACGTGTTCGGCGTCGATGGCCGACGAGATCACCGAACTGTTCGGTCCCGGCCTGGCCGAGATCACGGTGATCTGCAACGGCATCGAGACGGCGCGCTGGCCGTTCGCGGCGCGCCGGCCGCGCACCGGTCCGGCCGAACTGCTCTACCTGGGCCGGCTGGAATACGAGAAGGGTGTGCACGACATCATCGCCGCGCTGCCGCGGATCAGGCGCAGCCACCCCGGCACCACACTGACCATCGCCGGCGAGGGCACCCAGCAGAGCTGGCTCATCGAGCAGGCCCGTAAACACCGGGTGCTCAAGGCAATCCGGTTCGTCGGACACCTCGACCACGCCGAGCTGCTGGCCGTCCTGCATCGCGCCGACGCCGCGGTGCTGCCCAGCCACTACGAGCCGTTCGGGATCGTCGCGCTGGAGGCGGCCGCGGCCGGCACTCCCCTGGTGACGTCGGACATCGGCGGCCTGGGCGAGGCGGTGATCAACGGCCAGACCGGGGTGTCGTGCCCGCCGCGCGACGTGGTCCGGCTGGCCGCGGCGGTGCGCACCGTGCTCGACGACCCGCAGGCCGCGCAGCAGCGCGCCCACGCCGCCCGCGAGCGACTCACCTCCGATTTCGATTGGCACACTGTGGCGGACAAGACCGCGCAGGTGTACCTGTCGGCCAAGCGCGGCGTGCGGCAGCCGCAGGCCCGGCTGCCCATCGTCGAACACGCCTTGCCGGATCGGTAGCACCCTCCCTAACGTCGAGGGATGGGGCTGGACTATTCGAGCGTCGTGGACGCTCCCATCACCGACGTTTTCGATTGGCATGCCCGGCCGGGCGCGTTCGCCCGGCTCTCGCCGCCGTGGCAGCCGATGCGGCTGGTCACGGAGGCCGCCTCGCTGAAGGACGGGCGGGCCACGCTGGCGCTGCCCGGGGGCCTGCGCTGGGTCGCTGTCCATCAGCCCGACGGCTACGACCCGCCGCGGCGTTTCGTCGACGCCATCGGCGGCGACGGCCTGGCCACGCTGCCGACCCGAATTGCCGTGCGGTGGAAGCACACCCACGAATTCGAGGACCTCGGCGGCAACCGCACCAGGGTGCTCGACCGAGTCGACACCCCGGTGCCCGGGGCGCTGTTGCGGCCGATGTTCGACTACCGGCACCGGCAGCTGGCCGACGATCTGGCCGCACACCGGCTGGCCGCCGAGAACGGGCTGCGGCCCTTGACGATCGCGATCACCGGATCCTCGGGTCTGGTCGGTTCGGCCTTGACCGCCTTCCTGCGCGCCGGTGGCCATCGGGTGATCCAGCTGGTCCGGCACGCACCACGCGGTGACGACGAGCGAAGGTGGAACACAGCCGATCCCGACCCGCGGCTGTTCGACGGGGTCGACGCGGTGATCCATCTGGCGGGAGCATCGATCGCCGGCCGGTTCACCGATGAACACAGGCAGGCCATCCGGGACAGCAGAATCGGGCCCACTGCCCGGCTGGCCGAACTGCTGGGCCGCGGCGACCCCCGGCCGGCGGTGCTGATCTCGGCGTCGGCGATCGGCTACTACGGATACAACCGCGGCGACGACACCCTGACGGAGGACAGCGATCGCGGCGACGGATTCCTGGCCGACGTGGTGACCGACTGGGAGCAGTCGACCACGCCCGCCCAGCAGGCCGGGGTGCGCGTGGTGCAGGTGCGCACCGGCATCGTGCAATCGCCGGCCGGCGGCACGCTGAAGCTGATGCGCCCGCTGTTCAGCGCCGGCCTCGGCGGTCGGCTCGGCGACGGGCGACAATGGCTGTCCTGGATCGGGATCGACGATCTGGTGGACATCTATCACCGCGCACTGTGGGACGCCACACTCTCCGGACCGGTGAATGCCGTTGCACCGCAACCGGTTCGCAACAGCGAGTACACCGCCGCCCTGGCGCGGGTGTTGCACCGGCCGGCCGTGCTGCCGGTGCCGGCGCTGGGCCCGCGGCTACTGCTGGGCGACCAGGGCGCCCGCGAACTGGCGTGCGCGAGCCAGCGCGTGGCCCCCGCCGCGCTCGCCGCCGCCGGACACCGGTTCCGTCAGCCGGACCTCGACGCGGCGCTGCGCCACCTGTTGGGGCGCACCGGCTGACGGATGTCAGGGCACCCGCCGAACGGTGAGCGGCCCGACGGTGACATCCCGGGTGACCGCCTCGACGAACGACCGGTGATGACGATCCGTTTGGGCACCGGCTACCTCCTTAGAACGAGCGGCTACTCTTCGGCATCTCGGCCGTCGCGGCTGTGCTGATAGGCCCGGGCGCGCAGATCGGCCAGCCACCGTGGATGCAAGCTCAGACCGGGCGCCGTGTTGAGCACCGGGTCGAACGACACGTCGTGGTCGCGTCCGGGATCCAGGGCGGTGGTCAGCGTGATGCGGGCCAGGGGCATGAAATCGCCGCTGCCGCAGGCTTGGTCGAGTGTCACCTCGATGTTGCTGCCCTCGAGCTTTGACCGGACAGTGTCCAGGGACAACCCCGGGCCGCCGGTCTCGCTCGAGGTCCGGGCCCGCAGCCACCAATTGTTTCCCTGATAGTGCAACGGCATCAGCGTGGTCAGGGTCTGGCCGTTCCACGATGTGGCCGGCCGTAGCGCCAGCGCACGGGACAGCACCCCCGACCCGGACGAGACAAGCAGGATGTCCCACGGCTTGTCCGCGGACTGGGGTGTGGGCAGCCGGAAGGCCAACCCGATGAAGTCGGGCAGCGCCCCTGGCGTACCGGTGGCCTTCGACACGCGCGCAAGAATTTCCGAGGATGCGATCGGCAAGCCCTGCCCGGCGGGGGCAACGCGTTCGATGTGGCCCTCCGCCAGCACCCCGGTCGGATGGAAGAACCGTTTGCCCCGGATCGCGGAGCCCCACCGAAAGGGCAATGCCACAAGTTCGAAAACGTTCACCGGCGGCGGATTCCCATTCTGGGCCGGGCAAAACCAGGGCGCGCGACATCGTCGCGGTGCCGCGCTGCGTGAAATTACCGCGACGCAGAACCGCTTGTGCGCCAGCCGATCACTCGCAGAGCGGGCGGAGGTTGCTGCGGGCTGTAGGTGTGGCTGTCGATGTAGACCTGTGCCATGACGGCCTGCCACGACTCGATCTGGGGTGCGGATCGCCACGTGCCCTCGACCAGTCCGACGATCACGGCATTGTTGTCGTCGGCCAGCGCGTACACCGGACCGCCGAAGTCCCGGCTGTCGGGGGCCATGTCGGTGATGGCGAAGCGGCCGTTGCCTACCGAGCTGACCGTGCCGCATCGTTGGCCGGTTGCGCTGCGCAGCTGGCACACGGGCATCCCGGTCTGGGCGCGCGTTGCGGGCGCGGAGCTCAGATGGCGCCCCGTCGGCAGCACATCGGTGGGCGCCACCTCTGGCGCGATCGCAATGACCTCGTATTCCACCGGCAGCATCGAGGTGTCCGCGGTGGAGTCCGCGTCGACCTGGCGGCGGCCCAGGACCACGTTGCCGATCGGTTTGCGGTCACGGTCGGTCACCACCGACTGGCCGCCATCGCATTGGCCGCTGGTCAGCGCGACGCGCAGCCGCGGCTCGACCAGGCCCACCATGCAGACGGTATTGCCTTGGCGGATTTCCATTCCGGGAAACACCGTGGCGCCCGGGTCGGCGACGGCCTGGCCCGGTGCGGTAAAGAGCATCGTCGTGACTGCGCATGCGATCGCCAGCCGGCACCACCGGCGTCCGAGCTCTTCCATTGGGACGCATCACCCCTCACGTCCATCAGGGGTTCACCGCGTTGTGTTGTTGAACACGCTATACCCGTGTCCGATGGGGCGAAACAACCCTCGGACCGGCCGGCGAGCGAACAGGCGTTGCTTGCTAAAAGGCCGGGAAACGAAGACCTCGCGGGTCTACACACGTCGAACTGCGCCGGAAGTCGCTGGTCGCGCTCGCGCCGCGTTCTCGGCGACCTGGGGCGTTTCGGCATTTCTGTATCTGGACCCCACCTCGGCGGTAGGCTGCCGACAGGTTGAGTTCACAGCTGCGTCTTTGACGGGAGCGGGTGTGCAGAACACCGTTCACTCCCTTCTCACCACCATCCGATAGGCGCTCTCATGGCCGCTATTCGCTCCGCAAATTCCGCGGACCCACATGGCCCCACCCGATGCCGCTACATGGGCTCAGCGTGGAGGGATTCCGCGCGCTGCTGTCCCTCAACGACGATCTCCGCACGGCGCGCGTGTGCTGCAGCGTAGTCGGCGGCGCTGCGGTTCGCCCCCTGTTGCGGATCGTGAATCACAACGGCCTGTCGATTGCCGGTTCGGTGCCCGAGGCGTTCCAGAACCTGGAGGACATTCTGCGAGCGCGACGACAGTTCCTCTCCAATTTGGCCCGGCCACGACCGGCTCAGGCCCGAACCACGCACAGCGCTGCGTCGTGACATTCGGCTAACCCTGTGCGGTGGTCAGGATTTCGGCACTTCGCCCAATTCGTCCTGAAAGCACCGCAGCGCGTCGATCAGCGCGGCGAAGACCCGGTGCGCGGCTGTCAGGTCCGCATCGGGTAGGTCGGCGAGTGCGACGCGGGTATGCGCATTCAGGGGACTGAAGAACGACCGTGCGGTGGCCAGACCGAATTCATCGTTGCGCAACACGACTTTTCGGCGGTCGGCCGGGTGGCTGTCGCGGCGGATTTGGCCGGCGTCGATCAACCGGTCCACCAGGTAGGTGATCGCCGAACCCGACAGCCCCATCCGCTGGCTGAGGTCGCTCGACGTCATGGGGCGGCCGCCGATTTCAGCCACCATGATGTAGAGGAGAGCACGAAAATCGTTGGGCCGCAAGCTATGTATCAGCGCGAACAATCGGCCGATCTGATCGGACTCGGTTGACAGCTCCCGCAGATCGGCCGAGATCAGCGACTCCAGCTCATCGCGGCCGCAGCGCTGCGCATCGGCGTCCATAACGCTGCGAGCATATCGCCGATCGGGGTGACATTTCAGTTTCTTAATGTTTCAGGACGGTGGCGGCAGGCGCCGCGCCGGCACCGGAGAGCTACCACGAACGTAGGGCCCGCCTCAGCTGGCGCCCACCGGTGAAGTTCATTAAGTTAATGTTTAAGTTATTGAACAAGGTGGTATGTCGTAGCGGTCAACGCAAGGGTGCGTCTGACGGTCAGCGCTGTGGTTTTGCCCGCCTCATCAGCGGGTATGACGCGGGTGTTTGGGCCGGAAGGGGCTGGGCATGCCAAGCCGTCCGGGAGGGAGCGGTTGGGCACTATGGGAGCTTTGTCGTTTTCACCGGCCACGGCGTCGCCGCCGCTGGGGATCGGTTGGCTAAGCGCTGACGATTTCGAAGCATGGCGATCGAACGTACGGCGCATGGTGCTGGGGGATGTCGCCGATTTCATCGTCGCGCGACGTGTCGGCGAACTGGACGACGCGCACATCGATGCCGCCGGCGACATCCTGGTGCAGTTCGTCTCCGGCGGCAAATGCCTGCGGTCGACGTTCGTGTACCTGGGCTGGCTGTGCGGCGCGCCGCCCGACGACGCGGCCCTGCGGGCCGCGGCGAGTTTCGAGTTGGTGCACGCCTTCGCATTGCTGCAGGACGACGTCATGGACGGTTCCGACCAGCGGCGCGGCCGCCCGTCGGCGCATCGGCAATTCGGCCAATGGCATCGCGAGCGCGGATTGTGTGGCTCGTCGCGGCGATTCGGTGAATCCGCCGCCATTCTGCTGGGCGACCTCTGCCTCATCTGGGCCGAACAGATGCTGCGCGACAGCGGCGTCGAACCCCGGCGTCTGCAACGCGCCTGGCCACGCTATGACGCCATGCGCACCGAGCTTGCCGTCGGGCAATTCGCCGACCTGACCAACGATGCGCGCCAGATGCCCGGGCTGGAAGCCGTGCTCGACGTGGCGCGGCGCAAATCGGGGAACTACACGGTGCGCCGACCGCTGGAAATCGGCGCGGTCATGGGCGAGTGCGACGATCGGACGCTGTCCCAACTAGGCCGCTATGGCGCCGCCGTCGGTGAGGCATTCCAGCTTCGCGACGACGTACTCGGCGTTTTCGGCTCGCCGGCGGTGACGGGCAAGCCCAGCGCCGGCGATCTGCTGGAGCGCAAGGCGACCAGCGTCGTGGTGGCCGCCCACCAGCTGGCCGATGCGCCGACCCGGCGTGAACTCATCGAGCTCGCGGATCGTGAAACCCTCGACGACAACGCGATCGACCGGTGGAAAGTGCTGATCGTCGAGACGGGAGCGGTGCAGCTGATCGAGGAGATGATCGGCGACCGCGTCGCTTCCGCGCGCGACCACCTCAGCGACCTGCCGATCGACGAGCCCGTTCGCACCGCGCTGACCGAAATGGCGGCCGTTTGCACGGATCGCGCCGAATGAGTAGCACCGACCGGGGAGCCTGGTGATCATGCGGACCATCGAAGGGCGCGGAGATCACGTGGTGGTGGTCGGCGCCGGGCTGGCCGGACTTTCCGCGGCGCTGCACCTGGCCGGACGCGGGCGCGCGGTGACGGTGGTGGAGCGCGAGCCGTGGCCGGGCGGGCGGGCCGGTCGTCTCGACATCGACGGCTACCGGATCGACACCGGGCCGACGGTGCTCACCATGCCGGACATCATCAACGAGACGTTCGCAGCCGTGGGCGAGCGACTGCGCGACCGCATGGAGCTGTTGACGATCGACCCGGCCTACCGCGCCGTGTTCGCAGACGGCAGTGCGCTGGACGTGCACAGTGACGAGGACCGGATGGCCGACGCCGTCGCAGAGTTCGCTGGCTTCGGGCAGGCAGCGGGCTACCGGCGGCTCCGGAAGTGGTTGACGCGGTTGTACCGCACCGAATTCGACGGCTTCATCGCCGCGAACTTCGATTCCCCGCTGTCGCTGCTCACCCCGCAGTTAGCACAGCTGACCGCGATCGGCGGTTTCCGCAAGTGGGACCGGATGGTCAGGCGGTACATCAGCGACCCACGGCTGCGGCGGATCTTCACCTTCCAGTCGCTGTATGCCGGCGTGGCGCCGCGCGACGCGCTGGCGGTGTACGCGGTGATCGCCTACATGGACACCATCTCGGGTGTGGTGTTTCCGCGCGGAGGCGTGCGCGCGCTACCCGACGCACTAGCCGCGGCCGCCGCCGGCGCCGGCGTCCGATTCTGTTACGGCTCAACAGTTACCGCGCTCGAACGCGCCGGCAGCCGGGTCAGCGCGGTGGTGACCGAGCAGGCCGGGCGCATCGCCTGCGACGCGGTGGTGCTGACCACCGAGCTGCCGCAGACCTACGCCCTGCTGGGCCGCACACCACGTCGTGCCGTGCGGCTGCGGCCCTCACCCTCGGCCGTCGTCGCGCACTTGGGTTGTCCCGCCGTCGCATCCGGGACGGCCCACCACACCATCCTGTTCGGCGAGGCTTGGGACCAGACCTTCACCGACATCGTCGACGACGGACAGCTCATGCGGGACCCGTCTCTGTTGGTCACCCGGCCGACCGCCAGTGACGCGACCCTGGCTCCCGAGGGGCGCGACCTTCTCTACGTGCTCGCGCCGGCGCCGAACCTGGAGCGCGGCACCATCGATTGGGCCGGTACCGGGGGCGCCTACGTCGAGGACATGATCTCGCACGTCGCCGAGAGGTTGCTGCCCGGTTTGCCGCACGAGGCAACGGTTTTGGATGTCGTCACACCGGCTGACTGGGCGCGGCAGGGCATGGCGGCGGGCAGTCCGTTCGCTCTCGCCCATACGTTCGGTCAGACGGGCCCGTTCCGGCCGGGCAACATGGTGCGCGGCATCGACAACGCGGTGCTCGCCGGGTCCTCCACCGTCCCCGGCGTCGGCGTGCCCACCACGCTGATCTCCGGGCGGCTCGCCGCCGACCGCATCACCGGCATCGCCACGCGATCTTCCGCGCACATCGACATGAAAGCGGGGCTGCCGTGATGCGCGGCGAGCTGACCGCGGCCGGAATCGACGACCCGCGGCTGCGCGACGGATACCGGCAATGCCGCGAACTCAATGCCGCGCATGGCCGCACCTTCTTCCTGGCCACCCGGCTGCTCGCGCCCGACCAGCGGCCGCCCGTGCACGCGCTGTACGGCTTCGCTCGCTACGCCGACGACATCCTCGACGACCTAGACCCGCAGGTCGGCGCCGACGCCCGCGGCCGGCGGCTGCAGCAGCTCTCGGAGCGCTTCTTCTCCGACGGGGCCCACCTGGAGGATCCGCTGGTCGCCGCGGTCACCGACACCGTGCGGCGCTACCGGATCAGCGCGGATCTGTTCGAGGATTTCCTGGCTTCGATGCGGATGGACCTCACCGTCACCGACTATCCCGACCGAAACGCCCTCAACCGCTACATGCGGGGTTCCGCGGAAGCCATTGGGCTGCAAGTACTTCCGATATTGGGCACGGTGACGCCGATGCAGGAGGCCGCCCCGTACGCCGCGGCACTGGGCAGGGCGTTTCAGCTGACCAATTTCCTGCGTGATGTCGACGAGGACCTGCAGCGCGGCCGGGTCTATCTGCCTGCCGACGAACTGGCCGCCGAGGGCGTCGACCGAGAGATGTTGCTGTGGTGCCACGCGCACCGCCGCACCGATCCGCGGGTGCGCCGGGCACTGATCGCCCAGCACGAAATCGCCCGGCAGACCTACCGATTCGCCTCCACAGGGATCGCCACGCTGGCCGCCCGATCGCGACCGTGCGTGGCAACCGCGGCTGCACTGTATTCAGAGATCTTGGACTGCATCGAAAGAAGCGACTTCGCGGTGTTCGATCACCGTGCCACCGTCGGCACGGCGCGACGGCTTCGGGTCGCCGGCGCGGGGCTGATACGGTCATGGCGGGCGCGGAACAGCGCGCGGGGCGTTCGTCAATCGGGGGCCGCATGAGCGATCGGTGGCAATACCTGGCGGTGCTCGCCGCATGCCTGGTGATCACCGCACCGCTGGAAATCTTCGGCCCCGGCGTCTACCGGCAGTGGCGGCGGGTCGTCAAGGCGGTCGTGCCGGTGGCCGCGGTCTTTTTGGTCTGGGATGAGATCGCGGTGGCCGCGCACGTGTGGACCTACGACCGCAACTATCTGTGTGGCCTGAGCATCCCGTTCCGTGTGCCGGTCGAAGAGGTGCTGTTCTTCCTCGTCATCCCGGTGTGCGCGTTGCTGACCTACAACGCCGTGACCACCATCCTGGAGAAGGTGCATCGCCGATGACGGGCATCGGCTACACCCTGCCGGCCGTGCTGGCGGTATTGCTGGTCGTCACACTGGAATTGGCGGTGCTGCGGATCGGGCTCTTCCGGCGGCCGGCGTACTGGCTGTCGATGCTGATCGTGCTCGGGTTCCAGATCCCGGTGGACGGCTGGCTGACCAAACTCAGCTCCCCCATCGTCAGCTATGACGATCAACAGCTGAGTGGCGTGCGTTTCCCGTTCGACATCCCGGTCGAAGATTTTCTGTTCGGCTTCGCGTTGGTCACCGCGGTGCTGCTGCTGTGGGAGCGGCAACGTGCGCGTCGATGATGCGGGGCCCGGCCGGTTGGCGGCCGCGTTCGACGCGGGCGCGCCGGCCTACGATCGCCTGGTCGGCGCCAGCCCCGGCTACCACACACAGCTCTCCCTGTCGGCCCGGCGGATGCGGATTCCGAACCACGGCAAGGGGTTACGGTTGCTCGACGCCGGATGCGGCACAGGCGCGTCGACGGCCGCGCTGCTCGCCGTCGCGCCCGAGGCCGACATCGTCGCCGTCGACGCGTCGCGGGGCATGCTCGACGCGGCGCGCGCCAAGGACTGGCCCGCCTCGGTGCACTTCGTCCACACCCCGGTCGAACAGCTCGCCGAGCACGGGATCACCGGACCGTTCGACGGCATCCTGGCCGCCTACCTGATCCGCAACATCGCCGACCGTGACGCGCAGCTGCGCAGGTTCCGCGAGTTGTTGTGCCCGGGCGGCACGCTGGCGGTGCACGAATATTCGGTGCGCGACTCCCCCGCGGCCACCCGCATCTGGCACGCCGTGTGCTGGGGCATCATCATCCCCTTCGGGTGGTGGCGTACCCGCGACACCGGGCTGTACCGCTACCTGTGGCGCAGCGTGCTCGCATTCGACGGCGCCGCACGCTTTCGGGCTCGGCTCGCCGACGCCGGCTTCACCGCGGTGCACAGCGAGACAATGCCCGGCTGGGAAGCCAACATCGTGCACACCTTCCTGGCGGATGCGCCGCGATGAGCGCCGACCGGCGTCGCCGAACATTCGCCGCACCAACGGGATTGCCGGACGCGGACGCGCTGGAGTCGTGCCCGCGAGTGGCCGTCGTCGGCGGCGGGATCGCCGGGCTGAGCGCCGCCACCGGGCTCGCCGAGCGCGGCGTCGCCGTCCAGGTCATCGAAAGCGAGCACTACCTCGGCGGCCGGGTGGGCGGGTGGACCGAGCGGGACGGCGGTGTCGAGCTCGCGATGAACCGCGGCTTCCACGCCTTCTTCCGGCAGTACTACAACCTGCGCGCCCTGCTGGGCAGGATCGACCCGCAATTGCGGATGCTCACTCCCGTCGAGGATTACCCGCTGATCGACGGGGCGGGCCGGCGCGACAGCTTCCGCGGCCTGCCGCGCACCCCACCGTGGAACGCCGTTGTCTTCGCGGCGCGCAGTCCCACGTTCCGGCTTCGTGACTTCACCCGCATCGACGCCCGCGCGGCCGCACCACTGGCTGCCGTATCGGTGCCCGGCACCTACCAGCTCCTGGATCACACCGACGCCGCGACGTTCCTCGAGGACATCCGATTCCCGGCGGCGGCAAGGCATCTCGCATTCGAGGTGTTCTCCCGCAGCTTCTTCGCCGACCCCGCCAACCTCTCCGCGGCCGAGTTGGCGACGATGTTTCACATCTACTTCCTGGGGTCCTCCGAAGGCCTGATCTTCGACGTGCCGTCGGCGAACTACGACAGCGCCCTGTGGCAGCCGTTGCGCGGCTACCTCGAAGGGCGGGGCGTACGATTCCGGCTCGCCACCAAGGTCCTGCGCATCGACGCGGAGCGGGCGAAGACCTTCCGGGTGCACACCGATTCCGACGACCACTGTGACGTCGACGCCGTCGTATTGGCCACCGACATCGCGGGTTTGCAGCGGATCGTCGCGGCGTCCAGCGACCTGGGCACCGACGACTGGCGCGCCCAGATAGCGCGGCTGCGCACCGCGCCGCCGTTCGCCGTGCACCGCTTGTGGCTCGACCGCCCGGTCGCGGCGCATCGGCCGGCGTTCCTGGGCACGGCCGGCCACGAACCGCTCGACAACATCAGCGTGCTGGAGCGCTACGAATGCGAGGCGCGCAACTGGGCCACCGCGCACCGCGGTTCGGTCGTCGAATTGCACTCGTACGCATTGGATTCAGCGCCGTCGCGCGACGCCGCGCTACGACAGCTGCACAAGGTGTATCCCGAAACCGCCGCGGCACAGATCGTCCACGAGAAGCAGCTGCATCGCAATGACTGCCCGCTGTTCTCGCCCGGCTCCTATCCCCAACGCCCTCCGATCACCACGCCCACACCGGGATTGCTGTTAGCCGGCGACGCCATCCGCATCGACCTGCCGGTGGCACTCATGGAGCGGGCCGCCACCACCGGCTGGTGCGCCGCCAACCAACTCCTGCAACGATGGGGACTAGCCGGACACCCGTTGGCCACGGTACCCACCCAAGGCCGGTCACCACTACTGCGATGGCTTGCCGCCCGCGAAAGAGCCCCCCGATCATGAGGATTCGCGAACAGCTTCAGCAACGTCTGTCCGCGGCCCGGGCCAAAGGCTGGCCGCTGCAGGTGATCCCGCGCGCGTCATGGGCCGATCAGCGCCCGACGTATCGCGACGCACAGCCCGCCATCATCGAGGGCGCGCTGCGACGCTCACAGCGCAAACCCACCGGCAACTGGTACGCGTTCGCGGCCAGCGATCGGGTGCCCGGCGGGCGGCCCGTCGGCACGCGGGTCGCCGGCGTCGACGTCGTCGCCTGGCGTGACGAACGGGGCCGGCTGTGCGTGGGGCCGCGCAGCTGTCCCCACTTGGGCGCCGACCTCGCGACCGGCACCGTGCACCGGGGCACGCTGATTTGCCGCTGGCACGGGCTGACGCTCGACGGACACGCCCGCGAGTTCGGCTGGAGCCCGCTGCCCAGTCACGACGACGGGGTGCTCGCGTGGGTGCGGCTCGACGCGGTGGGCGAGGAAGAACCACTGGACCGGCCGGTGCTTCCGCAACGCCCGACCGGAGGTACCCTGAGCGCGGTCGCCCGCCTGGAGGGTGTGTGCGAGCCGAGTGACATCGTCGCCAACCGGCTCGATCCCTGGCACGGCGCGTGGTTTCACCCCTACTCGTTCACCCGGCTCGACGTACTCACGACGCCAACCGAACAGGTCGACCGATTCCTGGTGGCGGTGACGTTCCGGATGGGACGCCTGGGAGTGCCCGTCGTCGCGGAATTCAGCTGCCCAGAGGCACGGACCATCGTCATGCGCATCGTGGACGGAGAGGGAACCGGCAGCGTCGTCGAAACCCACGCGACGCCAATGGGTTCGGGCCCCGACGGCCGGCCCCGCACCGCGGTACTGGAAGCCACCATCGCGCATTCGGACCGGCCCGGCTTCGCGCACGCCTCCCGGGTGGCGCCGCTGATCACACCCTTAATGCGCTACGCGGCCACCAAGCTCTGGCGCGACGACCTCGCCTACGCCGAACGCCGGTACCAGGTCCGCGCCGGACTCGGGTAGCCGGGGCCAGGCGCCCCGCGTGGAAGAATTCAACCGTGCGCAAGCCCTACGTCGCTGTCGTCGCTGTGGCCGTCGGCGCTCACCTGGCGTACCTGCTGTACGTGCCGAGCGGGGGCTTCCTCGCGTTGCGCTGGCCGAGGACCATCGTGCTGCACGTGCCGGCGGTGGCCTGGGGCGTCGCGGTCGTGGTGCTCAGGCTGCGGTGCCCGCTGACGTCGGTGGAATCGTGGGCGCGCCGTCGCGCAAAGATGGATCCGCTGCCCACGTCCGGATTCATCGACCGTTACGTCACCGGATATTTCGTGCCGCCCGGGCGCGTCGGCGCCGCGCAGTCGCTGGCGTTCACCGCCGCCGCCGTCTCATGGGGTGTATTCGCCCGCCGGGGCATTGGTCGCGGGGGCCGCGGCATGCCGACCACCGGTTGACCTCCGCCGCACCACCCACAGCACACCACCTACGAGCAGGACCGCCAGGACGATCACGATGGGCCACACGGCCAGCTGCGCGAACCACAAACGTCGTTGCAGGCGCAACACTTTGCGCTCCGCGCGCCCCAGGCGCCGGGAAGTCTCGATGACAGTCATCGTCACACCAGATACCCGGGGCGTATCCGTTCAAACCGCCTCGCGGCGCACCAAAACCTACCCAGTTGATGAATCGCTGCGCCCGCCGGCCGCGGCTGAGCCGCCGCGGGTGCCGTAGGCTGATGCCACCGATCGCACCGGGACGCTGCGGGGCTGTTTGCTCTCAGTGCATGCCCGGCCGCGATCAGCGGTCGCCGATAGGCTGGCCGGCGTATCTTGCAAGAAGGATGCGGTTAAGTGACCAAGCGCGCCGCCGCTGACCGGCGATTAGACCGGGCCGAACTCGAGAAATTGATGTCGGCCGACATGCGCGCGATCACTGCGCAGTCCGACCGTATCGGCCGCCACTTCGCCCGCCAGAACGACGTCAGCGGCACCGACTTCCACGCGTTGCTGCACATCATGGTCGCCGAAACCGCCGGAGAACCGTTGACCGCGGCACAGCTGCGACGGCGCATGGACGTGTCACCGGCCGCGATCACCTATCTCGTCGATCGCATGATCGACGCCGGCCACGTCCGGCGCGAACCCGATCCGCAGGACCGGCGCAAGACCCTGCTCCGCTACGAGAAGCCGGGGATGGCCCTGGCCCGGTCGTTTTTCACTCCCCTTGGCGCCGAACTACATACCGCGCTGGCCGACCTACCCGATCGCGACCTGGCGGCCGCACATCGGGTGTTCACGTCGATGATCGAGGCGATGGTGAGCTTCGAATCCCGGCTCGTCGCACCGAGTCCCAAAGCGCCCGCGCCCGAACCGAAGCGCGCGACGGCCAAAGGCCGTCGCAGCCCGGTGAAACGCGGCGTCTAGTGAACCGGCCACTCGGCCGCGCAGCCCAGTAGCCGCTGCTCGATCAGGTCGGCACCGCGGACCACGCCCCCCGTCGCCGCGAATCCGGCCGCCACCCGGGCCGCACCGACGGCCATCGTCATCGCCTCGCGCACCTTGGCCCTCAGCCGCGCCGCGGTGAGCTTCTTCGCGGCCAGGCGGGTGCCGCAGCGCGCAACCTCGACCCGCCGCGCCACCTCGGCCTGGTCGCGGGCGAACGGCACGACGCAGACCGGCACGCCGCGATCGAGGGCCTTCAGCGTCGTGCCCATGCCGCCGTGCGTGATGGCGCAGCTGGCCTTGGCGAGGATGGCCGCGTGCGGCACGAACCGGCATACGGTCGCGTTCGCCGGCCGCGGCAGATCGGCGGGTACACCGGCCGGAAACGTCGCCACCACATGAACGTCCTCGTCGGCCAGCGCGCGCAAGGCGATTCGCCCCAAGGCCTCGTCGGCCTGCCGTAGCGAGGAGGTGTTCACCAGCACCATCGGACGATCGATGGCGTCGATCCACTCCGGTGTGGCAGTCGGTGTGGGCTCGAACACGCACGCGCCGATGTGGTGCACCAGACCGGCCCATCCGGGATGCGGGTACTCGAACGGCTCGCCACCCACGGCCAGCACCAGCGGCGCGCGCCGCATGAAGTCGTCCACCGATGTCACCGGAGGCACGCCCAGCTCGGCGCGAATCACGTTGACGCGGGGCAACATTGGCCGGTCGAACACGTGCCTGACGATGGGGCGCACCCCGGCGTCCCGGATGTCACCGGCGATGCCCGGCAGTGGACGCATTCCTGGACCGAACGGCGGCACGCCGCGGGAGCGAAGGTACGGGGTGAACGGCGAGAAGAGCAGCCACGGAATATCGCCGGCGTCCGCGGCCGACAAGGCGCCCCAGCAATTCGCATCCACGATGACCGCATCCGGTCGGATCGCGTCCACCGCCCGCCGAAAGTCGCCGACCTCCAGCACCGCCCGGCGGCACAGCACGTCGATCGATAACCGCAGCACTCCCAGAGCGTTTCGTGCCTGCCAGTCGTTGCCGGCGATCGCCTCGATGTCCGGGTCGACCGGCTCGGCGTGGACGCCGACCGATCGCATCGCCGCGACGCCGGCCGACATGGTGCGCAGGTGGACGCCATGGCCGCGCTGGGCCAGCTCGGCCAGTAGGCCCCCGGTCGGCAGCAGATGTCCCAGGGCCGGCGAACCGTACGCCAAGATGACGGCCACGTCGCGCGGGCCTAGGCCACGCCGATGAGGTCGACATCGCGCAGGTCCGCCAGCTTTGCGGCGCCACAGCCGTGCAGGCAGACCCTGAGTTCGTCGATGAACGGCTGCAGCCAATCGACCACGGCCGCAGTCGATTCGATCGCAGCGCGCAGCAGCGGCCGCGCCACCGCCACCACATCGGCGCCCAGCGCGATCGCCTTGGCCGCATCCATGCCGGTGCGGATGCCGCCGGATGCCACCAACGGGATCGCCGGCAGCACCTCACGCACCTCGACGATCGCGCGGGCGGTGGGGACGCCCCAATCGGCCAGCTGTGGATAGCGCAGTTCGCCGTAGCGCACGAACTGCTCGACCCGCGACCACGACGTGCCGCCGGCGCCCGCGACGTCGATTCCGGCGACCGGCAATTCACCTTCTCCCCCAACGAGTTCCGTGGCTGCCGCGCGACCGATCCCGTGGCCCACCTCCTTGAGCAATACCGGATAGCCGATGCTGTCGGCCGCCTCGCGCAGCCTGCTCAGAGACCCGGAGAAATCGGTGTCACCGTTGTGCTGCATGGCTTCCTGAAGCGGATTGGTATGCACGGCAAGTGCGTCGGCGCCCACCCGGTCAAGGGCCTTGGCCAGATCCGGCACGGCGGTCTTCGTCAGTTGCGCCAGGCCGATGTTGCCGAACAGCAACACATCCGGGGCGACGTCGCGCACGGCGAAGCTGTCCGCGGCGCGCTCCCCCAGCGCACTGTCCAGCATGATGCGCTGCGAGCCCAGCATCATGCCCAGGCCCAGCTGCTGGGCCGCGGCCGCCAGATTGCGATTGATCGTCTTTGACAGCTCGGCGCCCCCGGTCATCGCGCCGATGAGTATCGGCGAGCGCAGGTTCGCACCGAAAAAGCCGGTGGACAAGTCGATGTCGCCCAGGTTCGTCTGCGTCAGCGCGTTGTACGGCAATGCGTAGCGGTCCAGCCCGGTGGTGACGCCGTCGTAGCCGACCGGCTCGTTCAGGCAGACGTTGATGTGGCGCCGCTTGCGGGCGGTCATCTCCCCCCTGTCAGCGGTCATGGCAGGTACCCCCTCGCGTCCGACACTGCCCCCGCCCGGCGTTTCATAATGTCCATATTGCCCCCTCTTGCGTACCGCCGGTGCTGCCGCGTGGCGATGCGTCATTTCAGTTGATTAATGTTTAACAAACTGAAAGGGTTGTATTCGTGGTGTGGGATTACCTGGCCGCCGCTGTGACGCGCCCGCGTTCATGGCTGCTCGCGCTGGTCACGGCCCTGCTGGGTGTCGCATTCATGGTTCTCGTCGGCGGCAACGCCGCCGCGGGTCAATCCCCGCAGTGGGTTCCGGTATCAGCCCAATCCGCGCAGGTCGAAGCGCTGGCAAAGCAATTTCCCGGGGGTGACAAAGCCCCGCTGATCGTGGTGGTCAGCCGCAGCGATGGCCGGGTCCTCATCGCGGCCGATATCGCCGCAGCACAATCAGCACGCGATCGGGTGCAGGCGGCAGCGCAGCCCGGAGCGATCGCGGCGGCTCCTCTGATTCCCTCGCAGGATTACAAGGCCGTCCTCGCCGTCGTGCCGATCAGCGCCAGCCTGTCCGGGCTCGCCCTGGGCGACGCCGTCGCCACGCTGCGCACGGCCGCGGCCAGCGGTTTGCCCTCGGACCTGCAGGTCCACGTGACGGGCGGCCCGGCATTCGGCGCCGACATTGCCAGCGCCTTCACAGGCGCGAACATCACCCTGCTCGCCGTGACGACTGCGGTGGTGGCGCTGCTGCTGATCGCCACCTACCGCTCCCCGGTGCTGTGGCTGGTCCCGCTGCTCGTGGTCGGGTTCGCCGATCGGGTGGCCGCCGCGGTCGGCACGTCGGTGGCGTCGCTGACCGGGCTGAGCTTCGACGGTGCCACCTCCGGGATCACCAGCGTGCTGGTCTTCGGCGCCGGTACCAACTACGCACTGTTGCTGATCTCCCGGTATCGCCAGGAGCTCCGGCGCCAGTCCGCGCACCGCGCCGCGCTGCGTCATGCCATGCGCAGGGCGGCGCCGGCCATCGTCGCCAGCAACGCCACCGTGGTGCTGGCGCTGCTCACCCTGCTGTTCGCGTCCACCCCGAGCACCCGCAGCCTGGGCGCCCTGGCGGCGTGCGGCCTTGTGGTTGCCGCGATTTCGGTGCTGGTGATTCTGCCCCCGCTGCTGGCCGTGTGCGGCCGGCGATTGTTCTGGCCGTTCATCCCGGACGCCGGGGACGACGAAACCCTGGAATCCGGCGGCTGGCATCGCGTCGCCGAATGGGTGGGCGGGCGCCCCGCACTGGTCGCGGCGGTCGCCATCGCCGTGCTGGCTGCCCTTGGCGCCGGCCTGTTCGGGACCCGGATCGGTTTGTCGCAGACCGAGCAGTTCCGGGTCCGCGCGGATTCGGTAGCCGGTTACACCGTTGTGGCCGAACACTTTCCGGCCGGCTTAGCCAATCCCACCCTGGTCGTCACCCCGACCGATCACGCCGCACTCGTGCAGCGGGCGATCACGTCCACCCCCGGTGTCGTCTCGGCGACCGAGTCGGGCCGGTCGGGATCGGGGCGGACGAAGTGGTCGGTGGTGATCGACGCGCCGCCGTCGTCACAGCGGGCATTCGGCATCGTTGCCGCACTGCGGGATTCGACGCGGGCCGTCGATCCGCACGCGCTGGTGGGCGGCGCCGACGCACAGGCCCTGGACATCCGCGACGCGGCCACGCATGACCGGGTGCTGCTGATCCCGGCCATCCTGGCCGTCATCCTGATCGTCCTCTACGTGCTGCTGCGGTCGGCCCTCGCGCCACCGACGCTGCTGGCCGCGACGATTCTGGGCGCGCTGGCCGCGCTGGGCATGGGCGGCTGGGCGAGCCTGCACGTCTTCGGGTTCCCGGCGCTGGACAACACCACCCCGCTGTTCGCCTTTCTGTTCCTTGCGGCACTCGGCGTGGACTACACGATCTTCTTGGTCACCCGGGCCCGCGAGGAAGCCGCGCAGCACGGTGCCCGCGGGGGAATGGTGCGGGCGGTGTCGGCCACCGGGGGCGTGATCACCAGCGCGGGAATCGTTTTGGCCGCCGTGTTCTGCGTGCTCGGGGTGTTGCCGCTGATCGTCCTGACCCAGCTGGGCATCATCGTCGGCCTGGGCATCCTGCTCGACACCTTCGTGGTGCGCACGCTCGTCATCCCGGCCCTGTTCGCCCTCATCGGCGACCGGATCTGGTGGCCGACCAACCCTGCCCCCACCAAAGCCGTTGAGCAACAAGCGGACCGGAAACAACCAGAACGGAGCACACCGTGAACAGGTCGACACTGGCCGCGACCGGCCTGGCCGTCGCCGCTGCCGCCGGCACCGGAAGCATCGCCAGCAGCAACGCCATTCCCAGGTGGTACTCGCGGCTTCGCAAGCCCTCCTACCAGCCGCCCCGCGCCGCCTTTCCCACCGTGTGGACGACGCTCTACGCTGACATCGCGGGTACGGCAGCGGTGGCCATCGACCGGTTTCGCGCGGCCGGGCAGCACGACAAGGCACGCACCTACACCGTGGCGCTGGCGGTCAACCTGCTCCTGAATGCCGGATGGAGTTGGCTGTTCTTCGGGTATCACAAACTCGGCGCGAGCGCGGTCGGCGCCGCGGCGCTGACGGCCAGCAGCGCAGATCTGGTCAGGCGCACGGCCCAAGCCACGCCACGCGGCGGGCTGGCGTTGCTGCCCTACCCGCTGTGGTGTGGCTTCGCGACCATCCTGTCCACCCACATCTGGCGACTGAACCGATAGATCATGCCGGCACTGCTGTGGTTTCGCCGCGATCTGCGGTTGCGCGACCATCCGGCGCTGATCGCCGCGGCCGAGAACGACGAGGTGCTCGCCTGCTTCGTGCTCGATCCACGCCTGGAAAAGTCGTCGGGACAACGCCGGCTGCAGTACCTGGGTGACTCGCTGCGCCGGCTGCGCGACGATCTCGACGGCCGGCTCCTCGTCACCCGCGGGCAGCCCCACACGCAGATTCCGCGCATCGCCAAGGAAATCGATGCGTCATCGGTGCACGTCTCCGAGGACTACGCGCCGTTCGGTAAGCGCCGCGACGAGAAGGTCGGCGCAGCACTGGATTCGGTGCCGCTGGTGGCGACGGGGTCGCCGTATCTGGTCTCGCCCGGCCGCGTCACCAAGCCGGACGGCTCGTCTTACAAGGTGTTCACCCCGTTCCTGCGTCAGTGGCAAAAGACCGGCTGGCGCGAACCGGCGAAGTCGGACGCGGAGTTCGCACGCTGGCTGGATCCGGCGCAGCTGCGGATCGAGCAATGCGAGATCCCCGATCCCGGACCGGCCCTCGAGGTGGAAGCCGGCGAGGTGGCGGCGCGCAAGCAGTGGAAGTCGTTTGTGGACAAGGGATTACAGAGCTACGCCAAGGACCGCAACAGGCCGGACCTGACGGGGACCAGCCGCATGTCGGCGCACCTGAAGTTCGGCACCATTCATCCCCGCACCCTGGTCGCCGACCTGGACCTGCGCAGCGGCGGGGCACAAGCCTTCCTGCGGGAGTTGGCTTTTCGTGACTTCTACGCCGACGTGCTGCACCACTGGCCGGCCAGCGCCTGGCGCAACTGGAACAGCGACTTCGACGGCATCCAGACCGACACCGGCGCCGAGGCCAAACGCCGCTTCGAGGCGTGGAAAGCCGGCGAGACCGGATTTCCCTTCGTCGACGCCGGCATGCGCCAGCTGCGCCAGACCGGCTTCATGCACAACCGGGTGCGGATGATCGTGGCGTCGTTCCTGGTCAAGGACCTGCACCTGCCGTGGCAGTGGGGTGCCGAATGGTTCCTGGACCAGCTGGTGGACGGCGACATGGCGAACAACCAGCACGGCTGGCAGTGGTGTGCGGGTTGCGGTACCGATGCCGCACCCTACTTCCGGGTGTTCAACCCGATCACCCAGGGCGAGAAGTTCGACCCGTCCGGCACTTACGTCCGGCGCTGGGTACCCGAACTGCGCTCGGCCGACGACGTGCACCTGCGCAAGGGTGAGCGGCCGGACGGCTACCCGGCGCCCATCGTTGACCACGCCGCCGAGCGGACCGAGGCGCTGCGGCGCTACCAGAGCATCTGATCGCGGTTCGCCACTTCGGCGCCGCTGCCGCCCTGAGGGCGACGAGCAGCCGCAAGCGGAAGGCTAGCGCGCGGCCTTCTTGCGTTCGATGTCGGCCAGCGCGGCCGCCAGTTCGGCACGCTGCGCTGCCGAGCTCTCCCAGGCGAGCTGGCGGTTCTTGACCACCTTGGCCGGTGCTCCGACCGCGATCGAGAAGTCCGGGATCACCCCGCGGACCACCGCGTGAGACCCCAGCACGCAACCGCGTCCGACGGACGTGCCACGCAGCACCGACACCTTCACGCCCACCCAGGTGTCCGGCCCTATCCGCACCGGGGACTTGACGATGCCCTGGTCCTTGATCGGCATGTCGATGTTGTCCATGCGGTGGTCGAAATCGCAGACGTAGCACCAGTCGGCCATCAACACCGAATCGCCGAGCTCGATGTCGAGGTAGGCGTTGATGACGTTGTCGCGACCCAACACCACCTTGTCGCCGAACCGCAGCGAGCCTTCATGCGCGCGGATGGTGTTCTTGTCGCCGATGTGCACCCACCGGCCGATCTCGAGCTGCGCCAGCTCCGGCGTCGCGTGGATCTCCACGTCCTTGCCGAGGAACACCATGCCGCGGGTGATGATGTGCGGGTTGGCCAATTTGAACTTCAGCAGCCGCCAATAACGCACCAGGTACCACGGGGTGTACGCGCGGTTGCGCAGCACCCATTTCAGCGAGGCCAGCGTGAGGAACTTGGCCTGGCGCGGGTCCCGCAGGTTCGATCCACGCCAACGGCGATGGACCGGTGCACCCCACATGCTCGTCATGGCCGGACAGCCTAACTCGATCAATCGTAAGCCCGCGAACCGCCACGGGTTACCCTCACCTGTACTCGATTGCCGCCCCACGGCCGGATCCGCCCGCGCGCGGCCCGCCACGCGAAAAGGATTGGGAAAACCGAAGGTGCTTGCCCGACAACTCGTCAGTGGGCTCCGGCGTTCGTCATCCGTCGCGTTGGCGGCGGTGATCGCCATCGGGGCGGGCGCCTGCGGCAACACCGATTCCTGGGTCGACGCCTCGGCCGCGCAGGGCTGGCCGGCGCAGTACGCCGATGCCGCCAACAGCAGCTACACCGCCACCGACGGGGCCTCCAAGCTCTCACTGCAGTGGACCCGGTCGGTCAAGGGAAGCCTGGCCGCCGGGCCGGCGCTGAGCGCGCGGGGTTATCTGGCCCTCAACGCCCAAACCTCGGCGGGATGCTCGCTGATGGAATGGGAGAACAACAACAACGGGCGGCAGCGCTGGTGCGTGCGTCTGGCCCAGGGCGGCGGCTTCGGCGGCCCGCTGCTCGACGGATTCGACAACCTCTACGTCGGCCAGCCCGGAACGCTCCTGTCTTTCCCGGTGACCCAGTGGACGCGGTGGCGCCAGCCGGTGATCGGCATGCCCACCACGCCGCGATTCGTCGGGCAAGGCGCGCTCCTGGTGGCCACGCACCTGGGACAGGTGCTGGTCTTCGACTCCCATCGCGGCCAGGTGTCGGGGAGCCCGCTCGACCTGGTCGACGGCGTCGACCCCACCGACGCCGCGCGCGGGCTGGCCGACTGCGCACCCGCCCGCCAGGGCTGCCCCGTCGCGGCCGCGCCCGCCTTCTCGGCGGCCAACGGGATGGTGGTGATCGGTGTCTGGCAGCCCGGCGCTCCCGCCGCGGGCCTGGTCGGGCTCAAGTACCACCCGGGGCAGACGCCGCTGCTGACCCGCGAATGGACCAGCGACGCCGTGGGCGCCGGTGTCATCGCCAGCCCCGTGCTGTCGGCCGACGGATCGACCGTCTACGTCAACGGTCGCGACCAGCGACTGTGGGCGCTGCGCGCCGCCGACGCAAAGGTGAAATGGTCGGTGCCGCTGGGCTTCTTGGCGCAGACGCCGCCCGCGGTCACCCCGCAGGGGCTGATCGTCACCGGCGGCGGGCCCGACACGAAGCTGGCGGCGTTCAAGGACGCCGGCGATCACGCCGATCAGGTGTGGCGCCGCGACGACGTCCTGCCCCTGTCGACGTCGAGCCTGGCCGGCGGCGGCATCGGCTACACGGTGGCCGGCGGCCCCCCGGCGAACGGCGCACCCGGCATGTCGCTTCTGATCTTCGATCCGGGCAGCGGCCGCACGCTGGGCAGCTACCCGATGCCGGCGGCGACCGGGTATCCGGTCGGGGTATCGGTCGGCACCGATCGCCGGGTGGTGGCCGCCACCAGCGACGGCCAGGTTTACGGTTTTGCCCCAGCCTGACCCGGACATACTCGTGTAGTGCCGATCGATGAATCCGCGGCGCCAGGCGTCGCGACCAACAAGACCACCGCAAGCCCGCGCGGCAGCACCGCCGACATCGTGGCGACGTCCGTCCTGCTGGTCATCCACGGCGGCCTCTATGGAGCGAGCTTTGTGCTGCTGGGCCTGCTGGTGATGACCACCGATCCCTGCGGGTCCCGAAAATGCGGCGATCCCGCCTGGATCGACCGGGCCATGAACCTGGGCACCTGGGGCGGCGCCGCCCTCCTGGTCGTCGACATCGTCGTCGCCGTGTATTTCCTGGTGCGGCAGCGGCGGGCGTTCTTCGTCCCGCTCATCGGTTGCATCGCGCAAGTGGCGCTGGCGCTGGGCGCCGTGGCGATGGAGTTGCAGGCCGGCCCAGCCTGAGGGTCCAGTCCGATGGTGGCGACCCACTGCGCCCGGCTACGCCACGCTTGCGATCACCACTTAGATCGCCAGCGGCGGGATGGCGTTGCGCGGCACCTGGGCCTGCAACGGCCCGCCGAACGCCGGCAGCATCTCGCCCGGGGCGAAGTAGAAGATCAGCTGGTCGTCGGTGATGGCGAAGTTCTGATAGTGCGTCGGGTCATGTCCCGTCGACGGCAGAATCGCGGCGCCCAAAGGGGTTTGGCGTTCCAGGTCGCGCTGCACGATCGGGAAGATGGCGTCCAGCGGCGTGGCGCCCGGAGGAAACAGGTTGTCGAAGGTGATGGGCTGCTTGGTGCCCAGGTTGTAGTTGAACGCCTTGTACCAGATCGACGAGTGCGCTCCCCCGACATCCTGGAAGAACTTGAGCACGACGCTGCGGGTGTTGTGTGGTGGCTGTCCGGCGAAGCGCTGCTCGGTGGTGGCCTCGAGCTGGTAGGGCTGGTCGCGCCCCCCGGAACTCTGCGCGACGGCGACGAAGCCGTCGCGGTTCTGGGTGACGTAGTCGGCCAGCGCTTGCCCGTCCGGATAGTCGGCGGGAAAGGCCATGTTGAGCGTGTAGTTGGGGCCGGTGGCGTGCAGGCGGCACATCTGGCCGTCCTCGACGCTGCCGCCCAGGCTGGCGCACGACGGTGGGTCGGCCGCCGCCGGCCAGCCCACCAAGACCGCCGCCGCGAACAGCCCAGCGGCTACCAGGTAACGCATCGTGGGATTGTCCTCGCAAACTGGCCAGGGCCGGTGACCCGGAGAAGTGACGCCGCTAGCGTACCCGGCGCTATCGGGAGGGTTGGCAAACGAACGCCATCGCCCGGCCGGCGCTGCCCGCACCGATGCGGGCGATGACTACCGACAGCGATCGGCTCCCGCGCAATCGCATCCGTTTGCGCAGCGCGTCCGGGTCCACCCGCACCCCGCGGACCAGGATCTCCAGCGAACCGCAGTCCAGTGCCGACAGGGCCTGGCGAAGCCGGCGTTCGTCGAAGACCAGCTGCTCGAGCACCTCGAACCCGCGGTCCGCCGCGGGCAGCCGATCGCCGGAGAGGTAGGCGATGTCGGGATCGAGCTGCCACAGCCCGTACCGCGCGCCGTACTGGCGCACCAGCCCTGCCCGCACCACCGCACCGTCCGGGTCGACGATCCAGCGTCCGACCGGCCGCACCGGGCAGTCGTCGGGGTCGTCGTCGGTGAGCTGCTCACCGCGATCCAGCAGGCTCGCCCGCCGGCCCACGCCGGGCCGGGCCAGTCCCGCCGACCACAGGCAGGCTTCCCGGACGGAGCCGCGATACGACGTCACCTCGATCTCCCCGTCGAAGCCCAGGCGTCGCACCTCATTGAAATCGATTCCGGGAGCGCACTTTACGACGAATTCCCGGTCGTGGTAGGCGTCGAGCAGCGAGCCCAGGGCGGGCCGGTAGTCGTCGATGCGCAATCGCCGCCGACCCTCAACGCGCCGCGCCGGGTCGACGACGAGCACGGCGTCGCGGGTGACCGGGCGCAGCGCGTCGGCGCGGCAGATCCAGGCCGACTCCTGCACGTTGTGGCGCGCCATCGCCAGCCGCACCGGATCGATATCGCTGCCCAGCGCGGCGATCCCGCAGGCGCTCAGCGCGGCGAGTTCGGTGCCGATCGAACAGGTCGCGTCGTGCACCACGACGCCGCCGTCCCCGGCCAGCCGCCTGGCCCGGTGCAACGCCACCGGCGCCGCGGTGGCCTGCTGCAGCGCCTCGTCGGTGAAGAGCCAATCCGACACTCCGAGCTCGCCCAGTTTTTCCAAGGCGCGGCGGCGCAACAACACCGTCTCCACCAACACCGCGGCCCGGTCACCGAATTGGGCGCGCACCGCGGCGACATCGGCGACCAGGGAGGCGTCGGTCAGTTCGAGTTCGGCGACCGCCTCCAGCGCCGCGGCACCCGCGTGCGACCGCAGATAGCCGACGTCGTCCGTGCTAAACCTGATTGCCGGCTCCTCCTCACGCCGTGCGCGTCCCGCATCGTCGCCGGGCTGAAGCGCAGCCCAACGCTCAGGAGGGTTTGACCCCGGTCACCATCACGTTGTAGAACCAGCCCTTCGGGACCACGCGACGCCACACGTTGGCGTCCACCCAGCTCAGCGTCTTCCAGCCGGTGAAGGCGAATTTCGCCCAGCCCCAGCCCAACCGCCCCGGCGGCACCGACGCCTCGAAGGTGCGCACCGGCCAGCCGAACATCGCGGCGGTGAACTCTTCGCTGACGGTCCGCACCTCGGTGGCGCCGGCGCTGGCGGCCATCCGCTCCAGGTCACCCGGGGTGAACGTGTGCAGGTCGACGATCGCCTCGAGCGCGGCGGCCCGGGAGGATTCGTCCAGCTCGGCCTGCGGGCGCCGCCAGCTCCCCAGGCCGGGCAGCTTGGTGACGTTGGTGGCGATCCGCCAGGTCAGGGTCGACAGCTCGCGGGCGTAGACGTCGCCGGCGCTGGTCGGCTCGCCGGCGAAGACGAACCGGCCACCCGGGCGCAGCACCCGGATCACCTCGCGCAGCGACAGCTCCACATCGGGGATGTGGTGCAGCACCGCGTGCCCGACGACCAGGTCGAAGGTGTTGTCCTCGTACGGGATGCCCTCGGCGTCGGCGACGCGGCCGTCGATGTCGAGGCCCAGCGACTGGCCGTTGCGGGTGGCGACCTTGACCATGCCCGGCGACAGGTCGGTCACCGATCCCCGCCGGGCGACGCCGGACTGGATCAGGTTGAGCAGGAAAAACCCTGTGCCGCAGCCTAATTCGAGGGCCCGGTCGTAGGGCAGCTCGCGCAGCACCTCGTCGGGCACGATGGCGTCGAAGCGACCGCGGGCGTAGTCGATGCAGCGCTGGTCATAGGAGATCGACCACTTGTCGTCGTACGTCTCGGCTTCCCAGTCGTGGTAGAGCACCTGGGCCAGCTTGCTGTCGTGCCGGGCGGCTTCCACCTGCTCGGCGGTGGCGTGAGGCGTCGGAACGGCGTCGGTCGAACTGGTCATGCAGGGCAGCCTAACGGCCGCCGGGATCCGCCATATCACCACCGCCCTGACCAGCGGTGAATACCTCGACGTAGCGGCGGCGTTCGGCGGCGAGCCGCTCGGGGAGTTGCAGATCGAACACGTCGTTGATCCCGGCTTTGGCGGCGGCCAGCGCGAGCGGCGGCCCGTCGAGGAAGCGGCGCGCCCACCTGGCGGCGGCGTCGTAGACGTCGTCGGGGGCCACCATGTCGTCGATGAGACCCAGCGCCAGGGCCTCCTCGGCGTCGAAGAAGCGGCCGCTGAATACCAGCTCCTTGGCCTTGCTCGCGCCGGCCACCCGGGTCAGGCGGGCCATCGCGTCGCCGCCGGGCACCAGGCCGGCCAGGATCTCGGTCGCGCCGAACTTCACGTTGTCGCCGCTGACCCGCCAGTCGGCGGCCAGGGCCAGGGTGAGCCCGGCGCCCAGCGCGTAGCCGGTGATCGCGGCGACAGTCGGCTTGGGGATCGTGGCCACGGCGTCGACGGCCTCCTGCCGCACCCGCGCCAGGCTTTCGACCTCGGAGCCCCGCAGCGTCCGCAGCTCGGGTATGTCGTCGCCCGCGGAGAAGATCTCGTGGCCGCCGAACAGGATCACCACGGCCACGTCGTCGCGCCTGCCCAATTCCTCGGCCGCCGCGATGACCTCCCGGTAGACCTGGCGAGTCATCGCGTTGGTAGGTGGGCGCGACAGCAGCAACATGGCCAGCCCGGCGTCCTGCGAGCCGTCGCTGACCACGACGCTGACGAACTCGCTCAATGCGGCCACCCCAGGCCGCCCGCTTCCCGCGCCTGGTGGTAGCGGTCGGAATCGAAGAACTCGAACACCCAGTTGTCGCCCCGGATCTCCAGGTGCGGTTGCACCGGCACGATCTGGCGTTCGACGGCCAGCACCTCGGCCACGGTCCGCCCGGCCAGGGAGTCCAGCTGCGTCCACGTCGGCGGCAGCAGGAAGCAGCGTCCGGCTTCGAACTCGTCGATCGCGGCCCGGGGTGCCATCCAGCCGGCGAGGTCGGATTCGGTGTTCTCGCCGTCGGCGCGCTGCCCCTGCGGCAGCGCGCCCACGAAGAAATAGGTGTCGTAGCGGCGGGTGCGCTCGGCCTCCGGGGTGACCCAGTTGGCCCACGGCCGCAGCAGGTCGGACCGCAGCACCAGGTTTTCCTGGCGCAGGAAGTCGGCGAAGGACAGCGACCGTTCGGCCAGCGCCCGTCGGGCCTCGCCGTACACCGTGGCGTCGCCGACGATGCCGTCCGGGTCGTCCGCCGGCCCGGCGAACAGCACCCCCGACTCCTCGAACGTCTCGCGGGCAGCGGCGCACACCAGCGCCTCGGCCAGGTCGGGATCGATGCCGAACCGCTGCGCCCACCACTGCGGCGGCGGACCGGCCCACGCGATGTCGGCGTTGCGGTCGCGGTCGTCGACACCGCCACCGGGGAACACCACAGTGCCCGCGGCGAACTCCATTTGGGCGTGCCTGCGCATCAGGAAGACCGCGATGCCGCCCGGGTCGTCGCGGACCAGCATCACGGTGGCGGCCGGCC
Organism: Mycolicibacterium vulneris; assembly: GCF_002104765.1. Lineage (GTDB taxonomy): Bacteria > Actinomycetota > Actinomycetes > Mycobacteriales > Mycobacteriaceae > Mycobacterium > Mycobacterium vulneris. Next base: position 50,252 of record NZ_NCXM01000011.1, read on the forward strand.
GTGCGACCAGCGGGGGTTCGTCGGTTGACGTCATAACGGCCTCCGGTGGGCTGCGCGGGTGCGGACTCGCCGCGCGAAATAGCGTCCGTCGACGACGTCGAGGGCGATCGCTTGGCCGAACGCGGTGGACAGGTTCTCAGCGGTCAGCACGTCGGTCAGCAATCCCGCGGCGACCACCTCGGCCTCCGAGAGCAGCATGCAGTGGCTGAAGCCGGGCGGGATCTCCTCGACGTGGTGGGTGACCAGCACCAGGGCCGGCGCGTCGGGGTCGGCGGCCAGGTCGGCCAGCCGGGCGACCAGTTCCTCCCGGCCGCCCAGATCCAGTCCGGCGGCGGGCTCGTCGAGCAGCAGCAGCTCGGGGTCGGTCATCAGCGCGCGGGCAATCAGCACCCGCTTGCGCTCGCCCTCGGACAGCGTGCCGTAGGTGCGCTCCGCGAGGTGCTCGGCGCCCAGGCTCTCCAGCATGTCGATGGCCCGTTGGTAGTCGACGGCCTCGTAGCGCTCCCGCCACCGGCCCAGCACCGCGTAGCCGGCAGAGACGACGAGATCGCGCACCACCTCGTCGGTGGGTATCCGTTGGGCCAAAGCCGAGGAGCTGAGCCCGATCCGGGCCCGCAACTCGGTGACATCGACGCGGCCCAGCCGCTCGCCGAGCACGAAAGCGATGCCGGACGAGGGATGTTCGGCCGCCGCGGCGATCCGCAACAGCGAGGTCTTGCCGGCACCGTTGGGTCCAACGATCACCCAGCGTTCGTCGAGTTCGACCGCCCAATCCAGCGGCCCGACCAAGACGTTGCCGCCGCGCCGCAGCGACACCTGCCTGAAGTCGAGCAGCAGATCCGGGTCGGCTGACTCGCTAGTCTGGTCGGTTCTACCCTCGGATTCTCTCGAATCCTCGGGCTTCACCTCCGGCTTCCGTTTTCGGGCACCCGACCATCGTGCCGTACCGCGGCGCTCGAATACCTGTCGGGTCGCCGCGCTTGCGAGCGCTACGGGTTGGGCGGGATCTCGACCCGGCGGACCTCGCCGTCGACCGCATCGGCGGCCTCGATTTCGCCGCGGGTCACACCCAGCAGAAACAGCACCGTGTCCAGGTAGGGGTGGCTCAGCGACGCGTCGGCGACCTCGCGCAGCGCCGGCTTGGCGTTGAACGCGATCCCCAGTCCGGCGGCGGCCAGCATGTCGATGTCGTTGGCGCCGTCGCCCACGGCGACGGTCTGCGCCATCGGCACCCCGACCTGGTTCGCGAATTCCCTTAGCGCCGTGGCCTTTCCGGCCCGGTCGACGATGGGGCCGATGACCCGTCCGGTGAGAGTGCCGTCGACGATCTCCAGCTCGTTGGCCGCGACGTAGTCCAGCATCAGCTCCTCGGCCAACGGTTCGATTATCCGGCGGAAGCCGCCGGACACGACGCCGCAGGCATAACCCAGGCGCCGCAGGGTCCGCAGCGTGGTGCGGGCGCCGGGCATCAGTTCGAGCTGGTCGGCGACCTCGTCGATCACGCTGGCGGGCAGGCCCGCCAGCGTCGCCACCCGCTGCTCGAGCGACTGCGCGAAGTCCAGCTCGCCGCGCATCGCGGCGTCGGTGATCGCGGCGACCTTGCCCTCGGCACCGGCCCGGGCCGCCAGCATCTCGATGACCTCGCCCTGCACCAGCGTCGAGTCGACGTCGAACACGATGAGCCGCTTGGCACGTCGTTCCAGGCTGTAGTCCTCGACCGCGATGTCTACCTGTTCTTCGCTGGACACCCGGTTCAGGGCGGTGCGCAGCGCGCCGTCCGCGCCCGGCGGCACCGACACGCGCAGCTCCAGGCCGATCACCGGATAGTCGGAGACGCCGCGGATCAGGTCGATGTTGACGCCCAGGCCCGCCACCTCGCGGGCCACCGCGCCGAACGCGCCGGCGGTGATGGGCCGGCCCAGCACGAAAATGGTGTGGGTCGAGGGCTCCCGCATGATCGGCACGTCGTCGCTGCGCTCGATGCTGACATCGAGACCGACCTTGTGGATGGCCGATTCGACGTCGTCGCGCAACTGCGCGCTGTCCGCGACCTCGGCCGGGCAGCACACCAGCACGCCCAGCGTCAGTCGGTGCCTGATCACCACCTGTTCGACGTTGAGCAGCTCGACCCCGTGCCGTGACAGCGCCTCGAACAGGGTCGCCGTCACGCCCGGTTGATCCACGCCGGTGACAGTGATCAGCACCGACACCTTCGGTGGTGAGCTCACTCCCGCCAGCTGTCGTTACTGCTCAGGAGTCGAGCGATCGGGTTCGGTTCGCGGACCGAAGCCCTTCGGCGACTCGAGAGCCGTGGCGTGGCGGCCCACATGCGCCTCGGCGCGGAGCCGCTCCACCATGTGCGGGTAGTGCAGTTCGAATGCCGGGCGCTCCGAACGGATTCGGGGCAGCTCGGTGAAGTTGTGCCGCGGCGGCGGGCAGCTGGTGGCCCATTCCAGGGAGTTGCCGTAGCCCCACGGGTCGTCGACCGTGACGACCTCGCCGTACCGCCAGCTCTTGAAGACGTTCCAGACGAACGGGAACATCGACGCGCCCAGGATGAAGGCGCCCACCGTCGAGGCGACGTTGTAGGGCTGGAAGCCGTCGCTGGGCAGGTAGTCCGCGTAGCGGCGCGGCATGCCCAGGTCGCCCAGCCAGTGCTGCACCAGGAAGGTGGTGTGGAACCCGATGAACGTCAGCCAGAAGTGCAGCTTGCCCAGCCGCTCGTCGAGCAGCCGGCCGGTCATCTTCGGGAACCAGAAGTACACACCGCCGAAGGTGGCGAACACGATGGTGCCGAACAGCACGTAGTGGAAATGCGCGACCACGAAGTAGCTGTCGGTGACGTGGAAGTCCAGCGGCGGGCTGGCCAGCATCACGCCGGTCAGACCACCCAGTAGGAAGGTGATCAGGAAGCCGACGCAGAACAGCATCGGCGTCTCAAAGGTGATCTGCCCCTTCCACATCGTGCCGATCCAGTTGAAGAATTTGATCCCGGTGGGCACCGCGATCAGGTACGTCATGAACGAAAAGAACGGCAGCAGAACGGCTCCGGTGGCGAACATGTGGTGCGCCCACACGGCGACCGACAGAGCCGCGATCGACAGGGTCGCGTAAACCAGCGTGGTGTAACCGAAGACCGGCTTGCGCGAGAACACCGGGATGATCTCGGTGATGATGCCGAAGAACGGCAACGCGATGATGTACACCTCGGGATGGCCGAAGAACCAGAACAGGTGTTGCCACAACAAGACTCCGCCGTTGGCGGCGTCGTAGACGTGAGCGCCCAGATGTCGGTCGGCGGCCAGCCCGAACAGCGCCGCGGTCAGGATCGGGAACGCGATCAGGATCAGGATCGAGGTCACCAGGATGTTCCAGGTGAAGATCGGCATCCGGAACATGGTCATGCCGGGCGCGCGCATGCACACCACGGTGGTGATCATGTTGACCGCACCCAGGATGGTGCCCAGACCGGCGACGATCAGGCCGGTGATCCACAGGTCTCCCCCGGCGCCGGGTGAGTGCACGGCGTCAGAGAGCGGCGTGTAAGCGGTCCAGCCGAAGTCGGCGGCCCCGCCCGGGACGATGAAGCCGGACGCAACGATCAGGCCGCCGAACAGGAACAGCCAGAACGAGAAGGCGTTCAGCCGCGGGAAGGCGACGTCGGGGGCGCCGATCTGCAGCGGCAGCACCAGGTTGGCGAAACCGAACACCACCGGGGTGGCGTACAGCAGCAGCATGATCGTGCCGTGCATGGTGAACAGCTGGTTGAACTGCTCGTTCGACAGGAACTGCAGCCCAGGAGCGGCCAGCTCGGTGCGCATCAGCAACGCCATCAGCCCGCCCATGAAGAAGAAGACGAAGCAGGTGACGGTGTACATGATGCCGATCATCTTGTGATCGGTCGTGGTGATCAGTTTGTAGACGAGGTTCCCTTTGGGGCCCATGCGGTCCGGGTACGGACGAACGGCCTCGAGTTCTCCCAAGGGGGGCGCTTCGGCTGTCAACAGCTTCTCCAAACATCCAGATCGGACACCGGCCCAAATTCGGTATTGAGACGAATCTTAGCCGTCGTTCATGGCGACGTCAGGGCTGGTCCTACAAACTGTCGTAAATGGCTCACCGGTGCGGCGCGTCCGTCGGCGGGGCGGCGCCACGCTGGCCGAATGGTGGCGATCCGCTTCGCCCGGCTCCGCCGCGCTCGCGATCGCCACGCTGGCCGGATGTTAGCGTCTGACGCGTGTTGTTCGGCGTGATCAGGCCCGGCCGGCTGGCCGCGGCGACCGCGGTGACGGCGACGCTCGTCGTGGCGTCCAGCGGCTGCGGATCCGACGAGCCCGCCGGCCAGACGCCGGTCCGTTCCCTGGTCACCCCGACGACCCAGATCGCCGGCGCCGGCGTGCTCGGAAACGACCGCCGGCCCGACGACTCGTGCGCACGCGACGCCGCCGAGGCCGATGCGGGTTCGACGAAACGGCAAGTCCACAACGCCGCGGGCGTCAACCCGGACGTCGTGCAGGTGCCCGCCGACCCGCAGCGCATCGTGGTGCTCTCCGGCGACCAGCTCGACACGCTGTGCGCGCTGGGCCTGCAGTCGCGGGTGGTCGGCGCGGCGTTGCCGGACGGGTCCTCGAGTCAGCCCGCCTACCTGGGTGGCGCGGTGCACGGCCTGCCCGGGGTCGGCACCCGCTCGCACCCCGACCTGAAGGCGATCGCGAACGCCCACCCCGACCTGATCCTGGGGTCGCAGGGGTTGACGCCGACGCTGTATCCGCAGCTGACCGCGATCGCCCCGACGGTGTTCACGGCCGCACCGGGCGCGGCGTGGCAGGACAACCTGCGCGGCGTGGGCGCGGCCACCGGCCGCACCGCCGCGGTGGACGGGTTGATCAGCGGCTTTTCCCAGCGAACGACCGACATCGGCGCGCGGCATGATGCCTCGCACTATCAGGCGTCGATCGTGCAGCTGACGACCGGCACCATCCGGGTGTTCGGCGCCAACAACTTCCCGGCCAGCGTGCTGGGAGCGGTCGGCGTGGACCGGCCGGCGTCCCAGCGATTCACCGACAAGCCCTACATCGAGATCGCCAGCAGCGACGCGGACCTGGCCAAGAATCCGGACCTGTCGATCGCCGACGCCGACGTGGTGTACGTGTCCTGCGCCTCCCCGGCCGCCGCCAACCGGGCCGCCACGATCCTGGACAGCAACCCGTGGCGCAAGCTGTCCGCCAACCGGGACAACCGGGTCTACATCGTCAACGACGAGATCTGGCAAACCGGCGAGGGCCTCATCGCGGCCCGCGGCATCGTCGACGACCTGCGCCTGGTGAACGCCCCGATCAACTGACGGCGGTCCGGCAAAAACGCATCCATCGTCATAACGTGATGTTCGCCCCGTCCGATGGCGAAAGAACTTTTACCTTAGCTAAACTTCTTGACGACGCATCGAATCGAAGAGGGATCCTCATGAGCACAGTTTCGGCGTACGCGGCCACCTCGCCGACGGCACCGCTGACCAAGACCACCATCGAGCGGCGCGACCCGGGTCCGCATGACGTGGCGATCGACATCAAGTTCGCCGGAATCTGCCACTCCGACATCCACACCGCCAAAGGCGAATGGGGCACACCGGATTACCCGCTGGTCGTGGGCCACGAGATCGCCGGCGTCGTGACCGCCGTCGGGTCCGAGGTCACCAAGCACAAGGTGGGCGACCACGTCGGCGTCGGTTGCATGGTGAACTCCTGCGGCCAGTGCAACAGCTGTAAGGCCGGCCTCGAGCAGTACTGCAGCCGGGGCACCACCTTCACCTACAACGCCACCGACCTGGACGGCACGACGACGCAGGGCGGCTACAGCCAGGCGATCGTCGTCGACGAGAACTTCGTCCTGCGCATCCCGGACTCGCTGCCGCTGGACAAGGCGGCGCCGCTGCTGTGCGCGGGCATCACCCTGTTCTCGCCGCTGCGGCACTGGAAGGCCGGCAAGGACACCCGCCTGGCGATCATCGGCTTGGGCGGTTTGGGCCACATGGGCGTGAAGCTCGGTGCGGCGATGGGCGCCGAGGTGACGGTGCTGTCGCAGTCACTGAAGAAGATGGAAGACGGACTGCGACTGGGCGCCAAGCACTACTACGCCACCGCCGAGCGCGAGACCTTCAAGAAGCTGCGCAACAGCTTCGACCTGATCCTCAACACCGTCTCGGCGAACCTGAACCTCAACGACTATCTGAGCCTGCTCGACGTCGACGGCACGCTGGTCGAGTTGGGCATTCCTGAGCACCCCATGGAGGTGGGGGCGTTCTCGCTGGCGCTGGCGCGCCGCAGCCTGTCCGGGTCAAACATCGGCGGCATCGCCGAGACCCAGGAGGTGCTGGACTTCTGCGCCGAGCACAACGTGACGCCTGAAATCGAGCTCATCGAGCCCGACTACATCAACGAGGCCTACGAGCGCGTCCTGGCCAGCGACGTGCGCTACCGCTTCGTCATCGACATCTCGAAGCTGTAGGGCGCCGACGCCCTACAGCGCTGCGCCCCGAGCGCTTTTCGATACCGCGCTGCGCGCGGCGATCTCCGCGGCCTCTCCCCACTCGTCGCCGGGGATGACCTCGCTGACGTCGATGCCGGCCAGCGGCCACCCGACGGCGGCCAGGGTGGCGGCCACCCGGATGATGTTCTCCGGCCCGGCGTCGTAGTGCGTCATGTCGGAGATGAAGTGGGCGATCTCGTCACGGTCGATCACACCGTCAGCGATTGCCGGGGATCCGTCCGCGGTGATGTTGCGCACCACCTCGGCGATCTGCTCTTCGGTCAACGGCGTGCTGCGCAGCAGCGCCAGCAGCGGCACGCGGTCGGGCCCGGGGACGCCCTCGGGGTAGCCGGCGCGCAGCCAGCGCAGCACTGAACGGCAGAAGTTGGCGGTGGCAGAGGCGGCGGTATTCGTCACCCCAACAGTGTCAGGGCAGCCGTATCACCCGCGCCAGCGGGCGGTCGCGCCGTCCGCACAATTCATACGCCGTTCATGACTCGAACATGTCGATCGCCGAAAAGAACGCGGTGACAGGAGTGACGGGTCGATCCATAGCGGCATGCGCGGTCACCATCGATCACCACATCTGACGGCGGTCATGGAACGGCATCCTCGGGGTCGGTGAGATCGCGGTCGGCGCCTATCAGCACCAACGAGCGAATAGGGTCGCCGGAAACCTCAACATGGTTGCCGGGGGTCTCGGCCTGCGTGCCACCATCGCCGCGGCGACCGGACAGCTTGAAATTGCCCTTCCCGCAGCAATATTGGGCGGCGCAGCTGTCTGCGTAAACCTCGTGAACCAAACCCGGCACCGACGCCAGAACGCATAGTCAGCCCGCCGCTGAATCGGCTGCAGGCGACTCACTCACCCGCAGGCGGGGCATCGCTTCCCGGGGATCGGGTGGGCTCCGCGGAGTCGGCGTCGGAGCCGCCTTCGTCCTCGGTGGCTTGTGGGGGCTGATCGTCGCCTTCCGGCGCTGGTTGTTCGGCGGTGGTCACGCGCTCTCCCCTCCAGGTACTGAGTTCGCGTGCCAGATACCCGGGTTACCCGCGTGGGAAACGGCGGGCGTTCGAAGTCCCAGTCCTCGTCCTCGGTGACGACGGCCTTGCCGATCACGCACGACGAGCCGCTCTAAAACTTCAGACCGCTCACCGCGGTGTGTCCGGGCATAGGTTGTGCTGCGCTGCTGTAGCTAGCTGCTGCTTCCATGCATAGATATGCCCGAAACCAGACGAATCTGCGGCTCCAATACCCGAATGCATTCCGCCTCGGATTTATTATCGGTCGAGTCAATAATTGAGCGGCGTCCACAATCTGGGGAACGTAGCCGACGGGAAACACATTAAGTTTGCTGGACAATCGCAGATGCTGCTAAATAGGCAACCTTGATCGGCTGGGCTAGCTAACGCCTTCCGAACTCTGTTGCTGGGCGCAGTGGACCATCCGCTCACTGAGGTGGATGAGTGGGTCTTCATGCCCGCCAGGCATCGTATAGGCCAACCGGCGCAATTCGACGGCAAACTCGTACAGATACTGGGACAGCAACGCGGCGGTCATGAGACGGTAGTGACCACGTTTGCGGTGAGCCTAGCCGCACGGAACAACATACTTCCCAAATCTCCCCCGTTTGGCGACCCTGATGTTTGGTGACGTGTCCCGATTCGTCGATGGCAGCGTAATCGCTTCCACGCCTAGTCACAAATAGATGTGTAAAAACTTAGGCTCGGTTTATAAAGCAGCCCGGTGAGACGCTCATCTTCAGCGGCGCAGCTAATCCGCCATGACCCCCGTCCGATAAATCGGACTATCTCTGAGAGATCTGGCGCGCTGCTAGAAGTCCCAGTCCTCGTCCTCGGTGACGACGGCCTTGCCGATCACGTACGACGAGCCCGAGCCGGAGAAGAAGTCGTGGTTCTCGTCGGCGTTCGGTGACAGCGCGGACAGGATGGCCGGGTTCACGTCGGTCTCGTCGCGCGGGAACAGCGCCTCGTAGCCGAGGTTCATCAGCGCCTTGTTGGCGTTGTAGCGCAGGAACTTCTTGACGTCCTCGGTCAGCCCGACCTCGTCGTAGAGGTCCTGGGTGTACTCCACCTCGTTGTCGTAGAGCTCGAAGAGCAGCTCGTAGGTGTAGTCCTTGAGCTCCTGCTTGCGCGCGTCGTCGACCAGCGCCAGGCCGCGCTGGTATTTGTAGCCGATGTAGTAGCCGTGCACGGCCTCGTCGCGGATGATCAGCCGGATCATGTCGGCGGTGTTGGTCAGCTTCGCGCGGCTCGACCAGTACATCGGCAGGTAGAAGCCGGAGTAGAACAGGAAGCTCTCCAGCAGCGTGGAGGCGACCTTGCGCTTCAGCGGCTCGTCGCCCTTGTAGTACTGCATGACGATCTCGGCCTTGCGCTGCAGGTTGGGGTTCTCCTCCGACCAGCGGAAGGCGTCGTCGATCTCCGCGGTCGAGCACAGCGTGGAGAAGATGTTGCTGTAGCTGCGCGCGTGCACCGACTCCATGAAGGCGATGTTGGTGTAGACCGCTTCCTCGTGCGGGGTCAGCGCGTCGGGGATCAGGCTGACCGCGCCGACCGTGCCCTGGATGGTGTCCAGCAGCGTCAGGCCGGTGAACACCCGCATGGTCAACTGCTTCTCCCCGGGCGTCAGGGTTGCCCACGACGGGAGGTCGTTGGACACCGGCACCTTCTCGGGCAGCCAGAAGTTGCCGGTCAGCCGGTCCCACACCTCGGCGTCTTTTTCGTCTTGCAGCCGGTTCCAGTTGATCGCCGAGACGCGGTCGATCAGCTTCATGTTTTCGCTCACCAGAACCCCACTTCACACACCGTTTTCGCCTGAGGGATCTCAGGCTCCAGACACTACCCCTGGGGTGCGACAACGCAGCGGAACACAAGAGCTTGTGTTTACGTGTCGTGCACCGTGTCAGGTCACCTCCAGTATGAGCTCGGCGGCGCGGCCCGGTTGGTCCCGATGTGGAAAATGGCCACAATCGGCGAACCAGTGCAGCGACGCGCCGGGGAAAAGCTGTAGGGCACGGGCCGCCTGCCTCGGCAGCGTCACGCGATCGTTTCGGCCCCAGCCGATGACCCGCCCGCGCACCGAACCTCGTCGCGCGCATCGTCGGCCCGCGGCGGGCGCGCCACTCCGGAGCGCTGCCGCTGACCACCGCCCACGAGGCGGCGGGCTTCGAGGGCAGCGGCCATTTCATCTGGGACAAGTGGCAGACAAACCCCGAGCAGCTCATCGAAACCGCGATCGGCCTACTGCCCGTCGAAAACTAGTTCGCATCAATCTCATCCGGCCTCGCACGAGGGTGTGAAACAGGCACTGTTCACGGCGGTTCTAAACACGTACCATTTGGTACATGTTTACCGAAGACGGCGTCGAGATCGACGCATCGCCCCAACTCGTCTGGGACGTCTTTACCGACGTGGAGCACTGGCCGCACTGGACCGCCTCGGTGACGTCGCTGGTCGGATTGGACGCCGCGACCCTGGCCGTCGGCAGGCGGTTCGCGATCAAGCAGCCCGGCATGTCGAAGCTGGTCTGGAAGGTCACGGACTTAGACCCCGGTAGGTCGTGGACCTGGGTGCAGAGCTCTCCGGGGGTGCGGGTGACGGCCCGTCACGACGTCATCGCGCAGCCCGGCGGCAGCACGCTGGTGCGCCAGCAACTCGACCAGCGCGGTGTGCTGGGGGCGCTGGTGGGACGGCTGATGGTCAAGAAGACCAAGCGCTTCCTCGACCTGGAGGGCCGTGGCCTCAAGGCCCGATCCGAGCAGCTCAGCCGCGCCGATGGCGCGCACTCCTGACATCGAGCGGCGCCGGCAACTCCTCGATTCGCTGGTCGCCGAGTTCGCCACCGGCGGCATCGGCGACCGGTCGCTGCGCGAGGTGGCCGCCGCGGTCGGCACCAGCCACCGGATGCTGTTGCACCACTTCGGCTCTCGAGAAGACCTGCTGCTAGCGATCGTCGAAGAGGTCGAACGTCGCCAGATGCGGCTGCTGCCCGAATTGCCGACCGATCCGGCCGAGAGCTTTGCCGCGATGTGGGCCGACCTGCGCCGACCCGAGCTGCGCGAATCCGAGCGCCTGTTCTTCGAGTGCTATGCCCGCGCCGCCCAGGGCGAAAAGCCTTTTGCCCGAATGGTTCCCGGTGTGGTCGACGGCTGGCTGGCCGAAGTCGGGGCGGTAGCCGCGGGGCCGGTCGACCCTGCCCTGGCGCGGCTGGGGCTGGCCGTCACGCGCGGGCTGCTGCTGGATCTGGTGGCCACCGACGACGACACCGGCGTGGACGCGGCCGCGCGGGTCTTCGCCGAATTACTCAGGGAGCGAAAGTGATTCGGGCGGCCGCCGTCAGGAGGCGGCCGACTGCCTGCCCATGTTCACGCCATAGAACTGGTATTCGTCCGGCTTGACCGAGCGGGTCGCCCGCCAGTACTCCCAGGTGTAGCCACCCCAGAGCACGGTGTTCTTGCCGTGTTCGTCCAGATACCAGCTGCTGCAGCCGCCGCTGTTCCACACCGACGGGCCCAGCCTGCGCTGCAGTTCGTCGTTGAACTTGTCCTGGGCGGCGCGCGTCGGGGCCAGCGCCTGTGCGCCCAGCTTGTCACAGGTCGCGATCGCGTCGGCGACGTAACGGATCTGGGATTCGATCATGAACACCACGGAGTTGTGCCCCAGCCCGGTGTTGGGGCCCAGCAGGAAGAACAGGTTGGGCACGTCGGCGATGGTGATCCCGCGGTGCGCGCCGATGCCCTCGCGGTTCCACCGGTCCACCAGGTCCTCGCCGTGCAGCCCCTTGATCTGGACGTAGGTGTAGGAGTCGGTGACGTGGAAGCCGGTGGCGTAGACGATCACGTCGGCCGGCCGGTGGGTGCCGTCGGCGGTGACGATGCCGTCGGAGGTGATCCGCGCGATGTGCTCGGTGACCAGTTCGGTCTTCGGGTCGGCGACCGCGCCATAGTAGGTGGAGGAGTTCAGGATTCGCTTGCACCCGATGCGGTAGTTCGGGATCAGCTTGCGCCGCAGCTCCCGGTCCTTGACCGACCGGCGAATGTTGTACTTGCAGTATGCCTCGATGAACTTGAGCAGGTTCGGCCGCTTGGTCATGCCGAAGGCCAGCGCTTCCTGCCCCCAGTAGATCGCGAGACGGACCAGGGCACGCAGGCCGGGCACGTTCTCCATGGCTCCGCGCACCGCCGGCGGGATCTCAGGGTTGGAGCGCGGGACCACCCACGGCGGGGTGCGTTGGTAGAGCTGAAGCTCGGCGACCTGCCCGACGATCTCCGGCACGATCTGGATCGCGCTGGCACCGGTCCCGATCACCGCCACCCGCTTGCCGGTCAGGTCAACGCTGTGGTCCCACTCCGCGGAATGGAAAGCGGCGCCACGGAATTCGTCGCGGCCCTCGATGTCGGGCATGGACGGGATGTGCAGGGCGCCGGCACCCGAGATCAAGAACTGCGCGACGTATTCGCGCCCGTCGGTGGTGAACACGTGCCAGCGGTTCTCGTCGTCGTCCCAGTGGGCGCGGTCGACCAGGGAGTTGAACTCGATGTAGCGGCGCAGCCCGTATTTCTCGGTGACCCCTTTGAGGTAGTCCCAGATCTCGGGCTGGAAGGAGAACGGGTTCTTCCAGTCGGGCTTGGGCTCGAACGAGAACGAGTACAGGTGCGACGGGATGTCGCAGGCGCACCCGGGGTAGCTGTTGTCTCGCCAGGTGCCGCCGATGTCGGCGGCCTTTTCCAGGATGACGAAGCCGATGCCCTGCTTCTGCAGCGCGATCGCCATGCCCAGGCCGGAGAATCCGGTCCCGATGATGACGGCGCGCGTGTGCACCGGCTTGTGGGCGCCGGCCCCCGGCAGTGTCTCGGTTTGTGTCACGACGTCGGTCACGGTCGATCGGTCCTTCTATCCAGGCCTGTCTCGGGTCGGCGTTAGCCGGCGTCTTCGGCCGCTGCCCCGGCTGACGCAGATACCCAGTACCCAGGGTATCGGTTTGGACGAGTGTTATCGATGGCCGCCGCGATTGTCAACGACGCGGCTCGCTCAGCCCGCGGCCGGCTTGACGGTCACCATGTCGTGAATCGGCAGGTCAGGGTCCATCGTGATACCCAGCGCCTCGGCCGTGCCGACGATTACCCCCATCATGATGGTCGTCAGGTGCGCGACGAACTGCTCCCGCGACATCAGGCGCGGGCTTTCCGGCTCGGGGCCCAGCCACCACTCGGTAGCCGACGCGGCACAGCCGAAGGCCGCGTGCCCGGCTAGCTCTACCGCCGCGTGGTCGAGTTCCATCTCGCGCAGCTCGTTGTCGAACATGTCGGCCACGGCCAGGGTGATGCCACGTCCCTCGTCCCAGATCTGGGGGCTGGCGGGCGAGCGGCCCTGGATGAATACGCGCAGCACGTTGGGGTGCTTGTCGACCAGGACCACATACTCCTCGACGCTGCGCCGGATCACCTCGCGGGCCGAGTCGGTCTTCAGGTCGATGGAGGCGAAGATCGCCGCCCACAGCATGTCGCGCAGCCGCTCCCCGATCGCCTGGAACAGGTCGGACTTGTCGTGAAAATGCCGGTAGATCTTCGGTTTGGCGGTACCGGCCTCCTCGGCGATCTCCCGCACGGACAGCTCGGGCCCGAGGCGGTCGATGGCGCGGAAGGCCGCGTCGACGATTTCGCTGCGCACTTTCTTGCGGTGCTCGCGCCAGCGTTCGCTGCGCGCGTCGACCTTGGCCCCAGGCTTTACAGCTGGGTGGGGCCTAGATGGTCGAGGCATTCTCACCACGTCAAGCACTGTACCTCGTAGCGGCTCCTGACCTGGGCAGACTGCCCGATCAGCGCGAGGTTTAGAGCATGCAGGACACGCAGCCCTCGACCTCTGTTCCCTCCAAAGCCATCTGACGCAACCGGATGTAATACAGCGTCTTGATCCCCTTGCGCCAGGCGTAGATCTGCGCCTTGTTCACCTCGCGGGTGGTGGCCGTGTCCTTGAAGAACAGGGTCAGCGACAGCCCCTGGTCCACGTGCTGGGTGGCCGCGGCGTAGGTGTCGATGATCTTCTCGTAGCCGATCTCGTAGGCGTCCTGGTAGTACTCCAGGTTGTCGTTGGTCAGATACGGCGCCGGGTAGTAGACGCGGCCGATCTTGCCTTCCTTGCGGATCTCGATCTTGCTCGCCACGGGGTGGATCGAGCTGGTCGAGTGGTTGATGTAGCTGATCGAACCGGTCGGCGGGACGGCCTGCAGGTTCTGGTTGTAGATGCCGTGCTGCTGCACCGACTCCTTGAGCCGCTGCCAATCCTCTTGTGTCGGAATGCGGATGCCCGCCTCGGCAAAGATCTCCCGCACCCGCGGGGTGGCCGGCTCCCACACCTGCTCGGTGTACTTGTCGAAGAATTCACCCGAGGCGTACTTCGACTTCTCGAAGCCGCCGAACTTCGTTCCCCGTTCGATCGCAATGCGATTCGACGCGCGCAGCGCGTGGTAGAGCACGGTGTAGAAGTACATGTTGGTGAAGTCGACGCCTTCTTCGGAGCCGTAGAGGATGCGCTCGCGGGCCAGGTACCCGTGCAGGTTCATCTGGCCGAGCCCGATCGCGTGGGACTCGTTGTTGCCCTGCTCGATTGAGGGCACCGACCAGATGTGCGTCTGGTCGCTCACCGCCGTCAGCGCGCGGATCGCAACCTCGATGGTCTGCGCGAAGTCGGGCGAGTCCATCGTCTTGGCGATGTTCAGCGAGCCGAGGTTGCACGAAATGTCCTTGCCCACTTTGGCGTACGACAAGTCATCGTTGAACACCGACGGCGTGGACACCTGCAGGATCTCCGAGCACAGGTTCGAGTGGGTGATCTTGCCGTCGATCGGGTTGGCCCGGTTCACCGTGTCCTCGAACATGATGTAGGGGTAACCGGATTCGAACTGCAGCTCGGCCAGCGTCTGGAAGAACTCGCGCGCCTTGATCTTCGTCTTACGGATGCGGGCGTCGTCGACCATCTCGTAGTACTTCTCGGTGACCGAGATGTCGGCGAACGGCAGTCCGTAGACCCGCTCGACGTCGTACGGCGAGAACAGGTACATGTCCTCGTTCTTCTTGGCCAGCTCGAAGGTGATGTCGGGAATCACCACGCCAAGGCTCAGCGTCTTGATGCGGATCTTCTCGTCGGCGTTCTCGCGCTTGGTGTCCAGGAACCGGTAGATGTCCGGGTGATGCGCGTGCAGGTACACCGCGCCCGCGCCCTGCCGGGCTCCGAGCTGGTTGGCGTAGGAGAACGAGTCCTCGAGCAGCTTCATGATCGGGATGACGCCCGAGCTCTGGTTCTCGATGTTCTTGATCGGGGCGCCGTGCTCGCGAATGTTGCTGAGCAGCAACGCGACTCCCCCGCCGCGCTTGGACAGCTGCAGCGCGGAGTTGATCGATCGCCCGATCGACTCCATGTTGTCCTCGATGCGCAGCAGAAAGCAGCTCACCGGTTCGCCGCGCTGTTTCTTGCCCGAGTTCAGGAATGTCGGGGTGGCCGGCTGGAACCGGCCGTCGATGATCTCGTCGACGAGCTTCTCGGCCAGGATGGTGTCCCCGGCGGCCAGCGTCAGCGCGACCATGACGACGCGGTCCTCGAAGCGCTCCAGGTAACGCTTCCCGTCGAACGTCTTCAGCGTGTAGGAGGTGTAGTACTTGAACGCGCCCAGGAACGTCGGGAACCGGAACTTCTTGGCGTAGGCGCGGTCCAGCAGCGTCTTGACGAAGTTGCGGCTGTACTGGTCGAGCACCTCACGCTCGTAATAGTTCTCCTTGATCAGGTAGTCGAGCTTCTCGTCCTGATTGTGGAAGAACACCGTGTTCTGGTTGACGTGCTGCAGGAAGTACTGATGCGCGGCCTCGCGGTCCTTGTCGAACTGAATCTTGCCGTCCGCGTCGTACAGATTCAGCATCGCGTTGAGCGCGTGGTAATCCGTCTCCCCCGGCAACGCGTGGACTCCGGTGGTTACAGGCTCTGCAGCGACGGTTGGTGACACGTCTGTTCCTTCCAAAAATTGGCTAAGCCCGCGCGGACGGCATCCACGTCGTCCTGGGTTCCCATTAGTTCGAAGCGGTAGAGGTACGGAACGCCGCACTTGCGCGAGATCACGTTGCCCGCGTAGGCGAATTCGGCGCCGAAGTTGTTGTTGCCCGCGGCGATGACGCCGCGGATCAACGACCGGTTGTGCTCATTGTTCAAGAAGGCGATGACCTGCTTGGGGACGTAGCCGCCGGCGTTGAGGTCGGGGGTGGCCCGACCGCCGCCGTAGGTCGGCAGGACGAGGACGTAGGGCTGGTCTACCTCGATGCGGCCATGCAGTGGGATCCGCGTGGCGGGGACCCCCAGCTTCTCGACGAAGCGGTGGGTGTTCTCCGACACCGAAGAGAAATAGACCAGGTTGCGCGACTGCACCGCAACCTCCTTACCTGACGTCTTGCCTTACGCGCTGAGTTCCGCCGCGGAGAGCGCCTTGATGCGGTCGGGCCGGAAACCGGACCAGTGGTCGTTGCCCGCCACCACCACGGGAGCCTGCAGGTATCCCAGGGCCATCACGTAGTCGCGCGCCTCGGTGTCCAGCGAGATGTCGACCTTCTCGTACGCGAGGCCCTGCTTGTCCAGCGCCTTGTAGGTGGCGCTGCACTGCACACATGCCGGCTTGGTGTACACGGTGATGCTCATAGAATGCCGCTCCTTTGCGGAAGAGGGGGGACCCAACGGGCTGGCAACTACTTTTGGACTGCGTCTTTGCTATGTTCAGCGATCCGTCAGGCCCCCTGATTCCCGTCGTGCGGCGGTCGAGGTCGAGCGACCTTTGAGTGCCGATTTCGGGGGGTTCACCGAGTCTGGCTTGCTTGGTGGCCTTGGGATCTGCCGGTGCTCGAAACACTACACCTAGTGGCTGACAAGATGTCGAGATACAAGATGTTCTGAATAACAATTTTGAAATTCCCTGGTCGTGAGCCCTGTCGCGAAAGAATCGGACCACCCGCTCGGCGTGTCGCAGATCACACGCCGAGGCGTGGCCACCTCTATGTAGGGGTATAACAGCGACCACCGACATCACTGCCGAGGACGACGGAACCGCCCACAGCTAGCAAAGCCGCCAGGCGGAGCTGGCGGCTTCTGCTATTCGGTTGTGCCAACCGCGCTGGTCGCCCGGCGAGCGGCTTGTCGACTTCTGCCAATCAGCCGGCTTCGGCGGCCAGCTTGCCCACCACATCACGCACGTTCGCGGACAGCTCGGCGTGGTCTGCGGGCGCCTTGCCCCCCAGGGTCTTGAACGGCACCGATAATTTGATCGCCTCCACGACCCGCGCGCCCGCGATGCCGAAGGACTTGCGGGTGTCGTCGTGCGCCCACACCCCGCCGTACTGGCCGAAGGATCCGCCGATGACCGCCAGCGGCTTGCCCTTCAGCGCGCCGTCGCCGAACGGCCGGGACAGCCAGTCGATCGCGTTCTTGATGACGGCCGGGTAGCTGCCGTTGTATTCCGGAGTCACCACCAGGGCGGCGTCCGCGTCGGCCGCCGCGGCGCGCAGCGCGGCCACCGGGGCCAGCGGTGGCGCATCGGTGTTCATCACTTCGTCGATCTCCTCGTTATAGAACGGCAGCTCGCCGAGCCCTTCGAAGATCGTGACGGCAACGTCGTCCGCGGCGACCGCCCCCGCCAACTCGGCGATCTGGCGGTTGATCGACGCCGCCCGCAGGCTTCCCACTAACGCCAAGATTTTGGTTGCCACTGTCGGAGTTTCCCTTCGGTCGATGTGTACATCCTCGCACGTTTAAGCGGACTAAAGTCCGATTTATTCCGGCAGCGTTAAAGTGCAGGAGTGAGCGAGCGGTCGGGTGAGTTGCACGTGCTCGCCCCCCAGGTGGTGCAGCACGAGCGGGGCGACGCGGCGCGCAACCGCGCCCTGCTCCTTCAGGCTGCCCGAAACCTGGTCGCCGAGCGCGGCGCCGACGCCGTCACCACCGATGACATCGCCGCCGCCGCCGGGGTCGGCAAAGGCACGCTGTTCCGCCGCTTCGGCAGCCGGGCCGGGCTGATGATGGTGCTGCTGGACGAGGACGAACAAGCCGTTCAGCAGGCGTTCCTGTTCGGTCCGCCACCCCTGGGCCCCGGCGCGCCGCCGGCCGACCGGCTGGTCGCGTTCGGGCGCGAGCGGATCCGATTCGCTCACGACCATTGCGAACTGCTGTCCGCGGCCAACCGCGACCCGCAGAACCGGCACAACGCACCGGCCATGGTGCTGCGCACGCACGTGCGGGTGCTGCTCAAGGCCGCCGACTCCACCGGTGACCTCGACGCCCAGACCGACGCGTTGCTCGCGTTGCTGGACGTGGACTACGTCGAGCACCAACTGGCCGAGCGCGGTCACACGCTGGCGACGCTGGGTGACGCGTGGGAAAGCCTGGCGCGCAAGCTCTGTGGGCGATGAACGCCGTGCCCGCGGCGGCACCGGATTGGGTCCTGCATGTGGACCTCGACCAGTTCCTGGCGTCGGTCGAGTTGCGCCGGCATCCCGAATTGGCCGGGCTGCCGGTGATTGTCGGCGGCAGCGGCGATCCGAACGAACCGCGCAAGGTCGTCACCTGCGCCTCCTATGAGGCCCGCGAGTTCGGCGTGCGTGCGGGCATGCCGCTGCGGGCCGCCGCCCGTCGCTGCCCCGAGGCGACCTTCCTTCCCTCGGACCCCGTCGCCTACGACGAGGCGTCCGATCAGGTGATGGGGCTGCTGCGCGACCTGGGGCATCCGGTCGAAGTCTGGGGCTGGGACGAGGCCTATGTGGCAGTGACGGCGCAGGATCCGGGCGAGGTGGCGCAGCGGATCCGCAGCGTCATCTCCTCGGAAACCGGGCTGTCCTGCTCGGTCGGCATCAGCGACAACAAGCAGCGCGCCAAGGTCGCCACCGGCTTCGCCAAACCGGGCGGCATTTTTGTGCTCACCGACGCGAACTGGATGCCACTGATGGCCGACCGTCCGGTGGACGCGCTCTGGAGCGTGGGCCCCAAGACGGCGAGAAAGCTTGCCGATCTTGAGATTACGACGGTATGGCAGCTGGCCCACTGCGACGCGGAGCTACTGACATCCACGTTCGGCCCGCGCACCGGGCTGTGGCTGCTGCTGTTGGCCAAGGGCGGCGGTGACAGCCGGGTCAGCCCGGAGCCCTGGGTGCCGCGCTCGCGCAGCCACATGGTCACCTTTCCGCGCGATCTCACCGATCGACCCGAAATGGACGCGGCTGTAACGGATTTGGCCGCGCGGGCACTTACGGATGTGCTGGCGGAGGACCGAGTCGTGACCCGGGTGGCGGTCACCGTGCGAACGGCGACCTTCTACACGCGCACCAAGATTCGCAAGCTCGATGCGCCGAGCACCGATCACGACGTCATCGTGGCAGCGGCCCTTCGCGTTCTCGACCTATTCGAGCTCGACCGGCCGGTCCGCCTGCTCGGCGTGCGCCTTGAATTGGTCATGCCGGACTAGCGGCGCCGGGCTGGGCCGCAGCGCGCGGGTGAAGATGACGTTGACCTGGCGCATGGCCACGCTATAGGGCCACCACGCAAGCCTTTTGAACGCGTACAGCGCCCAGATGTCGGCCGACGTGTAGATCAGGTACCGGTTCTTGGCCACTCCGGCCAGGATTTTGTCGGCGGCCTTTTCCGGCGACACGGCATGGCCGGCGAATCGCCTGATCCATCGCGCGACGTCGGGGTCTTCCCGGTCCACGCCGGCGATCTCGACGGTGCCGACCAGCGGGGTGTTCACCGCCCCGGGCACCACCACCGACACGCCGATGCGGTGGCGGGCCAGGTCGAAGCGCAGCACCTCCGACAGGCCGCGCAATCCGTACTTGCTGGCGCTGTAGGCGGCGTGCCACGGCAGGGCCACCAGCCCGGCCGCCGAGGACACGTTGACCAGATGCCCGCCGCGCTTGGCCGCCACCATCGGCGGGACGAAGGTCTCGATGACGTGGATCGGACCCATCAGGTTGATGGCGATCATCTTGCTCCACTGCTCATGGGTCAGCCGGTCGACGGTGCCCCACGCCGATACGCCGGCGATGTTGAGGACAACGTCCATGCTCGGATGTGCGGAGTGGACGTCGGCGGCGAAGGCGGCCACCTGGTCGTGGTCGGCGATGTCCAGCGCGCGATGCTCGGGGACCTGCGCGCCCAGGGCGCGCGCGTCGGCCACGGTCTGCTCGAGTCCGTCGCGGTCGCGGTCGGTCAGATAGAGGTCGGCGCCCTGCGCCGCCAGCCGCAAGGCCGTGGCGCGGCCGATCCCGCTCGCCGCACCGGTGACAAGGCACCGCTTTCCCGCGAAAGACCGCCCGGATCCCCTCTGCGCCATGGCCGTGACGATACCGGCGGTACCACCGCGCTAGGGACGGCCCGCCCACAACGCGTGCAGCCACAACTGCTCGAGGACGCGCACCCGTCGGTCACGGTCGCTGTCGCGCCCGGTCAGGATCGGGTCGCCGGTCAGCACCAGCGCGGTGGTGCCGGCCAGGGTGCGGATCAGCGTCGGCAGGTCGTCACTGATCGGCCTGGCCGTCCCGGCCTTCATCTCGGCCTCGACGACCCCGACGATCTGGCCCAGCACCACCTCGAACTGCTGGTCCAGCAGATCGCGAATCTCGCCGTCGGTGTTGCGGGCCTCGTTGCAGGCGGTCACGACTGGGTCGTTGTGCGCATAGACGGCCGCGGCGCTGCCGACCATCCGCTTGGCGAACTCTTCGGGTGACTCGCCGGCCTGCCGGGGCGCGAAGTACCCGGTGAGTTCCTCGAGCTCCTCGGCGGCCTCGGCCATCAGTTGTGCCAGCACCGCGTACTTGGAGTCGAAGTAGAAGTAAAAGCCGGATCGCGCCACTCCGGCCCGCAGGCTGATGGTGCTCACCGACAACTCGGCAAACGGCTTTTCCTGCAGGAGTTCGCGCACCGCCTGCACGATCGCCTGGCGTTGCTTGTCGCCACGCCGTCGTGCGCCCGGCACTGGAGTGGCGGGGTGCCTGCTCACTCTCTGACCTTGCACCACGCCGCGCAAAAAGCAAACTTGACAGCCGTCAAGTTTTTCAGCGAAGGTAATGAATCAGTGACGGCCGTCACCCGGAGGGCACGCAAAGGAGCGTTCATGACCGCCACCATCAGCACCCCGCAATACCTGCTGGATCAGGCGCGGCGCCGGTTCACCCCGACGCTGCAGACCATCCCGGGGATGGGCGCGATCGAGAAGCGCCTGCTCGCCCACGAGTGGGAGACCAAAGTCCTGGCGGAACCGCCGGCCGGCAGCGACCTGAAGCCAGTGCTGGGCGACGCCGGGCTCCCGATCCTCGGCCACATCATCGAGCTGTTCCGCGGCGGCCCGGACTACGCGTTGCACCTCTATCGGAACCACGGCCCGCTGATCTACCTGGACTCGCCGATCATGCCGGCCGTCACCGCGCTGGGGCCCGATGCCACCCAGGCCGTGTTCTCCAACAGGAACAAGGATTTCTCGCAGAAGGGCTGGCACCCGGTGATCGGGCCATTCTTCAACCGCGGGCTGATGATGCTCGACTTCGACGAGCACATGTACCACCGCCGGATCATGCAGGAGGCCTTCACCCGCAGCCGGCTGACCGGCTACGTCGAGCACATCGACCGGGTCGCCACCGACATCGTCGCGAATTGGCCGACCAACGACGCGCGGTTCCTGTTCCACCCGGCGATGAAGGAACTCACCCTCGACATCGCCTCGCTGGTGTTCATGGGGCACGAGCCGGGGTCCGACCATGACCTGGTCACCAAGGTCAATCAGGCGTTCACCACGACGACGCGCGCCGGCGGCGCGATCATCCGGCAGCCGATTCCGCCGTTCAAGTGGTGGCGCGGCCTGAAGGCCCGCAAGTTGCTCGAGGACTACTTCGTCGAGCGCGTCAAGGACCGCCGGAACGCCACCGGCAACGACATGCTGACCGTGCTGTGCCACACCGAGGATGACGACGGCAACAGCTTCACCGACGAAGACATCGTCAACCACATGATCTTCCTGATGATGGCCGCGCACGACACGTCCACCTCGACGACAACCACGATGGTTTACAACATGGCCGCCAACCCGGAGTGGCAGGAGCGGGCGCGCGAGGAGTCGGCCCGCCTCGGCGACGCACCGCTGGACATCGAGTCGCTGGAGAAGCTGGAAACGCTCGAACTCATCATGAACGAGTCGCTGCGCATGGTGACGCCGCTGCCGTTCAACATGCGGATGGCGGTGCGCGACACCGAGCTGCTGGGCCACTACATCCCGGCCGGAACGAACATCACCATCTGGCCCGGCATGAATCACCGACTGTCCGAATTGTGGACGGAGCCAGACAAATTCGACCCGGAGCGGTTCGCCGAGCCGCGCTCGGAACACAAGAAGCACCGCTACGCGTTCGCGCCGTTCGGCGGTGGCGCGCACAAGTGCATCGGCATGGTGTTCGGCCAGCTGGAGGTCAAGACCGTGGTGCACCGGCTGCTGCGCCGCTACCGCGTCGAGCTGGCCCGACCGGGCTATCAACCGCACTGGGACTACGGCGGCATGCCGATTCCGATGGACGGCATGCCGATCGTGCTGCGCCCGCTGTAGAACGTCCGCGACGGCAGCCCCAGTCGCCGCCGTCGCGGTAGGGGCCGAGTTTCATGTGCGCTATCACTGGCGCTAGCGCACATGAAACTCACCTATTGATTTGAACCGCCCCGCCTTACTGGCTGGCGAATAGCCGGTTGGCGCAGGCGATCACGGCGCGCAGCGCCGACTGAGTCGAATCGTCCGCCCAGCCCATCGCCCACTCGGCGCGGACGCCGTCGCTGCCGCGGATGAAAGTCGCGCTGCCGGTTGCCGATCGCATCTGATGGAAATTGACGACCTCGAGCGCGATCCCGCGCTCATGCAGCATCGCGGTCAGGGCCGCGATCGGTCCTGATGCGGCGGCGGTGACGGTGCTGATCCGATCGCCCACGGCGATCACGGCCCGGTAGTTGCGGGGCTGCGGACCCAGTCGGGCCGCGGCACGACCACCGTCGGCGCACTGCCAGTCGCCCAGTCGCAGCGGGCCCGCTGCGTTGCGCCCATAGGTCGCGACGAAGCTCTCCCAGGACATGGTGTCGGCCCGCTCGCGGAGCCCGCGGGGCAGCGCGACGCCGAAGCGTTCGCCAAACCGCACACAGGCGGATTCGAAATTTTGGAGCTGATTGCGCTCGGGAAAAGTCATGGTGCCGGTCTTCTCTGGTCAGCAGGAGCGACCGACGGCAGTAGCTTCCGACCCACAGCGGGGGGTCGGTCAGGATCAGACCCCGCTGCGGGTGCTAGCTACTACGCCACGCTCGAAAAGACGCACGAGCGTTGACACTAGACCCCCGCCCGCCCCAGCTGCAACTGGCACGGACCCACAAACGAACCGTACAAAAGAATATAGAAATTAATCCTAAAAGTTTGGTTTACGCGTGTTTAACAGGGGGTATGTTGGCGAGCAGCAGTCAATTAGACGGCTGTTCAACTACCCCTCGATGGAAGGCACGATCATGAAGGCGAAGAGCACCAAGAAAACCCTCAAAGCTGCCGCAGCGGCCGTAGGGGTGGCCGCGGTGTTAGCACTACCCGGCTGTGCGACTGTCGGCGGAGCCGGGGGTTCAGGCCTCATCGGCGGTACCGGCGGCGGCGCCGGCACTGGCGGGGGAATTGGCAGCATCATCGGCGGCCTTCTTTAGCCGATTGAACAAGCGTCCCGCGGGGACCCTCGGTCTCGGCGGGACGCTATTTCCTCACTCGTCGCCTATCGGCAAGTGACGCGGGACAAAGAAGGCCACACCCCGTCTGGTCGGGGTTAAGCATCGGAATTTGTCCTCGTCTGTGGCGCTCGATTGATGCCATATTGCGCTTAATCAACGCGCCTTTGGCGCGCAGTTCTCATTTATCGTCAGCGCACACGCGATACCTTGCTGCGTGTGCTGATCTTCGAATCATGTTGTTGCACTCGTTAATTCATGCCAATACCCTCCGTCAGCGGACGCGTCACCAAATGCAAACCAGGTCTTTACCTTTGTCCGATAGCCGTTATAACATCCGTTAAATCGGGCGGTTTACACGCGAGGCTCTGCCCTCCAAAGGAAAGGATGTGATTATGAATTCAACGAGGACAAAGAAGGTCCTTAAAGCCACCGCGGCCGCCGCGGGATTCGTCGTGGTGTTATTCGCGCCGACCGGATGCTTGGTAAGTGGAACCACCGCTGGGACCACCACCGGGGGCACCCTGGGCGGCACCACCGGCGGCACGGTGGGTGGCACCGTCGGCGGCACGGTCGGTGGCATCGTCGGTGGGATCACCGGGGCGCTCGGCCTCTGACTGAAAAAGACAAGCGACCCGCGGGGACCTGTGGTCTCGGCGGGTCGCTATTTTCCTGTACCGCTCGTTTTAGCCCGCCGGGCCGGGAGCGGGCTCGAACCGCAGATACGCCTGAATCGTCGTACCGGTCCTGGTGGTGTGGGTTCGTACCAGGTCCGAGATGGCGTTGACCAGATACAGGCCGCGACTCGCGGGACCACAGGGGCCCGGGTCCAGGCGGCCCACCATCGGGTCATCGAACCGCCCGGTGTCGCGTGCCTCGCAGACCAGGTGCCCGTCGTCCTGCCAGAACGCCAACCGGCACGCGCCCCCGGTGTACATCAGGCTGTTGGTGGCCAACTCGGTGGCAACCAGCTGCAGATCCTCGGTGCTCTCCTTCGACAGCCCCATCCAGCCCGCGTAGTCCACGGCAAAGGACCGGGCCGGCCGGAGGTCAGCCGACTTGCGGACCATGTAGGTGACCGCCCCCGGGCCGACGGCCAGCGGTTGATTGCAGCGCTCCAGGACGTCTCTGGGCGCGAAATTCGGGCTGCGCTGCAGCGCACCACCTTCCCACAGCAGCGGATGTGTGGCGCGGGCGTCGGCCAGGACGGCATCATCGAGCCGGCTCGCGTCGTACAGGCACAGGCTGGTGGCCGGGTAGCCGTCCATCGCCTCGTTGACGAGCGCTTCGTGCTCGCTGCAGGAGACGAACTCCTCGTCGGTGCGGCCAGGCCACGCGAGCTGGCTGACGATCCGGACTCGTTGATCCGGATGCTCGTCGATGAACGCGCCCTCCATGGCCATGAACCGGCTCGGGTTGCGGGCCACCTCCGTGATGTCGACCATGCGCACGCCGGCGGGCAAGTCGCCACCGGCGTACAACTCGTCGCGCAGCAACGCCAGCGTCTCGGGGGGCGCGGCAAACAGCACCGCCTCGTCCACCGCCAAACCGTCGCCGACGAAGCGACCCACCAAATCCAAAAACTCCCGCTGCGAGTGATATATCGATGCGGAGTGGACGAAACCGTATTGTCTGGTTTCGCTATCCGCCGTCACTTCAGCGCTCTCGCTTTCGATCACCTACGCCAACCCCCTGCTGGGTCGGCTGACGCCTTCCCACCCTTCCAGTACCCAAGACGGGCCTTGGCTATACCGCGCAACAGGTCACATTTAGGTTCGCCTCATTTGGGTGAGAGGCCACTTCGACGGCCGGTGATCGCGTTTCTAGAGCCACCACGAGGCGGCCGCGTCGAGATGCCGACGGAGGCGATAAGCGGCGACGCTCTCGTCGGCCGCATCGACGGCCTCGACGATCCGTAGGTGGGCGTGGTGCACGGCCAGCACGTCCGACCATGTCGGCAGCGCCTGCCCGGTGCTCGACCAGTGCCGGCGGAAGAGCTCGACGATGATCCGAAGGAACAGGTCCAGCAGCGCATTTCCGGCGAGCTGCGCCAGGCCGACGTGGAAGTTGAACTCCTCCGCGATCGCCTGCCGCACGTCGTCGGTCGTCTGGCGCGAGTCTTCCGGCAGCCCGGCCCGATGACCGGCCAGGAACGCCGCCACCTCGGGTTCGCCCAGCCGCTTGACCACCTTTGCGACGTTGTCGATCTCGATGGCGTCGCGGACGCATCGCAGGTCTTCGCGGCTGGGATCGCGGTACTGCAGGTACAGCGCGATCGTGTCGATGCTGGCCTGCGCCGCGGGTTGGGCGATGACGAGCCCACCGCCCGGGCCGCGGCGCATGTGAGCTATCGAGTGGTATTCGAGGAGTCGGACCGCCTCGCGGAGCACCGCGCGGCTCACCCGGTAGCGCTCCAGCAGGTCCGTCTCGGTGCCGAACACCGAACCCACGTGCCAGCCGCTCGCGGCGATGTCGTCACCGATGGTGGCGGCGAGCATCTCGGCCAGTTTGCCACGGGGCGCCTCGGAATCGAGCCGCCGGCGCCTTTTGCGACCCCGGCTCCCGTCGCCCGCGTGATGCTGCTCCAGCCAGCCCGTGACGGCCTCGACGTGCCGCTCGGACAGCGTCTTCGCGCGCGCCGAATCGCCGCCGGTGACGGCCGCGACGATCGCGGAGTGGTGCGCGTGTAGATGGTCGACCGCCTCGATCGCCTCGGTCGCCGAATCCGTTCGCGACGCCAACGCGTAGCGGGTGGTGAGCCGCATCAGGACATTGATAAACAGTTGCAGCACTGGGTTTTTGGATTGCTCGGCCAGCGCCATGTGGAACTCGTCGCGCGGCGCCGGTAACCCGGGCTTCCACTGCTGCTCGGCCTGCAGCACCGCCCGCAGCCGCGCGATGCCGGCCTCGTCGATGCGCTCGGCGGCGAGCGAGGCCGCCAGCGGCTCGAGCACCAGGCGGGCGTTGAGCAAGTCGCCCAGCGTGGTGCCCAGGTATTCGAGATAGATGACGACCGCGCGGGTGGCGGGCCCCGCATCGGGCTCGCAGATGTACAACCCGCCGTTGGGCCCGCGGCGCATCCGCGCGACCTGATGGTGTTCGACCAGGCGGACCGCCTCCCGCAGCACCGACCGGCTCACCCCGAAGCGCTGCTGCAGAGCCTGTTCGGAGCCCAGCGACTCGCCCACCGCCCAACCACGCCGGACGATATCGGCTTCGATGTCGCGGGCGAGGATCGAAGCGAGTTTGTCGGCCTGGCCGGTCCTTGGCTCCTCAGTCATCCGGGCTTGATCGCCTTGTCGCTCAACAGGTCAGCAGCATGCACCCCGCGACGGGGCCACCGCCGACGGAGACGACGCCCACCTCGGGACGACGCGACACCTGCCGCTCCCCCGCGTCGCCACGCAGCTGCAGGCACCCTTCGTGCAGCGCCCAGTAGCCGTGCATGCGCCCCGCCGAGAGTTGGCCACCGTAAGTGTTCAGCGGCAGTTGCCCGTCGCGGGCGATCCGTTCCCCGCCCTCGACGAACGGGCCACCCTCGCCGTCGCCGCAGACCCCCAGCGCTTCCAGCCACGCCAGGGTGAGATAGGTGAATCCGTCGTAGAGCTGGGCGACCTGGAGGTCGGTGGGCTTCAACGTGGTGCGCGACCACATCTGGGCCGTCGCATCCGACATCGCCATCTTCGGGTAGTCCGCGCGGTGAAACCAGCCGCCGGCGCCGTCAGACCCGCCGATCGCCTCCACCTTCACCGCGCGGTGGGGACAGTCGGCGGCGTACTCCGCATGCGAGACCACCACCGCGATCGAGCCGTCGACCGGGACGTCACAGTCCAGCAGCCCCAACGGGGTGGACACCAGCCGGGCGCCCAGGTAGTCGGCCATAGTCATCGGATCCCGGTAGACCGCACGGGGATTCAACGCCGCGTTGCGCCTGCCGTTGAGAGCTATCCAGCCCAGCTGTTCTTTCGTTGTCCCGTACAGATCCATGTGGCGGCGGCAGTTGAGCGCCAGCCAGTTGGCGGCCGAATAGGCGTGCGCCGCAACCAGATCGTTGACGTCATCCATCGCCCCGACGGCGGGCTTCGGTTCGCCTTTGGGTGTCTCGAACATGCGCGCCAGCGGCGGGGCCGGTGCGTTCTCTTCCTGCTTGACCGGGACCGTGCCGCCGAGCATCTGGATCGTCCGGTAGACCACCACGTGGCGGGCGCGGCGTTCGGCGACCGCGCGGCAGGCCGACATGACCGGCGAAAGCAGGCCGCCGGTGCCGAAGCCCGACCCGCAGTCCGCGGCATCGATACGCAGCTGGGCGTTGACGTCCGCCGCCGGTGTGTCACCCAGCGTAGCGACGCCGTCGATGTCGCCGGCGGCCAGCCCGGCGTCCTCGATGGCGGTGCGCACCGCCTCCATGGTCAGCTCCAGGCCCGGGATGCCGGTGCGGCGGCCGATTCGTGAGATCCCGATGCCGGACAAGATCGCGTCTTTTTCGAAATGCGTCATCTACACCGCCCGTCGGAACCACACCCGCCACCGCATCGAATCAATTGAGTGTACTGTATTCGTCGTGTCGAACGGGCCGCTGCTCATCGAGTACTGCGACGGCTGCGCGCGCTGGGTGCACCCGGCCAGCGGCGAATGCCGCGAGTGCGGGGGCACGCTGGAGGCGCGAGAAGTTTCCGGGCGGGGCACCGTGTTCACGTACACGGTCAACCATCACCCGTACAACCCGGAGATCCCCACCCCGTACGTGATCGCGATCGTCGAGCTCGCCGAACAGAGCGGCCTACGGGTCGCCGCCAATATCGTTGACTGCGAACCCGATTCGGTGAGCTGCGGCATGCCCGTCGCCCTGCGGCCGGAACGCGGCAGCGGCGGCGCGGCGCAATTCGCGCCGGCCTGACCGCCCCTTACTAGTTGATCAGCGGGTCACGGGGCATCCCGAGGATCCGCTCGGCGATCTGATTGCGCGCCACTTCCGATGTGCCCCCGGCGATCGCCATCCCGCGGGCCCCCATCATCAGCCGGCCGGCCAGGGCGCCGGCACCGTCGGTCAGCGCGACCTCGGGACCCAGCAGCGCCGCCATGATCGCGGCGCCCTCCACCATGTGCTCGGCCAACTTGAGCTTGGTGACGTTGCCTTCCGGGCCGGGTCCCGCGCCTTCGACGCTGCGCGCGGCGCGGCGCAGGTTCAGCAGTCGCAGCGAGGTTTCCTCGGCGAGGTACGACCCGACTCGAATTCGCCCGCCCGCCAACCGATCCGCGCGTTGCTCGGTGAGCTGCACCAGTTGTTCGGCCAGTCCCTCGTAGAACGATCCGCTGCCGCCGATGCTGACGCGTTCGTTGCCCAGTGTCGCGCGCGCGACGGTCCACCCGGAGTTGGGCGTGCCGACGACGTCTTCGTCGGGGACGAACAGGTCGTTGAAGAAGACCTCGTTGAAGTCCGAGCCGCCGGTGATCTGCCGCAGTGGGCGCACCTCGACCTCGGGTGCCTTCATGTCGACGATCACCGTGGTGATGCCGGCGTGCTTCGGGGCGTCGGGGTCGGTGCGCACGGTGGCCAGCCCGCGCGCGCAGTAGTGCGCCCCGCTGGTCCACACTTTCTGGCCGTTGATCTTCCAGCCGCCGTCCACCCGGGTGGCGCGCGTCTTGATGGACGCGGCATCCGAGCCGGCGTCCGGCTCGGAGAACAGCTGGCACCAGATCTCGTCCTTGCGCAGCGCCTTCTCCACGAATCGTTCGATCTGCCAAGGCGTTCCGTGCTGGATCAGGGTCAGGATCACCCAGCCGGTGATGCCGTAGTCCGGCCGCTTGATGCCGGCCGCGCGGAACTCCTCCTCGATCACCAGCTGCTCGACGGCGTCGGCCGCGCGTCCCCACGGCTTGGGCCAGTGCGGCATGACGTAGCCGGTCTCGATCAGCTTGTCGCGCTGAGCCTCTTTGCCCAGGGCGGCGATCTCGGTGGCGTCGGCCCGGATGCTGGTGCGCAGTTCCTCGGCTTCCGGCGGCAGATCCAGGCTGTTCTCGCGGACGGCGCCGGCCGCGGTGCGCTCGAAGACGTCGGCGGCCGGCGCGTCACCGCCGAAGAGCGCGGCGCTCACCACCGCCCGGCGCAAGTGCAGGTGCGCGTCGTGCTCCCAGGTGAAGCCGATGCCGCCGTGTACCTGAATGTTCAGTTCGGCGTTGCGGACGTAGGCCGGGAAGGCCAGCGCCGCGGCCACCGCGGCGATCAACCGGAATTGCTCCTCGTCCTCGGACGCCGCGCGGGCGGCGTCCCAGACGGCCGCGATCCCGGACTCCGCGCCCACCAGCATGTTCGCGCAGTGATGCTTGACCGCTTGGAAAGTCGCGATGGTGCGCCCGAATTGCTGGCGCACCTTGGCGTAGTCGACGGCGGTGTCGACGCAGTCCGACGCCCCGCCCACGGCCTCGGCGGCCAGCAGGGTGCGGGCGCGGGCCAGCGCCGATTGCCTCGTCCCCGTCAGGACGTCATCGTCGGAGAGGCGCACATTCTGCAGGCGGACGCGTCCGGACCGCCGCGTCGGATCGAAGTTCTCCGGCACCTCGACCGAGACACCGTCGCGACCGCGCTCGAGCACCAGCACGTCGTCGCCCGCGGCGATCACCAGCAGCTCGGCCAGCCCGGCGCCCAAAACGATTCCGGCCTCACCCTCGGCCACGCCGTCGTTGACCCGCACCTGGCCGTCCAGCCCAATGCCCGCGGTGACGGTTCCATCGATGAGGCCGGGCAGCAGCCGCGACTTCTGTTCGGCGGTACCGTCTTTGGCGATCACCGCAGAGGCGATGACGGTGGGCACGAAGGGTCCCGGCGCCACCACACGACCGAGTTCTTCGATCACCACGACGAGTTCGGGCAGCCCGAAGCCTGAGCCGCCGTACTCCTCGTCGACGTGCAGGCCGAGCCAGCCGAGCTCGACCAGGTTCTGCCAGAACCCGGGGCGCGGCTCGTCGGTGGCGTCGAGCAGCGATCGCCCCGCCCACCGCGCCTTCTGTGAGGTCAAGAACCCGCGAGCCACCTCGGCGAGTTCACGATGGTCGTCGGTTATTGCGATACCCATGAGGGCCCTCCTCGCGCCGCATGCCAGCCGGGTGTGATTGTCCCGCTCCCGCTCGGACCGCCGTGCGGTCCGCGTCGTCGGAGCTGAAGCTGGGTGGCCTGCCCCGCTTCGAGGGGAAGCGGGGCGGCTGCCTAAAGAGTGTACTTAATGCGGGAAGGGTCCCAACGGCGGGCGTCTACTTGGGCGCGAACCGCTGCCCGGCGTCCAGTCGCAGGCACTGGCCGTTGAGCATCGGGTTGTCCACGATGGCGGCGGCCAGCTTCGCGTACTCCTCCGGACGGCCGAGGCGCTTGGGGAACGCCGCGTCCTTCGTCAGCTGCGTCGCGAACTCGTCGGGAATGCCCTGGGTCAGCCCCGTGGCGAACAGGCTCGGGGCGATACCCAGCACCCGGATGCCCACCGAGCCCAGGTCGCGGGCCATGGTCAGGCACATCCCGGCGATCCCCGCCTTGGCGGCGGTGTAGGCGACCTGCCCGATCTGACCCTCGAAGGCCGCGATGGAGGCGGTGTTGATGATGACGCCGCGCTCCCCGGTGTCGGGGTCTTCGGGCTCGTTCTTGGCCATGTGCGCGGCGGCCAGCCGGCTGATGTTGAAGGTGGCGATCAGGTTGAGATCGATCACCGACTGGAAGGATTCGAGGTCGTGCGGACCGGACTTGGTCAGCGTCCGCTTGGCGATACCGCCACCCGCGGTGGTGATCACGACGTGCAGGCCACCGAGCTTGTCGACTGCGGCCTGCAGGGCCTCCTCGGTGCCGGTGAAGTCGGTGACGTCGACCGGGTAGAAGGTGCCCCCCACGCCCTCGGCGACGGTCTTACCGTCGGAACCCTCGCGGTCGAGAATGGCGACATCCGCGCCGCGCTCGTGCAGCAGCTCGGCGCTGGCACGGCCCATTCCCGATGCGCCGCCGATGACGACGACCTTCTTCCCACTGATCTCCATCCGGACGTCTCCTTTGTGGTTGTCAGAATCACTGCGATCTGTAACGTTACGTAGGCACGCTAGCGTGTCCGCTCTGCAGCCTTGTCACCGAGCCATGCCAAGCTGGCAACCGTGTTCCTCCTCGACGTGGCGACGACGTCTACCGACGTCGGGAGCACGTCCTCGCGGCTGACCAAAGTCACCCACATCGCCGGCCTGCTGACCCGCGCCGCACCCGACGCCGCGGTGATCGCGATCATCGTGTCGTGGCTTTCCGGTGAGTTGCGGCAACGCCAGATCGGCGTGGGCTGGGCGGCGCTGCGCTCCCGCCCGCCGGCGGCCTCGCACGCCTCACTGACCGTCGCCGGCGTCGACGCCACCTTCTCCGAGATCGGCGCCGTGTCGGGCAAGGGCGCGCAGGCGCGCCGCGCCGCGCTACTGGACGCCCTGTTCGCCGCCGCCACCGACACCGAGCAGACCTTTCTGCTGCGCCTCCTCGGCGGCGAACTGCGCCAAGGCGCGCTGGCCGGGATCATGGCCGACGCCGTGGCCAAGGCCGCCGGCATCCCGGCCGCAGCAGTGCAGCGCGCCGCCATGCTGGGCGGGGACCTGCCGGCGGTGGCGGCGGCCGCCCTATCCGGTGCGGCCTCGGCGCTGGACGCGTTCACCCTGCGGGTCGGCCGGCCGGTCGGCCCGATGCTGGCGCAGACCGCGGCGGGCGTCGCCGATGCGATCGAACGCCACGGCGGCTCGACGATTTTCGAAGCCAAGCTGGACGGCGCGCGGGTGCAGATTCACCGCGCCGGTGACGAGGTCACCGTCTACACCCGAAGCCTCGACGATGTCACCGCCCGGTTGCCCGAGGTGGTGGAGGCGACGCTGGCGCTGCCGGTCGACAACCTGATCGCCGACGGCGAGGCCATCGCGCTGCGGCCCGACAACCGTCCCCACCGGTTCCAGGTCACCGCCTCACGGTTCGGCCGCTCCGCCGACATCGCCGCAGCCGTTGCTGCGCAGCGGCTTTCGGTGTTCTTTTTCGACATCCTGCATCGCGACGGCGTCGACCTGATCGATGCCCCGACCACCGAGAGGCTGGCCGCCCTCGACGCGTTGGTGCCGCCGGCGCAGCGCGTCGACCGGCTGCTCACCGCCGACCCCGCGGAGGCCGGCACCTTCCTGGACGCGACGCTGGCCGCCGGCCACGAGGGTGTGATGGCCAAGGCGCCCGACGCACCGTATGCGGCGGGGCGCCGCGGAGCGGGCTGGCTGAAGGTCAAGCCGGTGCACACGCTGGATCTGGTGGTGCTCGCGGTGGAGTGGGGATCGGGGCGGCGCCGCGGCAAACTCTCCAACATCCACCTGGGCGCGCGTGATCCGGCCAGCGGCGAATTCATCATGGTGGGAAAGACTTTTAAGGGCATGACCGACGCCATGCTGGAGTGGCAGACCGCGCGGTTCAGCGAACTCGCGGTCGACGGGACGGACGGTTACGTCGTCCACGTGCGGCCCGAACAGGTGGTCGAAATCGCGCTGGACGGCGTGCAGAAATCGTCACGCTACCCCGGCGGGCTGGCGCTGCGGTTCGCCCGCGTGGTGCGCTATCGCGACGACAAGAGCCCCGCCGAGGCCGACACCATCGACGCCGTGCGCGCGCTGTATTAAGCCCGCACGCGGGAACTATAATCTCGCGAATCGTGCTTTGTCGTCAGTGAATTCGGCCAGGAGCACGCCGGTCAACGTCGGCCGCACGTCGTCGACGGCCATCAGATAATCTCCGGTCGTCGCGGGCTCTCCTCGCCCGTGCTCCATCTCACGGTCAAACGCCACCTGCGCGCCCTTGCGGGCCGCGAACTCGATGTCAGCGGGGGTGAACAGTTCGGTCGCAGCGACCAGCTGTTCCACATCGATACCCGAATCACCTTCGCCCAGATAGCGTTTCCATACAGACATGCGAGCAGGCTGGTCCGGTGGACCGATCGGAATGACATAGTCGAAGCGGCCGGGCCGCAAAAACGCCGAGTCGAGCGTGTGGACCGAGTTGGTGGCGCAGACCAGCAGGCGCCTGTCGTGCTCACGAAACGACGGGATGAGTTTCAGCAACTCGTTCGTGACGCCGGTTTCAGTGGTACTGGCGCCGGCACGAGCGGCCGCGATCTCCTCGACTTCGTCGATGAACAGCACCAACTCATCCAGTTCGGCCAGTTCTCCAAAGACTTCCCGGAGTGAAGCCGCCAGGCCGCCCTCGGCCGCCGCGGCCAGTCGGGACGGAAAGAGCTCCACGAAGGGCCAGCCCAGCCGCGACGAAATGCCTTTGGCGAAGCTCGTTTTGCCAGTTCCCGGCGGGCCGAACAAGATGACGGCCTTGGGAGGGCGCACTCCATAGCGGTCGGCGATGTCGGGGTGAGCCAGCGGGGCGATGATGCGCTGTTCGATGATGAGCTTTTCCTGCTCCATCCCGGCCAGTTCCTGCCACAACCCCGGCGGCAGCATCCGCCCGCCCAGCTGTGCGAGCATGTTGGCCTGATCGGGCCGCAGGTGCTCGACCATTTCGTAGTACACCAGCCCGTCGCGGCGCGCGTAGCCGGAATTCTCCAGCGCCGCTGAGCCGGTCGCGCCCTCCGGAACGATTGCGCAAATCTTGCGCACCCCGACCGAGCGCAGTCGTCGTTCGAGGTCGGCCAGTAGCGCGCTGCCGATACCGCGATGACGCCACCGTGACGCCAGCGCCACCAGCAGCACCCACGCCCGTTCACCGTCCGTCCGCGCGACGGCCATCCCGACCACTTCGTCACCCACCTCGGCGACTACCGCCGGTTGACCGGACCGGGCGGCCGCCATGACTTCGGCGACAGCGAAGACCGGCTCCGCCGAACCCGGATTGCGGCTTTGGTCCCAAATCTGAATCGCCTGGTCCAGGTCGTCGTCGTTGTAGTCACGCACTCGCCATAACGGCACCAAATCACGGTAATGCCGTGGTCCCGTAATGGCCATGGCCTTGCCCGCTCCGCTGAACAGGCGTGATTGATTCAGCGCGCGTAGGGTTTCCGCCGTGGCAGTCTCGGAGCACGGCGCAGACGTCAGCTACGTCCACACCGACGATGACCTGCCACCCGTCGCGGTTGTCGACCGCTCCCCCATCACCGTGCGGCACAAGATCGTGTTCGCGATCGTTGCGGTGCTCGGCGCCGTCGCCTGGGCGATCATCGCGTTCGCCCGCGGCGAGACGGTGAACGCGGTATGGATCGTCGTCGCGGCGATCTGCACCTACCTGATCGGATTCCGGTTCTACGCCCGGCTGATCGAAGTGAAGATCGTCCGGCCGCGCGACGACCACGCCACGCCCGCCGAGATCCTCGACGACGGCAGCGATTACGTTCCGACCGACCGTCGGGTGCTCTTCGGCCATCACTTCGCCGCCATCGCCGGGGCCGGGCCGCTCGTCGGCCCGGTGCTGGCCACGCAGATGGGCTATCTGCCGTGCACCATCTGGATCATCCTGGGCGCGGTATTCGCCGGGGCGGTGCAGGACTACCTGGTGCTGTGGATCTCCACCCGGCGCCGGGGCCGTTCGCTGGGCCAGATGGCGCGCGACGAGCTGGGCGCCACCGGCGGGGCCGCCGCGATGGTGGGCGTGCTCGTCATCATGGTGATGATCATCGCGGTGCTCGCGCTGGTGGTGGTGCGCGGACTGGCCCAGAGCCCGTGGGGCGTGTTCTCCATCGCCATGACCATTCCCATCGCCCTCTTCATGGGCTGCTACCTGCGGTTCCTGCGGCCAGGGCGGGTAGGCGAGGTCTCCCTTATCGGTTTCGCGTTGCTGATGCTCGCCGTGGTCTCCGGCAACTGGGTCAGCGAAACGCCTTGGGGCGCATCGTGGTTGAACCTATCGGCGGTCACCGTTTCCTGGCTGATCATCAGCTACGGGTTCGTGGCGTCGGCGCTGCCGGTGTGGCTGCTGCTGGCGCCGCGCGACTACCTGTCGACGTTCATGAAGATCGGCGCCATCGCGTTGCTGGCGCTCGGCATCTTCCTCGCGCATCCGCTCATCCAGGCGCCGGCGGTCTCGCGGTTCGCCCACCGGGGCGACGGGCCGGTGTTCGCCGGCTCGCTGTTTCCGTTCCTGTTCATCACCATCGCGTGCGGCGCGCTGTCCGGATTCCACGCGCTGATCTCGTCGGGGACGACGCCCAAGCTGCTGGAGAAGGAAAGCCAGATGCGCTTCATCGGCTACGGCGGCATGCTGACCGAGTCGTTCGTCGCCGTCATGGCGCTCATCAGCGCGGCCGTCCTCGACCAACACGTGTACTTCGCGCTCAACGCCGCGGCCGCGCAGACCGGCGGGACCGCGGCCACCGCGGCGCACTACGTCAACGGCCTCGGGTTGTCGGGCGGGCCGGCGACCGCGGACCAGCTGAACCAGGCCGCCGCCGGCGTCGGCGAGAAATCGATCGTGTCACGCACCGGCGGCGCCCCGACGCTGGCAGTGGGCATGTCCGAGGTGCTGAATCGGGCCTTCGGCGGCGCCGGTCTCAAGGCGTTCTGGTACCACTTCGCGATCATGTTCGAGGCGCTGTTCATCCTGACCGCCGTCGACGCCGGCACCCGGGTCGCGCGGTTCATGCTCTCCGATGCGCTGGCCAACCTGGGCGGGCCGCTGGCCAAGCTGCAAAACCCGAGTTGGCGCCCGGGCGTCTGGGGATGCAGCCTGGCGGTGGTCGCCGCGTGGGGCGGCATCCTGCTGATGGGTGTGACCGATCCGTTGGGCGGCATCAACACGCTGTTTCCGCTGTTCGGCATTGCCAACCAGCTGCTCGCGGCGATCGCGCTGACCGTCATCACGGTGATCGTCATCAAGAAGGGCCTGCTGCAATGGGCGTGGGTTCCCGGGGTGCCGCTGCTGTGGGATCTGGTGGTGACGCTGAGCGCGTCATGGCAGAAGATCTTCTCCGCGGACCCCGCCGTCGGCTACTGGACGCAACACTTCCGGTACCTGGCCGCCAGGAGCGCCGGTGAGACGTCGTTCGGGTCGGCCAAGAACGCCCATCAGCTCGACGAGGTCATCCGCAACACCTCCATCCAGGGCACCCTGTCCATCCTGTTCGCGATGGCCGTCGTCATCGTGCTGATCGCCGGAGTCCTGGTTGCGCTCGGGGCAATTCGCGGTCCGGGCAGCAAGTTGAGCCGGCCTTTGACCGAGGACGACCCGGTGCCCTCGAGGCTGTTCGCGCCCTCGGGCCTGATCCCCACCGCCGCCGAACGCGAGGTGCAACGCAGGTGGGACGGGCTGCCGACGTCGACTCCCGGGATCGTCGACGTTCAGGAGCGTTGACCGCCCGCTGACCCGTAACTGCCGAGGTGCCGTAACGACCCGCGCACAAACAGGTAGTCGACTACGCGTGCCTACTGGCGATCGCCGACCTTACGTTGACTGCATCACCGGCAGACCTACGCGAAGAAGGTGGACGAAATGCTGGTCACGCCAACGGGACTCCGGGCCGCACCCGATACCCAGCCCATTCCGCAACCGCTCTCGGCGGCGCCGTCGGCCGAAGGGGCACCCGCAGAGGTCCTGATCAGCACCCAACAGGTGCTCTTCGGCACCGCCGCAGTCCAGGGGACGCGCCGCGCCCCCCTCGCCGGCCGGATCGCCAGCGCGCTGCGGCGGATGGCCGCGGACGCGAATCAGCCGCGGCACCCCCACTACCCGACGCATTACACCTACATCGAGAACGCCCGCATGGCGCGCGAAATGGACAGGCTGTGACTGCGATCGTCAGCGTCGTCTGCGTTGGGTTGATGGCGCTGCTCGCGATGGGGACCCACAGCCTGCAGTGGTGGCTCGAGCGCTACGACTACGAGCGCCATTTCGAGGACTGACCGAACTCGTACGGCACGCCGCGGAGAAAGGTCGTGCCCAAGCCCGCGTCGCGGTCCTAAGCTTGCGCGATGAGAGTCGGTATCGACTTTGGCACCACCCACACTGTCGTCGCGGCCGTCGACCGAGGCAACTATCCCGTCGTCTCCTTCGAGGGCGTGGATGCGTGGCCATCGCTCATCGCCGCCAATGCCGCCGGGGAGTTGCGCTTCGGCGCGGACGCCGCGGCCGTCCGCCACGAACCGGGATGGTCGGTGCTGCGCTCGTTCAAACGCCTGCTCAACGACGCCGGCCCCCAGACCGAGGTCACCCTCGCGGGCCGTGACTATCGCCTGGCCGACCTCCTCACCGGCTTCCTGGCCCAGCTGAAAACCGATCTGCAACGGCACTCGAACGCCACCCTGGCGCCGGGCGAAGGCATCGAGGCCGCGATCAGCGTGCCGGCCAACGCCTCGAGCGCCCAGCGCCTGCTGACCCTGGACGCCTACGTGGCCGCCGGTTTTCACGTCGTCGCGCTGCTCAACGAGCCGTCCGCCGCGAGCCTCGAATACGCCCACCGATACCGATCCACCATCACCGCCAAGCGCGAATACGTCCTCATCTACGACCTGGGCGGCGGCACATTCGACGCGTCGCTGCTGAAGATGACCGGGCACGCGAACGAGGTCGTCATCAGCGAGGGCATTCAGCGCCTCGGCGGTGACGACTTCGACGAGGCGATCGTGGAGCTGGTGCTGGCCCGCGCCAACCTGCCCGGCCTCGACGCCGCCGAGCGCGATCTGCTGGCCGAGGAGTGCGCCGCCCGTAAAGAGGCCGTCGGCCCGCAGACACGCCGCTTCCTGGTGGACCTGTCTGCGGTCGATCGGCCCCCGTTCTCCTGCCCCATCGACGACGTCTACGCGGTGTGCGCGCCGCTGGTCGACCAGACGACGGAGTTGCTCAACCGGGTCCTGCACGATCCGGCGCGCGGCCGCAAGGACGTGGACTGGTCGGAGGTGGCGGGCATCTACGTCGTCGGCGGGGCCGGCGGCTTCCCGCTGGTGTCCCGGATGCTGCGCAGCACCTTCGGCGAGAAGCGGGTGAGACGCTCGCCGCACCCCTTCGCCGCCACCGCCATCGGTCTCGCCGTCTTTCTGGACAAGGAGTCCGGTTTCGCGCTGTCCGAACGCTTCTCGAGGAACTTCGGGGTATTTCGGGAGGCCGAGGCCGGTGCCGGTGTCGTCTTCGACCCGATCTTGTGCAAGGACGTTTCGCTTCCGGCCGACGGGCAATCGCCGCTGGTGGTGAAGCGAAAATATCGAGCGGCACACAACATCGGGCACTTCCGGTTCGTGGAATGCAGCCGCCTGGTCAACGGGCGGCCCGACGGCGACGTCACGCCCTATGACCCGGTGCTGTTCCCGTTCGACCCGGCCCTCTACGACCGCAACGACCTCGGGCGTCAGCCGGTGGGTCGCTGGACGGACGGGCCCGACGTCGAGGAGCGCTACGTCATCGCCCCCAGCGGTGCGGTGGAGGTGACGTTGACGACGAAGCCGGCCGGGTTCGAACGCACCTTCCGCCTGGAGCGGTGCGCGTCCGCGAGTTGATGAGCCATCCCGCCATGCAGCTATACGACGTGATGCGAACAACTTTCGCGGCACGGGAATTCACCGACGATCCGTTGCCCGACGAGGTGCTGGGGCGCATCTTCGACAACGCCCGTTTCGCTCCCAGCGGCGGCAACAGGCAGGGCGCCCACGTCACCGTGGTGCGCGACGAAACGGTCCGCCACCGGCTGGCCGAACTCGGCAAGCCCGCCGCTCGCCGCTACTTCGCCCAGTTACAGGCGGATGAAAACCCTTGGAATTCAATTCATCCCAGCGGCGTGCCGCAAGACGTCATCGACGCGACCGAGATCCCCGACACCTTCGTGGCGCCGATCGCCAAAGCGCCTGTCGTCCTGGTGGTTTCGGTGGACCTGGCCGTTGTCGCCGCAATCGACCAGAATCTGGACCGCGTCGGCATCGCCGGCGGAGCCTCGGTCTACCCGCTGATCTGGAACATCTTGCTCGCCGCGCGTAGCGAGGGCTACGGCGGCACCATCACGACGATGGCGATCGCGGCCGAAGAACACGTCCGCGAACTGCTGGGCATCCCCGACCGGCACGCGGTGGCCGCCGTCGTGCCGCTCGGAAAGCCGGTGCGGCAGCTGACCAAATTGCGCCGCCGCCCGGTCGCCGAGTTCATCACTCGAGATCGATTCGACGGTCCGGCCTTCGACGGGTAAGGGGTCGACAAGGCCGATAGCGTCGAACGATGACCGAAATCGATCTGGACGCTCTGCCGACCCCCGAACACGGATACACCGTGGACGACGATGACGACGACCCGGTCCTGCTGGACCGGGACGGCAACCACATCGACACGTGGCGCGAGCGATACCCCTACGACCATCGGATGTCGCGCGACGAATACGAGCGACTCAAGCGACGGCTCCAAATTGAGCTGCTGAAATTGCAGAAGCACTATTTCCAGCGCTACATCAGCCACCTGCCGTCCAGCGGCGAGATGGTGCTGTTCGTCTGGTTTTCGGTGTCACCCGCCGAGCAACGCACCCGGTTTGCCATCCGGTTGGTCGACCCGGTGCGGCAGTGGAAGTTCTCGCCGATGGACATGGCCTCGGTGCAGAAGTGGAAGGAGTACACCGCGGCGAAGGAAAGGATGTGGTGGGTGAACCCGCCCCATTGATTGCGGGCCGGGCACTGACCGACTGAGGTGAAGGGAAACGATCATGTCCACATGGCTCATCACCGGGTGCTCGACCGGGCTCGGTCGCGCGCTCGCCGAGGCCGTCATCGGCGCCGGCCACAACGCCGTCGTCACCGCGCGGGACCCCTCCGCGGTCGCCGACCTGGTCGAGACCGCACCCGAGCGGGTGCTCACCGCCGCCCTGGATGTCACCGACCCCGCGCAGGTCGCTTCGGCCGTGCAGCAGGCGGTCGAGCGGTTCGGCCAGATCGACGTGCTGGTCAACAACGCGGGCTACGGGTATCGCGCCGCGGTCGAGGAAGGCGACGACGCCGACGTCCGCGCACTGTTCGAGACGCATTTCTTCGGCACCGTTGCCATGATCAAGGCGGTACTGCCCGGCATGCGGGCCCGGCGCAGCGGCGCCATCGTGAACATCTCCTCGATCGGCGCCCAGTTGACGCCGGTGGGGTCCGGATACTACTCGGCGGCGAAGGCCGCGATCGAAGGCATCAGCGGAGCCCTTCGCGGTGAGCTTGTCCCGCTGGGCATTTCGGTGACCATCGTCGAACCGGGCGCTTTCCGCACCGATTTCACCGGCCGCTCGCTGGCCCAGTCGGCCACCGTCATCGATGACTACGCTGCCACCGCGGGACAGCGTCGCAAGGAAAACGACACCACGCATGGCAATCAGCCCGGCGACCCCGCCAAGGCCGGCAACGCCATCATCGCGGCCGTTGAATCGCCTGAGCCGCCAGCATTTTTGTTGCTCGGGCCCGACGCGCTGGCCGCCTACCGCTACACAGCGGATGCGCGCGCCGCCGAGATCCGAAAATGGGAAGAGCTCACCGGCGGCACCGATTTTGAGGGCTGAATCCTAGGCACGCAGTTCCGGCAGCACGCCCTGCTCCCACGCCGCGAAGAACCCGTCCATGTCGGGGCCGATCTGCTGCACGTAGATCTCGTCGACGCCGGCGTCGATGTACTCGCGAACCTGCGCGATGTGCTTTTCGGGATCCGGGCCGCACGCGACGCGGTCGGCCACCGTCTCCAGCGGCACCAGCGACTGCAGTGCCGCGAAATCCTTGGGCCGCGGCAGGATTTGCGACGTCTGGCCGGGCAGGCCCTCGTTGGCCCACAACCGGTGCGCGGTCTTCAGGGCGGCGTCGGCGTCCTCGTCCCAGCAGACCTTCGTACCTCCCTGCACCGGTTTGTCACCCCCGCCGGCCTCCCGGAATTGCTTGACCAGGTCGCCATCGGGCATGGCGATGCTGTAGCCGTCGCCGATGCGGGCCGCCAGCTCAACGGCCTGCGGGCCGAACGCGGACACATAGATCGGCACCGGTTGCTCCGGTCGGGTGTAGACCTGCGCCTCCTGCACCTCGTAATGCTTGCCGTGGTGGCTCACCTCACCACCCTTGTGCAGCTTGCGAATGACGTCGATCGACTCCTCCAGCATCTCGAGGCGCACCCCGGCGGACGGCCAGGGATCGCCCAGAATGTGTTCGTTGAGGGCCTCGCCGCTGCCCACCCCGAGCACGAAGCGCCCGTCGAGTTGCACGGCCGCGGTGGCCGACGCCTGCGCGATGATCGCCGGGTGGATTCGGACGGTCGGGCAGGTGACGGCGGTGCTGACCGGCAGCGACGTCGCCTCCGACAGCGCACCGATTACCCCCCACACAAACGGGCTCTGACCCTGCTCGTCGTTCCAGGGGTGATAGTGGTCTGAGATCCACAGCGCCTCGAATCCGGCGTCCTCCGCGCGCTTGGCCTGGTCGATGAGTTCCTTGGGGCCGAACTGCTCGCAGGTGAGAAAGTATCCGATCTTGGTCATGGCGCCGGGCTACCCGCTGAGCACCCGGTTATGCACCGTGCGGACGCGGCGATCCCATTGCGCGCTGGACGCGGGGCCAGGGGCGAACGCACGTCCGCCGCCACCGGCGCGTTGTGGCGCCAGTCGGTCTGCGAGCCAATGCTTTCCACTTCGGCGGCATGTGCGAGGACGAGTAGTAATGGCTTTCGAGGCTTACTCGAGTCGCCAACCACGCCGCGGGACCGCAGTGCCGAGTGCCCGGCACACACCCAATCACCCTTCAGCGGGGGACTGACGGGGCGCGTGTGACCAGAGCGGCGCAACCCGGCGCCGCCCCCACCGCGAGCGAGAACAGCTTCGCTATTTTGGAGAAGGTTGTTCTCCAAAGTCGAGAGACAGATTACGATCGCGGGTGACCCGTGCCCGTCCGCCCCACCCTCTAGCGACCGGCCCACGACGATCGGAGTCCATCATCGATGCCTGGATTGTCGACGCGGTGCGCACGCCCCGCGGGCGTGGCCGCCCCGACGGCGGACTGCACGGCGTGCACCCGCAAGCCCTGCTCGCCCGGTGCCTCACCGCCCTGGCGGAGCGGATCGGCTTCGAGCCGGCCGACGTCGACGACGTGATCGCCGGCAACGGCATCCTCAGCGGAGACCACAGCGACGACATCGCCCGCCTGTCGGTGCTGCTGGCCGGCTGGCCCGAGAGCGTTCCCGGGATGACGCTGAGCCGATTTTGCGGGTCGGGTCAGCAGGCGGTGACCGTTGCGGCATCCGGCATCGCCGCGGGCAGCGAAGATCTGGTGATCGCCGGCGGCGTCGAGTCGATGTCGCGCTGGGACGTCACGGCCGGCGTCCCGACCATCGACGGGAAAAACCCGGACCTTCGTGCGCTGTATCCGACTGTCCCGCAGGGTGTTTCGGCTGACCTGATCGCCACCCTGGAGGGATTCAGCCGCGAGACCGTCGACGCCTACGCCGCGCAGAGCCAGAGCCGCGCCGCCGCGGCCATCGAGCAGGGGCGCTTCGCGCGTTCGCTGGTCGACGTGTCGACGCCGGACGGTTCCGTCGACCGTGACGAGCATCCCCGTGCGGGCACCACCACCGAGTCGCTCGCCCGCCTCAAGCCGGCCTTCGCCGCGATGGGCGCCGCCTGTGCCGACGGTGAGCAGCGCACGTTCGACGAGATCTGCCTGCAGCGCTATCCGGGCATCTGCCGCATCGATCACGTGCATCATGCGGGTAATTCCTCCGGGGTGGTCGACGGAGCCGCCGCGGTGGCGCTGGCCTCCTCGAATTGGATGCACACCCATCGGGTGACGCCGCGAGCGCAGATCCGGGCCACCGCGGCGATCGGCAGCGAACCGGTCATCATGCTCACCGCGCCCGGACCGGCGGCTCAGCGATGCCTCGAGCGGGCCGGAATGACGGTCTGCGACATCGATCTCTGGGAGATCAACGAGGCCTTCGCCGCGGTTCCGCTCAAGACCATGCGCGATCTCGACATCGACCCCGAGGTGGTCAACGTCAACGGCGGCGCGATCGCGCTCGGGCACGCCATCGGCGCCACCGGCGCGATGCTGATCGGCACCGTGCTGGATGAGCTCGAACGCCGGGATCTGACAACGGGACTGGTGACCATGTGCACCGGCGGCGGGATGGGTACGGCGACGATCATCGAGCGGGTGTGACCATGCCGGACACCGTGGAGTTCGAGCGGCCCGAGGATGGAGTCGTCATTCTGCGGCTCAATCGCCCGCAGCGGCTCAACGCCATCGACGAGGCGATGCAAACCGAACTGCGGCAGGCCTTGAGCGATCTGACCATCGACCGCTCGGTGCGCGCCGTCGTGCTGACCGGCGCCGGGCGCGGGTTCTGCGCGGGCATCGACATGCGCGACTTCGGCCCCTCGATGCCCGAGGCCGGCGCGCCCGCGCTGGACCGGCTGCGTTTTCAG
The DNA here is from genome assembly GCF_002104765.1 of Mycolicibacterium vulneris. Classification (GTDB taxonomy): domain Bacteria; phylum Actinomycetota; class Actinomycetes; order Mycobacteriales; family Mycobacteriaceae; genus Mycobacterium; species Mycobacterium vulneris. The sequence goes on from NZ_NCXM01000011.1 coordinate 93,922, forward strand.
GAGCGGATGGCCGCGCTCGCCGAAGCGGTGCACGCGTTGCCGCAACCGGTCATCGCCGCCGTCAACGGCCCCTGCGTGGGAGCGGGGCTGGCGCTCTGCCTGGCCGCTGACATCCGAATATGTTCGGCCGCGGCGTCTTTCGGCAACGCCGCCATTCTGCTCGGTCTCTCGGGCGCCGAGATGGGGATGAGCTACCACCTACCGCGCATCGTCGGCACCAGCGTGGCCGCCGACTGGATGCTCACCGGCCGCACCGTAACAGCCTCCGAGGCCGACCGACGGGGTCTGGTCAGTGAGATCGTCGAGCCGGACCGGCTGGCCCACCGCGCGGTGGAGTTGGCGTCGCTGATCGCGAGCCATGCCCCGCTCGGCGCCCAGCTGACCAAGCGCGCTCTCCAGGTCAACACCGACGCCACCAGCCTGGCGGCGGCCATGGAACTGGAGAACCGCAATCAGGTGATTTCCCACGCGACCGACGAGGCGGCCGAGCGCCGCAAGAGGTGGTCTTCATGACCGGTCCGCTACGCGGCGTGCGCATCGTCATGATGGGCGGATTGGGGCCCGCACCGTTTTGCGGAATGCTGTTGGGAGACTTGGGTGCCGACGTCATCCGCATCGACGCCCTTGCCGGTGTTGACGGCCCGGCGCCCGTCGACCACACCGTCCGCCGCAGCCAGCGGTCACTGGCCGCCGACGTGAAGGATCCGCGCGGCCGGGAGCTCGTCCATCGGCTGGCCGCCGGCGCCGACGCCTTCGTCGTACCGGCCCGGCGTGGCCGAACGCCTCGGCATCGGTCCGGATGCGCTGCGGGAACGCAATTCCCGCCTGGTCTATGCCCGCATGACCGGCTACGGACAGGACGGGCCGCTGGCGGGTCACGCGGGTCACGACATCAATTACCTTGCGCTGACGGGCGCCCTGCATGCCATCGGCACCGCCGAATCACCGGTCCCGCCGCTGAATCTCGTTGGCGACTATGGCGGCGGCGGAATGCTGTTGGCGGTCGGGCTGCTCAGCGCGATCCTCGAGGCCCACGACGATGCCGACCCGACGGCGTGGGCCGCCCACCGGGCCGCGCTGGCCGCGCGCTTCGCCGAGAAGACCCGCGACGAGTGGGGGCGCCTCCTCGATACTCCGGGATGCTGCGCGACACCGGTGCTTTCGCTGGCGGAGGCGCCGCAGCACCCGCACAACGCCGCGCGGCAGACGTTCATCGAACTCGACGGCATCACGCAACCCGCACCGGCGCCGCGCTTTTCCCGGACCCGTCCGGCTGCGCCGGCATCCCCGTCGTTGCCGGGCGATCACACGCGCGCGCTGCTGGGCGAACTGGGATTGGACACACAGGCCATCAGGGAGCTGGAAGACGCCGGCGTGGTGGCGCAGAGCGAGAAGGGGTAACAGATGTCGTGGGACTTCTCCACCGACCCGGAGTGGGCAGAACAACTGCAGTGGGTCGAAGGCTTCGTACGCGAGGAGTGCGAGCCGATCGACCTGATTGTCAAGGAATCTCACGACCTCAACGACCCGGTGCGGCAGGCGCTCATCCCGCCGCTGCAGGAGGTCGTGAAAAAGCGCGGGCTCTGGGCCACCCACCTGGGACCACATCTGGGCGGCCCCGGCTACGGCCAGGTGAAGTTGGCGCTGCTCAACGAGATCCTGGGCCGCTCGGAGTGCGCGCCGATCGTCTTCGGCTCGCAGGCGCCCGATTCCGGTAACAGCGAGATCCTGGCGCACTACGGCACACCCGAGCTCAAGGAGCGCTACCTAGAGCCCCTGCTGGACAACCGCATCATCTCGTGTTTCTCGATGACCGAGCCGCAGGGCGGGGCCGACCCGAAGGTGTTTCGCACCACCGCGATGCAGGACGGCGATCACTGGGTCATCAACGGGGAGAAGTGGTTTTCGTCGTTCGCCTCGATGGCGTCGTTCATCATCGTGATGGCGATGACCGACCCGGAGGCGCCGCCCTATGAGCGCTATTCGATGTTCGTCGTTCCCGGCGACACCCCCGGCATCAACGTGCTGCGCGACGTCGGGCTGGGTTACCAGCCGGCCGGCGGTGGCCGTGAGGGTTATGTCCGCTACGAAAACGTCCGCGTGCCGGCCGATCACATGTTGGGCCCGCGCGGCGGGGCGTTCGTCGTCGCTCAGACTCGCCTGGGCGGCGGGCGGATTCACCACGCGATGCGCACCGTGGGCCTGGTCCGCCGGATCTACGACATGATCTGCGAGCGCGCGGTCTCGCGTTACACCCAGGGCGAGGCACTGGCCAACAAGCAGCTCGTGCAGGAGATGGTCGCCGACTCGTGGATGGAGATCGAGGCGTTCCGGCTGCTGACGCTTCAAACGGCTTGGAAGATCGACCAATTCAACGATTACAAGGCCGTACGGGCCGACATCTCCGCGGTGAAGGCGATGATGCAGAAGGTCCTGCACGACGTGTCGTCGCGGGCGCTTCAGGTGCACGGATCGTTGGGCACCACCCACGAGATGCCGTTCGTGCAATACCTGGTCGAGTCGTTCGTGCTCGGGCTGGCCGATGGTCCGACCGAAGTACACAAGGTCACGCTGGCCAGGCTGTTGCTGAAAGACCGTGAACCCGCGCCCGATCTGTTTCCCTCCGAACATCTGCCGCGGTTGCGGGCGGCCGCCGAGGCTAAGTTCACCGACAAGCTGGCGGGCATCCCCCGCGGCTGAGCGCGAACCTGGTCAGACGGCCTTGGTGACGCCGACGTAGGACAGGACCACGTCGGAATCGTCGGTCACCCGATTGAGCACCGCATAGGAGCGGATGAACGACTGGCCCACGCAGCCGTCGATCTTGACGTGGAAGTTGCTGACCATGACCCAGGGATTCGGGCCGCGGAACTGTTTCTTGACCACGGGCACCACGATCACGAGGCCGGGCTTGAGCCCGACGTTGAGCACGCCCGCGATCGGAGCAACGACCAACGGAAGCACGTCTCCCGGCACACCGGTCACCGGTCCCGTCACACCCGGGGTGATGCCCGCGCTGCCGCCGATCGTGACGCCGTCGGACGTGCTCATGTCGATTCCACAGCCGATCTCGTAACCCACCTCGAGCACACCCTGGGGCCGTCCCGGCCCCACCAGCGAGCCGACGAATATCCCGCTGGCGAGGTATTCGCGGGAGGACACCGCGGTGGTCAACGGCGCCACCGGAACCTGCGCCTCGTCTCTGGCGCCCAGGCCCAGGGTCCAGCCGTCGGGGGTGTTGAGGATTACCGGAGGATTGGAGGGCAACGCTCCGTCGGCCACCGGCGCCGCCTCCGGAGGGGGCGGGGCGGCATCGGGATCCGCGCCGGTCGTCGGCGCCGTGGGCAAAGAAACAGCCAGGCACACGGCGGCCACCAGGGCGCGACGAACGACCGCGGCTATTGGCCTCACGGGCGACACCGTACGCATCCGGCAATTCGAGTAGCGAAATTTGCTGGACGGCTGGCCGAAGTTGTTGTGTGTTTGTAACTGTTACGCGATACGGGCCACGGGTAGACTTTGGGTTTCGAAAAGCCAACAATCCCGGCAGAAACCGAGGAGGCGGCGATGACGCTTCGCACGCGCGCTCGCGGAGTGCTTGTCTGCGCGACGGCGGCCATCGCCTTGGCGAGCGGCGCCGGCATCGCGCGCGCGGACCCGAACGTCGATCCGCGCCCTCAACCGCCGGGGTCCGACGACGTGTGGAGCCCGTTTCCGACCACCTGGACCAACCCATCCAATGAGGGCCAGCCTGTGAACGACACGGGTGACGTCGGAATGATCTGTGAAAATCTCTTGGTCAGCTGCCAGTAAGGCCTATCCCCGACGCTAAGCCAGCGCCGACCGGGCTCGGTCGAGCAGTCTCGGCAAAACCGCTGCCATGGCGTCCAATTCGGCTCGCGGTGCAGCCCGCCGGCGATTGTGTTTGACGATCAGTGACCACGTCGCCGCCGACTTGAAGCACGCCAGCGCGTTGAACCACCCTAAATCGCTGACGTGGCAACCTAACTCAGACCCGTACAGCTCGGCGAGCTCGGCGATGGGTGGCACCGTGCCGTCGGGTGCGGTAACCCGCCGGTATGTGTCCGGGTCGCAGTTGATCAAAAACCAGCCCGCATCGATGCGCGGGTCACCTATCGACCAGATCTCCCAGTCGATGACGGCGTTGACGCGTGACCCGGCGGCGAGCAGGTTGCCCAGCCGGAAGTCACCGTGCACCACACGGGGCGCCATCGCGCTCGGCGTGCAATCCAACAGCGCGTCGCGCACTCTCGGCCAGTCGGGCACCAGCGCCGGGTCGACGGTCCGCAGCGTGTCGGACCACCGGTTTACTTCGGCGACCGGGTCGACCATCGGCTCCTCGCCCAGCCCGAGCTCCGCCGGCGCGAGGCTGTGCAGCGCGGCCATGGCGCGGCACGCATTTCGGTACCGATCGCCTAGCTGGGACACGGGTGGGCAATCGTCGAATAACGGCTCCACACAATCGCCTTCGATATACGACATCACATACAGCGGTGGTGTGCCGGGCGGATCCCCCGCGTCTTCCCACAGCACCTCCGGCACCGGAACACTTGTCGCGGCAAGCGCTTTGATGATGCGGGCCTGACGCAGTACGTCGCGATGCGCGACCGGTTCGACGCCCGGCGGAGCGACCTTGATCACCACGCGTTGGCCGTCCCCGGTGCCCGCGAAGGTCAGGCTGGAGGCTCCCCCGGCCAACGGGACGACATCGGTGACGCCGGCGCGGGCGAGTCGCCGGCGCAGCTCGGTGGGGTCGAGCTCGGCTCGGCTCATCCGGTCAGCGGGCCGGTCCTCGTCCAGCCGACCTCGGCGAGGAAAGGCTGGGTGTGTGCGACGCGCCCGGTCAGCGTCTTCGGATCACCCGTGCACAGCCGGAACGCCGTCTCGGTGATCAGCGCGATGTCCTCGGTGTCGGTCTTGGCCAGATCGAGGGTGCCGGCGCCGGGCGTGGCCACCGGATTGGACGGGGCGGCGGCGTTCACCGCGATGCCGTCGTCGTAGAGTTCGGCCGCAAGGCTTTTCGTCAACCGATTGAGCGCGGCCTTGGCCGTGCCGTAGATGCCGAAGCCGGCGGTCCGGTCGAACTCCGAGAACGGCGGCCCGGGCGGCAGGTCGCCGCCAACCGAGGTCAGATTCAAGATCCAGCCGCGTCCACGCTCGCGCATCGCGGGTATCGCCAGCTGACACAGATGCAGGGGCCCGAGCACGTGCATCTCCATCATCAGCCGGGCGCGTCGCTCGGGAAACCCGTCGAGGGGCCGCAGGAACGTCACCGCGGCGTTGTTGACCAGGATGTCGGGCGCGCCGACGGCGCCGGTCACCTCGGCGAAGAGCCGCTCCCGGTCGTCGGATTGCGACAGATCCGCCTGAACCGCAATGGCTTTCCCACCCGCGGCGACGATCTCGTCGCGCGTCTGGCTTAGCGACCCCTGGTACTTCGGATCGGGGTCCATCGTGCGGGCGGTCAACGCCACCGTGGCCCCGCGTTCGGCCAGCCGCACGGCGATCGCCTTGCCCAGGCCCCGGCTGCATCCGGTGACGAGAGCCACCGTCCCGTCGCAGCGTTGTGCGCTCATCGTCAACCTCTCCGATCCCGTCCGCCGCTGGAAACAGCTTCTCCGTATCAGAGAATGCCATTATCGCCGGTCGAGGGAAAGCCTCAGCTCTACGCCTTTCGGCGTAGCGCATCGAGCGAGTAGGCGCCGCCACCGAAGAAGACCAGCAGGAAGAAGGCGAAGCAGAACAGGATTGCCAGGGCCCCACCGTTGCCGGCGGGCGGATCGGCGACGGGCCAAAGCGCCTTGGGTTGGTGAATTGCGAAGTAAGCGACCGCCATCTCGCCCGACGCGACGAACGCGACGGCGCGGGTGAACAACCCGCTTGCGATGAGCAAACCCGCGACGATTTCGATCACCCCGGCGTACCACTCTGGCCAGACGCCGAACCCGATATGAACGGGCGAGCGGACTGGCCAGTCAAAGAGGCTCCTCGAGCCGTACGCGGCAAAGAGCAAACCGTAGACGCACCTAAACAGGCTGAGCACGGCAGGGGCGTAGCGGGCCAGTCTCTGGTCGAGCCCATTCATCACGCTGGCAAGGTTACGGTGGCGGCCCAGGCGAGCAGGCGACGCCACAGCCGATGCCGGCTCGACGCCATGTTGTGGCAGTGGGCGCTGTCGGCCAGCACGATCGTGGTGATGTCGGGGCTGCTCCGGTACAGGCCGGCCTCGGCGCGCGGATCCGGCGAGACGTCGACCACGCCGTAACCGACGAGCACCGGGACGTCGATCCGCGCCGCGTGCTCGGCGACGACGCCGGGAATCATCGCCGTGCCGAACACCCGGGGAACGACCGACTTGGCGGTGACGGAGTCGGCCGCGACGACGCCGGCGGGCACGTCGGCGAGGTGGAACCAGCTCTGCAGGTGCTCGCGCGGCCCCTCGAAATACGGCTGCGGAAGGGCGGACAGGATTTCGGCGGCCAGCTCGGTGCGGCCTCGTGGGGTGGCGCAGCGCGCGATGATCGCGGCATCCAGGTTCAGTGGCGCAACGTGCTGATTGGTGCAACCCAGCACCGCCAGCCCGGCATAACTGGAAAACAGCGCTTGCTGAGTGATGGCCAGATACCCGCCCAGTGAATGCGCCACGGCGACCGGCGGCGCGTGGCAGCCGATCGTGTCCGGCAGGGCGGAAACGGCGCACGCCAGCGTCGCGGCGATATCGCCGAAGTCGAAATCGCTTGCGGGCTGCGAGCTTTCGCCGGTACCCAAAGGATCGATCGTCACGACGGCGTAGCCGTTCTCGGTGGCGAAGCCGGCGAAGCTGTACCCGTGGTGGCCGGGGATGTCGAGGTCCCAGTATTTCGCGGCTGTAGGTGCCGCCCGGCAGGCAAACCAGCACCGCGGGGGCCCGCTCGTCGCCGCGGGCGGGATAGTACGTCGCGGCCAGTGATGCGCGTTCCCCGATAACCTCGCTGACATCGAGCTCCACTGGATGCCCGGCAAGCGTCATACGGCGCAACCCTTCGTCGGCGAGCGGAAGACGACGTCTGTTGCCGCCCTGTCAGGTAAATACGTACGTGTACCCGGGTATTCAAGGAGGCGTTTTGACCTATCTCTTTCTCCTCGGCGCCATATTCGCAGAGGTGATAGCGACCAGCCTGCTCAAGAGCACCGACGGCTTCAGCCGACTGTGGCCGACCGTGGTGTGCCTGATCGGTTATGCCGTATCCTTCGCGCTGCTGGCGGTGTCGATTTCGCGCGGTATGCAGACCGACGTCGCCTACGCGTTGTGGTCCGCGATCGGTACCGCCCTGATCGTGCTGATCGCCGTGCTGTTCCTGGGCTCGTCGATATCCGTGACGAAGGTTCTCGGCGTCGGGCTGATCATCGCCGGGGTGGTGACGCTGAATCTGACCGGCGCGCACTGACCGCCACCGGGGCGAACGTCGAGATACGCGACGAGGTCGGGCCGGAGAACTTTTTCCTGTTCGGCCTGACGGAGGAGCAGGTCGCGGCGGTCAAGGCCAACGGGTATCGTCCGGCCGATTACATCGACGGCGACGACGAGCTGCGCGCGGTGCTGGATCTCATTGCCGGCGGGACGATCTCGCGCGGGGACACCGAAGTGTTCCGGCCCCTTGTGGACAACCCGCGCTACGACGACCCCTTCCTGGTGTGGCGGCCGACTACGCGTCCTATATGGGCTGCCAGGAGCGGGTCAGCGCGGCCTGGCAGGACCGGGAATCGTTGACCAAGATGTCGATCCTCAACACCGCACGCAGCGGCAAGTTCCCGTCGGATCGTGCGATCACGGAGTATTGCGACGAGAGCTGGACGGTCTGGCCACTGATGGTCAAGATCTAGCGGTGACCGGGCAACTCCGGCGCTGCGCTCGTGGTTGGCCGGCCGCGGTAACCAGCCGGGCCGCGCCGGCGGCGGATCCGCCGGAAACGGGCTAGGGTGGGCGCTCACGCTGAGGAATTCCTCGCGGTATCGGCGGTGCTGACATTGAGGGTGATGTCGCAAGTGGACGTTTCCGCGGCCCGCGCAAGGATCGACGCAACGACGGCAGGAGAGATGTGACTTCACGCTTCCGCAGCCTTGCGCTGGCTGCGTTGACCATGGTGCTGGCACTGCTGCTCGCTCCGTCCGCCTCGGCCGACACCTACACAGACCAGCTGGTGAACAGGTTCGACGCCCAGACGCACGTGGTGGTCGACCCGGGCGCCAGGCCGCCGCTGCAGAACCCCGACAAGCTGAACCAGCAGATCCTCACCAGCTCGTGGACGTGGAGTTCGGGACCTCCGATCTGGGTCGCTGCGGTATCGCCCGCACAGAGCGGCGTGACCACGGCCGACGCGGTCCATGACGCCATGCTGGCCCGCAACGCGGGATTCAGCGGAGTCATTCTGGTGATCGACTCTCGCGGCTACCACGTGCGCGCCTACAACGTGCCCAAGGCCATCGCCGACAACGTCGACCAACTCATGAATCAGTCGGCGAAGGATCATCGCAACGACCCGTACGGCGCGACGAGCGCCTTCGTCGGCAAGCTGGCGAGCGTCAACGCGGCCTCCCGCGGTCCGGTGACCACGTCTCCCGTCGCGCACGAAAAGCACGACGACTGGGCCTGGCTGAAGGTGACGCTGGTCATCGTCGGCATCGGGCTGGCCATGGCCGGCCTGCTCTGGTTCGCCGCGGGCCGAAATCGCAAGCACCGCAAGAACTCCGAGGCGCGTGAGGAGATCAAGCAGGAGCTGATCGCGGCCACGTCGAGTGTCAGCGACCTCGACAACGCGGTGCTGAACGAGAGCGGCGCCGATGTCAGCGCCGAGTCGTTGAAAGCCAACGCCAGCCTGTACGACGCCCGAAATGCTTACGACAAAGGTGATTACGGTGCCGCGCGGGCTCATCTTCGGGTGGTGGAGTCCACGGTCGCCAAGGCCAACCGCAAGCTCGACCCCCGGCAACCCGGGCCCGACGTTGCCGCCGTGACTTCGGTGCCGGCCGACGATCGCAAGCAGGCCACCGTGCGCACCAAGAACCCCGACACCGGCGAATCGGTGACGATCAACAACAACAACTACAGCACCACAGCGCAGCCCGGCTACCCGTACTACTACGGCGGTGGCTACCACAACGGGATGTTCTTCTACCCCGGCTATTACCCGTACGCGTTCTGGGGTCCGGGCTGGACGTGGGCGCTGGGCGACGTGCTGCTGATGGATGCGCTGCTCGACGACCATTGGGGCGGCAGCTACGAGCGCGGCTTCGAGGCCGGCCGCGACTCCGCCTTCGCCGATACCAACGGCTACAGCTATGACGGCGGACAGGGCGTTGGCTACGACAGCCCGCCGGCCGATGTGGGATTCACCGGCGGCTATCAAGATTCGGGCGGCGCCGGCATCGGATTCGCGGGCGGCGACGCCGCATACTCCGGCGGCGGTGACGTGGGCTTTGGTGGCGGATGGAACTCCAGCGGCTCCGATTTCGGCGGCGGTTCGGACTTCGGCGGCGGATCCGATTCCGGCGGTGGCGGCGACTTCGGGTTTTGACATGGTGCGGGTGGGTCGAGAAGTTAGGTTCCTTCAATGAGTACGGACAAGATCAATCGCGCCATCCTGCTCGTCATGGTGGTGATCGGAGCCGTCGCTTACGGCCTGCTGTACAGCCACGCGTCAATCGTCTTCAAGCTGCTGGTGCCGCTCGCCCTGATCATCCTGGTCGTATTGATCATTCGGGATGTGATCAAGGACCAGGACTCCGGAAAGCGCTGACGCCCGCATCGTTGGGGTAGCGTTCTCCGCGAGCCTTCGGTTGTCCCACGGCGGAGCGAGGACTGGAACATGAGTACGTCTCTATATGGTCTGTTGACCCTGCTTAGCCTTGTCCTGGCCTTGACGTTGGCCGCCGTCGCCGCCGTGTACGTGAATCGCTTGGAGCGCCGGTCGACTGCACCGGTCAGCGAAGAAATCGGTAGTGCCAAAGCCGTTCTGCACAAGGTGCGTAAGCGCGAACCGATGTCACAGGACGAGGTGGCCTACGCGAAGCAAGTCGTTGCGGATCGCGGTTCGTTGATGACCCTCTGCATCCCCGGCGCTCTGTTCATGTTGGGCTGTTTTTTCGTCTTCGGCAGCCTCTACCACTTGCACGGAGCGACTCCTTCCGAGCGGACCTTCCTCGGAGTGATCCCCATGTTCACCTCGACGAACCTGGCCATTCAGATTCGCCGCAGCGCACGGCTGAGACGGCAGCTCAAGAAAGTGTCCTGACGCGCAAGACCGGACCGGCATTCTGGGCGGCCTCGGGCAGCCGGATGGGCCGGCAGCCCCGCGCAGCCGCGTTCGGGTTGCGGTGTCCCTCGCCTTTGCACAATGATGTGTCAATTGAGCACATCACCGTCTACTATTTGACGGGCACCAGGGCGAGGGCGGGGGGCACGAACACGATGTCCGGACCGGGTCGCGAGAGGTGATCGAATGAGCCCTCGTTCAACCGGGCGGAGTGTCCTGGCTCGAATCTGGATGCCGCTGGTCGCCGTCGTCGCGGTCGGTGTGGGTCTGCTGTGCATGTACAAGGTGCATCAGTTCTCCGAACCCGAACCGGTCATCACCGTCAACGGTCCGCAGGCACCCGAGGAGTTCAACCTCAAACGGATCACCTACGAGGTGTTCGGCTCCGTCGGACAAGGCGGGAAACTCGTCTACGTCGACATCGACGGCCATCCGCACCAGGTTGACATCACCACGCTGCCGTGGACCCACACGGAGACCACCACGCTCACGGTGGCGTCCGGCAGCATCTCGGTGCACGTGCATGGCGGTCAGGTGGGTTGCCGGATGCTGGTGGACGGCGTTATCCGCGACCAACAAACCGGCGACCATCAGGATGCCGACGTCCAGTGCAGGGTGAAGTCGGCATGACCGAGCATCGCGTCGACGAGCCCCGGGTCAAGCGTCCCCTCATCCCCAAGATGGTCCGCGCCCTTGCGATTCCGATCATCTTCTTCTGGGGCCTTCTCGCCGTCACCACGAATGCCTTTATGCCCCAAGTGGAACGGGTCGCAGAAGAACTCGCCGGGCCGATGGTCCCGCACTACGCGCCCTCGCAGCGGGCGCTGCTGCACATCGGCGAAAAGTTTCACGAATCCAACTCGACCAACTTGACCATGGTGGTGTTCGAGGCGAACCGGCAACTGGGAGACCAGGATCACCGGTACTACGACGATTTGATGCGCCGCCTTCAGAACGACACCAAGCACGTGCAATACGTGATGGATCTGTGGGGCAAGCCGTTCACCGCGGCGGGGGCGCAAAGCGTCGATGGCAAGTGCACCTATGTGCTCCTTCGTCTCGCCGGCGACATCGGCCAGATTCAAGCCAACCAGTCCGTGAACGCCGTTCGCGACATCATCAAGAAGGACACGCCACCACCCGGCCTCAAGGTCTTCGTCAGCGGCGCAGCTCCGCTGGCCTCCGACACGCTCACTATCGCCAATGCCAGCCTGAACAACGTGACGATCGTCACGATCATCCTGATCGTCGTGATGCTGCTGCTGGTGTACCGCACCCCGTCGACGCTGCTGGTGCCGTTGCTCGGCGTGCTCATCGAAATGCTTGTCGCCAAAGGGATTGTCTCGACCCTCGGGCATTACGGGTACATCGAGTTGTCGTCGTTCGCGGTGAACATCGTCATCGCGCTGACCCTGGGCGCGGGAACGGATTACGGCATCTTCTTGATGGGCCGATATCACGAGGCGCGGCAGGCGGGCGAAAGCCGGGAGGACAGTTTCTACATCGCGTACAAGGGTGTCGCGCCAATCATCATCGGCTCCGGGCTGACGATCGCCGGCGCGTGTTACTGCTTGACATTCGCGCGGCTGAACTACTTCCACACCATGGGGCCGGCCGTCGCCATCACCATGTTGTTCACCATCGCGGCGGCGATGACGCTGGGACCGGCGGTGTTGACCGTCGGCAGCCTTTTCGGGATGTTCGATCCGAGAACCACCGTCCACGGCCGTCTGTATCGGCGCATCGGCGCGAGCGTGGTGCGCTGGCCGGTGCCGATCCTGGTGGCCAGTTCCGCCGTCGTCATGCTCGGCGCGATCTTCGTGCCGAGTTACCGGCAGAATTACGACGACAGGCAGTACCAGCCGGCCGACGCGCCCGCCAACCTCGGCTTCCAGGCGGCCGATCGGCACTTCCCCAAGAGCAAGCTGTTCTCCGAGATGCTGATGGTCGAGACGGACCACGACATGCGCAACTCGGCCGACTTCATCTCGCTGGACCGGGTCGCCAGAGCGCTGATTCGCCTGCACGGTGTGGCGATGGTGCAAGGCATGACCCGGCCCTTGGGCCGGGCCCTCGAGCACGCCAGCATTCCGTACCTGTTCACCACGCAAGGCAGCGGCAACGGTCAGCAACTCCCGTTCAACAGGGAGCAGAACTCCAACACCGATGCGCAGGCCGAAATCCAGGCGCACTCGGTCGCGGTCTTGCGCAAGGAGATCGGCTTTTTCCAGAAGGTGTCCGACGAACTGCACCAGACCGTGCTCACCGTCGAGGACCTGGAACGGGTCAGCCAGGAGATGAACGAGGAAGTATCCAACCTCGACGACTTCTTCCGCCCGATCAAGAGTTACTTCTATTGGGAGAAGCACTGTTTCGACATCCCCATCTGCTGGGCGTTCAGGTCATTGTGGGACACCATCGACCACATCGACCACCTGGCCGAAGACATCACCAAGGCCAGAATCTCGCTGGCGGAGGTGGACAAGGCTTTCCCGCAGATCATCGCCCAACTGAAGGCCACGGCCGACGACACCGAGGCCCTGCAGTCGAAGTTGGTCAACAGTTACGGATCGGCGGATCTGCAGTCCCTCCAGACCGAGCAGACGTTCGATGACTCGATCAACGTCGGCAACGACTTCGACAAGTCGCGCAGCGACGACTACTTCTACATCCCGCACGAGGCCTTCGACAACGAGGACCTCAAGGCGGGCATGAAGTTGATGATGTCGCCGGACGGCAAGGCGGCCCGGTTCATCGTCACCCACGAGGGCGACGCGATGGGCCCCGAAGGCGTCGAACATGTCGAGCAGTTCCCCGACGCGATAAAGACGATCCTGAAGGAGACGTCGCTGGCCGGCGCCCGGGTCTACATCGGCGGCTCGGGGTCCAACGACAAGGACATCAAGCAGTACGCGATGTCGGACCTGCTGATCGCGGCCATCGCGGCCTTCGTGCTGATCTTCTTGATCATGCTGTTCATCACGCGAAGTCTGGTGGCGGCCTTGGTGATTCCGGGAACTGTCGCGTTCTCTTACGCGGGCGCATTCGGCCTGTCGATACTTTTCTGGCAGCACCTCGTCGGGCTGCACCTGCACTGGCTGGTCTTGCCGCTGACATTCATCATCCTGGTGGCTGTGGGATCGGACTACAACCTGCTGTTGATCAACCGGGTCAAAGAGGAGCTGCACGGCGGAATCCACACCGGCCTGATCCGGGCGCTCGGCAGCACCGGCGGTGTAGTGACGTCGGCGGGTCTGGTGTTCGCCTTCACCATGCTGGCAATGCTCACCAGCGATCTGCGAACGATCGGTCAGGTGGGATCGACCGTGTGCATCGGCCTGCTGCTCGACACGCTGATCGTGCGTTCGTTCGTCGTGCCGTCCATCCTGCGGATCCTCGGGCCGTGGTTCTGGTGGCCGACGCTGGTCCGTCCCCGCCCGCTGCCACAGCGCTGAGGCGCTTAGGCGAATCGTTGACCAGGTTGAACACATCTCGTTAATGTGCTCACATGTCGACGACGACGCAGTGTGGGACGATCCGCACCGTCTCGCCGTCGTTGCTGTCCGCCCCGACACAGAAGGCCCAGATCGGATGAGCGACAACGACAAACCCTTGACCGGCCGGGTCGCGTTCGTCACCGGTGCCGCACGCGGACAGGGCCGTTCGCATTGCGTGCGGCTGGCCCGGGCCGGGGCCGACGTCGTCGCCATCGACGCCTGCGGCCCGGTGGCGGCGAACAACGGCTACCCGGCGTCGACGCCGGAGGACCTGGCCGAAACGACGAACCTGGTGGAGAGCGAAGGCCGCAAGATGCTGGCCGCGCAGGTCGACGTCCGCGACGCCGCCGGGCAGCAGCGCATCGTCGACGAGGCGATCACCCAGTTCGGCCGTCTCGACATCGTCGTCGCCAACGCCGGCGTGCTGAATTGGGGCCGCCTCTGGGAGATTTCGGCTCAGCAATGGCAGGACGTCCTCGACACCAACCTGACCGGTGTCTGGAACACCATCAAAGCCACTGTGCCCGCGATGATTCGGGCGGGCAACGGCGGCTCGATCATCACCATCAGCTCGGCCGCGGGGGTGAAGGCCGTCCCGGGTTGCGGTCATTACTGCGCCAGCAAATTCGGTGTGGTCGGGCTGACGAACTCGCTGGCGGTCGAACTCGGCGGATACGGCATCCGGGTGAACTCGGTGCATCCGTACGGCACCGACACCCCGATGGGCAACGACCCCTCGATGTGGCAGCTGTTCGCCGACAACCAGACCTACATTCACAGCTTCTCCCCCGGCGCTTTACCCACCGACTCGCTCGCCGACCCGAACTTGGTCTCCGACATCGTCTTGTGGCTTGCCAGCGACGCATCCTCACTGGTGACGGCCGCACAAATTCCCGCCGACAAGGGCTACCTGAAGATCTGATAAGAGAGCCACCGGGCGCTCCGCCGACGACGGCATAATCGTGTCGTGAAGGCACCCGGCGCTGCAACGCTGAAAGCGCGTGCCGGATCGCTACGACCCGGCGAACTGGCGCAAGCATCGGTGATGGGCGCCCTGTGCGCGGCGATCGCCATCATCGCGGTCGTTCTTCCGCACGGCGGGGGGCTCGGCCTGCTCGGCAGCGTGCCGACCGGGCTGCTCGCCTATCGCTACCGGCTCCGCGTTCTGATCACCGCGACGGTCGCCGCCGGCGTGATCGGCTTCCTGGTCGTCGGACTGAGCGGCTTGGGGGCGATCGGGCTCTGCGCCTATGTCGGGGGGCTGGCCGGAACCGTCAAGCGGCACCGCCGCGGCGCGCCCACCGTCATCCTGGTGTCCTGCGGCGCGGGCCTCGTCGTCGGCGCCGGGATGGTCGTCGCGCTGACGGTCCTGACCCGGTTCCGGCAACTCGCCTTCCACGCCGCCAGCGCCACCGTGGACGGCGCCGCGACGGTCGTGTCACGGGCGCCACAGCTGCGTCCGGCCGCGCAACAATTCAAGGCGTTCTTCGCCGAGGCGTTGCATTACTGGCAGTGGCTGATCCTCGGGTACGCCGTCTTCGCCATCGTGGGCGCCTCGCTGGTCGGCTGGTGGGCGTTGTCGCGGGTGCTGGAGCGACTACGCGGCATTCCCGACGTGCACAAGCTGGACACCCCCGTGGGCGACGGACCGGTCCGGCCCGTCCCGGTACGGCTGGACCAGGTGCGCCTGCGCTACCCGCACGCCGACCATGACGCGCTGCGTGCGGTCAACCTGGACGTGCGCACGGGTGAGCACATCGCGGTCACCGGCGCCAACGGCTCCGGGAAGACGACACTGATGCTGATCCTGGCCGGCCGCGAACCGACGTCGGGCACCGTCGACCGCCCCGGGGCGGTCGGGCTCGGCGAACTCGGCGGCACCGCGGTCATCATGCAGCACCCGGAGAGCCAGGTGCTGGGCACGCGGGTCGCCGACGACGTGGTCTGGGGACTGCCACCCGCCAAGACCACGGACATCCCCCGGCTACTCGACGAGGTCGGTTTGGCCGATTTGGCGGACCGCGACACCGGCAGCCTGTCCGGCGGAGAGCTGCAACGCCTCGCCGTGGCCGCGGCGCTGGCGCGCGAGCCGGCGTTGCTGATCGCCGACGAGGTCACCAGCATGGTCGATAGGCAGGGCCGGGAGAAACTGCTCACCGTGCTGTCCGGCCTGACGGAACGCCACCAAACCGCGCTGGTACACATCACCCATTACAACGACGAGGCCGAATACGCCGACCGAGCAATCAAACTCGGTGACGCGTCGGTCGACACCGATCTGGTGCAGAGCGCCACCGCCCCGGCGCCGACGGTGACGACCGATCTCGCCTCCGGCGCGCCGGTGCTCGAACTCGTCGGCGTCGGACACGAATACGCCGGCGGCACGCCCTGGGCTCAGACCGCGCTGCGCGATGTCAGCTTTGCGGTGCACCAGGGTGACGGGGTGCTGATCCACGGCGGAAATGGTTCCGGCAAGTCGACACTGGCGTGGATCATGGCCGGATTGACCGCGCCGGCCACCGGTGCCTGCCTGCTCGACGGGAGCCCGACCACCGACCAGGTGGGCGCGGTCGCGCTGCAGTTCCAGGCGGCGCGGCTGCAGCTGATGCGCAGCCGGGTAGATCTGGAAGTGGCTTCGGCGGCCGGGTTTTCACCCGCCGATCACGCCCGGGTGACCGCGGCGCTTGCCGCCGTCGGCCTGGATGCCGGGCTGGCTAAGCGGCGCATCGACCAGCTCAGCGGCGGCCAGATGCGTCGCGTGGCGCTGGCCGGGCTGCTGGCGCGATCGCCGCGGGTGTTGATCCTCGACGAGCCGCTGGCCGGGCTGGATGCCGCCAGTCAGCGTGGGCTCGTCCAGTTGCTCGCCGAGCGGCGCCGCGATACCGGCCTGACCGTGGTGGTCATTTCGCATGACTTCGCCGGGCTCCAGGAGCTGTGTCCGCGCACCCTGCACCTGCACGACGGTTCACTGCAGCCGGCACCGGTTGCGGCCCGGAGCAATACGGTGGTTACCGCCGCTCCGGCCAAGCGGGCGTCCAGCCGCCGGCGCCCGGTCGTGCTGCTGCGGCCGGTGCCGGGCAGCTCGCCCATCCACGAGCTGTGGGCCGGTACCAAACTGCTTGTGGTGTTTGGTATTTCGTTGCTGTTGACGTTCTTCCCGGGCTGGGTGGCGATCGGGCTCACGGGCGCGCTGGCGGTGACGGGAATACGGCTCGCGCGCATTCCCCGGGGGGTGTTGCCGTCGGTGCCGCGCTGGCTGTGGATCGTGCTGGTGTTCGTCGGCGTCAACGCGGCGTTCGCCGGCGGGAGCCCGAGGGTCCACCTGGGCACGATGTCGCTGGGCTTCGGCGGCCTGCTGGACTTTCTCCGCCTTACCGCGCTGTCGGTGGTGTTGCTCGCCCTGGGCGCTCTGGTGTCGTGGACGACCAACGTCGCCCAGATCGCCCCGGCGGTCGCCACTTTGGGCCGCTTCCTACGGCCGCTGCGGATTCCCGTCGACGACTGGTCGGTCGCATTGGCGCTCGCGCTGCGCACCTTCCCGATGCTCATCGACGAATTCCGGGTGCTCTTCGCCGCCCGCCGGTTACGGCCCAAGCGGCCGCAGCAAACCCGCTGGGCCAGGCTGCGCCGCCCGACGGCGGACGTGATCGATGTGGTGGTCGCGGTCATCACGGTGACACTGCGCCGCGCCGACGAGATGGGCGATGCCATCACCGCCCGCGGCGGCACCGGCCAGATCTCCGCGGCCCCGTCGCGACCGAAACCGGCTGACTGGCTGGCTCTTTCGATCGTGCTGGCGGTGTCTGGGGCCGCTGTGGCGGCCGAGCTCGCGTTGTACGCCGCCCGCTGACCCGAGACGCGCTCAGAACCGCGCCAATGCCGGGACGTCGGCCAGCCCGCAGTCCGGGATGCCTTCGGCCGCGCGCAGCAGGAAGTTGAGCTTCGCGATGCGCTCGCCCGACCGCGGCGCGCCGTTCTTCTGAAACGGTGCCCCCAGGCCCACCGCCAGATCCATCACCACGTCGTCGATGACACCGCCCGAGCGGCCCGACGGGATCGCCAAAATGCTGTTCCGCGCGGCGTATTCGAAGCAGTCCAAGGCTTCGGCGATGGTTCCGACCTGGTTGGGCTTCAGAATGAAGCCGTCCACGGCGGACGTCTCGACGGCCCGCTGCAAGCGGGCGCGATTGGTGACGATCAGGTCGTCTCCGAGAATGATCGAACGGTGCACCGCCTGCACCGCTTTGGCGAATCCGGGCCAGTCATCCCCGTCCAGCAGGTCTTCGATGAACAGCATCGGGAACTCCTGCGACAGCCCCCGGGCATAGTCGATCAATACCTCCGCCGTCACCCGTTCGCCGTTGAATGCGTATGTCGCAGTGTCGCGGTCGTACACCTCACTGGACGCGCAGTCCAGGCCGAACGCCATGATGTCGGCGCAGCCGGCGCGCTCGACGGCCTCGGTCAGCACCTCCAGGACGACGTGCGGGTCGCCGGACGGCGCGACGTATCCATACGACGACGCCAGCATCGGTGCGCGGCCGAGCCGCTCGGTGAGCACCTCGCCGAGCGTCTCGAACAGGCTCACCCCCTTTTCGACCGCGGATTCGATCGAGTCCGCGCGATAGGGCACGACGAGGAACTCACTGAATGTCTGGCAGACATCGCCGTACCGGCCCCCGTTGATCATGTTGAAGCTGGGCACCGGGACGGTGGTCGGTGGCTCGAGCCCGAGCAGTGCGCCGACATAGGTGTACGTGGGTGTGCCAGCCGCGGCGGCGGCCGCCCGCAGCAGCGCGACCGACGACGAATAGATCGCGTTGCCGCCGAGCCGGCGCTTGTCCGGGGTGCCGTCGAGATCGATCACGACGCGGTCCAGTGACCGCGGATCGTCGAGCTCCGCGCCGATGAGGGCGGGGGCGATCACATCGGTCACCGCGGCGATGGCGTGGTGCACGCTCAGCCCGTTGTAGTGGGTTCGATCGCCGTCCCGCAGCACGAACGCCTCGTGTGAACCCACCGAGCTGCCGGTTGGTGACGCGCCGCGGCCGACAACGCCGCTGTCGGTGGTGATTTCGACCTCGAGCAGGGGCCGGGCTTTGCAGTCCAGCAGCTGGCGCGCGATGACGGATGCGATCTTCATCATCGACCTCCCGGACCCAGGACCTCAGGGTAAGACTGCGCCACTGAGAGGTCACTGAGAAGTCGCCACCCGTCATTTCCCGTCCGGCCGCACTAGGCTAGCTTTTACACAAGTAGTACTGTACAAACTCCGGGTATTGAACAGAGGAGCGCACTGCCCTGTCTCGCGAGGACTAGCGCGCATTGCGGCCCGGCACGGGCGCAGGCCGGGCCTACTCGTGCTCTTCCTGGACGCCGAACGTGTTGACGGCCAAGGCCAGCAAGTGGTAGCCGCCGACGGTGAACGTCAGATCCATGCACTGCTGCTGCGTGAACAGCTCGCCCAGTAAATACCAGGTAGATTGGCTGATCGTGCTGTCACCGGTGAGATCATCGACCGCGCGGATAACGGCCTGGTCGGTCCGGTCGGCGCAGGTAGCCGCAATTGCTGCGGTGCACCACCCGCAGCAACGCGACTTCGCGCACCCGGGGCGACAGGGTCGATCGGGTGAGCAGGTAGGCATTGAACGGTAGGTAGGCCGCGGTCAGATCGGGGTGGCGGACCATGGTCGACAAAACATTGCCCGCACCAACGGGATTCGCCCGCTCGGCCGGGATCAGCGACGCCAGCGCCGCACGGGCGCTCTCGTCCCACTCGTCGGCGGGCAACGGTGTCAGGCGCAGCGGATGCTGGTCGGCCGGCGTCATCACTGGATTCGGTTCGTCGCCGAGCACGGTGGTGCGCAGCATTTCGCGTTGTGACCCCGGGTCGTACGGGGCCGCACGGTGCAGCACCCCGCGGTTGTCCCAAATGACGGTGTCGCCGATCGACCAGCTGTGGCTGTACACCTTCGCGGGCACCGTGGCGCGCTCGAGAAGGCTGTCCAGCAGGGCGCGTCCCTCATCGAGATCCATGCCGACGACGTAGTCCGCGGAGGCGCCAAGCACCAGCGACTTGCGGCCGGTGCGGTGTGTCCACACCAGGGGATGCTCGTGGGTGCGGCGAGATCGCCAGCGCTGCACCAGTTCCGGCGACGGGTCGGTGTAGACGCGGCGCTGGGAGGCTTCCAGCGAGTGCACCACACGCAGGGTGCCGAACCGCTCCTTCTCCTCGTCGCTCAGGGCGGCCGAGAGCTCGGGCCCGATGGGCTCGACGGCTACCTCGAGACGAAATCGATCGCGATCGCGCCGGGCGGCTAGGTAACTAGCTGGTCTCGCTGGCGACGTAGACCGCGACGTACCCGATCGGGATGCCCGTCCACGTCGCGATGCATTCGCGTGCCGCCAACTCCACCGCGGTCCGGCTGCCGGCGCGGGTGGCCCTGCCGATCTCGGGGATCCGGATGATCCATCCGTCCGCGTCGCGAGTGATTTCGACATCGAAGCACTGGCCGACCATCGGACACTTCACGCGGGGAGCGACCCGCTGACGGCGGGCGCTGCGCCACGATTGACGACGCAGCAGAGTGGGCTGAACAGACATGGCTGCTTTCCTGAGTCGCGAACGAACCGCGGGCAAGAGTAATCCGCATCGAGGCGAAAACCTAATCGGCGGTCTCAGCCGGATAACGGCGAACCTTCGCTCACCGCGGATGGCGTCTCGCTACCCGCCGCAGGGCTCGACTTCCTTGTTGCCCCGCACCATTCGGTGGTGCGAAGAGTTTGGGTCGTCCGGGTCAATCGTCAGCGGGGCCCGTCGAAACCGTCCAACCGCCGCGCGCTTTTCAGGCAGCCGATGACCGCCATCGGAACATCTAGCAAACGTCACCGCATCCAAAGACCGCCACGACGCCGCAATGCGACAACAGGCAGCGCCTACCGGACTATGATGTGGCGTAGGTCACATATGTCCCGGGTATGTTGCGGGCGTCACACCTAAGGAGATTTCATGGTTGGCGTGGATCGCTCTCGGAAGTCCGTCATCGCGCCCCGTGCCGGCGCGGCGGTCAATTCGCACCGTCTGCTCGTCGCCTTCCTCACTGTCACAGTGCTCGTTTGCGCGATCGTCGGCGCCATCGCGGCCGCGGCTATGGGACAAACCACCGCCGCGCTGCTCATCGCGCTTGTGGCCGGTGGGTGGTTCTCGGCCGCCGTCCTCTGCTGACCAAATCCGTAGCGGCGCGGCGCCGCTAGTTCATGCGCCGACGTCCGACTCTCGACGGCATCGCGGAAGTCGACGCAGTAGGTCTGGATCGCTCGGCACCCGCAGGAGGCGTCGTCCGTCGTCTCCGGCGTCAACGTCGACGGGTAACTCGGCGCCGGACGCGCCGCCCGGATCGACGAGAAGCTGCAATTCGCCGGAGTCGACGAACAACACGGCATCGTCCTGCGACAGCCGCCACGGATGTCCATCGGTGGGCCATCGGCCACCGACGGCCCGAATTCCGTCGCCCTCCACTGCCTCACCTTCGTCCGCCTCGGTCTCGACGCAATCGACCCACAATTTCGCCGGCACCGGACGGAAGTACACCGCGAGGCGTTGCCGGTTGAGGTCCAGGTCGACCGGCATCCCGATCGGAGGGAGCGATGTGCCCTCGGGTTGATCGTTCAGCGATTTCTTAACCTGACGAGAACCGATGCCGGTGCCGAACCAGTCGATGGTCAGGACAGTGGTGACGTACTGCGCGATCGCCAGGGTCAACAATCCGCCCGCCCCGGCGGCTCCGACACCAGCGGCCCCCGCTACCCAGGTCACCGGCAGCGCAAGCAGGCCGACGACAGCCGCCGCACCTGCAGCCGTGGCCACTTTGCCGGCGGCTGTCAGGCTGAAGTCCGCGTTCACGTCCGGCTCGCAGTTCTGCGTCGGTCGCACCCCCACGGTTCGCGGCAGCCGATCGAATCGCTCGCTGACTCGCTTGACTTCCGCCTCGTACTCCTCAGCGCTGAGGTGCCCGGCGCGCTTCTTCTGACCGGCCAGACTCAGCGTCTGTTCGAGGAGCTCGATGCTGTCCACGTCCTCGCGTAGCAGCTCTTTCTCCTTCGGGTCGCGCGGGATGTCTCCCAGGCCCATTTCGTACGTCACCTTGAAGTTGGCCTTGAAGTCGTAGAGCTTGGTGTCGGCGCTCACGGTGCCGTCGACGACCAATCGGCCGTCCTCTGTTCGCGGGACGATATCGGCGTCCAGAGCGTCGAGGCTGCGGTCCTGTCCGCCGATGCTGATGGTCTTGGGCCCTGCCAGCGCGCAGGGCACATCGGGGTCGAAGTCACTCTCGTCGAGATCGAAACTGTTCATCACGGTGTCACGGACCTGCCGCAGAATGCTCCAGCCGGTGACGGCCAAAGCCGCCGTCTCGCGAGGGTTTTCGGCGAGGACAGACGGGGGCAGCTCCTCACCGGGCGGCAAGTCGCGCAGTGTCTGCAGCTGCACCACCATGGATTCCTCGGTGGCCTCGCCGACGTCGAAGCGCTGCACGACGGCGTCGAGTTTCTTGACGGTGCTGTCGTCTCGGGCCTCGGGGTCGACGTCCAGCGGGGACGGCAGTAATGCCTGAATCCCGTTGTCTCCCATCGCCTCCAGTTGCGGGCGGACCGCATCGGCGATTTGCGCGGCAAGCGAGTCGAGCACCCGGGTTCTTGCTTCATCGTCGGAGAGGTTGGGGTGCTGCATCTTCTCCAGATTCACCATCAACTCCCCGGCGATGCTGTGGGTGATCCAGTACGCCTCGGCGTAGTCGAGTTCCCAGCTGATCCGCGGGTCTTGTCCGCCAAGGACCGTGGCCCCGCCCTCACGCCGCTCGATGTGCGGACCGAACAGCCACCCTACGTGCTGGTCCGGCGACGGGGCGGCCACCAGTACGGGAGCGTCCTGGCATGTGAAGTTGAGGGCGATCGTCTGCTTGCCCGGCTCTATTTGGTGCGGCTCAAGCTGGTCGTGAATTGTCAACCGCCCGAACAGCGGAATCTCGTTGTACGCAATCTCGCGCGACTCTCCGGCACGCGGACCATCCGGGATAGTGATGGTCGCCGGAGGCAGCGATACCAGCGGGATGCAGGTAACCGAATCGATGACGATCTTCGAATCGAAGATCACCAGGTCTATGGCGAAGTGCCGCACGGGGTCGCGAGTCTCACCGTCGACTTCCTCCTGCCACAGCCGCCGACGAGAGTCGAGGACGAACCAGACGCGATCCAGGGTGAGGTCGAGGGTGGCCGTCGCGGAGTAGCCGGTGCCGTCGACGGACTGTGTGTACTTGTCGCCGCTGAACATCCCGACCGTCTGATCCTGCACGCGTTCGCGATGAATTTCGATGATCGTGTCGGGTCGATGCATATGGATGCTGTACCCAAAAAGGCTTGCCGCGAGTCGAGTCCGGCTGTGCTAATCCGGTCGACTCGGCGGGAATTCGGCGCGCTTCTCGAGGGCCTCCCGATAGGCATGGACCCGGCCCGGGATCGTGCCGAGCACCGCGATGGTGCGACCGCCACGCCCGTAAGCGCCGATGAACTCCCAGGTGCCCGGATCGCCTTCGATGATCTTGACAGCGTCGTAATCCGTTGGCATACCTAGCATCTGCAGCTTGACGTCATATTGGTCGGACCAGAAATACGGCGCCGCGCCGAAGGCCTCGGCGTGCTCGGGCCCAGCCAGCAGGGTGCGCGCCGCGGCCTCGCCCTGACGTGCCGCGTCGTCCCAGTGTTCAGTACGCAGATGGCGCTCGTACAGCGGATGCCACCAGCGCGCCACGTCCCCCGCGGCGACCACATTGCCGTCGCCCGTGTCGCCCTCGGCGGCGCCGGTGGCATCACAGACCACCCCGTCATCCAGATGCAGACCCGAGCCTTCAAGCCAGGCCGTGGCGGGAGTAACACCGAGCCCGACGATCACTACATCAGCCGGAACCTGCGAACCGTCGGTGAGTCGAACTGCTTCCACCCGCCCATTGCCGACGAATTCGTCGACGCCCACGCCGACGCGCAGGTCCACACCATGTTCGCGATGCAACTTCGCCCAGCAAGGCGCCAACTCCGCACCTAACGCTTGGACCAGCGGCCCGGCGGCCTTCTCCACGAGCGTCACATCCAGCCCGAGCAATCGGCAGGTCGCAGCCACCTCACTGCCGATGAACCCGCCCCCTACCACCACGACGCGAGGACGCGAACCGAGTCGCTCCCGAATTCCCAAGCAGTCATTGACCGTACGCAGCAGGAACACGCCGTCCAAAGTCGGTCCGCCCGGCCATTTTCGCGGTTCAGCGCCGCTGGCGATGACAAGCCCGTCGAAGCCTAAGGACAGGTTCTGGCCATCGTCGCGGACCTGGACGGTACGTGCGGACATGTCGAGGCTTACCGCGGAAGCCCCTCTGATTACCCGCGCATCCATGTCGAACTGCGGCGCCATGTCTACGCCTGCCCGGTGCACCTGACCGCTGAGTAGCTTCTTCGATAATGGTGGCCGATGGTAGGGAGCCTGCCGTTCGGCGCCAACGATGGTGAGGGCACCGTCGTAGCCGTCCTGTCGCAGCGTCTCCGCCGCCCGCATTCCTGCCACGCCGGCACCAACCACGACTACCTGCTGTAATTGACGATTCGCCGGCATTGCGTCAGTCCTCCACCACAATCGCCCGGGTCGGGCAGGACACTTCGGCGGCCTTCAGCGGCCCGCGTAACTCCCGCGGCGGATGCGCGTCGAGCAGGTGTAGTCCGTCTTCTCGTACGTCAAAAACCTCGCGGCACAGGCTCATACACACACCGTTGCCGTCGCAGGTATCAAGGTCCACCGAAACCCTCATCGGACTGCGGCCTTTCCTTCTATCTGTGCCCGTTCGCGGGCGGCCTTGGCCGCCGGCGAATTCTTGATGTACTCGACTGCCATCGTCGTGACGGCTTCGGGGCCCGGGTGATGGGAAGGCCGCATGTACCTAGCGGGTTGCGTCACCATCAGCTGCCAGGGACCGGGCAACTTGTATTCGCGGGCCGCACGCCACCAATCGCGCCAACGCCACTTCTGATCGATGGTCGGATCGTGGGCCATCAGGTATTTCGCTCCGGCAATCCACCAGCCGTAAAACAGCG
Source organism: Mycolicibacterium vulneris (assembly GCF_002104765.1). Lineage (GTDB taxonomy): Bacteria > Actinomycetota > Actinomycetes > Mycobacteriales > Mycobacteriaceae > Mycobacterium > Mycobacterium vulneris. Next base: position 118,865 of record NZ_NCXM01000011.1, read on the forward strand.
GAGTAGTCATCAGCATGGAGAAGGCCCTGATGAAGTAGTTGCCGCACACATGTTGGTAGACGTCGAACACCAGTGAGCGGTGTTCGACCTCCTCGGCGCCGTGCCAGCGCAACAGATCCAGCATCATCGGGTCGGTGCCGGCGTAATCCAGACCGCGGTTCTGCAGCACCCATTGGCCCAACATCGCGGTGTAATGTTCCAGCGCTGCCACGTCGGCCAGACGCCGATACAGCCACCACCGCTTCATCGCCGGCGGAAACCACTTGGGCGGATCACCCAGCGCCACCGACAGCATTTTCCGGAGTCGCGAGGTGTACGGCTTGGTGTCGATGCCTTGTTCAGCCAAATGGTCGAGCACCACCTGGTGCGCCCAGGCATGCCAGGACTCCTGCTGGATGAACGGCTTGATCGCCGCCTCCAGCTCCGGGTCATCGACCAGCGATGATGCTTCCAGGACCGCCTTGATGAAGTGCCGCTCGCCTTCGGGTAGCAGCAGATGCAAGACGTTCATCATGTGCGTTGCGAACGGGTCGTCGGGCACCCAGTGCAGTGGCGTCTCGGACCAGTCGAATCGGACCATCCGGCGATAGCGCGGGTGTCCGTCGTGGTGAAGTTGCACTTCGGGCATCAGAAGCTCCTCCCGCCGACCGACCGTGCTTGTCGGTCGATCCGTTTTTCCATCGCAAGAAACAAAGTCGACTCGCGACCGAACCGGACTGAAGGCGCCGATTCGTTGCGAACAACCGTTCACTGGCTGCGTACCCGCGCAAGTGGTCGGTCATGCGTGCCGGCGGTACCAGGAAGCTGAGAATTCGCTGCTGGGCTCTGAACGCGAGACCATGCGCGGCCCTCACGCCGGAATACGGTGGAAACCCTGATGTGGGATCTGACCTGCGGTTTCTTGGTGGAGCTAAGGGGACTCGAACCCCTGCCCCTGACTTGACCAGGCAAAATGCCTATTTAGCTGCAGGTTCGATCCGTTTCGGTCCATTTCAGTCCCGCACGTTACCTGTGGTTTCGTTTTCGGGTCTTGACGACGTCAAGAGCGCGCACCTCGAACTCAGCCGACGAATCGCGGGTATGGATAAGCGCCAAATCGACTTCGCCGAGCCCGACACCGGTCCTCTCCCCTATGAACGCCGACGACACCGGCCGGGATGAGACGCCATCCGCGTGGCGCATCACCCGCCCAGTCGAAAAAGGACGTGAAGCCATTCAAGATCCGCCATGTGTGTTGCGCTGGTCTCGGAATCGCCGTGGCGGCAGTTGCCGTTACGGGTCCCACCCCAGTGGGAGGCCACCTGCTTGGTCCACTGATATGGCGTGTTCATCGCGTGCGCCCAGCCCACCGCTGGTCTTGAAGTGCGAAATCGGGGAGCCGGAATCGGCTTGACAGTACGACGCGGCATCCGTGTCGGTGGCGCACTCTAGAACCACAAGCGATACGAGTGAAAGGTTCAGTTATGGCTCTGCCTGTACGACGTACCAGCACCACCCCTACAACGTGGCGCCCATACCGTGGGTTCGAGGACATCTATTCGGAGTTCGACCGGCTGGTCCAGTCGCTAGTCAGTGCTCCCGGCGGTGACGGTGCCTGGTTGCCCGCCGCTGATGTGTCAGAGACTGACGCTGCCTACATCGTCGAGATCGAGTTGCCCGGTGTGCACCGTGAGGACGTCGATGTGGAACTGGACGGCAATGAACTTGTGGTCACTGGTGAAGTCAAGGAGAAGAAACGCGAGGGTCTGCTGCGGCGTCGCACCCGCCGCGTCGGGAATTTCGAGTATCGCGTGACCCTGCCGGGTGACTTCAGGCCCGATGACGTCGAGGCTTCTCTTGCACATGGTGTGTTGACTATTCAGGTTCCGAAGGCGCAAACAACCAAGCACAGCAAGATCGAGGTGTCGGAATCGAGCAGCAAATAAGCCATCCGCCGCACCGAAATCTTAATTCTGGCAGGCCACTTCCGTTCCAAACGTTGGCAGCGCCGCCTGCATCGGCTGCTTCATCGGTTGGCTGGCTCATGACCGAGCAACCTCAGAAGATCAGCCTGAAGAAAGCGCACGCCCGCTGCCAGTGCTGTGTCGACGGATTTTTTGAATTCGGGTCTACCAAGCGCAATGACCTCGCCAGGGCGATGCTCAACCAGCCGAAGAGCTCCGGCAACATCCGTTTGGTGTCCTCGCCCCTTGTCGCCCGCGGCCGAGTGAAAGAAGCGTTCGAACAGCGGGATTGTCGTTGGATGGCTCACCCATCAACTCCTGATCAATTGGTTAAACGACGCGCTGCTTCTCGGTGATGTCCTACAGTCCGGACTAGCTTGCCGCGGCCCAGCCGGTAGCGCCTGAGCCTCACAGAACGAGCACGTCGCGTTCGAGTTGACCCTCTAGAACAGGTTTTCGGGTGTACCGATGTGCCGAAGGGTATCCACCGGTACATACTTGGGGGCGAGCGCTCCGGATAATGAGCATATTTGGACGGTGTCGTAAATCATGGCTGACACAAACGTTCTGGTGACGGGTGGTTCTGGCTTCATCGGCTCGCATTGCGTTGTCGCGCTGCTAAAAAGCGGGTACGGGGTCCGCGCGACTGTGACATCGCCCGAACGCGAGGCCGATGTGCGCGACATGTTGGAGCGTGCCGGTGTCAACGCCTTGGACACACTAACTTTCACCGTCGCCGACCTCACGTCCGACGATGAATGGCCCGAGGCGGTCGACGGCAGCGACTTTGTGCTTCATGTCGCCTCGCCCTACCCACCGGATGAACCCAAGAATGAAGACGAGGTCATCGTGCCGGCGCCGAAATCGGCTGAGCCATAGTGAACTTCGATGGACCGATCGTGTTCTGTGTGATCTCGCGCTACCACGGCGGAGCCTTCGTCGTGTTCTCCAACGCGCTGAACGAGAACATGCAAGTGCTCGCCGTCGAGGGATCGTTCTCCTCGGTTATCGGCGGCGCACCCGCGGCAGCGGTGGTCGCCGAATCCGTCGAGCGCGGGATGGCGCGGACTATCGCGGCGCCCGCGGGCAGCGGCAAGAACCTCAACCGCGAGGCCGGCTGAGCTGCGGGTGGGCCGATGTCACGCATCAGTTGCCCTGTCCTAGCCGCGAAGGTGGTTGCGGCCGAGGAGGCCGTGGCGCACATCCACGATGGCGACAACGTGGGGTTCAGCGGGTTCACCGGCGCCGGCTATCCCAAGGCGGTCCCCGCCGCGCTGGCCGCAACTATGATCCGGGCCCACGACGAGGGACGGCAGTTCCAGGTCGGGCTGTGGACCGGCGCGTCGACGGCACCCGACGCCGACGGCGTACTGGCCGCTGCCCACGGGATCTCGACCCGGCTGCCGTACAACTCCGACCCCACGCTGCGCGGCATGATCAACGCCGGCGACGTTCGCTACATCGACGCGCACCTGAGCCACTCCGCGCAGCAGATGTGGTTCGGCTTCTACGGCAAGCTCAACGTGGCGGTCGTGGAGGTGACCGCGGCCCTGGGGGACGGGGTGCTGGTGCCCAGCTCGTCGGTGGGCAACAACAAGACCTGGCTCGACCAGGCCGAGCGGGTAATCCTCGAGGTCAACCACTGGCAGCCGCGTGAGCTGGAGGGCTTCCATGACGTCTACTACGGCACCGCGCTGCCGCCTTCGCGCCGCCCGATCATGCTCACCGAGGCATTGCAACGCATCGGCGAGCCATACCTGCACGTCGACCCCGACAAGGTTGTCGCCGTGGTCGAGACGCGCCGCCCCGACCGCAATGCGCCGTTCAGCCCCCCCGACGACACCTCGCGGGCGATCGCCGGGCACCTGGTGGATTTCCTACGCCACGAGGTCCGCGCCGGCCGGATGCCGCAGGGGCTGCTGCCAATCCAGTCCGGCGTCGGCAACGTCGCCAACGCCGTCTTGGCCGGGCTCGACGACAGCGAGTTCACCGACCTGGTCGCGTTTACCGAAGTGCTGCAGGACGGCATGCTCGACCTGCTCGACTCCGGGACGCTGCGGGCGGCGTCGGCCACGTCGTTTGGGCTGTCCAGCGACGGCATGCGCCGATTCAGGGCCGGCATTGACGGCTACAAGGGCCGCATCCTGCTGCGCAGTCAGGAAATCTCCAACCACCCGGAGGTGGTGCGCCGGCTCGGGGTGCTGGCCATGAACGGCATGATCGAGGCCGACATCTACGGCAACGTGAACTCCACCCACATCATGGGCAGTGCGATCATGAACGGCATCGGCGGGAGTGGGGACTTCGCGCGCAACGGGTTCTGCAGCTTCTTCCTGTCGCCCTCGACGGCCAAGGGTGGTGCCATCTCGGCGATCGTCCCGATGGTCAGTCACGTCGACCACACCGAGCACGACGTAGACGTCGTCGTGACCGAGCAGGGCCTCGCCGACCTGCGCGGGCTGGCTCCCCGGGACCGGGCCCCGCGGATCATCGAGCGCTGTGCGCATCCGTCGTTCCGAGATCAGCTGCGCGATTACTTCGACCGTGCGCTCGCGGCCCGGCCGAACGCCCGCCACACCCCACACCTGCTAGGCGAGGCGCTGTCGTGGCATCAGCGCTACCTCGACTCGGGAAGCATGCTGACCGTGTGACATGAGCTCTGCAGTGCTGCTCGAGCGCAACCTGCACCCTGACCCACATGACCAAACTCGCGCAGAGCCGTGAGATCGTCCGCCAGTTCGCCGCGCAATCTGCCGCAGCTGTTGATCAGGGTCGGCCAGGCACCCGCACCCGTGGTTGAGCCTGTTGCCACGCGCGCCACCCGGTTCTGGAATTTCGCGGCTAGCGACCATCGCAAATGACGTGGCCCGTTTGGACATATGTACAGATAGGGTCTTTCCCTGGTGGAGCTAAGGGGACTCGAACCCCTGACCCCCACACTGCCAGTGTGGTGCGCTACCAGCTGCGCCATAGCCCCAAGAAGTCGTGCCCATCGAAGTTACACCACCGGTAACTGACCTTCAAAGTTGCTGCTCATACCGGCTCGACGTCCGACTCGGATGCCATCAGGTCTGCCTCCAGATCCACCGCCGTCCGGGTCTCCGGCGCCACCACCCAGCCGACGGCGGCGATCAGCAGAACAATCCCGCTGATGACGAAGCCCCACGTGTAGCTGAACTGCTCGGCGGTCCAGCCGACCGCCATCGACCCGACGATGGCGCCCAGGTCCGACACCATCTGCACCATCGCCACCGGAAGGCCCGCGCGCGCCTCATTGCCCAGGATGTCGGCGACGGCGGCCTGCAGCGGTGACATGTAGATCCCCGTCATCGCTCCGACCACGCCAGCCGCCACCATGAACACCGGCAGCGAGAACACAAAGCCCAGCCAGACGGTGGCCACCCCGGACGTCAGCAGCCCGATGATCAACAGCGTGCGCCGCCCCATCCGGTCCGACAGGTAACCGCTGGGGATGACGGCCAACGCGTTGCCGCCCGCGAACGCCGCGAGCACCACGCCGATGATGCCGATGCCCCGGCCCATGACGTCGGAGATGAATAGCGGGACCAGCGCGACGCGCAGCCCGAACGCCGACCATCCCGTCGCGAAATTGGACAGCAGCGCCGACCGGTACGCGCGCACCCGCAGCGCCTCGCGCAGCGTCACCGTGGATCGGCCCGGCGGCGGCGGTGCGGCCAGCGCCGAGTTCCGCAGGCTGTAGAAGAGCACCACCGCGACGGCCAGCATGGCGACGCCGTAGACAACGAAGGGTGCGGTCAGCCCCCATCCTGCCGCCAGGCCGCCGACCGCCGGACCACCGACCGCGCCGACCATGAACGAGGTGGTGAACAGCCCCGCGATCCGCCCGCGCGCGTCGGGAGGGCTGATGTGGATCATCAGCCCCAGCGCCGACACATAGAACATCGTGGACCCGATGCCGCTGAAGACGCGGAAAAGCATTAACTGCCAGTAAGCCTGGGAAAACGCGCACGCGGCGGTCGACACCGCCACGATCAGCAAACCCCCGATATAGATGCGCCGCTCACCCAACCGCTCGGTGAGCAGGCCACTGATAGGGGCGAAACACAACCGGCTCAACGAAAAGACGGTGACCAGGAATGTCACCGCCTTGATGCTGACCCCGAAGGTACGTGCAAAGGTTGGCAGCGCCGGCGAGATCACACCGTAGCCCAGGGCGATCATGATATTCGCCCAGCTCAGAATCCAGACTTCGCGCGGCAGCCGGCCAGAACGGGATGCACGCCCCCCCGAGCGGGCAAGACGGAGGGAAAAGGTCACCCGATGACTTTATTAACTACCTCGCGCGCGGTTTCTTGCACCTCCGCCAAATGCTCAGGCCCGTTGAAGGATTCCGCATAAATCTTGTACACGTCCTCGGTTCCCGACGGCCGCGCGGCAAACCATGCATTTGCCGTCGTCACCTTCAACCCGCCCAGTGGCGCGCCATTGCCCGGCGCCGCGGTCAGCTTCGCGGTGATCGGCTCCCCCGCCAATTCCGTCGCGGTCACCTGGTCGGCGGAGAGCTTCGAGAGCCGGGCCTTCTGGTCGCGGTCGGCGGGCGCGTCGACCCGCGCGTAGTACGGCGTGCCGTACTCGGCGGTCAGCCGCTGATAACGCTGCGACGGGCTCGCCCCGGTGACCGCGAGAATCTCCGAGGCCAGCAGCGCCAAGATGATGCCGTCCTTATCGGTGGTCCACACCGAGCCGTCCCGCCGCAGGAACGACGCCCCGGCCGACTCCTCGCCGCCGAAGCCGATGGTGCCCCCGATCAGGCCGTCGACGAACCACTTGAACCCGACCGGCACTTCGATCAGTTTGCGGCCGATGCCGGCGACCACCCGGTCGATCATCGACGAACTGACGGCGGTCTTGCCCACGGCGATGCCGCCCGGCCACGACGGCCGCTGGGTGTAGAGGTATTCGATGGCCACCGCGAGGTAGTGGTTCGGGTTGAGCAGCCCCCCGTCGGGCGTGACGATGCCGTGCCGGTCGGAGTCGGCGTCGTTGCCGGTGGCGATCTGGTAGCGGCCGGGGTCGCCGGACATCGTTCGGATAAGCCCCGCCATCGCATCCGGCGAGCTGCAATCCATCCGGATCTTGCCGTCGTGGTCGAGCGTCATGAATCGCCATGTCGCGTCGACCAGCGGATTGACCACGGTCAGGTCCAGGCGATGCCGCTGGGCGATCTCGGCCCAATAGTCCACACTGGCCCCGCCCAGCGGGTCTGCGCCGATACGCACCCCGGCCGTGCGGATGGCGTCGATGTCGACCACGTTGGGCAGGTCGTCGACGTAGTTCCCCAGATAATCGTGGCGTTGCACGGTTTGCAGCGCGCGGGCCAGCGGAATGCGCTTGACGCCCGACCCGTCGCGCAGGATCTCGTTGGCGCGCTTGGCAATCGCGTTGGTGGCATCGGTGTCGGCCGGGCCGCCGTTGGGCGGGTTGTATTTGAAACCGCCGTCGGAGGGCGGGTTGTGCGACGGTGTCACGACGATTCCGTCGGCCAACGCCTCGGTGCGGCCGCGGTTGTAGGTGAGGATGGCGTGGCTGACCGCGGGTGTCGGGGTGTACCGGTCGCGGGAGTCGATCATGGCGACGACGTCGTTGGCGGCGAGCACCTCCAGCGCCGACACCCAGGCCGGCTCGGACAGGCCGTGCGTGTCCCGGCCGATGAATAACGGGCCCGTGGTCCCGTGCGCGGCACGGTACTCGACGATGGCCTTGGTGATCGCCAGGATGTGCGCCTCGTTGAACGCCGCGTTGAGCGCCGACCCGCGGTGCCCCGACGTGCCGAAGGCGACCTGCTGAGAGACGTCACCGGGGTCGGGCGCAATCGAGTAATACGCCGTCACCAGGTGGGGCAGATCGACAAAATCTTCGGGCTGGGCCGGCTGACCGGCGCGGGGATTGGCGACCATGGTTACCAATTCTGCCCGTGCCCGCGTCCCCCCGGACTGCGCCGGTCTGGACTTCGGCCATACGCTGCGTAGCGCAGCGGCAAACGAAGGGAATCGACCCGGTGGCTCAACTGGACTATCGCGAATTGGCCGCGGTGTTCGCCGGTGGGGCGCTGGGCTCCCTGGCCCGTGCGGCGCTGAGCACCCTTGCCGGCCCTGACCCGACGAGCTGGCCATGGCCCACGTTTACCGTCAACATCGTCGGCGCGTTCCTGGTGGGCTACTTCACCACCCGGCTGCTGGAGCGGTTGCCGACGTCGAGCTATCGGCGGCCCCTGCTCGGCACCGGATTGTGCGGCGGTTTAACCACTTTCTCGACGATGCAGGTCGAGACGCTGAGGATGATCGAACACGGCCACCGGGGGCTGGCCGTCGGCTACACCGTGACCAGTATCGTGCTCGGACTGCTGACGGTGCACCTTGCCACCAAGTTGGTGCGCCGGGTCCGGGTGCCCCGATGACCGCCGCCACCGCGACGACGGCTCTGGTCTGGGTCGGCGTCGCGCTCATCGGCGGCATCGGGTCGGTGCTGCGTTTCGTCGTCGACCGCACGGTGGCGCGCCGGCTATCGCGGCCGTTTCCGTTCGGCACGCTCGCCGTGAACATCAGCGGCGCAGCGCTTTTGGGTTTCCTCGGCGGGATGGCCCTGAATAAGGACGTGGCCCTACTGGCCGGCACCGCCTTCGCCGGTGCCTACACCACGTTTTCCACCTGGATGCTGGAAACGCAGCGGCTCGGCGAGGAACGCCAACTCCGCGCGGCACTGGCCAATATCGTCGTGAGCGTCTTGCTCGGTGAAACGGCGGCCTTCATCGGACAGCAGCTGGCACAGCAGCTTTGATGCGGACCCGCGGGGCCATCAGGTGTCGCACTGACGGGGGACGTCTTCGGGGGTGCGGGGCAGTACGTATAGCGCCATCCGCCGATTCGCCATGTCATGCTCGCCGAGAAATACGCAGCCGCCTCGTTCACAGAACTTGCGCGCCAAGGCATTGCGGTGATCGGGATCGAACATGATGCGGCGACACCGTGGATCGAGGGTGAAGACGCCGATGACCAAATGCGGCAGCAGGTAACTGACGTGGCCGCGCTCGATGTAGTCCACATCAGCAACCGCGACATGCAGTCCCAAATCGTAGGGGTCATGCTCGTAACGCCGGGCAATGGAATCCTTTGCCGCTCTGTATAATTCGATGTATCCGCGATCTACCCCGTCTAGGCTGGCGATAAGCGGGCGTGAGAAGCCGCCCTCCAGTTGCGCCTTCAGGTAGCGATGCCACCGCGGCACCGGCCAGTTGGACTCCCACGCCTCGACCAGATGCGGCCGGCTCATCCACTCCGCGACCATCTCGGCGTCGGCGTCCGGATCGGCGACACGCAGACCGTACGGCTCGGGCAGTTCCGGGATGGGCGGTGGCGGGACGCTGCGGATCGCCTCGGGAAGCTCGGTCAGTTCCCGCGGGAGGATCGGGTCTGGGTTGGTCATATCAACGGGACGAGCCTACGACGTTGCCGGTTCGAAGCCGGCTCAGCGAGGTTTGAGCAGCTTGGCCGACCCGCGCCACCCGGATCCGGCCCTTGGCGCTCACAACACCAGGGTAATCGCGGAGGTGCAGACGTCGAGTGACTCAGTAGTGGTAGGTATCCGACGGCGCGGGCGAGTGATCGCGCTCTGCCTCGTCGATGTCCAACGCCTCGATGCCGTAGGCGCGGGCCAGCTCCAGGATCTTGGTGGCCCGGGCGATGCGGGGCAGGTCGGAGCCATTGCGGATCTCTCCCCCGTCGCGCTCGAACTCGGCGAAAAACTCTTTCGCCCAGGAGATTTCGTCCTGCGACGGCGAGAGTCCCTCGTTGACGACGGCACATTGATCGGGCGTCAGGCAAATCTTGCCGGTCATCCCGAACTGGGTGGACACCGCAGTGGCCTCGATCAATTTCAGCGGATTGGAGCCAATGGTCGGCCCGTCGATAGCGCTGGGCAGGTCGGCGGCCTTGGAGGCGATGGTGAAGCGTGATCGCGTGTAGGCCAGAGTGGCCGGGTCGTCCCCGAAACCGGTGTCGCGGCGGAAGTCGCCGATGCCGAATGCGAGCCGGAAGGTGCCCTTGGTTGCGGCGATCTCGGTGATGCGTTCCAAGCCCCGGGCGGTTTCCACCAGGGCCACGATCGGCACATCGGGCAGCCGCTTCGCGGTCTCAGTCACGTGGTCGACCGATTCGACCATCGCCAGCATCACCCCGCCGACCGGGGTGGTGGCCAGGGCGGCCAGGTCCTCTGCCCACCAGGGGGTGCCGAAGCCGTTGATGCGGACCCAGTCGACGTTGCCGGCACCCAGCCAGCCCACCACGTTGTCGCGGGCGGCGTTCTTGTCTTTGGGCGCCACCGCGTCCTCGATGTCGAAAACGACGATGTCGGCCCGCGAGTCCACCGCGGACTGGAACCGATCGGCATGCGTGCCGTTGACCAGAAGCCAACTCCGGGCGAGGACCGGGTCGATGCGAGACCCGATGTCTTCGGCCTCGGCGGCGGTGGTGTTGACCTGTTCGTACATGTCTGCTGATCTGTCGTCTCTGTGTGTCGGGCGGGTGCGTTGCCCCTAACCGTAGCGAGTATCTGGAACCGGCGGTCCCGGATGGCCCCGCGATGTCTCGCTTTTGCGCCGGGTTCCGGCCGGAGCCTCGGCTTGCCTCGGCGGCCAGCAAACGCAAAAAGCCCACGGCATCGAGTTTCGGCGTTGCTGGCCGAGGTAAGCCATCCCTCGCTGCGTTGCGGCCATCGGTAGTGCGTCGCTTTCTGCGGAGACTAGAGCACGCGACCCGGATGTAGGAATACGTTGTGCCGCAAGGGGTCCTGATCCCATGACTGGGCGCCTCAGAGCGTCGTGCGCAGCGAGGCGCCGTTTGGCCATTTGTGCAGCGGGTATGACTCGGACAAGCCGCACTCAGCCCACAGTGCGCAGTCCCAATTCCCGAAGTCATTGGAGGTATCGGCGATGGCAGACCTCATTGTCGAATCACCCGACGAAGTTGTCGCATTCCTGAAAGCGCAGCACAACCTCATCGAGGACATGTTCGACCAAGTGTTGCACGCGACGGATCCGAAAGCGCGTGAAGAGCCGTTCGCAACGTTGCGTCAGCTGCTGGCCGTCCACGAGACGGCCGAGGAAATGGTGGTGCACCCGCGCGTGCGGCGGGAGGACGGCGATGCCGGCGACGCCATCGTCGACGCGCGCCTCCAAGAGGAGCATGACGCCAAGGAGTTGCTGTCGGCGATCGAGAAGCTCGACATCACCTCGGACAAGTTCATCGCAGAGCTCACCAAGCTGCGCGAAGCCGTGCTCGAGCACGCCCGGCAGGAGGAGGACGAAGAGTTCCCCGTCCTGAAGCGCAAGGTCGACACTGACGACCTCAAGCGAATGGGGGCGGCAGTACGCGCCGCCGAAGCCATCGCTCCGACGCGACCCCACCCCGGTGTGGAATCGGCGAAGCTGAACTTCGCGCTCGGGCCGTTCGCGTCGATGCTCGACCGCGCCCGCGACCTCATCGGCAAAGCCCTCGGATAGCGCCTTCGGGTTTCCGTAGGCTCGATGAGATGAGCATTGCCCCGGATACCACCGTTGCTCTCCAAGACCGGTTCTTCCGCGAGTTACCGGAGATGGCGGTCCGCTGGCAGGCGGAGACGTTCCCCGAGCTGCAGCTGCTGGCGCTCAACGAGCCGCTGACCGAGTCGCTGGGCCTCGACGCCGCCTGGCTGCGCGGCCCCGACGGGCTGCGCTTCCTGGTCGGCAACTCGGTGCCCAACGGGGCCATCCCGGTGGCCCAGGCCTACGCAGGTCACCAATTCGGCGGCTTCGTTCCGAGGTTGGGCGACGGGCGTGCGCTGCTGCTCGGCGAACTCGTCGACGACGACGGGCGGCTGCGGGACATCCACCTCAAGGGTTCGGGTGCAACGCCGTTCGCCCGCGGCGGCGACGGCCTGGCCGCGGTGGGGCCGATGCTGCGCGAATACATCATCAGCGAGGCGATGCACGCGCTGGGCATACCGACGACGCGGTCGTTGGCCGTGGTGGGCACCGGCCGCCCGGTCCATCGCGAAGAAACGCTGCCGGGCGCCGTGCTCACCCGCGTGGCCAGCAGTCACCTGCGGGTGGGCAGCTTCCAGTTCGCCGCATCAACCGGCAACCAGAACCTGCTGCGCCGCCTCGCCGACCACGCGATCGCCCGCCACCACCCCGGCGCCGCCGAGGCGGATAACTCGTACCTCGCCCTGTTCGAAGCGGTGGTTGCCGTCCAGGCGTCGCTGATCGCGCAATGGATGCTGATTGGATTCGTCCACGGCGTGATGAACACGGACAACACCACCATCTCGGGTGAAACGATCGACTACGGGCCGTGCGCCTTCATGGAGGCCTACGACCCCGACACCGTCTTCAGTTCGATCGATTTCTGGGGACGCTATGCCTACGGCAACCAGCCGGTCGTCGCCGGATGGAACCTCGCCCGCTTCGCCGAGACGCTTCTGCCGTTGTTCTCGGAGAACACCGAGGAGGCCATCGCGCTCGCGGAACAGTCGTTCGGTGTTTTCCAGACCCGCTACGACGCCGTGTGGGGCTCCGGGATGCGCGCCAAACTGGGCCTACCCGACGGCCTCGACACCGAATTCGCCACGGTGCTCGTCGAGGAACTGCTTCTGCTGCTCAAGCAGAACCACGTCGACTACACCTCGTTCTTCCGCCGGCTCAGCGAGGCGGCGCGTGGAGAAGCCAGAGCTGATGCCGAGCCCGTGCGCGGATTGTTCATGGACCTCGCCGGCTTTGACGCGTGGCTGACGCGTTGGCGGGCACTGGGTCCCGACGCCGACACGATGGATCGCACCAACCCGATCTACATTCCGCGCAACCATCTGGTTGAGGAGGCGCTCAGCGCCGCGACGGCCGGCGAGCTCGGCCCACTGGACCAACTGCTCGCCGCGGTGACGGACCCCTATACGGAACGGCCCGGCCTCGAGCGCTACGCCGCGCCCGCCCCCGAGGACTTCGGCAAGTATCAAACCTTCTGCGGCACTTGACCTTACGACAGTTTGGCGAGCTCGGCCTGCAACCCATCGAGGCGTTGTAGCGTCTGATCGCGAGGCTCGGTCGGCAGGTCCACCAGAAGGTGCTCCACACCCAGGTCGCGATAAGCCTCGAGTTCTGTCGCCGTCGGCTTGCCGCCGTGGAAGTGGATCACCGGCACGTCCTTGCCGGCCACGTCACGCAGTTGCTTCAGCGGAGAAGACAACTCCTCTGCCGACCCGGCGGCCACCTGGCCGCGTATCTCGGCTACACGCCGGTTTCTTCGGTCACCGCCCGGGATGCCCGGCGGTTGGCCGGACGTACCGCACCCCAGAGGCCCGCCGCGACACCGACCGCGGCGCCGCCCAGGCCGATGATCTGCTGCGAAGGCTTCATCTCGCTGTGCACGCTCATCCCGCCGACCAGGTCGGCCACGTCGGCACCCGCGGAGGCCAGGAACCAGCCGCGCGTGTTCTTACCGCGCAGCGCCGCCGACGCGAGCAGGGCACCGATCAGCGCGTCGCGATAGCCCATTGACCGCAACAACAGTTGCGCGGTCGGTGTCGGCTCGTCCGGGTCACCCCACAACTTGTTCGCCCGCAGCGGGTCGACGAGGAAGGAAACGCCAGAGGCAAGTCGGATGGTGCCCGCAAGAAGGCCGAACCGGTCGATGGACATGGTCTGAGAGCCTAGGAGCAAACCGTCCGATCGTGCACGCATTCCACCCGAGAGTCGCTCACGGCACCGGGCAGTAATCGGCGATCTGCAGCGATGCCGGCCACAGCACAGTCGCCACCCCGAAGGCCATGGCGTCGGCCGCGGTGGGCGCCACGGCTTCTATCCGCGCCTGAATTCGCTGGGTCTGCTCGGGGTGAAAAGCTGTCCACGCGAACCCGATACACAGGTATGGGATCAACAACCACAACCCCAGCTCGATCAGTCCGCCGACGCTGACCTTGTGCCCGAGGATGCGCCGGACCGGGTCCGTCGCGTGTTCGATTCCGCCCATGACCGCACTCCCTACCGCAGCACCAGTTTCAGCGCGTAGTCGACGACGACATCGAGATCAGTGCCCAAATGCCCGGCGAGCCACTGCTGCGCGAGCTCAGCCATGGCGCCCGTGTAGAGGGCGGCGGCGACCTCCGCGGCCACCGGATCGGAATCGGGGTTGAGCCGCCAGCCCTCGGTCAACACGCCCGCGCGCAGCATGTCCTGCGTCGCGCGGCGCCGGGCGGCCAGCACCGGGTTGGTGCGCGCGTCGGTGAACAGCACCCGGCCGCGGCGCGGATCGGCGGACGAGAAGCCCAGCACCGCCGCGATGCCGGCCCGGGTCCGGGCGCCGAGCGAATCCCCCGCCTGCTCGATGGCGGCCTCGATCACTTCGCCGAGCTGATCACTCACCCGGTCGTAGACCGCGCCGAGCAGATCGTCGGTGTCGCCGAAACTCTCGTAGAAGTACCGCGTGTTCAGGCCGCATTCGCGGCATACCGAACGCACCGAGACGGCCGCCTCACCGCCATTGCCGAACAGTCGATAGGCGGCCTCGACCAGCAGCGCACGACGCTCGGCGCGGCGGTCCTTGAGCGGTATACCGGCCCACCGGGTGGGACTCGACATCCCTACAGCGTAAGTCGGGATGGCGGTGGTCTTGTCACACCTGTAACCAAAACATATTCTGGTTACAGTCGTGACCAGAAATTCGAGGGAGTGCGCTGTGTTTCTGCCACACCAGATCGTCGGGCAACTGATCAACAAACGGTTGGACGACAACATGCGGCGGTACTTTTTCCGCGGCATGGAGTTCGCCGCGCCCGTCGGCGATCCGGGCTGGTTCGGCCCCGACAGCGCCGTGTGGCGCGTGCATTCGCACCTGCCCGCACTGATTTTCGGTCTGCAGTGCGCCGCCTTCATGGAGACGCTGGACCCGTCGATCTACTGGATGGGCATGCACCACTCGCGACTGATCAAGCGGGACAGCAACGGAAACCCGATATCGCAAGTGCCCCGGATCGATCCTGAAGGCGCCGCGACGCGCCTCGGCCACTCGGTGGCGTTCTTCATCGGCACGGCATATGGGTCAACGGAAACCGCTGAGCGCCTGGCGAAATCCGTACGCGCGATGCACCACACCGTCAAGGGGACTCGTCCCGACGGCGCCCGCTACGATGCCGACGACCCCGAGTGGCTGCGCTGGAACTACGCGACGGTCGTCTGGGGCCTGGCCACCGCGCACGAGCTCTATCATCCAATGCCGTTGCGCGGCAAGAAACTCGACCGCTACTACGGCGAGTTCGTCCGCATCGGGCATGCGCTGGGAGGCACCGACCTGCCGACCACCAAGGCCGAGACGCTCGAGTGCCTGGAGTCCTACTTGCCGAAACTGGCTGTCACCCATGGCAAAGCGATGGGCACCGGCCCCAACGTCCACATGCCGCAGGCCGCCGTGGACTGGGCCATCCGCGACACCATGCCGAAGTGGGCCAAACAGATGCTGCAGCACCGCGACTGCAACATCGTCGAACGCACCGCCCGTCGCACCGCGGTGTGGTCGATCATCAACGGGATCAACGCCGCATCGGGCCCCGCGCCGGAATTCCGGCAGGCGCAGGCCAGGGTCAAGGGCGGCACCACGGTGCCCCACACCCTGCCGACCTACGTGCTCGGCAGCGATGAGCTTCGCAGCCGCTCCGAGGTCGAGCACAGCTTCCAGTCCGTGTAGTCGCTCCCTCGCCGCCTCCGGTGTTCGACACTGGGGGCATCTCACAAACTTCCCCGGCGAAACGTCTACACAGCGTGACAGCCAAACGACCGTTCGAGGCGGTGGTCGTCGACCACGGTCCCGCCGTACTGCGGGTATGCCGCGCTATCGTCGGGCCCGTTGACGCCGACGATGCCTGGTCGGAGACCTTTCTGTCCGCGTTGCGCGGTTACCCGGACGTGCCCGCCGACGCCAACGTCGAGGCCTGGCTGGTCACCATCGCGCACCGCAAGGCCATCGACCTCACCCGGGCCCGGGTGCGACGCGCGGTGCCGACCGACAACGTCCCCGAGACCGCCGGCCCGGCGGATCCCGGCAGGGACGACGACCTGGCCGACGCACTGGCCCGGCTGCCCGCAAAACAGAAGCAGGCGGTGGCCTACCACTACCTGGCCGGCCTGCCCTATTCCGAGATCGCCGCCATCCTCGGCGGCAGTCCCGATGCCGCCCGGCGCGCCGCCGCCGACGGCATCGCCACCCTCAGACGCACATACCCCGGCGTCGCCGCCGGCACGACCCGGACGGGAGAACACCGATGAGCAACGAACACGAATTGACCCGCGAGCTGGCGCAGATCACCGATGCCACCGCCGCTGACCTGGGCGTGCTGCAAGCCCGGCTCGCCACCGCCGCGCAAGCCGAGGGCCTCCTGGACGTCGCCTACCGCATCGTCGACAGCCCGGTCGGCGCCTTGCTCATCGCGGCCACCGAGCTCGGCCTCGTCCGCGTCGCCTACACCAGCGAGGGGCACGACACCGTCCTGCAAAGCCTCGCCGACAGGATCAGCCCGCGCATCCTGCTCGCACCCGGCCGCCTCGACACGGCCGCAAGGCAACTCGACGAGTACTTCGCCGGTAAGCGCCGGGATTTCGGCGTGCCGCTGGACTGGCGGCTCTCGGTCGGATTCCGCAACACGGTGCTTCGTCATCTGCCCGAGATCGGCTACGGCCGCACCGCGAGCTATGCCGCGGTGGCCAAGCTGGCCGGCAATCCGAACGCGGTTCGCGCCGTCGGCAGTGCGTGTGCCACCAATCCGCTACCCGTCGTGGTGCCCTGCCACCGCGTGGTGCGCAGTGACGGCGCGATGGGTGGCTATCTCGGGGGCGTGGAAGCCAAACGCATCCTGCTCACCCTGGAGGCCGCGGCCTAACGGGCGAATCCCGTTGCGATACAAGCTGACCGCGGCCCGTACCCGCCACTAGGCGGCGCCCGGCGCGAGGGGTGGAAGGTTGATGGCTGGCGACGACTGCTGCGTCGGCGCGGGCTGCGGTGCCTGGTTGACGTGCTGCCCCAGGTGCTGGGGACAGTAGGCGCTCGCCGCGATCATGGTGAACTGGGCGGCGCCGTCGACGGTGAATCCCGGATTACTCGACGACACGCTCTTGATTACGGCGACCTGGGGAATGCCCTCGTCCATCAGTTGGCACGCCCGCTTACCCACCCCGACGGCCGCAGCCGGGTCCTGGTAGGTGATGCCCGCCTCGTTGAGCGCGGCGATGAAACTCGCGTCAGCTCCCGACGCGCCGACCGGGTCGGCGTACGCGGGCGCGGCCACACCGGCGAGGGCGGCGCAGCCCGCAAGCACCACCAGCATTCGCATCGCTTCATCCTCATATAGATCGTCGCCCTTGTCCTGCCGAGCCCCTCCGGCTGTGCATAACGACGGCAAACGCCCACGTTGGGCCGCCGGGCGCCGATTCCGCACGGATCCTTAAATTCGGGCCCTATGTGGTACACAGTGGCTATGTCCGCGCTGTCCCAGCAACATCGTTGAGAGCCCCGGGCGTGGCCGACGATCGACTTCTGACTCCCGGCCAGACCTGCTGGCGCACGGCACGGGCCGAGCAGTTCGCCGCCATCATCGACGCGGCCGACTACTTCAGGCACGTCAAGGCCGCGATGCTGCGCGCCCGCCATCGGATCATGCTGATCGGCTGGGACTTCGATTCCAGGGTGGCGTTCGAGCGGGGCGAGAAAACACTTCCCGGGCCGAACCAGCTGGGCGCGTTCCTTTACTGGATGCTCTGGAAACGGCCGGGCCTGGACATCTACCTGCTGAAGTCCAATCTGCGCCTGCTGCCGGCCTTCGACGGGATCTGGTTCGGCCTCACCCCGGTGTCTTTGCTGAACCAGATCAGCAGCAGGCGAATGCATTTCGCCATCGACGGCGCCCACCCGATTGGCTCTGTGCATCATCAGAAGATCGTGGTCGTCGACGATGCGGTGGCGTTCTGCGGCGGCATCGACCTGACGCTCGAACGATGGGACACCCGGGCGCACGCGCATGACAACCCTCACCGCCGCGCGGCGGGGCGCAGCTACGGGCCGCGGCACGACGTCGGCCTGGCCGTCGACGGTGCGGCCGCACGGGCCCTGGGTGAGCAGGCCCTGGCCAGGTGGCAGACCGCGACCAAACACTCGTTGGCGCCGGTCGAGCCCAAGCACAGCACCTGGCCCAGCAAGCTGAAACCGAACCTGCGCGACGTCGACGTCGGAATCGCACGCACCATGCCCGAGCTCGAAGACCGCCCCGAGGTCCGGGAGGTGGAGGCGCTCAACCTGGCCGCCATCGCGGCGGCGCGCCACACCGTCTACGTGGAGAACCAATACCTGGCATCCCGAACCATCGCCGAGGCGCTGGCCGCGCGGCTGCGCGAGGACGACGGTCCAGAGATCGTCATGGTGCTGGCCCGCAGAGGCAACAACCCGCTCGAGCGCGGAACCATGGACAGCGCCCGCCACCGCCTCATCCGGTTGCTGTGGGAAGCCGACGATCACGGCCGGCTGGGCGTCTATTGGCCGGCGACCGACGGCGGCACCCCGATCTACATCCATTCCAAGGTGCTCGTGGTCGACGATCGGCTGCTGCGCATCGGCTCCTCGAACTTCAACAACCGCTCGATGGGGTTCGACAGCGAGTGCGACGTGGCGATCGAGACGCACCCGGCCAACTCCGAACATGACGACCTGCGCCGCGAAATCACCTCGGTGCGAAGCCAATTGATGGCAGAGCACCTCGGCGTTTCGGTGGGCGAGTTCGAAGACGTGATCGGCGAACACCGGTCGGTGCTGAAGGCGATCGAGGCACTCCGTGGAGAAGGCAAGACGTTGCGGCCCTTCACCGAGCGGACCGTCGCCAACGAGGCGGGCCCGCTGGCGGAGAACGACCTGATGGATCCCGACCACGTCCCACGGTCACTGTCCCGCAGCGTGCAACGGTTCATCGCCGGCCTTCGGGGTTGACCGGTCGGCGATTTGGGCGTGGCTTTGAGCCGAACTCGGCCTAGTGTGGGCAGAAGTGCCAGTGGACTAAGGACGAGCACCAATGAGCATCGACGACGACTCCGCCACCACGCTGGAGGATCTGCGGGGCGACCTGGCGCAGCGGTACAAGCGGACACCGACCGGTGGAAGTGCGGTGGACAGCGCGATCGTCGAGGCCGACACGGACGCACTCGATCGCGACGGCTACGTCATCTGGAAGAACCTGCTCACCGCCGAACAGTGCTCGCAGATCCGTGAGGCCGTGCGCCCCTGGCTCGGGCACACCGGCCGCAACTCGTTCGAGGGCCTGCGCACCCAGCGCATCTACAGCGTGCTGAGTAGGACCCGGGTGTGCGATCGGCTGGTCGATGACCCGCGGGTGCTCGCGGTGCTCGATCGGCTGCTGATGCCCAACTACCTGCTTTCGGCGTTGCAGGCCATCAACATTCAGCCCGGCGAGGCCGCGCAATTGGCGCACCACGACGACGGCTTCTACCCGATTCCGCGGCCCCGGGAACCGCTGGCGGCCGCGACGATCTGGGCGATCGACGACTTCACCGCCGACAACGGCGCCACCGTCGTCTACCCGGGCAGCCACCGCTGGGGCAAGCGGCGGCCGGGCCCCGACGATCAGGCCCTGCCCGTCGTGATGCCCGCCGGCTCGTGCGTCTTCTTCGTCGGCACCCTCTGGCACGGCGGGGGCGCCAACACCACCGACCGCGAGCGCCTCGCCGTCACCGCCCAGTACTGCCAACCGTGGCTGCGGCCCATGGAGGCCTACACCCTGTCGATATCGCGCGACATCGCGCGGGTGGTCTCCGATGACATTCGCCGGATGCTCGGCTACAGCATCCATCCGCCGTTCGTCGGCAACGTCGACGGCCTGCATCCGTTGCGGCTGTTGGAAGTTGTGCCGCAGCCGTAGCGACCCGCCGTAGCAAAAGACAACGCGCTTGGTCAATCCCCGGCTTGAAGCGGTGCGACCTGGCTATTCTCAGATCTGTCATGACGCGTCGAGCGGGCAAGCCCGGCGAAGAAGCGGATTCACCGCAGGCCGGGCCCCGGAATCGCTTCCACCGCAACCACAGGATGGTGGCCGGTGCCAAGGTGCTGGCCGCGTTGATATCGCTGATGGTGGTCGTCGTCATCGGCATCGCCTGGCACGCCTATCGGAGCGCGTCGGCGGGCATCACCAAATCCGAGGCATTGGCCGGTGAGCCCGCGTCGACCGGAAGCGACCAGAACATCCTGATCATGGGCCTGGATAGCCGCCGTGACCAGCACGGGCAGCCGCTACCGCCCGACATCTATGACGCGCTGCACGCGGGCAACGAGGATTCCGCTGACGGCGATTCCGACGCGCTCATCGTGGTGCACCTGCCTGCCGGCGGCGGTCCGGCCACGGCGATCTCGATCCCCCGCGACGATTACGTCGATCTGGCCGGATGCCCGACCTCGGATTGCCGGGGCAAGATCAAGGAGGCCTACAGCTACGCTTACCAGCGGGTGATGACCGGCCACGGTTCCGCCGGCCCCCAGCCGACTCCGACGCCGCAAGGGCAAGACCCGACGGCCAAGGAACAGGCGGCACGGGAGGCGGGCCGCAAAGCCGAAATCAGCACCGTCAAAAGTCTTCTGCAGATTCCGATCGATCACTTCATCGAAGTCACCCTGGCCGGGTTCTTCCAACTCGCCCGGGTGGTCGAACCGATCACGGTGTGCCTCAGCGCGGACACCTCGGACCGGTACTACTCCGGAGCGGACTTTCAGAAAGGCATCCAACAGATCAGCGCAACTCAGGCGTTGGCCTTCGTCCGGCAACGCCGCGACCCCAACGACGCGGCATTCACCGACCTTGATCGCAGCCGGCGCCAGCAGGCCTTCATCGTCTCGGTGGTCAGTGCGATGCGCCGCGGCGGAACATTGTCGGACCCAACCAAACTGCATGCCCTGTTGAACGTCGCCAAAGAGAACGTCGCCGTCGACGCCGGTTTCGACTTTGACGAATTCATTCGTAATGCGTTGGCATTCCCCAACAGACCGGTGGTGCTGTACACGCTGCCGGTCGCCAGCTTCGGTCAACTCTCAGATGGCGCCTATGTGAACTTTATCGACATAGCCACCATCCGCTCGATCGTGCACAACTTGGTGGGCGGCGATTCGGCTACCACACCCTCAGCCAGCAGCCCCACCACGGCGGCGCGCCCGGACGGTGCGCAGAGCACCTCAGGCGGCGTCGCGCTCGACGTCGTCAATGCCTCGGGCCGCCAGGGTGAGGCGGCAACTGTCCAAATGCTGTTGGCAACTGGGAAATTCAGTGAAGGCAAGGTCAGCACGGCCGACTCCACCACCGAGACGAGCACCATCGCCTACGGAGCCGGCGCGAAGGTGGCGGCCACCGAGCTCGCCGACCAGTACGACATTACGGCGACCGCATCCGACAGCGTCGCCCGCAACACGGTGCTGCTGACCGTCGGGACCGATTTCTCCCGGTTCGACCAGACCCACAATTCCACGTCGGAATCGCCGACCGCGACCGCCACGGCACCCGTTACCACCGTGCCCGCCACCGGAACCGGCGCGCAGCAGCCCGCAGTTACCAACCTCTCGCGGATGACCGCCGACGGCATTCCCTGCGTCAAATGACAAGGTGCTAAGGCGTTTTGCGGGGAGCAGGCGTAGAGGCCGGTGGCGCGGCGCCGTAAAGGTGCAAGGCCTGCGCGGCGGCGGTGGCCACCGCGCCCCTGAGCTTCGAGATCGGCGGGCTGCCCCGTAGGTGGATCGAGTTCGAGAGCAGGATGACGTAGGTATTCGAGCCTGGGTCCACCCACAGTGTGGTTCCGGTGAACCCGGTGTTGCCGAAGCTGCCGACGGGAAAGACCTTCCCGCGCGGCCTGGAGAAGGCCGTGTCGATGTCCCAGCCAAAACCGAACAGGCTTTGCCCCTCGATCGCCGGATAGGTCGGAGTGCGAGCTTGTTGAGCGGCCCGGTTTGCCGCTTGCACTTGTTCGGCGGTATGGCCGGGCTGCTGCGGAGTCGTCATCAGCTCGAGGGTTTCTGGCCGCAAAGGAAACTCACTCGAGCGATCGGCCAGCCGGTCGAGCAGCGCCTGCGCAAATATGCCGACATCGCGCGCCGTCGAGAACATGCCGGCGTTGCCGGCCACTCCCCCCATCCGGCGTGCCGTCGGGTCATGCACCGTACCCCGAAGCAGGGCAAAGAAATCCGGATTCTTGCCGGGGTCGTCTCTGCTTTCCTCGTCGCGCGCCGTCGGCGCGACGCGCGGCAGCAGGCTGGTATTCCATGTCCCCGGGGGACATGTCGTCGGCTCACCTCCCGTCGCCGCGGGGGCCCAGGCAACCGCTGCGCCTCTGATCGTGTGGGGCCCGCAGGCCTTGGCCACGGGAAGGTAGCGGGTGTCTTGCAGGCCAAGCGGCGCAAACACATTGCGTTGGACGTAGGTGTCCTCGGCCTCGCCGGTGGTCTTCTCGAGCAGCGCGCCCAACAGGATGTAGTTGATGTCGGAGTACCGGAAGAGCTCCCCCGGACCCGACTGCAGCGGCGTGGTGAGCGCGCGATGGATGCCTTCGGCTTTGTCGGGTCCGCCCAGCCCCCACGGGTCTGCCAGGCTTACGTCGATCCCCTCGCCGGACGTGTTGGTCAGCAGCATGCGCACCGTAACCTGCGCCCGCCGTGGATCGTTCGTTGTGTTGAAGTCGGGCAGATATTTCTGCACCGGATCGTCGAACGCCACCTTGCCCTGTTCATAGAGCTGCATGATGGCGACCGCCGTTGCGAGGCACTTCGTCAATGACGCCATGTCGAAGATCGTGTCCTCGGTCATTGGCTCCGCGGGTGCCGGCGATCCGTCCAGACCCGGTTCGCCCGCGAGTTTGCGCGACCCGTACGCCTGGTGGAAGACGACCTTGCCGTCGTGCCCGACCATCACCACGCCGCCCGGCAGCCCGCCCGCCGCTATCGCGTCGTTCATCAGCTTGGAGATCGTCTCGAACTCGGGTGCGGGAGCCACAGTCGGCACCGCAGCGGGCGCCGGCGTCTGTGCGGGCGTCTGTGCGGGCTGCGGTGCGCGGTCTGCTACCGGCGTGCGTGCCGTGAAGGTCCACGGAGAAACCGCGATGAGGGCGAGCAACACAATTGCGACCACGACCGTCTTGCGTAGCGAGGATGGCCAGAACTTCCACCCGCCCCTGACTACCGGCATATGGCAAGAGTAAGTCGGCGGCCTGGCGGCATCCAGTACGCCTTCCGCTTCGACGCAAAGGGACTGCTGCGCACAAGATTAGGAGCCGCTTGCAGTAGCGTTGGCCCCGGACCTGGCTCGCGACACCCGGTCGCGACGGTCTTGTCGCAATGGAGCAAGCGGTGAGGACACATCCTCAGTGACCTCCGGCAGGCGGTGGGTTGCCGTGCTGGCGGGCACGATGGCGGCCGGGGCGACGTTGACGCAATGCAGCGCCGCGCCGACACCCCCTGCGGCCAGGCCATCGTCCACCGCGTCGTCGGCGGCCGGCACGTCGTCGGCGCCCGCCGCTAGCAACGTTCGCCCGGTCACCGCCGCGGAGCTCGGTGCGAGCTGGCGGCCGGGCTGCCCGGTGGACCCCGCGCAGCTACGACGTGTCGAAGTTGACCACGTCGGTTTCGACGGCCGGACCCATCGCGGCGAGCTGATCGTGCACCAGGACCTGGTGCCGGAGATCATCACGGTCTTCGCGCAGCTCTACCGAGTGGGATTTCCCATCGAGAAGATCCGCACGGCGAACCGCTACCCGGCCGCCGACGACGAGCTCTCGATGGAGGACGACAACACGTCGGCGTTCAATTGCCGAGGCATCCCGGGGAGCGAGCACTGGTCGCAACACGCCTACGGTCGGGCCATCGATCTGAATCCGCGTCTCAACCCGTGCGTCTACGCCGACGGCACCTTCCAACCGCACAACGCGTCGGAGTATCTGGACCGCAGCCGCAGCGACCCGGGGCTCTTGCACGGCGGGGACCCCGGCGTGCACATCTTCACAGACCGTGGGTGGCGGTGGGGCGGCGACTGGACGTCGCCGGTCGACTACCAGCACTTTGAGCGACCGTGAGCCGGGCCTCTGCAAGAATGGGAGGATATGTCGCGCTCATTCGACGTCTCGACCGAGTCATCCGCCACCGTCGAACAAATACATGCCGCGTTCGGTCGCGAGGACTACTGGCTGGCCCGCATCGCGGCCGGCTCCGCCGATGCCACGTTGGATTCGCTGGTGACCGACGCCGATGGCACGGTGACGGTGCGCACGACCCAGCACCTGGGCCGTCAACTCCTCCCCGGGTTCGTCGCCAAATTCGTCACCGGTGACGTGAAGATCGTGCAGACCGAGACGTGGCGACCGGACGGCGTCCGCCAGGTGCGCGGGCACGTCAGTGTCTCGGCGTCCGGCGGGTTGGGGTCGGGCCGTGCGGAAAGCCGGCTGGCGCCGACGGATGACGGCGGTTCACAACTGCACTTGACCCTGAGGGTGGAGGTCAAGATCCCGTTGGTAGGCGGCAAGCTCGAGAAAACCATCGGATCCGATTTGACCAAGGGCATCCCCGAGATGCTGCGCTTCACCACCACGTGGATCATCGAAAACACCTGAGGCATAACTAGTCGATCGCGCCCTGACGGATTTCAGGGCCGGAATGCAGCAGCTCGTCGCGACGCAGCTTTCGGGTGACGCCTTTCTCGTCCTCGAACTCGGCGTTGAGCAGCTCGGTGGTGAGGTCGTCGGCGGAATGGGTTGTGCGCCAGTCGATGAAGTCGGCGAAGTACATCCTGCAGGGACTCGGCATCGGTGCCATGCCCACGCAGATCATCTGCACCGAGGAACTGCGCGAGGGCGCCATCGTGCCGATCCTGCCCGACTGGGCGGTCGAGCCTCTGGCCGTGCACCTGCCAGATCATCATCGAGAACATCGCCAGGGCGCAGACCTAGAGTGCGTCCGATTTGAGAGATAATCGCCTCATGTCCGATGAACCCTCGCACCCACCGCGGCCCGCGCCGAAACCGAAGCGGGTGCACGTCACGCCCGAGGACGTGGAGCGGTTCGGCGACGAGGAGCAGGTGCGCGCGGCGTGGGATGAGCGCCGGCTCCGCGACGAGCAACCGCCGCATCATCACTAGGCCGCTCAGCTTGCGGCAGGAATCTGTGGGCCGAGCGTGAAGACCAGCACCTCGGCCGACTTGCCCTTCAAAGCGTGTGATCCCCGGTTGATGAGTGCCGGAGGTCGAGATGTCAGCGCGTCCACGCACGAACCGGTGAGCAGGATGGCGTCGCCGGTGGCCTTGGTGAGTTGCTCCACGCGGGCTGCGACGTTGACAGTGTCACCGATCAGCGTGAATTCAAGCTTGCCACCGCCACCGATGGTGCCGGCGATCACGAGACCGCTGTTGATCCCAATCCCGATCCGAAGCGAGCCGGCGAATCGCTCGGCAACGAGACGCTGAATCAGGACGGCGGCGGATACCGCCGCGTCCGCGTGATCTGCGAGATCGTTCGGTGCGCCGAACACGGCCAACGCTCCATCGCCGAGGAACTTGTTGACATGGCCGCCGGCGTCGACTACGGCGGGCACGACGATTTCGAACAGCGCATTGAGGCGGGCGACCGCCTCTTCGGCGCTGTTCGCCTCGGCGAACGTAGTGAAGTCACGAATGTCGACGAACATCACGGTCACCTGACGACGCTCACCCGTGAACACGTCATCGCCCTGCTGAAGCAGCCGGGCAGCAAGGACCGGGTCGACGTAGGTCCCGAACGCTCCCTGAAGGCGTTGTCGCTCAGCCAAACCCGCCTGCATCCGGTTGAACGCCGCGGCCAGGGCACCGAGGTCGTCGTCGTGAACGACCGGTAGGCGCTGGCTGTAGTCGCCGGTACCAACCCGTTCGGCGCCTCGGGCAAGGTCGCGAAGGGGTTGCAGTGACGGCGAGAATCCGAGGCCTACCGAGACCGGTACCGCGAAGAGAAGCGTCAAGGCGCCGCCAATCGCAACGGCCAGGATCGGGTTTCGCTCGACGGAATTGAACACGGCCGCATACAGTGCGCCGCCAACGGCGTACCCGAAAGCCACCGCGACCATGGACACATTCGACCGCGCGGCGAAAGTCGGACGAGAGCGTGGCAGTGAATCACCCAATCCGGTGTCACCGGCGAGCGCGACCCTGGCTGGACGCCATGCTGCCTCCACGACGTTGTGGTAAGCGACCAGCTGGACCGTCGTTCCGACGACGGCGCCGAGAATCGCGTACTGGGCCAGCCGCGACCAGGTCGCTCCGGCCATCGCGCCGACCGAGACCGACAGCGCTGCGGCCCAGACACCGGTCCCCCACACCGCTCGGAAAGTCGCCCCACGGGCGAACGAATAGGTGCCCTCGAGGGCGGTCGCTCGCTCGACGTCGTGGCCCGCCGCCCACTGCTGCGCAGGCCGTGCCCATCGGCGCCCCGGAACGATCAGCATGCAAACCAGCACCAGCACCGCACCGACAGTGACGGCTGCTGCCTGAACGTATTGACCGGACTTCTCGAAAGCGACGATCGGAAACGACAAGAGGATGCCGTAGATCGGGTAACTAATGAGAAATCCGATCACGGCACACGGCCACAAATACCTCGCCCCGTACCGATCCCACGCCCACTGCCAGATACGGTCCATGCCCGGAGGTTAAAGGTCCGCGGCGCGCGATGAGCGGAAAACGGCGACGGTAGGCACTGGAAAAGCGAGCCGCCGCTGAGTGAGACTGGAGCTATGAGTTTCGTGGAGAAGCTGCTCCCGCAGGTGCTGCGGGTGCACGACGCGGTTTATCAGAAGACGAACGGCTGGATCGGTCACCGCACGCTGTGGATACCAAGTCTGCTGCTGCATACCGTCGGCGCAAAGACCGGTAAACAGCGCACGACGTCGCTGACCTACGCCCGCGACGGGGACAACTATCTGGTCGTCGCCTCCAAGGGCGGTGCGCCCGAGGCCCCCGGCTGGTACCACAATCTGAAGGCCAATCCCGACGTCGAGATCAACGTCGGCCCAAGGCGTTTCGCGGTCACCGCGCGACCGGTGCTGTCCGACGACCCCGACTATCCGCGGCTGTGGCAGATCGTCAACAAGAACAATCAAAACCGGTACAACGAATACCAGAAGAAGACGTCGCGACGGATTCCCGTCGTTGTCTTGGCCCCGAAACGCTAGAACAAACCGAAACCCGACTTCCGCAGCCTCGACGCGAATCTCAAGATCCGACGTCCTACCAGCCGGAAGTGCCTGCCCAGAAGTCATCTCGTACCACCGAAGGCGTGACCTCAAGTGCCGCCGCGTCGGCCAGAGCGTGTTAGCCGCTCAATTGGATGCCTTTGGTCCTTAGGCTTGCATCTTTTCGGCCCTGACAGTCGCGGCCGACCCGAGTGATCCTGCCAGAGGGCAGAGAGTCGATCGGAAAGAACTTAAATGTGGCAGCCACCGTGTGACGCGATCTTGGTAGGCGTTGACGGCTCAGCAGCGGCACTGGGTGCCGTCCGGTGGGCTGCCTGTGACGCAGCGCTGCGGAATGTGCCACTGACTCTGGTCCATGTCGTCGACGCCGGACTACCCGAGTGGTTCGAGGTCGCAGCGCCGACCGGCTCCAGGCAACGGCAGGGACAGCGGGCACGCGGTTTCATTGAGTCGGCGATCGAGGTTGCCGAGGAGAGCACTGATGAATGCGGTCCGGTAAAGATCGATATCAAGTTGTTTCATTCGGCCACCGTTTCGACGCTCGTGGACATCTCCCGAGGGGTGAGGATGGTCGTGGTGGGCTACCGGGGACGTGGCGGCAGGTTGGCCCGCGGGTTCCTGGGCTCGGTGAGTTCGGCACTGGTCTACCACGCACATTGCCCAGTCGCCGTGATCCACGACGACAAAGCCATGATTGGCAACGTCGCACGGGCGCCGGTGCTGGTGGGCATCGACGGCTCACCGGCATCGGAAGCGGCGACTGCCATTGCATTTGAGGAAGCCTTTCGACGACGCGTCGGCCTGATGGCCCTGCACGCCTGGATGGATCCCTGGATTTCGGGCTCCAAGCGATCGTTCCAAGATTCCAAATGGGACGCTGCGCTATCCGAGGAGGAGGAAACGCTCGCTGAACGGCTGGCGGGTTGGCACGAACGTTATCCCGACGTGGGGATCCGTCGCAGAATCGAAATCGGCGATCCGGCACGCTGGCTGCTCGAGGCGTCCGAACGGGCACAACTGATGGTGGTAGGCAGCCACGGGTGCAGCCGGTCCAGAGGCATGCTGCTGGGATCGGTTGGGGCGGCGGTGGTCAACAGCGCCAAGATTCCGGTGATCGTCGCGCGTCAGTCGTGACGGCGGCCGTTGCGGGTCGACCGAGCGGTTCCTTCCCGCTTCGGTTGGCTCCGGTCCTACCTGATTGCCTTCGGGTCTGGACGCTGTAGATATCCGGAGGGCGGTCGATGCTGAACTTCAGCTGAACAAGCCAATAACCGCCGGTGTCAGTGAAAACGGTTCCCGCGGGCGTCTTGCAGGACGTCACGTCGGTCATGCGAAGCTACGTGTTCGATGGCCGGAACTAAGGAGAACGAGCAGTGAGAGCCCTCGTTGCGGGCGCCGCCGGGTTCCTCGGGTCCCACCTGTGCGATCGTCTCCGCCGCGACGGCATCGAAGTCATCGGACTCGACAACTTCTGCACCGGCAGGCGCGAGAACATCGCGCAGCTCGACGGGGACCCGGGCTTCAGTTTCGTCGAGCATGACATCACCCGGCCGGTCGACGCGGTCGGGTCCGGTCCGTTGGACGTCATCTTCAACCTGGCCTGTCCCGCTTCGCCGCGCGCCTACCAGCGGGATCCCCTGTTCACCCTGGAGACCAACTACGTCGGGACCAGGAACCTACTGGAACTGGCGCGCGAGCGGGGAGCGACGATTCTGCAGGCCTCCACCAGCGAGGTCTACGGGGATCCGACGATCCATCCGCAGGCCGAGAATTACTGGGGCAACGCCAACTGCTTCGGGGTGCGGGCCTGCTACGAGGAAGGCAAGCGGGTTGCGGAGACGCTGACGCTCGAGTACGCGCGTCGCTACCGCGTCCCGATCAAGGTCGTCCGCATCTTTAATACCTACGGTCCGAGGATGGATCCAGAGGATGGCCGAATCATCTCGTCGTTCATAGTCCAGGCGCTGCGCGGAGAACCGATCACCGTCTTCGGGGACGGCAGCCAGACCCGTTCCTTTTGTTATGTCGACGATCTCGTCGAAGGGCTCGTGAGTATGGCGGCGAGCGACGCTTCGTTCATTGGACCCGTCAACCTCGGCAGCCCAGCCGAACGCACCGTCCTCGAAACCGCGAGCATTATCAAGGAGATGACCGGATCGCCCTCGACCACGGTCTATGAGCCACTGCCGCCGGACGACCCGAAGCAGCGCAGGCCGGACATCACCCTCGCCGAGTCCGCGCTCGGCTGGACACCACGAATCTCGTTCGAAGAAGGTGCCGAACGGACGATCGACTATTTCAGAGGCATCGTCCGCGCAGGCCCCGATGGCGGCATCCAGCGATGAGAATTGTGCTGGCAAGCTTGGGAACTCGGGGTGATGTCGAGCCGTGCGCCACCATCGGTCGGGAGCTGCAGCGCCGAGGTCACGATGTCACCATGGCGGTGCCGCCCAACTACGTTAGCTTCGTCGAATCGGCGGGGCTTCCTGCGGTGCCCCACGGTCCCGACCAGGTTCGGCAGAACGCGGACATCGCCCGGAAATACGGGGAGACGCCGAACCCGGTCTTCATGGCGTGGGTGATTGCAGAGGACCTCAAGCGACTGTGGCCGCAGCTGGGCACGGCGCTCACGTCGCTGGCGGACGGGGCCGACCTGGTGTTGACAGACGCGAGCCAGCAGGGGCTGGCCGCCAATGTTGCGGAATACTATGACATTCCGCAGGCTGCGCTGCACATCTACCCGCTCGGGCGTGATACGTGTACGCAAGTTACCAAAGGGGCCGAAGACGCCCTGCGCCGAATGTTGGGCCTACCGGAGGAAACGGGGCCCTCGGTGCGACAACCGCTGGAGATTCAGGCCTACGACGAGCTCTTCTTCCCCGGGCTGGCAGCCGAGTGGGCGAAATGGGATGTCCGACGGCCTTTTGTCGGCGGTCTGACGCTGGAGCTGACGACGGACGTCGACGACGAGGTGTCGTCATGGATTGCCGCGGGAACGCCACCGATTTACTTCGGCTTTGGCAGCAGCGCGCGAGTCGCGTTTCACGCCGGCTTGCTCGAGATGATCAGCGGAGCCTGCACGCAATTGGGCGAGCGTGCGCTGATCTGCAGCGGCGTAAGTGATCTGGCCGATACCTCGCAATTCGACCACATAAAGGTGGTGAGCGCGGTGAACCACTCGGCCGTCTTTCCCGCTTGCCGCGCGGTCGTTCACCACGGGGGTCCCGGCACCACGTTCGCCGGCATACGCGCCGGCAAACCCACGTTGGCCCTTGCGGTTTCGGTCGATCAGCCGATGTGGGCCGCCGCGGTCGGCCAGCTGGGCGTCGGCATCGGACGGCACTTCTCCGCAACCACCCCGGATTCGCTGCTCGCCGATCTGCGGGCCATCCTCACTCCGCACTGCATCGCTCGAACCCTTGAGGTCGCCGCTCAGATGGCCACACCCGCCGAAAGCGCTGCCACGGCAGCCGATCTCCTGGAAGCTATGGTCGGCCAAGACTCGGACTGAACCCCTGTCAGTGCTCGTCGTCCGAGTGGTGAATGTGCATGTCCGAAACGCCACGATATGACGGGAAGCCGAAGTCGGGGAAGGCGCAGATGTCGCCGCGATTCCGGACCCGCTCTAACCAGTAAGTCTGATCGGCGGCCGTCGTGCAGGCGTAGAGCTTCATATACGTCGCCGCGAAGGGGAACACGAAACCATTGCCGACCGCCTGCCAGACGGCCGCCGCCACGCCGGGGGTTTCGACCCCTCGATAATCGTCCATCGCGATCACGCCCCGCTCGGCCGTGTGAGTCACGGCGAGCCTGATGTCATTGGCGACGCACTGGTAGGCATGACAACCGTCGATGTGGACGAAGCGCAGTGCCCGTTCGCCCAGATCGAGCGCCGATGATTCGCAGACCGCCAGCGTTGGCCGGCGGGTGTGGAACCGATCCCAGTTGGCCAGAAACTGGTGCTGATCCAGCCCCGAGTACTCCCGGCGCGGGGCCTGCGCGATGTCGGCGTGATCCATCACGGCGCCGAACAGATCGCAGATCACCAGGTCTTCATCGTCACGCAGGCCATAACCCATCAAGATGGCGGACTTGCCGTGGTACGCGCCGATCTCCAACATGTCACCCTTGATGCCCTCGGCCGTCTGGCACGCGAGCAGCTGGCTGAAGAGCTCGACGTCGGCCTCGAAGAACCAGCCGTCGACGTTGTTCATCTGCTCGGTGTAGAGGGCCCAGGCGGCATCGCTCATTACGCGCTCCTGCGCATGGAGTCCTCCAGTGCGGTGTGGGCTGCCGATTTTCGCGCGGTCAATATGGCGAGCGCCTGCGGTTTGAACGGTATCAGTTCTGCGCCCCGCCGCAATCGATGCTGCAGCCGGGCGTCAACCCTCGACGGCGAACAGCCCCCACTCACCCGTCACACCCTTGAGGACGTGCTCGCCGCGAGCGGCGAAGCCGAGGCCCGACCCGGCGACCAGGTCGACGACGATGCGCGAAACGAACACCTCGCCGGCCCCGGCCGCCGCCGCCACACGCGCTGCGATGTGGACGGCGATGCCGCTGATGTCGCCGCCGTCGCGCAACTCGACCTCACGCGTGTGTACGCCGGCCCGCACCTCGAGGCCCAGGCTCCGCATTACGTCGCGGATCGCCATGGCGCACCGGATGGCGCGGGCGGGCCCGTCGAACCGGGCGAGGAAGCCGTCGCCCGTCGTGTTGACCTCACAACCCTGGAACCGTGCGAGCTGGCGCCGTACCTGGGCGTCGTGCCTGCCGAGCAGCTCCTTCCATCGCTGGTCGCCAAGCTCGACCGCCCGCTTCGTGGAGTCGACGATGTCGGTGAACAACACCGTGGCCAGGACGCGCTCGACCGCCGGCTGCGGGCGGACGCCGGTAAGGAACTCCTCGACCTCATCGAGCAGGGCATCGGCGTCGCCCGTAAAGAACAGATGGTCGGCGCCGTCGATCTCGACGAACTTGGCCCCGGGGATGCGGTCGGCGAGGTAACGACCCATCTCAAGCCTCACCATCCGGTCGTCGCGCCGGTGCACCACGAGCGTCGGCGCCTGGATCGTGGGCAGCACGTCGCGGATGTCCAATTGCGGGTAGAGGGCGAAGATGTTGCGGACCATGCCCGGACTGGCGGCCACCCGCTGCAGCCGCGCCCACCAGCGGCGGAAGTCGGCGTCGCCCCGCCGGCCCGGAGCCCATGCGCCCAATCCGACGCCCTCACCCCAGCCTTTGGCACTCACCTCAACCAACGCCGACAGCTGCTCCTCGGTGACGCCGAGCGGATAGTCCGTCGTCCGGAGCAGGCGAGAGAACGAGCCATACAGGACAAGCGCATTCACGCGATCGGGATGGCCGGCCGCCGTCAGGATCGCCATCGTGCCGCCTTCCGAAACGCCCACGAGATCGGCGCGTTCACATCCGGCCGCGTCCATGACGGCGCGCAGGTCGTCGACGGACTCTTCCAATGTCGGCGCGTGCATCACCGGATCCGAAAGGCCGGTGCCCCGCTTGTCGAAGGTGACGACGCGACGAAAGGACGCGAGCCGCGAGTAGAAGTGAACGACCGACGGCTCCTCAGACATGATGTCGAGGTGCGAGATGAAGCCGGGCGCGACGACGAGGTCGGGCCCCTCTCCCGTCACCGAGTACGCGATGTTCAGGCCGCCACTCTTCGCATAGTGAATGTCCGGGGGGACGTTCATGGTCGAACCTTACGCCGCGGGGGCGATGCCAAGGCCCACTTGACGGTCGACGCAGCGATGCAGAAATCGGGCTGCGGAAACCGATACCGTGCATTGCATGCGTCGTGTGGACTACGTCATTCACTATGTCGAGTCGCTGCGCCGGTCTATGGCGTTTTACCGCGACGTGATCGGGCTCCGGGTGCGAATCGAAGGCGATGGCTATGTCGAGTTCGAAATGGAGAACACGAAGTTCTCGCTTTTCGAACGCTCGAAGCTGCCCGAGCTCATCGGTCGCGAAGGCGGCAACCCGCCCTGCGGTGAGATCGGCTTCCTGATCGACGACGTCGATGCGGAAGCGGCACGGTTGCGAGGGCTCGGTGTCGACATCCTGACCGGACCGGTGGATCGACCATGGCACGAAAGGACGCTGCACATCGCCGACCCCGACGGCAACATCATCGAATTCGCGCAGAAGCTGCGGTGATCCTCGCCGTCGACCTCGGTAAGACCTCCTGCCGGGCCGCGGCAGGCGGCCGCAGGGCCGAGGGCGCGGGCGCGCCGGGGCTCGCGACCCCTGGCGGCGTACGGGCCGCGGAGGCGGCGATCCTGGCCTTGGCCAGCAAGCTAGCGCGGGATTTCGGCCCGGTCGACGAGGTGATGGTGGGCGCGGCCGGGGCGCTGGCGGCGCCGGGCGCGGCGCGTGCTCTGGGCGATGCATTGCTGAAATCGCTTGGGGCGCAACGCGTCGCCGTGACGAGTGACGCGGTGATCGCGCACGCGGGCGCGCTGAACGGGGAGCCGGGCATCGTGCTGATCGTGGGCACCGGTGTCGTGGCGCTCTCCATCGACGCGAACGGCGTGCTGCGCACCACCGACGGTTGGGGTCCCTGGCTGGGCGACGAGGGCGGCGGCGCGTGGATCGGCGCCGCCGGACTGCGCGCGGCGTTGCGCGCTCATGACGGCCGCGGACCGTCCACCACGCTGCTCGACGCCGCCCGCGCCCGCTTCGGCGCACCGAAGACCTGGCCCGCGCAGCTCACCGGTGCCGCCGCGCTCGCGTCGTTCGCGCCGGACGTCCTAGCCGCACATGGTGACGCCGCGGCGCTGGCGATCATCAGCGCCGCCTCCGAGGCGCTCGCCGCGACCGCCCGCGCGGCCGGGGATGGCCCGGTGGCGATGGTCGGCGGACTGGCGGGAGTCCAGGCGCTGCGCGCGCAGCTGGACCTCATCCCGGCCGCCGGCGACGCGCTCGACGGCGCGCTGCAACTACGGACGATCCACGAGCCGTATGTGATTCGCGTGCAGGCGGATCCGAAAGCCGTTGTCCCGCAAGGACTCGATGCGCTCGCCACCGAGGCGGTGCGGCCAGACCTCGACGATCTCGACGCGCGCCCCATCGCCGAGGTCGTCGCGCTGCTCGTTGCCGCCGAAGCCGAAGCGCACGGCGCGGTGGCGGCGGCGGTCCCGCGGATCGCCGCGGCGGCCGACGCGATCGCGGCGCGGCTCGAGCGCGGCGGCCGCCTCGTCTACGCCGGTGCCGGAACGCCCGGGCGGCTCGGAGTGCTCGACGCGGCCGAGTGCGCGCCGACGTTCGGCACCGACCTGGTGCGCGGCGTGATCGCCGGCGGACCGGCGGCGCTGACCGAGGCGATCGAGGGCGCCGAAGACGCGTTCGATCCCGCCGATCTCGCCGACCTGACCGCCGCCGACGCGCTCGTCGGGATCACGGCGTCGGGCCGCACGCCGTATGTGCTCGGGGCGCTTGAGCACGCCCGCGCGGCGGGCGCCCTGACCGTCGCGATCGTCAACAACCCGGGCAGCGAGGCGTCCGCCGACGTGGTGATCGAGCTGCTGACCGGGCCCGAAGTGCTCGCCGGCTCCACGCGGCTAACCGCGGGAACGGCGCAAAAGGTGGTGCTCAACGCGTTATCGACGAGCGTGATGATCGCGCTCGGCAAGGCGTATGGACCGCGGATGGTCGACGTGCGCGCGACCAATGCGAAGGTGCGCCGCCGAGCGGTACGGATCGTCCGCGACGCAGCCGGCGTCGACGAGGAGGCCGCGACCGCCGCGCTCGCCGCCGCGGGCGGTCACGCCAAGACCGCGATCGTGGCACTGCTCGCGGGCGTCGACGCGGCCGAGGCCGCCGCCCGGCTCGACCGGGCGCGCGGACGCGTGCGGGACGCCCTGGGTGGACATGAATGAAGGCGTCCCGCGGGCAGGCGCTACGCCCGTATCGTGAGGACCGTGTGTGAGCCAGCGTGTGGCCGGCCAGCCCACATCAGCCGCCGTCAGCTGCTGATGATGGCCGGCAGCGCTGGCGTGGCATCCCTGGTCGGCGGCTGCTCGAGGGCGACTTCTGAGTCGGCTTCTGAGTCCCGCCCGAAGCCACCTTCGGCTTCGACTTCTCCCCCGACGCCGACAATCAGTGCAAGCCTGACCGCTGCGACTTCGGCACTGTTGCTATGCCGGGACGCCTGGGGCGCGCGACCGGCCCGCTCCGGAGGGAAGCGCCACACCATCACCCGGATGACTCTCCACCACGAGGCTGTCGTCCTTGGCGAAAACCGCAATGCCCCAAGCCATCTCCGGCAGGATCAGCGATACCACCAGGACCAGCACGGGTGGATCGACATCGCCTATCACGTCGGCATCGACCGCAATGGCAACATCTATGAACTGCGGAGCACCGAGCTCGCGGGCGACACCGCGACTGACTACGACACGACGGGACATTTCCTGGTCCTCTGCGAAGGAGACTTCGATCAAGAGGCTGTGCCGGAAGCCCAGCTCCAGGGAGCAGCTCGCGCGTTCGCCTGGGCGGCTCAGAATTTTCACATTTCGGCCGACACACTGGCGGGCCACCGGGACCTGGCCCAAACCTCTTGCCCGGGTGGAAACCTGTATGCCCACATTTCCTCGGGCGACCTCAAGCGCCGCATTGACGACCTGCTCGGCGCGGGCGGAGTGGACCTGCAGCGCTTCTGCGGTCCCGACGCGGCCGCACGAGTCGCGTCAATCGAGACCGGCGACTGACCTGCGATCCCCTGAGGCGCTCGTCGGCGGAGCCGCCGGGACTCGAATCGCCGGAATGTTTGTAGTCCCGTAACAGCGGGCATTTCGCTGAAACAGGCGGAAAAAGGGGTCAGCATGTCGGTCACGCATCTCGACGGTTTCGCCAACTCCTGTCAGGAGGCCGTGAAGGCCGTCCTCCATGCCATCACCGCTCAGGGGGAGGAACGCCGAGGACATCTCTCGGACGCCAAATCGGCAGTAGACATGGCGCTGCGCGATGCCCACAGCGGTGAGGAATGGCACTTGGCCGAGCACCTACGCCAGGGAATCAAGGATGTGGAGACCCGCCTGCGCGACGCTTCCTAGCCGCGGGCCGTTCCCCGCGGCAGACGGCCGCAACAATGCGGGCCACGGCTCCTCAGAACGAACGAGTTCACCCGGCCCACACGTCCTCG
The DNA here is from genome assembly GCF_002104765.1 of Mycolicibacterium vulneris. Classification (GTDB taxonomy): domain Bacteria; phylum Actinomycetota; class Actinomycetes; order Mycobacteriales; family Mycobacteriaceae; genus Mycobacterium; species Mycobacterium vulneris. Next base: position 155,270 of record NZ_NCXM01000011.1, read on the forward strand.
ACGTAGTGGTCGGATTCGATGAGACCGTTCAGCCAATCGCGGGCCTGATCGTTGTCAGCACCCGTCCGTGCCCGATAGATGTCGAGGAAGGACCCGCGCACCGCCGGCGCCATCCGCGCGCCGTCGCCGCACACGTAGACGTGGGTATCCTTGCCCGGGTCGCCCAACAGGTTCCACACTTCGTCGGCGTCCGCGGCGATCCGGTCCTGCACGTAGCGAGCCCCATCCTGGGGCGCACGGGAGAAGGCTGGGCGCATCTGCACGATACCGATCGCTTCGGCCTGCTCGAACCGGTCTCGGAAGATGTAATCGACCTGCGGGTCACGCACCCCGAAGAAGCACAACGCGGGCTCCACCGGTGCGCCGGCCTGTTGTGCGGCGAGTCGGTCACCGAGGAAACCGAGGAACGGTGCGACGCCGGTACCGGCGCTGACCAGGATCACGTTCTTGGCCGGATCGGCACCGGCGCGGAACGCCTGCCGAGCCGGGTCCACGCGGGCCCGGATCACCTGTCCGGGTTGGACTGTCGCGAGGTAGTTGGACGCGACACCTTTGAACAGGCCGTGACCGGAACGGGCCGGCGCGTCGAGCACACTGACGACCAGTCCTACGGTGCGGGGCGACAGCATTGACGATGATGCGATCGAATAGTGCCTAGGCACCATCGGATCCAGTAGTTCGAGAAGTTCGGCACCGGTGAGAACGCAAGCCGGGTATTCGTCGAGGCACTCCAACACGCTGAGCGGACAGCCGTCTGGAGCCTCGGCCAGTTCGTTGAGCCGCTGGCGCTCTGAAGGACTGCTGTTGGCCACCGCAAGGCTGCGTAATTGACTGCTGGTCACCGGTTTCCGCAATTCGACGAAGTGCGTGAGAAGTTCTCGCGCGCTGACCTCTCGGTCCAGCGCGATCAGCCGCCGCGAGCTGCGCCGGGGATTGATCGCCAGCCGCAGTCCAGGGTCGATGCCGAGTTGCGCCAACACCGCGTCGACTACCTCGGGTGGGTTGTCGGCCATCACCGTGAGGTGATCGCCCGTTCGGTAGTCGATTCCGTCCGGAAGCTCCACGCGGACATTGGTTTTGGCTTGACCCACCCCGGGGCTGACCAGTTGGGTGTTCTCGACGATGGTCATCGGGATCACCGACGACCGTGCGTCCATCGCCGCCGTGACCGGGCCAACGATCCGGCGCAGCTCGTAGAGCGGCTCGGCCGCATCCGTGAGCGGCGCGGCGTCGGGGTCTCCGAAGCGTTCGGCCAACGATGACCACAGCGCGGCTGCGAACTCTTCGATCGTGCCAACCATATCTCCCGAGGTGTCGGCCGCTGCCCGCGAGACCAGTCGGTTGGCTCCCAGCTCGCCGAGGCGCTCGTCGATGCGCCGCGGGATCACTTGATAGGTGTCCGCCCAGTTGTGGTCACCCACACCGAGAACCGCGACGTTGGGTGCTGGATTCAGCGTGGTATTCGCGTCGAGCAGCCAGTTGAGGAAGGCGCGCGCGTCGTCGGTCGGCTGTCCGTTATAGGAGGACGCGATGATCAGGACCGCCTCGGCTTCGGGGAAACCGCCGACGGCATCGTCGAGGGGGGCCACCGTGGCCGTGCAGCCCAGTGCTGTTGCATCGTCGGCGAATTGGCGGGCCAGGGCACGACACGTACCAAGGTTGGAGCCGTGAAACACGGTCAGCCGGGTGCCGGCCATGATCGCCGTCGGGTGCTGCGCTTCGTTCTGGGTGGCGACGCCCTCAACGCCTGGTGTATCGGCCTGGCGCTCCTGTGGGGTGCGCCGGACGACATCGAGACGGAATCCGACCGGCCGACGACTGGTGGGGGTTTCCCATTGCGGCACATAGTGGTAGGTGTCGATGAGCCGGTAGCGATGTACTACCCGGGCCACCGCCATGGCCGCCTCATGCAGCGCGAACTGCCGGCCGATGCAGGATCGTGCCCCGGTTCCGAAGGGTTTGAACAGCGCGGTCGGCCGGCCCGCCGAACGTTCGGGAGCGAACCGCTCGGGATCGAAGAGTTCGACATTGTCGCCCCACTGCGGCTGGCGATGCAATGCGCCGGTGAGTACCGTGACCGCCTCGCCGCGCTTGATCGGATACTTGCCGCCGATCACAGTGTCTTCCAAGGCCATTCGATCGAAATTCAGCACCGGCGGAGACAGCCGCAGGGTTTCCTCGATCACCTGCCGCAGATAGGTCAGCTTGCCGATGTCGTCGTAGCCGGGCAAGTAGTCGTCTACGGTTCCGAAAACGCTGTCCACCTCGGCCTGCACCCGGTGCAGCACCGTCGGATCGCTGACGATGTTGTAGAGCGTGTTGGGCATCAACTCCGACGTGGTGAGCTGCCCGGCGATCAGGAAGGTCATGATCTGATTACGAATATTCTCGGTGTCCAGTACCGGTTTGCCGCTCGGATCCTGTTGCAGCATAAGCGCCAACAGGTCGTCAAACTCACGGTCGCCGGATCGGTGCTCGGCTATGAGTCCGTCGATGAACGTGTGCAACGTGGCCAATTCTTCGATGAACACCGGCGTCGGCTCGTCTGATACGAGCTCACCGAGGGCGGTAGTGAAGCTCTGTGGGATCGGAGCCAGGCCGGGACAGTCGAAAGAGTCGAAGCGCGAACCGAATCCCGCGAGCGCCACGGTGTCCATGGCCAGCTTCTGCAAGTCATTCGACACGTCCACCGGCCCGACCCCCGCGCTGGCGTCCCACCGCTCGATCAGTTTGCAGTTGATGTCCACGATCGCGGCGTGGTAGGTGCGCAGACCCGCGTAACTGAAACCCGGTAACAGCACGTCGTGGGCGCGCTGCCAATTCGGTTCGCCGTGGTAGGCCGTGAACAGACCGTCACCGGCCAACGGCCTGACTCGGGCGAGGGTCGGCGTCAGGTTCTTGGCGAAGCGACTTTCGTCGCAAAGCTCGGTCACGAGTTCCAGTGAGCACGCGTAGAGCTTTCTGAAACCGCCGTTGAAGTCGGCGTAGAACAGCGGGCCGTGCAATTCGCCGAGTAAGTCTACGATCAACGCGCGGGGGCGACCGACCAATTGATCCGGGTCGGGCAGGGGCCCCTCGGCCGAGGGAATCCCGGGCAAATCCGGCGGCGGCGACGCACGGAACTCGGTCATGCGGGCAGCATAGGTTTCGGCGCCGCGGCTTCGTCAAGAATCGGCGGACGCTTACCGCATCCCTATCTTGATGGCCAATGTCGACGGACGTTCGGCGCTCGGTGCATTTAGCCGCTTGACCAGCGCTTCCCGTTGTGGGGCGGTCCGGAATCGCACCCGGCGATGAACGGGCTGATCTGCGAAAATCGCCAAGGCGATTTCCGCTCCTGCCGTAGAGTCCCCAGCTATGGCCAGGGGGAAGAAGATTTTGTTAGGGCTGGTGCTCGCTTTCGCCGTCTCGACGACGACGTCGAGCTGCATTCCAATTGTCAACATCCCCAACTGCCCCGCAGGTGGCAGCTTCATCGGCTGCTGATCGGATCATTCCCAGCGCGAGGCGTCTAGCCCCGGTGAAACAACTCATGCAGGACATCGTCACTGCGCATTGCCCGGAGCCGCCGGGCTCGTGGGACTCGTTGGGGTGGCGGGACTCGTCGTTGGGGTCGCAGGACTGGTTGGAGTCGCAGGACTCGTTGGGCTCGTAGGCCGTACCGGGCTCGTAGGGCTCGTAGGGCTCGTAGGGCTCGTAGGGCTCGTAGGGCTCGTAGGGCTCGTAGGGCTCGTAGGGCTCGTAGGGCTCGTAGGGCTCGTAGGGCTCGTAGGGCTCGTAGGCGTGGTACTCGCAAGGCCTGGGCCTTCGCCACACCAGTCCGCCACATCTTTCGGGTACTGCTCGAGCGGTGGAGGACAACGCTGCCCCGGCGGGAAATTGGCGCCGGCGTTGAGCAGATCGCAGGGCACGTAGACCTGCTTGCCCTTGGGGGTGTTGGTCAGACACTTCGTCGGCGGCTCGCCATGTGCCTGGACGGGAATGATGGCCGTCGCCACCACCGCGCCGAGCGCCCAAGCAAGACGGCGATAGGTCATGAGGGCTCCTCGTTCTAGCTGCGAAGTTCTTCACCGGGTTCACTGGTGGTCATCCCAAGCAAACCAAATTGTGCCTCCGCGACAAAAGCGCTCATTTGATACACGTTGGCGTGATGCGGTTTCGGGCGTGCACGATTTGGCGGCGCCGTCATATGACAATATGCTGTCCGACCAGCCGGTGCCTTCGATTTCGTTCCCGTTCCATACCGCTCGTTACCTGTGCTTTCGGGCCTTGACGGCGTCACGAGCCGTCATAGCCCAGCCCTCGATCGAGCTCCTGTTCGGTAACCCCTTCAAGCATCGGTTGCCCGGGCACGCACGCCAACGTGAGGGCGAAGCTGCAGGGGATTTCCTGAGCTGCTTTAGCGGTGTTGTAGCCGCTATCCGGCATGACCTGCGCGCCCACTACCGACAACGCCACATGATGTTTGACTCCGGCTTCCCGTTCGGCTGAGAGGAGATTCGTGGTCGTCGTCGTGAAGAAGTGCATCACGGGTTCATCGTCGAACAATGGTGAGTCGGCGACGTCAACCACGACATCGGCGCCGGCAAGGGCGTTTGCGAGGCCGTCACCGGTGAGTGAATCGACACCTGATCGGCGTGAGGCGGGGACCTTTCAGGGTTGCGTTTGACTGGCTACTAGCCTGTCGGCATCGGTTGGGGCTAAGGGGATTTCGAGCCCTAGGGGTTAACTGCCAAATGTTCACCGGGCAAGTTCACGCCGAAGCGTTTGCATAGTTCGGGGACCACGGCCGGGTTCTTGTTGTATTAGCGTGACACGGATGCCCCTTCGCCTATTGCGGTTAATTGCCCTGCGCGCCAGAATGTTTCGTTCCGGCTCGCTACCGGGACAGGACCTTCGTCGGGTTAGTTGTGGCCAGCCATGATGCCACCGTCCACGTCGAGAATTGCCCCGGTTACCCAACTGGCCGCCTCGAAGAGCAGATACGTGACGGTGTTGGCGACGTCGGCGGGGGCGCCGACCCGTCCCAGGGGATGAAGCGGCGGCCCATGCCGGCACTGCCGCCGACAACAATGACCTTCTTGCCTTCAAAATGCATATGCGGTTCCCTTCCTGGTTCTCCTAACGCTCACTCCCGCCCCGCCCTCGTCGTACTGAGATTGCCGCCGGGCGGGGTGAGCTGTCATCACCCCAACGAGCTATTCACCCGGGTGAGTAATGCGCCGCCGTGAAGCGTGAATGGCTAAGGTCGCGCGATAGTTAGTTCGTTGGCATAAATGAATTGCACGCCATCTGCTTTGCGCAACCTAAATTCTTCGCCATCGATCTGAAACCAGCTTCGATTTAGGGCCATGGCGCGTACGCTGAGCGATATGGTCAAGACCAAGACCAAGGTCTGCATACATTGCGGCCATACGTTCGATGCGAACGACCGACCGCGTGACCTGTCCGATCCGGAGTGGCTCCCGGCCGCATCAGTCTATTGTTCGCATGATTGCAGTGACCGGTTCCATTGCGATATGGGGCATTGCTGCTCGGCCCACGCGAAGGAGAAGGCTCGGCGCGAAGCCGCCAAGGCGGCGCTCTCCTCCAATGGCTAGGCGGGCATAGCTGACACTACGTCTGCGGACCCGACGCAGCCCCGTGCCGCGGGTGGTACAACAGCGCACGAACCAGGGGGCGCGGCCCCACGGACCGAAGCATCTGGCTGGCCGGCCGGACGCGTACCCGCTTCGGCCACCAGAACCAGCGTCCCATCACCGTCATGATCGATGGCGTGATGAGCGATCGGACGACGAAGGTGTCGAACAGCAGGCCGATGCCGATCGTCGTGCCGAATTGGCCGATCGCCCGGAGATCGCTGGTGATCATCGTGGCCATGGTCACGGCGAACACCACACCGGCGGCAGTCACCACCGGGCCGGTCACACCCATGCCGCGGATGAGTCCCGTTTTCAGGCCGGCTCCGATCTCCTCCTCGATTCGGGACACCAGCATCAGGTTGTAGTCGGATCCCACCGCCAAGAGCACAATCAACGCGAATTCGGTTGCCACCCAGTGCAACTGGAAATTACCAAGGTGCTGCCAGATCAGTGTCGAGAACCCGAAGGCGGCCCCCAACGACATCACGATGGTGCCGACGATGACACCCGCCGCGACCAAAGCGCGGGTGACGATCACCATGATGATGAAGATGAGCACGATCGAGGCCACCCCGGCGATCATCAGGTCGTACTTGGCGCCGTTGGCGATGTCGTAAAACGTTGCGGCCGTACCGCCGAGGTAGATGTCGGCGTTCTCCAGCGAGGTGAGTTTCAGCGCCTCCTTGGCGGCTTGGCGCTCCTGATCGACGGACGCGATTCCCTTCGCCGTCGCCGGATCCACAGCGTGAGTGATGATGAAGCGAGCGGCCTTGCCGTCCGGCGACACCATCAAGCTCAACCCCAGCAAGAAGTCTGGGTTCTGGAAGATCTCGGGCGGCAGGTAGAACAGGCTTTCCACCTGAGAGTCGTTGAAAGACTTGCCCATCACGGCGTTCGTGTCTGTCAGCCTGTCGAACTGATCGATCAGGCTGTCGAATGAGCTGTAGATGGTCAGCGTCGTATCCCGGATGGACTTCGAGACAGCGATATTCTCGGGAATGATCGCCAGCAATTCGCGCGTGGCCTTGGCTGTGTCGGTGAGGTCGCTGGTGAGGGCGTGGAACTTTTCGGCCAGCTGATCGAAGCCGTCCAAGGCGTCGAACAGGCTTCGTAGCGACCAGCAGATCGGGATGTTGTAGCAGTGCTTCTCCCAGTAGAAGTAGCTGCGAATCGGTCTCCAGAAGTCATCGAAATCCGCGATGTGGTCCCGGATTTCGTCCGTGATCGCCGCCGTCTCCCCGGTGGTTTTCGAGCTGTCGTCCGCCGCGTTCGCAAGCCTCTGGGTCACCGCGTACTGGCGCTCTAACAGGGCGATCTGAGTGTCGAGGAAACCAGTGATCTTCTTGATGTCGCCGACACGGTCCTTCAGGTAGTTCAAGTTGCTGCGGATCGGCGCGCTTTGCACACTGAGCTGGAACGGAATGGATCCGTCTTGAATTGGCGGACCGAGAGGCCTGGTGATGCTCTGCACCCGTTCGATGCCGGGCACCCGGAAGATGGCGCCGGCAATCTTGTCCAGGACCAGCATGTCTCTGGGATTGCGCAGATCGTGGTCCGATTCGATCATCAGCAGGTCCGGGTTCAAACGGGCCTGGGTGAAGTGTTGATCGGCCGCGGTGTACGCCTGCACCGACGACGCGCTCTGCGGCAGGTAGTACAGATCGTTGTAGCGCGGGGTGAAGCCCATCAAGCCGATTGCGCCGACGATCGCCAGGATGACGGAGGTGGCGAGGATGGGCGCCGGCCACCGCACGATGGCCGTCGCCAAGCGGCGCCACCGGGTGTAGTTGAACTCGCGCTTCGGGTCGAACAGGCCGAAGCCGCTTGCGAAGGCGATCAGCGCCGGCGTCAGCGTGACGCCGGCGGCCACTACCACCAGCAGACCCACTGCGCACGGAAACGCCAGCGAACTGAAGTACGGCAGCCGCGTGAATTTCAGACAGGCCAGCGCCCCGACGATGGTCAAACCCGAGCCCAGCACCACCTTGGTGACACCGGCGAAGGTGTCGTAGTAGGCGGCTTCGCGGTCCAACCCCCGTTCGCGGCCCTCCTGGTAGCGGCCGACCATGAATATCGCGTAGTCGGTACCCGCCGCGATGGCCAGTGCCGTCAGCAAGTTGACGGCAAAGGTCGACAGCCCCATGATGCCGGTTTCGCCCAGCAGCGCTACCACGCCGCGGCCGGTAGCCAGCCCGACGAACAAGATGACCATCGTCAGCAGCACCGTGCCGATGGATCGATAGACGAACATCAGCATGATCGCGATGATGATGATGGTGATGATCGTCATCTTGGCCAGGCTCGCGTCGCCGACAACGATCGTGTCGGCGGTCAGGGCTCCCTGGCCGGCGACGTAGGCCTTCACCCCCGCCGGCGGCTTCGAGTCCGCGACTATTTTGCGAACCGCGGCAACCGATTTGTCGCCGACGGCTCCGCCCTGGTCACCGCGTAGGTTGACCTGGACATATGCGGCCTTGTGGTCGTAGCTCTCGACACCGGAGGACGTAAATCGCTGGCCCCAGAAATTCAGCGCGTGTTCGACGTGTTCATGGTCCCGCTGCAGCTTCTGGACCAGGTCGTCGTAATACCGGTGAGCGTCCTCGCCGAGAGGTTTGTCACCGACCAGCGTCACCAGGACGAGGTTGTCGGAGTCGTACTCCTTGAACTTCTTCCCGATGTGCTTCATCCCGGTCACCGACGGCGCGTCGGACGGCGAGAGCGGCACCGAGACGTCCTCGGCAATCTTCTCCAACTGTGGGACGAAGACGTTGACGCCGACCGCGATCAGCAGCCAGACCACGACGATCGGCAGCGCCAAAACGCGGATGGTGCGGGCTAGACGCGATTTGCGCTCCACTTCGGTGCGCTGCGCGACGGGGATTTCTTCCGTGTCGCTCGTGTCGTCGGTCACGCGGACTTGTCCAAGCAGGAAACCTGCGCGTTCCGGTTGTTGGCCTGTTGTTGATCGACCAATTTGCCGTCAACGGTGATGCGGCAGCCGATGAAGGGACTGTCGCCTTGGGCGACGACGTAGGCGAAGATGCCGGGCATCTGGGCGACGATCGTCTTGGACCACGGCAAAGTGGTGAAGCTGGCCTTCTGCGGTAATGAATCCGCATCCATCCAGTTGACGACGCCGGTCGTCCCGGGCGGTCCCAGGATTTCATAGACGGCGGTCTTGGCCGCGTACGGCGGAGTCGCATCCCGGGGATCGGGCTTGGGCAGGCCAGGTCCCGGAAAGACGCCGTTGAGTCGGAGAACCGCAACTCCGCCGATGAGCAGTGCCACAACCACGACCAGCGGAACCCATGTCCGCTTGAGAAGCCTCAACACCGTGCCCCCCGATTAGGAATGCTCGATGGGCTGATACTAAGGCATCTCATCGCATGCGCCACGGCTAGCCGAACGCCATAGCGGTCGACTTGATTCCCGGGGTGGCCGCCAGACCGACGCTGCAGCGGCAGCGGCGACACAAACTCATCTTCGCTGCGATGGTGGTGGTGCGGCGTAGCGGTGTCGGCGATGCGGCGGAGCAGCCTTGGCTTCCAACCAAATTCACGCCAAACCATCGCCTCCGGATCAGGCCGATGGGAACAGGTTTGGTCGGATCGAGACGTTTGCGCACCGAGCGGGTCGTGGTCAGCAGTTTGTCGTGGACAAGTTGACGATTGGGAAGTCGCTCATGAGCTCATGCCGGCAGGATGGCGGTGACTTCGACTTCCACGCGGATGTTGGGCCACGCCAGCCCGTCAATGATGCTGAACGTGGCGGCGGGTTGGTGCCGGATGAACTCTTTGCTCACCGCCAGGTAGGCGGACGCATGGTCACGGCTGGTGACCCATTGGCGCATGTAGACGATGTCGATGAGCTCGCGCCGGCCTTGCGGAGTGCGTTTTCGACGTTGGCCCAGCACTGGCGGGCTTCTTCGGTGAAGTGCTCGGGCAGGGTGTCGTCTTCTTGAACCCCGGGCGTTCCGGAGACGAAAATTTTTGTGCCCCAAACCTATACGGTCAACTCGTCGGCGTAGTGTCCGATCTGTGCGGCAACTCCGGTATAGATCGGGGTAACGGTGGTCATCTCGAGACTGCTTGGTGGCGTGAGGCTTTCAAGCCCGCGTTGAGCACCTCAGCGCGGCGGTCAGCCGCGCGCGAGAACTCGGCCTGTTGTAATTCGCATATCTTCTGTGGAGCTGCCGGGAATCGAGCCCGACGCTCTAGCGGCCAGCATGTCGTCTGACTACCCGTTCGTTACCTGCGGTTACGTCCTAGCGTCTTCACGGCGTCAAGAGGGTCACCTACGAAGACCACCCTCGACCACCTAGCCACAGCGGCGGCTCCTGGCCGTTGTACATGCTGTTGGGCCGCCACCGCTGCCTGCGCAAAAGCCGACCGGCGTGGTGCTCGGCCACGTCCTTCAGGTACTCAACGTCGTCGCTGGTCCACGGGTGCTGGCCGGTCCCGTCCAACCACCACCTCGGTTGGCCGTCCTGCTCGTAGCGGGTTATCCGGTACCGCCAGGCGACGTGCCTGCCCTGGGCGTCAACCTGCCAGTCCAGCAGCCGCGGGTGGACGGCCTCGGGCGTCCGCTGAATGAATTCCCGCGGGTGGGTTATCCGGATCTCGATAAGTTCGCCACCCATGAATTAACTCTAATCGAATGGAACGACCCCGTGGCAGACCGAACAAGCAATCCGAGCTGAAAGGCCTGACCCCGACCATCCGTGTGACGGCGGATCGGCCGCCACCATCACTGCTACGCAGCCATAGGTCGCGACAATCGGTCCCGTCCGGCGTTGATATGGCCCTCAAACCCCTTGAGTAGCTTCGCCATACCGCGTGCGGGTGACGTTCCATCTGGGCTTGCAGCGCGACGAGCGCCCGCCAGGACTTCCATCATCCGAAAAACACGTAGCCCAATACGCGCGAATTGCACGCACCGCTCTCGTACCGTCACTGGCAGGAGGTGCGATATGCGGAGACCGATGTTCGCGTTCCTCGTTGCAGGACTGCTGGTAACCGCGTGCCACGGCGTGGACCGCGAAAAGACTTCTTCACCGAATGCTCAGCAGCAGGCTGTCGTCGGCGTCGTGCTACGAACCGCTCAGCCGCAGTATCCGCGAGGGACCGCACCGAAACTCAACATGGTGCTGCACAACAACGGCACCACGACGTGCAAGCTGCCCACCTCGCCCGTGGGCTCGGTCGATGTCGTGTCGGTCACGCGCGACGCCGAGGTCGTGGTCGGTAACGCGGGTAATGCAACCTATTACGGCGGAATCGGCGATGTGGTCAATCGCAGCCTGAAAGACGTCCCGCCCGACGCGGAGACGACCGTGCCACTGGACATCAAGGCGTTGGCGAATAGCCCAGCGGTACTTGTTGTTTCGCGACCAACAGGCGCCGGCGACGCGATCCTGACCAGTTGGAAACTGGATCCGCCCGGCAAGTACAAGGTGACCGCGCGTCTAGCGCCGGTTGTCGGCTCCGCCGAGACGTGCGTAACCCCGTCCGCGTTGGCCGCTGTCGAATTCGAGGTCGCGCCGTGAAGCGCCGTTCGTGCGCCGTCGTGGCCGTCTGCGCGTTGACCGTCATCGCCGGAAACGCGAAACCCACAGCGCTGGCCGATGTCACGGCCGACTCGGGCGCCGAGCCGGGGCTGGCCGCATGCGAAAAAGTGTTCGCTACCACCGACCCGACGGGCCTGTGGCGCCAGTCCAATGGCCCCGGTACCCCGCCGGTGCAGGTAGAGACGACCGACGTCGGCCCGGACGGCGCCGGCACGGGAACCAGCGTGATCGAGGGGCAGGTCATCATCTACTGGGACCCCGACCAGGTCATCACCAAGGACGGCATCACGGCGAGCCCGTGTGAGGTGCTCTACCACGAGCTGCAACATGCGGCCGACGATGGGCCCAACGGACTTCCACGCAGCGAGCTGGACAACACATGCAACGGCGTCAAGTATGCGGAGTGGCGCGCGGTAGCAGCCGAGAACATGTTCCGGCGCGCAACGGGATTGGGCGATCGCAAGACGTACAACGGCGGCAACGTCGGGCCGGGATCATTTCAGGACTGCAAGAAACAGGAACAGCAGAACAACAAGAAAAAGGCAGGCAACAACGCGTTCGGCGACCCGCACATCACCACCACCGACGGCTTGATCTATGACGTGCAGCAGGTCGGCGAGTTCACGGCGTACACCTCGGACAACGCCGACGCGCCGAAGGTGCAGCTGCGCACCGCACCGGTGCCGGACTCGCAATCCGCATCGATGGTGACCGCCGCGGCGGCGGGAAACAACGCCGAGAGGGTGGCGTTCGTCCTCGACAACGGGCGACTGACCATCAGCCACGGCGCCAAGCACGAAGCCGTCGCCGTGGGCCGGGGCTCCACCTCGACTCTTCTCGGCGGCGTCACGGTTTCGGCCACGGCAGCCGAAGCGATCTTCGTCGGCAGCTCTTACACCGTGCACTGGCCCGACGGATCGGAACTGTACGTCGACGAGTCAGGCTACTGGGGTCTGCGGGTGTCGTTCTCTCCGTCCGACAAAGCCAACGGGGACAAACCGCGCGGCCTGTTCGGCACGTTCAACGGCGACCCCGCCGATGACCTGACGCGACCGGACGGCAGGGTGGTTCCGGTCAATTCGCCCGATGACGTCATCCGGTCGCAGTTCGGCGACGCATGGCGAATCAGCCAGAGCGACAGTCTGTTTCCGTACGGACCAGACCAATCGACCGACACCTTCACCAACCGCGCCTTCCCGGTCCCGCGGCCGCCGTTCTCTCCCGCGGTGACAGATCAAGCGCGGCACGTGTGCACCTCCGCCGGTGTGATAGGCGACGCGATCCTGGCGGCGTGCGTGTTCGACGTGTCCGTCACCGGCAACCCGGCGCTGGCCGATACGGCGGCGCAGGTGTCCCGCGAGCAGACGGTCACCGCGGTAGCCGGTGAACCGTTGAACGCCAAGGGCTTTGGCCCTGGTCTTTCGGTCAGCGGCGCCGTCCGCAATGACCAGCCGGTGACCTACGAGTTCACCGCGAAACCCGGGCAGGTGGCCGACATCCGAAGTCTGTGCACACCGACGGGAAAGAACGTGAGGTACACGATCTCGTCGTCCACCGGTTCGTTCGCCGACCCGATCGGCGGCGTCGACGGATGCACAGACCTCGGCCGTGTCGCATTCGCCGGCGCCGGCAGCTACCAGCTGGTGATCACCGGCGACGGACAGTACGGCATCACTTGGCGGACCACGCCGGGCGACGTCCACCAAAATCTGAACCAGGCGGCGTCGAACGCCGGACACGTGAACGCGGCCACGCGGCATTACCTCGCCTTCACCGTCACGCCCGGGCAAACGTGGACGTTCACCCCCGAGGGAACCTGTCGTCAAGTCAACGGGTTCCAATGGTCCGTGGTCGATGCCGACGGGGCACTCAACGACCGCGGCATCTACGACGGGTGCAGCCCGATGGGGCCGCTCAGCCTCGCACCAGGCCGATACTCCGTGAGGATCGAAGCCGGCGGTGCGGCCGCCGACTACCACTTCGCCGCCAAGCATTCGTGAGGTCCCGCGTTGTGATGCTGACTGGCACGAATCGATGCCAGGGAAACGGCCAGCCCTGACTAGTCCTTTCTCTGTGGAGCTGCCGGGAATCGAACCCGTTTCGGGGTGCTGATTACCTGTTCGAGACAACGCCACTGCTCGAAACGGCCGACGCGCTGGCCGCAAAGCTGCCAGGTTAGGGGAGAACGCGCTCGACGGCCGCAACGATGGGGCCGGGCCTGGCCGGGACGGGAATACCGTCGACGAACACGCTAGGTGTCCCTGCGACACCCCGCGCAATCGCGCGCTGTGTGACAAACGACGGCCACGGCAGGTAGGTGCCCTGGCGGATGGTCGCCGCGAACTGGGGGTCGCTGATGCCGACTCCCTCGCCGAGTTCGATCAGCTGTCCGTCGCTAAGACCCGGGCCGCCCTCGGGCGGCTGATTTTCGAACAGTACGTGGGCGTACTGATGAAACATCCCGGCGTCGGACGCCGCCGCGGAAGCCGCTGCAGCACGCGACGAGTAGCGGGTGGGCGATATCTCGTCGAGGAAGTTCATCGGATGGCGGACCAGGCTGATCAGCCCCTGCGCCAACAGCGTGTCCAAAGTGGACTTGGCCGACAACTCGAACTGCCTGCAGAACGGACATTGAAAGTCGATGTACGCCTCGACATTCGCCGGTCCGTCGCCCACGACGATGCCGTCGAGGTCGGGCGTTACACCACTCGGCACCGGTGTCTGTGGCGCGGTTTGAGGATTCACATTGGTCATGTAGAAGATGCTGCGTCGCGCACGTGTTAATAGACTTCGGCCCCGCGGCGCGAGATGCGCCGCGCCATTTTGTCATCAGGGGCCTGTGACACGTCGGGTCGCACGCCCCCGGTGTCGAGTGGAGCTGCCGGTAATAGAACCGCAAATATGCAGGTGAGCTGAGGAACGCTGCATTCCACATTCCACGACGCGAAATCGGCAAGCAATCCCGCCGCGTCAATGTCACCTGCACCTGACGACGCTCCGGCAGCGCTCAAGCGCGAGTCCGCCGAATCTGTCATATTCACCGCGTCAACACCACGTTCGGCGTCCGGACCGGGCGACTCGTTCAGCTGGAGCGCCGGGCGGCCGGGTGACGTTGGGTCTCCGAAGTCTATTCGAACGCCACAACCTCGTTCTGCTGTGCGGAGGTTCGCGCCGGTTCTGCGGGGCAAGGTAGTCCGTGTGCCCACCGATATGACGGACGTGCGAGGAGCTCGACATGACGACACCGGATGAGGACCGGGAGCGGGACTTTCTGGCCAGGTGCGTGGCTGACGCATACGCGATGGCGAGGTGGATAGTCAGCTGCACGAGTTCCGGCCGATGGCCGAGGACCGCAAGCTCGGCCGCGACGCGATGATGTCGATTCGCGGGGACACCGATCGGATGATGGACATCGCGGGCCAGCAACGGTGGCCTCCCGGTGCGGTCGCGCTGTTCTCGTGCGGCGGCCGCGGATTCTTCGAGGAGGTCGTGCTCCCGCGGGGCGTGCGCGACTGGGTGGTGGTCGACGAAACGCCGTGGGTGCGCCCGATGCTGGCCATGCTGGGCGAATACCACCACGTGCTGAGAGTGGCCGATTCGGAGGAGAAGAACGACATGATCGAGACGACATTCGGAGGCGGGTGGGCGATCGAAGCGGCGCTGCGGCCGCATAATTCACGGTGCTCACCTGACGGTACGGGCGCACAATTGAGGTGTCGGTCTAAAACCTGGGAGCTGCGATGACCGAGCAACTGCACGACTTCTTCGGCGAGATCTTCCAGCGGTTCTTCAGACTCGCCATCGACGCATATCCGCGAACGGGTGGAGCACTCGTCGAAAGGTTATTCACTCTGTCGGACGACGTTCCCGACAGATTGGCACAGACCCGGTGCGTCGCAACGGCATGGGCCAAAGCCGAAATCCCGAACGCCCTGATCACCTCGGAACTCTTCGTGATCACCCAACACGGGCTGATATATGCCGCGGGGTTGAACGAGTCGCGCCGGGCGCTGTATTACCTGGCCACCCCGCCCGCATTATTCGATCCGTTCGTCGATCAGGTCGACACCGCCGAATTGCATGAGGGCGCGGTAGTCGCAGTGGACAGCCGGTTGGGCCGCGACCTCGCATCCGCACACCCGATGGACGCCGCCCTGCGCCGGATACTCGATGAGCACCTGGCGCTGCGGGTGGATCTGACCGTGTAACCGCGCCATCACATTGGGTTGGTGCCAAGTGCATTGCGACTGTACGCAATAACGTTGAAGCAGGTACTCGGCCCGCTAGTTCTTGCTGCTGCAATCGCACAACCCAGGGGACCCGATGTATGTCGCACCGCCCGCTCGGCCTAGGGCAGCGGGACGGCGACGCGCATCAGACTCAACTACACAGATGCCTGTAACTTTCCCCTCAATCTGCTCACCATGCGCTCACGCTCAACGCACGTCCTGATCGGCCTGGCTGTTAGCTCAACCGATGGCTTTGCCGTTACCCACGGCGATACCGTGGCTGCATGGCGGACGATGACGACTGGATCGACGAGATCGAGCAGCGGATGGCGCGGTACCTGGAGGACAAGTTCCCGGACGGTCTTCACATCCCTGCCGACGTCAGCGAGGACGAGAAGGTGCAGGCGGTTCAAGAGCAGCTCAGCGAGGCCGGCTTTAATTGTCCCGACGAAACGGCCCGCAAAATCGTGCGCAGATTGGACAAGTAGCCCCTGCTTTAACAGTCCTAGTCGTCGGCCACGTCCCTCATCCCTGCTGTCTCGGATCGTCGGTGCGTTCGAACATGTCGCGCTCAACTATCCGAGACATCGGACGGGGTTGAGTCTGCCTGACAATCGACTTCTACGGCGGGCAGTGACTCGATCGCGGTGTGTTTGATGCGCTAACTGGCGCACCCCGTGCCACCAATTTGTCGAACGCCAACCACCGGGTACCGAGCCGCGACCCAGACGTTAGGTCTGCCGATCCCCCCGCAAATCAATGCGGCACCGCCAGGGTCACGCCCGAAGATGAACTTCCCGGTGGGGGTACCGCAGGATTGTCCTTCGAGCTGCATCTTCTTTTGTGGAGCTGCCGGGAATCGAACCCGGGTCCTACGGCATTCCCTCAAGACTTCTCCGTGCGCAGTTCGCTATGCCTCTACTCGGATCTCCTGATCACGCGAACAAGTCAGGATGACGATCCCAGTCGCTGTTGGTGTCCCGATGAGTCCCGCGACCGAACTCATCGGTGGATCCCTCTAGCTGACGCCAGGCTCCGGGTCGAGGGCTTTCCCGGTCTGACGGACTAGCTGTCGCTTAGGCAGCGAGAGCGTAGTCGCGCTGATGTGAATCGGCGCTTATCTGTTTGCAACGACGCTTACGGTGGTCAGTTGCCTGCACCGGCACGCTTCCCTTGATTCGATGCGCGAAGTCGAAACCTTTCAGCCCCTCGCACCCCACCGAGTTTCGGCAGGAATATCAATGGTACCTGTCTATCAACCAGCGGCAACGCAATTATCTTCCCCGCCGGAAAGCTGAGTCCCCCGGCGTGATGGCGCCGGGGGTACTCGTCCGCAGTTGCGAATCCGCTAGTTGATGCCCACCACCTCTTGGGCGATGGCAGCAACCCGGGCCTGCGCCGCCGAGACGACGCCTTGCCGGTTCTTGTGTCCCTCTTCATAAGCGATCACCACACGCACGTCGTTCGGAGTGGTGAGCTCCTTGATCGCGGCCACCGCGTCGTTCACGTTGAGGTCGTCGTAGTCGGGAATGGGCAACTCGGACTCATCCAGCACGCCGACGGTGGCGCGACTCGTGTGCAGTGCGTCGGCGGCCCGATCCGCGCCCTCCGAGCGGGTGACCCGCTCCGCGGCCCGCAGGGCGGCGGTCTGCGATGCGGACAGCGCCTTCGCGGCGATCTCGCTGGCATTGCCGCCCCGCTTTACCAGGTCGTTGATCGCCGGACCGGTGGAGCGCAGCGCGTCCACGGCCCGATCCACGCCGCGGGCAGACCAGGTGACCGGCAGGTTGACCAGTTTCACCGCGGTGCCGGCGGCCATCTGGAACGGGGTCCGGCGCAGCGCCGCCGGTCCGCCGAGCGCATCCTCGGCGAGCACGGTGGTCAGCCAGTCCACGGTCGCGGCGTGCGCGGTGATCAAACGGTCGGCGAGGTCGACGATGTCCTGCCGCCTCGCGGCGACTGCCAACGCTTTGGTGTAGCGCGCACGGTCCAGGAGCTGGTCCTCGAGCGCAAGGTCACCCAACAGGGCCTCATCGAACGGTTCGGCCTGCTCGGTCAGGGCCTTGACCGCCGCGGCGGCGCGACCCAGGAAGGGGCCGATCACGTCGGGGTAACCACCGAGATCGCGGATCGCCGACTCGATGGCTTCGGCCCTGTCGCGGCCGTTGCCGGCATTTTGGGACAGCTCGCGGCGCACCGCCTCGGTGCGTGCCTGGGCGACGCGGGTCTCCGCGATTTGAATCTCGGTGTTGGTCAGATCGAGCAGCGTGCGCAGTTGCGCGAGCAGTCTCGTGGTATCGGGTGCAGTCATTTTGGGCCTCCTGGCCTTGACGATGGTTGTCGGCGCAAGGTGCGCTCACGCAATCGGCTACCCATCCACGCGGCGCCGGCCCACCCCGGGCCCCGAGGTGTGAGATATGTCGCTTCGATGGCTTTGGGCCATAACCGAATTGAGCCGGGGCCAAACACGCGCTCAGATAACGAAATTGAGCCGCTCTACGACTTGTGCCGCGATGTCGCGATCGCCGCCGAGCTCGATGTCCTGGTTCCGGGCCGGACACATCGGGCGGCCACCGGTCAGCCTGGTGAACTGCAGCCCGTCCAAACGGATGGTCGCGGTCGGGTCCTGGCCGGCGAAGTCGTCGACCACCGCGGCCCGGCCGTCGACACTGACCCGGATGGTGCGGGCCAGCGGTCCGGTGAGGTCGAACTGGACGCGGGAACCGTCGGGCGCCTTGGCCAGCTTGCCCACGACGTAGCCCATCGTCGCGGCGATCTCGTCGACGGCCAGCGACGACGCGGGGCCGGCCAGTTCGTCGTCGGACGGCGGGCGTTCCAACGCCACGCGCATGTCTTGTTCGTGCATCCAGCAATCGAACACGCGGACCCGCATGAACCGCCCATAGGAATCCGGGCCCGTCGGAGTCAGCGTCACCGCGTCCCATTCCTCGGCGGACAGGCTCGTCAGCGCCTCGCGCCGATCGGTGGTGATCGCCCTGAAGCTTTCCAGCACGTCGGCGTCGGCGTGGGCGCTCAGATGGCGGACCCAGCACTCATTCATCACACCGACGTCGTTGCGCACATGCTGCAGCGTCGAGACGTCGATATCGGGCTCGGGTGCGGCGATGCCAGCGAGGAACGACTCGGTGCCGATCATGTGCGCCACCAAGGCTTTGACGTCCCAGCCCGGCAGCGGGCTCGCCGCCCGCCATTGCGCTTCGGACAACCCGGCGAGTAGCGCGTCGATGTCGTCCCACACCGCGAAGAGACCGGAGAGCACGGCGGACTTATCGAGTTTGGTGACGGGACGATCGGCCATGGTCAGGATCGTAGGCCGATCAATCAGCAGCAGGCGCCTCGGTGCCGTCAGGCGGACGCGATCATCGCCACGGAGCCCATGGCGAGGACCATGCCGATGCCCTGCAAGCGGGTCACCCGCTCACGCAGCACCACCATCGCCAGCACGACCGTCGCGGCCGGGTACAGCGAGATCAGGATGCTGGCCAGCGACAGCAGCCAGGTGTGCAGAGCCGCCAACATGGTGATATTGGCGAAGATATCGAGCACCGCGACGGCCACGGCCAGTTTGAACGGCCGTCCGCGCGGCATCACCAGGTTCTGGCTGGTTTTGGCCATGGCGAACACCACCAGGCTGGCCGCCACCCGGGCGAAGACCAGGGGCCAAAGCTTGCACACGTGTGGCGCCTGGTGCAGGAACACCAGGTTCAACCCCATCGCCGAGCCCGCAACCACTGTGAGCCAGGCCACTTTTGGCGTGAAACGATAGGGCGTGCCCTCGGCGGGGGCCTCGCGACTGACGAGCATCACCGCGCCCAGCGCCAGGACGACGCCCACCAGGGCCGCCTGCCCGGGCCGTTCCCCCAGCGCCATACCCACGGCGACTGGTACCGCGGCATTGAGCACGGCCGCCAACGGTGAGACAACCGAAATCGGCCCGGAGCCAAGGGCCGCGAAGAACGCCCACATACCGAACGCCATGCCGATCCCGTAAAGGCATCCCCACAGAACGGCGCCCGCGTGAATAGGGCCGCCGACGAACACGGCCATCACGCCCAGCAACAGCGTCTCAATCGGGTAGGCGACCAGCATTACGCGCAGCGCGGCCACTCGCCGAGCTGCTACACCGCCCACGAAATCGCTGACTCCGTACGTAACGGCAGACAGCTGGGCGTACGCCGCCCCGATCAGGTCATGCCCTTTGCTCGACGGCCCATCTCACGAACCACTTCGCGCTGTGCATCGCGCTGCGCCATGTCCTGGCGCTTGTCGTAAGCCCTTTTACCGCGCGCAAGGGCAAGTTCGACCTTGACCTTGCCCTCGGAGAAATACAGAGACAGCGGCATCAACGCGAGGTTACCATCTCGTATCTTGCCGACCAGCCTGTCAATTTGTTGCCTATGTAACAACAACTTTCGGTTTCGACGCGGCTCATGATTGGTCCAGCTACCGTGCTGATACTCCGGAATGTACAAGTTACGCAACCAAACTTCGCCGTCGTCGATCGTTGCGAACGCGTCAGCTAACGATGCTTGGCCCTGGCGAAGACTTTTCACCTCGGTGCCCTGCAAAGACACTCCGGCCTCGAACAACTCGATGATCGAATAGTTGTGCCGCGCTTTGCGATTGGTGGCGATGACTTGTTTGCTGCCACCTTTGCCGCCCGCCGCCTTGGCTCGGCCGGAACCCTTGGCCACAGCTACCGCCGTATATAGAGGCGCAAGGTCGCATACCCCGTCACCGCCGCCATCGAGACGCCGAGCAGGAACAGCCACGGCGAGATGTAGAGGATATCGGCGTAATCGACCTTGGCGATCAGATGTGCTTGATAGAACTGGCTCAGCGCGTTGTCCAGGAACAATGCCCGAACCAGCATCAGTCCGACGACCGCGATCGCCACACCGATGGCCGCGGCCAGCATCGCCTCCACCAGGAAGGGCAGCTGGGTGTACCACCGGCTGGCACCCACCAGCCGCATGATCCCGATCTCGGTGCGCCGGGTGTAAGCGGCGACCTGCACCATGTTGGCAATCAACAGGATTGCCCCGACGGCCTGCACCAGGGCGACGGCGAACGCGGCGTCGCGCAGGCCGTCCAGGACGGCGAACAGCCGGTCGATGAGGTCCTTCTCGTTGAGGATGCTGCGCACCCCGGGCTGGCCCTGCATCGCGGCGTCGAACTCCGCGTGCTGTTCGGGATTGTTCAGTTTGACGATGAACGACGCCGGAAACGAGTCCTTACCCGCAACGTCCTTGAACTCCGGGAACTTCTTGATCGCGTCGTTGTAGGCGTCCTGCCGGTTGACGAACCGCACCGATTTGACGTCTTGCCGCGCTTCGATCTTCTCGCGCAGCGCCTTACACGGCGCGGACGCGCACGTCGTGTCGTTGGCCGAGATGTCGTCGGTCAGGAACACCTGGGTCTCGACGCGATCGAGGTAGATCTCCCGCGAGTTGTCGGCTAGCCGGACCACCAGCAGACCGCCGCCGAACAGGCCGATGGATATCGCGGTCGTCAGGATCATCGCGGCCGTCATCGTGACGTTGCGACGAAACCCGGTCAGGACCTCGTTGAGTAGGAAACCGAAGCGCACTTAGCGGTCCATCCCATAAATGCCGCGCTGCTCGTCGCGAACCAGTCTGCCCAGCGACAACTCGACCACGCGCTGGCGCATCGAGTCGACGATGTGGTGATCGTGCGTGGCCATCAGCACCGTCGTCCCCGTGCGGTTGATCCGCTCCAACAAATCCATGATGTCCTTACTGGTATCTGGGTCGAGGTTGCCCGTCGGCTCATCCGCCAGCAGGACCAGCGGCCGGTTGACGAACGCGCGGGCGATCGCCACCCGCTGCTGCTCACCACCGGACAACTCGTGGGGCAACCGACTGGCTTTGCCGGACAGGCCGACGGTTTCCAGCACCTCCGGTACCACCCGGTTGATCGCGTCGGTTCGTTTGCCGATCACTTCCAGCGCGAACGCGACGTTCTCGTAGACCGTCTTTTGCTGCAGCAGGCGGAAGTCCTGGAAAACGCAGCCGATGACCTGGCGCAGCTTCGGGACGTTTCGCCCGCGCAGCTTGTTGACGTGGAACTTTGACACCCGGACGTCGCCGCTCGTCGGGTTCTCCGCGCCGAGCAGCAGCCGCATGAAGGTGGACTTGCCCGACCCCGAGGGGCCGATCAGAAAGACGAATTCACCCTTGTCGATCTTGACGTTGACGTCTTCCAACGCCGGGCGGGCCGACGCTTTGTATTTCTTACTTACATGGTCCAGGGTGATCATCACGGCACGCCAGTGTAGCGGTGAATTTCGCTGGCAGGCGAAGTCAACTGGCCGGTGGCGGCGAGGTCGGCACCGGACCGGGCCCCGGCTGGGGTTGCTGCGGCGGCGGTGTGGCGGGGCTGGAGCTCGGCGGGCAGAACGGCGCCGGCAGGATGCACGGCAGCTGCGGCAACTGGAACGGCGGTGTGGTGGTTGTGGTCGTCGTCACCGGCGGTGGCGGCGGTGGCGGGGGCGGCGGCGGCGTGCTCGTCGGGGTCGGCGTATAGG
>NZ_NCXM01000118.1 GCF_002104765.1 Mycolicibacterium vulneris
AGCAAGACGTGCTGGCCGCCGGCGCGGGGGCGGGCGCCTTGGCGGCCTGTTGCTTCTGCTCGGCGGCGGCCAGCACGTCTTGCTTGCGGATGCGCCCGCCCACGCCGGTGCCCGTGATCGAGTTCAGGTCGATGTTGTTTTCGGCGGCCAGCTTTCGCACCAGCGGCGTCACGTACGGCGCACCGTCGGCGCCCGAGCCGGCCGGCTGGGCCTGCGCCGGTTGAGCTTTGGGCTCCGGCGCGGGCTTGGGCTGCGGCGCGGGGGCCGGCGTGGGTTCGGGCTTGGGCTGCGCCTGCGGCTGGGGTGCCGGTTCCGGCGTGGGCTCGGGC
>NZ_NCXM01000119.1 GCF_002104765.1 Mycolicibacterium vulneris
CGCCTCTCCTTATGGAGGGCGATATCGGCTTCGAGAGTTGGCACGCGACGCTCGGCCTCGTCCAGCAATGGCTTCTTTGCCGCCGTTGTCGTAGCCGCGGCCAACTGATCGCTGACGCTTTTGCGTTGCGCCTGCAGTCGCTGGAGCCTCGATTCTATTTCCGAGTAGCCGTCCAAAGTTACTTGCAGCGCCCTCGCCCGAACAACTAGAGCTTCGTACGATTGACGCTTCGCAGCCAGGTCGCTTTCGTTTCGCGGGATGGCGCCGGCGGCTTCGTTGGCATTCACGAGCAGCTTGCACTGTCCTTGCA
>NZ_NCXM01000120.1 GCF_002104765.1 Mycolicibacterium vulneris
CCCCGATTCCGGTGCCAGGTCCAACGCCGTACTGCACTCCCAGGTTGTTTACTACACCTGCCACGCCCTTCTGCTTGTGGAAGGCCGACACCTGCCAGCCGTCGTGCCTGGCGCCCAAGTCCTTGCCCCCTTGGGCGGTAATGATGGAAGCAGCCAGATCGATTGTGCCGCCGGCATTGACCGGAAGATCCTGATACATGAGGTTCTGGCGCGTCGCAGCCGCGGAACCAAGTAGCTTTCCGTCGGGAGCGAGGATGTTGATGTCGTTGTCTTTGAAA
>NZ_NCXM01000121.1 GCF_002104765.1 Mycolicibacterium vulneris
TTTAACCACTTCATAAATACCGACGCGACCTTTGTAACCGCCTTTGCAGTTTTCGCAGCCTACAGGCGAATACAGCTTGAAGGTGCCGATCAGCTCTTCCGGGAAACCTTCGTGAAGCAGGGTTTCCTTCGGCACGTCGTGTTCTTTCTTGCAGTGCGAACAGAGTTTTCGCGCAAGGCGCTGGGCGATGATCAGGTTCACCGAGGTCGCCAGGTTGAACGCCGGCACGCCCATGTTCAGCAGGCGGGTCAGGGTCTCGGCGGCGCTGTTGGTGTGC
>NZ_NCXM01000122.1 GCF_002104765.1 Mycolicibacterium vulneris
GTGAACCCGTGTAGCCAGCCCCCCCTGCGCCCGGCCACCCCCCCCCCCCCCGCGGCCGCCCCCCCCCCCGGGGCGCCCCCCGCCGCTCCGGCCCCCGAGGCGGCTCCTGTACCCGCAGCCGCTCCGGCACCTGCCGCCGCGCCCGTACCGGCGCCCGCGCCCGCTGTGGCGCCCGCGCCCGAGGCGCACCTTCCGGCCGGCATCGACCCGGCGCACGCGGCCGGTCCCGCGCCCGCTGCGGCACCCGCCGCACCGGGTCCCGCCCAACCCGC
>NZ_NCXM01000123.1 GCF_002104765.1 Mycolicibacterium vulneris
GGGCTACGTCGGGGCGAAGGAGGGCACCACCCTGTTGGAGCAGGACAAGCTGGACGGCAGTCCCGGGCGCCCCGGCATCGTTCTCTTCGACGAACTGGAAAAGGCCAGCCCGGAAGTGGTCCATGCGTTGCTCAACGTACTCGACAACGGCCTGCTGCGGGTCGCTTCCGGCGAACGCACCTACCATTTCCGCAATACCCTGGTGTTCATGACCAGCAATCTCTGCGCCCATGAGATCCAGCGCTACGACGAGCGTCGCCAGCGCCTGCC
>NZ_NCXM01000124.1 GCF_002104765.1 Mycolicibacterium vulneris
GGTCAGGCCGAAGCAGGCCCATAGCCCGACCAGCAGGCGCAAGCGCGCCTGCCGCGCTTCGCGGGCGAACAGCGCGTCCAGCGCGCCGACCAGGTAGCCGAGGTAGTTGGCGGCGGCCAGCAGGCCGGCGCCGGTCAGGTCGAGCTGGCCTTCGCGGATCAGGTGCGGCAGTTGCGGGGTCAGGGAGAAGCGCCCGACCCCCATGGCGACCACCAGTGCCAGCAGGCAGGCGAGCAGGCCGACCAGCGGCGAACGAAGAAAATCACGG
>NZ_NCXM01000125.1 GCF_002104765.1 Mycolicibacterium vulneris
CGCCCGTGCAACTTCGTCCCGCACCTGAAACAGGCGGCGCCCTGCGAGAGCCGCGGGTGAGCGGCTGCTGCGAGCATCCGGGGCTGATGCCGGTCGAGACGGCGCTGGAACGGCTCCTCGAACTGGCCGCGCAAACGCCTATCGATACGTGTGAGCAGGTGCCCCTGGAGCAGGCTGGCGGCCGCGTGCTGGCGGTCGACCTGCTGGCCGGCCTGGACCTGCCGCCGTGGCCGAACAGCGCCATGGACGGCTATGCCTTGC
>NZ_NCXM01000126.1 GCF_002104765.1 Mycolicibacterium vulneris
GAGCTGACGCACCCTCAATACAGCGGTCTGAGTGTGGCCGAAGTACTGGAGTTGGAGCGCGCTGAACTGATGCCTGTGCCAGCGCCATTCGACGGTTACGTCGAGCGGCCTGCGCGGGTCTCCAGCACCTGCCTGGTCAGCGTCGGGCGCAACCGCTACTCGGTGCCGTGTGAGTACGCGGGTAAGTGGGTCAGCAGCCGTTTGTATCCGACGCGAATCGAGGTGGTGGCTGACGACGCGCTGATCGCCAGCCATGTC
>NZ_NCXM01000127.1 GCF_002104765.1 Mycolicibacterium vulneris
GTTCTCAGGTAAGGGCCGGTGTGGTTCCCTGACTAGGCTGCTGCCGTTGGCTCCCGTCGTCAACGAGCAAGATCTGCAAGTGCTCCCTGTCATCGCACATGTCGGTTATCCGCAGGCGGCCGACGAGTATTACCAGTTGCTTTTAGCATTACGCCCAGGACGCGTTGCTGGCCTGGCGGAGATCGTCGCCAACGGTCAACCTTTTACCGTCACTGACGCCACTGAGGATGAACTAGCTCTCACTGCTTGGGCTCGTAT
>NZ_NCXM01000012.1 GCF_002104765.1 Mycolicibacterium vulneris
GGCCCGCCCGTCGCCCCGCCACCGCCTCCGCCGCCCAGTTGGGCGTGCGCCCGGGCGGCGGAGGCGGTGGCGGGGCGACGGGCGGGCCCGGCTGCGCCGACCACGCCGCGGCCTGCGGCGGGGCAGCCATCGGGATGCCCATCGATTCGGTGCGTGGCGGGCGTCCGGCCATGCCCTGGTGGCGCCCGACGTCGAAGGTCAGCAGGGGTCCGTCGGGGTTTCCGATGTTCAGGGTCTGCCCGTCGTGGATCTCGACCACCGGCACGCGCCGGCCGTTGACGAAAGTGCCGTTGAGCGAACCGTTGTCGATGGCCAGCCACTTGCCCTGATCGAAACGCAGCAGCAGGTGGGCACGCGAAATCAACGGGTGGGTGATACGCATGTCCGCTCGCAGATCGCGCCCGACTACTACATCGTGGCCCGCTGCGAAGGTGCGTTCCGATCCTTCGTGATGGACGGTTAGCGCTGGCGGGGCTGGTGCTGACATCGCCACAACTGTAGCTTGCAGCCCTATGGTTTAGCTCTGAGCGCCTGCGGCGTCGGGCGCGCCGGTCACCACGCAGTGCGTTCGGGTGTAGATCGTCGGCATGCACTGGTTGCAGTGTGTGCACGCCGAATGCACCTGGTGCTGGGCGCCATCAGCGGCGATCCGGTTGATCAGATCCGGCTCGGCCAGCAGTGCCCGGGCCATCGCGACGAACTCGAATCCCTCCGCCATCGCCAGGTCCATCGTCTCCCGGTTGGTGATGCCGCCGAGCAGGATCAGCGGCATCTTCAACTCGTTGCGGAACAGCTTGGCGTCGCGCAACAGATAGGCCTCGCGGTAGGGGTACTCACGCAGGAACTTCTTGCCCGTCATGCGCATGCCCCAGCTCAGCGGCGGCTTGAACGCCCCGGCGAACTCCTTGAGCGGTGCGTTGCCGCGGAACAGGTACATCGGGTTGACCAGCGAGCTGCCCGCGGTGAGTTCGATCGCGTCCAGCCCGCCGTCTTCCTCCAGCCACTTGGCGGTGGTCAGCGATTCCTCCGTGTTGATGCCGCCGCGCACCCCGTCGGCCATGTTCAGCTTGGCGGTCACCGCGATGGGCGTGCCCTCTTTTTCCACCGCGCGCCGGACGGCCATCACCATGCCGCGGGCCACCTTCGCCCGATTCTGCAGCGATCCGCCGAACTCGTCGTCGCGGCGGTTGATCAGCGGGGACAGGAACGAACTCGCCAAGTAGTTGTGGCCCAAATGAATTTCGACGGCGTCGAAGCCGGCCTCGATGGCCAGCCGGGCGGCGTTGGCGTGCCCGGCGATGACCTCGTCGATGTCCTCGCGGGTCGCCTTCTTGGCGAATCGCATCCCGATCGGATTGAAGAACCGGACCGGCGCCAGTGCCTTCGCCTTGTTGGACTTGGCGTTGGCCACCGGGCCGGCGTGGCCGATCTGCGCGCTGACCGCGGCGCCCTCGGCGTGGATCGCGTCGGTGAGCCGGCGGAATCCGGGCACGGCCTCGGGTCGCATCCAGATCCCGTTGCCCTCGGTACGGCCGCCGGGGGAGACGGCGCAGTACGCGACGGTCGTCATGCCGACCCCGCCCGCGGCCGGCAGCCGGTGGTATTCGATGAGGTCGTCGGTCACCAGCGCCTCGGGCGTGCGCGCCTCGAAGGTGGCGGACTTGATGGTGCGGTTACGCAGCGTTATCGGACCGAGTTTCGCGAGGCTGAACACGTCCGGAGGGGTAGACATACCGGGAGCCTAATGGCGATCGCAAGCGCGGCGGAGCCGGGCGTGGCGGGTCGCCATCATCGATGTCTGCCAGACTGTCAGCGTGGGAGCAATCACGCTGGACGGCAAGGCCACCCGCGACGAGATCTTCGTCGACCTCAAACAGCGGGTGACCGCGTTGACCGCCGCGGGCCGCACCCCGGGCCTGGGCACCATCCTGGTGGGCGACGACCCCGGCTCGCAGGCATACGTGCGCGGTAAGCACGCCGACTGCGCCAAGGTCGGCATCACCTCGATCCGCCGCGACCTGCCCGCCGACATCAGCACCGCCACGCTGAACGAGACCATCGACGAGCTCAACGCCAATCCCGAATGCACCGGCTACATCGTGCAGTTGCCGCTGCCCAAGCAGTTGGACGAGAACGCGGCGCTGGAGCGGGTGGACCCGGATAAGGACGCCGACGGGCTGCACCCGACCAACCTCGGCCGGCTGGTGCTCAACAACCCGGCCCCGCTACCGTGCACCCCGCGCGGCATCGTACATCTGTTGCGCCGCTACGACGTTGAGATCGCCGGGGCGCACGTGGTCGTCATCGGCCGCGGCGTCACGGTCGGCCGCCCGCTGGGGCTGCTGCTGACCCGCCGCTCCGAGAACGCCACGGTGACGTTGTGCCACACCAAGACTCGCGATCTGCCGGCGCTGACCAGGCAGGCCGACATCATCGTCGCGGCCGTCGGGGTGCCGCACATGCTGACCGCCGACTTGGTGCGCCCGGGCGCCGCGGTGCTCGACGTCGGGGTCAGCCGGGTGGACGGCAAGCTCACCGGCGACGTGCATCCGGATGTGTGGGAGGTGGCCGGCCACGTGTCGCCGAACCCCGGCGGCGTGGGACCGCTGACCCGTGCGTTCCTGCTGACCAACGTCGTCGAGCTGGCCGAGCGGCAATGACCGCGCGCACCGTGCTGCGGGCTCAATGGCCGATTCTATTGGTAGGCTTGATCTTTGCGACGGCACTGGCCTTGGTCGGGGCCAACTTCTGGCGTCGCGGTTCGCTGTTGATCGGTATCGGTGTCGGTGTGGCGGCGCTGCTGCGGCTGGTGTTGTCCGAGGACCGGGCCGGCCTTCTGGTGGTGCGCGGCAAGGGAATCGACTTCATGACCACCGCGACGGTCGGGGCGGCGATGTTCTACATCGCGTGGACCATCGACCCGTTGGGCACCCGCTAAAACCTCGGCAGCGCCGGGGCCTGCCCGGCCATCGCCGGCAGTTGGCCTGCCATTCCCGGGATCTGTCCCGTCATGCCAGGGATCTGTCCCGCCATCCCCGGAACCTGACCCGCCATGCCAGGGATCTGTCCCGCCATGCCCGGTGGCATGGCGCCGGCGAGGTTGCCGTTGGCGATGTTCGCCATCTCCTCGGGGCAGTACGTCTGGATCGCGATCGTGGTGAACATGCGCGCCATCGTGGGTGACATGCCCCGGCCGGCGACGCTGGACGCGACGGCGGCGAAATTGCCACCCGGCTGCGACAGCATCGGGCACACGGACTCGCCGACGGACATCGCGTTTCCGGGCTCGCCGAAATCGATGCCCGCGTGGTTGAGCGCGTCGATGAAGTCATCGCCGTTCCCGTTCGCTTCGGCCGGCGCCGCGAACGCGGAAGCCACGGTCAGCAGGCCGGCGGCAGCGGCCAGCAGGCGGATGGTGAAGGGCTGATGTCGCAAAACCCAGATCCATTGATGAGTTCGTGCAAATGCCTTCACGCAGCCTCCCCGTCCGCCATGGAGTGCGTCTGAGGCACTCGAATCACGCCTACGAACTCTGAGCTATCACTGTCACGTTTGCAACACGGTGGGGTTAAGGTTCGCACAATAAGCGTTTCGCGAGGTCGCGGCGTCGGCGGTGTCGGTTATTACGCGGCCCGGTTGCGCAAGGCCGGGTGGCGGATCGACGCCACACTGTGATGTGAACACGGGCGGCGGTACCGGGCTTCTCGGCGCGCGGTGAAGCAGAATCTGCGCGCATGACGACTAATCGCAGCCGTCCGACCAGCCATGAGATCTCGCGCCAGACGTTTCTGCGCGGCGCCGTCACGTTGGCGACGGGAGCGGTGTTCGGCGCCGCACCGGCGGCGGCCGACCCCGCCGCCGGGTGGGGCGGCCTGGCCTCGTCCATTGGCGGCAGCGTGCTGTTGCCGGCCAACGGCGCCCAATTCTCTGCCGGCAAACAGGTTTTCAACTCGTTCTATAACCACTCCAATCCCGCTGCAGTAGTGCGGGTTTCGTCGCAGGCCGACGTGCAGCAGGCGGTCGCATTCGCGAAGACCAACAACCTCAAGATCGCCCCGCGCGGCGGTGGGCACTCGTATGTCGGCGCGTCCGGCGCGAACGGCACCATGGTGCTCGACCTGCGCGGCCTTCCGGGTGGCGCGAACTTCGACGGCAACAACGTCACGGTGACCCCGGCGACGAATCTGTATGCGGTGCACCAGGCTTTGGCCGGCGCGGGTCGCGCCGTTGCCACCGGCACCTGTCCCACCGTCGGCATGGCGGGACTCGCGCTGGGCGGCGGGGTGGGAGCCGACGCCCGGCGTGCCGGACTCACCTGCGATGCGCTGCAATCCGCGACCGTCGTTCTGCCCACCGGCGATGTGGTCACCGCGTCGGCCAATGACAACCCGGATCTGTTCTGGGCGTTGCGCGGTGGCGGCGGCGGCAATTTCGGGGTGACGACCTCGATGACGTTCGCGACCTTCGCGACCGCCGACAGCGACCTGGTCCGGCTGGACTTCCCGCCGTCGGCGGCCGTGCAGGTGCTCACGGGCTGGCAGTCCTGGCTGGCGGGTGCGGACCGGAACACGTGGGGGATGG
This sequence comes from Mycolicibacterium vulneris, assembly GCF_002104765.1. Classification (GTDB taxonomy): domain Bacteria; phylum Actinomycetota; class Actinomycetes; order Mycobacteriales; family Mycobacteriaceae; genus Mycobacterium; species Mycobacterium vulneris. Next base: position 4,582 of record NZ_NCXM01000012.1, read on the forward strand.
TCGATTTGTCGGTCGGTTCGGCGCAGGCCAATTGCCATGTGCTCGCGACATCTCCGGCCGGCACCGGCTCCGCCGTGGCGGACGCCCTCAAGTCGGCGGTCGGGCTGGCGCCTAGCACCGTGACCAACAAGACGCTGAGCCACATAGACCTGGTCACCTACCTGGCCGGCGGCAGCGGTAACAGTCCGGCGCGCGGCTTCGTGGCCGGCTCCGATGTGATCGGGCCGATGACTTCGGCTGCGGCCCATGCCATTGCGACCGCGGCCGGGCAGTGGCCGGCCTCCGGGGCGGGGCAGGCCTCGGTCCTGATCGATCCGCTGGGTGGCGCGGTGGCCGATGTGGCCCCGGGCGACACCGCGTTTCCGTGGCGCACCCAGTCCGCGGTGGTGCAGTGGTATGTCGAACCCGCCGGCAACCAGGTCGCCGCCGCGACCACCTGGCTGGGCGGCGCACATCAAGCGGTGCAACAGTTCTCGGTCGGTGGCTACGTCAACTACCTGGAGCCCAACCCCACGCCGGCCCGCTATTACGGCCCGAACCTGTCGCGGCTGACTACCGTCCGGCAGAAGTACGATCCCAACCGGATGATGTTCTCAGGGCTCGATTTCTGACGAGAACACTTGCGCCGCTTTAGTTTCAAAACTTTCATCGGCGCGTTTTCTGTCTGGGGCCACCCGCAAAACACCCGAGCCGACACCGGAAAGGCTGCTGCGCGAAGGTGACGACGAGTGGTAACTCGCCGTTATAACCCGAGCAACCGATCGCGCTGCTCGGCGTATTGCTCGTCGGATATCAGGCCCTCGTCGCGCAGCCTGGCGAACTCGCGTATCTCGGCGGCGATTCCCGTCACCACGGTGCGTGGTTCGTTCTCCCCGCTCGCCTCTTCATCCCCAACTCTTGGGGCCGCGGCGCTGACCGCCCGGACCTCAACCCGATTCGCGTCGCGCGGCTCGCGGACGCGTGGGCCGAAGCCGTCGCGAATGGCGCGTCCGGCCGTGCCGGCCATGGCCATCTCACCGAACGAGCTCCCCAAACTGGGTGTCATCGCCTGTTGTGCGATGCCGGCGGGTGCGGCCGGCAATGCCAGCGCTATCGGGCGTACCGCGGGTGTCGCCGCGGTCCAGGTGGGTGGCACCGACAGCGCGCCGACCGTATTCGCCTCACCCACGCCCGCCGACACCGCCCTGGAGACCACGTTCGCGGTTGTCGCCGGCGCGGCCGGTGTCACGCTCCTCACCATGGCCTCAGGCGAGGTTCCCGCGGCGTCCCAGCCGCTGACGATGTCATCGGTGTGGATACCGGTCTGCGCGCCAACGAGGTCGATGGGAAGGGATATCGCTCCCAGCGGGGCCATCGGGGCGTCTAGTCCGTAGGCGATTCCATCGGCACCCAGGTCCAACAAGTCCAGCGGTGTTGACACGCCGAGCGCGGACGTCGCGCCGGTCAGGCCATCCGGCAGCGAGGAAAGCGAGGCATTCGAGACCGCGCCCTGCGTGTTTCCGGCCGCCAGCTCGCCGGCTTGAGTGACCGCGCCCGCCTGGCCCGCCTGTCCACCCGAATTCGTGTTCTGTTGTGCCGGACTGAACGGGGTCAGCTGTGTCGCCGCTGCCGCCGAACCCGCGTAGCCGTACATCGCGACCGCGTCCTGGGCCCACATTTCGCTGTACTGCGCCTCGGTGGCCGCGATCGCGGGGGTGTTCTGCCCCAATAGGTTTGTGGCAACGAGCGTCGCCAGTTGGCTACGGTTGGCCGCAACCACCGGTGGCGGAACCGTTGCCGCAAAGGCCGTTTCGTAGGCGGCGGCGGCCGCCCTGGCCTGCCCGGCCGTCTGCTCGGCCTGTGCGGCGGTGCTACTCATCCACGCCAGGTAGGAGCCGGCCGCGGCGGCCATCGTCGCCGATGAGGGGCCGAGCCATGGTCCCGCGGTGAGCCCCGAGACCACCGATTCATAAGAGCTCGCCGCCGAATGCAGTTCCGCGGCTATCGTTTCCCATGCCTCGGCAGCGGCGAGCATCGGTCCCGAACCGGGGCCGGCATACATGCGGCCGGAATTGACTTCTGGCGGTAGAGCCCCGAATTCCATCATGCGCCAGCCCTATTCGAACGCCACCGGATGGCCCACTCCGGCCACCCCGGTGTGCCGTACCGGCTGTACGGCCACGACAACACGGGCTTCCCCCTGACATCTGTGGACTGCGCACGACCCTGTTCGGGTCGTTCGAGCGCGCAGAAACTCGCGACTCCCATTGTCGCAATTACTGTTTCCTGGAATCTCCGCTACGTCTTCAGTCCGACGTTTACCTCTTGACATTCGCACGAGCGTTCGTCGGCCAGCTGGTCATCTTCGACCGGCTGCTGAGATGGCTGTCCTTTGCGCAGGGTGGCCAGGAGTTCTCGGTATGGACCGACGAGATAAACAGTGTCGCCGGCGCTGAGCCGGGCATCGCGCCGCGGGTGCAGCCGAACCGGCGCATCGTGCCGCGTGATGGCGATGACCCGAGTTTGCGTCGACACCTCGAACATCTGCATGCCGTCGAGTTCGCTGCCGGGCTGCACATGCATTCCGCCGATCAAAAACGAACGGTTTTCCACCGAAAACGTTCCCAGCACCTGCAGACCCATAGCGGCGCCGATAAACCACGGTGCGGCCAATTCGACGGTGGACCGCACGTTTTCGAAACCGAATCGCTGGGCAACCGCGGATCCCAGGTCATGGTCGTAGACCCGCAGCACGAGCGGAACCTTTGTCCACCGGTTGCCGCCCGGTGCCGGTTGGGCGCTCAGCATCTCGCGAATCACGATGCCCGTCTCGATGTTGACCATGTCGTCGCGAGTCAGCACCGCTACCGCGCGGGCGGTGTCGACACGGGCCGCTTCCAACGCCGGGCGCAACGTCGCATCCCCGAAGATGACCGGCACGTCGAGGTCGGCGGCCGTCGACAGGAACGGGTTGTTCGGGTCGCGTTCGATGACCGCGACGTCATACCCGGCTTGCGTCAGATCGGTGACGACACGGACTCCGAGCGCGCTCAACCCGACGACGATGAAGTGATTGCGCAGATGGCGCGCACGCGGGCGCACGGACAGCGCGAGGAATCGGCGAGACAGCAGGACGTCGGCAACGAAGGCGACAAGCAGAGCGGTGGTGGTTACACCGCCCAGCATCAACAAGGCGGCATAAAGCCGCAGCCAGGTCGGCTGCTTGGCGAAGCTGAAGTCGCCGTAGCCCGTCGTCGTGATCGTCTCATTGGTGAAGTAGAACGCGTCGGTCCAGGACATCCCCGGGTGCGTGTAGGAGAAATGCAGCAACGTCGTCGAGCCGACGACCAGGATGATCAGGGCGACGATCACCGGGTAGAAGGCGGGGTTGACCTCACTGGGGAGGGCCCGCGCCGCATACAGGAACCGACGCAGTCGGGACTGGCGGGCACGCATTCTGTCCTGACTACGCGGGAGGTTGACGCCGCAGGAGGCGACCTCCTCGGTGGTGCCGATCATCGCCGTCCAGTCGCCGGCATGCACGTGCATATCCCGTCCCGGGCACGGGACCACCTCACCGGGGTTGGCGGCATCCTGCCGGTTGACCACCGCCACCGGGGCGAGATCGCCGTAGATTTCGCGCAGCGACGCATCGAAGGGTGCCGCGGCGCCGAAGACCACGAATTCGATGCCCGACACCTCGAAGGGGTGCGTAGTCCGGGCGAGGCATGCCTCGACGACGACCGGCGCCGCCAGATCGGCGACGCCAAGAATCGTGCTGGGACCGTCGTCGACGGCGACAGCCTCCCGAAGCACGTCATTGGCAACCCGCGCCACCACGCGGATGCGCGGGTTGGCCTTGCGGGCGAGCAGCGCGATTTCCAGGTTTGTCGCATCGTCGTCTCCGGCGCAGACGACGGCGGCCGCGTCGGCCACCCCGGCCCGGGCGAGTTCGGTCTTGACGCGGGCGCCGGCAAGCTCCGAGCCGAGGAGTCTCGCGACGTTCGCGCCCGCTCGTTTAAGCTCCTCGACGATTGTCGTCGCCAGCGCGTCATCACCACTGACGATGATGCACTGGCTCATGGGGTCGGCTCCTGTTCTGGAATACGCAGTGATTGCGGGTGCGGGTCTATGCCGTAAACCACACCTTTGCTGACACCGCCGTGGCTCGAATGCCGTTCGATGCTCCACGAAAATGGGCATGTCAACGGCCTTCACGGAATACTAACAGCAGATTCTGGGACATCGCCAAGGCGAGAGATCCGTTTCGGTCGATCGGCAGCGGGTTGACTGGTGCCTGGCGACGCTGAAACTGCTTGAAGCAAAGTGGAACTCAAATATTTACAACCCGCGATTGTGTTAACCATTACTTCCGCTGAATTCATCGCGAGCCGGTCGGGAGGGTTTGCGTCGTATTGCAACCAAAACTGATGCGATGCAGCCAATCTGGACCATCACGGTTTCATTGCTCGGGCCGGTCAGTCCGGGCATGCCGGGCGCTGACGGCATAGCTGCAGGTAGTGGCGATATGTAAAGGTGCTAAGTGCCTAAGTGCTTTGCATCACAACGGCTTTGGGACCCTGTGGCTTCTGGCGTTACGGTGTGTTACATCGTGTTACGTCCAAATCAACTACCTGGGAATGTCCTGGGAATATTGCTGACAATCTACTGTCTCTGCCGTCTCGTGGAAGCGTCGGGCACTTTGCGGCAGTTAGGCTTTCGGCGGACTTTTTGCATCTAGGTTTCACGCATCTGCGGGGTAAGGAATATGGGTTGTGACGACATCTTTGGCTGACGAAAAGGCCCGCGAGCACAAAGCGTGGTCGTCTTTTTCTGACGTATGGAAACGGGGACTCCTCGGCAAGCCCATGATCACGTCTCAGCTCGAGCACGAGAAGTTGTCCAACCCCGTCGCGCTCGGGGTGCTGTCACCGGACGCCATCTCGTCGACCGCCTACGGCTCCGAGCAGATCATGATCGAGTTGCTGCCGGCGGCGGGGATGGCCGCGTTCGCGTTGTTGCTTCCGATCACCGGCGTCATTCTACTGATTCTCGTGCTCGTGGCCGCGTCGTATCGCCAGGTCGTCATGGTCTATACGCGGTCCGGCGGCTCTTACGTGGTGGCGCGGGAGAACTTCGGCCCGCGGGTGGCCCAGGTCGCCGCCGCGGCGCTGCTGATCGACTACGTGGTCACCGTGGCGGTGCAGTGCGCGGCCGGCACGGTGGCGGTGGTCTCGGCGATACCCGTCCTGGGCCCGTACAGCCTGGAGATCACGGTCGGCGTGGTGCTGCTGATGTGCTTTGCCAACCTGCGTGGATTGCGCGAGGCCGGGGTGCGGTTCGCGCTGCCCACCTACGCCTTCACTGCCATGGTTTCGCTCACGATCGTCGTCGGGGTGATCCGCGAACTGTGCGGCAACCTGCCGGTCTACGATTCCCAACACCTCGCCGGCGCGGTGCCGATCCATCACGGCAACGGGCTGATCATGGGAGCGACGGTCCTCATTGTGCTGCGCGCTTTCGCCAACGGTGGCTCCTCGCTGACGGGAGTGGAGGCCATCTCCAACACGGTCAACAGCCTTCGCAAGCCCGAGGGCATCAACGCGCGCAAGGTCATGACCGTGATGGCCTGCATCCTGGGGTTTCTGCTGGCCGGGGTGGCCTGGCTGACACACGTCACCCACGCCACCCCCTACATCGACGGATACCCGTCGATGTTGTCGGAGATCGCCCGGGCCGTCTTCGGTGACGGAGTGATCGGCAAAACCCTGTATTTCGTGCTGCAGGCGGCGACCGCGGCGATTCTCTACACCGGCGGCAACACCAGTTTCAACGGTTTCCCCGCGTTGGCCAGCTTTGTGGCCGAGGACGCCTTCCTGCCGCGCCCGTTGATGAAACGGGGCCACCGGCTGGTGTACTCCAATGGCATCATCGCGCTCGCCACACTGTCCGTGGCACTGCTCATCATCACCGGCGGCTCGGTCGACGCCCTGGTGCCGTTCTACGCCATCGGGGTGTTCACCGGATTCTCTATGGCCGGCTACGGCATGACCAAGCATTATCTGACCCATCGCGGACAGGGCTGGCGCGGCAAGCTCGCGGTCAACTTGTCGGCGGGGATCCTGTCGACGGTCGTGGTCGCCATCTTCGCGGTGGCCAAGTTCACCGAAGGCGCCTGGCTGATCGTCGTTGTCTTTCCGTTGTTGGTGTTTGCCCTGATGCGACTCAACCGGCAGTACCGTGCCGAGGCCTCGGTTCTGGAGATGTCGCGAACGGAACCTCCCGTCCTGGGCCGATACACGAAGCACCGGGTCCTTGTCTTTGTCGATGCCGTCGACCTTGCGGAGGTCGAGGCCATGCGCTACGGAAACGGACTGCACGCAAACGAGATCACCGCCGTGCACCTGGTGATCGACGCCGATCACGCTGCACGGCTGCAGCAGCGGTGGGACGCATTCCAACACGACACCCCGCTGCGGGTCGTCGACTGTCCGGATCGCCACCTGAGCAGAGCCGCCCACGAGTTGGTGGTGGAGGTGCTCAACAAACATCCCGAAACCAGGGTGACAGTGTTGTTGCCGCGGCGGACGTATTCGCCTCTGGTGGGCCGGCTGTTGCACGACCGCACGGCCGACAAGATCGCCCGTGCCGTCAGTCGGATTCCGGGTGCGGCTGCCCAGATCGTGCCCTACGACATCGAATCCCGTATTGCGGAGACCACCCGGGCCGAATAGCGCGATCCAGCCCCGAGCCGCACGGGGCCGGCCCCCGCAATCGCATCGTTTTGAGCCCTCGAGGAGGGATATTGTGACCCAACCGCTGAGCGGGATACCGCTCTCGTTTACCGACAAGTGCAAGCGGCTCTTCCTCGGAAAGCCGCTGACTACCGATCAGCTGGACGCGGAAAGGCTGGCGACTCCGGTTGCGCTCGGGGCGCTTGCGCCCGATGCGATCTCCTCGACCGCGTACGGTCCCGAGCAGATCATGATCGAGTTGCTCCCGGCGGCCGGGATGGCGGCATTTGCGTTGTTGCTTCCGATCACCGGTGTCATCCTGGTGATCCTGGCGCTGGTGTCGGTGTCGTACCGCCAGGTCGTCATGGTCTATGCCCGTTCCGGCGGCTCGTACATGGTCGCGCGGGACAACTTCGGCCCAAGGATCGCGCAGGTCGCCGCGGCGGCCCTGTTGATCGACTACGTGGTGACGGTCGCGGTGCAGCCCGCCGCCGCGACGGTGGCGGTGGTTTCGGCGATCCCGCCCCTTCGTCCCTACCACCTGGAAATCACCGTGGCCGCAGTGGTGCTCATAGGTCTGGCCAACCTGCGCGGGCTCCGGCGCTCCGGCCGGATGTTTGCGATCACGACCTACACGTTCGTCGCCATGATCACGGCGACGATCCTGACCGGTTTCGTTCGTGAGATGTTCTGGGGATTACCGAAATACGATCCGCACCACATTGTCGGCGCGGTACCGGTCCACCACGGTGGCGGACTGGTGATGGGCGCGACGGTCTTGATCGTCTTGCGCGCCTTCGCCAACGGCGGCACGTCGCTGACGGGCATCGAAGCGGTGTCCAACTCCCTCAACGTCTTCAAGAAGCCCGAAAGCGTCAACGCCCGCCGCGTGCTCACGGCGATGGCGTGCATGCTCGGGTTCCTACTGGCGGGTGTGGCCTGGTTGGCGCACGTCACCCACGCCGTCCCCTACCTCGACGAATACCCGTCGATGTTGTCGGAGATCACCCGTGCCGTCTTCGGCGACGGCGTGGTCGGCAAGATCCTGTACTTCATGGTGCAGGCGTCGACGGCGGCGATCCTGTTCACCGGTTGCAACACCGCCTTCAACGGTTTCCCCGCGTTGGCCAGTTTCGTCGCCGAGGATCGATTTCTGCCGCGGCCGCTGACGAAACGCGGCCATCGGCTGGTGTTCTCCAATGGCATCCTGACCCTCACGGCGCTGGCCGTGGTGCTGCTTCTCGTCACCGAGGCAAAGGTGAGCGCACTGGTGCCGTTTTTCGCGATCGGTGTGTTCACCGCATTCGCGATGGCCGGTTTCGGCATGGCCAAGCATCATCGGACCCGGCGCGGGCCGGGCTGGCGCGGCAAGCTCGCGGTCAACTTGTCGGCGGGGATCCTGTCGACGGTTGTGGTCGCCATCTTCGTGGTGGCCAAGTTCACCGAAGGCGCCTGGCTCATCGTGGTCATCTTCCCACTGCTGGTGCTGGCCCTGATGAAGCTCAACAAGAAGTACCGCGACGAGGCGGCGGTTCTGGAGACATCGCGCACGGTACCGGTCGACCTGGCTCGGTACCCGCGGCTTCAGGTGCTGGTGTTCGTGGACACCATCGACCTCGCCGAGATCGAGGCCGTCCGTGTCGGTAGCGGGCTGCAGGCCGATGAGCTGACCGCGGTGCACTTTGTGATCGATGCCGATCGCGCGATGTCCCTGCGGGAGCGCTGGGATCGCTTCGAGCATGACATCCCGCTCAAGTTGATCAACTGCCCGGATCGTCATCTGAGCCGGGCCGCGCACGAGTTGGTGGTGCGGGTGCTCACCGAGCATCCGGATACCAGGGTGACGGTGTTGTTGCCGCGCCGGACATATTCGCCGCTGCTGGGTCGGTTCTTGCACGACCGCACCGCGGACAGGATGGCCCGTGCGGTAAGCCGCATCCGGAACGCGACCGCCATCATCGTGCCGTACGACATCGAGTCGCGCATCGCACGGGTCACCCCCGACGGCTTGGGACTCGAAGCCGCGCAGCCCGTGGAGAAGGTCGAGACGCAGATGCCGAGCTTCGTGGGCGACTGAGCCTCAAACCGCTAGGCGGACAACGTCGCCCGGGTACACAGGGTGACGTAGGGCAGCGCCAGTCCCGTCGAGTTCGCCAGCGCTGGGTGGGTGGCCAGCAGTTGGCGCACCTGGTCCAGCGTCTGGGCGCGGACCTCGGTCGGTGAGGTGATGCAGTAGCTGCGCGACGCGACCAGGTCGATCAATGCTTGCGGCGTAAGGTAACTCGTCCACTCGACCCGATGATGCGCCAGGTCGGTGAACGGCTCGGGCAGCGTCACCTGCGTTCGGCCGTCGCCGTCGCTGCCGATGATCCGGCCCAGCTCGCGCACCCAGCCGAGCCGCTCGTCGCGGGTGTTCCACACCAGGCCCAGCCGGCCGCCGGGCCGCAGCACCCGGGCCACCTCCGGAATCGCGCGGGCCGGATCCACCCAATGCCAGGCCTGTGCCACCAGCACCACGTCAACACTGTTGTCCTCCAACGGAATTTCTTCCGCGGTGCCCAGCAGCGCCCGGGTCTCCGGTAGCGACGTGCGCAACACCTCCAGCATGTCCTGAATCGGGTCGACGGCCACCACGTCCAGGCCGCGTTCCACCAGCCGGGTGGTCAGCTTGCCGGTGCCGGCGCCCAGGTCGAGCACCTGGCGCGCGCCGATCGGCAATAGCCAGTCGATCGCCTCCGGGGGATATGAGGGACGCCCACGCTCATACGCCGCGGCCGCCGAGCCGAACGAGAGGGAGCGGTCGTGCCGCGAGCGGGTCATGCGTTACGACGCGCCTTCCCTGTCGTCGGAGTCGGCCAACACCAGTGTCTTGCGGATCATTTCGCCGACGGCGTCGGATTCCACCAGGAAGCCGTCGTGCCCGCACAGGGAGTCCACGACCTGCAGGTCGGTGCAGCCGGGCAGCTGCTCGGCCAGCTCCTGCTGCAGGCGCAGCGGGTAGAGCCGGTCGGAGGTGATGCCGCCGACCACCACCGGAACCGGGCAGTTACGCAACGCTTTACGCACCCCGCCGCGCGCCCGGCCGACGTCGTGACTGTTCAGCGCCTCGGTCAGAACCACGTAGCTGCCCGCGTCAAAACGCTCCAGCAGCTTGTTGCCCTGGTACTCGAGATAGCTCTGCACCGCGTAGCGGCCGCCGCTGCTCGGATCCTCGTCGTTCTGCCCGTCGTTGCCGAACCGGGCGTCCAGCTCGGCCTCACCGCGATAGGTGAGGTGCGCGAAGCGGCGGGCGATTGTCAGACCGGTGTCGGGCACCAGCCCGGTGTCGTGGTAATCACCGCCCTGCCAGTTGGGGTCGGCCTTGATCGCCGCGATCTGGGTGGACTGGGTGCCGATCTGATCGGCGGTGGCGCGCGCGCCGACCGCCAGCAGCAGCCCGGCCCGGACCCGGTCGGGGTGACCGATGATCCACTCCAAAGCCCTTGCGCCGCCCATGGATCCACCGACCACCGCGGCGACCCGTTCGATCCCCAGCGCGGCCAGCGCGGCGACGTCGGCCTCCACCTGGTCGCGGATCGTGATGCGGGGAAACCTTGAGCCCCACGGCTTTCCGTCCCGGGTCCGCGAGCTGGGCCCGGTGGAGCCTCGGCAACCGCCGAGCACGTTGGTGGCGAGCGCGCACCAGCGGTCGGTGTCGATCGGCGCGCCCGGCCCGACCATCCCGTCCCACCAGCCGCCGGTGGGGTGTCCGGGCCCGGCGGGCCCGGTGATGTGCGAGTCGCCGGTCAGCGCGTGCAGCACCACCACCACGTTGTCGCGCGTCGGCGACAACTCGCCCCAGCGCTGGATGGCGATGTGCACGTCGTCGATGATCGCGCCGCCCTCGGTGGTCAGCGAACCGATGTGGACGAAGCCGATTTCGCCTTCGTCGGGCAGCGTCTGGGTCGGGACGTCGGAGATCGTCATCGCCGGGCTCCTTAGAACGCCGCCACGGCTTGCGGATCGGTGCCGGACGCCCCCGCCGTCGCACCGAATTTGCTCGCCGCCGCGAAGCCGAGCTCCAGGTCGGCCAGGATGTCGTCGATGCCCTCGATGCCGACGGCCAGGCGCACCAGCCCGGGACTGACCCCGGTGCGCAGCTGCTCCTGCGCGGACAGCTGCGCGTGCGTCGTGGACGCCGGGTGGATCACCAGGGAACGCACGTCGCCGATGTTGGCGACGTGGCTGTGCAGTTTCAGCGCGTTCACGAACGCCTTGCCGGCCTCGACGCCGCCGGCCAGCTCGAAGGCCAGCACAGCGCCGGTTCCCTTGGGCGCCAGCTTCTTTGCCCGCTCGTGCCAGGGCGAGTCGGGCAGCCCCGCGTAATTGACCGACAGCACTCCGTCTCGGCTGGCCAGGTACTCGGCCACGCGCTGTGCGTTGGAGACGTGGCGCTCCATGCGCAGGCTCAGCGTCTCGATGCCCTGGGCGACCAGGAACGCGTTGAACGGCGAAGCCGCCGAACCGAGGTCGCGCAGCAGCTGCACGCGCGCCTTGAGCGCGTAGGCCGGCGGACCGAGCTCGGCGAACACCACGCCGTGGTAGCTCGGGTCGGGGGTGGTGAATCCCGGGTAGCGGCCCTGCGTCCAGTCGAACGTGCCGCCGTCGACGATGACCCCGGCGATCGCCGAGCCGTGCCCGCCGAGGTACTTGGTGGCCGAGTGCACGACGATGTCGGCGCCGTGCTTGAACGGCTGGATCAGGTACGGGGTGGCGATGGTGTTGTCGACGATCAGCGGGATGCCGTTGGCGTGCGCGACCCCGGCGACCCCGGGGATGTCCAGCAGGTCGATCTGCGGGTTGGAGATGGTCTCGCCGAAGAAGGCCTTGGTGTTCGGCCGCACCGCCGCCTGCCACGAATCCAGGTCGTCGGGGTCCTCCACGAAGGTCACCTCGATGCCGAGCTTGGCCAGCGAGTAGTGGAACAGGTTGTACGTTCCGCCGTACAGCCGCGGGCTCGAGACGATGTGATCTCCGGCACAGGCCAGGTTCAATATGGCGAACGTCTCAGCGGCCTGTCCGGAGCTCAGAAACAGCGCCGCCACCCCTCCCTCGAGCGCGGCGATGCGCTGCTCGACGACGTCGGTGGTCGGGTTGCCGATGCGGGTGTAGATGTTGCCCGGCACTTCCAGCCCGAACAGGGCGGCGGCGTGCGTGGTGTCGTCGAAGGTGTACGACGTGGTCTGGTAGATCGGCAGGGCGCGGGCGTTGGTCGCCGGGTCCGGGTGCTGGCCGGCGTGCACCTGCTTGGTGTCGAACGACCAATTCGCGGTCGGATCGGTGTCGTGATCGGCGTTGTCGGAGGTCACGGGGTTGCTTTCTGCTGGTAGGGGAGCTGCCGTCGGATAGCCGGGAGCCCGGAACGGGGCGTCAACCGGCGCCGCGGGTTAGCAGCGACACACGATGAGGAGCGAATGAGCGAAGCGGACGCACATCACGTTTCCCTGTCTACTCAGGGGCCCGTCATGGCGGACCCGCGCTTGCCGGATAGCCGGTTGTGTGGCTACTCAACCTGGTCATCACCCGGGGCACCCCACCGCGGTTGGAGGGTTGCCGGCCAGCAAGCCGGGGCTTGATGCTGGCACTCATGACCAATACGGAGATTATCTTACTGTGCCGAGTCGGTGCCAGCTATCGCGGTGCACCTGCAGGTCGACACCTGTCCAAACACCCTTGCTAACGTGGCAGTTAGAACGCTGAGCCCCACAATTTTCAACCCATCATTGACGCCGGGAGAGGGACCGTGAGCGCCGAACAGCCGACCGTCATCTACACACTGACCGACGAAGCGCCGCTTCTGGCGACCTATGCGTTCCTGCCGATCGTCCGCGCCTTCGCCGAGCCGGCGGGCATCGAGATCAAGACCAGTGACATCTCCGTGGCCGCCCGGATTCTGGCGGAGTTCCCCGACGATCTGACCGAAGAGCAGCGGGTGCCGGATAACCTGGGCGAACTGGGCCGGCTGACAGAGCGCGCCGACACCAACATCATCAAGCTGCCGAACATCAGCGCCTCGGTCCCCCAGCTGATCGCCGCCGTCAAGGAGCTGCAGGGCAAGGGATACAAGATTCCGGACTTTCCGCAGAGTCCAAAGACGGACGAGGACAAGGAGATTCGCGCGCGCTACGCCAAGTGCCTCGGTAGCGCGGTCAACCCGGTACTGCGGCAGGGCAACTCGGACCGGCGTGCACCCAAGGCGGTGAAGGAATATGCCCGCAAGCACCCGCACAGCATGGCGGACTGGTCGCCGGCCTCGCGCACTCACGTCGCGACCATGCGGCACGGCGACTTCTACCACGGTGAGAAGTCGATGACGCTGGACCGCGCGCGCAATGTGAAGATGGTGCTGGAGACCCAGGGCGGACAGACCATCGAGCTGAAAGACAAGGTCGAGCTGCGCGAGGGCGACGTCATCGATTCCATGTTCATGAGCAAGAAGGCCCTCGTCGAGTTCTACGAGGAGCAGATGCAGGACGCCTACGAGACCGGCGTCATGTTCTCGCTGCACGTCAAGGCGACGATGATGAAGGTGTCGCACCCCATCGTCTTCGGTCACGCGGTGAAGATCTTCTACAAGGACGCCTTCGCCAAGCACCAGGAGCTCTTCGACGAGCTCGGTGTCGACGTCAACAACGGATTGGTCGATCTGTACAACAAGATCGAGTCGTTGCCCGCGTCGCTGCACGAGGAGATCATCCGCGACCTGCACGCCTGCCACGAACACCGCCCGGAGCTGGCCATGGTCGATTCCGCGAAGGGCATCACCAACTTCCATTCGCCCAGCGACGTGATCGTGGACGCGTCGATGCCGGCGATGATCCGAGCGGGCGGCAAGATGTGGGGCGCCGACGGGCGGCAGAAGGACACCAAGGCCGTCAACCCCGAGTCCACCTTCTCCCGCATCTACCAGGAGATAATCAACTTCTGTAAGACCCACGGGCAGTTCGATCCGACCACGATGGGCACAGTTCCCAATGTCGGCCTGATGGCGCAGCAGGCCGAGGAGTACGGCAGCCACGACAAGACGTTCGAGGTCCCCGAGGACGGTGTCGCCAACATCGTCGACCTCGACACGGGGGAAGTTCTGCTGACCCAGAACGTCGAGGAGGGCGACATCTGGCGCATGCCGATCGTCACGGACGAAGCGATCCGCGACTGGGTCAAGCTCGCGGTCACCCGGGGCAGGAACTCCGGTATGACGGTGTTGTTCTGGCTGGACACCGAACGACCGCACGAGGTCGAGCTGCGCAAGAAGGTCAAGGCGTACCTGAAGGAACACGACACCGAGGGCCTGGAGATCCAGATCATGCCGCAGGTGTGGGCCATGAGGTACACGATCGAGCGCGCCATGCGCGGGCAGGACACCATCGCGGCGACCGGCAACATCCTGCGCGATTACCTCACCGACCTGTTTCCGATCCTGGAGCTGGGCACCAGCGCCAAGATGCTGTCCATCGTGCCGCTCATGGCCGGCGGTGGAATGTACGAAACCGGCGCGGGCGGCTCGGCTCCCAAGCACGTTCACCAACTCGTCGAGGAGAACCATCTGCGCTGGGATTCCTTGGGTGAATTCCTAGCTCTCGGAGCATGTTTCGAAGACATCGGCATCAAGACCGACAACGAGCGCGCCAAGGTCCTGGGCAAAACGCTGGATGCCGCGATCGGCAAGCTGCTGGAGAACAACAAGAGCCCGTCGCGCAAGACCGGTGAACTCGACAACCGCGGCAGCCAGTTCTACCTGGCGCTGTACTGGGCGCAGGAACTCGCGAAATCCGACGACGAAGAATTGCGCAAGCACTTCGCAGCGCTGGCCGACTCGTTGAGCGAAAACGAGGACACCATCGTGTCCGAACTGGCCGAGGCGCAGGGCGAGGCGGTCGACATCGGCGGCTACTACTACCCGGACAGCGAGAAGACGACGGCGATCATGCGCCCGAGCAAGACCTTCAATGAGGCGCTAGCGGCTTCGACAGGCTAGGGCCCGCAAGCAGGAAGCCGGACTTGACATGGCAGGCAAAGCCAAAATCAAGGTCAAAGGCCGCGTCGTAGAGCTCGACGGTGACGAAATGACCCGCGTCATATGGAAGTTCATCAAGGACCTGCTGATCCTGCCGCACCTCGACATCGATCTGGACTACTACGACCTGGGCATCGAGCACCGCGACCGCACCGACGACCAGGTGACCATCGACGCGGCCTACGCCATCAAGAAGCACGGCGTGGGTGTCAAGTGCGCCACCATCACCCCCGACGAGGCCCGCGTCCAGGAGTTCAATCTCAAAAAGATGTGGCTCTCGCCGAACGGGACAATTCGAAACATTCTGGGCGGCACCATCTTCCGCGAGCCCATCGTGATCTCGAACGTGCCACGGCTGGTACCGGGCTGGACCAAGCCGATCGTCATCGGCCGCCACGCTTTCGGCGATCAGTACCGGTCGACCAACTTCAAGGTCGACAAATCCGGAACCGTCGCAATCACTTTCACCCCCGCCGACGGCAGCGAGCCGATGGTGCACGAGGTGGTGTCCATCCCCGAGGACGGCGGCGTCGTGATGGGGATGTACAACTTCAAGGACTCCATCCGGGACTTCGCCCGCGCCTCGCTGAAGTACGGGCTGAACGCCAAGTGGCCGGTGTACCTGTCCACCAAGAACACCATCCTCAAGGCCTACGACGGCATGTTCAAAGACGAGTTCCAGCGCGTCTACGACGAGGAGTTCAAGGACCAGTTCGAGGCCGAGGGGCTGACCTACGAGCACCGGTTGATCGACGACATGGTCGCGGCCTGCCTGAAGTGGGAGGGCGGCTACGTGTGGGCCTGCAAAAACTACGACGGCGACGTGCAGTCGGACCTCGTCGCGCAGGGCTACGGCTCACTGGGGCTGATGACGTCGGTGCTGATGACCGCCGACGGCAAGACGGTCGAGGCCGAGGCCGCGCACGGCACCGTCACCCGGCACTTCCGTCAGTATCAGGCCGGCAAGCCGACCTCGACCAACCCCATCGCCTCGATCTTCGCCTGGACGCGCGGGCTGGCGCACCGCGGCAAGCTGGACGACACCCCCGAGGTGATCGGGTTCGCGCAGACCCTGGAGAACGTGGTGGTCTCCACCGTCGAGGGCGGCAAGATGACCAAAGACCTGGCCATCCTGATCGGCCCCGACCAGGAGTGGCAGCAGAGCGAGGAATTCCTCAACTCGATCGCCGAGAACCTGGAAAAACAGCTGGCTAGCTAGCCGGTGGCTGTTGGCGGTCGGCCCCGCCGGCGCATTCGTCGATGAAGTCGGCGATGGCCGCGGCGACCCGCCCGGGCGCCTCGAACATCGGCACGTGCCCGACGCCGTCGAGCTTGGTGATCTTCGTTCCCGGCGGCAGGTAGTCGGTGAAGTGCCGGCTGAACCTACTCGCGGGCACCACCCGGTCCTTCTCGCACAGCACCAGCTGGACGGGCACCGCGGTGTCGGCCAGCTGCAGCAGGCCGGGGTCCAGCAACGACTTGGCCAGCAGCTGGAAGTAGGCCGGGCAGTGGGCGGCGTCGTTGACGACGCCGCGCAGCTGCTCCTCGCTGATCCCGTCAGGCGTCGCGGTCAGCGGCAGGGTGGCCAGCCGCCGGCTCAGCGGCAGCCGCAGGGTGCGCTCGCCGAGCAGCCGGGCCAGCGCCAGCATCGGCATGCCCGCGATGAACTTGCTGATGACCTCGAATTTCACCGGGCTCCACCGCGTCCATCCCCCCGCGGCGCCGATGCCGGTCACGCTGCGTGCGCGCCCGCGCCGCTCCAGCTCGAAGGCGACCCAGCCGCCCAGCGAGTTGCCCACCAGGTGGGCGGTTTCCCAGCCGAGCTGGTCGAGCTGGCGCTCGACGTGGTCGGCCAGCACCGACGAGCTCAGCAGCCAGGTGCCCGCGTAGGGCCCGCCGTTGTGCCCGGCCATGGTGGGGGCGAAGACCTCGAAGCGGCCGGTGTCGGCCAGCCGCGGCGCGACCGGATCCCACACCGTCTGCGACATGAGGAATCCGTGCAGCATCAGGACCGGCTCTCCGGAACCAACGTGGATCGGCGAACGGGCCGAAGGCGACGCCGAGTGAGCGGGGCTCACGAGGAAGGAGCCGAGCAGACGAGCTTGCGCATAACCCGACATTAAATCCGGTACCGCCGGTACCGCAACCGGCGGGGTTGCGCGGGCGCCGGTCGGTGCGGCCGTAGCGGCCGCCCGTGAAAAGATCGGTGCATCATGAGCACCGCTACCGGATCCAGCCGGATTTTCTCCGGCGTGCAGCCCACCTCCGATTCCCTTCACCTGGGTAACGCGCTGGGCGCGGTCACGCATTGGGTCGCGCTGCAGGACGATCACGACGCGTTCTTCTGCGTCGTTGACCTGCACGCCATCACCGTCGCCCAGGATCCTGAGGCGCTGCGCCGCCGCACCCTGATCACGGCCGCGCAGTACCTGGCGCTGGGCATCGACCCGTCCCGCAGCACCGTGTTCGTGCAGAGCCACGTGCCCGCCCACGCCCAGCTGGCCTGGGTGCTGGGCTGCTTCACCGGCTTCGGGCAGGCCTCGCGGATGACGCAGTTCAAGGACAAGTCGCTGCGCCAGGGTGCCGACTCCACCACCGTGGGGTTGTTCACCTACCCGGTGCTGCAGGCCGCCGACGTGCTGGCCTACGACACCGACCTGGTGCCGGTGGGTGAGGATCAGCGTCAGCATCTCGAGTTGGCGCGCGACATCGCCGAGCGGTTCAACAGCCGCTTCCCGGAGACGTTCGTGGTGCCGGACATGCTCATCCCGAAGGCCACCGCAAAGATCTACGACTTGCAGGACCCGACGTCGAAGATGAGCAAGTCGGCGGCCTCAGATGCCGGGTTGATCAACCTGCTCGACGAACCGGCGGTGTCGGCCAAGAAGATTCGTTCCGCGGTCACCGACAGCGAGCGCGAGATCCGATTCGACACCGAGGCCAAGCCGGGCGTGTCCAACCTGCTGAGCATCCAGTCCGCGGTTACCGGTGTCGGCATCGATCAGCTCGTGGAGGGCTATGCCGGAAGGGGTTACGGCGATTTGAAGAAGGACACCGCCGAGGCGGTCGTCGAATTCGTCACCCCGATCAAGGCCCGGGTCGACGAACTGACCGCCGATTTCGCCGAATTGGAGGCCGTGCTCGCGTCCGGAGCGGAAAAGGCGAACGATGTGGCCGGGAAAACGGTCCAGCGGGTTTACGATCGGCTTGGGTTTCTTCCACAACGGAGCTAGTACCGCTTCTCATTTGGAGTCGTGCGATGAGTGAGCCGGCGAAGCCGGGCTTTTTCGATCGGCTGCGCGCCCGCCATGGGTGGATCGATCACGTCATCCGCGCCTACCAGCGTTTCGACGACCGCAACGGCGGGTTCTTCGCGGCCGGCCTCACCTACTACACGATCTTCGCGTTGTTTCCTTTGCTCATGGTCGGTTTCGCGGTCTTCGGGTTCGCGCTGGCCCGTCGGCCGCAGCTGTTGAGCACCATCGACGACCACATCCGCTCCCAGGTGACCGGCACGCTGGGTAATGAGCTGCAGGAGCTGATGAACTCGGCCATCGACGCCCGGACGTCGGTCGGCGTGATCGGTCTGGCCACCGCGGTATGGGCGGGCCTGGGCTGGATCTCGCACTTGCGCCAGGCGCTGACGGAGATGTGGTGGGACGAGGAGATCGAGTCACCGGGCTTCGTGCGCAACAAGTTTTCCGATCTGCTGGCGATGGTGGGGACGTTCGCGGTGATCGTGGCCACCGTCGCGCTGACCGCCGTCGGCCATGCCGCGCCCATGGCCGCGCTGCTGAAATGGCTTGGTATACCACAGTTTGTGGTCTTCGACTGGTTGTTTTGGCTGTTCTCGATCCTGATCGCGACGCTGGTGTCCTGGCTGCTGTTCACCTGGATGATCGCCCGCCTGCCGCGCGAAAAGGTCAGCCTGGTCGATTCGATGCGGGCCGGACTGATCGCGGCGATCGGCTTCGAGGTGTTCAAACAGGTCGCCTCCATCTATCTGCGGACGGTGCTGCGCAGCCCGGCGGGCGCGGCCTTCGGCCCGGTGCTGGGGTTGATGGTGTTCGCTTACATCACCGCGTATCTCGTGCTGTACTGCACCGCGTGGGCGGCGACCGCCTCCAACGACCCGCGCAGTCAACCCGTCGCGCCTCCGGCCCCGGCCGTCATCGCGCCGCGGATTCAGATGGACGAGGGCCTCAACACCCGCCAGACCCTGACCGCGATGGCACTGGGAGCCGTTGGGGCGCTGACGCTTTCCCGGATCGCCCGCCTCACCCGCCGCGATCGCTAGCCGGCAGTTTCAGGCCCGCGACGCAGGCCACGATCCCGCCGATCAGCGCCAGCTTGATCAACGACGCCGATTCGTCGCCGACCAGCATCGCGTGGTACCGACCGGCAGGGTGCGCATGGCGATCCTCAGTCCGGTCATCGAAAGCGCCACGGCGACAAGGAAGAACAGCGACGGCCCGGGCCGGGAGAAGCCGTCGGATTTGTTCAGGGGATGCTAACAAACATCGAGCGGATGGTCTCGCCAGGCGCCGCGCACCATGACCTCCGATACGCTCAAACCAGCGTCCAGCACAACAAGATTGGCGTCGTAGCCCGCTCTCAGCTCGCCCACCCGTTGCAGGCCGAGTGCGCGCGCCGGCGTCGTGGCGGTCGTCTGCACCGCGGCGAGCGGCCCGGCGTCGGCATGCACCGTGCGGAAGAGCCGATCCATGGTGGCGGTGCTGCCCGCGATCGTCGGCGTCCCGTGCACCCGTGCGACACCGGCGACGACGTCGACGTGCACCGACCCGAGCCGGAACGCACCGTCGGGCCGGCCGGCCGCGGCGATCGCATCGGTGATCATCGCGACCCGGTCTGCCCCGGCGGCCGCGATCACCGCCGCCACCACGTCGGGGTGCAGGTGCACGCCGTCGGCGATCACCTCGACGGTCACCCGCGGGTCGCGCAGCAGCGCCAGGGCCGGGCCCGGCTCGCGATGGTGCAGCGGCGGCATCGCGTTGAACAGATGCGTGCCGACCGTGGCGCCCAGCGCGACGGCGTGCCGGGTCTGCTCGTAGCTGGCGCCGGTATGCCCCACCGCCACAACGACTCCCGCGTCCACGAAACGGCGAATGGCCCCATCGGCCCCGGGCAGCTCGGGTGCCAGCGTCACCATCCGGATGGTGCCGTCGCCTGCGGCCAGCACCGCGTCGATTTCGCCCGGGTCCGGCTCGCGCATCTTCGTGCGATCGTGGGCTCCGCAGTGTGCGCGGCTCAGCCACGGCCCCTCCAGGTGGATGCCCGCGACGGTGCGCCGGTGGGTGGCTTCGGCGAGCGCGCGCACCCCGGCGAGCAGTTCGGACGGTGACGCGGTCACCAGGCTGGCCAGCGTGGTGGTGGAGCCGTGTCGCAGGTGGAACGCGGCGGCGCCGGCGATGCCGTCGGCCTCGGTGTAGGATGCGCCGCCGCCGCCGTGCACGTGCATGTCGATAAAGCCGGGCACCACAGTGCAATCGGGGAAGTCCCGGTCGGCCGGGTAGGGCGGCGGGCCTGGCGCGCAGGCCGCGATCTGTCCGCCGGAGGTCTGCAGCCAGCCGGGGCGGCAGACCTGACCGTCGAGCACCATGGTGCCCGCGGCGATCACGGCCATCGGCCGCCGTTCTCCCAAAAGTGGCGGATGTCCTCGAGCTGGCGCCCCTTGGTTTCCGGCGCGTACCGGTACACGAAGACGAGCGCGACCGTGGCGAGCCCCGCGAACAGCGCGAAAGTCCCTGCGCCACCCAGTGAATGGAGCAGGGTCAGGAAGACGGCGGCGATGATGGCGTTAGCCACCAGGTTGGAGGTCAACATGGTGCTCGACCCGATCGAGCGTAGCCGGGACGGGAAGCTTTCGCTGGCGTATACCCAGCCCAGCGAACCGAAGCCCATCGTGTAGCCGATGATGAACAGCAGGATGCCGGCGAACCCGGCGATCGCGCCACCCAAGCCCTGACCGAACACGGCCATCAGCACGAGGTCGGCGACGATCATCATGGCGGTGCCCCACAACAGGATTGGCCGCCGGCCCACCCGGTCGACCAGCAGCAGCGCCGCGCCGACCGCGGCCAGCCCGGCGACCTGCAGCAGTGCCGGCAGACCGAGCAGCGCGAAATTGCCGGTGAACCCCATGGCCTGAAAGATCCGGGGGCTGTAGTAGATGATCGCGTTGATGCCGGTGATCTGGATCAGGAAGCCGAGCACGACCACGAAGGCGGTAGCCCGCAGGTAGGGGGGCCGCAGCATCTCGGTGAACCCACCCCTGGCGCCGGGCGCGGCTTCGCTCAACGCGCGGCCGATCTCGGCGAGCTCGTGGTCGACCTGCGCGGTGGGTTCCACCCGCAGCAGCGCGCGCCGGGCGTCGTCCATCCGGCCCTTCAACACGTACCAGCGGGCCGTGTCGGGCATTCGAATCACCAACGGCAGCAACAACGCTGCGGGCACGCAGGCCAGCCCCAGCATCCACCGCCAGCTGTGGGTGCCGGCCAGCAGGTAGCCGGTCACATAGCCGACGATCAGACCGCTGACGATCGCCAGCTGGTAGGCCGTCAGCAGCGAACCGCGCACCGCCGTCGGCGCCGACTCCGCCACGTAGACCGGGACCACCACCACCGTCACCCCGATGGTCAGCCCCAGCAGCAGCCGTGCTGTCAGCAACATCGGCAGCGAGATCGAGGACGCGGCCAGCAGCGCGAAAACCGCGTAGGCGAACAGGATCAGCACCACGGACCGTTTCCGCCCGATCACGTTGGCCAGTACTCCGGCGCCCAGCGCCCCGACGATCTGGCCGATCACCACCATCGTCGTCAGCAATTCCTGCTGGCGCGTGGACAATCCGAAGTCCTCGGTGACGAACAACTGCGCCCCGGCGATGATGGACAGGTCGTAGCCGTAGATGACGCCCACGCTGGCGGCGGTGAGCCCGACCAGCAGTCCGCGCCGCGATCCGCCTGCCACGGCGCTCAGCGGTGTTGCGGTCGGCGGTTCATCGAGCGGGCCACCATGATCAGCGCGAACACGACGATGGTGCCGATCACCGCCACACCCACCCGGATCGGCATGGCGTCCGCCGACGGGAGGATCCCGCCGGCCTCAGCGTTATTGGCGAGCGGGTCCGTCACGGCGTCGTGCTTGGCAGGCGCCAGGGACGGGTCGGGCGCGATCAGCGAGCCGACCTGCGTGCCCTGCGGCGTGGAGAAGCCGTAGTCCAGTAGGTGCGCTGCCTGTTCCCACGGCGCGATCGGCACCCGCGTCCCGTGTAGCAGCACCGCCACCAGCCTTCGCCCGTCGTGGTTGGCCGCACCCACGAACGTCTGGCCCGCGTCGTCGGTGTACCCGGTCTTGCCGCCCAGGGCGCCGGGATACTTGTAGAGCAGCTGGTTGTCGTTCTCCAGCTCGTAGCCTGGGTGGTCGCCGTGGCCGGGGAAGTCGAAGGTCCGCGTCGCGACGATGTCGGCGAACGTCGGGTTCTGCCACGCGTAACGGTAGAACAGCCCGATGTCGTAGGCCGAGGTGCTCATCCCGGGCGCATCCAGCCCCGACGGCGAGGCCACCCGGGTGTCCTGGCCGCCCAGCTTCGCGGCCAGCACGTTGATCTTCTCCAGCGCCTGCTGCATGCCGCCCAGCTGCATCGACAGCGCGTGGGCGGCGTCGTTGCCGGAGTGCATCAGCAGCCCATGCAGCAGCTGGTTGACGGTGAAGACGCCGCCCTCCTCGACACCGACCTTGGTGCCCTCGGCGGCGGCGTCGTCGGCGGTTCCGGGGACCGACTTGTTCAGGTTGAGCGCGTTGAGGGAGGCCATCGCGACCAGCACCTTGATGATGCTGGCCGGGCGGTGCCGCCCGTGCGGGTCCTTGGCCGCGATGACGGCGCCGCTGTCCAGGTCCGCCACCAGCCAGGCCTCGGCGGAGACGTCGTTGGGCAGCGCCGGCGTATTCGGCGCGGCGACGATGCCGCAGCTGCCCAGCGCGTCACCGCCGACCGGCTTGGCGGGCACCGCCAGCGGTATCGGCGGGTCACCGGCTGTGGGCGCCTCCGACGAATCCACGGCCTTCGGGGTGTTCACCTTGTACGGGCAGTCCGGGGGCGCGGCATTGGGTTCGGCGCCGGGTTCGGCGTTCGCCGGTGGCACACCCAGCGGCAAAGTCGCCGGTACCGCCAACGTGGCCGGGGCGGCCATCAGGAAAAGCGCCGCTGCCAGGCATGATGCGGAACGTAACAGGCTCATCGTCTGTGCACAGTAAGCGATCGGCGGCCCGAATCCGGGGAGCCGCGCTGTGGCTGGTGAGGCGGAAGTTACTGAGCGGTGGCGGCGGGGCCGCGATACGCTGGGCCCGCGGTCAGCCCGAAGGCCACCCACCGCACCGGATTCGGAGGGTTTGGTCATTTCACGCGATCGGTTTTGGTCCGCCTGGCGGCGCAATCGCGGCGGCGCGGGCGCCTCGGCCGCTGCCGGCCCGCGAGCGCTGAACGATCTGCTCAAACAGGTCGAGAAGGCAACGCAGGTGCGACGTTCCGGGTTCGAGCAGGTGCTGGCGGAGCTGAAGCTGCACCGTGACGCCGCCACCGACGCCGAGCTGCGATCGGCGCTGGCCTGGCTGTGCAACGCAGTGACGCGGTTCGGCAACAACCCGACCGCCACGCACGCCCGCGAGGTGATGATGGCCGCCGACGCGGTCCGGCGGACACCCGCCGGCTAGCAGGCTTACAGCGTGGTGGCGGCCAGGTCCACGTGGGCCAGCGCCGGGAAGTTGATCGTGCTCATCCAGAGCTTGCCGGCCGCCTCGACCAGCCCGGTGACGGAGCCGAAGTCCGGCTGCGCGGTGCGCAGGCCGGCCACCGCCGCGCCGCTGTCCGGATCGAACGCGACCGCCCAGATCTCCGGCTTGATCCGCGGTTGTAGCCGCTCGGGCAGCCGCCACACCACCTGGCGGATGATCGGGGCGCGCGGGAACAGCGATTCCAGCGCAGGGTTCGCCTCGGTGACCATCGCGACCCAGATGCGGCCGTCGGCGCCGGTGGATATGTTGTCGGGCATGCCGGGCAGGTGCACCGCCAACGGTGTCACCGTTTTAGCCCGCGGCCCGCTAAGCCAGTACTTCGACAGCCGGCGCGCCTGCGTCTCGGCGAACACCAGCGCCGACCCGTCGGCCGTGGCCGTCACCCCGTTGGCGAAGTACAGCCCGTCCACCAGCGTGCTGACCGTGCCGTCCGTGCCGAGGCGGTACAGGCCGCCGGTTGCGCGTGCCTCCACGATCGGGGCGGTGAAGTGCTCGAAATGATAGTCGCTCGTCGACTCGGTGAAATAGATTGTGCCGTCGGCTGTTTCGGTGACGTTGGAGCAGAACTTGAGCCGCCTGCCGCCGACAGATTCCACCAGAACGTCCAGCGTGCCGCCCTCCGGCTGCAGCGCGAGCAGTCCGCGGTGGCTGTCGCAGATCAGCAGCCGGCCGTCGCGGGCGACGTGCAGGCCGAGCGGTCGTCCGCCGGTGTCGACGATAATTTTGGGGACGGTGCCACCGCCGCCCTCGGGGGAGATCCGCACGATGCGGCCGTCCTCGAGGCCCGTCCACAACTGGCCGGCCGAGTCGACGACGACGTCCTCGGGCCCGTTGCCGGGCAGCGGGATGACGGTGACGCCCGGCGCCGGCACGTCGGGCAGCTTCTCGACCGGCGGCGGCTGCCACCGCACCGGGTGGATACGGGGTTTGCGGGCCATGCCCGGGACTTTAGAGCCACGCGTGGGCCTGCGTCAGCACCTCGCGCAGGATGGCCTCGATGGTGTCGAATTCGGCCTGGCCGCTGATCAGCGGCGGCGCCAGCTGGATGACGGAATCGCCGCGGTCGTCGGTGCGGCAGTACAACCCGGCCTCGAACAGCGCGGCACCGACCCGGGCGAGCAGCGGGCCGCGTTCTTCGTCGGTGAAGGTCTGCTTGGTCGCCTTGTCCTTGACCAGTTCCACGCCGTAGAAGAACCCCTCGCCGCGCACGTCGCCGACGATGGGCAGGTCGTAGAGCTTGTCCAGGGTGGCGCGGAAGGCGGGTGCGTGCGTCCGGACGTGATCGTTGAGGCCCTCACGCTCGAAGATGTCGAGGTTGGCCAGCCCCACGGCCGCCGAAACCGGGTGGCCGCCAAAGGTATACCCGTGCGGGAACATGGTGGCGCCGTCGTTGAACGGCTCGAACAACCTGTCGCTGGCGATCATGGCGCCGATCGGTGAGTAGCCCGACGTCATTCCCTTGGCGCAGGTGATCATGTCGGGCACGTAGCCGAAGTCGTCGCAGGCGAACATCGACCCGATCCGGCCGAACGCGCAGATCACCTCGTCGGAGACCAGCAGCACGTCGTATTCGTCGCAGATCTGCCGCACCCGTTCGAAATAGCCTGGGGGAGGCGGGATGCTGCCGCCCGCGTTCTGCACCGGCTCCAGGAAAACCGCGGCCACGGTGTCGGGGCCCTCGAACTCGATGGCCTCGGCGATCCGGTCGGCGGCCCACTGCCCGAAGGCCTTCGGGTCGGTTCCGAACGGTTCGGGAGCCCGGTAGAAGTTGGTGTTGGGCACCCGGAAGCCGCCGGGAGTCACCGGTTCGAAGGGTGCCTTGAAGCGGGGCAGCCCGGTGATCGCCAGCGCGCCCTGGGTGGTGCCGTGGTAGGCGATCGCGCGCGAAATCACCTTGTGCTTACCGGGTTTGCCGGTGAGCTTGAAGTATTGCTTGGCCAGTTTCCACGCGGTCTCGACGGCCTCGGTGCCGCCCGTGGTGAAGAAGACCCGGTTCAGGTCGCCGGGGGCGTAGCCGGCGAGGCGTTCGGCGAGCTCGATCGCGGGCGGAGTGGCGTACCCCCACAGCGGGAAGAACGCCAGCGTGCCGGCCTGCCGGGCGGCGACCTCGGCGAGTTCGGTGCGGCCGTGGCCGGCCTGCACGGTGAACAGCCCGGACAGGCCGTCCAGGTAGCTCTTGCCGCGGTCGTCGAAGATGGTGACACCCTGGCCGCGGGTGATGATCGGCGGCGTGATGTCCGGGCCGTGCCGGGCGAAGTGCAGCCATAGGTTGTCAGTCATCTTGCCGCTGAGCGTAACCTCGCGGCATGACCTCAGCGCAGCAGGTCAGCGAGTTCGAGTCGCTACGGCCCCATCTCATGTCGGTCGCCTACCGGCTGACCGGCACGGTGGCCGACGCCGAGGACATCGTGCAGGACGCCTGGCTGCGCTGGCACCGGCAGGATGGCGCGATCACCGACCTGCGGGCCTGGCTGACCACGGTGGTGAGCAGGCTGGGCCTGGACAGGTTGCGTTCTGCCGCGCATCGTCGCGAGACCTATACAGGCAACTGGCTGCCCGAGCCGGTGGTCACCGGGTTCGACGCGGCCGACCCGCTGTCCGCGGTGGTGGCCGGCGAGGACGCGCGGTTCGCGGCGATGGTGGTGCTGGAGCGGCTGTCACCCGATCAGCGCGTCGCCTTCGTGCTGCACGACGGGTTCGCCGTGCCGTTCGCGGAGGTGGCTCGGGTGCTGGGGACCAACGAGGCCGCCGCCCGCCAGCTGGCGTCGCGAGCCCGCAAGGCCGTCTCGGCCGAGGCGCCACCCAAGCCCGATCCCGCGCACGACGAGGTGGTCGGGAAGTTGCTGGCCGCCATGGCGTCCGGCGATCTGGAGGCCGTGGTGGGGCTGCTGCATCCCGACGTGATCCTGACCGGCGACGCGAATGGCAAGGCGCCCACCGCGATCAACGTCATCCACGGTGCGGACAAGGTGGCCCGGTTCTTCTTCGGCCTGGCCCAGCGCTACGGCCCGGCGATGTTCACCTCGTATCAGCTGGGGCTGGTCAACGGTGAGCTGGGCGGCTACACGGCGGGCTGCCCGGCCAGTGACGGATATCGCGAGATGATGCCGCGGATCATGGCGGCGACGGTGCGCGACGGAAAGGTCTGCGCCCTATGGGATGTCGCCAACCCCGACAAATTCACCGGCTCCCCGCTGCGGGCTCGTTGAGCTCGGTGGCCGATGGCGACGACCCGCTGCGCCCGGCTGCGCCGCGCTTGCGATCGTCGCTAGCCCACGGAACGCGGCAGGCGTCACCGGAATTGAAGCCCTGCTCGGTGATGCCCAGCGCGGTGTTCATCCGCGCCCGCATGTTCTCCACCCCGATCTGATACGTCAGCTCGATCACCCCGGCATCACCGAAGCGGGCCCGCAAATCGGCGACCTGTTCGTCGGTGACGGTGTGCGGATCGGTGGTCATCGCATCGGCGTAGGCGATGGCGGCACGCTCGTCGTCGCTGAATGCCGTTGAGGTGGCGTAGTTGTCGATGTCCTTCAGTCGCTGCATGTCCAGTCCGTCCAGGCGCTGCAGCATGGAGCCGAAGTCGACGCACCACGAGCAGCCGACCGTGCGGGCGGTCCAGAACACCGCGAGTTCGCGCACGCTGCCCGGCAGTGTCTTCGACGCCCGGTCCAGCATGGTCTCGTGCAGGGCGCCGGCGATCATCAGCCCGCGATGATGCGCGGCGACGGTGAAGGGTTCGGGAACTTGGCCGTAGCGCCGCTTGGCGATCCGGTACATCGCCCGGGTCAGCAATCCGGCGCGCTTGGGAGGCAGGGGCTCGATGCGGGTTTTCTGTGTCATACCGATCAGACGAGGCGGGCCCGCGATGTGTGACAGCACGGTCGGCCGGATCGTCCTGAGCAGGTGCTTCTTGTCGGAAGGTCCGGGTACCCGTCCCTCACCTTTGCCAGGCCAACCGGTGCGGCAGGGCAACGAGAGGGTGAGGAGACAGATTATGACCTCTCAAAATGATCAGCAGCCGGACGATGCGAGGCTCGAACAGTTCGACGACCCTGAGTTGGGTAGCGGCGCGCGCGACACCGGCTTCGGAAATGCCGGAATCCGACCGCGACGACGACCGCGTCGGGCCGGCGCACGTGGCGGGCACTCGTCGGGGCGAGTCAGCGCCCTGATCCGACACCCGCCGCTGAAGCGCCTAGCGGGAGAAGCCTAGCGCGAGAACATGATCGCGCGCTTGACCTCTTGGATCGCCTTGGTGATCTCGATGCCGCGGGGGCACGCCTCGGTGCAGTTGAACGTGGTGCGACAGCGCCACACGCCGTCGACCTCGTTGAGGATGTCCAGGCGCTCGGCGGCGGCCTCGTCGCGGCTGTCGAAGATGAACCGGTGCGCGTTGACGATCGCCGCCGGGCCGTAGTAACTGCCCTCGTGCCAGAAGATCGGGCAACTGGTGGTGCACGCCGCGCACAGGATGCACTTGGTGGTGTCGTCGTAGCGGGCGCGGTCGGCCGGGCTCTGAATGCGTTCGCGGGTGGGCGGATTGCCGGTGGTGATCAGGTACGGCTTCACCGCGCGGTAGGCGTCGAAGAACGGCTCCATGTCGACCACCAGGTCCTTCTCCACCGGCAGCCCGCGGATCGGTTCGACCGTGATGGTCAGTGTTTTTTGGCGTTTACCCGGCCTACTCTTGGGCAGCAGGTCGCGCATCAGCACCTTGCACGCCAGCCGGTTGACTCCATTGATCCGCATGGCGTCCGACCCGCACACCCCGTGCGCGCAGGATCGCCGGAAGGTCAGCGTCCCGTCCAGGTAGCTCTTGATATAGATCAGCAGGTTGAGCATCCGGTCGCTGGGCAGGCAAGGTACCCGAAAGCTTTGCCACCCACCGGTTTCCGCGAAGGCGTCGGGCTGGTCGGGGTTGAAGCGGGCGATCTTGACGGTCACCATCACCGCGCCGTCGGGAATCGCCGGCAACGGAGGCTCCAGGCTGGGCACGACCTCTGCCACTTCAGGATCGGTGGTGTCACCTTCGGCCATCAGTACTTCCGTTCCTTGGGCTCGTAGCGGGTCTGCACCACGGGTTTGAAGTCCAGCGCGATGTCGCTCAGCAGGTCGCTGCCCTGCTTGTAGGCCATGGTGTGGCGCATGAAGTTGACGTCGTCGCGGTTGGGGTAGTCCTCGCGGGCGTGACCGCCGCGCGACTCCTTGCGATTCAGCGCACCGACCACGGTGACCTCGGCCAGCTCGAGCAGGAAGCCCAGCTCGATCGCCTCCAGCAGGTCGCTGTTGAATCGTTTTCCCTTGTCGTGCACGCTGATTCGGGCGTACCGTTCTTTCAGGGCGTGGATGTCGGTGAGCGCCTGCTTGAGTGTCTCCTCGGTGCGGAACACCGCGGCGTTGTTGTCCATCGACTGCTGCAGCGCGATGCGGATGTCGGCGACGCGCTCGTTGCCGTGCTCGCTCAAAATGTCGCCGACCCACCCCACGACCATCGCCTCGGGTTCCGGCGGCATGTCCACGAAATCGTGCCCCCGTGCGTAGTTGGCCGCAGCGATGCCCGCCCGGCGGCCGAACACGTTGATGTCGAGCAGCGAATTGGTGCCCAGCCGGTTGGCCCCGTGCACCGACACGCACGCGCACTCGCCGGCCGCGTACAGCCCCGGCACCGTGGAAGTGTTGTCCCGCAACACCTGTCCGGTGACGGTGGTGGGGATGCCGCCCATCACGTAATGACATGTGGGGTACACCGGGACCAGCTCGTGCACCGGGTCCACGCCCAAATAGGTGCGTGCGAACTCGGTGATGTCGGGCAGCTTGGCCTCCAGCACGTCCTCGCCGAGGTGGCGGACGTCGATGTAGACGTAGTCCTTGTGCGGGCCGGCGCCGCGTCCCTCCAAAACCTCCAAAACCATGGAGCGGGCGACGATGTCGCGCGGCGCCAGGTCGACGATCGTCGGGGCGTAGCGCTCCATGAAGCGCTCGCCCTCGCCGTTGAGCAGCCGGCCGCCCTCGCCGCGGACCGCCTCGGAGATCAAAATGCCCAGGCCCGCCAGGCCGGTGGGATGGAATTGGTGAAACTCCATGTCCTCCAACGGAAGTCCCTTGCGGAAGACGATGCCGATGCCGTCACCGGTCAGCGTGTGCGCGTTGGAAGTCGTCTTGTACATCCGGCCCGAACCGCCGGTGGCTAGTATCACCGCCTTGGCGTGGAAGACGTGGATGTGGCCGGTGGCCAGCTCGTAGGCGACCACCCCGGTGGCTACCGGGCCGGTCGGCGTCTGCGTCAAAACCAGGTCCAGCGCGTAGAACTCGTTGAAGAACTGCACGTCGTGCTTGACGCAGTTCTGGTAAAGGGTCTGCAGGATCATGTGACCGGTGCGGTCGGCGGCATAACAGGCCCGCCGCACCGGGGCCTTGCCGTGGTCGCGGGTATGCCCGCCGAACCGGCGCTGGTCGATGCGGCCCTCGGGGGTGCGGTTGAACGGCATCCCCATCTTCTCCAGGTCGAGCACCGCGTCGATGGCTTCCTTGCACATGATCTCCACGGCGTCCTGGTCGGCGAGGTAGTCGCCGCCCTTGACGGTGTCGAACGTGTGCCATTCCCAGTTGTCTTCTTCGACGTTGGCCAGCGCCGCGCACATGCCGCCCTGGGCGGCGCCGGTGTGGCTGCGGGTGGGGTAGAGCTTGGTCAGCACCGCGGTGCGCACCCTCGGGCCCGCCTCCACCGCGGCGCGCATGCCGGCACCACCCGCGCCGACGATCACCACGTCGTACCGGTGTTGCTGGATCACGGGTCAGCCTCCGATGTTGGGATCGAATGTCAGCAGCACATAGGTGCCCAGCGCCAGCGTGAAGCCCATGGACAACAGCAGCAGGCTGTTGAGCCAGAACCGGGTGCTGTCCTTGCGGCTGTAGTCGTCGATGATGGTGCGCAGCCCGTTGCCGCCGTGCAGCTGCGCCAGCCACAGCAGCGCCAGGTCCCAGAACTGCCAGAACGGTGACGCCCAGCGCTGCGCCACGTAGTTGAAGTCAATGCGGTAAACGCCGTTATCCCACATCAGCATGATGAACAGGTGGCCGATCGCCAGCACGAACAGCGCGATCCCGGAGAACCGCATGAACAGCCAGGCGAACTTCTCGAAGTTGGGGATGCCGGCCCGCCGCCGCGGTGAGCGGGGGTTGTCCAGGCTGGCGGGACGGTCGTAGAGGCGCTGTTTGACCGGGGCGACCTCGCCGCGGCCCAGCTGCAGGTCCGGACTGCTCATCGGGAGTGCTCCATTATGTGGATGACCGTCACCACGCCGGCCGGGACCATCAGCAGCAGGAACACGATGCCGACGATCCAGAGCATCAGCTTCTGGTGGCGCGGGCCCTCGGACCAGAAGTCGATCAGGATCACCCGGATCCCGTTCAGGCCGTGGAAGAGCACCGCGGCGACCAGGCCGTATTCCATCAGGCCGACGATGGGCATCTGATAGTCGTGGATCACCGCGTTGTAGGTCTGCGGGCTCACCCGCAGCATGGCGGCGTCCAGCACGTGGACAAACAGGAAAAAGAAGATCGTCGCGCCGCTGATCCGGTGCAGCACCCACGACCACATGCCGGGGTCGCCGCGGTACAGCGTCCGTGGTGGCCTGCGTTTGCGCGAGGGAGCCGATACCGGTGCCGCCGGATCCGCGGTCGTCGGTTGCGTAGTCACCCCAGTCCTCACCGCCTTCTTCCGACTTCAACGTCAGCCACTCCGGGCACTTGAGCTTAGCTCGGACACAGTGTGACTTGCGCCAATGTCCGCGAAGCGAAATGCCGTTTTGCGGCTAGGGTGATCGTCGGAATCGACGAAGGGTGAGCGGGGTTTCGTTATGCCTGAGATCGACTGGAAAACGTTGCGGGACAAGGCAGTCGATGTCTCTGCGGGGGCATACGCACCCTACTCGCGATTCCGGGTCGGGGCGGCCGCGCTGGTCGACGACGGCCGGGTGGTCACCGGTTGCAATGTGGAGAACATCTCATATGGCCTTGGTCTCTGTGCCGAATGTGCGGTGGTGTGCGCCCTGCATTCCACCGGCGGCGGCCGCCTGGTGGCGCTGGCGTGCGTGGACGGGCGCGGGTCGGTGCTGATGCCGTGCGGGCGGTGCCGTCAGGTGCTGCTCGAACATGGCGGCCCCGAGCTGCTGATCGACCACCCGGCCGGCCCGCGCAGGCTCGGCGACCTGCTGCCGGACGCTTTCGGCCCCGACGACCTGGCCGCGGGGCGCGGCTGATGCACCCCGCGTTCGACGCGCCCACGGTGATCAGGACCAAGCGCGACGGCGGCCGGTTGTCCGACGCCGCCATCGACTGGGTCATCGGCGCCTACACCGATGGGCGGGTGGCCGAGGAGCAGATGGCGGCGCTGCTGATGGCGATCCTGCTGCGCGGCATGGACCCCGGCGAGACCGCCCGGTGGACGGCGGCGATGCTGGCATCGGGCGACACGCTCGACTTCGGCGACCTGGGCCTGCGGACGGTCGACAAGCACTCCACCGGCGGGGTGGGGGACAAGATCACCCTGCCCCTGGTGCCCGTCGTCGCCGCCTGCGGAGCCGCCGTCCCGCAGGCGTCGGGCCGCGGGCTCGGCCACACCGGCGGCACCCTGGACAAGCTGGAATCCATCGCCGGGTTCAGCGCCGAGCTGTCCAACCGGCGCGTGCGCGACCAGCTGCGCGAGGTCGGCGCGGCCATCTTCGCCGCCGGTGCCCTGGCCCCGGCCGACGCCAAGCTGTACGCGCTGCGCGACATCACCGCCACGGTCGAATCGCTGCCGCTGATCGCCAGCTCGGTGATGAGCAAGAAGCTGGCCGAGGGGGCCGGCGCGCTGGTGCTCGACGTGAAGGTCGGCTCCGGGGCGTTGCTGGACTCCGAGCGGCAGTGCCGCGAGCTGGCGCACACCATGGTCGAGCTGGGCGCGGCGCACGGGGTGCCCACCCGCGCGCTGCTGACCGACATGAACCGCCCGCTGGGCGCGACCGTCGGTAATGCCCTGGAGGTCGCCGAGTCGCTCGAGGTGCTGGCCGGGGGTGGCCCGCCCGACGTGGTCGAGCTGACGCTGCGGCTGGCCGCCGAGATGCTCGAGCTGGCGGGGATCGACGACCGCGATCCCGCCGACACGCTGCGCGACGGCACCGCGATGGACCGGTTCCGCAGGCTCATCGCGGCCCAGGGTGGCGATTTGTCGGTGCCGTTGCCCGTCGCCGGGCATGCCGAGGCCGTGATCGCGCCCCGGGGCGGCACAATGGGCGATATCGACGCGATGGCAGTGGGGCTGGGGGCGTGGCGGCTCGGTGCGGGCAGGTCCCGTCCGGGCGAACGCGTGCAGTTGGGCGCGGGTATCCGGATCCACCGCCGCCCCGGTGAGCCGGTCAGCGCCGGTGAGCCGCTCTTCACCCTCTACACCGACACCCCGGAGCGCTTCGGTGCCGCGCTCGCCGAGCTGAATGGCGGGTGGAGCGTCGACGGCACACCACCGGCGCCCCGCCCGCTGATCATCGATCGGATCGTCACATGACCACACCGTTGGGACTCGAGCAGATCAGAAAGGCCCCCAAGGCCCTGCTGCACGACCACCTCGACGGCGGGCTGCGCCCGTCGACCGTGCTGGACATCGCCGGGCAGGTCGGCTACGACGGGCTGCCCGCCACCGACGTCGACGAGCTGGCGACGTGGTTTCGCACCCGTTCGCACAGCGGCTCGCTGGAGCGCTACCTGGAGCCGTTCTCGCACACCGTGGCCGTGATGCAGACACCAGAGGCGCTGCATCGGGTCGCCTACGAGTGCGTGGAGGATCTGGCCGAGGACTCGGTGGTGTACGCCGAGATCCGGTTCGCGCCCGAGCTGCACATCGACCGCGGGCTGTCCTTCGACGAGATCGTCGACGCCGTGCTGGCCGGCTTCGCCGAAGGCGAAAAGGCTTGCGCCGCAGCGAATCGCCCGATCATGGTGCGCCTGCTGGTCACCGCGATGCGGCACGCGGCGGTGTCCCGGGAGATCGCCGAGCTGGCGATCCGGTTCCGGGACAAGGGAGTCGTCGGGTTCGACATCGCCGGCGCCGAGGCCGGCAACCCGCCGACCCGGCACCTGGAAGCCTTCGATTACATGCGAGACCACAACGCCCGCTTCACCATTCACGCCGGTGAGGCGTTCGGGCTGCCGTCCATCCATGAGGCGATCGCCTTCTGCGGCGCGGACCGGCTGGGTCACGGGGTCCGCATCGTCGACGACATCGAGATACTGGACGACGGGCAGGTCCGGCTGGGGCAACAGGCATCCATCTTGCGGGACAAGCGAATTCCGTTGGAACTGTGCCCCAGCTCCAACGTGCAGACCGGTGCCGTCAAGAGCATCGCCGAGCATCCGTTCGACCTGCTGGCCCGCACCCGCTTCCGGGTGACCGTCAACACCGACAACCGGCTGATGAGCGATACCTTCATGAGCCGCGAAATGCACCGGCTGGTGGAGGCTTTCGGCTACGGGTGGAGCGACCTCGAGCGCTTCACCATCAACGCGATGAAATCCGCGTTCATCCCCTTCGACGAGCGGCTGGCGATCATCGACGAGGTGATCAAGCCGCGCTATGCCGTGCTGATCGGCTAGGCCGACCTTAAAGGGCTTGGCCCGCCGCTAGATGTGCCCGGGCATCCCGATGGAGGGTCCGACGTCGGTTCGGGTGCGACCGGCATGGGCGGCGGAGCCATCGGCGGGGGTGCCATGGGCGGGGGTGCGCAGATCGCCCAAGTCATCGTGCCCCCTCACGGTTGGGCCCGGCGCGGCTTTCCCCGGGCTGTCGATCAGTCTGCGGCACGAGCGCCAAATCTGATAGCCCATAACGGGTCCGGTTGGACCGAAAGACCCATGGCCCGCACCGTGCTGGCCAAGTGGGTCTGCACGGCCGTCAGTGCGCGCGGTAAGTCGCCGTCGCGCAAGGCTTCCGCGATGTCCGCGTGCTCGGCCATGATCGTGGCCACTCGATCGGGTTCACGCAAGGCCGATTCCCCGATCATCCGCATCTGGCGGTCGCGCAGGGTCGAGTAGAAAGCCGACAGGATGGCGTTGCCCGACTCTTCCAGCGTGATGGCGTGGAAGGCGCGGTCGGACTCCAGGAACTCCCGCCAGTCGGCGGCCGCCGCGGCGTCGCGCTGCCGGCGCAACTCGCCCGACTGCCGTTCGAAGACCACGGCGCAGACGACCGGGCCACGCCCAATCACCTTGCCGGCGGCGAACTGCTCCAGCACCAGCCGGGCCTCCATGACCGCCCGCACCTCGTCGGGCGAGACCGGGACCACCAGCGCGCCGCGCTGTGGATAGAGCCGCAACAGCCCCTCGGCCTCCAGTCGCAGGAAAGCCTCGCGCACCGGGGTGCGCGACATCCCGAGCGCGGTGGCGACGTCGCCCTCGCTGATCAGCTCCCCGCCGGGGAATTCGCCGGTGAGCACCTGCGTCTTGACGTAGTCCAGCGCGCGGTCCTTGGCCGTGCCCGGCCGGGGGTCCTTTGCTGCCACGCGAGCCCTTTTCTGGTAGCTAAGTCGTATCTCAAGCCTGGGCACGACCGTACACCGTGCGGTCCTACCTGCGGGGATTGACACCCAGACTGCTGGGATACAAGATAAATACTATTCAGATACGAGATAGACCTGAGTCAAGGAGGCCGCAGATGCCCCAGCAGTTGGTGACGCCGAACCTGGACCCGACGATCCCGGCACCGATGATCAACGTGGCCGAGTACGGGTTCGAGGGCCGTTTCGCGGAGTGGGCGCAGCAGGCCGAATACTTCGAGTACTCCAAGGCGGCCAACCCGATCGGATCCGGGCACGTCCCGCCGGTTCCGCTGCGGCGGTTCGATCCCGAGATCTACCTCGGCGCGCCGACCGGGGTGATCCCCCTGGACCTGTCCGAGGAGCTGGGCATCGACACCGGCGCGGCGACCAGTCCAGCGCTGCTGGCCAACTTCATCAGCATCCGCGCCGGGGAGCAGGTCGACACCAGCCCCAACGCCACCTCGCAGCTCTACTACGTGCTCTACGGGCGGGGCTTCGCGGCGGTCAACGGCCGGCTGATCGAGTGGGAGAAGGGCGACTTCGTGACGCTGCCCGCCGGCAACCACGCGGTGTTCTACGGCGCGACCGACACGGCCATGTACTGGGTGCACGACGAGCCGTTGATGCGCTACCTGGGCGCCGAGGCGACCCGGCCACGGTTTGCGGCGACCAAGTTCCGCCGCGCCGACGCGGTGGCCAAGCTAGAGGAGATCGCGTCGCGGCCGGGCGCCAACGACAAGAGCCGGGTCAGCGTGCTGCTGGCCAACGCCAACCAGGAGCAGACGCTGACCATCACCCACGTGCTGTGGGCCATGTTCGGCGTGCTGCCGCCCAACCAGGTGCAGCGCCCGCACCGGCACCAGTCCGTCGCGCTGGATCTCATCCTCGATGCCCCGGAGTCCGGCTGCTACACGCTGCTGGGCACCCGTCTCGACGAGCACGGCGACATCGTCAACCCCACCCGGGTGGACTGGCGGGCCGGGTGCGCCTTCACCACCCCGCCGGGCATGTGGCACGCCCACTACAACGAAACCGATCAGCCGGCCCACCTGATCCCGGTCCAGGACGCCGGGCTGCAGACCCACCTGCGCAGCCTGGACATCAAGTTCACCCAGCGGCGCGATCTCGTCGCCGGGTAATTCCCGGCGGCGGTCCATGCACCGCCGGAGTTCGACGCATAGTGTGGCTGGACATGAAGGTGCCCCTGCTGGGACCGGTGTCGCTCACGGGCTTCCAGAACGCCTGGTTCTTCCTGGTCCTGCTGATCGTGCTGCTGGTGATCGGCCTCTACGTCGTGCAGCAATTCGCCCGTCGTCGCCGGGTGCTGCGCTTCGCCAACATGGAGGTGCTGGAGCGGGTGGCGCCGCCGCGGCCCAGCAAGTGGCGGCACGTGCCGACCATCCTGCTGGCCGTCTCGCTGGTATTGCTGACCACCGCGATGGCCGGGCCGACGTCCGATATCCGGATTCCGCTCAACCGGGCAGTCGTAATGCTGGTGATCGACGTCTCGGAGTCGATGGCCTCCACCGATGTGCCGCCCAACCGCCTGGACGCGGCCAAGGAGGCCGGCAAGCAATTCGCCGACCAGCTGACCCCGGCGATCAACCTGGGGCTGGTGGAGTTCGCGGCCAATGCCACGCTGCTGGTGCCGCCGACGACCAACCGCGGCGCGGTGAAGGCGGGTATCGACAGCCTCAAGCCGATGCCCAAAACCGCTACGGGAGAGGGTATTTTCACCGCCTTGCAGGCGATCGCGACGGTGGGTTCGGTGATGGGCGGCGGCGACGGTCCGCCGCCGGCGCGGATCGTGCTGGAGTCCGACGGCGCCGAGAACGTGCCGCTGGACCCCAACGCCCCACAGGGGGCGTTCACCGCGGCCCGGGCCGCCAAGTCCGAAGGCGTGCAGATCTCGACGATCTCGTTCGGCACCCCGTACGGCACCGTCGACTACGAGGGCGCCACCATCCCGGTCCCGGTGGACGACCAGACACTGCAGAAGATCTGCGAAATCACCGACGGCCAGGCGTTCCACGCCGACAGCCTGGACTCGCTGAAGAACGTGTACTCGACGCTGCAGCGCCAAATTGGCTACGAAACCGTGAAGGGCGACGCGAGCCTGGCCTGGATGCTGCTCGGCGCCTTCGTCATGGCCGGCGCCATCCTGGCCGGTCTGCTGCTGAACCGCAGGCTGCCCGCCTGAGTGCTCAGCTGGGCAGGCGCCGGTTGATCAGCAGCGCCAGCGCCGTCGCGATCAGTGCGGTCAGCACGCCGAGGCGTAGCCAGCCGGCGCTGCCCGGCCCCGGCACGGTGCGGTAACCGATCTCGTTCTCGATGGCGTTGTAGCTCTTTTGTAGCTCGCCGAGGTTGGTGGCGGTGTAGGACTGCCCGCCGGACAGCTTGGCGACCGTCTTCAGCTGGTCGGTCGAGACCGGGACGGCGATGCGCCGCCCGTCCATCTCGATCTCGCCGCCCTTGGTCCCGAACGAGATCGTCGAGATGGGCACGCCCTCATCCTTGGCCAGCCGCGCCGCGGTGTAGACGCCGTCGTGCGGATCGCTGGGGTTGGAGGGCTTGTTCTCGCCGCCGTCGGAGAGCAGCACGATGCGGGCCGGTGGCGGTTTGTCGCCGCCCACGACCGCGGTGGCGCTGATCGCGTGCAGGGCGGTGAAGATGGCCTCGCCGGTAGCGGTGCTGTCGGCAAAGTCGAGCTTCTTCAGCGCGTCGATGGTGGCCTGGTGTTGCGGGGTCGGCGGCACCAGCAAGTACGGCGTGCCGGCGAATCCGACCAGCCCGAGGTTGACGCCGGGCGTGAGCTGTGCGGCGAACTGGGTGGCGGCCCGCTCGGCGGCCTTGAGCCGGTTGGGTTCGACGTCGGTCGCCCGCATGGACTGCGACATGTCGATCACCAGCATGATGACGGCGCGGTTGCGCGGGATGCGCATGTCGTGGGTGGGGGTGGCCAGCGCGATGGTCAACAGCGCCAGGCACAGCAGCGACACCGCGATCGGGAGGTGCCGCCACGGCGATTGCGCCACGGGGGTGTCGGTGTAGCGGTGCAGCCGCCGGCGGCGCCGCGCCTGGACCAGGACGTAGACGGCCAGTAGGGCCAGGGGCACCAAGCCGAACAGCAACAGGCCCGGGCGCTGGAACCCGTACAGAGGTAGCGGGCCGATACCGGGAAGCGACACGACACCCAACCTATCGCGTCAACGACGGCGCTACTCGCGGCGCAGCCGTCCGTCGACGAACTGCTCCAGTTTCTCCCACTCGCGCACCGCCGCGGCGTACGGCGGCGACGGCTTGGTGACCGAGTCGGGCTCGAGCACGGCGGCCACCAACTTGCCCAGCGGCTTGCTCGTCTCGAGGGCCTTGTCGACGGTGCTCTCCTCGGAGTAGTCGCCGATGTCGCGGAGCACCTCGACGGCCAGTTCCAGCTGCTCGCGATCCACGGCGTCCGGTCCGTCGGCCAGGTCGTCGGCCAGCCCGCTGAGCACGTAGATGTTGTCGTCGGTGATCTCGACGGCCAGCGAGCCGTCGGTCGCGGCGGTGCGGATGTCGTCGTAGGTGCTCAGGTCGGCCAGGTCGTGGTCGTGCTCGTCGGCCAGGTAGCGGGCCAGCGCACGCTCGGACGTGAAGACGCTGATGCGTCCGTTGCGGCCCAGAAAGATCGGCTGGTCGTCCAGGTAGCAGCGCAGCGTGTAGAAGGTGCCAGAACTCGTCATGATCCGGATCGGGTCGATGCCCACCTGCAGCCAGAAGTCCTTGTCGCTGCCCAGCACTACGGTGTCGCCGGTCGCGCGGTCGGCCTCGTCGGTGTCCTCGTCCTGCGCCTCGGCGTCGTCCTCCGCGGCTTCCTCGGCGGCCTCTTCCTCGACGGCATCCTCGGCGCCGGCGTCCTCCTCCGGCTCGTCCTCCGCGCGCTCCTCGGCCAGTTCGTCGGCGACCTTGTCCGACAGCTTGGCGTCCACCTCGGGAGTGCTGACGATGCCGTCGATCGCGGCGAGCACGTCGTCCCAGCTGCGCCCGATCACCTCCGCGATCGCATTCCACCGCTTGGCGCCGGCCTTGCCGGTGAAGTGCTCGATTCCGCCGGACACCGTGCCCAGGCTGGGGTTGCCGTTGAAGAACTTCGAGACCGCCGCCAGCTCGCACACCGATCCGATGGACGACACGATCGACAGCGTGCCGGCCAGCGCGGACACCGACTCCTCGGTGGGCTTCTCCGCCACCAGCTCCTCGACGGCGACCAGGTCGAACTGCTTGTCGGCAGCCGGCTCGAAGGTGTGCGCGTGCGCCGCCCGCAGCTCCTTCCACGCCGGATGGTCGGTCAGGTCGTTGTCGTCGTCCGAACGCACGAAGGCGACCAGGTCGGCGACGGAGGCGAAGCCGAACAGGTCCTCGTCCTTGCCCAGGAACGCCTCCCACTCGTCGCCGGAGTCGCGCCAGCGAGGCGCCCACACGGTGTAGCGGTCACCTTCGGACAGGCTCAGGCGGATGGGCACGAGGTCAGCAACCATGCGGCACAGAATAGCGACGACGGCCGAACGCGCTTATGGGGCCACCATCGGGACTAGTGGGGATCGCGAGCGCGGCGGAGCCGGGCGAAGCGGGTCGCCACCATCGGGACTAGTGGGGATCGCGAGCGTGGCGGAGCCGGGCGAAGCGGGTCGCCACCATCCGGACTAGCCCCAGATGTCGGTGATGGGCGCGGCGT
Source organism: Mycolicibacterium vulneris (assembly GCF_002104765.1). GTDB lineage: Bacteria > Actinomycetota > Actinomycetes > Mycobacteriales > Mycobacteriaceae > Mycobacterium > Mycobacterium vulneris. Next base: position 44,449 of record NZ_NCXM01000012.1, read on the forward strand.
TGGCGGCGTAGCCCGTCTTGGGCAATCCGTACATCTGCTCCACGGTGGCGAGCACGTTGTAGTGGTTGATCTGTTCGCTGTAGTTGCCGGGACGGACGTGGGCGCCGTAGAACACCGTGGGGATCTGGTTACGGCTGCCGTTGTCGTCCTCGTCGAACGTCACGATCAGCAGGCTGTTGTTGGCCACCGCCCAGTTCGCGTACCCGGACAGCTCGCGGTTCAGCCAGGAGTCGGCCTGCGCGATCGAACCGTCGTGCATGTTGTCGTCGTTGTCGGGGATGACGAAGGAGACGGTCGGCAGGCTGGAGTAGTTGCCCCTCGGGAACGCGGAGAACGGCAGCGAGTTCGCGGCCGGCACGTTGGTGAAGTTGGCCCAGGGCACATGCTTGCGCGCGTACTTGCCCGCGCTGCAGACGGGTGATCCGGCCGCGGGCAGGCCCTCGGCGAAACCGACGAATGTGTAGCCCGCGGCCAGCAATTCGGAACCAAGGTTCGGCGCGGCGCCGCCGTTGACCGGGCACAGATCCTTGGTCACGCCGAACGTGTTGCCGGCGAACAGCGCCAGGTAATTCGGTTCGCTGGGATGGGTTTCGGCGAACGACTGGGTCATGTTGGCGCCGTTCGCGGCCAGCGTGGTGATGAAGGGCGACGACTTGTTACCGATGATGCCGTTCTCGGAACGGTTCTCCTCGACCACGATCACGATGTGCGCCGGTTGCGGAATGGCCGCTGCCGCAAGGCCTATGCGCGGGGTCAACGGGCTGGCCGCCAGTGCCACCAGCGCCCACGCGCCAAGGATGCGTAGGCTCCGGTATGCCCCGCCGATCAGCCTTCTCGGACTTTGAATTTCGCGCAACACGCCCGGAGTATAGGAACGCGCGTAGGCGTCTGCCGCGACGGACGCGAGCGTGTCAGAAGGGCTTTGCCCGATCGTTATATACCCTCGACCCCATGGAAATGTGCGTCGTCGACCACCCGTTGGCCGCCGCCCGGCTGACGGTGCTGCGTGACGAACGCACCGATACCGCCGGATTTCGCGCGGCGCTACACGAGCTGACCCTGATGCTGGTCTACGAAGCCAGCCGGGACGCGCCGCGAAAGTCGGTGAAGATCCGCACGCCGGTGGCCCCGGCGGTCGGGGCGCGCTTGGTCAAGCCGCCGCTGCTGGTGCCGGTGCTGCGGGCCGGGCTGGGCATGGTCGACGCGGCGCAGGCGGCGATACCGGACGCGGAGGTGGGCTTCGTCGGCGTGGCCCGCAACGAGGAAACCCACCTGCCGGTGCCGTATCTGGAGGCGCTGCCCGACAAGCTCGCGGGCAGGCCGGTGATCGTCCTCGATCCCATGTTGGCCACCGGCGGGTCGATGGTGCACGCGATCGATTTGCTGGCGCGCCGCGGCGCAACGGACATCACCGTGCTCTGTGTGGTGGCCGCCCCGGAAGGCATTGCAGCGGTGAGGAAAGCGGCGCCGGACACGCGGGTATTCGCCGCCGCGATCGACAAGGGCCTGAACAAGGCGGCCTATATCGTGCCGGGCCTCGGCGACGCCGGCGACCGCCAATTCGGGCCCAACCTGTTCACCAGCTCTGCACCGCAGCGACCAGCTCCTCGCGCAGCGCGCCGGCGCGCCGCCGCGAAGAGTCCAGGTCGTCGTGCACCGCGCAGCGAATCTCCAAGTAGCACTTCAACTTCGGCTCGGTCCCGGAAGGCCGCACCACCAGCCTGATCGACGTGTCGTCGTCGCCGCCGGTGAAGATCAGCGCGTCGGTGATATCGGTGAGGCTCGCGGTGTAACCGGCTAGCGCTTTCGGCGGCGCGGCGCGCCAGCGCCCCATGAGTTCGACCGCCTCGGCGGGATCGGCGACCCGGCGCGACACCGCGGCGACGTCGTGTACCCCGTGCCGACGGGCCAGCTCGTCGAGGGCGTCGGGCACGGTGCTGTTATGCGCCTTCAACGCGGCCACCAGGTCGCACGCCAGCACCGCGGCGCTGATGCCGTCCTTGTCGCGGACGGCCGCGGGGTCGACGCAGTGCCCGATCGCCTCCTCGTAGGCGTAGATCAGCGTGCCGCCGGGCACTTTCGCGTCGGCGCGGGCCAGCCATTTGAAGCCGGTGAGGGTTTCGACGTGGACGGCGCCGTGGCGCGCGGCGATGGCCGACAGCATCCGCGACGACACCACCGTGCTGGCCACCACCGGTGTGTCCGGCCGGGTTGTGGACAGCAGGTAATCACCTAGCAGCCAACCGGTTTCGTCGCCCGACAGCATCCGCCACCGCCCTGCGTCGGGAATGCCGACGGCGCACCGGTCGGCGTCGGGGTCCAGCGCGATCGCCACGTCGGCGCCGATATCGGCGGCCAGGGTCAGCAGCGCATCGGTGGCGCCGGGCTCCTCGGGGTTGGGGAACGTGACCGTGGGAAAGTCCGGGTCCGGTGCGAATTGGCTTGCGACGGAGTGCACTTCGGTGATCCCCGCGCGGTGCAATGTTTCGACGGCGACCGTGCCGCCCACCCCGTGCAGCGCGGTCAACGCCACCCGCACCGAACCGGTGCCGCGCCGCAACCCGGCCGCGCGCTCGATGTAGCGCTCCACGAGGTCGGCGCGCGCGAATTCGACCGGGGCCCTGCCGATCCGGTCGGCCGGTGGGGCGGCGGCCATCGCTTCTTCGATCTCGTGGTCGGTGGGCGAGACGATCTGGATGCCGCCGTCCAGGTACACCTTGTAGCCGTTGTCGGCGGGCGGGTTGTGCGATGCGGTGATCTGGATGCCGGCCGGTGCGCCGGTGTGCCGGACCGCGAACGCCACCACCGGGGTGGGCACCGGACCGGGTAGCGGCAGCACGGAAAACCCCTGGGCAGCAAGCACTTCGGCGGACACCGTGGCGAATACCGCCGAGCCGCGCCGCGCGTCGCGTCCCACGATCACCGACGAGCCGCGCAGGCCGCGCCCGATCAGCACCTGCGCCACGGCCCAGCTGGCCCGCGACACCACCGCGACGTTCATGGCGTCGGGTCCGCCGCGCACCGGGCCGCGCAGGCCCGCCGTGCCGAATTTCAAGGGGCGGGCAAACCGCGCGGCGAGTTCGTCCGGGTCGCACGCGGCGAGCTCGGCGGCGGTCGCCGGGTCGGGATCGTGGGCGATCCACTCCTCGGGCGTCATGGCCCTAGAACCGGGGGAGCTGCTCGAGGATCATGGCCAGCAGCGCCCCCATCCGGGTGGCCGCCGCGGCGCCGGCGGCCAGCACCTCGGTGTGGCTCAGCGGTTCGCCGCTGATCCCGGCGGCCAGGTTGGTCACTAGCGACACCCCCAGCACCTCGGCGCCGGCGGCGCGGGCCGCGATGGTCTCGTGCACCGTCGACATACCGACCAGGTCGGCGCCCAGCGTGCGCAGCATCCGGATCTCGGCGGGCGTCTCGTAGTGCGGGCCCGGCAGCCCGGCGTAGACGCCCTCGGTCAGCGTCGGGTCGGCCTGGCGGGCGAGTGCGCGCAGCCGCGGGGAGTAGGCGTCGGTCAGGTCCACGAATTGCGGGCCGACCAGCGGGGAACGGGCGGTCAGGTTCAGGTGGTCGCTGATCAGCACCGGTTCGCCGACGGCCATGTCCGGGCGCAGGCCGCCCGCCGCGTTGGTCAGCACGACCGCGCGCACGCCGGCCGCGCAGGCCGCCCGCACCGAGTGCACGACGTGACGCAGGTCGTGGCCCTCGTAGGCGTGGATGCGCCCGACCAGCACCAGCACCCGATGCGCACCAATGCGCATCGACAACAGCTCGCCGGTGTGCCCGACCGCGGTGGGCGGCCGGAAGCCGGGTAGCTCGGCCTGCGGCAGCACGGCGGTGGGGGTGCCGAGCGCGGCGACCGCCGGCGGCCAGCCCGATCCGAGCACGATGGCGACGTCGTGCTCGACGATTCCGGTGCGTTCGGCGATGACCCCGGCCGCCCGGCGCGCGAGGTCGCCTGGGTCGGACGGGGTTTCGGTCACAGCGGGAGCCTAGCCTTCGCGGGCGAGGACCGGGGCCATCGAGCCTGGCGGTGCGACGGTGTCCCCGGTATATGCCAGGATCTGCCGTATGAATCTTCGTAGGTGGCCGGTGGTTGGCCCGGTCATGGGAGTAGCCGTCGCTGTTGTGCTGGCGGTGGTTTCGATCACATTCGGCCCGGCGCCGTCGGCGAAAGCGGACTGTCCCGACGTACAACTCATCTTCGCTCGCGGTACCGCCGAGCCGCCCGGTCTGGGCGCAGTGGGCGACGCGCTGTTCGGCGCGCTGCAGCCCGCGCTTGGATCGCGCAACCTCGACTCCTACGCGGTGAACTACCCGGCCAGCTACAACTTCCTGACCACCGCCGACGGCGCGAACGACGCGCGCGACCACATCGCGCAGATGGTCGACCAGTGCCCGTCGACGCGGCTGGTGCTGGGCGGCTTCTCGCAGGGCGCCGCCGCGGTCTCGATGCTCGCGGGGGTGCCGCCGGTGGGTCAGCGCATCGGCAACCTCGGCTCGGCTCCGGCGCTGGATCCCGGCCTGGCGAACAAGATCGCGGCGGTCGCGGTGTTCGGCAACCCCGGCAACCGCTTCAACACGCCGCTGTCGTCGACGGGTGCGTTCGCCGGCCGCGCCATCGACCTGTGCAGCGAGGGCGATCCCGTCTGCGTCGTCGGTGGCCGCGACCGCGATGCGCACCACGACTACTCCGCACCGCCGTACCCCGGCCAGGCGGCGGGATTCATCGCCGGGCTGGTGTAGCCCGGCGGGGTTGGGCCCTGATCGCACACTGCGACATACTGCGAGAGTGCCCATAACCCCGTTAGACAGCGTTGAAGATGTCGTGCGGCGGCGTGGTGCCGACCTTGTCGAGTTGTCTCATGACATCCACGGCGAGCCTGAGCTGGCCTTCGCCGAGCATCGCAGCTGCGCCAAGGCGCAGGCACTGGTCGCCGAGCGCGGCTTCAAGATCACCGCGGCCGCCGGCGGGCTCGACACCGCCTTTCGCGCCGACTTCGGCAGCGGGCCGCTGACCATCGGGATCTGCGCCGAATACGACGCGCTGCCCGAGATCGGCCACGCCTGTGGCCACAACATCATCGCGGCGTCCGCGGTGGGCACCGCGCTGGCGCTGGCCGAGGTGGCCGACGACCTGGGGCTGCGGGTGTCGCTGCTGGGCACGCCGGCCGAGGAGGCCGGCGGCGGCAAGGCGTTGCTGCTGAAGGCAGGGGTGTTCGACGACATCGCCGCGGCGGTCATGTTGCACCCCGGGCCGGCCGACATCGCCGCGGCCCGGTCGCTGGCCCTGTCCGAGGCGACGGTGAACTACCGCGGTAAGGAATCCCACGCGGCCGTCGCGCCGCATCAGGGCATCAACGCCGTCGACGCGGTCACCGTCGCTCAGGTGGCCATCGGGCTGCTGCGCCAGCAACTGGCGCCCGGGCAGTTGGTGCACGGGATCATCACCAACGGCGGCCAGGCGGTCAACGTCATCCCCGGGCACGCGACGCTGGAGTACGCGATGCGCGCGGTCGAAGCGGATTCGCTGCGCGAGCTGGAGGGCCGGATGTACGCCTGCTTCGCCGCGGGCGCCCTGGCCACCGGCTGCGAGTACGAGATCGACAACCCCGCACCGCCGTATGACGAGCTGAAGCCCGACCAATGGCTGGCCGACACCTTCCGCGACGAGATGTGCCGGCTCGGCCGCGAGCCGGTGGCCCGCGAGTACGAGGCGGCACTGCCGATGGGCAGCACCGACATGGGCAACGTGACGCACGTGCTGCCCGGGATCCACCCGGTGGTCGGCGTCGACGCCGGCGGCGCCATGGTTCACCAGCGCGCCTTCGCCGACGCCGCGGCCGGTCCCAGCGCCGACCGCGCGGTGGTCGAGGGCGCGATCATGTTGGCGCGCACGGTGGTTCAGCTGGCTCAGACGCCCGCCCAGCGCGACCGGGTGCTGGACGCACAGCAGCGCAGACGCGCAGGGGCGCAATCATGAGCCTGGTCGACGCCGCCGATGCCTGGCTGGCCACCCACCACGACGACCTGGTCGAGTGGCGCCGGCACCTTCACCGCTATCCCGAGCTGGGCCGTCAGGAGTACGCCACCACCCAGTTCGTCGCCGAGCGGCTGGCCGAAGCCGGGCTCAACCCGAAGGTGTTGCCCGGCGGAACCGGGCTGGTCTGCGACATCGGCCCCGAGCACGAGCCCCGGATCGCGCTGCGCGCGGACATGGACGGCCTGCCGATGGCCGAGCTCACCGGCGCTCCGTACGCCTCCACCATGCCGAATGTGGCGCACGCCTGCGGTCACGACGCACACACCGCGATCCTGCTGGGCACCGCGCTGGTGCTGGCGTCGGTGCCCGAGCTGTCGGTCGGGGTGCGGCTGATCTTTCAGGCCGCCGAGGAGCTGATGCCCGGCGGGGCGATCGACGCCATCGCGGCCGGCGCGCTGACCGGGGTGTCGCGGATCTTCGCCCTGCACTGCGACCCCCGGCTGGAGGTCGGCAAGATCGCGGTCCGGCACGGCCCCATAACGTCGGCGGCCGACCAGATAGAGATCACGCTGTATTCACCCGGCGGGCACACGTCGCGGCCACACCTGACCGCCGACCTGGTGTACGGGCTGGGCACGCTGATCACCGGGCTGCCCGGGGTGTTGTCGCGCCGCATCGACCCGCGCAACGGCACCGTGCTGGTCTGGGGCGCGGTCAACGCGGGCGTGGCCGCCAACGCCATCCCGCAGACCGGCGTGCTGGCCGGCACCGTGCGCACCGCGAGCCGGCAGACCTGGGTGGGCATGGAGGAGATCATCCGCGAGACGGTGTCCGGACTGCTGGCGCCGCTGGCCATCGAGCACACGCTGCAATACCGGCGCGGCGTGCCGCCGGTGGTCAACGAGGACGTCTCGACGCGCATCCTCACCCACGCGATCGAATCGATCGGCCCCGACGCGCTGGCCGACACCCGCCAGTCCGGCGGTGGCGAGGACTTCTCCTGGTATCTGGAAGAGGTTCCCGGTGCGATGGCCCGGTTGGGGGTGTGGCCGGGGGTGGGACCGCAGCTGGACCTGCACCAGCCGACGTTCAATCTCGACGAGCGGGCCCTGCCGATCGGGGTGCGCGTGATGACGAACATCGTCGAGCAGTCGGCCGCATTCGAACGCTCCTAGTCGCCGGTGGCGCGGACGACGTGTTCGGCGATGCGGGCGTAGCTGCGCCGCGTGGCGTCGCCGGCCTCGCTCATATGGACAGCCGATTTTCCTTTCCTGGGCGGCACCGCCGTTTCGGGGCGCGCATCATCGGTCTGTCTGTCTACCCTCCCGACCGCCGTCGGGCGAATTATTTTGGCGGGTGTCGTCGGGAAGCCCGCTCACGCGCCGGTTCCCGGACCGATGTTGCTTGCCGGGCGGGTCCGCAGCCAGTGCACGTATTCGCTTGGCGCCCCGGCGATTTCGGCGGCATCGGCCATCACGCCCAGGTACCGCGCCGACGGAATCCCGCCCTCCCAGGCGTCCAGGACGTACAGCCACGCCAGCACCGGGTCGGTGTCGGTGTCCGAGGAGATGCGCTCCACTCTGCACCGGATCTTCTTGTGGACGCCGAACTCCGAGCCCTCCCAGCGGTCCAGGTTGCTCTCGTCCGCAGGTGTCATGTCGTAGAGGACGACGAACACCTTTGAATCCGGGTCCTCGACGACGCTGGCCAGCGCCCCCTCCCAGCTGATGTCCTCGCCGCCGAAGGTCAATCGCCAGCCGTGCAGCCAGCCGGTTCCGGCCATCGGCGAATGCGGCGCGCGTTTCTGCATCTGCTCGGGATCCATGTTCGACCCGTACGCGGCGTAGATCGGCACGGGGAAATCTTAGACGTCCGATGCTGATGGGTCTTCCCCCGAGCATTCGCAGGAGCCCTGCCGCTTCGTTAGGTTAGGGGCTGTGGTGACCCGCATCGTGATTCTCGGCGGAGGCCCGGCCGGTTACGAAGCCGCGCTGGTGGCCGCGACCTCGCACCCCGACACGACCCGCGTCACGGTGATCGACTCCGAGGGCATCGGCGGGGCGGCAGTCCTGGACGACTGCGTGCCGTCCAAGACGTTCATCGCCTCGACCTGGCTGCGCACCGAATTGCGCCGGGCGCCGCGGCTGGGCTTCGAGATCGACATCGACGACGCCAAGATCTCGCTGCCGCAGATCCATGCCCGGGTCAAGCAGCTCGCCACCGAGCAGTCCGCCGACATCACCGATCAGCTGCTCAGCGTGGGCGTGCACGTGGTGGCCGGCCACGGCAAGCTGATCGACCCCGCGCCGGGCCTGGCCTGTCACCGCATCAAAGCGACCGCCGCCGACGGGACCGCCACGGAGTACGAGGCCGACGTCGTGCTGATCGCCACCGGCGCCAGCCCGAGGGTGCTGCCTTCGGCGCCGCCCGACGGCGAGCGGATTTTGACCTGGCGCCAGCTCTACAACCTGGAGGCGCTGCCCGAGCACCTGATCGTGGTCGGGTCCGGGGTCACCGGAGCCGAATTCGTGCACGCCTACACCGAATTGGGTGTGCCGGTGACGGTGGTCGCCAGCCGGGACCGGGTGCTGCCCTACGAGGACGCCGACGCCGCCCTGGTGCTGGAGGAGGCGTTCTCCGAGCGCGGCGTCGAGCTGGTCAAGAACGCCCGCGCGCAATCGGTGACCCGCACCGAAAACGGCGTGCTGGTCACGCTGGGCGACGGGAGCACGGTCGAGGGCAGCCACGCGCTGATGACCATCGGGTCGGTTCCCAACACCGGCGGGCTGGGCCTGGACCGGGTCGGCATCGAGCTGGGCCGCGGCGGCTACCTGACCGTGGACCGGGTGTCGCGGACCTCGGTCGCCGGCATCTACGCCGCCGGCGACTGCACCGGGCTGCTGCCGCTGGCCTCGGTCGCGGCCATGCAGGGCCGGATCGCGATGTATCACGCGCTGGGCGAGGGCGTCAGCCCGATCCGGCTGCGCACGGTGGCGGCGACGGTGTTCACCAGGCCCGAGATCGCCGCCGTCGGGGTCCCGCAGACGATGATCGACGACGGCTCGGTGTCGGCCCGCACGATCATGCTCCCGCTGCGAACCAATGCGCGGGCCAAGATGTCGGGGCTGCGCCAGGGCTTCGTGAAGGTGTTCTGCCGCAAGTCCACCGGCGTGGTGATCGGCGGCGTGGTGGTGGCGCCGATCGCGTCCGAACTGATCCTGCCGATCGCCGTGGCCGTCCAAAACCGCATCACCGTCAACGAGCTGGCCCAGACACTCGCCGTTTACCCCTCGTTGTCCGGGTCGATCACCGAGGCCGCTCGCCGGCTGATGGCGCACGACGATCTGGACTAACGGTTAGCCTTGGTGCAGCACGTCCTACTGACCGGTAACCGACAGGAGTTTCCCAGTGCGGAGTCCAGTGGCGGAGTCCTGGTCGTGACTGATCCCACCCGGCGCAGCTCACCGGTATCGCAGCTGGGGCCGCGCCAGCGCGAGGCGGCCTGGGAACGGCTGGGCACCGAGCAGTTCGACGTGGTGGTGATCGGCGGCGGCGTGGTGGGGTCGGGCTGCGCGCTGGATGCCGCGACCCGCGGGCTCAAGGTGGCGCTGGTGGAAGCGCGCGATTTCGCCTCGGGCACCTCGAGCCGCTCGTCGAAGATGTTTCACGGCGGCCTGCGCTACCTCGAGCAGCTGGAGTTCGGTCTCGTGCGCGAGGCGCTCTACGAGCGCGAGTTGTCGCTGACCAAGCTGGCGCCGCACCTGGTCAAGCCGATGCCGTTCCTGTTTCCGCTGACCAACCGCGTGTGGGAGCGTCCCTACATCGCCGCCGGGATCTTTCTCTACGACCGGATGGGCGGCGCGAAATCCGTTCCGGCGCAAAAGCATTTGACACGCGCGGGCGCGCTGCGGTTGAGTCCGGGCCTCAAACGCAGTTCGCTGATCGGTGGAATCCGCTACTACGACACCGTCGTCGACGACGCGCGGCACACCATGACCGTCGCACGCACAGCCGCGCACTACGGCGCCGTGGTGCGCACCTCCACCCAGGTGGTCGCGATGCTGCGCGAGGGTGACCGGGTGACCGGCGTGCGCGTCCGCGACTCCGAGGACGGCGCGATCACCGAAGTCCGCGGGCACGTGGTGGTCAACGCGACCGGGGTGTGGACCGACGAGATCCAGGCATTGTCCAAGCAACGCGGGCGATTTCAGGTCCGTGCGTCCAAGGGCGTGCATGTGGTGGTGCCGCGCGACCGCATCGTCAGCGACGTCGCGATCATCCTGCGCACCGAGAAGTCGGTGATGTTCGTCATCCCGTGGGGCAGCCACTGGATCATCGGCACCACCGACACCGACTGGAATCTCGACCTGGCCCACCCCGCGGCCACCAAGGCCGACATCGACTACATCCTGCAGACCGTCAACACGGTGCTGGCCATCCCGCTGACACACGCCGACATCGACGGCGTGTACGCGGGGCTGCGCCCGCTGCTGGCCGGGGAGAGCGAGGAGACCTCCAAGCTCTCCAGGGAGCACGCCGTGGCGGTGCCCGCCCCGGGCCTGGTCGCCATCGCCGGCGGCAAATACACCACCTATCGGGTGATGGCCGCCGACGCGATTGATGCTGCGGCCCAGTTTATTCCGGCCCGGGTGGCGCCCTCGATCACCGAGAAGGTCAGCCTGCTTGGGGCCGACGGCTACTTCGCGCTGATCAACCAGGCCGAACACGTCGCCGAGCTGCGGGGCCTGCACCCCTACCGCGTGCGTCACCTGCTGGACCGCTACGGCTCCCTGATCGGCGACGTGCTGGCGCTGGCAGCCGACCGCCCCGACCTGCTCAACCCGATCAAGGAGGCGCCGGGCTACCTGCGGGTGGAGGCGCTGTATGCCGTAACGGCCGAGGGCGCACTGCATTTGGAGGACATCCTGGCCCGGCGGATGCGCATCTCCATCGAATACTCGCACCGCGGCGTCGACTGCGCGCGCGAGGTCGCCGACGTGGTCGCGCCGGTGCTGGGCTGGACGGCCGGGGACATCGAGCGTGAGGTCGCGAACTACACCGCCCGGGTGGAGGCCGAGATCCTGTCCCAGGCCCAGCCCGACGACGTGTCCGCCGACGAGTTGCGGGCCAGCGCGCCCGAGGCGCGCGCCGAGATCCTCGAACCGGTCCCGCTCAGTTGAACAGGCCCTGAGATGGCCGTGCGGCCGGCGCCACTGCCCGTGCGCGACGGACTGGGCCCGGCGCGGGTGCGGCTGCGCGGCGGGCCGGTGCTGGCCGAACTCAGCGCCCGGTTCGGCGCGCAGGCCCGCGCCAAGGTGCTCGCCGGCGAGGTCGTCGGCGCCGACGGCGCCGTGATCGATGACACCGCAGTGCTTCCCGCCGGCGCGAGTGTCTACCTGTACCGCGAGCTGCCGGACGAGGTGCCCGTCCCGTTCGGCATCCCGGTGCTGCATCGTGACGCCGACATCGTGGTCGTCGACAAACCCCACTTCCTGGCCACCATGCCGCGCGGACGCCACGTCGCGCAGACCGCGCTGGTGCGGCTGCGGCGGGAACTGGGGTTGCCCGAGCTGAGCCCGGCGCACCGGCTCGACCGGCTGACCGCCGGGGTGCTGCTGTTCACCGCACGGCGCGAGGTGCGCGGCGCCTACCAGACGCTGTTCTCCCGCGGGATGGTCGCCAAGACGTATCTGGCCCGGGCCGGCGTCGAACCGGAACTGGAGCTGCCCCGCGTGGTGAAGAACCGAATCATCAAGCGTCGCGGTCACTTACAGGCCGTCTGCGAACCCGGTGTGCCAAACTCCGAGACCCGTGTGGAGCTGGTGGCCCCGGATGGACTGTACCGGCTCACGCCACGCACCGGGCGCACCCACCAGCTGCGCCTGCACATGGCCTCGCTGGGGATACCTATCGAGGGTGATCCGTTGTATCCCAACATTATTGACGTCGCGCCCGATGACTTCAGCGCCCCGCTGCGGCTCTTGGCGCAGCGCATCGAGTTCACCGATCCGCTGACCGGCGATCCGCGTGAGTTCGTCAGCCGCCGGGTTGGCCCCTGAGCCAATACCGCTAGTCGGATTGGTCCGCTCTAGGAGAGGAGATCGGGGGCAGCCGCTCGAGTTCGCGAAGGTGATCGATGATCGCTGCCAGACTCTTGAGGGCCTGGGGAGTCAGCCCAGATGCACGGGCTGCCAGATCGCGCACGCCGTTGTCGCGTAAGGCCTGCAGGAGGTTCAGTTGCGCGTCGATGGCCGGGTCCGTGTCTCGATCTATCAGATAGGACGCCGGCACCCCGAAAAACTCTGCGATCGCCCGCAAATGCGTGACGGTCGGGTTTCTTTTAACGCCGCTTCTCAGCTGCCACAGATATGCCGGACTGATTGATACGCCGGTTTTCTCGGTGATCGCGGCCGCGGCCGCGGCGTTGGACAGCGGCGCCGTACCGGCCTTCCGCATGACGTCGAAAAGCTTCGTCAAACGCGATGCCAACTCGCCGTTATCCGGCCCTTCGGCCTGGACGTCGTCGAATCTCAATGGTCTCCCGTTTCATGCAACACGCCAACAGCTTCGGACATGTTACAGCCCGGCCTTTCGCTGACCGCCTGCCGAGTCGTTGCCCCGGGCGGTTACCGCAGCGTAAAAACGCGATACCTCAGAGCCGATATCCGCATCCGCCTTTCCGGGCCTAAACGCGTTCGCGCAGAAGGCAGTACGTACAGGCGATGTGCGTGGGGGCCGGACGATCCGGTCAGCTGGAACGCCCCATCGACGAGCTTGCGACAACCGACTGCGAGCTTCATCGGGGCTCGTCGGCGGTCAGGGCGCGCGCTGACCGCGGCGCCGCCCCTTCCTGGTGGCAAACGACCAAGGTCAGGCCGGGTGCTCGGTGGATTCAATGCCGGGCGGCTGGTAACGTCAGTACACGATGATCGTGTTTGGATGAAATGAGAGTGCATTGGATCGCGGCAGCGGGCCAGAGGAAGCGGCAGCCGGTGGCGGTGCTGACAACGACTCTGACCTCGCGCACAAGCTGACCAAGCTTTTCGACGTCATGCGGAAGGCCGGTACGGCGCCGCTGTCCAACGCCGCGGCCGCGGCCGCGATCACCGAGAAAACCGGCGTATCAATCAGTCCGGCATATCTGTGGCAGCTGAGAAGCGGCGTTAAAAGAAACCCGACCGTCGCGCATTTGCGGGCGATCGCAGAGTTTTTCGGGGTTCCGGCGTCCTACCTGATCGATCGCGACCCAGATCAGAAGATCGACGCACAGCTGACCTTGATCCAAGCGTTACGCGATGTCGGCGTACGTGATCTGGCGGTGCGCACGTCCGGACTCACGCCGGAGGCCATCACGAGTTTGGCGGCCATGGTCGACGAGGTTCGCAAACTCCAAGACCTACCGGTGATACCGCGCGAAGGGCGGTGAGGCGTAGATGGCATCCAAGGTTGACATGCTCGCATTGGTTCGCACCCTGCCCGTTCCCGTGCCCTGGGATCGCGCGGCGTTCATCGACGGTGTCGCCCGCTTGCGGGGCCGGCCGATTCGCCTGGTGCCGACGGTGGACGAGCTCGCGCTGGGCCCCTGCGGGGTGTGGCTGAAGCGCGACGAAGACGACATCATCATCCACGAGGCGGATACCTCGGAATATCACATCGACCAAATCGTGTGCCACGAGATCGGGCACATGGTGTTGGAACACGATGGCGGGTCGCGAGGTGACACGAGCGCGGATTACTTGCCCAAGATGATCTTCGCGAGCGCACTGGCCGGATTCGACCCCGGCACCGGAGTGATATTGGGCCGCACCAGCTTCGATGACAACCGCGAACGCGATGCTGAGATGTTCGCATCGTTGGTGATGCTCGCCGCCGCCGAAGCCGGTACGCGACAGTCGATGATGAGCAGCGTGTTCTTCCGCCGGTGAGCGCCTCCACTGTGCCGGGCATCATCGCCTGGCCTTTGATCGCCTTCATGACGCTGGTGCTGCTGGGGCGCTATCGGTGGTGCAACAGCAACCTCTATGAGAAATACTTCAACACCACATTGGCGCTCATGTTGCTGGCTCAGTTGTTGCGCGAGCACCTTGTGCAAGGCTTGCTCGTACGAACGGTCTTCATGACGCTGCCCGGCACGTGGCAATTGGGCACCGCGGTGCTGAGCTACAGCTACAGCGAATTCATCGGGTTCACCCTGTTGTGGTCCGGGCTGTCAGAAGCCGAAACCCGCCGTAGGCACAAGTATTATCGCCTGGCGGGGATGCTGCTCGCTGTCGGATTGCTCGTCTTCGGTACTCCTGCCCGAATGGCGGGGCAGTCCCTGGAGTTCACCGTTGGCTGGAACTCCGTGACGACCGTGACCTGCTTTATTGCCATGCCGATGGTCCTGGTTACGCGCGTGATCTGGAACTCCGTGCGCGAGTTGCGGATTGCCGACAGGCGGCGGGAGCGCCTGATCGCGATCAGCACACTGGCGATGGGTCTGACGGCTGTTGTGACAGCGCTCCACGAAGCCGCCCTGCAGATATCCGACGAACTTGGCTGGACTCACACCGCCGACTTTAGGCAGCAATTCCACGCGTCTTGCTTTTTCTACATGATATTCAGCCTGTTCGTGATCGCCCCTGTCCCTCTTGCGATGAAGCTGCGTCATTACCTCGGACTCGATCACATCAGCCGCAGCTGGCGCGAATTGCAGCCGCTGCGCCAGGCTATGAGAGTTGTTGCCCCAGAATGTGTCTTCGAACCCGCCGATGACGAGCCGGGGCGCCAGAAGACGGAGTTGCAGCTGCACCAGACGGTAGTCGAGATCCGCGACGCCATCTTGGGACTGCGCCCGTATTTCCGTGCAACACCCGGCGATGATCTGATGCACTTTCTCGCCGAGCCCCATAAGGCGCCGGCACGCGACCGCAACGCGGCTATCTCAGCCCTGCGCCTGGCTTACGCCGCCAGAGCCAAAGCTGCCGGCGTCGCGCCGAAAGCCGCCGACGTCGACTCAACATCGATCGTCGCGTCCCGGGCGGCGACGCTTCGGCAGGAAGCAGCCGAACTGACGATGCTGGCGAAATGGTGGCCTGCCGCTTACGCCGCCACAGAGAAGATCACCGAATCTGCGGCCGAGACGAAAGTGAGCTCGACAGAGTTGATCGACGAAGTGAACTAGGTATCGGCGAACGCGCTTGTCCCCCGGAGAGTTCGGGCTGTTCTCCGACATTGCACTCGGGCTGCAGAAGCTGAAAATCACAGGGGTGCTTGTCTCTTCGGGGTTAGCCGACGCAGTGGGCAAGGCTTCACGCGATCCCGTCGAACTGGCCCACCAATCCGATCACCCTGGTCCCGGTCTGCGAGATCAACCCGTTGGTGCTGACGACGATATCGGCGTCGATCGCCGCCCGCGAAGCCACCGCGTTGTGGGACGTCAGCACCGCTGAGCACAGCGGGCGCCGGGTCACCACATTCGAGCAGCACGTGCACAGCTTCCTGGAGTCGCTGCCGATCATGGCGGGCTCGGCGCTGGGCTGCCTGCATTGGCGCGAGGTCTTACCCGCGGCGGCCCGATCGTGCGACGCATGGCGGCTGCGCTGGAAGGAGAACCGGCTGCCGGGCGGGTCCCTCGCTGCCGTCGGGGCCGCGATGGGCGCCAACTTCTTGACTCAAACTTTTTGGCAGGGTCGCGGTGGTGTCGATACCGCGACCCTGCCAAAAAGTTTGAGTCAGTGGACGATGGCATAATCGAATGTATGTTCGAAGACGTGATCGCCAGGTTCGACGAGTTGTTCGAGCGGCACCATCCGTCGGCGACTTCGGAGTCCGCTGCGCTGTTGGCGCGGATCGGTGTGTTTTCGCGGGTGGAGAACCGGGCGGCGGCTGAGCAGTTGGCTGCGATCGGGGCGCTGTTTTCGTATCGGCTTTCGCGCTGTTCGGAGTGTGAGGAGTGGGCGGTCGACACCGAGGCGGCGGTGAGCGCGGAAGTGGCCGCGGAGTTGCGAATCAGCCAGGGACTGGCCGCTAGTCGAGTGCGGTATGCCCGCGCGTTGCGGGAGCGAGTGCCGCGGGTGGGCGAGGTGTTCAAGGCGGGCGACATCGACTTTCGGATGTTCGCCACGGTGGTCTATCGCACGGACCTGATCACCGACCCTGATGTGTTGGCGGCGGTCGACGCCGAGTTGGCGATCAAGGTGGCGCGCTGGCCGTCGATGACGCAGGGGCGCCTGGCCGCACAGGTGGACAAGGTCGTCGCGCGCGCCGACGCGGACGCCGTGCGCCGGCGACGGGAGCGGGCGCAGGGGCGCGAAATCTGGATCGGTGACATGGGGGACGGCTTGGCGCGCATCGAGGGCAGCCTGCTCGCCCCGGATGCACATCTGCTGGACCGGCGCCTGAACGCGTTGGCCGCCACAGTGTGCGAGCACGACCCGCGCACCCGTGAGCAGCGCCGCGCCGATGCGTTGGGAGCGTTGGCGTGCGGGGCGGACCGGTTGGGGTGTCGCTGCGGACGCCGCGATTGCGCGGCCGGTAAACGGCGCGCGGCGCCGATGGTGATCCACGTGATCGCCGAGCGCGGCAGTCTGGACGGCGCCGGGTCGGCGCCGGGCTACGAGCTGGGTGCCGAGGGCTTGATCGCGCCGGAGTTGGTCGCCGAGCTGGCCGCGTCGGCCACCCTGGCGCCGCTGATTCACCCGGGCGATGCGCCGCCCGAACCGGGTTATGTGCCGTCGAAGGCGCTGGCCGATTTCGTGCGGTGTCGAGATCTGACCTGCCGGTGGCCCGGCTGTGACCAGCCCGCCGTCAACTGCGATGTGGACCATACGATTCCCTACGGCGAGGGTGGGCGCACGCATGCGTCGAACCTCAAATGTTATTGCCGCACACACCATTTGGTGAAAACCTTCTGGGGCTGGCGGGAAAAGCAGCTGCCCGACGCGACGCTGATCCTGACCTCACCGGCCGGGCGCACGTATGTCACCACGCCGGGCAGTGCACTGCTGTTCCCGAGCCTGTGTCAGGGTGTCGGCGCGATTCCGGCCGCGGAGGCCGACGTGGCGTCCGACTACTGCGGTGACCGGACGGTGATGATGCCGACCCGGCGCCGCACCCGCGCCCAGAACCGTGCCAGGCGCATCGCGGCCGAACGCCGGCACAACCGCGACACCCGCATCGGCAGGCGGATCAACACCCGGGCCGTCGCCGGAAGCCCAGGCATGGCCGACGGCCTCCTCGGCCCCGCCCCGCCCGGCGCCGACGATCCGCCGCCCTTCTAGCGGCATGGACGCCGCGGGACCGGGTAGCCCGCGGCTATGGACATCACCGTCACGTTCGTCGGCAACGCCACCACGCTGATTTTCGCGGGCGGGCTGACGCTGCTGACCGACCCCAACTTCCTGCACCGCGGGCAACGCGCCTACCTCGGCCACGGGCTGGTGTCCAAGCGGCTCAAGGAGCCGGCGTTGCAACTCAGCGACCTCCCGCCGGTCGACGCGATCGTGTTGTCGCACATGCACGGCGACCACTGGGACAGGGTGGCGCAGCGGGGCCTCGACCGGGAACTGCCCGTCGTCACCACCCCGCACGCCGCCAAACGGCTGCACCGGCGTGGCTTCGCACGGGCACGTGGCCTGCGGACTTGGCAGGAGCACGCGATCACCAAGGGCGGCACCACGCTCACCCTCACGTCGCTGCCGGGGCGCCACGCACCCGGGTGGAGTCAGCGCCTGCTCCCGCCGGTGATGGGCACCATGCTGGAGGTCGCCCCCGACGACGGCTCGCCCCGGCGCCGGCTCTACATCTCCGGTGACACCCTGCTGGTCGAGGAGCTCAAGGAGATTCCCACGCGGTTCGACCCGATCGACGCCGGCATGCTGCACCTCGGCGGCACCCGACTGCCGGCCGGAAACCGGCTCCCGTTCGGACTGACGGTGACCATGGACGGCCGCCAGGGCGCCGAACTGGTCGCAATGCTGGCCCTCCCGAAGGCGATTCCGGTGCACTTCGACGACTACGCGGCGTTCGCGTCACCGCTGGCCGACTTCATCCGGGAGATGCAGCGGCGCGGCCTGGGGGACCGGATCATAACGGTGAACCGCGGCGCCTCGGTGACCGTTTGATGCACGGCGGGTGTCAGGTAGACGACCCTGGCCAGCAAATGTGAAAACGATTTCTACTATGGGTATAGGGTGACCTAACATCGGCAGTCGATCTGGGAGGGACGCGACCGCAGGTGGCAGGCATCGATGTGCAGAGTTTCAGGGTTCTTCGTTGCCTGGTCAACGCAAATTTGCTGGGGACGTTCTCAGCGTGGGCATTGTGAGATGTGATGGATCTTTTTGCACCCCCCGAGGTCACCTCGACGCTCATCCACACCGGGCCGGGAGCGGGCTCGCTGATCGAGGCCGCCGGCGCGTGGCAACGGCTCGCCGTCGAGCTGGAGAATTCGGTCTCCACCTACGCCTCGACGCTGTCGTCGCTCATCGAGTCCTGGGACGGCCCGTCGGCGATGGCGATGCTGCAGGCCGTCCAGCCCTACCTGCTGTGGCTGCGTGAGACCGCGCAGCAATCCGCCCAGATGGCCATGTCGGCCGAGGCCGCCGCGTCGGCGTTCACCGCCGCCCGCTCGTCGATCGTCCCCCCGGCGGTGGTCACCGCCAACCGGACGCGCCTGGCGCAGCTGCTCGCCACCAACCGGTTCGGCACCAACACGGCGGCCATCGCCCAGGCCGAAGAGGAATACCAGACCATGTGGGCGAACAACTCGGCGGCGATGACCCGCTACCAGGCGACCTCGTCGCAGGCGACCACGCAGCTGTCGCAGTTCAATTCGCCGCTGTCCACCACCGACCCGAGCGGAACGACCAGGCAGCAGGCCGCGGTGATGCAGGCCGACGCTCTGGGCTCCGGCAACGCGGGCTCGGACGTGTCGAGCGCAGCCTCCTCGCTCGGCGGCCTCTTCGGCAGCGACGGCGACCCCAACAGCGGCTGGTTCGGATACTGGAGCACCTGGGGCAACCAGTTCATCTCGTCCGGCTTCCCGATCAACATGCTCAGCTACCTGGCGCAGAACTCGTCGGCCAGCGCGCTGCAGAGCGTGGGCGGCGACATCGGCAGCGGCCTGTCGGAGGGCCTCGGGGCCGCCTCGGCGAGCCTGGCCAACGCGGTCAAAGGCATCGGCGCGGGCATGGCGCCGTCCGGCGCAATGGGCGTCGGGGTGTCGCTGGGCAAGCTGACCGCGCCCCCCGCCGTGGTGGGCCTGCTGCCGGGCACGCAGACCGGGGTGCAGCTCGCTTCCGCGGCCTCGCCGCTGCCGGCGGCGGAATCGGGGCTGCCTCTGATGCCGATGATGGTGCCGCCGACGACGGGCTCGGCGGGCACCGGCTGGCGCAAGCGCAAACAGCAGAAGTACGAGGACGTCGCCGTGGGCCGGGAGGTCAAGGGCAAAGTGATGCCTCGAAACCCATCCGCGGGATGACGTCGATGGTGCCCCACGATTGCGGACGCCGAACCCCGCGGTCAACGGCGACTGGCAGCGCGACACCGCGATGCCTGATCGTCACCCAGTCGCGAATCGCCGGACGGGCCGACGCACCCCGTTCGCCCCACCCACGTTCTTCTCCAAGGTAAAGGTTCATGGATTTCGGGATGCTGCCGCCGGAGGTCACTTCGGCGCTGATCCACTCTGGGCCCGGAGCTTGGTCATGGATCGCGGCCGCCGGCGCCTGGCAGGAGCTCAGCATGGAGCTCGAGCAATCCGCCGCCAGCTACAGCGCGGAGCTGTCGTGGCTGATGACGACGTGGCACGGCCCGTCCGCCTTGGCGATGGCCCAAGCGCTGGAACCCTATCTGGACTGGTTGCGCGTCACCGCGCAGCAGTGCCAGGAGGTCGCCACCTCGGTGCAGGTGATGACCGCGGCATTCGAGTTGACGCACTGGACGGTGGTGCATCCCTCGCTGGTGGCCGCCAACCGCGCGCGGCTGGCGATGTTGTTGGCCACCAACTTCTTCGGAATCAACTACCCGGCGATCGCCGAAACCGAAGCCGAGTACACCACCATGTGGGTGAACAACTCGGCGGCGCTGGTCCGCTACGCCGCGACCTCGGCGAGCACCGTCCGAGCGCCCTCGTTCGCGCCGCCGCCGCAAGTCGCCAATCCCTCTGGCGTGACGACCCAGGCCGCCGTGGTGCCCACCTCGAACACCATCAACTCGGGCATGATGACGGCCGCCAACCTGGGGGCGAGCCAGGATCTCGCCACCTCCAGCACCTTCGGCCTGGACCCCGACTCGGGCTGGTTCAGGTACTGGAGCGTTTGGGGCTGGCAGGAACTCGCGGGCGGAATGCCGATCAACCTGCTCAGCTACCTCGCCCAGTTCAACACCGCGCAGGCCCTGCAGGGCGTCTCGGCCGACGACATCTTCGGCGGGCTGGCCGAAGGTACGGCCGCGCTGTCGTCGGCCGAGACGCAGCTGATCAGCGCGATCAACGCCGCCGGATCCTTGGCGCCGCGCGCGACACTGGGCATCGGTATCTCGCTCGGCAACCTGACCATGCCTCCCGCGACGGTGGGGATGCTGGGATCGCCGGCCCCGGTGCAGCTGGTGTCAGCGGTCTCCGCGCTGCCCCCTGGTGCCGGCCAGACCCCGATGCTGCCGATGGTCCCGATGCGCCCGGCGGGCGGCTCGGCGAATGGTCGCCGGCGTAAGGGGGGACGCGACTACGAAGATATTGAATACGGCGCGGAGCTGCCCGGCACCGTGATGCACAGGCCACCGTCGGCGGGATAGCGCTGGTTGAGCGACTCCATCATGCGGTTGCGGACGATGTGTTCGACGAGGATGGGGACGAAGGTCTGCACCGGTGCGTCGATGAATCGTTGCGCCGTCTCCTCGCACCAGCACCTGATCTGAGCGGTACGCCGCCCGTCACCGAGCCCCTCGTGACGGGCCAGCTTGTCGGCCACGTCCGCCACCGATCGGCCCATGGTGACCCGGACGGCCGGGGACACCACGGCCTCGGCGGGCGCGCGCACGGCGTCGAGTGCCCGACGGGCGACGGTCTCGTCGGTGTCCGGCCGGATGACCTGCAGGGTGATGTGGCGGCCGTTTTCGCCCATCACGATGACGCTGGCCTCCTCGTCATTGATAAAGCCCAGCAATTCGATTGTGTGCCCGTCGATTTCAACCAGCTGCGGTGTCTCGTGCCAGGCGTTGCGGCGGTAGCCCACCATGACGATCTGCCCCAGCCGGTCGGACAACGACGCCACCAGGCCCGGCAGCTCGTCGGCCAAGTTCGTCGACCGCGGCCACCAAGCGCCGTCGATGTGCTCGGACACAGCCCGATATGGCTTGAGCTGCAACCGGTTTGATTGCTCCATGTCACCCACCTGCTCGCCGAATCTCCCGGGTTGGCCTGACGGCCCCCCACAACGTCAAGACCATCACGGATAGTCGGCGACCGCTGCACCAGCGAGTGGCTGGCGGGTTTACCGATCGTGAACAACGATTGAGAAGATGTCGGGATGCAGATCGCATCGAGTATCCATGGCCGGGTGTGGCGCGGCGGCAAGGCGCAGGACGACTTCGAGTTCGACAAGATCTCGGACTACCTCGCCGAGCCCGACACCCTGGTATGGGCCGACCTGTGCGCACCGGACCACGACACGCTGTGCGGGCTGGCCGACGAACTCGGCCTGAACCGGTGGGCGGTCGAAGACGCCGTGGCGGCCGCCGAGCGGGTCAAGGCCACCGCCTACGAAAGCCACACCTTCTTCACCGTCTACGCCGTGGACGTCGCAACGGAACCCGCCGACACCGGCGAGCGGATGCTGTCGATGCAACGCATTTCGGGATTCGTGCTGCCGCAGGGGCTGATCACCGTGCGCCTGACGCCTGACTTCGACATGACGCAGGTGACCCGGCGGTGGCAGGAGATCGGCGGCCAGAGCTACGGCGTCGGCGCGCTGGTGCACGGTCTGCTCGACGTGGTGGTCGACAGCCATTTCACCGCCGTGGAGGCCCTCGATGACTGCATCGAAGCCATCGAGGACGAGCTGTTCGACGGCAGGCCCCGCAAGGGAATCTTTCAGCGCCGCACCTTCCTGCTGCGCAGGGATCTGGTGAACCTGCGCCGGGTCGCCCTGCCCATGCGCGAGGTCGTCAACGCGATTGCGCATCATCGTGTATCGGACGGCTCCGATCGCCGGCTGGACCCGCTGTACGCCGACCTGTACGACCACGTGCTGCGGGTGTCCGAATGGACGGAATCGTTGCGCGACATGATCACCACCATTTTCGAGACCAACCTGTCGCTGCAGGACGCCCGGTTGAACACTGTCATGAAGAAGCTGACGGGATGGGCGGCCATCATCGCCGTGCCGACGGCGATCACGGGTTTCTACGGGCAGAACGTGCCCTACCCGGGCTTCGGCACGCATGCCGGATTCGCGGCCAGTACCGGCGTGATACTCGTCTTGATGGTGGTGCTCTACGTGATGTTCAGGCGTCGCGACTGGCTGTAGGCCGCGGCGGGTTACCGCGCGACGGGTGCGGTCGAAATGCCTTGGTGGATGCCCCGATTGATCTTGTCCCGCAGGGCCGGGCTACCCGGTGGATCGGAATCCTTGCAGGCGCAGCTGAGATGACTGAAAGGATCGGGATCGGTGCTGGCCGATGCCGTGGCCGCGCTGGAAACGCCGAGCGCGATTGCCATACCCACAACACCGACCAATAGTCGCGGAATCATTTTCGGCCTTGGAATTCTTCGTTTCGGATACCTCAAATTTTATCCGCGATTGCATCACGAGCATGTCAACCGGATGTAAATTTCACGACCCGGATGATGCCGCCGCGTCCGCATACTTCGGGCAATACGCCTTGATGCTGACCCCGACGAAATAGCCGGCGTGATAGCTGTCCAGCGTGCTGCTGGACAGCACATTGTTGGCGACCTGTTCCGGTGTCTGGCCCATATCGAGTTCGTGACACACCGTGTGCCCGGAGTTGACCGCGGCGTCGGGTGACTGGTAATTGATGCCTTTGGCTTTCAGCGCGGCCAGGAAGGCGTCATCGGGAGAAGTGGCGTGCGCGGTGGCGGACACGGCCAGCACGCCAAGCAGCCCGGCCACCGGCGCCCCGCCGATCGCCAGGAGCGACAGCGGCCGCATGGGCTTGCGTATCTGGGTGGTCGTCATTTCTGATACTCCCGTGGAACAGAAGTGCCGTTGCTTGCTGAAGGCGGGGCTAGTTCGAATGCTTACATATCGGGGCGTCGCCCGGCGCGGTATCGCCGATAATGCGGTGTGTGCCACACAAGGGTTTGCTCCGCCGTCGGACACGCGTTACCGGCGAGCCCTCGTCGACGCGCCGTCGGTGATCTGACGACATGGCATACGCGCGGTGGCTGTGGCTCGCTGTGGTGGCGATATGCCTGGTCGGCTGCGGTGTGCGGCACGTGTCGGCGGCCAGCGCTCGAGACATTTCCGGCACTTTTCGATCCGGCGGCATGGACCGAACCTACATGTTGCACGTGCCGGCGGGCGACCCTGTCGGGCTGGTGCTCAGTTTGCATGGGGGCGGCGGCACCGGGATCTCGCAGCGCGGTCTGACGGGCTTCAACACCGTTGCTGATGCCCACAACCTGTTGGTGGCCTACCCCGACGGCTACGACAAGAGCTGGGCGGACGGGCGCGGCGCCTCGCCCGCCGATCGCCGCCACATCGACGATGTGGCCTTTCTGGTCGGGCTGGTGAACAAGCTGCAGAACGACTACGGCATCGCGCCCGGGCACGTCTTCGTCACCGGGATGTCCAACGGTGGCTTCATGACGAACCGGCTGGCGTGCGACCGCGCCGACCTCTTCGCCGCGGTCGCCCCGGTGGCCGGCACCCTGGGCGTGGGGGTGGCGTGCAATCCGTCGCAGCCGGTGTCGGTCTGGGAAGCCCACGGGACCGCCGACCCGCTGGTGCCCTTCAGGGGTGGGGTGGTGCGCGGCCGCGGTGGGGTCAGCCACTCCATCTCGGTGGACAGCATGGTCGCCAAGTGGCGCGCGGCCGATGGGTGCCGGGGCGAGCCGGGGATGGAGGCGCTGCCCGACGTCCGCGACGGCACCGTCGTGCACCGCTACGAGTCCACGGGATGCGCGGCGAACAGCGAGGTGGTGTTCTACAAGATCGACAGAGGCGGCCACACCTGGCCGGGCGGCAAGCAATATCTGCCCGCGGCCGTCATCGGCCCCACCACCCGCGCGCTCGACGGGTCCGAGGCCATCGCTCAGTTCTTCCTCGCGCACGCCCGCGACTAGCTGTGATCGCAAGCGCCTCAGCGCTGGCAGGACGGGCACCAGTACGTCACCCGTTCCCCGGAGTCGTCGAAATTGATCCGGGTGCCGCACCGGCGGCAGGCCTGCCCGGATCGCCCGTAGACCCACAGCTGCCGTCCGGTCCGGGTGTCGCCGGTGGTGCACCGGTTCCAGCGGAAGCGATTGAGCCACAACATGTCCCGCGCGCGCGAGACCAGCCGACGGGGGTCGGCGATGTCGCGCACCGGCGCTGTGGGCAGATGCCCAAAAAGGAAACACAATTCGTTGCTGTAAACGTTGCCGACACCGGCCAGCACCCGCTGGTCCAGCATCGCCTCGGCGATCGGCCGGTCCGGGTCGGCCATCAGGTTGGCGGCGGCCAGCGCGGGATCCCAGTCCTCGCCCAACAGATCGGGGCCCAGGTGCGCGACGGCGTCACCGTCACGCTCGCGCTCCAGGACCTCCAGCACGCCGAGGTCCACGCCGACGGCGCGGACGCTGTCGGTTTCGAGGATGATGCGCGCGCGGTGGTCGACCCGTGCCGGGCGGTTGCCGACCCGCCAGCTGCCGTCCATCTTCAGGTGCGAGTGAATGCTGGCGGCTCCCACCCGGATGAACAGGTGCTTGCCGCGGCTGAGCACCTCGTCGACCACCTGTCCGGTGAGATCGACGGTGGCGAACCGCGGCACCCGGATGTCGCAGCGGGTCAGGGTGCCGCCGACCAGGTGCTCGCGCAACACGGCGGCGGTGTGCCAGACGGTGTCACCTTCCGGCATGTCAGCGCAACCGCATTCCGCGCGGGGTCCGGGCGAAGCCGGCGTCGGACAGCGCCTCGGCCGGGCCGGGCCCGTCCGCGCGGGGCTGCAGGGCCGGCACCCCGTCGATGCGTTCGACCAGGATCGACGCGACGCGTCGGGACGCGACCAGATCCGCCAGCGCCGTCGCCGCGGCTTGATTGGCGGCGGGGTCGTCGGTGAAGGTGAGCAGCGATCGCCCGCCCCGTTCGAGGAACCAGGCCAGCTCGCCGTCCACCAGCACCACCAGCGCACCGGCCTTGCGGCCCGGGCGTGCGCCCGGCCCTCCGGACCCCGAGCCCTCGCCGCGCGGGGCGGGCCAGGGCAGCGCGGCGCCATAGGGGTTGGCCGGGTCCGCGGCGGCGAGCGCGATCGCCCGGTACTCGGGCCGTTCCGGGTCGATCCCGTCGGAGTAGGCGCGCAACCGGTCGACGGTCGACGCGACCGCGAACTGCGCGCCGCCCAGCGACTCGATGAAATAGCCGCGCTGGCACCGGCCGGCGTCCTCGAAGGTGCTCAGCACCTTGTACAGGGTGGCGAACCCGCCGGGCACGCCCTCGGCGGTCACCGCGCCCCGGGTCAGCACGCCGTGGCGGCCCAGCAGGAGCTCGGCCTGGTAGTGGGCGCGCAGCGTGGAGTCCGGTTCCGGGGCGGGCAGGATCGACCACCGGCCGGCCACGGTCGGGTCGGCGGGCCGCGATTGCGGGTGCGCGATGCTGTATCGGCTCAGTCGCGGCGGGCGGTGCGACCGGTGCGCGGGCGCGGAGCGCTTGCGGGTGCCGGTACCCCCGAGCAGGGCGCGCACCGGGGCGAACGTGTCGCCGGTGATCCAGCCGGCCCAGATCAGTTCCCACAGCGCAGATTTGAGCTCGGACTCGGGCATCCCGCCCTGCGTGAGCTGGCGGAAGAAGTAGGCGCCCCCCGGCGCGAGCGTGTCCAGGACGGCGCGGTGGGCGTCGCTCAGTTCGATGTCGGCCGGCCCGGGCAGCGTCAACGGCGCGGATTCGCTGGGGTGCAGCGCGATCCAGCCGTCGCTGGTGGAGATCGACCCGGCCCCCGACCAGGTGACCTCGCCGGTGGCGAGCAACTCGTCGAGCAGCGCGGGGGAGTAGTCGCGGATCCGAGGGGCGAGCACCAGCGGTTCGATCGCCGAAGCGGGCATCTTCACCCCGGCCAGCTGATCGATCACCGTCATCAGGCCGTCCAGCCCGGAATAGGTTGGGGAGCGCGATGATTCGGCCGCCCCCACCCGATGCCAGGCCGGTAGGAACCGGCCGTAGGCGGCCGTGCTGACCGGCTCGACCTGGGCCCGCAGCGCGGCCAGCGACCGCCGCCGCAGGATGCGCAGCACGTCGGCGTCACACCACTGCTCACCCCCGGCCACCGGGGCCCCGGGCAGTTCGGCGGCGGCGACGAAATCGCCGCGCACCAGCCGGCCGTCACCGGCCAGCCGACCCAGGATGTCCGCGGTCACCCGCAGCCCCAGCCCGAACCGGGCGGCGGCCTCGTCGGTGGTGAACGGGGTGTGGGTGCGCGCGTAGCGGCCCAGCAATTCGCCCAGCGGGTCGGCCACCTCCTGGGTGAAGGCGGCCGGTACGCCCAACGGAACCGCGATGCCTATGCCGTCGCGCAGCCGGCCGATGTCCTCGATGGCCACCCACCAGCTGCGGCCGGCGAACGACACCGTCAGCGCGCGCCGGGCCGCGCGCAGCCCTTCCAGCCAGCCGCCCACGTCGGCGCCGCCGGCGCGGGCGGCGACCTCCTCCTCGGTCAGCGGGCCCAGCAGCCGCAGCAGGTCCGCGACGCCCTCGGCGTCGCGTGCGGCCCGGTCCGGCGCGAGGTGCTGAAGCTGGCGGCCGGTGGCGGCGATGATGTCGGGATCGAGCAGGTCGCGCAGCTCCACCCGGCCCAGCAGCTCGGCCAGCAGCGTGCTGTCCAGCGACAGCGCGGCGGCCCTGCGCTCGGCCAGCGGGCTGTCGCCTTCGTACATGAACGCGCCGACGTAGCCGAATAGCAGCGACGCCGCGAACGGCGACGGGCGCTGCGTCTCGACTTCGAGCACCCGCACCCGCCGCTCCGCGATGCCGGTCATCAGCAGGGTCAGGGCCGGGACGTCGTAGACGTCCTGCAGGCATTCGCGGATGGTCTCCAGCACCACCGGGAAGTCGGGGTATTTGCGGGCCACCTCCAGCAGCTGGGCCGCGCGCTGGCGCTGCTGCCACAGCGGCGAGCGGCGGCCCGGGTGCCGGCGCGGCAGCAGCAGCGCGCGGGCCGCGCACTCGCGGAACCGCGACGCGAACAGCGCCGAGCCGCCCACCTCGGCGGTGACGATCGGGTCGATCTCCTCGGCGTCGAAGACGAAAAGGTCGGCGCCGGGCGGGGTGTCAGTCCCCGCGTCGGACGCGAAATCGGAAAAAGTGTCCGGCAGGCGCACCACGACGCCGTCGTCGGACGCGGTGGGCTTCTCGTCGATGCCGTAGCGCTCGCGCAGCCGGCGGGCCACCGCCAACGCCAGCGGTCCGTTAACTCCAAGCCCGTACGGCGAGTGCAGGATCACCCGCCAGTCACCCAGTTCGTCGCGGAAGCGCTCGACCAGCAGGGTGGTGTCGGTGGGCACCACGCCGGCGGAGCTGCGCTGCTCGTCGAGCAGACCCCACAGGTTGTCGGTGGCGTACGCGTCGAAACCCAGCCCGGCACAACGGGTGTCGAACGCCTCGCGCTTCAGCCCGGCCAGCTCGCCGGTGAACGCGCCGAGCGCGGCGCCCAGCTCGGCCGGTCGGCCGAGGCCATCGCCGCGCCAGAACGGCAACCGGGCCGGCTGGCCGGGTGCGGGGATGACCAGCACCCGATCGTGGGTGATCTCGGTGATGCGCCAGCTGGTGGCGCCCAGCGAGATGACATCGCCGGGGCGCGACTCGTAGACCATCTCCTCTTCGAGTTCGCCTACCCGCGAAGGCTTTTCGGCTTCAGAGGCGAGGTAGACGGTGAACAGCCCGCGATCGGGGATGGCGCCGCCGGAGGTCACCGCCAGCCGCTGCGCGCCGGGCCGCGCGGTCAGCGTGCCGGTGTCGCGGTCGTAGACCAATCGCGGCCGCAGCCCGGCGAATTCGGTGGACGGGTACTTGCCGCTCAACAGGTCCAGGGTGGCCTCGTACACGCTGCGCGGAAGCGCCGCGAAAGGGGCGGCCCGCCGGACCGTGTCGAACCACCGGTCGGCGTCGAGCGGTTCCAGCGCGGCCGCCGCCACGGTCTGCTGCGCCAGGATGTCGAGCGGATTGGCGGGCACCCGCATGGTTTCGATCTGGCCGGTCAGCATGCGCTGCACGCTGACCGCGCAGCCGATCAGGTCGGTGCGGTGCTTGGGGAACAGCACCCCCTGCGAGACCTCGCCCACCTGGTGGCCGGCCCGGCCGATGCGCTGCAGGCCGCTGGCCACCGACGGCGGGGCCTCCACCTGGATCACCAGATCGACGGCGCCCATGTCGATACCCAGCTCCAGACTCGATGTCGCCACCACCGCCTTGAGCGTTCCGCGTTTGAGGTCCTCTTCGACCAGGGCGCGCTGTTCCTTGCTGACCGAACCGTGGTGGGCGCGAGCCAGTATCGGGTCGGCGCCGTACGTCTGGCCGCTGCCCATGATGTGCGCCGGCGCACCGCCGGCCACCCTCGGATTGGCGTCCGTGGAAAGCTCGACGCCGCTGCGTTCAGCATGAATCTCGTTGAGGCGGGCTGTAAGTCGCTCGGCCAGCCGGCGCGAGTTGGCGAAGACGATGGTGGAATTGTGCGATTCGATCAGGTCGACCAGACGGTTCTCGACGTCGGGCCAGATGGTGTTGTTGGCCAGGTTGGCCATGTCGGGCACTGGCACCTGCACGGTGAGCTCGACCGTCTTGGCCGACGGCGGGGCCACGATGGTCGTCGGTGCCTGCCCGGACAGGAACCGGGCGAGTTCCTCGGGTGGGCGCACCGTGGCCGACAACCCGATGCGCTGGGCGGGCTTGTCCTCCCGCAACGCGTCGAGGCGCTCCAGCGACACGGCCAGGTGCGCGCCGCGCTTGCCGGCGGCGATCGCGTGGATCTCGTCGACGATCACCGTCTGCACACCGGCCAACGTCTCGCGCGCGGCCGAGGTGAGCATCAGAAACAGCGACTCGGGAGTGGTGATCAGCACGTCGGGCGGGCGGTTGATCAGCTGGCGGCGGGCGGCGGGCGGCGTGTCGCCGGAGCGGACCCCGACGCTGATGTCCGGGGCCGGCAGGCCCTGGCGTTCGGCGATGCGGGTGAGGCCGGCCAGGGGGGTGCGCAGGTTGCGCTCGACGTCGACGGCCAGCGCCTTGAGCGGGGAGACGTAGAGCACACGGGTGCCGGGCGGGCGCTCCGTCGACCCGGCCAGGCTGTCCAGCGCCCACAGGAACGCCGCCAGCGTCTTACCCGAGCCGGTCGGGGCGATGACCAGGGTGTTGTGACCGTCGGCGATC
Organism: Mycolicibacterium vulneris; assembly: GCF_002104765.1. Taxonomy (GTDB): domain Bacteria; phylum Actinomycetota; class Actinomycetes; order Mycobacteriales; family Mycobacteriaceae; genus Mycobacterium; species Mycobacterium vulneris. Next base: position 73,984 of record NZ_NCXM01000012.1, read on the forward strand.
GCGTTCCAGGCCTCGGCCTGGGCGGTGGTGGGGGTGTCGAAGGTGCTGGTGAACCACTCGCGGGTGATCGCGCTGAACCGGCCCAACGGGTCGGAACGGCCGGGCAGTCCGGAATCGGCGCGAGTGCTCACCTATCCATGGTGCCAATAGGCACCGACAAGACGCCGGCTAGCGCGGCTCGAGGCGAGCGGTCGCCATCGCGTGGGACAGCTCCTCGGGAATCTCGGGCACCCGGGCGATGGAGTCGAACAACGAGTGCGCGCAGGCATCGGCGAGGCGATCGGCGTCTGTCGTGGGGTCGATGATGCGCTGCCGGCACAGCTCGAAGGTGAACGCCAGCCAGCCGTGGCAGATCACCCGAAGGTCCCGTTCGACGTCGGGCTCCAGCTTCCTCGCGGGCGTCTTGGCCACGAGGTCGGTGATGCGGGTCATGATGTGTTCGAGCTGACGGTTCTTGGCTTCGTCGTCGACACCCAGCAGAACCGGGTCCGAACGGCCCAGGCCGACGTAGGCGGCCCAGGCGGCCTCGGGGTTCTGCTCGTGGTAGGCCATGTAGGCCATCACACCGGTCCGGACCTCTTCGTACATGGTCAGGCCGGTCGCGTCGTCCATGTTGGTGTTCTCGTACAGGCGGTCGGCCTCGTCTTTGACCACCGCCGCAAAAAAAGCTCGCTTGTCCGGGAAATAGTGGTACATCAGGGCCCGCGACACCCCGGCGCGTTCCGCGATCTCATCGATGCGGACCTCGTCGTAGGGCCGCTTCCCAAAGACTTCTGCCCCTAAAGCGAGCAGCTCAGCGCGTCGGTCCTCGGGGGACAAGCGCCTTCGGGCTGTCGGCATGTGTCAGATAGTACTCATACGAGATGAGACGCCGGCCACTTTGGTTTCATCCGAACTTCACGCCCTGGGCCAGCGGCAACTCGCCGGAATAATTGACGGTATTGGTACTTTGGCGCATGTAGGCCTTCCACGAGTCGGTGCCGGATTCGCGTCCGCCGCCGGTTTCCTTCTCACCGCCGAACGCGCCGCCGATCTCCGCGCCAGACGTGCCGATGTTGACATTGGCGATTCCGCAGTCGGATTCGGCCAGGAACCGCTCGGCCTCCCGCAGGTCGGTGGTGAAGATGGCCGACGAAAGACCTTGCGGTACAGCATTATTGAGTGTAATTGCGTCATCCAGTTCGTCGTAGGTCAGCACGTAGAGGATGGGCGCGAACGTCTCGGCCGCCACGATGGCGCTCTGCGCGGGCATGCGCACCAGGGCCGGCGCGACGTAGTAGGAACTGGGGTGTTCGGCGGCACCGGGGTGGGTGCGCTCGCCGCCGATGACCTCACCGCCATCGGCGCGCGCCTGCTCCAGCGCGCCCACCATGTCGCGGTAGGCGGTCTCGTGGATCAGCGGCCCAACGAGGGTGCCCGGTGCGGCCGGGTCGCCGATCCGGAGCTGTGCGAAGGCGGACGCGACGCGCGCGACGACCTCGTCGGCGACCGAGTGGTGCACGATCAGCCGGCGCAGGCTAGTGCAGCGTTGACCGGCGGTGCCGGCCGCGGCGAACACCACCGCGCGCACCGCGAGGTCCAGGTCGGCCGACGGCGTCACGATGGCGGCGTTGTTGCCGCCCAGTTCCAGCAGCACCCGCCCGAACCGGGCGGCGACCCGGGGACCGACGGCCCGGCCCATCCGGACCGAACCGGTCGCGGACACCAGCGCGATGCGGGGGTCGTCCACCAGCAGCTCGCCCAGGTCGCGGTCGCCCAGCACCAGGGAGCTCACCGCGGGCGGGGCGCCCACATCGGCTGCGGCCCGGGCGATCAGGGACTGGGTGGCCAGCGCCGTCAACGGCGTCAGCTCCGAGGGCTTCCACACCACCGGATCCCCGCACACCAGGGCCAGCGCGGCGTTCCAGGCCCAGACCGCGACCGGGAAGTTGAACGCGGTGATCACCCCGACGACACCGAGTGGGTGCCAGGTCTCCAGCAGTCGATGGCCGGGGCGCTCCGAGGCGATGGTGCGGCCGTAGAGCTGACGCGACAGGCCGACGGCGAACTGGCAGATGTCGATCATCTCCTGCACCTCGCCGGCTGCCTCGGAGGTGATCTTGCCGACCTCGAGCGTCACCAGGGTGGCCAGCTCGTCCTTATGCTCGGTCAGCAGCTCGCCGAGCCGCGCCACCAGTGCACCGCGCGCCGGGGCCGGGGTTGCGCGCCACACCGAAAATGCTTGCGCGGCTTCGGATATCACCCGCTCGGCCTGCTCGGGGGTGGTGGGCGCGACGGTGAACAGCACCTCGCCGGTGATCGGTGTGCCGGCCGGCATGCCGTGGGCGTCCGGCTCGCCGAGTGCGATGCCGGCCCCCATCGCCCGCAGGGCGTCTCGCGCCCGGGCGCGCAGGTCATCGGCTGTCGGCATATTCATCGGCCTGCCTCCTGGGAGAGCGCTTCGTAAAGTGGGTAGGGGTCGTAGATCTCGCGGCCGATGGACCCGGCCAGCCAGTGCGCGTCGTAGCCGGAATCATCGACGGTGCAATGCTTTCCGAAGCCTGCGGGGGAGTCCAGGTTTGACCGGAAAATCCCCGCCGCCGACGCGGGCAGGAAGTCCTCGTAGACGATCGGCGCCGACGGGTCGCCGCCGCGGTAGTAGGCCAGTCCCGCGGCGGCCATCTCCGCGTCGCTGCGCGGGAAGTGGTCCGCCCACGCCGCGGCCGGGTCGGTGGCGGCCATCGCGGCGTCGTAGCGTTCCCGGCCCTTGGGTGTCAGCGCGACGCCACGCGCCTCCACCTCGCCGAAGCGCACCCGCAGTGTCCCCTCGGTGATGCGGCCGTCGTCGCCCCGGAAGCGGCGCGGTTCGGCCAGGGCACGAAAAGACGTCTGGCGCAACAGGACCGCCGGCCCGTCGTTGCGGGGCGGTCCCTGGATGGCGTCGACCATGGTGATGCCGCGCCGGGTCATCCGCTGGTACAGGTCGTCGATGTCGAGCACCCGGGGCGTCAGGTGATTGATGTGGGTCGAGCCCACGCCCGCGATGTCGGCGGCCACCGCGGAGACGCGCGCCAATTCGTCATACCAAGATCGCTCGATCGGCTCGCCGGACAACGCGAAGGCCGCCACCGCCGCCGCGACGAACGGCCGCGCCTCGTCGGCATCGCAGCCGCCCTCGGCGGCGATGACCCGCGCCCGGGCCACCAACGCGGGGTCGAACAGCTGGCGCCGCTCCAGGAAGGTGTCGACGCGGCGGCGCAGGTCGCGGTCGAAGTAGCGCGGGTCGCGGGTGGCCAGCATCGAGGTGAACACCCGGAACGGGTTGCGCGACAACGCGGTTGCGTCGATGGGCCGGAAGGCTGTCGAGACCACGGGGACGGGTGACGCCGCGCAACGCAGGTCGTAGTAGCCCACCGGCAGCATGCCGAACGCGGCGAAAAGGTCTGCTACGGCGGCCAGTTCGGCCGGGCTGCCCACCCGGATGGCACCGTGCCGCTCGGCGGTGATCCGCCGCAGCGAGCCGAACCGTTCGGCATCGGCATGACGCGCCGCGTAATCGGCGTTGACTCGCTCGCTGACCTCGACCAGGGTGCCGTAGGCGGGCACCTCGGCCGCATACATCGCCGACAGACCCGCCGCGAACTGTGCCCGAAGTTGCCAGGTCTCCAGCCATTTCGTGCGGGTCACGACGGGCCGTTCCTGCGATAGTCTCCGGCCATGAGTGAGACGCTCGATGAGGTTGACCGGATTCTGCTGCGTGAGCTGGTCGCCGACGGCCGTGCGACGCTGGCGGAGCTGGCGGCCAGCGCGCGGCTGTCGGTCTCGGCGGTGCAGTCGCGGGTGCGCAGGCTCGAGGCGCGCGGCGTCATCTCGGGATATGCGGCGCGCGTCGACCCCGAGGCGGTCGGACACCTGCTGTCGGCGTTCGTGGCCATCACTCCCTTGGATCCCTCTCAACCCGATGATGCGCCCGCCCGCCTTGAGCACATCGAGGAGATCGAATCGTGTCACTCGGTGGCCGGCGAGGAAAGCTACGTCCTGCTGGTGCGCGTTCCGTCCGCCCGAGCGCTGGAGGACCTGCTGCAGCGGATCCGGACGACGGCGAACGTCAGGACGCGAAGCACCATCATATTGAATACTTTTTACGCTGATAGGCAACGAATACCATAAAATATACGGTAAAACCCTCATGGTTCCGTAAAGATCGGCTACCATCGGGCCATGACCGCCACCCTCGAACGCTTCACCCACACCGAGCCCGACCGGGTCCACGAGGTGCTGGCGCGCAGCATTCTGGCCGACGGCTTCGACTTCGTGCTCGATATGGCCCGCTCCGCCGGCTCCTACCTGTACGACGCCCGCGACGGCCGGCGCTACCTGGACATGTTCACCTTCTTTGCGTCGTCGGCGCTGGGCATGAACCACCCCGCACTGGCCGATGACCAGGAGTTTCGCGCCGAACTGGCGCAGGCCGCCCTGAACAAGCCCAGCAACTCCGACGTCTACTCAGTGGCGCTGGCCCGCTTCGTGCAGACCTTCGCCCGGGTGCTGGGCGACCCGGCGCTGCCGCACCTGTTTTTCGTCGATGGCGGCGCGCTCGCGGTGGAGAACGCGCTGAAGGTGGCGTTCGACTGGAAGAGCAGGTTCAACGAAGCGCGCGGGATCGATCCTGCGCTGGGCACCCGCGTGCTGCACCTGGGCGGCGCGTTCCACGGCCGCAGCGGATACACGCTGTCGCTGACCAACACCAAGCCGGTCACCGTGGCCCGCTTCCCCAAGTTCGACTGGCCCCGCATCGACGCCCCGTTCCTCCGGCCCGGCTTGGACGGCGCGGCCATGGCGGCGCTGGAGGCCGAGTCACTGCGCCAGGCCCGCGCGGCCTTCGAGGCCCACCCGCACGACATCGCCTGCTTCGTGGCCGAGCCCATCCAGGGTGAGGGCGGCGACCGTCACTTCCGGCCGGAGTTCTTCGCGGCCATGCGCGAGCTGTGCGACGGGTACGACGCCTTGCTGATCTTCGACGAAGTGCAGACCGGTTGCGGCCTGACCGGAAGGCCGTGGGCCTACCAGCAATTGAGCGTGCAACCCGACGTGGTGGCATTCGGCAAGAAGACCCAGGTGTGCGGCATCATGGCCGGCCGCCGGGTCGACGAGGTCCGCGACAACGTCTTCGCGGTGTCCTCCCGGGTGAACTCGACGTGGGGCGGCAACCTAGCCGACATGGTGCGCGCCCGCCGAATCCTGGAGGTGATCGAGGCCGACGGACTGTTCGACCGGGCCGCCGAACAAGGGGTCTACCTGCATGCGCGCCTCGACGAACTCGCCGGCGAATTTCCCGGCCTGGTGCTCGACCCCCGTGGCCGCGGCCTGATGTGTGCGTTCAGCGCGCCGACCACCGCCGACCGCGACGAGCTGATCCGCCTGCTGTGGCGCCAGGCGGTGATAGTGCTGCCCTCGGGGCACGACGGCGTCCGGTTCCGTCCGGCCCTGACCGTCTCGCGCGCGGAGATCGACGCCGCACTGTGCGCCGTCCGCGCGGCTCTGCGGGCCCTGCGTAGGCCTTGACCTCACATCGATCCCGTTTACCGCCGTTTGCCAGGGGGTATTTGTTTTTGTGCGCCTTCCGCTACTACCAGCGCGGTGATGATGCCCGGTAACTAATGTGACGTAGCGAGCGATGAACTGAGCGCGGGCCCCCGAGGGAGGTGACCAACGATGCAGAAAGCGGACGCTCGATCCGGCGGTGACCGCTTGGGTCAGGAGGACGGCGAGGTGCACGCCGCCATCCGGTTTGCCGTGCTGTCGACGCTGGCCGCCGTCGGCTTCCTCTTGATCGCCGCGGTGTGGGTGAGTACCTGCCCGGGGGTCAGCGTGGACACGGTGGCGTGCGGGGCGCCGCAGCGCACCCTGCTGGCGTTCGGCGGCCCGCTGATCGCGCTCGCCGCCGGGATCTGGGCCTTCGTCCGCACCTATCTGGTGTGGAAGGCCCGGGGCACGTGGTGGGGATGGCACGGCGCGGGCTGGTTCCTGTTGACCGCGATGGCGCTGATGGTCGCCATGGGTGTTGCTCCGATCGCTGGTCCAGTACTGGCCCTTTAGGTTTGTTCTCCCGCGATCTAACGTTGATGGTGCGGTGAGGAGCAGCTATGGGAGACACCTACCACGATCCCGTCGACCATCTGAGGACCACGCGGCCGCTGGCCGGCGAGTCGCTGATCGACGTCCTGCACTGGCCCGGGTATCTCTTAGTCGTGGCGGGCGTGATCGGGGTCTGCGGCAGTCTTGCGGCCTTCGGCAGCGGACATCACCACGAGGGCATGACGGCGGGGATCGTCGCGGTCATCGCCGCAGTGCTCGGGCTGGTCTGGCTCGCGGTGGAGCACCGCAGGATTCGCCGGATCGCCGATCGGTGGTACGCCGAACATCCCGAGGCGCACCGGCAGTGGCCGGCCAGCTGACACCCGCCGCCGACTAGCCGGGGCGCCAGCTTTCATCGCGGGCTTTTCGGCCGGTGACCTGCCCCGACGCAGGCGGTGTTAAATTTCGCTGGAAAGCTGAATCCGCGGTTACGGGCGCTGACTTGTGGGTATCAGGTGTGGACCATGATGAGTGCCGGAACGGTTGCGTTAGCGTGGTCACCCCATCGTGGGGAACAGGATCACGAACACACCGACATATATGCCTACTGCAACGACTATCGATATGACCAGCGTGACCTCGGCGATCATCGCGACGCACCGCTATCGGCGCGTCGCGACTGTGTCGGTCGTGTCAGGCCCGCCCGCGGCGGGCCGAATACCCGGCGGCGACCATGACTAACCGGCTCGAACGCGAGGTCCACGGCGGACTGCGAGGCAGTAGTAGTGTCAGTCAAACATTGCCGGGAGAGCATATGAAGGATGCTGGATTGCACGCCAACGAGCGTCCGCGCGGCCAGCGCGCCGTCGAGCTTCACGTTGCTGCGCGACTGGAGAACCTCGCGATGCTGCGCACCCTGGTCGGTGCCATCGGCACCTTCGAGGACCTGGATTTCGATGCGGTGGCGGACCTGCGGCTCGCGGTCGACGAAGTGTGCACCCGGTTGATTCGTTCGGCCACTCCCGACGCGACCCTGATCGTCGTGGTCGATCCGCAGGATGACCAGTTGGTGGTGGAGGCTTCCGCGGCATGCGACACCCACGACGTGGTGGCGCCCGGAAGCTTCAGTTGGCACGTGCTGACGTCGCTCGCCGACGACGTCCAGACTTTCCATGACGGTCGCGAACCCAATGAAACCGGCAGTGTTTTCGGCATCACACTGACGGCGCGACGGGCGGCCTCCAGCAGGTGACACCGCGAGCTGCCGGCGGTTCGGTGTCGCGTCCGAACGAATACGCCGATGTTCCGGACATGTTCCGTGAGTTGGCGAGTGCCACGCCGGACTCGATGGAATTCCAGCGCCAACGGGACAAGATCGTCGAGCGGTGCCTGCCGCTCGCCGATCACATCGCGCGCCGCTTCGAGGGCCGCGGCGAACCGCGTGACGACCTGGTTCAGGTGGCCCGCGTCGGGCTGGTCAACGCGGTGGTCCGCTTCGACGTCGACGCCGGCTCGGACTTCGTCTCCTTCGCGGTGCCCACGATCATGGGCGAGGTCCGCCGCCACTTCCGTGACAACAGCTGGTCGGTCAAGGTCCCGCGGCGGCTGAAGGAACTGCACCTGCGGCTGGGCACCGCCACAGCCGACTTGTCGCAGCGGCTGGGCCGGGCGCCCACCGCGACCGAACTCGCCGCGGAACTCGACATGGACCGCGAAGAGGTCGTCGAGGGCCTGGTGGCCGGCAGCTCGTACAACACCCTGTCCATCGACAGCGGTGGCGGCGGCGAGGACGAGGAAGCCCGCGCGATCGCGGACACCCTCGGCGACGTCGACACCGGCCTGGACCGGATCGAGGATCAGGAATCGCTGCGTCCGCTGCTCGAGGCGCTGCCCGAGCGCGAGCGAACGGTGCTGGTGCTGCGATTCTTCGAGTCGATGACGCAGACGCAGATCGCGGAGCGGGTCGGCATCTCCCAGATGCATGTGTCGCGGTTGCTCGCGAAGTCGCTAACGCGGCTCCGTGATCAGCTGCAGTAGCGGCCGGGGCCGTTCCTCAACCCACAGCGGTTCCAGCAGTGGCTCGGCCTGCTGCGTCGTCACCGGCAGGGTGCCGTCCGGGTCGCAGACCCGCAGCAACCTGGCCACCGCCGGGCTCGGCGCCATGGCCCAGGACACCTGGGCCGCCGAGCATTTCACGTTGATCCGGTGCAGCGCCGAAAAGCCGGCGGTACCAATGAATTTCAGGCCGCGGAGGTCAAGGACCATCCGTCGGGAGCGGCCGGCGCTCTGCTGCACGTACGCCACGAGCTGATCGGTGTTGGCCGCGTCGAGCTCGCCGTCCACCGTGATCAGGGTGCCCGTCGGGCCCCAGCGGGCGGTGAATTGTGCTGTGCGGCTTTGTTGCCAAGATTGGGCCACAGACATCGCTTACTCCATCCCGTTGAGGGATTCGTGCTGTAAATACGTCAGCCACGTGCAAAGAGCTTGGAGAAGGAGGGAATTCCGCCCACCCCCACGTCACCGACGTATCCCGGGCGGCTGTGAACTCAACCTTGTCCGTGACCCTACTCGCGATAGCCGGGGCCGACAACGCTGTCTGGGAAAACTCTCAGGCAACCGCTACTTGATCTCGGCGAGCACGGTGCCCTGGGTGATGGCGGCGCCGGCCTCGACCGCGAGTCCGGTGATGACACCGTCCTTGTGCGCGGTGACCGGGTTCTCCATCTTCATCGCCTCGAGCACCACCACCAGGTCGCCCGCGGCAACCTCCTGGCCTTCCTCGACCGCGACCTTGACGACGGTGCCCTGCATGGGGGCGGTCACCGCGTCACCGGACGCAGCCGCACCCGCGTGCGTCCCGCGCTTGCGCGGCTTGGGCTTCTTGCGGATGACGCCGGCCGGGTCGGCGGTCCCACCGCCGGACAGCGCCAGGTCGCCGGGCAGTGACACCTCGAGCCGGCGGCCACCGACCTCCACGACCACCTTCTGGCGGGGCCGGGCGTCCTCTTCGTCCAGCGGCTCGCCGCCGGTGAACGGCTCGATGGTGTTGTCCCACTCGGTCTCGATCCAGCGCGTGTGCACCGAGAAGCCGTCGTCGTCACCGATGAACGCCGGGTCGGACACCACGGCGCGGTGGAACGGGATGACCGTGGCCAGGCCTTCGACGTGGAACTCGTCCAGAGCCCGACGGGAGCGGGCGAGCGCCTCCTCGCGGGTGGCGCCGTACACGATCAGCTTGGACAGCATCGAGTCGAACTGGCCGCCGATGACCGAACCGGCCTCGACGCCCGAGTCCAGCCGGACGCCGGGCCCGGTCGGGATGTCGTAGCGGGTGACCGGGCCGGGCGCGGGCAGGAAACCGCGTCCGGCATCCTCGCCGTTGATCCGGAACTCGATGGCGTGCCCGCGCGGCGTGGGGTCCTCGGTGAGGTCCAGCTTCTCGCCGTTGGCGATCTTGAACTGCTGCAGCACCAGGTCGATGCCGGCGGTCTCCTCGGTGACCGGGTGCTCGACCTGCAGACGGGTGTTGACCTCCAGGAAGGAGATCAGGCCGTCCTGGCCGACCAGGTACTCCACCGTCCCGGCGCCGTAGTAGTGCGCCTCCTTGCAGATCCGCTTGGCCGACTCGTGGATCTCCTTGCGCTGCGCGTCGGTCAGGAACGGCGCGGGGGCCTCTTCCACCAGCTTCTGGAATCGGCGCTGCAGCGAGCAGTCGCGGGTGCCGGCGACGATGACGTTGCCGTGCTGGTCGGCGATCACCTGCGCCTCGACGTGGCGCGGCTTGTCCAGGTAACGCTCGACGAAGCACTCGCCGCGGCCGAACGCCGCGACGGCCTCGCGGGTGGCCGACTCGAACAGCTCGGGGATCTCTTCGAGGGTGCGGGCCACCTTCATGCCGCGGCCGCCGCCCCCGAACGCCGCCTTGATGGCGATCGGCACGCCGTACTCCTTGGCGAAGGCCACCACCTCGTCGGCGTCCTTCACCGGGTCGGGGGTGCCTGGCACCAGCGGGGCCTGCGCGCGGGCCGCGATGTGGCGGGCGGTGACCTTGTCACCGAGGTCGCGGATGGACTGCGGGCTGGGCCCGATCCAGATCAGGTTCGCGTCCAGGACCGCCTGCGCGAAATCGGCGTTCTCGGACAGGAAGCCGTAGCCGGGGTGAATGGCGTTGGCGCCCGACTTGGCCGCCGCGTCAAGGATTTTGCCGAAGTCCAGGTAGGACTCCGCCGACGTCTGACCGCCCAGAGCGAACGCCTCGTCGGCCAGACGCACGTGCGGCGCGTCGGCATCGGGCTCGGCGTACACCGCCACGCTGGACAGGCCCGCGTCGCGGGCCGCCCGGATCACCCGGACAGCGATTTCGCCGCGGTTGGCAACGAGCACCTTGGAGATCCTCGAGCTGGCGTGACTAGCCACTGCGCCTCCTGTTTGGCATATCCGCAGACGTATTTCTGCGGGCTTTCTAAGAGAATTTCTTACAACGAGTTCTCGGGAAGTCTAAGCGCCGCGCCGTTGGGCCCGACGAGGCGGTCCGGAATTTTGGGGTTTTTTAGGCACTCTCGCGCAGCCTGCGCTTGATGCGGGCGAGCATCGCCGACAGGCCGCGCAGCCGCAGCGGGCTGATCAGAGCGGCCAGCCCGAGGTCGGCGTAGAAATCCTCGGGCACCGCCAGGATGTCGGCGGCCGGCTGTTCGTCGAGACCGGTGGCCAGAATCGACGCGAACCCGCGCGTGGTGGGCGATTCGGCGGGCGCGCTGAAGTGCAGCCGCACCCGCTCGGGGTCGCTGGCGTCGACATGCAGAAACAGCGGCGTCTGGCATTCGGGCACCGGTTCCATCGCCGCCTGTTCGAGGTCGGGCGGCAGCGCCGGGAGTTCGTTGGCGAACTCCAGCAGCAGCGCCAGCTTGTCCTGGCCCTCGACCTCGGCGAAGTCGGACACCACTTCGGCCAGCGGCGCGGGCATGCTCATCGCGGCGCCATCAGACGGGAACGGATCCCGGCTCTTCACCCGCCACGATCGGCGTGCGCACGGTGTTGCCCCACTCGGTCCACGAGCCGTCATAGTTGCGCACCCCGGGCTTGCCCAGCAGATGCGTCAGCACGAACCAGGTGTGGCTGGACCGCTCGCCGATGCGGCAGTACACGACGGTCTTGTCGTCCGGTTGCAGGAAGCCGTACAGCTCCTCGAGCTCCTCGCGGCTGCGGAACCGGCCGTTCTCGTCGGCGGCCTTGGCCCACGGAATCGACCGGGCGGTGGGGATGTGTCCGCCGCGCAGCACGCCTTCCTCGGGGTAGTCGGGCATGTGCGTGCGCTTGCCCGTGTACTCGTCCGGCGAGCGCACGTCGATCAGCGGCTGGCTGCCGAGAATGCCCAGCACGTCGTCCTTGAAGGCGCGGATGGGCTCGTCGTTGCGGGTGACGACGGGGTAGCCGCTGGACGTCTTGGTGGGCACGTCCAGCGTGGTCTCCCGGCGTTCGGCCAGCCACAGGTCACGGCCGCCGTTGAGCAGCCGCACGTCGGGGTGGCCGAACAGCGTGAACACCCACAGCGCGTAGGCCGCCCACCAGTTGCTCTTGTCGCCATAGATCACCACGGTGTCGTCGCGGGCGATGCCCTTGCGGTCCATCAGCTCCGCGAACTGTTCGCCGTTGATGTAATCGCGGATCCGCGGATCGTTGAGGTCGGTGTGCCAGTCGACCTTCACCGCGCCCGGGATGTGACCGACGTCGTAAAGCAAGACGTCCTCGTCGGATTCGACGATCGCCAGGCCGGGGGTGCCTTGGTTGGCGGACAGCCAGTCGGCGGTGACCAGTCGCTCGGGGTGGGCGTAGGCCGACAGTGTCGGGCTTGGATCGGATGGTAATGCCACATTGTCGAGCCTACCGCCAGGTCAGTTGGCGTCCCACAGTGCGGACACCGACAGCCCGACCCGGCCCAGCAGCGACCGCACCAGCGGCAGGCTGACCCCGATCACGTTCGACGGGTCGCCGTCGATGCCGTCGACGAACCAGCCGCCCAGGCCGTCCAGGGTGAAGCCGCCGGCCACGTGCCACGGCTCCCCGTGACCGACATACGCCCGCAGGTCCGTCTCCGACGGTGTAGCGAAATACACTGTGGTGCTTAGCGATTCGACTTCACGATGGGTAATGCCGCCGTCGGTGAGCCGCAGCAGGCAGTGTCCGGTGTGCAGCTCGCCGGAGCGGCCACCCATCAGGCGCCACTGCTCGGCGGCGGCATCGGCCGACCCGGGTTTCCCGCACAGCCCGCCGTCGAGGGAAAGCATCGAATCACAGCCGAGGACAACGCAATCGGCCGCCAGGTCGCCGTCGAGCTCGCCGGCCACCCGGTCCGCCTTGGCGCGGGCGAGGGCGCACACCACGTCGCCCGGGGACGCGTCGGGGCCCAGCGCGGCGGCGAGGGCGTCCTCGTCGACTCCGGAGACCACGACCAGCGGATCGACGCCGGCCTGACGCAACACCTTGAGGCGGCCGGTGGAGGCCGACGCCAGCACCAGGCGGGTCAATGCCTCATGTGGGTCATTTGCTGGAACGTGAGCCGCTGATAGTTGGTCATCGCGAAACGCAGCCGGTCGACTGGCAGGCCCCAGCGGGTCCGCTCGGGCTGTTCGGGCTCCGGCGCACCGCCGGCGCAGCCCAGCACCGCGACCAGCGCGGCCACCTCCTCGGCCGTTGGCTCACCCTTGAGGATCTGGATGTGGGGCTCGTGCGCCTGCGGCTGCGAAGCGTCCTCGACCGCGGCCTCGCCGGCCACCGCGTCGTCGGTCTGCATGTCGTCGCTCGCTCGACTCATAGCGGAATGTTCCCGTGCTTCTTGGGGGGCAGGTGGGAGATCTTGCGTTCCAGCAGCCGCAGCGCCGTCCCGATGTAGCCGCGGGTGTGCGACGGCGGGATGACCGCGTCGACGTAGCCGCGCTCGGCGGCGACGTACGGGTTGACCAGCGTGTCCTCGTACTCCTGCTGCAGCTGCAGGCGCAGCGCGTCGACGTCCTTGCCCTCCTTGGCGGCCTCGCTCAGCTGCTTGCGGTAGACGAACCCGACGGCGCCCGAGGCGCCCATCACCGCGATCTGCGCCGACGGCCACGCCAGGTTGACGTCGCAGCCCATGTCCTTGGACCCCATGACGCAGTAGGCGCCGCCGTAGGCCTTGCGGGTGATGACGGTGATCTTCGGGACCGTCGCCTCGCCGTAGGCGAACAACAGCTTGGCGCCGCGGCGGATGATGCCGTTGTACTCCTGGCCGGTGCCCGGCAGGAAGCCCGGGACGTCCACCAGCATGATGATCGGGATGTTGAAGCAGTCGCAGGTCCGGACGAACCGCGCCGCCTTCTCCGAGGCGTTGATGTCCAGGCAGCCGGCGAACTGGGTCGGCTGGTTGGCGACGATTCCGACCGGCCGGCCCTCGACGCGGCCGAACCCGACGACGATGTTCTGCGCGTAACCGCCCTGCACCTCCAGGAACTCGTCGTCGTCGAGGATGCGGGTGATCACCTCGTGCATGTCGTAGGGCTGGTTGGGCGAGTCCGGGATCAGCGTGTCCAGCTCGAGGTCCTCCTCGGTGAGGTTGTCCTCGATGGCGCCCGGGGGATGCGGCTCGGCGTAGCGCGGCGCGTCGGTGGCGTTGTTGGGCGGCAGGTAGCTGAGCAGGTCGCGAACCCAGTCGAAGGCGTCCTGCTCGCCGGAGGCGACGTAGTGCAGGGTGCCCGATTTGGCCATGTGGGTGTGGGCGCCGCCCAGCTCCTCCATGGTGACGTCCTCACCGGTGACCGTCTTGATGACATCGGGCCCGGTGATGAACATCTGGCTGGTCTGGTCGACCATCACCACGAAGTCGGTCAGGGCGGGGGAGTACACGTGCCCACCGGCGGCGGCGCCCATGATCAGCGAGATCTGCGGGATGACGCCCGACGCCAGGATGTTGTTGCGGAAGATCTTGCTGTACAGGCCGAGCGAGACGACGCCCTCCTGGATCCGCGCGCCGGCACCGTCGTTGATGCCGATCAGGGGGCGGCCGGTCTTGATCGCCAGCTCCTGGATCTTGACGATCTTCTCGCCGTACACCTCGCCGAGGCTGCCGCCGAACACCGTGGCGTCCTGGCTGAAGATGCAGACGTCGCGGCCGTCGATGGTGCCGTAGCCGGTGATCACGCCGTCGCCCAGCGGGCGGTTGTTCTCCAGGCCGAAGTTCTTGCTCCGGTGCCGGGCCAGCGCGTCGAGCTCCACGAACGAGTCCTCGTCGAGCAGGGCGAGGATGCGCTCACGGGCGGTCAGCTTGCCCTTGGCGTGCACCTTCTCGACGGCCTCTTCGCCCACCGGATGCAGCGACTCTTCGCGGCGCTTGTGCAGCTCGGCCAGCTTGCCGGCGGTGGTGTGGATGTCGATGGAGTGCTCGGCGGCCGGTTCCGCAGTGTGGTCGGTAACGCTCGTCATGGGTGTCGAGCTTAGCGTGGTTGGTGGTCGGCTCCGATGAAGGCCGATGACGGCAACCTCCGCCGATGAACGCCGATTCGGTTGGGATGTCGGAACTGGGTTCCGACTCCGCCTCCGTGCTGCGGATCATTCCCGCTTCGACCGGCTGCACGAGTCGGCGGCCACCGCCATGGCGGCCGGGGTGTGCGCGGTGCCCGCCCCGCGGTCCGGCGATCCGACGAAAAGCGCTTGCCTGAAGCGGAATTCGCGTTGCATGGCCGGCAGCGCTAGCTGTGATCGCGTCGGTCTGCGCTTGTCGCACGAGTCGGGTCCGTCGGCGCGGTACTCTCCGCTGATGGACGCCGGCCCGTTGGAAACTGCCGACTTGGTGGCCGACTGCGACGTGCTGGTGGCGGGGTCCGGCGGCGGCGGCGTGACCGGCGCGTACACCGCGGCGCGCGAGGGCCTCAACGTCGTGCTGGTGGAGGCGACGTCGAAATTCGGTGGCACCACCGCGTACTCCGGTGGGGGCGGCGTCTGGTTCCCGTGCAATCCCGTCCTGGTCCGCGCAGGGATGGACGACGACACCATCGAGGACGCGCTCACCTACTACCGCGCCGTGGTCGGCGACCGCACGCCGCGCGAGCTGCAGGAAACCTTCGTCCGCGGCGGCGCGCCGCTGATCGATTACCTCGAGGCCGACCCGAACCTGAAGTTCGTGCCGTTGCCCTGGCCCGATTACTACGGCACGGCGCCCAAGGCGCGCCTGGACGGTCAGCGCCACATCGCGGCCAAGCCGCTGAAGGTGGCCGCCGCCCCCGAATTCCGCGAGGCGATCCGCGGGCCCTTGGACACCGACCGGCTCGGCGCCGAACCGCCGTCCGACTACTACCTTGGGGGTCGTGCGCTGATCGCGCGATTCCTCAAGGCCATCGGGCAGTACCCGACGGCGTCGCTGCGGCTCGACACCGCCCTGGTCGAGCTGGTGGTGTCGGACGGCCGGGTGACGGGAGCGATCGTCGAGACCGCCGGAGAGCGCCGCGCGATCCGCGCCCGCCGGGGGGTGCTGCTGGCGGCCGGGGGCTTCGAGGCCAACGAGGAGCTGCGCCGACGGTACGGCGTGCCGGGAACGTCGCGAGACACCATGGGCGGCCCGGGCAGTCGCGGTCTGGCGCTGCAGGCCGGTATCGCCGCGGGCGCCGACACCGACCTGCTGGACCAGGCCTGGTGGTCGCCGGGCATGACCCATCCCGACGGCCGGTCCGCGTTCGCGCTGTGGTTCACCGGCGGCATTTTCGTCAACCAGTCGGGCAACCGGTTCGTCAACGAGTCCCGGGCCTACGACCGGGCCGGCCGAGAGATCATCGCGCAGCTGCAGGACGGGTCGATGACGTTGCCGTACTGGATGATCTACGACGACAAGGAGGGCGAGGTCCCTCCGGTGAAGGCGGCCAACGTCTCCATCGTGGAGACCGAGAAGTACGCCGCCGCCGGCCTGTGGCACACCGCGGACACCCTCGAGGAACTCGCCGCCAAGATCGGCGTGCCGGGGGAGCGGTTGGCGGAGACGGTCGCGCGGTTCAACGGCTTCGCCGCCGCCGGCGTCGACGAGGACTTCGGCCGCGGCGACGAGGCCTTCGACCGCGCCTTCTCGGCGGGCGCGTCGCCGCTGGTGCCCATCGACTCGCCGCCGTATCACGCCGCCGCGTTCGGCATCTCGGATCTGGGCACCAAGGGCGGCCTGCGCACCGACGCCGCGGCGCGGGTGCTCGACGCGGCCGGCAACCCCATTCCCGGCCTGTACGCCGCGGGCAACACGATGGCCGCGCCCAGCGGCACCGCCTATCCCGGCGGGGGCAACCCGATCGGAACCAGCATGCTGTTCAGCCATTTGGCCGTGCTGGACATGCGCGACCGCCGGCCCTGAGTTCTAGGCTGGGTGCGGTGACAGAACGAGATCAGCTTCGAGCACCGTTGGACGAGAGCGCATTGCGCGCCGAGTCGATCGGCACCGGGCTGGGCTGGCGCAAGCTCGACGTCGTCGAGCAGACCGGCTCCACCAACGCCGACCTGCTGGCGCGCGCGGCGTCGGGCGACGACGTCGCCGGTGCCGTGCTGATCGCCGAGCACCAGACCGCCGGGCGGGGCCGGCACGGCCGCGGCTGGTCGGCCACGCCGCGGGCCCAGATCACCATGTCCGTCGGGGTGAGCGTCGTCGACGTCCCCACCACCGGATGGGGCTGGCTGCCGCTGGCCACCGGGGTGGCGGTGGTAGACACCGTAACGCCGCTGCTGGCGGGGACCGAGGCGCAGGCGGGCCTCAAGTGGCCCAACGACGTGCTGGCCGGACCGCCGGATTCGCCGGGCAAGCTGGCCGGCATTCTTGCCGAGGTGGCCAAGCCCGTCGTGGTTATCGGCTTGGGGCTCAACGTGACTCAGTCCGCCGACGAGATCGACGGCCCCGGCGCGACGTCGCTGCTCGACCTGGGCGTGGCCGCGCCCGACCGCACCCAACTGGTGTCGGCGCTGCTGCGGGAGCTGGGCCGGCGGATCGTGGCCTGGCGCGCCGCGCGCGGGGCCGACTGGGCGCTGGCCGCCGACTACCGGGCGCGCAGCCTGACCATCGGCACCCGGGTACGCGCGCACCTGCCCGGCGGCAAGCAGGTCGACGGGACCGCCACCGCCATCGACGATCAGGGCCGGCTCTGCCTGGAGAGTGGCGGGCAGACCGTCGTCGTTGCGGCCGGCGACGTGGTGCATTTGCGCTAGTGGCGATCGCAAGCGCGGCGGAGCCGGGCGCAGCGGGTCGCCACCATCGGCCCGAGTGGCGATCGCAAGCGCGGTGGAGCCGGGCGCAGCGGGTCGCCACCACCATCGGCCTAGTCAGCCTCGGAATGTCGCGGTGCACAGCTAATGTCGGCGGGCATGGGCTACCCGGATAACGTCCTGGCCGCCGGCGAACACGTCATCGTGCATCGCCACCCGCACTGGAAGCGGCTGATCTGGCCGGTGCTCGTCCTCATCCTGGTGACCGGACTGGCCGCGTTCGGCTCCGGATACCTCAACTCGACGCACTGGGAGCAGCTCGCCAAGAACATCATCTACGGCGTCATCTGGGGGATCTGGCTGGTGATCGTGGGCTGGCTGACGCTGTGGCCGTTTTTGAGCTGGCTGACCACCCACTTCGTGGTGACCAACCGGCGGGTGATGTTCCGGCACGGGGTGCTGACCCGCACCGGCATCGATATCCCGCTGGCCCGGATCAACAGCGTGGAATTCCGCGACCGCATCACCGAGCGCATGTTCCGCACCGGGACGCTGATCATCGAGTCGGCGTCACAAGATCCGTTGGAGTTCTACGACATCCCGCGGCTGCGCGAGGTGCACGCGCTGCTGTATCACGAAGTCTTCGACACCCTGGGTTCCGAGGAATCGCCCAGCTGAGTCAGCCGGCTGGCCCGGTTGCGCCAGGCGCGCAGCAGCGTGACGTTGCCGCCCTCGATCTCATCCTCGAAGATTTCGGCGATACCGCCGGCGGTAAGCGCCGACTCCAGCGCCTTCTCGGGGTCGCGCGCGAACTGATCGGGGAACACCCAGCGCCGAAACGCCCAGAACCGGAACGCCATCTGCAGCAGGTTGCCGATGATGTAGGCCGAGATGAAGTCGGCTACGTTTTCCGCCGCCAGCGACACCGTCGGCTCGCGCAGCTGCAACACGTAGCTGGAGAACCACAGCGGTGCCATGGAGAGCAGCACCCCCACGCCGCTGAACGCGAAGAACAGCAGGGCCTCGTGGTGGCGTTCGCGCCCGCCGCGATTGCGGAAGCTCCATTCCCGGTTCAGCACGTAGGACGCGATGACGGCGACAATGCCGGCGATCACCTTCGCTGTCACCGGTTTGGATTCGAGAATTGTCAGCTTCAGCGTGTAGAAAATCGCCGAGTCGATGACGAATGTGGTTCCGCCGACGATGGCGAATTTGATCAGTTCGTGGTGGCGTAGCAAATAGGGCTGCATAACCCTAGGCAGACGCGCGATCGTGGCTTCGGCGAAGGACACAACACGTCAGTCTACGTATGCACACAAATTCGACGCAAAATGGTACATAACAATTCGGTGTCGGCCCCGGTCAACACGCCTTTGGCGCCGGTTTGTTTCGCCGTGACACCATGATGGCCGTGCCGAGTACACGCCCGCCGGGCGCAGCCCCCGTCGCAGCGCCCCGCGCCGCCCCCCGCGTCGTCCCCGTCGTCGCAATGGTCGGTGGCGGTCAGCTCGCCCGAATGACCCACCAGGCGGCGATCGCGCTGGGGCAGTCGCTGCGGGTGCTGGCCACCGCCGCCGACGAGCCGGCCGCGCTGGTCGCGCCCGACATCGTCATCGGGTCGCACACCGATCTCGACGCCTTGCGCCGGGTGGCCGTGGGCGCCGACGTGCTGACCTTCGACCACGAACACGTGCCCAACGAACTGCTGGAGAAGCTGGTCGCCGAGGGCGTCAACGTGGCCCCGCCGCCGCAGGCCCTGGTGCACGCGCAGGACAAGCTCGTCATGCGCCGCCGGCTGGAGGCCCTCGGCATCCCGGTGCCCCGCTACGCGGAGATCCGCAGCGTCGACGAGCTCGACGCCTTCGCGCGGCGCATCGCCGGGCCCGTGGTGGTCAAGGCGGTCCGCGGCGGTTACGACGGGCGCGGGGTGCGGATGGCGCGCGACCCGTCGCACGCCCGCGAGATCGCGACCGCCTTCCTGGCCGACGGGGTGCCGCTGATGGCCGAGGAGCAGGTGAACCTGCGCCGCGAGCTGTCGGCCCTGGTGGCGCGGTCGCCGTTCGGTCAGGGTGCCGCGTGGCCGGTGGTCGAGACCGTGCAACGAGACGGGATCTGCGTGCAGGTGATCGCGCCGGCGCCGGAGCTATCCGGCGAACGGGCCGCCGCCGCGCAGCAGCTGGCGTTGCGGCTGGCCGCCGAGCTCGGCGTGGTCGGGGTGCTCGCGGTCGAGCTCTTCGAGACGGTCGACGGCGAGCTGCTGGTCAACGAGCTCGCGATGCGGCCGCACAACTCGGGGCACTGGACCATGGACGGGTCGCGCACCAGTCAATTCGAGCAGCACGTGCGCGCGGTGCTGGACTACCCGCTCGGCGACACCGACGCCATCGCGCCGGTGACGGTGATGGCCAACGTGCTGGGCGCCCCCGAAGTCCCGGAGATGAGCGTCGACGAGCGGCTGCACCACCTGTTCGCGCGGATGCCCGACGCCCGCGTCCACCTCTACGGCAAGGAAGAACGTCCCGGCCGCAAGGTCGGGCACATCAACTTCGCCGGCTTCGGGCCGGCCGATCGGGAGAACGTGGCGAAGCTACGGGAGCGCGCCGAGCTGGCGGCACACTGGTTGTCACGCGGGCAGTGGACGGACGGATGGGATCCACATGCCGGCGACGATCAACAGGGCAGTGCGATCGGAAAAAGCGAGGAGAAGCGGCATAGATGACCATGACTGAGCAGCCTCGCGTCGGGGTGATCATGGGCAGCGACAGCGACTGGTCGGTGATGGCCGACGCCGCGGCGGCGCTGGCCGAGTTCGATGTGCCGGCCGAGGTCCGGGTCGTCTCCGCGCACCGCACCCCGCAGGTGATGTTCGACTACGCGCGCGACGCGGCCGGGCGCGGCATCGAGGTGATCATCGCCGGGGCCGGGGGAGCCGCGCACCTGCCCGGGATGGTCGCGTCCGCGACGCCGCTGCCGGTGATCGGGGTGCCGGTGCCGCTGGCGCGCCTGGACGGTCTGGACTCGCTGCTGTCGATCGTGCAGATGCCCGCCGGCGTCCCGGTGGCGACGGTCTCCATCGGGGGAGCCCGCAACGCCGGGCTGCTCGCGGTGCGCATCCTCGGGTCGTCGGACCCGGCGTTGCGCGCGCGGATCGTCGAGTTCCAGGAGGAGCTGGCGCGCAGCGTGCGGGCCAAGGATGAGGCGCTGCAGCAGCGTCAGGGTAAAGTTACCCGCGAGTAGTAAGAGGAGGCCGAGATGGCTGGATGGGCCGGAAACCCCGACTTCGATCTGTTCCAACTGCCCGAAGAGCACCAGGAGTTGCGCGCCGCGATCCGTGCGCTGGCGGAGAAGGAGATCGCTCCGCACGCCGCAGACGTGGACGAGAACTCCCGCTTCCCCGAGGAGGCGCTGGAGGCGCTGAACTCGTCGGGGTTCAACGCCGTGCACGTGCCCGAGGAGTACGGCGGGCAGGGCGCAGACTCGGTGGCGGCGTGCATTGTGATCGAGGAGGTGGCCCGCGTCGACACCTCGGCATCGCTGATTCCCGCGGTGAACAAGCTGGGCACGATGGGGCTGATCCTGCGCGGCTCCGACGAGCTGAAGAAGCAGGTGCTGCCGTCGATCGCGGACGGCACGGCGATGGCGTCCTACGCGCTGAGCGAGCGCGAGGCCGGCAGCGACGCGGCCTCCATGCGGACCCGGGCGAAGGCAGACGGGGACGACTGGATCCTCAACGGCGCCAAGTGCTGGATCACCAACGGCGGCAAGTCGAGCTGGTACACGGTGATGGCCGTGACGGATCCGGACATGGGCTCAGGCGGCATCTCGTCGTTCATGGTGCACAAGGACGACGAGGGCTTCACCGTGGGGCCCAAGGAGCGCAAGCTCGGCATCAAGGGCTCGCCGACCACCGAGCTCTACTTCGAGAACTGCCGCATCCCGGGCGACCGGATCATCGGCGACCCCGGCACCGGATTCAAGACCGCGCTGGCGACCCTGGACCACACCAGGCCCACCATCGGCGCCCAGGCCGTCGGCATCGCGCAGGGCGCGTTGGACGCGGCCATCGCATACACCAAGGACCGCAAGCAGTTCGGCCGTCCGGTCAGCGACAACCAGGGCGTGCAGTTCATGCTCGCCGACATGGCCATGAAGGTCGAGTCCGCCCGGCTGATGGTGTACCACGCCGCCGCCCGCGCCGAGCGCGGCGAATCCCACCTTGGCTTTATCTCCGCGGCATCCAAATGCCTGGCCTCCGACGTTGCGATGGAAGTGACCACCGACGCGGTGCAGCTCTTCGGCGGCGCCGGCTACACCGTCGACTTCCCGGTCGAGCGGATGATGCGCGACGCCAAGATCACTCAGATCTACGAGGGCACCAATCAGATTCAGCGCGTGGTGATGTCGCGGGCACTGCTGCGCTGATCCTTTTTCCGGCGATGCTGTTGCGAAAAGCCGAGTCGCACCGCTTAGGATCTGCACTCGGTGGGTGAAGTCCACACCGACGGTCGGTAAACAGCCACCGACTCACGTCCGACCACTGTCACAGGTCGAAGGGCTTTTCGCGGCAAGGGGGTCTCGGTGCACAGCGCGACTTCTCCTGCCCGTTCACAGATGGCCGGGAATTGATAACGACGCCCGCTCCAGTCACCCCCGCAAGTTGGCAGTCATTGTCGTTGCTGTTGGTCGAGGACGACCGCGCCGACGCGGTGCTGGTAGAAGATCTGATCACCGACGCGGTCACCGACATCCGGGTGGTGTGGGCGAAGTCGATGGCGCACGCCGAACGCGAGCTGGAGTCCGCCCGGCCCGACTGCGTGCTGCTGGACCTGCACCTGCCCGACGCCAGCGGGATCGACGCACTGAACCGCATCGCCAACCTCGACGCAACCGTGCCCATCGTGGTTCTGACCGGACTGAACGACGAGTACTTCGGGGCGTCGGCGGTGGCCGCCGGTGCCCAGGACTATCTGGTCAAGGGCCGGGTCGAGCCGGAAATGCTGCGCCGCGCGCTGCTGTACGCCATCGAACGCAAGCGCGCCGAGCTCATCGCCGCCGACCTGCACGCCACCCAGCTGCGGGCCCGGGAGAACGCGCTGCTGGAACGCGGGCTGCTGCCCTCGCCGCTGCTGCTGGACAACCCGGGCGTCGACATCGTCGCCAGGTACCGGCCGACCCGCGAAGACGCGCTGCTGTGCGGTGACTTCTACGACGTCGTCCAGACGCCCGACCGGATCGTGCACGTCCTGATCGGCGATGTCGCCGGGCACGGCCCGCACGAGGCCGCACTGGGTGCGGCGTTGCGGATTGCGTTCCGCGCGTTCACTTTTGCCGGTGTGCACGGCGTCGAACTGATGCGGCAGCTCGAACGGGTCCTGTATTCGGAACGAACCGACACCGGGATCTTCGCGACCGTGCTCAGCCTGGAGATCTCGCCCGACAGCCCGCGCGTCGGCGTCATCCGCGCCGGCCACCCGCCGATGTTGGTGCAGGCCGGCGGGACCGTGGAGTGGCTCGAGCCGGCGGGCGGCCCGGCACTGGGCCTGCACGCCGGCGACTGGCCGTCCGAAGAGCTCGAGCTGCCCGCCGGGCACGCCCTGCTGTTGCTGACCGACGGACTCTTCGAGGGCTATTCGGGCGAGGGCACGCAACGCCTGGGCGAGGACGGCCTGCTTGCCCTGGCCCGCGCGCACGCGGATCAGCCCGGCCCCGCCTTCGTCGACGCGCTGATCAACGGCGCCCAGGAACTCGCCCAGCCCCGCGGCGGGCTGACCGATGACATCGCAGTCCTGCGCGTCGAGAGGATTACCACGTGATCCCATCGCTTCCACTTCGGCTCACGGAGCTCACCGTGCGGGGATGGCTGGCGTTGGTGCTGTGGGTCATGGGCGCCACCGTGCTCGTCGGGGCGTTGGTAGGCGCCGTGCTGCTGCATCGCACCGACGAGGTGTCGTGGCAGATGGCCCAGAACATTCAGCCGGCGCGCGTCGCCGCGGCGCGCCTGCAGGCGGCGCTGCGCGACCAGGAGACGGGCATGCGCGGCTACCTGATCTCCGCCGACCGCCAGTTCCTCGCGCCGTATTACGACGGGCAGCGCGCCGAACAGGCTGCGGCCGACGAGATTCGGCATCTGGTGGGCGGGCGCACGGAGCTGATCGCCGACCTGGACGCGGTAGAAAGCGCCGCCGCCGACTGGCGGACAAACTATGCCGATCCCCTGATCGCCAACGTGGCTCCAAAGACGCCGAGCTACATCAGCCCCGGCACGGCCGACATGGGCAAGAGCAAATTCGACCATCTCCGTGAGCTTTTCGATACGCAGAACACGCACCTGACGGCGGCCAGGGCGGCCGCCGTCGACGAGCTCAACGAGATCAACGGCTGGCGCGACTGGGTGCTGGGCGCCACGGTGCTCATCGTGATCGGAACCGCCCTGCTGCTGGGGCTGCTCAGTCGCGCCGCGATCACCCGGCCGATCGCGGCGCTGGCCGCGGCCTGCCGGCGCATCACCCAGGGCAACTTCGAGGAGACGATCTCACCTCCGCGGCGGCCCAAGGACATTCGCAACATGGCCATCGACGTGGAGAACATGCGCAAGCGCATCGTCGACGAACTCGCGGTGTCGCAGTCGGCGCAGGCGCAACTGGACGAACAGGCCGCTGAATTACGCCGATCCAACACCGAACTCGAGCAATTCGCCTACGTCGCATCGCACGATCTGCAGGAACCGCTGCGCAAGGTCGCGTCTTTCTGTCAGCTGCTGGAAAAGCGCTACGGCGACCAGCTCGACGAGCGCGGCATCGAATACATCGGATTCGCGGTCGACGGCGCCAAGCGGATGCAGGCGCTGATCAACGACTTGCTCACCTTCTCGCGCGTCGGCCGGCTGGGCACCACGGAAACCGAGGTGCAGCTCGACGCGACGCTCGACGCCGGCCTGTCGAATCTGGCCACCGCGATCGAGGAAACCGACGCCGAGATCGTCCGCCCCGCGCAGCCGTTGCCGCAGATCGTCGGGGATCCGACGCTGCTGACGATGCTGTGGCAGAACCTGATCGGCAACGCAATCAAGTTCCGACACAAGGATCGTCGGCCCCGCGTGGTCATCGAATGCGCGCCCGGCACCGACGCTCATGACGGCGAATGGTTGCTGAGCGTGGCCGACAACGGCATCGGCATCCCGGAGGAATTTACCGACAAGGTCTTCGTGATCTTCCAGCGGCTACACGGCCGCGACGTGTACGCCGGCACCGGAGTCGGGCTGGCACTGGTCAAGAAAATCATCGAGCACCACGGCGGTACCGTCCGGATCGACACGTCCTATACCGATGGGACCCGATTCGAATTCACCCTGCCCGGCCTCAGACCCGTCGACGGAGCAGACTCGGTCGCTTTGGAAGGAGCGCATCAGTGACGACAACAGAAGGCAGAGCAATCGACATCCTGCTCGTCGAGGATGACCCGGGCGACGAGCTCATCACCCGAGAAGCGTTCGAGCACAATAAGTTCAAGAACAGGCTCCATGTCGCGCACGACGGAGAGGAAGGCCTCGACTACCTCTACCGCCGGGGCAAGTTCGCCGACGCGCCGCGGCCCGACCTCATCCTGCTCGACCTGAACCTGCCCAAATACGACGGCCGCCAGCTGCTGGAGAAGGTCAAGTCTGACCCCGACCTGGCCCGCATCCCCGTCGTGGTGCTCACCACTTCCTCGGCGGAGGAAGACATCCTCAAGAGTTACAAGCTGCACGCGAATGCCTACGTCACCAAACCCGTTGACCTGGACCAGTTCATGAAGGCCGTCCGGCAGATCGACGAGTTCTTCGTCCAGGTGGTGCGGCTGCCGGGCTCCAGGGCCTAGCTGCGCGCGAACCGGCTACCCCGACTCGGAGTGCCGCCGCGCGAACCAGGTGATCACCCGACCGAGGACGATCAACAGGAACACGAACACGATCAGCAGGAACGCGGCGTCATAAGACAGGTCGCGAGCCGTCTTCGACGGCAGGTTGTAGAACGTCCAGATCGGGTAGGTCAGGTACCCGACCGGTGAGCCGGTGAGCTTTCCAGTCGGGGCGGAGTTCGACCAGCCCGCCGTGTACAGCATCGGCGCCGTTTCGCCGACCGCCAGCGCCAGCGCGATCAGCAGACCGGTGACGATTCCCGGGATTGCCGACTTGAGCACGATTTTGCGCAGAGTCCAACCGAGCGGCAGCCCGAGTGCCTCCGCGCCCTCCCGATAAGAGGTCGGCACCTGAGCAAGCGCCGACTCGGTGGCCTTGGCGATGTAGGGAATGCTCATGGCCGAAAGGGTCAACACCCCCGCCGCGAGGGAAAACCCCCAGTGGAACGTCACGACAAGTGCCAGATAGCCGACGTAGCCGAGCACGATGGATGGGATGCCGGACAGCACCTCGTAGGCGCCGCGCAGAATGGATCGCGTTCTGCCGCTGGCGAATTCGGACAGATAGATCCCGGTCAACACGCTTATGGAACCCCCCACCAGCAGGACCCCGATCCCGACGACCGCGGTGCCGATGATGGCGTTGTGCAGGCCACCGCCGTTGCCGCGGGTGTCGTCGGTCAGCACAGACCATTTGAACACCGGCAGCGCACGAGCGACGACCTCGAACAACATCCACAGTGTCGGCACAACCACCACCGCCAAGCAGCACACGCAGGCGGCCCAGAACAGCGTGTTGACGACCTTGCGCCGTGTTGCGCTCACTTCAGACACCTCGTCCCACCGGTAGTGCGGTACCCGACACCCGGCGCACCATCGCGCGGGCAGCCACGTTGGTCAGCAAGGTGATCACCATCAGCACCAGGGAGACCTCGGCGAGGGTCTTTACCGCGAAGCCGGTGAAATCGGTCATCGCCGAATCCAGTTGCGACACCACAGTGGCCGCGATGGTGGTCATCGTCGCGTAGATGTTGGCGGGCATCGAACCCAACACCGCACCCGACACCATGGCCACGGCCATCGTCTCTCCCAGCGCGCGGCCGAGCCCGAGCACCACGGCGCCGACGACGCCGCTGGACACCCACGGCAGGGTGACCCGTCGCGCACACTCCCAGTCGGTCATCCCCAGCGCGATCGCACCCTCGCGGGGCAGCACCGGTACCTGCCGGATCAGGTCCCGGGTGGTGCTGGCGATGATGGGAATGATCATCACCGCCAGCACCAGGCCGGAGACCAGCATGCCTTCCCCGTTACCGGGGTCGCCGCGCAAGTAGTCCAGCACCGGCACGTCGGGAGCATTGCGGGCGATCATCGGAGCGACGTAGTGTGCGACGAACGGCCCGAACGTCATTGCGCCCCACAGGCCGACGATGACACTGGGGATGCCGGCGAGCAATTCGAGCACCATCCCAATGGCCGACGCGACGCGTCTCGGCAACTTCTCCGCAATCACCAACGCCGCACCGATTGACACCGGCACCGCGATGGCCAGGGCGATCGCGGAGGTCGCCAGGGTCCCGACGATCAGCGGCAGCGCCCCGTAATACGCACCAACCGGATGTTGGACGCCGTGGGTGACGACGGCGTCACCGTAGGTGTTGCCCGGGTTCCAATCGGTGGCGGTGAAGAAGTGCAGCCCGTTGACCCTGATCGCGGGCAGCGCCTCGAGAAGCAGCGTGGTCAGCACGAATACGAGTGCCAGCAGCGGAACTACCGCACCTGCCGCGCCTACCCAGCGGACGGCGAGGCTCGCGCGACTCACGCCACGGATCCGGTCCAACGCGCGCCGCGCTGAGGTCACGCCCTGCCGCGCCTGCTGTGTGGTGGTGTCGATCACCTTTCTTATTGGCCGCTGATCTTGGCGATCTGCGCGTCCGACAGCTTCGCCACCGGGGCGGGCAGCGGCTGGAAGTGCACCTTGTCCAAGAACGAGGCGTTGTTGCCGTCGGTGACCGTCCAGTGCAGGAACGCCTGCAGGGTCTGGGCGGTGGCGGCGTCCTTCTGGCTGCTGTTGACGATGGCGTACTCGTAGTTGACGATCGGGTACCCGTCCGCGGCCGGGCCGTTGATCAGCGAGATCGCCTGGTTCGCCGGCGTTGTCGAGGCGAAGCCGGCGGCCTCGGCCTGGATGCTTTGCGCGTCGGGCATCAGGTACTTACCTGAGGCATTTGCCAGTTGCGCCTCGCCCAGGCCCTTTTGCTGGGCTTGGTCGAGGAAGCTGATGCCGATGTAGGCCACGCAGCCCGGAGTGTCCGCGCAGCCGGTCACCATCCCGCCATTGCCGTTCTCACCCAGCGCGCCCGGCACCGCCGGGAAGTCGACAGTGGTGCCGAAACCGGGCGACTTGCCCCAGCCGTCAGGGTTCTGCTTGGACAGGTACTGGGTGAATAGGAAGGTGTCACCGGACCCGTCGGAGCGGTGCAGCGGAACCACCGGGGTGGCGGGCAGATTCACACCGGGATTCAGCCCGGCGATCTGCGGGTCGTTCCAGGTTTTTATGGAGCCCTGGTACATGGCGGCCAGCACCTTGCCGTCGAGCTTGAGGTGTTCCGTGACACCGGGCAGGTTGTAATTGACCTGCTGCGCCGAGATGGCTACGGCGATGTTCATCAGCCCTTTGTGCGCGGCCATGTCGCCCTCGGACAGGTAGGCGTCGGAAGCGCCGATGTTGACCGCCCCGGCCGCCGCCTGGGAGATCCCCGTACCGGAACCGGTTCCCTGAGGTGTGATCGTGACGTTCGAGTACTTTTCGTGGTAGGCCGGACCCCACAGGTTGAACAGCGGATACAGCAGCGTGCTACCGGTCTCCGACAATGTCACTGGCGATGGCGCCGGCGTCGTCGCAACCGCGCCCCCGCCGGCTCCCTGACTCGACGAACCGCTCGTCGAGTTCGAGCCACAAGCGGCTGCGGCCAAAACCAGTGGTGCGGTGGTGGCCACCGCCAACAACCTACTCAAACCAACTTTCACGAACTCCCACCTTTCCCTAGCGTTTCTTTTGCGTTACTCATCGTTTCTGCTCACCCGCTGATCTTGGCGATCTGGGCATCTGACAGCTTCGCCACCGGGGCGGGCAGCGGCTGGAAGTGCACCTTGTCCAGGAACGAGGCGTTGTTGCCGTCGGTGACCGTCCAGTGCAGGAACGCCTGCAGGGTCTGGGCGGTGGCGGCGTCCTTCTGGCTGCTGTTGACGATGGCGTACTCGTAGTTGACGATCGGGTACCCGTTCGCGGCCGGGCCGTTGATCAGCGAGATCGCCTGGTTCGCCGGGACCGTCGAGGCGAAGCCGCCGACCGCGGCCTGAATGCTCTTCGCGTTGGGTAGCAGGTATCTACCGGAGGCGTTGCCAAGCTTGGCCTCACCGAGCCCGTGCTGGTCGGTCGCGTCGAGCGAGCCGATGCTGGCGTAGGCGATACAGCCGGGGTTCGCAGCGCAGCCGGTCACCATGGCGCCGTCGCCGTTCTCGCCCACCGCCCCGGGCACCGGCGGGAAGTCGACGGTGGTGCCGAAACCGGGCGACTTGCCCCAGCCGTCGGGGTCCTGCGTGGACAGGTACTGGGTGAATTGGAACGTGCTACCGGACCCGTCGGAGCGGTGCAGCGGAACCACCGGGGTGGCGGGCAGATTCACACCGGGATTCAGCCCGGCGATCTGCGGGTCGTTCCAGGTTTTGATGGTCCCCTGGTACATGGCGGCCAGCACCTTGCCGTTGAGTTTCAGGTGCTGATGGACACCGGGCAGGTTGTAATTGACCTGCTGCGCCGAGACGGCCAAGGCGATGTTCATCAGCCCTTTGTGCGCGGCCATGTCGCCCTCGGACAGGTAGGCGTCGGAGGCGCCGATGTTGACCGCCCCGGCCGCGACCTGGGAGATCCCGGCGCCCGAACCACTGCCCTGGGTGCTGACGGTCACGTTCGGGTACTTGGCGTGATAGGCCGGGCCCCAATCACTGAACAGCGGGTACAGCAGCGTGCTGCCGGTTTCCGACAGCTGCATTTTGGACGTCGCCGGCACGCTGGCGGCGCTGCCGGGGGTCGACCCGGGATTGTGCGGACCAGCAGAGGTATGTGAACCGCAGGCCACCAGCCACGCGGCCAACGGTGCGGTTGTCAACAGAGCCAGCAGCGCGCCCGAACGAGTCTTCACGTCCTCGCTTCCTCCTGCCTGCCTCTCGGCGAGACCCTGTGCCGCTACGAACTGTCGTCGACCCCGGCATGATGGGTCCGCGCCGCCCCCGAGGAGCCCTCGGCGGGCCGGAATGGCGCGAAGTAGCGGATGGTCTCCTCATGCTTCGGCGACAGGAACAATTGCTCGGTCGGCCCCTCCTCGACCAGCCTTCCTTCGAAAAAGAAGGCGGTCCGGTCTCCGGTGCGGGCGGCCTGGGCGAGATCGTGGGTCACCATAATCACGGTCAGCCGATCGGCGAGTGATCGAATGAGTCCCTCGATCTTTTCGGTCGTGGTCGGGTCCAGCGACGATGTGGGCTCGTCGAGCAGCAGCACGTCCGGATCGACCGCAAGCGCGCGGGCAAGGCACAACAACTGTTGCTGACCGCCGGAGAGCCGGAACGGGGAATCTCCGAGCCGATCCTTGACGGCGTTCCACAGGCCGACCTCGGTGAGCCGGGCCTCGGCGACGTTTTTGAATTCTTTTCGGGGCACCATCTTGTGGGCGCGCACACCCGCCACCACGTTGTCGAGGATGGACATGGGGAACGGATTGGGGCGCTGGAACAGCATGCCGACACTGCGGCGAAACTCCATCAGGTCGCGGTCGGAGAAGATGCTGCGCCCGTCCATCAAGACCTCACCGCTGTGGCGGAAGCCGGAGACCTTGTCGTTCATCCGGTTCAGGGTGCGCAGGAACGTCGTCTTACCCGAGCCGGTCGGTCCCAGCAAGGAGGTGACGGAGTGGACCGGAAAGTCAAGACTTACCTGTTCAAGGACCGTTTTGCGGCCAAATCCCAGGGTCAGGTTCATCGCACGCATCGCCGCGCCATCGGCATCGAAACCGGGAGCCGGACTTGCGACCCCGAGTCGTTGTTCACCGCCCATTAACAACCGATGCTACGTGCTTGCGGGCGGCGAACCGCCGCCGCTCATTCACCTCTCAGCAATCGTCAAGGGTTTGTATATTCGCAATTGGTTAACTTTCTAATACCCGGGAGTCGCCGACCGGCGTGCTTGCGTCGTGGTCGCGGCTTGGCATCAGTCGGTGGCGAGGCCCGCGCATTCGCCGTCGTGACGTTCGAAGGAGTCGTGTGAGGTTCGCTCGAACTGGCACCGCACTGGCCCTGGTGTCCGTCGCCGCCATGGCGCTCACGGCATGTGGCGACAACACGTCGTCGGGGTCAGGCGGCAAGGCACCGGTGGACTGTGGCGGCAAGAAAGTGCTCAAAGACAGCGGCTCGACCGCACAGGAAAATGCGATGGAGCAGTTCGTCTACGCCTACGTCCGTGCCTGCCCGGGTTACACGCTGGACTACAACGCCAACGGATCCGGTGCCGGTGTCACGCAGTTCGTCAACAACCAGACCGACCTCGCCGGTTCTGACGTCCCGTTGGACCCCACCACCGGTGAGACCGACCGGGCGGCGCAGCGTTGCGGTTCCCCGGCATGGGACCTGCCCACGGTGTTCGGGCCGATCGCGGTCACGTACCACATCAGCGGGGTGAGCGGGCTGAAGCTGGACGGGCCCACGGTCGCAAAGATCTTCAACGGCACCATCACCAAGTGGGATGACCCGGCGGTGAAGGCAATCAACTCGGGCCTCAATCTGCCGTCGACGCCCATCACGGTGATCTTCCGCAGTGACAAATCCGGTACCACCGCCAACTTCCAGAAGTACCTCGACGGCGCTTCCGACGGCGCCTGGGGCAAGGGCAGCAGCGAGACGTTCAACGGCGGCGTGGGGCAGGGCGCCAGCGGGAACAACGGCACGTCCGCGCTGCTGCAGAACACCGACGGATCGATCACCTACAACGAGTGGTCGTTCGCGGTGGGCAAGCAGCTGACCATGGCATCGATCATCACGTCGGCAGGCCCGGACGCGGTGCCCATCACCAAGGACTCCGTCGGGAAGACGATCGCCGGGGCGACGTTCAGTGGGCAGGGCAACGACCTGGTGCTGAACACCTCGTCGTTCTACAAGCCGACGCAGACAGGCGCCTACCCTATCGTGCTGGCGACCTACGAAATCGTTTGTTCGAAGTATCCGGACGCGGCCACGGGTGCGGCGGTGAAAGCGTTCATGCAGGCCGCGATCGGGCCGGGCCAGGACGGTCTGGACCAGTACGGTTCCATCCCGCTGCCGGGTTCGTTCTCGGCGAAGCTGTCGAGCGCGGTCAATGCGATTTCCTGACAATGCGAAGGAGGCACCAGGGTGAGCGATAGCGGGCCTGCCTCGCGGGCCGGGTCCTGGTTCGGCCCCTACCGGCTGGTGCGACTCCTGCGCCAGGGCGGCATGGGTGAGGTCTACGAAGCCGAGGACGCCCGCAAGCGCCGCATGGTGGCCCTGAAACTGATCTCACCGGAGTTCACCAGCAACGCGGAGTTCCGCGCCCGGCTACAGCGCGAGGCCGACATCGCCGGGCGGCTGACGGAGCCGCATGTGGTGCCGATCCACGATTACGGCGAGATCGACGGGCGTTTCTATGTCGAGATGCGCCTCGTCGACGGCGTCGATCTGGGCACGCTGTTACGCAGGGACGGGCCGTTAGACCCGCCGCGCGCGATCGCCATCATCAGCCAGGTCGCCGCCGCGCTGGACGCGGCACACGCCGTCGGTGTGACGCACCGCGACGTCACACCAGGGAACATTCTGGTCACCCCCAGCGACTTCGCGTACCTGGCCGATTTCGGCATCGCGCGGGCCGCGACGGATCCGGGGCTGACCCAGGTCGGGACCGCGATCGGAACCTATTACTACATGGCCCCGGAACGATTCACCGACGATGATGTCACCCACAGCGTCGACATCTATTCGCTCGCATGTGTTTTGACCGAGTGCCTGACCGGCTCGCCGCCATACCGGGCCGAGACCATCGAACGGCTGATCGCCGCGCATCTGACGAAGACAGCCGCACCACCCAGCCAATTGCGCCCCGGCGCGTGTCCTCCCGCCCTGGATCAGGTGATCGCCAAGGGCATGGCCAAGAATCCCAGGGAACGCTATCGCACCGCAGGCGAATTCGCCGCCGCTGCCCATCACGCGCTGAACACGTCCGAGCAGCGGAAGGCCAGCACGATTCTGCGCGAGGGGGAACACGCGGCCCTGGGCTCGGGCGCCAACGACCAGCGCCTGACGCGTGAGTCCGATTCGTTCGCTCCGTTGCCGAGCGCCGAGACCATGGCGGGGCCGCTGCCCTGGGGGGCGAGCGGTGCGAGCAGAAGCGAACGGTCCAGCCATGGACCGTCGCTGATTCGCGCCGCCCCAACAACTTCCGGCCGTGTTTATGGACCCGGCCCGGACTTCGAGCATCCCGGCGTGCCGCACGACAACAAACGTAAGCAGTGGATCATCGTCGGCGCCATCGCCCTCGTCGCGCTGGTCGCTTTCGTCGCGGCGGTCGTCGGCTACCTGTCCACCGAATCCTCGGGACCGAAGCAGGCGACCGGTCAAAGTGTTCTGCCCTTCAACGGCATCGACTTCCGCCTCTCCCCGGGCGGCGTAACGCTGGACAGCGCCGGCAACGTCTACGTCACCAGCGAAGGCATGTACGGCCGGGTGGTGAAGCTGACGGCCGGTTCCAACGCGACGACGGTGCTGCCGTTCAACGGGCTCTACCAGCCGCAGGGCTTGGCCGTCGACGGCGCGGGCACCGTATACGTCGCCGATTTCAACAACCGGGTGATCAGCATGGCCCCGGGTTCCAACAGTCAGAAGGAGCTGCCGTTCACCGGTCTGAACTACCCCGAGGGCGTCGCAGTCGACAGCCAGGGCGCCGTGTATGTTGCCGACCGCGGCAACAGCCGGGTGGTGAAGCTGGCGGCGGGATCCAAGGACCAGACCGTGCTGCCGTTCAACGGGCTCAAGAACCCGGACGGCGTGGCCGTCGATCCCGCGGGCAACGTCTACGTGGCGGATACCGACAACAACAGGATCGTGAAGCTTGACGCCGCGTCGAATACACAGTCGGAGTTGCCATTTCACGACCTGTCTGTGCCGTGGGGCATCGCCGTGGACAACAGCGGAACGATCTATGTCACCGAGCACGACAAGAGCGACGTGGTGAAGTACGCACCGGGCGCGACCACCGGGACCGTCCTGCCGTTCACCGGGCTCAACACCCCGCTGGCGGTGACGGTCGACAAGGACCAGAACGTCTACGTCGCCGATCGCGGTAACGACCGGGTGGTCAAGCTCGCCGCGGGTCAGTGATCCGCGGATCCGGTCACCGCAGGTGCCTAGCTCGAGATCTTGGCGATCTGGGCGTCGGACAGCTTGGCCACCGTGGGCGGCAACGGCTGGAGGTAAAACCGGTCCAAAAACGTCGGGCTGTTACCGTCGGTCACCGCCCAATGCAGGAAGGCCTGCATGGTCTGGGCGGTCGCCGGGTCATGCTGGCCGGCGTAGACCACGGCGTACTCGTAGTTGACGATCGGATACCCGTCGGGTGCGGTCCCGTTGATCAACGAGATCGCTTCGTTCGCCGGCGTCTGCGCGGCGAACCCGGCGGCTTCGGCCGCCACACTGTGGGCGTCGGGAAGCAGGAAATTGCCCGAGGCGTTGCCCAATTCGGCTTCTCCCAAACCCTTTTGGGTGGCCTGGTCAAGGAAACTGGCACCGATGTACGCCACGCAGCCGGGGGTTTGGGCGCAGCCCGTCACCATCCCCCCGGCTCCGTTTTCACCCAATGCGCCTGGCACCGCGGGGAAGTCGACAGTGGTGTTGTAGCCGGGCGATTTGCCCCAACCGTCGGGATCCTGCATGGACAGATACTGGGTGAACACGAATGTGTCGCCCGAGCCGTCGGACCGGCGCAGCGGAACCACCGGGGTGGCAGGAAGATTCACTCCAGGATTGAGGCTGGCGATCTGCGGATCGTTCCACGCTTTGATGGTGCCCTCATACATGGCTGCCAGCACCTTGCCGTCGAGCTTGAGGTGGCCGCTCACACCGGGCAGGTTGTAGTTGACCTGCTCCGCCGAGATGGCCAACGCAACGTTCATCAGTCCCTGGTGCATGGACATGTCGCCGTCGGAAAGATAGGCACCGGAGGCGCCGATGTTGACCGCACGAGCGGCGGCTTGGGATATTCCCGCACCCGATCCGGTGCTGGCCGTGGTGATCGAGACGTTCGGATACTTGGCGCTGTAAGCCGGAGCCCACACATTCATCAACGGATACAACTCGGTGGCACCCGTTTCGGTCAGCGCCACCTTCGATGTCGCCGGTGTGGACGCCGGACTGCCGGTGCTTGCACCGGTGCTCGCCGAACTGCCGGTTGAGCCGCAGGCCGCCGCGGCCAGCACCATGGGGACTGCGACGCACAGCGGGGCAAGCAGGGGGCGGATACGATTCGTCATCGGTCTTCACCTTTCGTTTCCCCCCGTTTGTCTTTGCCCCCAATTACTCTGCGCGAGAACGACTTATGAGCCCGCGCCCCGGAAATCACGTTGTCGATCTGATCGACCTACCATCAAGCTACGTCGTCGGCGACCGTCAAAAGCCGCGCGCGATCATCTCTAGACGACTTCAAAGGTGACACTCATCGTCACCTCATTTTCACAGTCCGGACTCACCTCACGCGCGGATCGCGCCCGATTCTCGTGCCGCCGTGCACCTCTCATCATCCTCAGGCGACCCGCTCATGCTGCTCCCATCTTCGAGGTCTTTCATGCATCCCAAGGGGGCTCCCGGGTGGCGGCACGTGTCCGCCGCCCCAGAACAAAGGAGTCTGCGTGAACGTTCATCGCGCAGGCGCTGTGCTCGTCCTCCTGGCCGCGGGCGCGCTTGCCCTGGGGGGATGCGGTAGTGCCACTCACGCCTCGTCGTCCAACTCCACCGCCGCGCCGGTGCAGTGCGGCGGCAAGAAGCAACTCAAAGGCAGCGGTGCGACCGCCCAGGAGAACGCGATGGAACAGTTCGTGTTCTCCTACGTCCACGCCTGCCCGGGTTACACACTGGATTACAACGCGAACGGTTCCGGCGCCGGCGTGACCGACTTCGTCAATGACGTGTCCGACCTGGCGGGGTCCGGCGATCCGCTGGATCCGTCCAAGGGCCAGGTCGACCGGGCGGCGCAGCGCTGCGGCTCGCCCGCGTGGGATTTGCCGACGGTGTTCGAACCCATCGCCATCACCTATAACCTCCCCGGAGTAAGCGGGCTGATCCTCGACGCGCCCACGCTGGCAAGGATTTTCAACGGCGGCATCAGCAGATGGGACGACCCCGCGATCAAGGCACTCAACCCGGGCACCAGCCTGCCGTCAACGTCCATCCATGTCTTCTACCGCAGCGACCAATCCGGTGACACGTCGAACTTCCAGCAATACCTGGTCGCCGCCGCGGGCAGTGCGTGGGGCAGGGGCGCGGGTCAGACGTTCCTCGGTGGCGTCGGAGACGGCGGTGTCGGGGACAACGGCACGTCGGCTCAGGTGCAAAGCACCGACGGGTCGATCACCTACAACGAGTGGTCGTTCGCGGTGGGCCGGCAGTTGACCATGGTCCAGGTCGTCACCTTGGCGGGCCCGGACCCGGTGCAGATCACCGTCGACTCGGTCAGCAAGACGATCGCCGGTGCCGCGTTCAAAGGACAGGGCAATGACCTGGTGGTGGACACGTCGTCGTTCTACAAGCCCACCCAGCCCGGCGCTTATCCCATAGTCGAGCCGACCTACGAGATCGTCTGCTCGAAATATCCGGATTCCGCGACCGGCGCGGCGGTAAAAGCGTTCATGCAGGCCGCAATTGGCCCCGGTCAAGTCGATCTGGATCAGTACGGTTCCATTCCCCTTCCCGCCGCGATCCAATCGAAGATTTCGGCGGCGGTGAATGCCATTTCTTGACGTGAGGAAGATTGGTGAAAGGAGCGACGACGGTGAACAGTACCGTTTCGCGGGTTGGCACGCGGTTTGGTCCCTATCAGCTGACGCGGCTGTTGGGCCGCGGCGGCATGGGGGAGGTCTACGAGGCCGAGGACACCCGAAAACACCGGATAGTCGCGTTGAAGTTGATCTCGCACCAATTCTCAACCGACGCAACGTTTCGCGCGCGGATGCAGCGCGAGGCCGACACCGCGGGACGGCTGACCGAGCCGCACATCGTGCCGATCCATGACTACGGCGACATCGACGGGCAGTTCTACGTCGAGATGCGCATGATCGACGGTGTTTCGTTGCGGACGCTGTTGACGCACTACGGTCCGCTGCCCGCGGCGCGAACGGTGGCCATCGTCAGGCAAATCGCCGCGGCGCTGGACGCCGCGCACGCATGCGGCATCACCCATCGTGACGTAAAGCCGGAAAACATCCTCATCACAGGCGAGGACTTCGCTTATCTGGTGGACTTCGGCATCGCCCGCGCCGCCACCGATCCCGGGCTGACCCAGGGCGGATTCGCACTGGGCACCTATAACTACATGGCTCCGGAACGCTTCACCGGTGACGAAGTCACTTACCGCTCCGACATTTACGCGTTGGCCGCGGTGCTGGGCGAGTGTTTGACCGGAGCGCCCGCCTTCAGCGCCGACAGCGTCGAGCGCTTGATCGCCGCGCACCTGCTCGAGCCCGCTCCACAGCCCAGCCGGCTGCGGCCGGACGTGTTCCGCCCGCCCTGGATGCCGTGATCGGCAAGGGTATGGCCAAGGTGCCAGCCGAACGGTATTGCACTGCAGGTGATTTGGCCGTCGCCGCACACGATGCTCTGTCCGTTCGCCAGCGGCACCAGGAAGAAACCGTGCTGCGGGACGCGAACTATCCCACCGCCGCGACGATGGCTCGCGTCATGCCCCGGGGCATCGGCGGTGTCCGAACGCGTCCCCCCGCACCCTCGCCGGCCCGGCGGCCCGGGCGAAAGCGCACCCGATGGATCCTGGCCGGCACCGCCGTGCTGCTGATCGTCGCCGTCGCACTGACGGGTTACCTGGGCACCCGCCCGTCATCGGCGTCCAGACAGCAGGCGTCCGGCCAGACCGAATTGCCGTTCAACGGCATCAATTTCCGGCTGTCCCCGGGTGGCATCACGCTGGACAAGGCCGGCGACGTGTACGTCACCAGCGAAGGCATGTACGGGCGGGTCGTTGAGTTGACGCCCGGGTCGAGCACCCCAACGGTTTTGCCGTTCAACGGTCTTTACCAGCCCCAGGGCCTGGCGGTGGACGGCTCCGGGGCGGTGTACGTCGCCGACTTCAACAACCGGGTGGTGAAGTTGGCGGCCGGGTCGAACAGTCAGACCGTGCTGCCGTTCGCCGGCCTCAACTATCCCGAAGGCGTCGCGGTCGACGCCCAGGGCAATGTCTACGTCGCCGACCGCGGCAATAACCGGGTGCTGAAGCTGGCGGCCGGGTCGAACAGCGCGACGGCGTTGCCGTTCACCGGCTTGAAGAATCCCGATGGCGTGGCCGTCGACCCGGCGGGCAACGTGTACGTCACCGACACCGACAACAACCGGGTGTTGATGTTGCCGGCGGGGTCGAGCGGCCAGACCGTGCTGCCGTTCAATGGCGTTGCCGCACCGTGGGGCATCGCGGTGAACAACGCCGGCGACGTCTTCGTCACCGAACATGACGGTAACCAGGTGGTCAAACTCCCGGCCGGTTCCAATACCGCGACCGTCCTGCCGTTCACCGGACTGAACACCCCGTTGGGGGTGGCGATCGACAAGGACCAGAACGCCTACGTCGCCGACCGCGGCAACGACCGGGTGGTCAAGCTGACGACGTGAGGCCTACGGCGCGGGCTGCGGTGCGCCCAGGTACTCCTCGGTGTGCTGGCCGAGGGCGGGCGGGGGTTCGGCGGCCGCGGCGTCGAAGCTGGAATAGCGTGCCGGGGTGCGGATTACCGTGACCTCGTCCGCGCCGTCGCCGACCGGGAGGGCGAGCTCGTTCTCGGCGAACAGCGCGGTGCCGACCACCTGCTTCCAGGTGTAGGCGTGACAGGCCATCAGGCCGCCTTCCTGGAGCAGCCGCACCCATTCGTCCGCGGTCTTGGCGGCCAGGGCCTTCTCGAGTTCCTCGGTGAGCTCGGGATAGTTCAGTGCCCGCGCGCGCTGGTCGGCGAACCGCTCGTCGTCGCGCATGTCGGGCCGGCCGATGATCTCGCACAGCTTGTCCCAGTGCTTGGGCACGTAGGCGCTGATCACCAGGTAGCCGTCGGCGGCCTTGAAGGCGTCCGACGGTTGGGTGGCAAAGCCAACACCCTTGCGCTTCTTGGGCTTTGGTGCCGCATCCGGCTTCGGGGCCTCGCTGGGCTTGTTGAGGTGGATGGTCAGCTGGCTGGCCTGCAGGCTGACCGCGACGTCATACATGGCGACCCGCACGACGTCGGCCACCCCGTGGCGTTCCCGGTTGAGCAGCGCGGCCAGCACGGCCTGGGCCAGCACGTGACCGCTGGCGGCGTCGACGAGCTGGAACGGGATGATCTGGGGTTTGCCGGTGGGCGTGGGCATTCCGGTGGTCATGCCCGATTCGGCGGCGACCATCAGGTCGACGCCCGGGCGGCTGCCCTCGGGTCCGTTGCCGCCGTAGGCGGACAGGCGCGCGTAGATCAGTCTGGGGTTGCGGGACTGCAGCTCGTCGGGGCCCAGGCCCATGCGCTCCATCACCCCGGGTCGAAATCCTTCCAGCACAACGTCGGCCGTATCGACCAGCCGCAGGATCTGCTGCTTGGCCTCGTCGCTGCGCAGGTCGGCCATCACCGACTTCTTGCCCCGGTTGTGGGGGAGGAACAGGGTGGCCAGCGGCGGGCGCCCGGGCAGGACCGCGGTGATGTGCCGGGCCGCCTCGCCGACGGGTGCCTCGACCTTGATCACCTCGGCGCCCAGGTCGGCCAGCACCTGACCGGCCATCGGCCCGGCGATGTTCTGGGTGAAGTCGAGCACCCGGAATCCGTCAAGTGGCTTGGCGGGCTTGCTGTTTGGCATCGTGTTTGCCTTCCTAAGAACCCGACGGGTGCAGCACCGCGGTGCAGTAGTAATTCTGCGCGAAGGGTGCATCGGGATCGGGCGACTGCAGCGGCAGGCCGTTGTTGGCCAGCATCTGGTTCAGCGGGGTGCGGACCGGCTGCCAGCCCCGCTGCTGCAGGTAGGTGGCCACGTCGTTGCGTTCGCCGGGGAAGCCCAGCTCGCCCAGGGCGATGTCGAGGCCGTTGCGCCGCCACTTCTCGCTCGCGGCGTTCAACGCCTCCCCGCTGACACCGGTATTGACGAAGACCTCGGCCACCAGCTGACTGCCGTCGGCCGACAGGGCGGTGATGTTGTCCAGCAACCGATCCTGAGCCTCGGGCGGCAGGAAGCCGACCAGGCCCTCGGCCGCCCAGGCGGCGGGCCTCCCGGTGTCGAAGCCGGCTTGCCGCAGCGCCGACGGCCAGTCGTGGCGCAGGTCGATCGGAACGTCGCGCACCGCGGCGGTGGGTTCGGCACCGAGCTCGGCGATGGTGGCCGCCTTGAACTCCAGCACCTGCGGCTGGTCGATCTCGAACACCGTGGTGCCCGGCGCCCACGGCAACCGGTAGGCGCGCGCGTCCAGGCCGGAGGCCAGGATGACCACCTGGTCGATGCCCGCGGCGCCCGCCTCGGCGAAGAACGCGTCGATGTAGCGGGTGCGGGCGGCCAGCATGTCGGTCATGCGTTGCATCCCCCACGGGGCGCCCGGCTCGTCGACGTCGGCGGAGGCGAGCTGGCCGGCCGCCCACCGGGTCATGAAGTCGACGCCGACCGCGCGCACCAGCGGCTCGGCGAACCGGTCGTCGATCAGCCCGTCCAGGGTGGCCCGGGCTCGCCCGGCGGCCACCATGGTGGCGGTCGCTCCCACGCTGGTCGCCAGATCCCAGGTGTCGTCGTCGGTGCGCGCCATGGAGGAAATCCCTTCCGGTCTACTGGTTAGCCACAATAATTACCAGCGTCAAGTGTCCCAGCGCGAGTGAGACACAGATCGGTCACGGCCGGGCGTTGCGGCCGCGGCCACCGCCGCGGCGCCGCTAGCCTCGCGCCATGACCACTTCGGTTGCCATCCAGCTCGAGTGCCGGGGCAGCGCGGCACACGACGCCGACTGGCAGCGCGGCGCCGGGTGGGCGCGGCGGCTGGCCTGGGTCAGCCTGGCCGTGGTGCTCGTCGAAGGCGTCGTCGGGCTGTGGCAGGGATTCGCGGTCGCCTCGGTCGCGCTGACCGGGTGGGCCCTGGGCGGCGCATCGGAGGCACTGGCCAGCGCCATGGTGGTGTGGCGGTTCAGCGGGTCGCGCGCCTTCTCCGCAACCGCCGAGCGACGCGCGCAGCGCGGCGTCGCGATGTCGTTCTGGCTGACCGCCCCGTACATCGCCGCCGAATCCATGCACGAGCTGACCGGAGGGCACCACGCCGAGACGTCGGTGATCGGCATCGGGCTGACTGCGCTCGCGCTGGTGCTCATGCCGGTGCTGGGCCGGGCCAACCACCGGTTGGGCACCCGATTGGGGTCCGGAGCCACCGAGGCCGAGGGGATCCAGAATTATCTGTGCGCCGCCCAGGCGGCCGGGGTGCTGGTCGGCCTCGCGATGACGGCGCTGTGGTCCGGCGCGTGGTGGGTCGACCCGGCCGTCGGGCTGGCCATCGCCGGCGTCGCGGTCTGGCAGGGCGTGCGCGCCTGGCGCGGCGAGGATTGCGGCTGCTGACCTTTCAGCCGGCGAGTTCGTCGTTCGACGTGCCGCGCGGCGCGTCCAGCCGGTAGCGGATCAGCCGCGAGCTGTTGGCCACCACCGCCACCGATGACGCGTTGTGCAGGATCGCGGCCAGCACGGGGGACAGGGCGCCGCCCGCGCCGATGATCAGCCCGGCGGCGTTGACGGCGATGGACATGCCGTAGTTCTCCCGGATGACGTCGACCGCGCGGGCGCCCAGGTCGCGCACGTCGAGCAGGCGGTGCAGGTCGTCGTTGGCCAGCGCCACGTCGGCGGTCTCGACGGCGACGTCGGTTCCGGCCAGCCCCATCGCGATCCCGATGTCGGCGGCGGCCAGCGCGGGCGCGTCGTTGATGCCG
Organism: Mycolicibacterium vulneris; assembly: GCF_002104765.1. Classification (GTDB taxonomy): domain Bacteria; phylum Actinomycetota; class Actinomycetes; order Mycobacteriales; family Mycobacteriaceae; genus Mycobacterium; species Mycobacterium vulneris. Next base: position 115,362 of record NZ_NCXM01000012.1, read on the forward strand.
TCACCCACCATGCCGACGGTGTAGCCCTCGTCCTGCAGGTCGCGCACCGCCGCGAGCTTGTCCTCCGGCATCACCTCGGCGCGCCATTCGTCGATCCCGAGCTCGCCGGCCACCACCTCGGCGATGTCCGGGTGATCGCCGGTGAGCATGACGATGCGGCGAATACCGTTGGCGCGCAGCTTGTTCAGCACGTCGGAGGCCTCGGGGCGCACCTCGTCGCGCAGGCTGATCAATCCCACCAGCTTGCCGTCGACGGCCAGCAGCAGCGGGGTCTCGGCCTGGCGGCGCAGCCGGTCCACCCACTCCGACGCCTTCTTGGACACCCGCACGTTTTCGGCGCGCAGCAGTCCGGGGCTGCCCAGCAGCAAGGTCCGGCCGTCAGCCCAGGTCCGCATGCCCAAACCCACCAGGACCTCGCACTCCTCGTGCGGCGGGATGGTGATGTGCCGTTCCTCGGTGGACCGGATCACCGCCTCGGCCAGCGGGTGCCGGGAGTGGATCTCCGAGCTGGCCGCATACGCCAGCACCTGTTCGGGCTGCCAATCCTTGTGCAACGCAATGATATTGGTGACCACCGGACGTCCGACGGTCAGCGTGCCGGTCTTGTCGAACACGATCGCGTCCACCCGGCCGGCCTGCTCGAGGTGCGAGCCGCCCTTGATCAGGATGCCGCGGCGGGCGCCGTTGCCGATCGCCGCGCTGATCGCGGTGGGGGTGGCCAGGCCCACCGCGCACGGGCAGGCGATCAGCAGCATGGTCATCGCCCGGCGGACGTCGCCGGTGATCGCCAGCGTGATGGCGGAGACGATGAACGAGGTGGGAACGAAACGGCGGGAGAAGTTTTCGCCGACGGTCTGGATCGGCGCCCGGTCGTGCTGGGCCTCCTCGACCCGGGCGATGATGCGGCCGATGGTGGTCTGGTTGCCGACGGCGCGGGCCTGCACCACCAGGCGTCCGCGCACCACCACCGAACCGGCGTGCACGTGCGCGCCGACCAGCACGCTGACCGGCAGATTCTCCCCGGTGATCGCGGACTGGTTGACGATCGCCTCGCCGTCGACCACCTCGCCGTCGACCGGGATGGCGACGTGGTCGTGGACCACCACCTCGTCGCCGATCTGCACGGTGTCGATCGGCACCTGAACCTCGGTGCTGGCGCCGGGGGCCCCAGAAGGATCCGGGAGCCGGATCCAGGCCGTGTCCTGGCTGCCGCGCAGCAGCTCCGAGATGGCGCGGCGGGTCCGGCGCAACGTCAGATCCTGGAGGTACTCACCGATATTGAGCAACCACAGCACCGTGAGCGCGACGACGTTCTCCCGCAGCACCAGGCTCGCCACGGTCGCCGCCGACACCAGCGCGTCGGTGCCGGCCTTGCCGGAGCGCAGCGAGCGCAGCGCGCCGCGCAGGAACGGATACCCGGTGAACACGGTGACGCCGGTGGCGAACACCCGGCCGCTGGGTCCCAGCAGCGGCGGCCGCGCGAAGACGTAGCGGCGCACCCCGAGCAGGGCGAGCGCGGCGCCGCCGATGACCATGCGCAGCACGTCGGCGTTGCGGATCTCCGAGGAATGCGGCGCGCGGGCCGGGATCAGGTCGGCGGCGACGTGCAACGCCTCGCCGATGGCGGCCAGCACCGCGGAGCGGTCACAGCGCCGCGGCGAGTACCAGACGACGACCGATCCGGTTCGCGGGTAGGCGTGCACAACGCGCACGCCCTCACACTTGGCGACCGCCTCTTCGACCGCCACGGCGCGCCGGGAGCTGGCGCGCACCCAGTCGACGGCGACCCGCATGCGTCCGGCCGCATCCGAAACGACATGCAGCGCAGGGTCTTCGGTTCGCTCCTCGCCTGCGATGTCGGGGACTAGGGCGAGTTCCATATCGCTTCGATCAGTGCTCGTGGTCGTGGATGTCGGCGATCGAGGGGGTGGGCGCCTCCTCGCCGATGCGCTCGCGGGCCTCGGCCATGACGTCGGCCAGCTTGAGGCGCGCCGACTCGGCGGCCTCCTCGGCCTTGCGGGTGCCGCGCAGTCCGAGCTCGGCGCCCTTGACCGCGGTCTCGTGCAGCGGCGCCTTGGCCGCGGCCTTGCGCACCACCTCGTAGGCGGTCACGCCGACCAACCCGGTGACCACCGTGCCTGCCGCCTTCGCCAGGAGCCCGTACACCGCCATTGCCGCAACCTTCCTATCGTCTCAGCGTTAAGCCCATGCTTGCACGACGTTAACATCGAAATATAGCGATATCAATATGTATCGCGGACGTGGTTGTGCCGGTCGCCGGGCCTTACAGCACCCTGGTGACTTTCTCGGTCTCGATTCGGCGCTCTTGTCCGGCCGGGTCGGCGTTGGCCACCTGCACCAGCGAGCCGCCGACGGCCATGATCGCCAGCAGGCCGTCCACCAGTTCCGCGGGCTCCGACCACGACGCGCCGGACAGCACCCGGTCGCTCGACGTCAAACCCCTTGCCGCCGCGGAGCTTTGACAATCGGCCAGCACCTCGTCAACCGATCGCCCGGCCAGCGCCGGCCCCGGGCTCGGCTCGGGCACGATCTGATCACCGTGCACCCGCACCGCGGTCGCGTAGTCCGTCACGCCGATCGGCAGGTTGGGTGCCGGGCGGCCGAACGGATCCAGCGACAGCACCGCCACCTCACCCCCCGATACCGCCGCGCTTACGGCGACGTCCGCCTCGTCCAGTCGCTGCGCGGTGCACAGCGCGAGGTCGGCCGGGCCCGCCAGCACCGCCTCGGCACCGATCCACCACACCCCGAACAGCACGGCCGCCGTCTGCCAGTGCGCAGGCAACAGGATCGCCACCCGGCTGCTCGGTCCGGCGCCCAACTCGTCGCGCAGCAGGTTGCCCGTCTTGGCGGCCCAGTTGGCCAGCGTCACACCGGACAGTTCGATGCGCTCGCCGGTCGCGTCGTCGTAGTAGGTGATGCGCGGGCCCACCGGATCGGCCCGCAGCATCGGATCGAGGATGGCCCCGCTCAGCGTGCTCAGTTGATGCACTCCGGCTTGTCGGAGCCGGCGGTCAGGATCGGTGAGGGCGCGGGGACCCTGGGGTCGGCCGCCACAGCGCCTGCGGTGGACACCTTGGCGGGCACGATCTCCGCGCCGCCGGACAGGCCCGAGCCCGGACCGCTGTAGTCGTTGGCCAGCAGCACCCGCACCGCGCCCGGCGCAAGCGAGGTGTCGGCGACCACCGGCAGCCCACCCAATTCCTTGGAGACCTCCTTCGCCCCCAGGTCGTCGCTCTTGGCGGCGCGCACCTGGCTGGCCTTGACGTGGCCGCTGTCGTTATTGCCCACCGTACCCGTGGCAAACCCCTTGGAGCTCAACACGTCTGACACGGCCGAGGCCAGGCCGTTGATGTCGGTGTCGTTGAGCACGCTGGCGGTGGTCTTCGCCGGGGTGTACGCGATCTCCTCGGTCTTGCCCTGCTCCTGGTCGTGCAGCAGGCCAGCCACCCAGTCGGCCACCTGATGCGGATCCAGCCGCACCACGCTCTGCATGCCGTCGTCGCTCCAGCCAGCGCCGTCGAGCACCGGAATGGTGGCGAAGGCGACGTTGCCGCCGGCCAGCTTCTGCATCTGCTGCACGAAATCCATGACGTCCCAACCCGCGGAGATCACCACCGAGCGCTGGACGGCGGCCTCCAACCGCTTGACCGTGCTGGGGCTGGACAGCGTCTGGCCGGAGATGACCCGGTGGGCCAGCGAGGCCATCACCACCTGCTGGCGCACCACCCGGTCCAGGTCGCCGCGCGGCAGCTCGTGGCGCTGACGCACGAAGCTGAGCGCCTCGGGACCGTTGAGTCGCTGCGGGCCGGCCGGGAAGTCGGCACCCGAAAGTGGTTCGAACACCGGCTCCTTGAGGCAGACGTCGACACCGCCGAGGGCGTCGGTGATCAGCGAGAAGCCGAGCAGGCCGATCTCGGCGTAGTGGTCGACCGTGACGCCGGTGAGGTCGGCGACGGTCTTGATCAGCGCCTCGCGACCGGCCTCGGTGCCCTGCGCGGCGGCCTCGGTAGCGGAGGCACCGGCCTTGACCAGGGCGGTGCGCTTGGCCTCCCGGGTCTGGCCGTAGACGCCGTTGATCTTGGTCTTGCCCAGACCCGGGGCGGCGACGTAGGAGTCGCGGGGGATAGAGATCGCGGTGGCCGACTTCCCGTTGTTGGGGATGCGGATCAGGATGATCGTGTCGGTGTTGGTGGCTTCCTCGTCGCCGGCCTTCAGCGTGTCCAGTTCCTCCTGCGACAACGGGTTGCCGTGCGCATCGGTGCGGCTGTCCAGCCCGACCAGCAGGATGTCGATCGCGCCGTCGTCGCCGCCCTTGCCCAGCGAGGGCGCGGACATGTGAAAGATCCCGTCTTCGAAAGACCGGACGTTGCTCCACGCGATCCCGGTGCCGAGGACGACCGCGAGCGTCAGCGCGGTGGCGATCACACGAACCACACGTTCCACAGGCATCCCACTACATTACTTGCGACACAGGAGCTTCACGGGTAACGAAGCCCCGCGTGCCCCGGGCTTGGCCCCTGGATTTCGGGCCATGCCAAACTCGAACCATGTCGGGCAGGATTGTGATCGCCGGCGCCGGTGGGCAGCTGGGCGGCTATTTGACCTCGCTAACAGCACGTCAGGGCCGCGACGCCCTGTCGCTCACGTCGTCGCAGTGGGACATCACCGACCCCGCGGCCGCCGAGCGGATCGTGCAGCCCGGCGACGTGGTGATCAACTGCGCGGCCTACACCAACGTCGACGGCGCCGAGAGCGACGAGGCCGGCGCGTTCGCGGTCAACGAAACCGGCCCCGGGCACATCGCCCGCGCCTGCGCGCAGGCCGGCGCGCAGCTGGTCCACGTCTCCACCGACTACGTGTTCAACGGGGACTTCGGCGGCGCGGCGCCCCGGCCGTACGAGCCCACCGATCAAACCGCGCCGCAGAGTGTGTACGCCCGCAGCAAGGTCGCGGGGGAGCGGGCTGTGCTGGCGGCGCTGCCGGAGGCGGTCGTGGTCCGCACCGCCTGGGTCTACACCGGCGGCACCGGCAAGGACTTCGTCGCCGTCATGCGCCGGCTGGCCGCCGGGGACGGTCCGGTGGACGTGGTGCACGACCAGACCGGCTCCCCGACCTACGTCGGCGACCTGGCGGCCGCGCTGCTGCAGATCGTCGACGACGGTGTGCCCGGTCCAATCCTGCACGCCGCCAACGAGGGTGCGTGCTCGCGGTTCGAACAGGCCCGCGCCGTCTTCGAGGAGTGCGGCGCCGATCCGGAGCGGGTGCGACCGGTCACTACCGACCACTTCCCCCGCCCGGCACCCCGCCCGGCCTACTCCGCGCTGTCCAGCGGACAGTCCGTGGCGGCGGGAATGCGGCCGCTGAGGCCTTGGCGCCCTGCGCTTGTCGCGGCCCTGGCCGCCTCTCAAAGCAACGTTGATGGCGCTGTTGGGGCCGATCGACCGTTACCCTCTACGCGTGACTGACGTCCTGCCGGTCGTGACGGTGACCTACTCACCGGGCCCGCACCTGGAGCGCTTCCTGGCCTCGCTGTCGCTGGCCACCGAGCGAGAGGTGTGCGTGCTGCTGGCCGACAACGGCTCCACCGACGGCACCCCCGAGGCCGCCGTCGAGCGCTATCCCAACGTGCGGCTGTTCCACACCGGGGCCAACCTCGGCTACGGGACCGCGGTGAATCGCGCCGTCGCACGGCTGGACCCCGAGGACGACTGGGTCATCGTCGCCAACCCGGACGTGCAGTGGGGCCCGGGCAGCATCGACGAACTGCTGGACGCCGCGTCGCGCTGGCCGCGCGCCGGTGCGCTGGGCCCGCTGGTCCGCGATCCCGACGGGTCGGTGTATCCGTCGGCGCGGCACCTGCCCAGCCTGATCCGCGGCGGCATGCACGCGGTCGTCGGGCCGTTTTGGAAGCGCAACCCGTGGTCGGCGGCGTACCGCCAGGAGCGGCTGGAGCCCAGCGAGCGGCCGGTGGGCTGGCTGTCGGGGGCCTGCCTGCTGGTGCGTCGCTCGGCGTTCGGCCAGATCGGCGGGTTCGACGAGCGCTACTTCATGTACATGGAAGACGTCGACCTCGGCGACCGGCTCGGCAAGGCCGGCTGGCTGTCCGTCTACGTGCCGTCGGCGGAAGTGCTGCACCACAAGGGCCATTCCACCGGCGGGGATCCGGCCAACCACCTGGCCGCCCACCACAAGAGCACGTATATGTTCCTGGCCGACCGGCATTCCGGTTGGCTGCGCGCTCCGCTGCGCTGGACCCTGCGCGCCTCGCTGGCGGTGCGGTCCCGCCTGATGGTGCGCAGCGCGCTGCGCGCCTCCGGACGGCGGAAACTGGCAGAAGGGCGACACTGAGGTGGCAGATCTTTCGCGGGGTCCCGAAGTCGATGTGGTGATCCTGGTCGGCGGCAAGGGCACCCGGCTGCGGCCGCTGACCCTCTCGGCACCCAAGCCCATGCTGCCCACCGCGGGGCTGCCGTTCCTCACGCATCTGCTGTCGCGGGTCGCCGCGGCCGGCATCGAGCACGTCATCCTCAGCACGTCGTATCAGGCCGCGGTGTTCGAGGCGGAGTTCGGCGACGGCTCCAAACTCGGCCTGCAGATCGAATACGTCACCGAGGAGCATCCGCTGGGCACCGGCGGCGGCATCGCCAACGTCGCCGGGCACCTGCGGCACGACACCGTGATGGTGTTCAACGGCGATGTGCTCTCCGGGGCCGACCTGGGCCAGATGCTCGACTTCCACTCCGCCCAGCAGTCCGACGTCACCCTGCACCTGGTGCGGGTGGGTGACCCGCGGGCGTTCGGCTGCGTGACCACCGACGACAACGGTTGGGTCACCGCGTTCGTGGAGAAGACGCAGGACCCGCCGACCGACCAGATCAACGCCGGAACCTACGTCTTCTGCCGCCAGGTGATCGACCGGATTCCGCGCGGCCGGGAGGTCTCGGTGGAGCGTGAGGTGTTCCCCGCGCTGCTGTCCGACCCCGGCGTGAAGGTGTGCGGCTACGTCGACGCCAGCTACTGGCGCGACATGGGCACGCCCGAGGACTTCGTCCGCGGCTCGGCGGATCTGGTGCGCGGCATCGCCCCGTCGCCGGCGCTGCACGGCCACCGCGGCGAGCAGCTGGTGCACGACGGCGCCGCGGTGTCGCCGGGCGCGGTGCTGATTGGCGGCACGGTCGTCGGGCGGGGCGCTGAGATCGGTCCGGGCGTCCGGCTGGACGGCGCGGTGATCTTCGACGGCGTCAAGGTCGAGGCCGGCAGCGTGATCGAGCGCTCGATCATCGGCTTCGGCGCGCGCATCGGCCCGCGGGCGCTGATCCGCGACGGCGTGATCGGCGACGGCGCCGACATCGGGGCGCGCTGCGAGTTGCTGCGCGGCGCCCGGGTGTGGCCCGGTGTGTCGATTCCCGACGGCGGCATCCGCTACTCGTCTGACGTCTAGGCGCCCGTGGCCCGGGCGACCAGATAGGCCAGCGCGTGATCCGTCCCCTCCGGCAGTGCGTCAGCGGGCCACCAGCGCAGGTCCTCCGACTCGTCGCTGATCGCGATCTGCGCGCCGGCCGGCGCGTGCCCGACGAACTGCAGATCCAGATGGCGGGTCGGCACTCCCAGCGAGCAGGTCACCGGATGCACGTGCACCGCGGCCAGTCGGGGCTCGATGCGCAGCCCGTCGATCCCGGACTCCTCGGTGGCCTCGCGCAGCGCCGCCGCGAGGACGTCGGCGTCGTCATCGTCGCAATGGCCGCCAAGCTGCACCCACCGGCCCACGCGGGGATGCAGGGTCAGCAGCACCTGCTTGCCGGCGTGGTCGAGCACCAGCGCCGACGCGGTGACGTGGCCGGGTACGCACTCGCGCAGGCACGCGTCGGCGCGGGCGTGCACGAACGCGAGCACGGCGTGCCGCAAGGAATCCTGGGCCGGGTCGGGGGGCTCCCAGTCCGACAGCACGGCGATCGCCGATTCCCGAACGCTCATCGTGACGCCCGCCGTTTCCGCCGATCCCGCAATGACACCCACGCCGCGCGGCAGTCCGCCACCGCGTCGGCGGGCAAGCCCAGGCCGTCGATCAGTACGCGGCGGTCGACGACGTCGAGCGCCTTCTCGATTTCGTTGGCCTTCAGCAGCAGGTCCACATCGCAGGCGAGCTCGGCATCCGCGTGCGCCGGCGCGGGGATGGGCAGCTGCTCCGCCTCGCGGGGCTCGAGCTCCAGGACGCCGCCACCGTAGCTGCGGCCCATGATCTCGGCGAAGGCGAACGTCACGCTGTTGTGGAAGGCGGCGGCCAGCGCGGCCGATTCGACCCGCGCATCGGAGCGGGCGGTGAGGCGCACCCGGTGCACGGTGTCGGTGCTCGTGGCCGCGGCGGCGTTGACGGTCAGCCGCGGCGCCCGGTGGATCTGGCGCAGCAGGAACAGGTCGGGCACCCACAGCGACGGCGTGGCCCACCACGGCTTGCGGATGGAGCACTTGTAGCCGCGGTGCACCCCGGCGGCTTCGCCGGCGCGGATGTGGGCGATCAACGCTGGATCCGCCGGTTCGGGTGGCGCGTTGAGCAGCCAGCTGCGCTGCCCGGCGGCGAGATCGCTTGCGCGGCAATCGGTGTCGTAGACCAGCCCGGACAGCTGGGCGCTGCGCGAGACCAGCGGGACGCAGTGCGGCCGCAACCTCAGCTCGTCGGCTTGGGCGTCGGTGAACGTGAAGAAGGCGTTGCGCCCCGTCACGATGCCGACGTCGACCTCGGCGACCGATCCGAGCCGGGTCAGGCTGCCCGAGCTTCTGAGCGCCCGCAGCAGCCGGATCGCGGCGGGGTCCAGAAAGTACTTGGTCCACTTCTCGTCTTCGTGTAAGAGCGCCGGTGCCGATTCGACATCCAGGTCGGCCTCGGCCAGGGCGTCGGCGTCCCTGAGGTGGACGGTGCGGATGCGCGCGGGGCCGGTGCCGACGACACCGCAGAACAACACGACCTCCTGCAGGATGCCGTCGAACACCAGCCGCTCGAAGGTCAGCAGGGTGATGTCGCGGAACCGGCTCAGCAGGAAGTCGCGCAGCTGCGCGGCGTAGCCGACCTGTAGCAGCTCGGCCGGCAGCACCAGTCCCACCCGTCCGCCATCGCGCGCCAGCACGGTGCTCGCCACCACGAACGGCACCCACGCGTTGGTCAGCCGGGTGGGGCGCAGACCCTCGCGCCGCATCAGGTCCAGCGCCGGATCGCGCTGCTGCGACGACCAGTTGCCGAACCGGATGTAGGGCGGATTGCCCGCGACCCCGTCCCAGCCGCCGGCCTCGGCGGTGGCGAGCCAGGCGAACAGGCTCTCGGCGTCGACGGGCGCGAACCGGCGGGACTTGGCCGCCTCGGCGGCGTTCAGCTCGACGCCCCGGACCTGGTCGCTGAGGCGAGCCAGCTCGCGCAGGATGGCGCCGTCGCCGCAGGAGGGTTCGACAATCTTGGGTCCCGCCGCGCGGACCCAGGCGGCCAGGAAGCGGGCCACCGGCGCAGGGGTGTAGTAGCCGCCGCGGACTTTGTCGGCCGACGCCGTCGCTTTGCCCGCGAACTTCATGGGCTCAGTATTACTTGCGGATCAGCAGATCACCGGGGTCTGCCGGATCCCGCGACCCGCCCGGTTCGGCGGCATAACCGATGGCGATGGCGCCCAACGGCTCCCAGTCGGCGGGCAGTTCCAGCTCGGCGCGCACCAGGTCGGCGGCGAAGATCGTCGAGCCGATCCAGCAGCTGCCCAGCCCGCGTACGGCCAGCGCGACCAGCAGCGCCTGCACGGCCGCGCCGACCGCGACGGTGAACATGGTGTGCTCGGCGTCGGTGCGGGCGGCATCGGGATAGGCGTGGGCGCCGTCGGGCACCAGGATCGGGATGACGACTTCGGGCGCGTCGTAGAGGATCTGGCCGCGCGCCACCCGGCGGTCGATGGAGTCGGCGGGCCGGCCGTCACCGGCGAGGTCGGCGCGCCACTTGTCCTTCATGCGGTCCAGCAGCCGGGTCCGGGTGGCCGGTGTGCGCAGCCAGACGAACCGCACCGGGCGAGTGTGGTGCGGCGCCGGTGCGGTCAGTGCCTCGGCGACGGCGGCCTCCAGCAGATCGGCGGGCACAGGCTCGGCGCTGAACCGGCGCACCGATCGGCGCAGCAGCTGCGCCTCGCGCCGGCCCATCTCCAGCGCCTCGGCGGTGCCGAGCCAGAACAGGTCCTCGGTGCCCGGCCGCAGCAACTGCCGCGCGGTGGAGCCGTCGTCGGTCACGGACAGGCCGCGCACCACCGCCACCGGCATCGCGGTCAGTTTGCCCTTGACCAGATCGGCGGCCGCGGCGATCTCGTCGGCGATCGCGACCTCGGTGACCAGCAGCTCGTTGCCGTGCTGATCGACGGCCCCTGAATAGCCGTGCAGCACAGCCAGACCCGCCGCACCCACGGCCGCGTCAGTCTGGCCGTTGCGCCACGCGCGGCCCATCGTGTCGGTGATGACGACGGCGACCTCGACGCCGAGCCGCTCGCGCAGCCCAGCGCGCAGCGCCGCGGCGCTGCCGTCCGGGTCGACCGGGAGCAGCGCCAGTTCGTCGCGGCCGACGTTGGATCCGTCCACGCCCGCGGCGGCCTGCACCAGGCCGATCCGGTTCTCGGTGATCAGGGTTCGGCCTTTGCGGGCGAGCACCCGGACGGCTTCGTCGTCGACCAGCTTGCGCCTCAGTTCGTCGCGCTGCTCGGGATCCCGCGGCGCCGGCACCAGCCGTCCCTCACACTTGGACACCGCCTTGCTGGTGACCACGACGACGTCACCGTCGCGCAGCCACGGCGCGGCCGCGGCGACGGTCGCGCCCAGATCGTCGCCTGGCCGGAACTCGGGCAGCCCGGGGACGGGCAGAATTTCGATGGCGGCGGCGCTGCCGTGCTCGCCGGGCGGAGAACTCATCGGCGCCGCTCCTTCGCATCGCTTCGCTCTGCATCGTCGCCGCCGCGCGTCACGGGCTCACCCCCGCCAGGTCCAGCCCGACCCGGACCATCTCGGCCGTCGCCGCCGGGTCGGTCATCACCAGCGGCACCGAGCGCACCTCGACGCCGTCGATGTCGGCTCGGTCGTCCTCGCTCACCAGCCAGCCGTCCAGGATGCCGGTGTCGCGGCGCGCGCCGTAGTGGCGGCCGACCGCTTCGGCGGTCGAGTCGACCCCGATCACGGATAGGCAGGCATCGGCCATGCCGCGCAAAGGCTTTCCACCGATGATCGGCGAGTAGCCGACGATCGGTGCGCGCGCCGCGCGCAACGCACCGCGGATGCCGGGCACGGCCAGGATGGCGCCGACGCTCACCACCGGGTTCGACGGAGCCAGCAGGATCACGTCGGCCTGCGCGATGGCCGCCGTGGCATCAGTTGTGGCGGCCGCGTTTTCGGCGCCGACGAAGGCGAAGCTGTGGGTGGGCACCTGGGCCCGGTAGCGGACCCACCACTCCTGGAAGTGAATGGCCCGCCGGCTGCCGTCGTCGGGATCGGTTATCACCACGTGGGTCTCGCACCGGTCGTCGCTGGCGGGCAGCAGCCGCGCGCCGGGTTGCCAGCGGTCACACAGCGCGGTGGTGATCTGCGACAGGGGGTAGCCGGCGTTGAGCATCTGGGTGCGCACCAGGTGGGTGCCCAGGTCACGGTCGCCGAGCCCGAACCAGTCCGGCTGCACGCCGTAGCGCGCCAATTCCTCTTTGGCGTGCCAAGTTTCGTTGCGGTGCCCCCACCCTCGCTCCGGATCTACACCTCCACCTAAGGTGTACATGCAGGTGTCCAAATCGGGGCAGACGCGCAGTCCGTGGATCCAGGCGTCATCGCCAATGTTGACGATCGCCGTCAGCTCGTGACTGCCGGCCTCCGCGTCCGGGTGCCGTTGCGATTGAAATTGACCGAGCCCGAACAGCTGTTGAACCCCCAGCAGGAAGCGGGCGCCGCCAACCCCACCGACCAGAACGGTGACCTTCACATTGCACGACAGTACTGCCCGGCCGCAGTCCTGTGACGGGCCCATTGGGGGTGCCTCAAAGTTGCGGTTCCCCAGCGGTTGTGGGCGACTTGTGGGAAAGTTGAGGGCCCTGTGATCGACACGCCGAAGGCTCAAAACAACAGAAACGCCGAAATTCGATCACGAGATGGTATGGAAATGCGCCGAAGTGCTTGACCCGGCAGATCAACCCGTGTCTAATCACAACAGTGTCATTTCCCGGTTGGCCGGCCGACTCCGGTGTCGCAGACCGAGATTCGATCACTTGTTCGAATTGTCTGTACATCAGAACAGTGGGAAACCAATCACACTCTCTCAATCAAGCTGAGGAGGCGGACGACCGTATGTCTTACGAAACTTTTCGAGGCGCCATGGCGAGCACGCCGCACACCGACATCGACCCGGCGCTGGACCGCCCCGCTCGGCCGCATTTGACCGTGGTTCCTGATGCGCCAATCGCTTTCGAGCCCGAGCCCCTGCCGGAGCCGGCCGCCGACCAGTGGCAGGATCGGGCGCTCTGCGCCCAGACCGACCCCGAGGCCTTCTTCCCGGAAAAGGGTGGTTCCACCCGCGAGGCGAAGAAGATCTGCCTGGGTTGCGAGGTGCGTCATGAGTGCCTCGACTACGCCCTCGAGCACGACGAGCGCTTCGGTATCTGGGGCGGTTTGTCCGAACGTGAGCGCCGCCGCCTCAAGCGCGGCATAATCTGACGCACGCTGATCGCAATGCGCGCTGAGTGTTAAGCCTCCAGCATTCGACGCGCAACGCGCAAGCGAAAGTTATTCGTCGTCGATCGTCGGATCGATGACCGACGGCTCAACGTCGAGGTAGATGGCGACCTGAGCCACCAAGATTTCGTGCAGCAGGTCACCGAGTTCGACGGTGTCTTTAGCCCGTCGCTCAATTGGCTTGCGGAACAACACAATTCGCGCCCGCGTGGAGTTGCCGCGGATGTCGACCCCGGCCGGGATCAATCGCGCCAGCGGGATCGGCCCGTCGGCGATCACCTCGGGTGGCCACTGCACACTGTCGGGATCCTTGGCCGAGATGCGCGGAATCTCGTCGACCGCCACGTCCAGTTCGGCCAGCCGGTCCTGCCAGCTCCGCTCGATGGGTTCGTAGGCCTCCAGCACCGCCATGTCGAACCGCTCGGCGCGGCTACGCCACCCCGGCACGGTCGGGGGCAACAGCGGGCCGCGCATATCGCGACCCCTGCGGAAGAGTCGATGGGTAGCGGCTCGCCGCGGAGCCGAACCGTCGGAAAACCGATCTCTTCGCGGGGAGCTGCGCGAATCACCCACGCGCCGATGGTAACGGTTGCACATCGAGGGCCCGGGAGTTGCGCGTGTCCGGCGCTTCGGCGGCGTTTGCGCACGATAGCCTTTCGAGCGTGAACGTTCCCCGTCGCTGTTGCCGGCCCGGGTGCCCGCACTACGCCGTGGCGACCCTGACGTTCGTCTATTCGGACTCGACGGCAGTCGTCGGTCCGTTGGCGACCGCGCGGGAACCGCATTCCTGGGATTTGTGCGTCAACCATGCCGGCCGGATCACCGCGCCCCGCGGGTGGGAGCTGGTGCGCCACGCCGGGCCTCTCCTTTCGGAGCCCGCCCATCCTGACGAGGACGACTTGGTCGCCCTGGCCGACGCGGTGCGCGAGGGCGGCGATCGCGGCGCGCCGTACGCGGCGACGCCGGTGAACGGCTTCGCCGACGCGCACATCCATCACGGCGGGTCCCAGGCCACCGCGCCCAGCAGCAGCCTGCTGGCACCGCCCGAGCACCGCTCCGGGCGGCGCCGCGGACATCTGCGCGTGTTGCCCGATCCCAGTGACTAGCCCTGATGGTGGTGACCCGCTGCGCCCGGCTCCGCCGCGCTTGCGATCGCCACTAGCCCTGATGGTGGCGACCCGCCGTCCTGACCGGCCCGACGCGAAATCCTCACGCACCGCCGGGGCTCCAGTTCTCCGTGGCCCGATAGGCTGACGGCCAAGAGTTCACGTCGTCAGGAGTCCCGCATGTCTCGGCCCGCCGCGACTGTCCACCGTGTCGTCAAGGCTTACGACGTGCGTGGGCTAGTCGGCGAAGAGCTCGACCAGCCGCTGGTCACCGATCTCGGCGCAGCCTTCGCCAAACTCATGCGCGGCGAGGGCGCGCGACAGGTCGTGATCGGCCACGACATGCGCGACAGTTCGCCCACGCTGGCCGCCGCGTTCGCCGCCGGGGTGACCGGCCAGGGTCTGGACGTGGTGCGCATCGGTCTGGCGTCCACCGATCAGCTCTACTTCGCCTCCGGGCTGCTGGACTGCCCCGGCGCCATGTTCACCGCGAGCCACAACCCGGCTGCCTATAACGGCATCAAGCTGTGCCGGGCGGGGGCCAAACCCGTTGGCGCCGAGACCGGCCTGCGCGTCGTCGCCGATGACGTGATCGCCGGCGTCGAGGGCTACGACGGGGAACCGGGCAGCGTGAGCGATCGCGACGTGTTGGCCGACTACGGACAGTTCCTGCGGTCGCTGGTGAACACCTCCGGGCTGCGCCCGCTACGGGTGGCCGTGGACGCCGGCAACGGCATGGCCGGTCTGACCACGCCCGCCGTTCTCGGCGCGATCGACTCGATCACGTTGGAGCCGTTGTACTTCGAGCTCGACGGCTCGTTTCCCAATCACGAGGCCAACCCGCTCGACCCCGCCAACCTGGTGGACCTGCAGGCCTATGTGCGCGAGACCGGCGCCGACATCGGGCTGGCCTTCGACGGCGACGCCGACCGCTGCTTCGTGGTCGACGAACGCGGCAATCCCGTGTCGCCGTCGACGGTGACCAGCCTGGTGGCCGCCCGCGAGCTGGGCCGCGAGATCGGCGCGACGATCATCCACAACGTGATCACCTCGCGCGCGGTGCCCGAACTCGTCGCCGAGCGCGGCGGCACTCCGCTGCGGTCCCGGGTGGGGCACTCCTATATCAAGGCGCTGATGGCCGACACCGGCGCAATCTTCGGCGGTGAGCATTCGGCGCACTACTACTTCCGCGACTTCTGGGGCGCCGACTCCGGGATGCTGGCGGCGCTGTACGTGCTGGCCGCGCTCGGCGAGCAGGACCGCCCGCTGTCGGAGGTGACCGCGGACTACCAGCGCTACGAATCGTCCGGCGAAATCAACTTCACGGTTTCCGACGCCGGGCAGTGCACCGAGGCGGTGTTGAAGTCGTTCGGCACCCGGATTCACTCCCTCGATCACGTGGACGGGGTGACGGCCGACCTGGGCGACGGCAGCTGGTTCAACCTGCGCAGCTCGAACACCGAGCCGTTGCTGCGGCTCAACGTGGAGGCCCGCACGGCCGAGGACGTGGCCGCGGTCGTCGCCCAGATCAGTGCCGAAATCGCCACGACGACCTCGGGCGTGAAGGCCGCGCCGTGAACGCCATCCGGTCGATCGACCTCGAGGACACCGAGGGCTTGTTGGCGGCCGACCGCGACGGCCTGCTGCGGGCCGCGTCGTCGGCCGGTGCCCAGGTCCGTGCGGTGGCCGCCGCGGTCGACGAGGGTGCGCTGGACCCGCTGCGCGCCGACGACCGTCCGCGCAGCGTCATCTGGGTGGCGGGGCGCGGTACCGCCGACACCGCCGGGACCATGCTGGCCGCGACCATGGGTGGAACCGCCTCGCAGCCCTTCACCCTCGCCGACGAGGCGCCGCCGTGGGTGGGTCCGCTCGATGTGCTGGTCGTCGCGGGCGGCGAAGCGGGTGATCCCGCGCTGGTCACCGCGGCCGCGACCGGGTTGCGCCGGGGCGCCCGGGTGGTGGTGGCGGCGCCGTACGAGGGCCCGTTGCGGGACGCCACCGCCGGGCGCGCCGCGGTGCTGGCGCCCCGGCTGTCGGTTTCCGACGAGTTCGGCCTGTCCCGGTACCTGGCCGCCGGGCTGGCCGTCGTGCACGCCGTGGATTCGCGACCAAAGGTCGACCTGGCGGTGCTCGCCGACGAGCTGGACGCCGAGGCGCTGCGCAACAGCGCCACCCGCGAGCTGTTCACCAACCCGGCCAAGCTGCTGGCCGCGCGGATCACCGAGCGTCAGGTGGCGCTGGCCGGCGACGGGGCCGCGACGCTCGCGCTGGCCCGGCACGGCAGCTCGGTGCTGTTGCGGGTCGCGAACCAGGTGACCCCGGCTGCCGGGCTGGCGGACGCGTTGGTCGCCCTGCGCGCCGCGGCGTCGGACGGCTTCGAGGATCCCGACGCCGCCCTCTTCCACGACGAAGAGATCGACGGACCGCTGCCGCAACGGTTGCGGGTGCTGGCCGTGGTCCTGGCGGCCGAGCAGGCGGGGGTATCCGCCCGGACCGCCGGGCTGGACAACGTGTACCTGCTCGCTGCTGAGGACGTGCCCGACGGACCCGGCGGCTCGGCCGGCTACGGCGTGTCGCCTGCGCTGGGGGGCCCCGGCAACCGTGAGCAGCAACTGGCAGTATTGGCCGTCCGGCTGGAAATGGCCGCGGTTTATATGCGACTGGTGCGGGGATAGATACAACAGTGGAACTGCTTCGCGGTGCCTTGAGAACGTACGCCTGGGGTTCGCGTACTGCGATCGCCGAATTCACCGAGCGTCCGGTGCCGGCGGCGCATCCCGAGGCCGAGCTCTGGTTCGGGGCGCACCCCGGCGATCCGGCGTGGCTGGAGACGGACAACGGCGAAATCTCGTTGCTCGAGGCGTTGGGTGACGACCCGGAGGGACAGCTCGGGCGGGTGTCGCGGGCGCGGTTCGGCGACGTGCTGCCGTTCCTGGTGAAGGTGCTGGCCGCCGACGAGCCGCTGTCCCTGCAGGCCCACCCGAGCGCCGCGCAGGCGGCCGAGGGGTACATGCGGGAGGAGCGGGTCGGCATCCCGCTGAACTCGCCGGTGCGCAACTACCGCGACATGTCGCACAAGCCCGAGCTGCTGGTCGCGCTGCACCCGTTCGAGGCGCTGGCCGGATTCCGGCAGGCCTCGCGCACCGTCGAGCTGCTGCGGGCCCTGGCCGTCTCCGACCTCGACCCCTACATCGATCTGCTGAACGACCAGTCCGACGCCGACGGTCTGCGCGCGCTGTTCACCACCTGGATCACCGCCCCGCAGCCCGACATCGACGTGCTGGTGACCGCCGTGCTGGACGGCGCCATCGCCTACCTCAGTTCGGGCGCGACCGAATTCGCCGCCGAGGCCAAGACGGTGCTCGAGCTCGGCGAACGCTATCCCGGTGACGCGGGCGTCCTGGCGGCACTGCTGCTGAACCGCGTCGGCCTGGCGCCCGGCGAGGCCATCTTCGTCTCCGCCGGAAACCTGCACACCTACCTGCGGGGCTTCGCGGTGGAGGTGATGGCCAACTCCGACAACGTCTTGCGTGGTGGCCTGACCCCCAAGCACGTCGACGTGCCCGAGCTGTTGCGGGTGCTGGACTT
Organism: Mycolicibacterium vulneris; assembly: GCF_002104765.1. Taxonomy (GTDB): domain Bacteria; phylum Actinomycetota; class Actinomycetes; order Mycobacteriales; family Mycobacteriaceae; genus Mycobacterium; species Mycobacterium vulneris. The sequence continues at coordinate 132,797 of NZ_NCXM01000012.1, forward strand.
CGCGCCCACCACCGAGGAGCAGCTACGGCCGCGCATCCGCCGCGAGGGCTTAGGACTGATCTATGAGACCCCGGCCGACGAGTTCGCCGTCGCGCTGCTGGAGCTCGACGACGAGTACGTCGGCCACGAGGTGGACGCGACGTGCAGCCACGAGGGTCCGCAGATCCTGTTGTGCAGCCAGGGTTCCACGACGGTGTACGGCAAGTCCGGTTCGCTGACGCTGAAGCGGGGGACGGCCGCCTGGGTGGCCGCCGACGACACCCCGATCCGGCTGGTCGCGCACGAACCCACCAAGCTGTTCAGGGCGACTGTTGGGCTGTGAGCTAGGCCTGGCGGTGACGACCCGCTTCGCCCGGCTCGTGCCGAGTGCGGCGACCCGCAGCGCCCGGCTTCGCCGCGCTTGCGATCGCCGCGGCCGGGCTTGCGATCGCCACGGCCCGCCGCCGTTTGGCGGCGTCGCGCCGTTCGCTCAGCCATAGCCGCAGGTTGTGCGCCATCGCTCGGCCGATGATCCGCGGCGGCGGAACCATGTAGAGGCTGTCGAGCAGCGAGAACCGTCGCAGGAACCATTCCGCCAGAACGGGCTCGGTCTCCGCGGCGCCCAGGAATTGATCGAACAGTGCCCCCGACGGCCGCCACCACCAGGGGATCGGCCCCTTGGTGCCGGCACGGTGAAACGTGACGTCGCCGATCGCGTTCATCATCCACACCGGGAAGGTGCTCTTGGCGGTGGCCCGATTCAGCTCCGCGGCAACCCGATCGTCGGGGAACTGCAGCGCGCGGCGCAGGTGCCCGGCCTGTAGCGAGGTCATCGTCATGCCCTGGCCGTAGGTGGGATTGAAGCTGGCCACCGCGTCGCCGAAGGCGATGATGCCGGCCGGCAGGCGCTCCAGCTTGTCGTAGCGCCGCCACTTGCTCGCCGGGAAGGCGTGAAACGCCGGTTCGCCCAACGGCTGGGCCCGCGACAGCGCCGCGTGGAAGTGGGCCGGCAGCATGTGCCGGGCCAGCTCCAGCATCTCCGGAAAGGTCCTCGGCGGTTTGGCGTTTGCCACGCCGAACGTGGTCAACACCCAGGTGCCGTCCTCGTAGCACAGCATGCCCAGCCCCAGCGACTGGTCGTGCGAGGCCCCGGCGACCACCACCTTCTCCGCGACCAGCCCGTCGGGGATGGCGAACCGCTGGGTGGCGTAATGGATGCCGATGTCCAGGGCTTGTTCGACCGGGCGCTCGAATCCCCAATCCGTCAGCCACGCCGGCAGCCGCGTCCCGCGGCCGGCCGCGTCGACGACGAGGTCCGCAGCGACGAACTCCGGGTCGTCGCCGTCGGGGCCGTCGGAATCCAGCAGCACGCCGGTCACCCGTTGCCGCTCGCGGTCGAACCGCGGCTCGGCCACCGAGCGGCGCGCCACGCTGACGTTGTCGAGGTCGCGAACCCGTTTGCGCAACTGCCATTCCAGCTGCGGGCGGCTGGGCACATAGGCGGTGAACTCGTCGCGCAGGGTCTGCCCGGTGCCCAGCACGTGGCCCGCGGCGCCCAGGTGGATGCAGTCGGGCCGATTCTGGAGTTTGAGCACGCCGGCGGCCACCATGTCGTCCAGCAGGCCGGGGAAAAGGTCCTCGAATTCGATGGCGCCGCGGGCCATCAGCATGTGCAGGTGCCGATCCTGGGGCACCGTCGCCCGGTTGGCCGGTTTGGCCGGTAACTCGTCGCGCTCGTACACCGTCACCCGCGAATACGAATCCGAAAGCACCCGCGCGGCGCAAAGACCAGCGATGCTCCCGCCGATGACCACGGCATGGTCCCTGGCCGTTGCTGTGCTATCCGGCATTCGCGGAGAGTACCCAGTACTGTGACGGACCAATGGTGCGTTGGGAAAGGGCGAATGCATGGCCAATCGATGGCGGACCAAGTCGATCGAGCAATCAATCGCCGATACCGACGAGCCGGACACCAAGCTGCGCAAGGACCTGACCTGGCGGGACCTGGTCGTGTTCGGCGTCGCGGTGGTGATCGGCGCCGGTATCTTCACCGTCACCGCGTCGACGACGGGCGACATCACCGGCCCGGCGATCTGGGTGTCGTTCGTGATCGCGGCGGGCACCTGCGCGCTGGCCGCGCTGTGCTACGCCGAGTTCGCCTCGATGCTGCCGGTGGCCGGTAGCGCCTACACGTTCTCCTACGCCACCTTCGGGGAGTTCCTGGCCTGGATCATCGGCTGGAACCTACTGCTGGAGTTGGCGATCGGTGCGGCCGTGGTGGCCAAGGGCTGGTCGAGCTACCTGGGCACGGTGTTCGGATTCGCCGGCGGCACGGCCAAATTCGGCTCCGCCCAGGTGGACTGGGGGGCGTTGGTGATCGTCGGGGGCGTGGCGACCCTGATCGCGCTGGGCACCAAGTTGTCGTCCAGGTTCTCCGCGGTGGTCACCGCGATCAAGGTGTCGGTCGTGCTGTTCGTGGTGGTGGTCGGCGCCTTCTACATCAAGCGCGCCAACTACTCGCCGTTCATCCCCAAAGCGGAAGCCGGTAGCCAGGCCAAGGGCATCGACCAGTCCGTCCTGTCGTTGCTGACCGGCGCGCACAGCAGCCACTACGGCTGGTACGGCGTGCTGGCCGGGGCGTCCATCGTGTTCTTCGCGTTCATCGGGTTCGACATCGTTGCCACCATGGCCGAGGAGACCAAGAATCCGCAGCGCGACGTGCCGCGGGGAATCCTGGCGTCACTGGGCATCGTCACCCTCCTCTACGTCGCCGTCGCCATCGTGCTGTCCGGGATGGTCTCCTACACAGAACTCAAGACCGTCCAGGGCCGCGGACAGGCGAACCTGGCCACGGCCTTCACCGCGAACGGCATCCATTGGGCGAGCAAGATCATCTCCATCGGGGCGCTGGCGGGACTGACCACCGTGGTGATGGTGCTGATGCTCGGCCAGTGCCGGGTCCTGTTCGCCATGGCGCGCGACGGGCTGTTGCCGCGCTCGCTGGCCAAGACGGGCTCCCACGGGACTCCGGTGCGGATCACCGTGCTGGTCGCCGTGGTGGTTGCGGTGACGGCATCGGTGTTTCCCATCACGAAGCTCGAGGAGATGGTGAACGTCGGAACCCTGTTCGCCTTCGTCCTGGTCTCGGCCGGAGTGATCGTCCTGCGCCGGACCCGGCCGGACCTGGAGCGCGGGTTCAAGGCGCCGTGGGTGCCGCTGCTGCCGATCGCCTCGATCGCCGCGTGTCTGTGGCTGATGCTCAACCTCACCGCGCTCACCTGGGTCCGGTTTGGGGTGTGGCTGGTGGTCGGCACGGCGATCTACGCCGGCTACGGCTACTGGCACTCGGTGCAGGGCCGGCGGGGGGAGGGGGAGACCGAGTACGGCGACGCTCTCGAGGCCGACCCGCGCAGCCCGGTGCCCTAACAACCGGCTTTACAAACTAGCGACTTTTGTCTAGACAGAAGACGCAAACCTCGGTATTGTCCAACCTCGACGTGGTGTGACTCACAAGGAGGTTTGGCATATGACCACATTCGAACCGCAACTGAGCCGGGAATCCGAGCCGCTCGCCTGGCGGGATAAGAAGCGTCGCCTATGGCTGATGGGGCTGATCGCCCCGACGGCGTTGTTCGTGATGCTGCCGCTGATGTGGGGGCTGAACCGGCTGGGCTGGCACGCCGCGGCGCAGGTGCCGCTGTGGATCGGGCCTATCCTGCTCTGGGTCCTGCTGCCGATCCTCGACCTGCGTTTCGGGCCCGACGGGCAGAACCCGCCCGACGAGGTCATGGAGCGGCTGGAGAACGACAGGTACTACCGCTACTGCACCTACATCTACATCCCGTTTCAGTACCTCAGCGTCGCCTTCGGCGCCTACCTGTTCACCGCCTCGAACCTGAGCTGGCTCGGCTTTGACGGCGCGCTCAGCTGGGCGGGAAAGCTCGGGCTGGCGCTGTCGGTCGGCGTGCTCGGCGGGGTCGGCATCAACACAGCCCACGAGATGGGCCACAAGAAGGACTCGCTGGAGCGCTGGTTGTCCAAGATCACCCTGGCGCAGACCTGCTACGGGCACTTCTACATCGAGCACAACCGCGGCCACCACGTGCGGGTCGCCACCCCGGAAGACCCCGCGTCGGCGCGCTTCGGCGAGACCTTCTGGGAGTTCTTGCCGCGCAGCGTGTTCGGCAGCCTGCGCTCGTCGCTGCGGCTGGAGGCGCAACGGATCCGCCGGCAGGGCGCCAGCCCGTGGCACCCCAAGACGTACGCGTCCAACGACGTCCTCAACGCCTGGCTGATGTCGGTGGTGCTGTGGGGGGCGCTGATCGCGATCTTCGGCCCTGCGCTGATCCCCTTCGTGATCATCCAGGCGGTCTTCGGCTTCAGCCTGCTGGAATCGGTCAACTACCTGGAGCACTACGGCCTGCTGCGGCAGAAGAATTCGAGCGGCCGCTACGAGCGCTGCACCCCGGTGCACAGCTGGAACTCCGACCACGTGGTGACCAACCTGTTCCTCTACCACCTGCAGCGGCACAGCGACCACCACGCCAACCCGACCCGTCGCTACCAGACGCTGCGCAGCATGGAGGGCGCGCCCAACCTGCCGAGCGGCTACGCCTCGATGATCTCGCTCACCTACTTCCCGCCGCTGTGGCGCAAGGTGATGGATCACCGGGTGCTGGCGCACTACGACGGCGACATCACCCGGGTCAATGTGCAACCCAGGCTGCGCGAGAAGCTGCTGGCGCGCTACGGGGCCCCACAGGTCGGTGCGGCATGAGCGCGTATCGCTGCCCCGGCTGCGAGTACACCTACGACGAAGCGAAAGGCGCACCGCGGGAAGGGTTTCCCGCGGGCACGCCCTTCGCCGACATCCCCGAAGACTGGTGCTGCCCCGATTGCGCGGTGCTCGAGAAGGCCGATTTCGAAACGATAGGAGTGCACCGATGAGCGACGACTTCAAGCTCTTCATCTGCGTGCAGTGCGGATTCGAATACGACGAGGCCAAGGGCTGGCCGGAAGACGGCATCGCCCCGGGCACCCGGTGGGACGACATCCCCGAGGACTGGAGCTGCCCGGATTGCGGTGCGGCCAAGACCGACTTCGAGATGGTCGAGATCGCCCGTTCGTGACCTCCGGCGACGATGCAGAGCGTAGCGGTGAGGAGCGGCGCCAATGATGGTCGCCAACGCCGCGGAACAGACCGCCATGCGGGAAAAAACCGAATCCGGGGCCCGAGCCGCTATTGTCGCGCCTGTGAAGCGGATGCCCTACGCCGAGGCGTCGCGTGCCCTGCTGCGCGACTCGGTGCTGGACGCGATGCGGGATCTGCTGCTGACCCGGGACTGGTCGGCCATCACCCTGTCGGACGTGGCCCGCGCCGCGGGCATCAGCCGGCAGACGATCTACAACGAGTTCGGTTCCCGGCAGGGCCTGGCGCAGGGATACGGCCTGCGCCTGGCCGACCGGCTGGTCGACGCCGTCAACGCCGCGCTGGAGGCCAACGTCGGCAACATCTTTCAAGCGTTCCTGCAGGGCTTCCGCGACCTGTTCACCGAGTTGTCGGCGGATCCGCTGGTGATCTCGCTGCTCACCGGCGTGGCCAAGCCGGACCTGCTGCAGATCATCACCACCGACAGCGCCCCGATCATCAACCGCGCCTCCGAACGGCTGACCACGGCGCTGACCCAGAGCTGGGTGGCCACCAGTGACGAGGACGCCGGGGTGCTGGCGCGGGCCATCGTGCGGCTGGCGCTGAGCTACGTGTCGATGCCGCCGGAGGCGGATCACGACGTGGCGGCCGATCTGGCCCGGTTGATGACGCCGTTCGCCGAGCGTCACGGCGTCATCAACGTTCCCTGACCCGCGAGGCGCGGCCACCCGCGACTACAGTGGCGCAAGAACGTACCTAAGCTAATTACCGCTTGGATCCGAGCGAGCCGAAAAAGGAAGAACACGTTATGACGACGACCGAAAACGCACTGGCCCCCGACGTCCGGAACGGCATCGATTTCAAGATCGCCGATCTGTCGTTGGCGGATTACGGTCGCCGGGACATCGAGCTCTCGGAGCAGGAGATGCCGGGTCTGATGTCGCTGCGCCGCGAGTACCACGACGTGCAGCCGCTCAAGGGCGCGCGCATCTCGGGTTCGCTGCACATGACCGTGCAGACCGCGGTGCTGATCGAGACCCTCGTCGCGCTGGGCGCCGAGGTTCGCTGGGCGTCCTGCAACATCTTCTCCACCCAGGACCACGCCGCCGCAGCAGTGGTCGTCGGCCCGCACGGCACCCCGGAGGAGCCCAAGGGCGTTCCGGTGTATGCGTGGAAGGGCGAGACGCTCGAGGAGTACTGGTGGGCGGCCGAGCAGGTGCTGACCTGGCCCGACGAGCCGGCCAACATGATCCTGGACGACGGCGGCGACGCCACCATGCTGGTGCTGCGCGGCGCGCAGTATGAGAAGGCCGGCGTGGTGCCGCCGGACGAGGAAGACGACTCGACCGAGCACCGGGTGTTCCTGAACCTGCTGCGCAAGCGGTTCGAGACCGACAAGGACAAGTGGAGCAAGATCGCCGCGTCGATCAAGGGTGTCTCGGAGGAGACCACCACCGGTGTGCTGCGGCTCTACCAGTTCGCCGCCGCCGGCGACCTCGCATTCCCGGCGATCAACGTCAACGACTCGGTCACCAAGAGCAAGTTCGACAACAAGTACGGCTGCCGGCACTCTTTGATCGACGGCATCAACCGCGGCACCGACGTGCTGATCGGCGGCAAGAAGGTGCTGATCTGCGGCTACGGTGACGTCGGTAAGGGCTCCGCCGAGTCGGTGGCCGGCCAGGGCGCACGCGTGACCGTCACCGAGATCGACCCGATCAACGCCCTGCAGGCGCTGATGGAGGGCTTCGACGTCAAGCGGGTGGAGGACGTGATCGGCGAGGCCGACATCATCATCACCACCACCGGCAACAAGGACATCATCACCCTCGAGCACATGAAGGCGATGAAGGACAAGGCGATCCTGGGCAACATCGGCCACTTCGACAACGAGATCCAGGTGGCCCGGCTGGAGAAGTCCGGCGCCACCAAGACCAACATCCGCCCGCAGGTCGATCTGTGGACGTTCCCGGACACCGGCAAGTCGATCATCCTGCTGTCCGAGGGCCGGCTGCTGAACCTGGGTAACGCCACCGGCCACCCGTCGTTCGTGATGAGCAACAGCTTCTCCAACCAGGTCATCGCGCAGATCGAGCTGTGGACCAAGAACGACGAGTACGACAACGAGGTCTACCGGCTGCCCAAGCACCTGGACGAGAAGGTGGCGCGCATCCACGTGGAGGCGCTCGGCGGCGAGCTGACCAAGCTCACCAAGGAGCAGGCCGAGTACATCGGCGTCGACGTCGACGGCCCCTACAAGGCCGACCACTACCGCTACTAAGCCGCCCGACCGCCGAGTGTCGCGCCAGCGTGGCACTCGGCGGCGATAGGCTCGCGCCGTGCTGATCGCGATCGAAGGCATTGACGGCGCCGGCAAGCGGACGCTGACGGACAAGCTCCGCAACCTTTTTCATGCGGACGGCAAGTCGGTGGCCATGCTGGCCTTCCCGCGCTACGGGCGATCGGTGACCGCCGACATCGCCGCCGAGGCCCTGCACGGCGAGCACGGCGACCTCGCGTCGTCGGTATATGCGATGGCGACGCTCTTCGCGCTGGACCGTGCCGGTGCGGTCGACGAAATCGATGCGCTGCGCCGCGAGCACGACTTGGTGATCATGGATCGCTACGTCGCCTCCAACGCGGCCTACACCGCCGCACGTCTGCACCAGGACGCGTCCGGGCCGGCCGTGGAGTGGATACGCGCACTGGAGTACCGGCGGCTCGGGCTGCCGGCGCCCGACTGGCAGGTGCTGCTCGCGGTGACGGCCGAGCTGGCCGGGCAGCGTGCCCGCAGCCGGGCCGAGGCCGATCCGGGCCGTGTGCGCGACAGCTACGAACGCGACGACGGGCTGCAGCAACGCACCGCCGCGGTCTACGCCGAACTGGCCGCCGCGGGCTGGGGTGGTCCCTGGCTGAGCGTCGACGCGGACGTCGATCCGGGGCGACTGGCCGCCATGTTGACCGGCGCCGAGGGCGCTGCGGCAGCGCGGGACTGATGCGCCGGGGCGGCCGAATCAGGCAATTTAACGGAATTTGCATCCAAAATTGGCCATCGGGCCAAGAAACGCCCGTGTGGCGCCCCAATTTTGTCCCGATCTGGTGACACCATGGACTCCATGAGGCAAAGGATTCTCGTCGTCGATGACGACGCTTCGCTCGCCGAGATGTTGACCATTGTGTTGCGGGGTGAGGGTTTCGACACGGCGGTCATCGGTGACGGCACCCAGGCCCTGACTGCGGTGCGCGAGCTGCGCCCCGATCTGGTGTTGTTGGACCTGATGCTGCCCGGCATGAACGGCATCGATGTGTGCCGGGTGTTGCGCGCCGACTCCGGCGTGCCGATCGTGATGCTGACCGCCAAGACCGACACCGTCGACGTGGTCCTGGGCCTCGAGTCGGGTGCCGACGACTACATCATGAAGCCGTTCAAGCCGAAAGAGCTGGTGGCCCGGGTGCGGGCGCGGCTGCGGCGCAACGACGACGAGCCCGCCGAGATGCTGTCGATCGCCGACGTCGAGATCGACGTGCCGGCGCACAAGGTCACGCGCAACGGCGAGCAGATCTCTCTGACACCGCTGGAATTCGACTTGCTGGTGGCGTTGGCGCGTAAACCGCGGCAGGTGTTTACTCGTGATGTGCTGCTCGAACAGGTGTGGGGCTATCGTCACCCGGCGGATACCCGCCTGGTGAACGTGCACGTCCAGCGTCTGCGCGCCAAGGTTGAGAAAGACCCTGAAAACCCGACCGTAGTGTTGACCGTTCGAGGAGTGGGTTACAAGGCCGGACCTCCGTGACCGGCGGCGACGTTGTAGAGCGTCGCGTTAGGGAGGAGCGCCGGCAGTGATCTGGGGCTCCCGGCGACGCACTCGAAGCCGCTGGGGACGCTCCGGCCCCATGACTCGTGGCATGGGCGCGGTGAGTCGCGCCGTGGCCATTGCCTGGCGACGCTCGCTGCAGCTGCGGGTGGTTGCGCTGACCCTGGGCCTGTCCCTGGCGGTCATCTTGGCGCTCGGCTTCGTATTGACCAGTCAGGTCACCAATCGTGTGCTCGACGTCAAGGTCAAGGCCGCCATCGAGCAGATCGAGCGGGCACGCACCACAGTGGGCGGGATCGTCAACGGCGAAGAGGCGCGCTCGTTGGACAGCAGCCTGCAGCTGGCGCGCAACACGCTGACCTCCAAGACCGACCCGGCCTCGGGTGCGGGGATGGCCGGCGCCTTTGACGCGGCGCTCATGGTGCCGGGCGACGGCCCGCGCGCCGCGACCACCGCCGGGCCCGTCGACCAGGTGCCCAGTTCGCTGCGCGGCTTCGTCAAGGCGGGGCAGGCGTCCTACCAGTACGCCGCCGTGCACACCGACGGGTTCTCCGGGCCGGCGCTGATCGTCGGCACGCCGGCGTCGTCTCAGGTGGCCAACCTGGAGCTGTACCTGATCTTCCCGCTGAAGAACGAGCAGGCCACCATCCAGCTGGTGCGCGGCACCATGATCACCGGCGGCGCGGTGCTGCTGGTGCTGCTGGCCGGGATTGCGCTGCTGGTGTCGCGGCAGGTGGTGGTGCCGGTGCGATCGGCGTCGCGCATCGCCGAACGGTTCGCCGAAGGGCACCTGTCCGAACGCATGCCGGTGCGCGGCGAGGACGACATGGCGCGGCTGGCCATGTCGTTCAACGACATGGCCGAGAGCCTGTCGCGCCAGATCACCCAGCTGGAGGAGTTCGGTAATCTGCAGCGCCGCTTCACTTCTGACGTGAGCCACGAGCTGCGCACCCCGCTGACCACGGTGCGGATGGCCGCCGACCTGATCTATGACCACAGCGCCGACCTGGACCCGACGCTGGCGCGCTCCACCGAGCTGATGGTCAACGAGCTGGACCGGTTCGAGTCGCTGCTCAACGACCTGCTCGAAATCTCGCGGCACGACGCCGGTGTCGCCGAGCTGTCCGTCGAGGCGGTCGACCTGCGCACCACGGTGCAGAGCGCGCTGGGCAATGTGGGCCACCTGGCCGAAGACGCCGGCATCAAACTACTGGTGGACCTGCCGACCGAGGAGGTGATCGCCGAGGTCGACACCCGCCGGGTGGAGCGCATCCTGCGCAACCTGATCGCCAACGCGATTGACCACGCCGAACGCAAACCGGTCCAGATCCGGATGGCCGCCGACGAGGACACGGTTGCCGTGACCGTCCGCGACTACGGCGTCGGACTGCGGCCGGGGGAGGAGAAGCTGGTGTTCAGCCGGTTCTGGCGGGCGGACCCCTCGCGGGTGCGCCGTTCCGGCGGCACCGGCCTGGGTCTGGCGATCAGCATCGAGGATGCGCGACTGCACCAGGGCCGGCTGGAGGCGTGGGGCGAACCGGGTCAAGGCTCGTGCTTCAGGCTGACGCTGCCGCTGGTGCGCGGTCACAAGGTCACCACCAGCCCGCTGCCCATGAAGCCTATTCCGCAGACCGCCGCGACCGGCCCGCAGCACGCGAAAGACCGTCCGCGCCAACACGAACACGCCGAAAGAAGCCTGTGATGCGGCGGTTGTTGGGCCTGCTGATGCTGGCCATGCTGCTGGCCGGCTGCGCGGGGGTGCCCAGCTCGTCGGCGCCGCAGGCCATCGGCACCGTCGAGCGCCCGGCGCCGTCGAACCTGCCCAAGCCGACCCCGGGCATGGACCCCGACGTGCTGCTGCGCGAATTCTTCAAGGCCACAGCCGATCCCGCGAACCGGCACCTGGCCGCCCGACAGTTCCTCACCCAGTCGGCGTCCAACTCCTGGGATGACGCCGGTAGCGCGCTGCTGATCGACCACGTGGTGTTCGTCGAAACCCGCGCGGCCGAACGGGTTTCGGCGACCATGCGAGCGGACATTCTGGGTTCGCTGTCCGACGTGGGGGTGTTCGAAACCGCCGAGGGGGTGCTGCCCGACCCCGGGCCGATCGAATTGGTCAAGACGTCCGGCGGCTGGCGGATCGACCGGTTGCCCAATGGGGTCTTCCTGGACTGGCAGCAGTTCCAGTCCACCTACAAACGCAACACGCTCTACTTCGCCGACCCGACCGGCAAGACGGTGGTTCCCGATCCGCGTTATGTCGCGGTGCCCGACCATGACCAGTTGGCCACCGAGCTGATCTCCAAGCTGATCGCCGGGCCGCGACCCGAGATGGCGCATACGGTCCGCAACCTGCTCGCCCCGCCACTGCGGCTGCGCGGGCCGGTGTCCCGGGCCGACGGCGGCAAGAGCGGCATCGGGCGCGGGTACGGCGGTGCCCGCGTCGATCTCGAGAAGCTGTCCACCACCGATCCGCACAGCCGGCAATTGCTTGCGGCACAGATCATTTGGACCCTGGCCAGGGCCGACATCCGGGGCCCGTACGTGATCAGCGCCGACGGCGCGCCGCTGGACGACCGGTTCCGCGACGGGTGGACCACCTCCGACGTCGCGGCCACCGATCCCGGTGCGGCCGACGGCGCTGGCGCGGGGCTGCATGCTTTGGTGAACGGCTCGCTGGTGGCGCTGGACGGCCAGCACACCGTTACGGTGCCCGGCGCGTTCGGGCGGGTGGGCGATCAGACCGGCGCCGCGCTGTCGCGCACCGGCCGGCAGGTGGCGTCGGTGGTGACCTTGCACCGCGGCGCCCCGGACATGGCGGCGTCGCTGTGGATCGGTGATCTCGGCCAGGAAGCGGTGCAGGCGGCCGACGGGCACAACCTGTCGCGGCCCACCTGGTCGCTGGACGACGTGGTCTGGGTGGTGGTGGACGGCAACAACGTGTTACGGGCGATCCAGGAGCCGGCGTCCGGGCAGCCCGCGCGCCTTCCGGTGGATTCGGTGGCGGTGGCCACCCGGTTCCCGGGGCCGATCACCGACCTGCAGCTGTCCCGCGACAGCACCCGCGCCGCGATGGTGATCGGCGGTCAGGTGATTCTCGCCAGCGTCGAGCAGACGCAGGCCGGGCAATACGCCCTGACCTTCCCGCGCCGGCTCGGTTTCGGGCTGGGCAATTCGGTGGTGTCGCTGTCGTGGCGCACCGGTGACGACATCGTGGTGACCCGCACGGACGCCAGCCATCCGGTGTCCTACGTCAACATCGACGGGGTGAACTCCGATGCGCCGCCGCGCGGTTTGCAGATGCCGGTGACGACGGTGGTCGCGAACCCGTCGACGGCCTACGTCGCGGGTCCGCAAGGGGTGCTGCAGTATTCGCCGGCGGCCGACGGCCAGCAGGGCTGGTCGGAGGTGCCGGGTCTGACGGTGCCCGGGGCGGTCCCGGTGCTGCCGGGCTAGCGGCGATCGCCAGCGCGGCGCAGCCGGGCGCTGCGGGTCGGCAGATATGTCACACCCGACCAGCACACTGGCGCCATGCTCGACCTGTTCCTGCCGGCCGAATGCGGCGGCTGCGGGGCGCCGTCGACCCGTTGGTGCGACGCGTGCGCCGGCGAGCTGTCGGTGGCCGCCGATCAGCCGCATGTGGTGAACCCGCGCATCGACCCGGGGGTCCCGGTGTTCGCGCTCGGCCGTTACGCCAACGCCCGCCGGCACGCGATCCTGGCGCTCAAGGAGCAGGGCCGCGCCGACCTGGTCGACCCGCTGGCGCGGGCGCTGGCCATCGGCGTGCACCGGCTGTTGTGGTGGGGGATCGTGCCGACCCCGTTGACGGTCGTGCCCGCGCCGACCCGGCGCTCGGCCGCGCGCCGGCGCGGCGGTGACCCCGTCGCCCGGTTGGCGCGCGCCGCGGTGGCGCGGCATCCGGACATCGCCGTCGCGCCGGTCTTGCGGCTCAGGGCACTGACGCGTGACTCGGTGGGCTTGGGCACCGCCGCGCGCGAGCGCAACGTCGCCGGCCGGGTGGTGCTGCGCGGTGAACCGCCGCGCACCGAAGCCATGGTCGTCGACGACATCGTCACCACCGGAGCGACGGCGCGCGAATCGGTGCGGATCTTGCACACCGCCGGGGTCCGGGTCGCCGCGGTGCTGGCGATCGCCGCGGTGTGATCGGTAGCGGCTGCGCCCAACCGATGAACTAGCCAAGAGCATGTGAAGAACTCGCAACAGCTCGACCAAATTAGTGGCATCGGCAGGCGAACACGAGCTAACGTCGAGAACAACGAAGAACGACTCATCGGTCTGACTCACTGGTCGCAGAATTCCAGGTGAGACCCATCCGCGGGAAGGGGTGAGTAATCGACACCTTGCTCCGGCGGGCAGCCTGCGGCGGTAGCCAGTCTCGAACCGCTCCCACCTCGTCGGCGCATTGAGCAGCCGGGCACGCAGCGCGCGTGTGACGTGAAGAGAGAAACGAGTTGTCACGTATGTCAAGGCTATCCGTGGATTCCGGTCAGATTCTGGACCAACCGCCCGTCACCGACGGGCAAGCCCAACCGACAACCACCGCAGACGTTGTGTTCAAGGGCCGCAACGTAGAAATCCCCGATCATTTCCGTCTGTACGTCTCGCAAAAGCTCGCCCGCCTCGAGCGGTTCGATCGCTCCATTTATCTTTTCGACGTCGAGCTCAAGCACGCGCCCAACCGGCGTCAGCGCAAATCCTGTCAGCGCGTGGAGATCACCGCCCGTGGCCGCGGCCCGGTGACGCGGGCGGAAGCTTGCGCCAACAGTTTCTACGCCGCGTTCGAGTCCGCCGTCGACAAACTGGAGAACCGGCTGCGCCGCGTCAAGGACCGCCGCAAGGTCCACTACGGGGACAAGACCCCGGTGTCACTGGCCGCCGCGACCGCGGTGCCGCCGCCCGCCCCGCTGAGCACCGCGGCGCAGCCCGCGCCGGCCGAGCACGACGGCGTGGAGCCCGACCACGAGCCCGGACGGATCGTGCGGACCAAGGAGCACCCGGCCACGCCGATGACGGTCGACGACGCGCTCTACGAGATGGAGCTCGTCGGACACGACTTCTTCTTGTTCCACGACAAGCAGACCGAACGGCCCTGCGTGGTCTACCGACGGCACGCCTACGACTACGGGCTGATCAGGCTCTCCTGACGGGGTTCCTCGGGCGGCGACCCGCTACGCCCGGCGTTGCCGCGCTGGCGATCGCCGCTACGGCGGTACCCACGGGCTCGTCGCCTACCATGGGAGTCGCTCAATCAAAGACTCCTACCAACAGGGGACATAGCTGTGCTGTCGAAGTTGCTGCGCCTTGGCGAAGGTCGCATGCTCAAGCGTCTCAAGCGGGTGTCTGACTACGTCAACACCTTGTCCGACGAGATCGAAAAGCTCACCGACGCCGAGTTGCGGGCCAAAACCGACGAGTTCAAGAAGCGGCACGCCGACGGCGAAAGCCTCGACGACCTGCTGCCCGAGGCCTTCGCGGTGGCCCGGGAGGCGGCCTGGCGGGTGCTCGACCAGCGCCCGTTCGACGTGCAGCTGATGGGCGGCGCGGCGCTGCACTTCGGCAACGTCGCCGAGATGAAGACCGGTGAGGGCAAGACCCTGACCTCGGTGCTGCCGGCCTACCTCAACGGCATCGGCGGCAAGGGTGTGCACATCGTCACCGTCAACGACTACCTGGCCAAACGTGACAGCGAGTGGATGGGCCGGGTGCACCGCTTCCTCGGCCTGGACGTCGGCGTGATCCTCGCGCAGATGACGCCCGACGAGCGCCGGGTGGCCTACAACGCCGACATCACCTACGGCACCAACAACGAGTTCGGGTTCGACTACCTGCGCGACAACATGGCGCACTCGCTCGACGATCTGGTCCAGCGCGGGCACAACTTCGCCATAGTCGACGAGGTCGACTCCATCCTGATCGACGAGGCCCGCACCCCGCTGATCATCTCCGGCCCCGCCGACGGCGCGTCGAACTGGTACAGCGAGTTCGCCCGGTTGGCGCCGCTGATGCAGAAGGACACCCACTACGAGGTGGACCTGCGCAAGCGCACCGTCGGCGTGCACGAGCTGGGCGTGGAGTTCGTCGAGGACCAGCTCGGCATCGACAACCTGTACGAGGCCGCCAACTCGCCGCTGGTCAGTTACCTCAACAACGCGCTGAAGGCCAAGGAGCTGTTCAACCGCGACAAGGACTACATCGTTCGCGACGGCGAGGTCCTGATCGTCGACGAGTTCACCGGCCGCGTGCTCTACGGCCGCCGCTACAACGAGGGCATGCACCAGGCCATCGAGGCCAAGGAGCACGTGGAGATCAAGGCCGAGAACCAGACCCTGGCCACCATCACGCTGCAGAACTACTTCCGGCTCTACGACAAGCTCGCCGGCATGACCGGTACCGCCCAGACCGAGGCGGCCGAGCTGCACGAGATCTACAAGCTGGGCGTGGTGCCGATCCCGACCAACAAGCCGATGATCCGCGCCGACCAGTCCGACCTGATCTACAAGACCGAGGAAGCCAAGTACATCGCCGTGGTCGACGACGTCGTCGAGCGCTACGAGAAGGGCCAGCCGGTGCTGATCGGTACCACCAGCGTCGAGCGCTCGGAGTACCTGTCGCGGCAGTTCCAGAAGCGCCGCGTGCCGCACAACGTGCTGAACGCGAAGTTCCACGAGCAGGAGGCGACCATCGTCGCCGTCGCCGGCCGCCGTGGCGGCATCACCGTGGCCACCAACATGGCCGGCCGCGGTACCGACATCGTGCTGGGCGGCAACGCCGACTTCCTCACCGACCAGCGGCTGCGTGAGCGCGGGCTCGACCCGGTCGAGACGCCCGACGAGTACGACGCGGCGTGGCACGAGGAACTGCCCAAGGTCAAGGAGGAGGTCAGCGCCGAGGCCGCCGAGGTGATCGAGGCCGGCGGGCTGTACGTGCTGGGCACCGAACGCCACGAGTCCCGCCGCATCGACAACCAGCTGCGCGGCCGCTCCGGCCGGCAGGGTGACCCGGGCGAGTCGCGGTTCTACCTGTCGCTGGGTGACGAGCTCATGCGCCGGTTCAACGGTGCCGCGCTCGAGGCGATGCTCAACCGGCTGAACCTGCCCGACGACGTGCCGATCGAGGCCAAGATGGTCACCCGGGCGATCAAGAGCGCCCAGACCCAGGTGGAGCAGCAGAACTTCGAGGTCCGCAAGAACGTCCTCAAGTACGACGAGGTGATGAACCAGCAGCGCAAGGTGATCTACGCCGAGCGCCGCCGCATCCTGGAGGGCGAGAACCTCAAGGAGCAGGCGTTGGACATGGTCCGCGACGTGGTCACCGCGTACGTCAACGGCGCGACCGCCGAGGGCTACGCCGAGGACTGGGATCTCGAAGCCCTGTGGACGGCGCTCAAGACGCTGTACCCGGTCGGCATCGACCATGCGACGCTGACCCACCACGATGCGGACTCCGACCGCGACGACCTGACCCGTGAGGAACTGCTCGAGGAGCTGCTCAAAGACGCCGAAAATGCCTATGCCACAAGGGAAGCCGAGCTCGAGGAGATCGCCGGCGAGGGCGCGATGCGCCAGCTGGAGCGCAACGTGCTGCTCAACGTCGTCGATCGCAAATGGCGCGAGCACCTCTACGAGATGGACTACCTGAAGGAGGGCATCGGGCTGCGCGCGATGGCGCAGCGCGATCCGCTGGTGGAGTACCAGCGCGAGGGCTACGACATGTTCATGGCGATGCTCGACGGCATGAAGGAGGAGTCGGTCGGGTTCCTGTTCAATGTCACAGTCGAGGCGGTGCCCAGCCCGCAGGTTGCGCCGGTCGAAGCGCCGGAGGGGCTGGAGGAGTTCGCCACCGCCGCCGCCGGACAGCAGGGCAGCACCGCGACCGTCGTGCGTGAAGAGGCTCCAACCCAATTGCGCGCCAAGGGAATTGACAACGAGGCGCCGGCCATGACGTACTCCGGCCCGTCCGAGGACGGCACGGCGGCGGTGCAGCGCAACGGCGGCGACACCCGTGCGCCGGCCGGGGTGCCCGGTGGCGCGAGCCGGCGCGAGCGCCGGGCCGCGGCGCGGCAGCAGGGCCGCGGGGCCAAGCCACCCAAGTCGGTCAAGCGGCGCTAAGCGCTGCCGGCCTAGCCGTCCTGAGCCGAGCGTGAAGCCGCCTTCACACTCGGCGGCGAGCCAAGCGTCTGGCAACGCCCATGCCCTAGGCTTATCAGGCATCGGCTTTCGTGTGGCTATACAGACGCCGCGCCGATGAGGGGCCGAGGAAGGGACGAGTTCCATGCCCTTCGACGGAGCCGTGTCGCGGACTGACGTCCTTGCGGCGCTATCTCTGGCGATCGACCTCGGCCTCGGGCAGCCGATGGATCACATGCTGCGGTCGGCGGCGATGGGCTCGAGGTTGGCGGCGCGGCTGGGACTCGACGAGCGCGAGTGCGGGACCGTTTTCTACACGGCTTTGGTGATGTGGATCGGCTGTCACGCCGACTCACACGAGTATGTGCAGTGGTTCGGCGACGACATCGCGGTGCGACATGACAGCCACTACATCGACTGGTCAGGCGCGCCATACCGTCGATTCCTCATGAGCAATCTCGGCCGTGGGACGACCTTTCACCGGTGATCATCGGCCCACCGCTTGCACCGCCACATGAGGCGATTGCCTCAAAATGATCGAACCGGCCGGTCAGCGACGCCCAGACCGCGCCCGCCGAAATTGGGGCGAATGACCTATATGCGCGCGCGCCGATCAGGCGCACAATCAGCAAATGAAGCGTTACCTGACGGTCGGCTACGGCGTGGCCGCTTATCTGCTCTTTCTTGCCGTATTTCTGTACCTTGTCGCCTTCGTCGGCAACTTCTGGGTGCCGCGGACGGTCGACCACGGGCTATCGGCGCCCATCGGCCAGGCAGTGTTGGTCAACATGGCGCTGCTCGGCCTGTTCGGCCTGCAGCACAGCGTCATGGCGCGACCCGGGTTCAAGGCGTGGTGGACGCGGGTGGTGCCGCCGTCGATAGAGCGCAGCACCTACGTGATCCTGTCCAACGCCGTGCTGGTGCTGCTCTATTGGCAATGGCGAACGATGCCGGCCGTCATCTGGGAGGTGGAACTACCGGCCGGGCGCCTGGTGCTGTGGACGCTGTTCGGGCTCGGCTGGGTGATCGCCCTGGCGTCGACGTTCATGATCAACCATTTCGACCTGTTCGGGCTCCGGCAGGTGTATCTGGCGTGGCGCGGAAAACCCTACACGCACATAGCTTTCCACATTCGGATGTTTTACCGGCTGGTGCGCCACCCGCTCATGCTCGGTTTCATCATCGCCTTCTGGGCGGCCCCCACCATGACGGCCGGGCATCTGCTGTTCTCCATCGCCCTGACGGGTTACATCCTGGTCGCCACCCGGATCGAGGAGCGCGACCTGGTGGAGGCGCTGGGCGATGACTATCTCAACTACCGCCGCGAGGTACCGAGGTTGCTGCCGCTCGGACGCCGACCGCGCGGTGGCCCCAGCCGCCCGGCGGACGCAACGGGCTGAAGCATCTTTGCATCCAGCCGCTTTCGGCAGCGCCGGGCGACCTGTCAGGATTGACGGCATGGATGTCAGGGAGGTGTTGCTCCCCGGGGTCGGTCTTCGCTACGAATTCACCGATCACAAGGGCGACCGCATCGGCATCATCGCGCGGCGCGGCGGCGATTTCGACGTCGTCGTGTACGCGCGCGAAGATCCGGACGAGGCCCGGCCGCTGCTGCACCTCAGCGACCAGGAGGCCGAGGCCGTGGCCCAGATCCTGGGGGCGCCGCGGATCGCCGAGCGATTCACCGAGCTGGCCCGCGAGATCCCGGGGCTCGAGACCGGCCAGGTGCACATCCTGGCAGGCAGCCCCTTCGTCGATCACCCGCTCGGAGACACCCGGGCGCGCACCCGCACCGGCGCGTCCATCGTGGCGATCGTGCGCAACGAGGAAGTGCTCGCCTCACCCGGACCCGCCGAGATGCTGCACGTCCAAGACGTTCTGATCGTGATCGGCACCGAAGACGGCATCGCGGGCGTCGAGAAGATTATCGACAAAGGCTGAGCCGGTGCAGATTTCGGGGACGCTGCTTCTGCAACTCGGCGCCCTCCTGGCCACTCTGGCCGTATTAGGCGCCGCCGCAAGGCGATTCGCGTTGTCGCCCATCCCCGTGTACCTGCTGGCGGGCCTGGCGCTGGGCAACGGCGGCATCCTGCCGATGGCCGCCGGTGGCCAGTTCATCACCACCAGCGCGCCCATCGGCGTCGTGTTGCTGCTGCTGACTCTGGGCTGCGAGTTCTCGGTGGCCGAATTCTCCAGCAGCATGCGCCACCACCTGCCGTCGGCGGCCGTCGACATCGTGCTCAACGCCGCGCCCGGCGCGATCGCCGGCTGGCTACTGGGATTGGACGGTGTGGCCGTCCTGTGTCTGGCCGGCGTCACCTACATCTCCTCCTCGGGCGTCATCGCACGGCTGCTGGAGGATCTGCAGCGGCTCGGGAACCGGGAGACGCCGTCGGTGCTGTCGGTGCTGGTGCTCGAAGACTTCGCGATGGCCGCCTATCTACCGCTCTTCGCGGTGCTGGCGTCGGGCGGCGGATGGCTGCACGCGGTCGGCGGCATGGTCGTGGCGGTGGGCGCTCTGGTGGCTGCGTTCGCCGCGTCCTACCGGTGGGGTCACCACGTAGAGCGGCTCGTGCAACACCCCGACTCCGAACAGCTCATGCTGCGGGTGCTGGGCATCACCCTGATCGTGGCGGCGATGGCGGAGTCCCTGCACGCCTCGGCCGCGGTCGGCGCGTTCCTGGTGGGCCTCACCCTGACCGGCGAGACGGCCGAGCGGGCCCGTCAGGTGCTGAGCCCGCTGCGCGACCTGTTCGCCGCCATCTTCTTCCTGGCGATCGGCTACTCGGTGGACCCGCACGAGTTGGTCCCGATGCTTCCGGCGGCGCTGATCCTGGCCGCGGTGACCGCGGCGACCAAGGTGGCCACCGGGATCTTCGCCGCGCGGCATGACGGGGTGGCACGGCGCGGGCAGTTGCGCGCAGGCACCGCGCTGATCGCGCGCGGCGAGTTCTCGTTGATCATCATCGGATTGGCCGGCAAGTCGCTGCCCGCGGTCGCGGCGCTGGCGACGTCCTACGTTTTCATCATGGCGACCGTGGGGCCCATCCTCACCCGCTACACGGGCGGTCCGCGGGCGCCCGGCGCCGCGCCGGCGACCTGACGGCGGCCGCCGTCATCCGATGTGCAGCGCGACCACCATCCACCGCGCTCCGCCCGCGGCGCTGACCTGCTCCACCCGGCAGGCGATGGCGTGGATCCGGTTCCCGCGGCTGTAGGAACCGAAGACCTCGGCCGCCGAGTCCGGGTCGCGGTGACCGGCCGCCTGTAGCCGCATGCGGCGCAACACCGCGGCGTCTCGGTTATGGCCCGCGGCCGAACGGCCAACCGCGGCAACCGAATCCACCAGGCTCGGCGCCAGCAGCGGATTCAACTGCGCCGCGGGCCGGCGACGGTCGATGACTTCCAGCACTCGCCGCAGCGCCGCGTCGGCGAAGACGGCCGCCTGACGCAGGCGGGGGACATGGGCGCGCCGGGATCCGGTGCCGGCGCCCTGCTGGGCTGCCCGGTGTAGGAGCGCGGCGGCGCGTGGCTGCTGCGGCGGCGCAGCGCGGGACGCGGGGATTGCCGGCACTGCGCGACGGTGTGGGGCACGTCCTGCGTCGGCGGCTCGTAGTCGACGACTGGTATGACGGTGAAAGCGTCAGATGGATTCGCAACAGGATTAGTGTTCAACGCGCACTCTCCAACTCTTCGGCCGGACCTTCAAGCCTGCTGGAGAGGGGCAGACGGTGGTTAGTCAGTGGTCATCATGGCACAACTCGACCGGACGCGTACCCACGCTGACCGGTGCACGGCCACACGGTTACCGTGGGCGGGATATCGGGCCCCAGCGGCCCCGGGGGCCCCGAGCGCACGGGCGACGAACTGACCAGGAGGACAGCGCCGCATGGTGACTCGCTTGTCCCCGCCGGACGCGTCGTTTTATCGGCTCGAGAACACCGCGACTCCCATGTACGTCGGATCGCTATCGATCCTGCGTCGGCCCCGTGCCGGCTTGAGCTACGAGACGCTACTGGCCACCGTCGAGCGGCGGCTGCCGCAGATACCGCGCTACCGGCAGAAGGTGCGGGAAGTGCGGGTCGGCACGGCCCGGCCGGTCTGGGTGGACGACAACGACTTCGACATCACCTATCACGTGCGGCGCTCGGCGTTGCCCTCTCCGGGCAGTGACGAGCAGCTGCACGAGCTGATCGCGCGGCTGGCCGCGCGGCCACTGGACAAGTCGCGCCCACTCTGGGAGATGTACCTGGTCGAAGGCCTGTCTCAGAACCGGTTGGCCCTCTACACCAAGTCGCATCAAGCGCTGATCAACGGCATGTCGGCGCTGGAGATCAACCACGTCATCGTCGATCGGACGAAACGCCCGCCCCCGTTCCCCGAGGACATCTGGATACCGGAGCGAGACCCCGGCAACACCCGGCTGGTCTTGGGCGCGATCGGTGAATGGGTCACGGGTCCGGGCGCCCAGCTGCAGGCCGTCGGGTCGATGATCGGCGGTCTGGTGACCAACAACGGCGAGCTGCTCGACGCCGGCCGCCGGGCTGTCGACCTGGTGCGCGCGGTGGCCCGGGGGACCGCGCCCAGCAGCCCGCTCAACGCCACCGTGTCGCGGCACCGGCGCTTCACGGTCGCACGGGGCAGGTTGGAGGATTACCGCACCGTGCGTGCGCGCTATGACTGCGATGTCAACGACGTGGTGCTCGCGGTCATCGCCGGCGCCCTGGGTAACTGGCTGATGTCACGGGGCGTGGCGGTCTCGCCCACCGCGACGGTGCGGGCGATGGCGCCGCTGTCGGTATACGACGACGGTGACCTCGACACGAGCGGGCCCGGTCAGGCGATCAGCCAGGTGATGCCGTTCCTCGTCGACCTGCCGGTGGGGGAACCCAACGCCGTGGTGCGGCTGTCGCAGATCGCGCACGCCACCGAATCGAACCCGACGGCCGCCCAATTGGTGGACGCCAGGACCATCGTCACGCTCTCGGGTTTTGCCCCACCGACGCTGCACGCCATGGGCATCCGGGCGGCGACCAGTTTCCGGGGTTCCTTTAAGCGCACCTTCAACCTGCTCATCACCAACGCCCCCGGCGCCCAGTCGCAGATGTACATCGCGGGCACCAAATTGCTGGAGACCTACGCGGTGCCGCCGCTGCTGCACAATCAGGCGCTGGCCATCGGCGTGACCTCGTACAACGGCGAGCTGTACTACGGAATCAACGCCGACCGCGAAGCCATGAGCGACGTCGAGTTACTGCCCGGACTGCTGAACCAGGCGCTCGAAGAACTCCTGGAGGCGTCCCGGTCCTAGTCGGCGGTGAAAACGCCTGCGTGGGGCTATTATTCGTTGCTGTGAGCACCGCGAAAAGTAACGGTGGGCCGACCAAGAAGAAGTCCGCGCGGTCGGCCGTGCCAAAGATCTCCGACGAGGTCTACCAAGCCGAATTGTTCCGGCTGCAAACGGAATTGGTGAAACTGCAGGAGTGGTTGCGGCATGCCGAACAACGCCTGGTGGTCATCTTCGAAGGCCGTGACGGGGCGGGCAAGGGCGGCACCATCAAGCGGATCACCGAATACCTGAACCCGCGCGTCACCCGCATCGCGGCGTTGCCCGCGCCGACCGACCGGGAGCGCGGCCAGTGGTATTACCAGCGCTACATCGCCCACCTCCCCACCAAAGGGGAGATCGTGCTGTTCGATCGGTCGTGGTACAACCGGGCCGGCGTGGAGCAGGTGATGGAGTTTTGTACACCCCAAGAGCATGCGTTGTTCTTGCGCCAGACGCCGATCTTCGAGCAGATGCTGATCGACGACGGGGTATTGTTGCGCAAGTATTGGTTCTCGGTTTCCGATGCCGAACAGCTGCGCCGGTTCAAGGCCCGGCTGAATGACCCTGTGCGGCAATGGAAACTGTCCCCGATGGACATGGAATCGCTATATCGGTGGGATGATTATTCGCGTGCCAAAGACGAGATGATGGTGCACACCAACACCCCGGTGAGCCCCTGGTACATAGTGGAATCCGACATCAAGAAACACGCGCGACTGAACATGATGGCCCATTTGTTGTCCACCGTCCCTTACCACGACGTCGAGACGCCCAAGGTCAAGCTGCCGGAGCGTCCCGTCGTCAGCGGTAACTACCAGCGCCCGCCGCGCGAGCTGTCGACGTACGTCGACGACTACGCGGCCACGCTGATTTAGCCGCACATGACGGTCGTCTATATCCCCGCCACGCTGCCCATGTTGGCGCAGCTCGTCGCCGACGGCTCGTTGTGGCCGGTCAGCGGCACCGCGTTTGCGCTGACGCCGAGGCTGCGCGAGGCCTACGCCGAGGGCGACGACGACGAGCTCGCCGACGTGGCGTTGCGCGAGGCGGCGCTGGCGTCGCTGCGGCTGCTGGCGGGTTCGGAAGGGGAAGGTGGCGGCGAGTCGTCCGAGCCCCCGCCGCCCCGCCGCGCGGTGCTGGCAGCCGAGGTCGAGGACGTCACGTACCGTCCCGACCTCGACGACGCCGTGGTCAGACTGTCCGGGCCCGTGCCGATCGACGACGTGATCGCCGCCTACGTCGACAACGCCGGGGCCGAACCGGCGGTGGCGAGGGCGATCGAGGCGGTCGACGCCGCCGATCTGGGCGATGAGGACGCCGACCTGATCGTCGGCGATGCGCAGGACCACGATCTGGCCTGGTACGCCAACCAGGAGCTGCCGTTCCTGCTGGAGTTGATGTGAAGCCGAATGTGAGACAAATCGGGCAGCAGCGCTAGCTACGACAGCGTAGGTTACGGTACCGTAGGTTTCGTGAAGCGCACAGAATCGATCACAATGTGAGCGCAAGCCAGACGCCGCATCGTGAACAGGAGCTTCCCCTGGGCAGACGTAACCCATCGATCACGGGCAACGTCGTCGATACCGCGCGACCCGTTGTCGCCGGCGCTGACCGGCACCCTGGCTGGCATGCGCTGCGCAAGCTCGCCGCGCGCATCACGACGCCGCTGCTGCCCGATGACTATCTGCACCTGGCCAACCCGCTCTGGTCGGCCCGCGAACTGCGGGGCCGCATCCTGCAGGTGCGCCGCGAGACGGAAGATTCCGCGACGCTGGTCATCAAGCCGGGCTGGGGCTTCAACTTCGACTACCAGCCGGGCCAGTACATCGGCATCGGACTGCTGATGGACGGTCGCTGGCGCTGGCGGTCGTATTCGCTCACCTCGGCCCCGGCCGGCGGAGGCTCGCGCTCCGACTCCGGTTCGGCGCGCACCGTGACCATCACCGTGAAGGCGATGCCGGAGGGGTTCCTGTCGTCGCACCTGGTGGCCGGCGTCGAGCCGGGCACCATCGTCCGGCTGGCCGCGCCGCAGGGCAACTTCGTGCTGCCCGATCCGGCGCCCGCGTCGATCCTGTTCCTCACCGCCGGCTCCGGGATCACGCCGGTGATGTCGATGCTGCGAACCCTGGTGCGACGCAACCAAATCGGCGACATCGCCCACCTGCACTCGGCGCCCACCCAGTCAGACGTCATGTTTCGCGCCGAGTTGTCCGCGCTGGCCGCCGAGCATCCCGGCTATCGGATGCGGCTGCGCGAGACCCGCACCCAGGGCCGGCTGGACCTCTCCGTGCTGGATCGGGAGGTGCCGGACTGGCGCGAACGCCAAACCTGGGCCTGCGGTCCGGAAGGCATGCTCGCCGAGGCCGAGCGAGTTTGGTCGGCCGCGGGTATCGGTGAGCGCTTGCACCTCGAGCGGTTCGCGGTGTCCAAGGCCGCACCCACCGGCGCCGGCGGCACTGTCACCTTCGCCCGAAGCGGACGCACGGTCGATGCCGACGCGGCGACGTCGCTGATGGACGCGGGTGAGGGCGCCGGCGTGCAGATGCCCTTCGGGTGCCGCATGGGGATCTGCCAGTCGTGTGTGGTCGGCCTCGTGGAGGGTCACGTTCGTGATCTGCGCACGGGCCAGGAGCACGACCCGGGGACCCGGGTGCAGACCTGTGTGTCCGCCGCTTCCGGCGATTGCATGCTCGACATTTAAACGCTACTCATAGGTAACCTACGGCTTCGTAGGTTACGATAGCGTAGGTCTGGACCACTTTAAGGACCGAATCAACGATCGCAGGGAGATGACGACGATGGCAGTCACAGACGTCGACGTATTCGCCCATCTAACGGACGCCGATATCGAGAACCTGGCCGCTGAGCTGGATGCCATCCGCCAGGACGTGGAGGATTCGCGCGGCGAGCGGGACGCCCGCTACATCCGCCGCACCATCGCCGCCCAGCGCGCGCTGGAAGTATCCGGCCGGCTGCTGCTGGCCGCCAGTTCGCGGCGCTCGGCCTGGTGGGCGGGGACGGTGACCCTGGGCGTGGCCAAGATCGTCGAGAACATGGAGATCGGCCACAACGTCATGCACGGCCAGTGGGACTGGATGAACGACCCCGAGATTCACTCCTCGACCTGGGAGTGGGACATGAGCGGGTCGTCCAAGCACTGGCGCTACACCCACAACTTCGTGCACCACAAGTACACGAACATCCTCGGGATGGACGACGACGTGGGCTACGGCCTGCTGCGCGTCACCCGCGACCAGCGCTGGAAGCGCTTCAACATCTTCAACCTGGTGTACAACACCCTGCTCGCGCTGCTCTTCGAGTGGGGGGTGGGCCTGCAGCATGTGGAGCTCGGCAAGATCGTCAAGAAGCGGATGGACCACGACGACGCGCGACAGCGCACCGACGAGTTCCTGGCCAAGGCCGGACGGCAGGTGCTCAAGGACTATGTCGCATTCCCGGCTTTGACCGCGCTATCGCCCGGCGCAACCTACACCTCCACGCTGAAGGCCAATGCGGTTGCCAACGTGATCCGCAACGTGTGGGCCAACGCGGTCATCTTCTGCGGCCATTTCCCTGACGGCGCAGAGAAATTCACCAAGACCGACATGGTCGGTGAGTCCAAGGGGCAGTGGTACTTGCGCCAGATGCTGGGTAGCGCCAATTTCGAGGCCGGGCCGGCGCTGCGGTTCATGAGCGGGAACCTGTGCCACCAGATCGAACACCACCTGTTCCCGGATCTGCCGAGCAATCGGTACGCCGAGATCTCGGTGCGAGTGCGCGAAGTCTGCGACAAGTACGACTTGCCTTACACCACAGGCTCATTCTTGCTCCAGTACGCCAAGACGTGGCGCACGCTGGCCAAGCTGTCGCTGCCGAACAAGTATTTGCGCGACGACGCCGACAACGCCCCGGAGACCCGCAGCGAGCGGATGTTCGCCGAGCTCGAGCCCGGCTTCCTGGGCACCGACCCGGTGACCGGCCGCCGCCGCGGCCTGAAATCCGCGATTGCCGCGGTGCGTGGTTGGCGGCGCGGGAAGCGTGCGGCCGTCGCCCGCCCTGCCGGCGAAGGCCTGGCTGCCTAACTGCCCGTTGGCTTTTCGCGCCGGATCGTCATCGGTTGGGGTGGTCGATCTGGATCAGCTTGTGGGCCGGCTCGGCCAGTGGAGTGCTCAAGGTTTGTGAGAGCCTCACCTGTAGATCGAAGGCCGCCGCCGCGTCGATGTCGAAGCGCTCCATGAGCATGCCCTTGGCCTGCCCGATGACGTCTCGGGTTTCCAGCGCGCGCTGAAGTTGCCGAATTTCTTCGGCCATCGCCGACGCGCCGTCCGGCAGGAAGTTATCGGGATTCCGCGGATCGGTGATGTTAGCGCATGATCGGCATGACGTCGGTCCTGTTGCGGCCCAGCGCGGACTCCACGGACGCCGCCAGCAACCCGAGGCCGTTGGCCGGCTGGTCGTCGAGATTCTCCGGGAACGCGTCGCCGACGTAGCTGCCGAGCAGCTCGTTGCGTGCGCGCAGGGAGATCGCCTCGTAGGACGCGTTCAGGCCGCGAATGCGCAGGTCGGGGTCCAACAACATCAGGGCGGTACTGGCTGATCCAGGCGGCAAAACCGCTGAAAGCGCATGAAAACGGTGTTGGTCCAGCACTCGAGAGATTCGTCGGTTCGCTGGCATTCTTATCGCGTACCCAGCCCGGTATGAGCTATTGGTCACCTGGCGGCGAAACTCCGTGGCCACACTCATAGAAGCCCGTCGCGCTTATCGGTGCGACACCGAGTTCGCCGGCCACCGCGTCGATCGCGCGCTGCGCGACCTCCGGATCAACCCGATAGTCCGGGGTGAAGTACGGGCCGACGTAACGCTCGTAGTGCCATCGCGCTTCATCGGGGGCGAGCCGGTCGAGGAACGAGTTGATGTAATCGACTGCACGGCTTGGCTGTTCGGTGAGAAATCGCAGCGCGCGCTGATTGGCACGCAGCAGGGCCTGCAGCGCGGGGCTGTCCAGGGGGATGTGGACTGGGTCCACGGCGACGCCCACGGTGGGGATCTGGAAGTGATCGCCGACCCAGGCCAGCAGGTGAAACCCCTCTTCGGCGGCGACCTGTTCGGGGGACAGGGTGCTGCCCACGTAGGCGGCATCGATCGAGCCGTCACGCAGCCGCCGGATGTCCATCTGGTAGTCACCCGGATGCCGCACCACGCAGCGGAGGTCGCGGTCGGGGTCCAGGCCATGCTCACGCAGGACGATCCGGGCGAAGGTGCCTGGTGGATTGTCGGCGGCGTGTACGGCCAGACGCCGACCACGAAGGTCCGCCATGGACTTCACCTCGGCGTTGCCCAGAAACCAGAACAACGGGCGATCGGTGTTGACGCTCAACGCTTTCCATCCGATCCCGTCGTGAAGCCGCGACAGCAGGGCCCGGCCCAGGCCGATCACCGCGCCGTGGCGCAGCCGCTGCGCGCTCCAGCCGACCCCATCGCGGATCGCGACGTGAACACCTTCGTCCCGGTAGTAGTCCTCCTGATCGGCGACATGGGCGACCAGCTCCTCGTGAATGCCCCGCCCGACGTAAGCGAGATCGATCGTCTGCACGCCGAACCCCTTTCCCGGTAGCAGAATCCGCTGTCAATCCATGGCGAGGCCGCCGTTGACCTCCAGGCAGTGGCCGGTGATGAAGCCGGAATCCTCGTCGGCCAGGAAGGCCACCGTCTTCGCCACCTCCTCGGGGCTGACGAGCCGCCCCATGGGATTGGTCGCGCCGAGCTGGTGTATCTGTTCGGCCGTCAACAGCGCGTTCGCCGTGGGATCGGCGACGGTGGCGGGCGAGACGAGATTGGCCGTGATCTGGTGCGGAGCCAGCTCGAGTGCGACGTAGCGGACAAACTGGTCCATTGCCGCCTTGGCGGTTCCTACCGTGATCATGCCCTGTCTGGGACGGCGGGACAACACCGTGGTGAGATAGATCAGCCGACCATACGTCCGCGAAATCATCTCGGGGACAACGGCTTTGGTCACCAAAAAGGCGGCATGCAGTTCGCGGTCCAGCTTGCCGCCCAGCTGCTCCCAGCTCAGATCG
Source organism: Mycolicibacterium vulneris (assembly GCF_002104765.1). Taxonomy (GTDB): domain Bacteria; phylum Actinomycetota; class Actinomycetes; order Mycobacteriales; family Mycobacteriaceae; genus Mycobacterium; species Mycobacterium vulneris. The sequence goes on from NZ_NCXM01000012.1 coordinate 161,294, forward strand.
GCGAACGAGGTGACGTCGTAGGGGATGAGCGCGTTGTGCACGAGCACGTCAACGCCGCCCCACCTCGTGTTGATCTCGCCGACCATGGCGGCGACATCGTCGGGTTCGGTGACATCGGCTCGAATCGCGACGGCCTCACTGCCCGCAGCGGCGGCGGCCGCGACCACCTCGTCGGCCTCCGCGGCGCTGGACCGGTAGTTGACGCCCACCCGAAATCCCTGCTCCGCCATGACCAATGCGGTCGCCGCGCCGATGCCCCGGCTGGCTCCGGTGATCACCGCGACACGACCCATCAGCGCTACCTCCGACCGCGCTCACCGCGCCTGGCTGGCACGCGCGAACGATACTCCCGCGGTGCACCCGGGTAAAGGGCTGCGCTCAGAGATCCGATGGCGGAACATTGGTGCATCCACCCACGAGGAGACAGCCGCCATGAATGATGAGGATGTGCGCAACGCTTTGCGGCGCCACTGGGCAGCTTCGGACACCAACGACTTCGGGGCGGAGCACGAGATCTATCGGGTCGACGCTGTTCTCGAGTATCCGCAATCGGGCGAGCGAATCCGGGGCCGGGCCAATATCCAGGCCGCACGCGCCGCTCAGCCGAATGCCAAACGCTTCAACGTCCGGCGCATGCTGGGCGGCGGCGGCCTCTGGATCAGCGAACTAGTCCTGACGTATGACGGGCAACCGTTCTACGTGGTCAGCATCATGGAGCTCGAAGGTGGGGAAGTGGTCCGCGAGACGCAGTACTTCAGCGAGCCGTTCGAACCGGGGCCATCCCGCGCTCAATGGGTTGAACGCATGGAGTGAGCCGCCGTGGATTGCACTGTCGCGGTATGCATTCGAGCCTCCCGGACGGTTCGGCCATACAGGAGGATGTGCAGGTGTTCGTCGGATCCCAGGTGTCGCACTTTCCCGCGCAGCACGCCGCGTTGCGGCTCGACCTGCCCGACCTGACCGGCCCGGTCGCCGAGTTCCTGGTGCGGCGCGAGCTCGCCGCGATCGCGCGTCATGTCGGAATTGTTGGCCAGCCGGGTCCCGTTCACCTCGATCGATTTCACCGGCCCGGCGCCGTCGCCGGGTGATGACGCGGCCCGCGAGGCATTCGGCGTGGCACCGCAGTACGGGGCGCCGGCCAATGTCGCACGCCTGCCGGTCGCGCTGCTGGAGGAGCGGCCGCCCCGCGCCAGCGAGATGAGCGTGGCCACGTGCGAGCAACAGTGCAGTGCCCTGCTCGAACGCCGCCGTGCCCTGGACCGGCGTGGCCCTGCGGGTGCGCTGCGTATCCCTATGGTCAGGGGTGTGTGACGAGATAGGTCTCGTTGTCGAGGTCGGCGGTGAGTTCCTCGACGTCGAAGGGACGGTCCAGACGCGCGTGCAAGGCCTTCGGGTCGATGAGCAGGCTTATTTCCGCGGTTTGACGGGCGAACAGTCGCCCGATGAGGGGATAGATTCGGCGCATGATCGCCCGCTCCGCGGACGTGCAGCGCGACGCGCAGTAGCCGACGTGGCCGATCTCGTCGGTGAGGATTTCGCTGTAGAGCAGTTCGATTCGCTCGGCGACGCGGGGTTCGTCGGCGAAAAGCCTTCTGCCGGCACGGCGTAATTCGTCGAACAGGATGCATCCCGCCATCTCCGCGGCTCCGACGAACATGAAGCCGAGCCGTTCGGGCAGGAACACATTCGCTTTGACGAACTGGCGTATCACGAAGGGCGGCGGGACGACCTGGAAGGTCAGGTCGAACACGTCGAGCGCGTAGGCCAGCAGCCGGGTGTGGTAGTGCTCTTCGAGTTCGAGGTAGACGCGCTCGGGCGGCACGCTCTCGTCGCTGTTGCGCCCGTAGGTCTCGCCCAACCCCACGCCGAATCGCTCCGCCTGATTGAGCTTTGCGGTTGCCAGCAGGAACAGCATCTTGGCGTCCAGTCCGGGTTCGGGTCGTCGGCGGCGCAGGTTGCGCAGGAAGGTGGTTCGGTCGGCGGGGTGGGCCGACCGCACGGGATTGGATTCGATGTCGCTGAAGAACTGCTCGCGGTTGGCCAGCCGCCTGTTGAGCAGATCGGCCTCGCCGTCACGCTTGGCCAGAAAGTCCCGGTAGCCTTCGATGCCGGTGCGGTTCATCGCTTCTCCATTCCTTTGACAATCGTTGTCACGTAACGGCTTAACAGCGCGGCATCATGGGTCCCGGTGGCCAGCAGCGCGAACAGTCCGGTGAGAAAGAACGTCGCGAGCTCGGCCGCGTCGACGTCGGAGTTGACCTGCCCCGCGTCCTGGGCCCGACCGATGACACCCACCAGGAATTGTCCGACCGGGTGCTGGGCGAATTCGTCTTCGACCGGACGGGTCGAGGAGAAATGCAATCCGAGCATGTCCCGGAAAACCGCTTCGCCCAAACGACTTTCGGCGCTGAGCACGTGATGCACGAGCTGGGAGAGCACCGACGCCAGCTCACCCTTGGCGTCGCCGAGTTCGCTGATGATCCGGGTCTCCTCCACCCGCTCCACCTCGATGAGAACATGCTCCTTGGTCGGGAAATGGAAATAGAACGTCCCCCGTGCCACGCCCGCCTCGGCGACGATCGCACTGACATCGGCGGCGGCCACGCCGCGCCGCGAGATCTCGGCCAGCGCCGCGTCGAACAGGCGCGCGCGGGTTTCCAGCCGGCGCGTTTCGCGGACGCTTGCGCCCGGCGATCCGGTCGCGGATGGCGCGCGTAGTGACTCCATGGGGGCACCGTACGTCAATGGCTGACGATCGTCAATGACGGTCGTCAGCGAGTGTCAGCCGATGATTCCCGCCGCCGGGTGTTCCGCCCAGTCGCGAATCGCCGGGATCCTCAACGCGAGCACCGCTGGCGCCCAACGGGTGGCCAATGGCGATGGCACCGCCGTTGACGTTGGTCTTGGCCAGATCGGCGCCGGTGCCCAGGCATCGCGACACGTCGAACGCCACAGGAGTGCGGGTGCGGCTGCACCAGGCGTTAACCACTATTTGAGGAACACCACTGGGAACTTGTTCTCGGTAACACCAACTAGTTATGGACAAAGATCGTTTACGGCGTAGTTAACGAAGTCGCTGGCCTGTTCGGGAGTGAGCCCACCTCTGCCCAGCCTGGCGTCGGAGGTCTGCAGCACCGTTTGCTTCAGCTGTCGGACATCAACGCCCGCCCATACCTGTTGGCAAATCTCCTGGCCTACTTGCACCAGCGTCGCGTCACCGCCGTCGACGTCGCGGATCCCCCCGTTGTGCAGGTCACTCAGATAGGAGGCAACGTCAGCATAAGCCGGGCCGGCCCAGATGACCCCGGCGACCAGAAGCGGACCAATTGTCAGCGGCAGGGCCATAAGTCGCCCATAGCGCCTGTGCGCCGCCATAGCTCCTTCTCCTTTGCCTACGAAACGGAGCGAATTGGAAGACTTCACTCTGGAGAACCTCCGCGATGCGCTCCGCAGGGATGGGGTGCCGAAACCGTTGGCATGATCGGAGATGCGATGCTACCCCGAGTAGCTGTGTAGTGCCTTTGAAGTTCGTCGGAGTCTACTGGCCATTTGCACCACCGCAGTCGGCGCGATAAGCCGTCAACGGGCCCATGACCCCAACGGCAAACTTCGTCAGCAGGCGGCAATGCTCGCTGCCCCCAACAGGACTGAGGCGCTCTCGAAATTGCGGCTGCCCACGCTGATTATGCACAGAATCATCGACCCGCTCCGGGCCGCTCACCTGCGTTGACGGCATTAGCCGCTGGTCACCTTGGCGGCCAGTGCCGCCAGCTTGGCGTCGAGTTTCTCTGCGGCGCTCAGTAATTCCGCATTCGGTTCGAATACCATCAGTGACGACGGCTTGATGTAGGTCAAACTGCTGCGGCCCTCACCCTCGTCGACGAGCAGCAGCTCGACCGGGGCGAACAAACCGGCCTTCACGTCGTGGCGCAGCATGGTGATGGCGATCAGCGGGTTGCCGAGGACCACGCGCATCACCTTGCGGTCGATGCCAGCCTTGCTGATCCAGGCACCGTGGTCGATCAGCTTGAACAACATGAATCCGCTTGGGCCGACGTGGGGTTCGACCTGCTTTTGGTAGGACGCCCAGGTATCGGCCTTCGCGAGGTCTGTCAGCGACACCGGCTTTTCACCGATGTCATCCAGCAATGCGGCGAGCAGTGCGTCGTAGCTCTTGGCGCTGTCGTAGCGCATCCGGATGCCGTCGAATTTGATTTCTTGCGAATTACTCACGATGGACCCTCCTAGTCGAGTCGCTCGATGATGGTGGCGTTGGCCATGCCGCCCCCCTCGCACATCGTCTGCAGCCCGTAGCGACCGCCGCGCTGTTCCAGCGCGTTGACCAGGGTGGTCATCAGGCGAGCACCGCTGGCGCCCAACGGGTGGCCGATGGCGATGGCACCGCCGTTGACGTTGGTCTTGGCCAGATCCGCTCCGGTGTCCTTGGCCCAGGCCAGCACGACGGGTGCGAACGCCTCGTTCACCTCGAACAGGTCGATATCGGCGAGCGTCAGACCCGCCTTCGACAACACCTTCTCGGTGGCCGGTATGACACCGGTCAGCATGTACAGCGGGTCGGAGCCCACCACGGTGGCGGTGTGGATTCGCGCCAGCGGGCGTAGCCCCAGCTTGCTGGCGGCCTCACTGCTGGCGATCAGCACCGCGGCGCTGCCGTCGGACAGCGGCGAGGAGTTGCCGGGCGTGATCTCCCAATTGATCTGCGGGAAGCGGGCTTTGGCCGCGTCGCTGTAGAACGCCGGCTGCAATCCGGCCAGCGTCTCGACCGTCGTGCCGGGGCGGATGATCTCATCGGTGGCCAGCCCGGCGATCGGAATGAGCTCGTTGTCGAACAGCCCTTCCTTGGTGGCGCGGGCGGCCTTCTCGTGGCTGCCTGCCGAGAACTCGTCGAGCTGGGCGCGCGAGAAGCCCCACTTCGCGGCGATCAGCTCGGCGCTGATGCCCTGCAGCACCAGGCCGTCGGGATAGCGGCGGGTCATGTCCTCGCCCATCGGGTTACTGCCCGGCAGCACCTGCGTACCCATCGGCACGCGGCTCATCGACTCCACACCACCGGCGATGACGAGGTCGTAGGCGCCGGCGACCACGCCCTGGGCGGCGAAGCTGATGGCCTGCTGGCTACTGCCGCATTGCCGGTCGATCGTGACACCGGGAACCGACTCCGGGAAACCCGCGCCCAGCAGCGCATTACGGGCGATGTTGGCGGCCTGGTCGCCGACCTGGGTGACGGCGCCGGCGATGACGTCGTCGACTTGGGCCGGATCCACGCCGGTGCGCGCCACCAGCTCGCGCAGGCTGTGGGCCAGCAGGTCGGCGGGCAACACGTCGTGCAGCGCGCCACTGGCCTTGCCCTTGCCGATGGGGGTGCGGACGGCTCCGACGATGACGGCGTCGCGGACCCCGAAACTGGGATGGCTCGTCATGACTCCTCCTCGAGTCGATCTCGATCTAGGTATAGATCGCTGTACCCAGGTAAACACCTCGGTATGCTTAAAGCAACCCAGGTGCGGAGGTGATTTAGATGACACTGCTGCAAGGACCGCTGGCCGACCGCGACGCCTGGTCGGCGGTGGGCGAGTGCGCGATCGAGAAGACGATGGCGGTCGTCGGAACCAAATCCGCGATGCTGATCATGCGCGAGGCGTACTACGGCACCACCCGGTTCGACGACTTCGCCCGGCGGGTGGGCATCACCAAGGCCGCCACCTCGGCGCGGCTGAGCGAACTGGTCGAGCTGGGGCTGCTACGGCGCCAGCCCTATCAAGAACCCGGGCAGCGCAGCCGTGATGAGTATGTGCTCACCGACGCCGGCGTCGACTTCATGCCGGTGGTGTGGGCGCTGTTCGAGTGGGGGAGGCATCACCTGCCGGGCCGCAACCGGCTACGGCTGACCCACCTGGGCTGCGGCGCCGAGGTGGGTGTCGAAATTCGTTGCGCGGAAGGCCATCTGGTGCCGCCCGACGAGCTCGGCATGCGGCTGGCTAAGAAGTCTGGTTGAGCGCGGCCAGCAGCCGGCGGGCCGCGGCGACGCGGCGCACGGCGGGCCCGGTCAGGGTGTCCAGCGCGCACTCGGGGTCGGCCGGCGGCCCCATGTGCCCGCAGCCGCGGGGGCAATCCGCGATGGCCTCGGCCAGGTCGGAGAACGCCATCATGACATCGTCGGGCTGGATATGGGCGAGCCCGAAGGAACGGATGCCCGGCGTGTCGATCACCCATCCGGTGGTGCCCAGCGGCTCGGTCAGCGGTAGCGCCACCGACTGCGTCGACGTGTGCCGCCCCCGGCCGATGTCGGTCACGTCGCCGACGGCGCGGTCCGCGTCGGGCACCAGGCGGTTCACCAAGGTGGACTTCCCGACGCCGGAATGCCCGAGCAGCACGGTGATCTTGCCCGCGAGCAGGTCCGCCACGGCCAGCAGGGGATCGTCGCGGCCGGCGGCCACCACGGTCAGATCCAGGTCGACGAACTGCTCCGCGAACGGCTCCGGCGGGGCGAGGTCGGTCTTGGTCAGGCACAGGATCGGCGTGAGTCCGCCCGCGTAGGCGGCGATCAGCGTCCGGTCCACCAGGCCGGTGCGGGGCGGCGGGTCGGCCAGCGCCACCACGATCAGCAACTGGTCGGCGTTGGCGACCACCACCCGTTCGGTCGGATCGGTGTCATCGGCGGTGCGCCGCAACACCGTTCGCCGCTCCCCGCGACGCACGATGCGGGCCAGCGTGTCCGGCCGCCCCGACAGGTCACCGACCACGTCGACGTCGTCGCCCACCACGATCGGGGTGCGGCCCAGTTCGCGCGCCCGCATGGCGGTGACCCGGTGGTCGACGTCGCCGCCCAGCACGCATCCCCAGCGGCCACGGTCGACACTGACCACCATCGCGGCCTCGGCGTCGGCGTGCTCGGGACGGGTTTTGGTCCGCGGGCGCGAGCCCCGGCCGGAGCGGATCTTGACGTCCGACTCGTCGTAGTCGCCCGGCTTCACATGCGCTGCTCTTCCCCGGGCTCCAGCATGCGGGCCCACAGCCGCGGAAAGTCCGGCAGCGTTTTGCTGGTGGCGCCGATGTCGTCGACCTCGACCCCGTCCACCCGCAGCCCGACGATCGCACCCGCCATCGCCATTCGATGATCGGCATAGGAGTGCCACACCCCGGACCGCAGCGGCTTCGCGGTGATCTCGAGACCGTCGGGGGTTTCGGTGCACTCGCCGCCCAGTCGGTTGATCTCCGCGCTCAGCGCCGCCAGCCGATCGGTCTCGTGGCCGCGCAGATGCGCGATGCCGGACAGGCGTGACACCGACCCCGGCGTCGCCAGTGCCGCCAGCGCGGCCACCGACGGCGTCAGCTCGCCGACCGCGCGCAGGTCGACGTCGAAGCCGCCGAAGTCCCCGGACCCGCGTACCTCCAGGGACGAATCATTGTGTGTGGCAACGGCATTGAGCTTGCCCAAGACGTGCAGGATGTTGTCGGCGGGCTGCACGCTGCTGGCCGGCCAGCCGGTGATGCGCACCGCGCCGCCGCTGACCACCGCCGCGGCCAGGAAGGGGACGGCGTTGGTCAGGTCCGGCTCCACCTCCCAGTGCCGCGCCGCGACCGGCCCGGGCCGCACCGTCCAGCGGTTGGCGACGGAGTCGTCGACGTCGACCCCGGCCTGGCGCAGCATCACCACCGTCATCGCGATGTGCGGAGCCGATGGCAGCGACGCGCCGGTGTGTTGCACGGTCAGGCCCTCGGTGAACGAGGCCGCGCACAACAGCAGGCCGGAGACGAACTGCGACGAGGCCGAGGCGTCGATGTCCACGGTGCCGCCCATGATCGAACCGGTGCCCAGCACCCGGAACGGGAGGCCGGAGCCGTCGATCCGCACGCCGAGCCCGCGCAGCGCGTCCAGCAGCGGGGCGATGGGCCGGGCCCGGGCCTGCTCGTCGCCGTCGAACTCCACCGCCGACTCGGCCAGCGACGCCAGCGGCGGCACGAACCGCAGCACCGTGCCGGCCAGGCCGCAATCGACTTGCGTCGGCGGCTCCGGGGCGACGCGGCCGCTCACCGTCAGCTCCGTCCCGTCGCCGTCGATGCGCAAGCCCAGGGTGCGCAGCGCCCCGATCATCAGGTCGGTGTCGCGGCTGCGCAGCGCCCCGCTGACGGTCGGGGTGCCCTGTTCCTGCGTGGCCGCCAGCGCCGCCAGCACCAGGGCCCGGTTGGTCTGCGACTTCGAACCCGGCACGGTCACGGTCGCGTGCACCGGCTGCGATGCCAAGGGGGCGGTCCAGGTCGTCACCGGTCCATCATCGCCTGTCACCGGTTTCTGCCCCAATAGGACTTCGCGGCTCTGCCACTATGGGTCTTATGTGTGGACGGTTCGCGGTGACCACCGATCCGGCCCTGCTGGCCGAGAAGATCAAGGCGATTGACGAGGCCACCGGCGCCGATGGGGCCTCGAGCGCACCCAACTACAACGTGGCCCCGACCACGTCCATCGCGGCTGTCGTCAGCAGGCGTTCCGAGCCCGAGGACCAGCCGACCCGTCGGGTGCGGCTGATGCGCTGGGGCCTGGTGCCGCCGTGGGCCAAGGCGGGTGCCGACGGCGCGCCCGACACCAAGGGCCCGATGCTGATCAACGCCCGCGCGGACAAGGTCACCACGTCGCCGGCCTTCCGGACCAGCGCCAAGTCCAAGCGCTGCCTGATCCCGATGGACGGCTACTACGAGTGGCGGGTCAACTCGGACGACGCGGCCGGCAAGAAGACCCGCAAGACGCCGTTCTTCATGTACTCCGAAGACGGGGAGCCGCTGTTCATGGCCGGTCTGTGGTCGGTATGGAAGCCGGCCAAGGACGCGTCGCCGTTGCTGAGCTGCACGATCATCACCACCGATGCGCCGGGGGAGCTGGCGCAGATTCACGATCGGATGCCGCTGGTGTTGCCCGAGCGCGACTGGGACCGGTGGCTGGACCCGGACGCCGCGATCGACGAGCAACTGCTGACCCGCACGCCCGATGTGAGCGCCATCCGGATGCGCGAGGTGTCGACGTTGGTCAACAACGTCCGCAACAACGGCCCGCAGTTGCTCGAGCCGGCCGAGCCGCAGCCCGAGCAGATGAAAATCCTGTAGCGCGGCTTTGGCCGCTATGCCGAGGACGCGGCCGCCTCATCGTCGTCTCCATCGCGGAGCAGTTTCTCGGGGTGATGGAAGGTGTTGATTCGCGGTTGGCCTCGGTCCAGGTGTGGGGGCGGGCTCCATTCGGTGTCACCGTTGGCGTTCTTGCGGGTGGTCCAGCCGCCCGGTTTCAGCAGGCGATGATGGGGGCCGCAGGCGAAGGTGAGGTCGTTGACGTCGGTGCTGTGGCACTTGCTGTAGTCGGTGACGTGGTGGACTTCGCAGTAGTAGCCGGCCACGGTGCAGCCCGGGGCCGAACACCCGCGATCCTTGGCGTACAACACGACGCGCTGATGTCCGTGCTACTTGCGATTAGGCGCGCCGTTGATGATGCCGATCATGACCGACAAGACGAACGTACGCCCAGTTGATCGCCCAGCCGTGACCGATCGCGATAAGCGCTAGGCCAACAACGAAAACGATATAACCCAGGAGTGGGCGGTCCTGGCCTAGGCGCTTCCCCCATACCGAGCCAGCAGCACCAGCCACACCTATCACCAACCACCAAAAGGGCTGCCGCTTGAGAAGGCTCAATGAGCTGGTAGCGTCGGCCATCCTGTTACCGCCCGTCGTAGATTGCTCGTTGTTCAGTTTAGAGTGCACAACCGAAACATTCACTGGCGTACAACACGATTCGCTGTCCGGGTGAGGCGAGTCGTTTGGTGTGATAGAGCGCCAGCGCCTTGTCCTTGTCGAAGATCGCCAGATAGTGGTGGGCGTGGCGGGCCAACCGGATGACGTCGCTCAT
>NZ_NCXM01000128.1 GCF_002104765.1 Mycolicibacterium vulneris
GCTCGTGGGAGAGATCGCGGAGCAGTTGGCGCTGCAACACCATGTGCTCGTCGAGTCGCTCGGCCATATGGTCGAACGCCCGCCCCAGATCGCCCAACTCGTCGCTGCGCCGGCTGATCTCTGCCTGCGTACGCGCCGTCAGGTCGTTGCCGCGCAGGGCATTGGCCTGCGCTCGCAGGCGTCCCAGCAGCACTATCCAGCGCCGATACAGCAACACTCCCAGCAGCAGGGCCAGCCCGGCCGGCACCAGGCCAT
>NZ_NCXM01000129.1 GCF_002104765.1 Mycolicibacterium vulneris
ATTGCACCCTGGACATTATTGGGTGCAACCCAACGGAACAACCCGGTATTGACCGGAATGGTTCCGCTGTTGCCGATCTTCATGACCAGCGCAATCGTACAGGCCTGCGCCAGGGCATTCGACGGCCTCGAGTCTTCCGGCAACGACGATGGTCGAACCTGCCATGTCCTTGAGTTCCTCCGCGGCGCCAGCGGCAATGGAGAAGAGAGCGGGAAATACAACCAGGGAAAGTCGGCAGGGCATCGGCTTCGGTAC
>NZ_NCXM01000130.1 GCF_002104765.1 Mycolicibacterium vulneris
TGGTAGAAGCGGTTGTCGCGCTCGTAGTAGCCGTGGGCATAGGACGGATGCGCGCCGCCGGGCACCAGGCACACGGCGCTGAGCGCCCAGCTCGGCAGGACGCAGGCGTTCATCGGGGCGTCCAGTTCGTCGACGATCTCCTCGACGGTGACGATGCAGCGCTTCGCCGCCAGGGCGGCTTCCTTCTGCACGCCGAGGATGCCCCAGAGCAGCACGTTGCCCTTGCGGTCGGCCTTCTGCGCGTGGATC
>NZ_NCXM01000131.1 GCF_002104765.1 Mycolicibacterium vulneris
GTCCTGGCCGGCGACGTGAAGGACGTGCTGCTGCTCGACGTGACCCCGCTGACCCTCGGCATCGAGACCCTGGGCGGTGTGATGACCGGTCTGATCGAGAAGAACACCACCATCCCGACCAAGAAGTCGCAGGTGTTCTCCACCGCCGACGACAACCAGGGCTCGGTGACCATCCACGTGCTGCAGGGCGAGCGCAAGCAGGCCGCGCAGAACAAGTCGCTGGGCAAGTTCGACCTGGCCGAC
>NZ_NCXM01000132.1 GCF_002104765.1 Mycolicibacterium vulneris
GAGTCACCAGCAGGACGCCCTGCAGCCAGTCCGCGGTCAATTGTTCCAGGCCCGGCCAGCAGCGGCCGCGACCATGGAACAGACGGCGGGTCTCCGCCGGCGCCGGGGACAGCGCGGCGAGCAGGTGCTGGAGGAGGGTATCGAGGGCTTCGCGATTCATGGCGGTTCGGCGTTGAAAAAGGGGCGGATTCTACCCGTTGCGTGACGGCCAGTACGCCCCTTCGCTTCAATC
>NZ_NCXM01000133.1 GCF_002104765.1 Mycolicibacterium vulneris
TTGACGTCGGTGCTGTGGCACTTGCTGTAGTCGGTGACGTGGTGGACTTCGCAGTAGTAGCCGGCCACGGTGCAGCCGGGGTTTGAGCACCCGCGATCCTTGGCGTACAACACAATTCGCTGTCCGGGTGAGGCGAGTCGTTTGGTGTGATACAGCGCCAGCGCCTTGTCCTTGTCGAAGATCGCCAGATAGTGGTGGGCGTGGCGGGCCAACCGGATGACGTCGCTCAT
>NZ_NCXM01000013.1 GCF_002104765.1 Mycolicibacterium vulneris
CAATCACCACCGGCAACACTCAGCGATAGGCAAGGTCCCACCCATCACGCGATTGATCAACCTGCCTGGGCAGTACAACTAAATCGGCGCCGACCCGCGGCGCCCGGCCACGCCGCGCTTGCGGTCGCCGCTAAGCTGGCGGCGTGCCGATTCCGACGCCCTACGAGGACTTGCTCCGCCTGGTGCTCGATCACGGAACGGCCAAATCCGACCGCACCGGCACCGGGACCCGCAGCCTGTTCGGTCAGCAGCTGCGCTATGACCTGGCGGCCGGCTTCCCGCTGCTCACCACCAAAAAAGTGCACCTCAAGTCGGTGATCTACGAATTGCTGTGGTTCCTGCGCGGCGACTCCAACGTTGCCTGGCTGCACGAGCACGGCGTCACCATCTGGGACGAATGGGCAAGCAGCACAGGCGATCTCGGGCCGATCTACGGTGTGCAGTGGCGGTCCTGGCCGACACCGTCGGGCGAGCACGTCGATCAGATCAGCGCTGCCCTCGACCTGCTGCGCACCGACCCCGACTCCCGGCGCATCATCGTGTCGGCCTGGAACGTCGGCGAAATCCCGCAGATGGCGCTGCCGCCGTGTCACGCCTTCTTCCAGTTCTACGTGGCCGACGGGCGGCTGAGTTGCCAGCTCTATCAGCGCAGCGCCGACCTGTTCCTGGGGGTGCCGTTCAACATCGCCAGCTATGCGCTATTGACCCACATGATGGCCGCCCAGGCCGGCCTCGCGGTCGGCGAGTTCGTGTGGACGGGCGGGGACTGCCACATCTACGACAACCACGTCGAGCAGGTGCGGCTGCAGCTGAGCCGCGACCCCCGGCCGTATCCGGAACTCGTTCTGGGCGCCCGGGATTCGATCTTCGATTACACCTACGACGACGTCGTCGTAAAGAACTACGACCCACATCCGGCGATCAAAGCCCCAGTCGCGGTATGACGCGCGCCGGCCACGAGGCCGGCTCGGGCGGCTTGCAAGCCGGGATCAAGGAGTAGCGCGTATGACCGAGGTGGGCCTGGTGTGGGCTCAGTCGACCTCCGGCGTCATCGGACGTGGCGGCGACATCCCCTGGAACGTGCCGGAAGATCTTTCCCGGTTCAAACAGGTGACCATTGGACACCCGGTGATCATGGGCCGGCGGACCTGGGACTCGTTACCGGCGAAGGTGCGCCCCCTGCCGGGCCGGCGCAATGTCGTGCTGTCCCGCGACACCGGTTTCATCGCCGACGGCGCGCAGCTGGCCGGGAGCATGGAGGAGGCCCTCGCCCACGGCGCGGACGGCCCCGAGACGTGGGTCATCGGCGGCGAGCAGATTTATTTGCTGGCGCTGCCGTACGCCACCCGCTGCGAGGTCACCGAGATCGAAATCGATTTGCGACGCGACGACGACGATGCGCTGGCGCCGACGCTGGACGACACTTGGGTGGGTGAAACGGGGGAGTGGCTGGCCAGCCGCTCGGGGCTGCGGTATCGCTTCCACAGCTATCGGCGGCCCTCCGCGCACCCGTTCGCGCCCACGGCCTGACCTGACATACTCGGACGCGGGGGCGGGTCGCACAGCGTCAACCAGGCGTTTGGAGAGAAGGGGGAATTGGCAGTGAAAACCGAACCCGTGAAGACGTTCTCTCGAAAATTCATGGGCTACGACGCGGCCGCGGTTGATGCCCACATCGAGATGCTGACCACCAAGCAGCAGCTGCTGCTCGACGACGTCGAGAGCCTACGCGCCCGGCTGCAGGAATCCGGCGATCAGACGGCCGCGCTGCGCAAGGAGGTGGCCGCGCTCACGGAGACCTCGCCGTCGCCACACGCGGTGCAGCAGCGGATGGCGAAAATGCTGAGCCGCGCGGTCGACGAGGTGGCCGAGATGCAGGCCGAAGCGCGGGCCGAAGCGGACGCGCTGATCGCGGCGGCCGAGGCCGAGGCCGAAGCCGCGGAACGAAAGCGTGACGAGGTGCTCGCCGACATGGCCGCGCAGCAGAAGGCCCTGGAAACCGAGTACGAGGAGACCAAGGAGAAGCTGGACGCCGAACTGGCCGAGATGCGCGCCGAAACGCAATCGGCGATCGAGAAGGCGCGCCAGGACGCCGAGCGGGAGTGCGAGCAGCTGCTCGGCGACGCGAAAAAGGGCGCCGACCATTACCGGGACAAGGCCCGGCGCGCGGTCGACGAGGCCACGGCCCGGCGCATCAAGATCCTCGAGCAGCTGATGGGCGTGTACCGCGACCTCGACGAGGTTCCGAAGGCCCTCGAGGCGGCCTACGAGGAACAAAACGACTCGGACGACGAGGGCGTGTTGAAACCGCTGGACCGCAAGGTCGCCGCGGGCTGAGCCCACGCCGGCCTGGCCGCCAAGGGTTGTCGAACCCAAGAGGTATTCTCAGCGCCGTGCCAACCCGCAGGCTGTCGGCCGCCCAAGCCCGGCGGATAGCCGTTGCGGCCCAAGGATTTACCGAGCCCCGCCCCGGCGGCGAGATCACCCGCGCGCACGTGAAGCGGCTGATCTCCAGAATCCAAGTGCTGCAACTGGATTCGGTGTCGGTGGCGGTGCGCGCGCACTATGCCCCGGTGTTCAGCCGGCTCGGTCCCTACGACCGGGACGTGCTCGACCGCGCCGCCTGGGGCCCGCGGTCCTCGCGGCTGCTGGCGGAGTATTGGGCACACGAGGCCGCGCTGATGGCCGTCGAGGACTGGCCGCTGTTGCGCTGGCGGATGCGCCAGTACCGGCATGGCCGGTGGGGCACCCACATCGTCAAGGCCAATCCGCAACTCGCCGACAAGATCGTCGCGGCCGTGGGCGAACTCGGGCCGAGTACCGCCGGACAGATTGAGGCCCACCTCGAGGCCGGACCGCGTGGGCCCAAAGGAAGCTGGTGGGGCAGCCGCAGCGACACCAAGTGGGTGGCCGAGGCGCTGTTTTCCGCCGGAGTGCTCACCACGGCCACCCGGGTGGGCTTCGCTCGCCACTATGACCTGGTGGAGCGGGTGCTGCCGGCCGCCGTGCTGGCCCGCGAGGTCGACGACGACGAGGCGATCCGCGAACTCACGCTGCGGGCCGCCACCGCGCTGGGCGTGGGCACCGAGGCCGACATCCGCGACTACTTTCGGCTGTCGGCCCAGCAGGTCAAGCCGGCGATCGCCGCGCTGGTGGCCGCCGGTGACATCGAGCCGGTCGAGGTCGACGGGTGGTCGGCGCCGGCCTACCTACGGGCGGGCCGCACCGTGCCCCGCGCCGACCGCGGCACCGCGCTGCTGTGCCCGTTCGACCCGCTCATCTTCTTCCGCCCGCGCGTCGAGAGATTATTCCAATTCCATTACCGCATAGAGATTTACACCCCGGCCGCCAAGCGACAATACGGCTACTACGTGTGGCCGCTGCTGATGGATGGCCGGCTGGTGGCGCGGGTCGACCTCAAGGCCGACCGCGCCGCCAACTCGCTGCGGGTGCTGGGCGCGTTCGGCGAGCCCGACGCGCCCAGGCCCCGGGTCGCCGCGGCGCTGGCCGGTGAACTCGAGTCCATGGCGTCCTGGCTGGGCCTGGGCGGATTCAGTGTCGCCGGGCGCGGCGATCTGTCCGGCGAGTTGCGCGCGGCGACCAAGCGGGTCAGCTGATGCCGGCGTCGACGTCCAAGGAGCTCAAGGCCACGCTGTGGAAGGCGGCCGAGAAGCTGCGCGGTTCGCTGTCGGCCGGCGAGTACAAGGACGTGATCCTGGGGTTGGTGTACCTCGAGCACATCTCCGAATCGCACTGGAAAGCGTTGGCGGACAAGGCCACATCCGATGACCTCGGCCGCATGGCTGACGACGCGATGGACGCCGTGATGACGGCGAACCCAGCGCTGGCCGGGACGCTGCCCCGGCTGTACGAAAACCTCGACCCGCGCCGCCTCGCCGAGCTGGTGACCGTGCTCGACGGCGCACGAATCGGCGACGGCGGCGGGCGGGCCGGGGACGTGATGGGCGAGGTATACGAGTACTTCCTGGGCAATTTCGCCCGCGCGGAAGGGCGGCGGGGCGGCGAATTCTTCACCCCGACCAGCGTGGTGCGGCTGCTCGTCGAGGTGCTCCAACCGGGCGGCGGGCGGGTGTATGACCCGTGCTGCGGCTCGGGCGGGATGTTCGTGCAGACCGAACACTTCATCGCCGAACGCGACGGCGATCCCGCGAAAGTCATTGTCTACGGGCAGGAAAGCGTCGAGCAGACCTGGCGGATGGCGAAGATGAACCTCGCCGTGCACGGCATCGACAACTCGGGCCTGGGCGCGCGGTGCGCCGACACGCTCGCCACCGATCTGCACGCCGGCGTGCAGATGGACTACGTGCTGGCCAATCCGCCCTTCAACATCAAGGATTGGGCCCGCGACGAAAATGATCCGCGCTGGCGCTTCGGCGTCCCGCCCGCGACTAACGCGAATTACGCCTGGATTCAGCACATCCTGTCCAAACTGGCCCCGGGCGGCACGGCCGGCGTGGTGATGGTCAACGGCTCGATGTCGTCGAACGCGATGGGCGAGGGCGACATCCGCGCGCGGATCATCGATGCGGACCTGGTGTCGTGCATGGTCGCGCTGCCCGCGCAGCTGTTCCGCAGCACGGGGATACCGATATGCCTGTGGTTTTTCGCCATGGACAAGGCGCACCGGTCGGGGCAGGTGCTGTTCATCGATGCGCGCGGCCTGGGCTACCTGGTGGATCGGGCCGAGCGCGCCCTGACCCGCGAGGAGGTCACCCGGATCGCTGACACCTACCACGCGTGGTCGGGCGCGGCGTCCGCACTCGCCAAAGGCCTCGCCTATCAAGATGTTCCGGGGTTTTGCCGGTCCGTGCCGGTGGATGCCATCAGGGCCGCGGGCTACCCGCTGACGCCGGGACGCTACGTGGACGCGCCCATCACGCCTGAGGACGGCGAACCCGTCGACGACAAGATCGCGCGGTTGACCGACGACCTGCTGGCCGCGCTCGACGACTCGGCCCGCGCGGAAAACATGCTGCGCCAACAGGTGAAGCGGCTGCGGTGAAGTCAGTCCTGGGTGAGCACCTCGACTTCCGCACCGGAAGCAGCGCCCCGCCGCGAGATTCCGGCGGGCGCGTCCCCGTCTACGGCGCCAACGGTGCGATCGGTTACGCCGCCGTCCACAACGCCACCGGGCCTTTGATCGTGGTCGGCCGCGTCGGGTCGTACTGCGGTAGCCTGCGCTATTGCGACTCCGACGTCTGGGTCACCGAGAACGCGCTGGTGTGCCGCGCCAAAGACCCGCAAGACACCCGGTATTGGTATTACGCCCTGCAGACCTGCCGGCTGGCCGATCACCGATCCGGATCGGGGCAACCCCTGCTCAACCAGCGAATCCTGAACGACGTCCCGGTGTGGACCGTCGCGGCGCGTCAACGGCGGCGGATCGCCGGACTGCTGGGCGCGTTCGACGACAAAATCGCTGCCAACGACCGGGTGATCGAGACGGCGGAACGCCTGATGGTCGCCCTCGCCGAATCGGCACCGGATCGGGTGCAGCTGTCTTGCCTGGCCACCCGGTCGACGGCGACCCGCAACGTCCACGAGTTCGACGCCCGCATCGCCCACTTCAGCCTCCCGGCGTTCGACGACGGGGCGAAACCCCGCGTGGTCGGCGCCGGGGAGGTGCGCAGCGCCAAGCTGCTCCTGACCCAGCCGTGCGTCCTGTTCGCCAAGCTGAATCCGCGGATCCCGCGGATCTGGAACGTGGCGGGCCTGCCGTCGGACATGGCGGTGGCCAGCACGGAGTTCGTCGTGCTGCTGCCGGTCGGCATCGATTCCTCGGCGCTGTGGTCGGCGCTGCGGCAACCCGACGTCTCACAACGACTGCAGCGGCGCGCCGCGGGAACTTCGGGCAGCCATCAGCGAATTCAGCCCCGCGACCTGCTGGACGTGCCGGTCCCCGACGTGCGCCGGTTGAGCCCCGACGCGCTGCGCGCGCTCACCGGGCTGGGGGCGCTGTGCCACGCGCGTCGCACCGAGAACGCGCGGTTGGCGGGGCTGCGCGACGCGCTGCTGCCGTCGCTGATCCGGGGCAGGGTGCGGGTCAGAGACGCCGATCCGCCCGGCACGCCTTAAGGTGAGCGCCGTGGCCGAGATCGCGCCGCTGCGCGTGCAACTGATCGCCAAGACCGATTTCTTGGCGCCCCCGGACGTGCCGTGGAACACCGACGCCGACGGCGGCCCCGCACTCGTCGAGTTCGCCGGCCGGGCCTGCTATCAAAGCTGGTCGAAACCCAACCCCAAGACCGCGACCAACGCCGGCTACATCAAGCACATCATCGACGTCGGCCACTTTTCGGTGCTCGAGCACGCGAGCGTGTCGTTCTACATCACCGGCATCTCGCGATCGTGCACCCACGAGCTGATCCGGCACCGGCACTTCTCCTATTCGCAGCTGTCCCAGCGCTACGTGCCCGAGAAGGACTCGCACGTCGTCGTGCCGCCGGGGATGGAAGACGATCCGGAACTGCAGCAGATCCTGGCCGCGGCCGCCGACGCCAGCCGCGCCACCTACGCCGAATTGCTGGCGAAACTCGAAGCGAAATTCGCCGACCAACCCAACGCGGTGCTGCGGCGCAAGCAGGCCCGCCAGGCCGCCCGCGCCGTGCTGCCCAACGCGACCGAAGCCCGCATCGTCGTCACCGGCAACTACCGGGCGTGGCGCCACTTCATCGCCATGCGCGCCAGCGAGCACGCCGACGTGGAAATCCGGCGCCTCGCCATCGAATGCCTGCGCCAACTGGCGGGTGTCGCACCCGCGGTGTTCGCCGACTTCGCGATCTCCACCCTGGCCGACGGCACGGAGGTCGCGACCAGCCCACTGGCGACCGAGGCCTGACGCGTCGACGCGCAACGGCGCGCGTCCACGCGGGTGCTAAATCCCTTGCTGGCGCCAGGTAACCTGAACACCGTGAGCACGGTCGGATTTGACGCCCCAGCGCGGTTGGGAACCGTGCTGACCGCGATGGTCACACCGTTCCGCCCCGACGGCTCCGTTGACACCGCCGCGGCCGCTCAGCTGGCCAATCACCTGATCGACGCGGGCTGCGACGGGCTGGTGATCTCCGGAACCACCGGTGAGTCCCCGACCACCACGGACGACGAGAAACGGGAGCTGCTGCGCGTCGTGCTGGAGGCGGTCGGCGACCGGGCCCGCGTCATCGCCGGCGCGGGCACCTATGACACCGCCCACAGCGTCCGGCTGGCCAAGGCCTGCGCGGCCGAGGGCGCCCACGGGCTGCTGGTGGTCACCCCGTACTACTCGAAGCCGCCGCAGAGCGGCCTGATCGCCCACTTCACCACCGTCGCCGACGCGACCGAGCTGCCGGTGCTGCTCTACGACATCCCGCCGCGTTCGGTGATACCGATCCAGCCCGAGACCATCCGCGCGCTGGCCGCCCACCCGAACATCGTCGGGATCAAGGACGCGAAGGCCGACCTGCACAGCGGTGGCCAGATCATAGCCGAGACCGGCCTGGCCTACTACTCCGGCGACGACGCACTGAACCTGCCGTGGCTGGCCATGGGCGCCACCGGATTCATCAGCGTGATTTCCCACGTGGCGGCGGGACAGCTGCGGGAAATGTTGTCCGCCTTCAGCTCCGGAGACATCGCCACCGCCCGCAAGATCAACTCCACCGTCGCCCCGCTGTGCGACTCGATGGCCCGCCTGGGCGGCGTGACGATGTCCAAGGCGGGCCTGCGCCTGCTGGGCATCGACGTCGGCGACCCGCGGTTGCCGCAAATGCCCGCGACGCCAGAACAACTCGACGCTTTGGCCGCTGATATGCGCGCGGCCTCGGTGCTGCGGTGATCCGAGGAGTTTCCGAGAAGTGGATGTAGACCTCGCCCCACCAGGCCCCTTGGCCGCAGGAGGGTTGCGGGTCACTGCTCTTGGCGGCATCAGCGAAATCGGCCGCAACATGACGGTTTTCGAGCACCTCGGCCGGCTGTTGATCATCGACTGCGGCGTGATGTTCCCCACCCACGACGAGCCCGGGGTCGATCTGATCCTGCCGGATCTGCGCCACATCGAGGACAGGCTCGACGAGATCGAGGCGCTGGTACTCACCCACGCGCACGAGGACCACATCGGCGGCATCCCGTTTCTGCTCAAGCTGCGTCCCGACATCCCGGTGGTCGGTTCGAAGTTCACCCTCGCGCTGGTCGCCGCGAAGTGCCGCGAACACCGCCTCAAGCCGGTGTTCGTCGAGGTGGCCGAGGGCCAGAAGAGCACCCACGGCGTGTTCGAATGCCAGTACTTCGCCGTCAACCACTCCATCCCCGACGCGCTGGCGATCGCCGTGCACACCGGCGCGGGAACCATCCTGCACACCGGCGACATCAAGCTCGACCAGCTTCCGCTGGACGGCCGGCCGACCGACCTGCCCGGCATGTCCCGGCTGGGCGACGCCGGGGTGGACCTGCTTTTGTGCGACTCAACCAATTCCGAGCTCCCCGGCGTCGGACCGTCGGAAAGCGAAGTGGGTCCGACGCTGCACCGCCTGATCCGCGGCGCCGACGGCCGCGTCATCGTGGCGTGCTTCGCGTCCAACGTGGACCGGGTTCAGCAAATCATCGATGCGGCAGTCGCTTTGGGCCGGCGGGTATCGTTCGTCGGCCGGTCCATGGTGCGCAACATGGGCATTGCCCGCGAACTCGGATTCCTGCGGGTGGCCGACTCGGACGTGATCGACATCGGCGCCGCCGAGATGCTGCCGGCCGACCGGGTGGTGCTGATCACCACCGGCACCCAGGGCGAACCGATGTCGGCGCTGTCGCGGATGTCGCGCGGCGAGCACCGCAGCATCACGCTGACCGCGGGTGACCTGGTGGTGCTCGCGTCGTCGCTGATCCCGGGTAACGAGGAAGCGGTCTACGGCGTCATCGACGAACTCGCCAAGATCGGGGCCCGCGTCGTCACCAATGCCCAAGCGCGCGTGCATGTTTCGGGCCATGCTTATGCCGGGGAACTGTTGTTCCTGTACAACGGGATTCGGCCGCGCAACGTCATGCCGGTACACGGGACGTGGCGCATGCTGCGCGCCAACGCCAAACTGGCGGCCCGCACCGGCGTGCCGGAGGAGTCGATCCTGCTGGCCGAGAACGGGGTGAGCGTCGACCTGGTCGCGGGCAAGGCCGCCATCGCCGGAGCGGTACCGGTCGGCAAGATGTTCGTCGACGGCCTGATCGACGGCGACGTCGGCGACATAACCCTGGGCGAGCGGCTCATTCTGTCGTCGGGTTTCGTCGCGGTGACCGTGGTGGTCGCGCGCGGCACCGGGCGTCCGGTCGCCCCGCCGCAGCTGCATTCGCGCGGCTTCTCCGAAGATCCCAAGGCGCTCGAGCCCGCCGTGCGCAGGGTCGAGGCGGAACTGGAAGCGCTGCTGGCCGAGAACATCACCGATCCGGGCCGCATCGCCCAGGGCGTGCGGCGCACCGTCGGCAAATGGGTGGGCGAAACCTACCGCCGGCAGCCGATGATCGTGCCGACCGTCATCGAGGTCTGACCCCGCTAGATCTTCTCGGCGTAGGCCGACCACTCCAGTTGCGAGGCCTTGAGTTTGCGGCCGGTGGGCTCGACATAACGATGGAGGAGCTCGTCGGGACCGGCCTGCTCCACCAGCCGCCAGCCGTACTCGCCGAGAAACGCGGCGACCTCCTCGGGCTGCAGGCCGAAACGCCACAGCTGCCGCCGCTGGCGCACGGTGCGATACAGGGTGCGGGTGCCGTACCGATTCGTACCGTCGATGAAATCCCTACGGACGTAGGTGAACACCAAACGGCTGCCGGGCGCGGCCGCGCGCAGGCCGTCCAGCGTTCGCCGCACCGTCGCTTCGCTGAGGTATTGGGTGACGCCTTCGCAGATGAAGAACACCCGGTAGTCGGTGCGATAGCCGTGCTCGGCGAGCGAGGTAAGCAGGTCGTCGTGCTCGAGGTTCAACGCCACCAACCGAACCGACAGCGGCAGCTCGCCGAGCACCCGGCGCACCGTCTTGAACTTCCTCGCGACGTTCACCGGCAGGTCGACCTCGAACACCGGGATGCGGACGCGCCGGGTCAGCTGGTAGGCGCGGGTGTCCAGCCCGGCTCCCAGGATGACGACGGCGTTGATGTCGTCGAGCGACTCCTTGAGCTTGTCGGCGATAAAGCGCTTGCGGCAGGCCAGATTCGCCCACAATCCTGGACCTGTGAACTCCGAGCCGCGGATCATCAGCCGGCGAACCGGCGCGAACCGGGTCGCGCCGACGAGCCACCGCAGCGGGCCGGGCAGGAAGAGCTCGGCGAAGTCGTCGTCGACCAGGCGGCGTCCGGGCGGCTCGTTCTGCTCGACGGCAGCCAGCACCATCGGGCCAAATGCAGTCTGCGCAACCGGGTTTCGTGCCATGGCCGGCTACTTGTTCAGGAATCCCGCGTCGACCGGCAAGGTCACACCGGTGATGTAGCGCGCCTGGTCGGACACCAGCCACGCCACCGCGTTCGCGATGTCCTCAACGTCGAGCACCTCGATCGGCATGGCGTTGCCCATGGCTCCAGGCGTGTCTGTCGCGGCGGCCATCTTGGCCAGCCACTCGCGGGTGAACTCGTTGTTGATCATCGGCGTCTCGACGCCGGACGGATGGATCGAGTTGACCCGGATCATCTGCCCGGCAAGTAAATTCGCGTAGACCCGCATCAGCCCGACCACCCCGTGCTTGGCGGCGGCGTAGCCGACGGAACCGGCGTCCGGGCTGCCGACCCCGGCCAGCCCCGCGCTCGAACTGATCAGCACGATCGATCCGCCGGTGCCCTGCTTGACCATCGTGGGTATCGCGACCTTGATGGTGTGGTAGACGCCGGTCAGGTTGACGTTGATGACGTCGTGCCAGCCGTCGTCACCGGATTGCATGGGGGCGATCCCGGCGTTGGCCACCACGATGTCCAGGCGGCCGAGCTCGTCCAGGCCCGCCTGCAGCGCCGCAGAGAGCGAGTGGCGGTCGCGGACGTCACCCTGTCGGGCCACGATGCGGGCGCCGGTCTCTTCCACCAACTTCACGGTGGCCGCCAGGTCGTCGGCGGTGGCCAGCGAGTAGGGGACGCTGGCGATCTGGTCACACAGGTCGACGGCGATGATGTCCGCGCCGTCGGTGGCCAGCCGCACCGCGTGCGCGCGGCCCTGACCGCGCGCCGCGCCAGTGATGAAGGCGACCTTGCCCTTCAGGGGCCCTTGCGACGAGTGGGCCATCAGGGCCGCAACTGTCCTTTGGCCGGGTCGCCCGCCGGGACCGGCTGCAGCATCTTGATGTCGGGGGCGCCGTCCAGGTGCTCGCCGGCCGCGGTGAACATGTTGGTGACCGCCGGTGCGGTGCTGTGCGCCTTGAGCGCCTCGGCGTCGGCCCACTGCTCGACGAAGACGAAGGTCTCGCCCGACTGGTGCAGTGAGTAGACCTGGCAACCCGGCTCGTCGTGCACTTCTTCGACCGCCCGCGTGAGGATGTCGCGAACGGTGTCGACCGACTCAGGTTTAACGGTCAAGGTGGCGACGACGACAACGGGCATTGATGGCCTCCTGGGGCGCGGTGGGGGTGGGTGACGAGCACGACTTCTCACAACCGAATGTCACCCTACTCACGCGATTGGCGGCCGATTGGCCCCGTGCCCGACAAGCCGGACCGTTACCAGTGTGGCGGGTGGTGTAGATGATGCCGTTGCGACTACGCTTGCCGTCATGCCCAGTAAGACCGCCGCCCGCTCAGGAAGCCGAACGAGCAGGTCAAAGGCCACTTCGCGCGCCAGCGGATCCCGGGGTGCGCACCCGGCGGCGCGCCGCAAGAAGGTCAGCAAGCCCGCCAAACGGCGTAATCACGCGCCGCTGGTCGGCGCCGGGCTGACCTGCGGCCGCGCCGCGCGCGCCGTCTGGCTGATGGCCGCCCGGGGGACCGGCGGCGCGGCCCGGTCGATCGGGCGGGCCCACGACATCGACCCCGGGCATCGCCGCGACGGCATCGCGCTGCTGTTGCTGGGCTTTTCCGTAGTGGTCGCCGCGAGCTCGTGGTTCCATGCCGCCGGACCCGTCGGCACGTGGGTCGACACGCTGCTGCGGACCTTCATCGGCGCGGGTGTGCTGGCGTTGCCGGTCGCCACCGCCGCGGTGGCGGTGACCCTGATGCGCACCGAACCCAACCCGGATGTGCGTCCCCGGCTGATCCTGGGCGCCAGCCTGATCACGCTGTCGGTGCTCGGCCTGCGCCACCTGTGGTCCGGTTCGCCGGGAGACCCCGAAGCGCGCCGCCGCGCGGCCGGGTTCATCGGCTTCGCCATCGGCGGGCCGCTCTCGGACGGGCTCACGCCCTGGATCGCCGCGCCGTTGCTGTTCATCGGCTTCATGTTCGGCCTGTTGCTGCTGACCGGCACCACCATCCGCGAGGTGCCCGTGGTGATGCGCAACCTGTTCCACACCCGGTTCGTCGACGAGGTCTACGACGATGAGCCCTACGACTATGCCGACGAATTCGACGACGACGCCGAGGCGGAGCCCGCCAACCACCACGACGACACGTCCTCCGTCCCGGACGAGGTGCCGCCGGCGTGGTCGCCGGACGACGATGCCCAGGCCGCGCTGCAGGACGACATTCCCACCGTGCCCGAACCCGCCGTCCAGCCCGCCCCGCAGGGCTCGCGGGGCCGCAAGCGCGGGCGGTCGGCGGACAAGCACGACACCGTCGAGCTGGACCGGGTCGTCGAGGGGCCCTACACGCTGCCATCGCTGAGCCTGCTGGTGGCGGGGGACCCGCCCAAGAAGCGCAGTGCCGCCAACAACGTCATGGCCGACGCCATCACCGAGGTGCTGACCCAGTTCAAGGTGGACGCCGCCGTCACCGGCTGCACCCGCGGGCCGACCGTCACCCGCTACGAGGTCGAGCTGGGGCCGGGCGTGAAGGTCGAGAAGATCACCGCGCTGCAGAAGAACATCGCCTACGCGGTGGCCACCGAGAGCGTGCGCATGCTGGCCCCGATCCCGGGCAAGTCGGCCGTGGGCATCGAGGTGCCCAACACCGACCGGGAAATGGTGCGGCTGGCCGATGTGCTCACCGCCCCGTCGACCCGGCGCGACCACCACCCGCTGGTGATCGGGCTCGGCAAGGACATCGAGGGCGACTTCATCTCGGCCAACCTGGCCAAGATGCCGCACCTGCTGGTGGCCGGCTCGACCGGTTCCGGTAAGTCCAGCTTCGTCAACTCGATGCTGGTATCGCTGCTGGCGCGCGCCACCCCGGAAGAGGTCAGGATGATCCTGATCGACCCGAAGATGGTGGAACTCACGCCGTACGAAGGCATTCCGCACCTGATCACCCCGATAATCACCCAGCCCAAGAAGGCGGCGGCCGCGCTCGCGTGGCTGGTGGAGGAGATGGAGCAGCGCTACCAGGACATGCAGGCGTCCCGGGTGCGGCACATCGACGACTTCAATGAGAAGGTCCGCTCCGGTGCCATCACCGCGCCGCTGGGCAGCCAGCGCGAGTACCGGCCCTACCCGTACGTGGTGGCGATCGTCGACGAGCTGGCCGACCTGATGATGACGGCGCCGCGCGACGTCGAGGACGCCATCGTGCGGATCACCCAAAAGGCCCGCGCCGCGGGCATTCATCTGGTGCTGGCCACCCAGCGCCCGTCGGTGGACGTGGTCACCGGTCTGATCAAGACCAACGTGCCGTCCCGGCTGGCGTTCGCCACGTCGTCGCTGACCGACAGCCGCGTCATCCTGGACCAGGCCGGCGCCGAAAAGCTGATCGGCATGGGCGACGGCCTGTTCCTGCCGATGGGCGCCAACAAGCCGATCCGGCTGCAGGGCGCCTTCATCACCGACGAGGAGATCCACGCCGTCGTCACCGCCTGCAAGGACCAGGCCGAGCCCGAATACACCGATGGCGTCACCACCGCCAAGCCCACCGGCGAACGCACCGACGTCGACCCCGACATCGGCGACGACATGGACGTGTTCCTGCAGGCCGTGGAGCTGGTGGTGTCCAGCCAGTTCGGTTCCACGTCGATGTTGCAGCGCAAGCTGCGCGTCGGCTTCGCCAAGGCCGGCCGGCTGATGGACCTGATGGAGACCCGCGGCATCGTCGGGCCGTCGGAGGGCTCCAAGGCGCGCGAGGTGCTGATCAAGCCCGACGAACTGGCGGGAACGCTGGCGCTGATCCGGGGCGGCAGCGACGCCGACGGGGGGGACCCCGAGGACTAGAGCCGCAGCAGCATCCGCGAGTTGCCGAGGATGTTCGGCTTGACATAGCTCAGGTCCAGGAACTCCGCGACACCGATGTCGTAGGAGCGGCACATCTCCTCGAACACCTCGGCGGTGACCGGCGTCCCCTCGATCTCGGTGAATCCATGCCGGGCGAAGAACTCGGTCTCGAACGTCAGCACGAACAGCCGCTTCAACTGAAGCTCGCGGGCGACCTCGAGCAGCCGGTCGACGATCGCGTGGCCGATGCCGTGTCCGGTCAGCGCCGGGGTGACCGCGACGGTGCGGACCTCGCCGAGGTCCGACCACATCACGTGCAGCGCGCCGCAACCGACCACCTGGCCTGGAGAATCGGGGTGCTCGGCCACCCAAAACTCCTGGATAGCCTCGTAGAGCGTCACGAGGTTCTTCTCCAGCAGGATCTTTCCCGCGTAGGTGTCGACCAGGTGCTTGATCGCCGGCACGTCGGACGTTCGCGCGCGCCTAACCAGCGGACGAGGGCGCTGCGGACTTTGGGTCACGGCTAACAGTATCGACATCCCGGACGGGTGCGCTGGTCAACCGTTATTCTGTTGCCGTGTCGGGGCAGCCGCAGACGGGTCCGATGGTAGGCCGCGCGAACATCGCCAACCTCGCCAATACGCTGACCCTGTTGCGGCTCGTGCTGGTGCCCATCTTCCTGCTCGCCCTCTTCGCCGGAGACGGCCACCAAAGCGGTTTCCGCGTGGTGGCATTCGTCATCTTCGCGGCCGCCTGCATCACCGATCGGCTGGACGGCCTGCTGGCCCGCAACTACGGCATGGCGACCGAATTCGGCGCGTTCGTCGACCCGATCGCGGACAAGACGCTGGTGGGGTCGGCGCTGATCGGGCTCTCGATGCTCGGTGAACTCCCGTGGTGGGTCACGGTGCTGATCCTGACCCGCGAATTCGGGGTTACCGTGCTGCGGCTGGCCGTGATCCGCCGCGGCGTCATTCCGGCCAGCTGGGGCGGCAAGGTCAAGACCGTGGTGCAGGTGCTGGCCATCGGATTGTTCGTGCTGCCCTGGGCGGTAACGCCGGGGCCGTTCCGGGTGATCGCGGCGGTGGTGATGGGCGCGGCGATCGTGCTGACGGTGATCACCGGGGTCGACTACGTCGTGTCGACCGTCCGGGAAGTGCGCCGCACGCGCGCCTGATTTCGGCGGCATCCGGCGGGAACCAGACCACCGGTGTCGGCGTTCACCTAGTGAGCACCTGCCGGAGGCAAGCTGAGTACGCGCCGCGCAGGGTCGACTGGACGAAGGAGGGCGGGATGCCGCCATTGGTGCGAGAGGTCATCGGCGACGTGCTGCGCGAGGCCCGCACGACGCAGGGCCGGACGCTGCGCGAGGTGTCCGATTCGGCGCGGGTGAGCCTCGGCTACCTGTCCGAGGTGGAGCGCGGCCGCAAGGAGCCGTCCAGCGAGCTGCTGAACGCGATCTGTGACGCGCTGGACGTCCCGTTGTCGTCGGTTCTCACCCACGCCGGCGAGCGGATGGCCACCGAGGAGCAGGCGGCCGTCGGCGCGGCCACGGAGGGGGCGAGCGGCACCAGCATCAAGGTCGTCATCCCGCCGGTGGCGTCGTTGGCGCTGGCCTGAGCGCCGGTACCGATCCCGCGTAAGGGGTAGGGCGATCGGCGCCGACCCATTAAATTGAGCGACAGGCGCGGAGCCCCTCAGGCCCATCCGGGGACGATCCGGATCCTCAAGAAGCGAAGGTGGAGCTGACTCATGGCCAATCCGTTCGTCAAGGCGTGGAAGTACCTCACGGCGCTGTTCAACGCCAAGATCGACGAGCACGCAGACCCCAAGGTGCAGATCCAGCAGGCCATCGAGGAAGCGCAACGCACGCACCAGGCGCTGACCCAGCAGGCCGCGCAGGTGATCGGCAACCAGCGGCAACTCGAGATGCGGCTCAACCGTCAGCTGGCGGACGTGGAGAAGCTCCAGGCCAACGTGCGTCAGGCCTTGACGCTGGCCGACCAGGCCACCGCGGCCGGTGACGCCGCGAAGGCCACCGAGTACAACAACGCCGCCGAGGCGTTCGCCGCCCAGCTGGTGACCTCCGAGCAGAGCGTCGAAGACCTCAAGACGCTGCACGACCAGGCGCTGGGCGCGGCCGCGCAGGCCAAGAAGGCCGTGGAGCAGAACGCGATGGTGCTGCAGCAGAAGATCTCCGAGCGCACCAAGCTGCTCAGCCAGCTCGAGCAGGCCAAGATGCAAGAGCAGGTGAGCGCCTCGCTGCAGTCGATGAGCGATCTGGCCGCTCCCGGCAACGTCCCCAGCCTCGACGAGGTGCGCGACAAGATCGAGCGGCGATACGCCAACGCGATCGGGGCCGCCGAGCTCGCGCAGGGTTCGGTGCAGGGCCGGATGCTCGAGGTCGAGCAGGCCGGGGTGCAGATGGCCGGCCACTCCCGCCTGGAGCAGATTCGCGCCTCGATGCGTGGTGAGGCTTTGCCGACGGGCGGGACGGCGCCCGCCACTCCCGCGCCCGCGGAGAGCGCCGGCGGCTCGGTCCCCGAGAAGCCACTTGGCCAGTAGCCGGAGTGTCATGGCGGTGAAGGCGACGCGGCCCGGTCCGTGGCGCGCCCTACTGCACCGCGGCCTGGCCACCGCCGCCGACCTCTCCGACCTGGTGGCCCGCAGGATCAGCGCTGCCGCCGATCCACGCGCCCGCCTGCTGCGGCGACGTCGCCGCGCGCTGCGGTGGGGCCTGATCTTCAGTGCCGGATGCGTGTTCTGGGCCGCGGTGACGATGCTGCTCGCGGCCTGGGGCTGGTTCGCCTTGCTGCTCGAAATCACCGGCGGCGTGGCGGTTTTCATGGCCATCCCGGCGACGCTGTTGCTGCTGCGCTATCGCTGGCTGCGCGCCGAGCCGTTGCCGACGTCCCGGACCACGAGCGTGCGCCGGTTGCCGCCCCCGGGTTCGGCGGCGCGCCCCGCGATGTACGCTCTGGGCGCCTCCGAGCGCGGTTTTTCGTCGCTGGTGGCCGTGATCGAGCGGGGCGCGATGTTGCCGGCCGCCGAGATCCGCGACCTGAGCGCGGCCGCCGCCCGGACCTCGGCGGCCATGGCGTCCACCGCCGCGCAGGTGGTGTCGATGGAGCGGGCGGCGCAGGCCAGCGAGGAATCGCGGTCGTATCTGGTGCCCACCATCAACGCCTTCACCGCTCAGCTGGGTGCGGGCGTCCGCCAGTACAACGAAATGGTCACCGCGGCAGCGCAATTGGTGTCGTCAGCGAACGGCGACGGATCGGCCGCGTCGCAGCACTACCGCACCGAGCTGGCCGGGGCGACCGATCGCCTGGTCGGTTGGGCGCAGGCCTTCGACGAACTCGGCGGACTGCGCGGCGCCGGCTAGGTGTCGGGTCAGAACGTCAGAATGTCGCTTTCAGCGACGGCAGCACCAGCGCCGCCAGGCCGCGCGCGGTGGCCTTGAGCATGTCGAAGAAGTCGAAGTAGTCCCGCCACAACGTGATTCGCCCGTTCTGGACCTCGAACACGCCGCACACCCAGAACTGCAGCCGCAGCGGGCCGAAGATCAGCGCGTCGGTGCGTTCGGTGAGCACCGCGCCGCCGTCGGCCGCGATGCGGTGGATCTTCACCTCGAAGGCGGCGCGGCCCTCCATCTGGCGAAACAGGTTGATGGCCCGGTCCCGGCCATGGATGGTGGGCAGGCCGACGTTTTCGTAGACGAGATCGTCGGCCAACGCGGCGCCGGCGGCGTCGTAATCCGCGTCCTGCAAGGCGGTCAGGAATCCTTCGACCGTGCGGGTGTTCGCAACGGTTGTCCCAGTCAGCTCGGTCATCATGCCAGCGTAGGCGCGTGGCAACCGGGCGCTGTGGCAGGGTAAGCACGATGCGCGTCGCCGTGGTCGCCGGGCCGGATCCCGGGCACTCGTTTCCGGCGATCGCGCTGTGCCGGCGCTTCGCCGAAGCCGGCGATGAGCCCACCCTGTTCACCGGCGCCGAATGGCTGGACACCGCCCGCGGCGCCGGCATCGACGCCGCCGCGCTGGACGGGCTGGCGGCCACCGACGACGACGTCGACGCCGGCGCCAGGATCCACCGGCGCGCCGCCCGGATGGCCGTGCTCAACGTGCCCGCGCTGCGCGAGCTGGCGCCCGACCTGGTGGTGTCCGACGTCATCACCGCCGGCGGCGGCATGGCCGCCGAGCTGCTGGGCATCCCGTGGATCGAACTCAACCCGCACCCGCTTTACCTGCCGTCGAAAGGACTGCCGCCGATCGGCAGCGGACTGGCGCCGGGCACCGGCATCCGGGGCCGGCTGCGCGATGCCACGATGCGCGCGCTGACGGCGCGATCCGTGCGCACCGGCCTGCAGCAGCGCGCGAATGCGCGCGTAGAGATCGGCCTGCCGGCGCGCGATCCCGGGCCGCTGCGCCGGCTGATCGCGACGCTGCCCGCGCTGGAGGTTCCCCGCCCGGACTGGCCGGCCGAGGCCGTCGTCGTCGGGCCGTTGCACTTCGAACCGACCGACCGGATCCTCGAGGTCCCGGCCGGCGCCGGGCCGGTGGTGGTCATCGCGCCGTCGACCGCCTTGATCGGCACCGAGGGCCTCGCCGAGATCGCGCTGGGGTGCCTGACGCCGGGGGAGACCGTGCCGGCGGGGTCGCGGCTGCTGGTGTCGCGGTTGGACGGACCGGAACTGACGGTGCCGCCGTGGGCGACGGTCGGGCTGGGCCGCCAGGACGAGCTGTTGGCGCATGCCGACCTGGTGATCTGCGGCGGTGGCCACGGCATGGTGGCCAAGACGCTGCTGGCCGGCGTGCCGCTGGTGGTGGTGCCCGGCGGCGGCGACCAATGGGAGATCGCCAACCGGGTGCAGCGCCAGGGCAGCGCGCGGCTGATCCGGCCGCTGACCGCCGACGCGCTGGTGGCCGCGGTCGATGAGGTGCTGTCGTCGCCCGGCTACCGTGCGGCGGCGCAGGCGGCGGCCGCCGGCATCGCCGACGTCGCCGACCCGGTCCGAGTGTGCCGCGACGCGCTGGCGGTGGCCGGATGATCCGCAGCGCCCCGCCTTATGCTTCGGCGGGAGGCACCCAATGAGGATCATCACGACCATCGCCGCCGGTGCCCTGCTGGGGGGCGCGCTGGGCGGCGCGGCCGTCGCGCACGCCGACAGCCCCGAGGAACAGCAGGCCTGCCAGTTGATGGACGACCCGGCCGCCGCCCAACAGGGGCTCGCGCCGGCCGAATACGCCTTCATGCAGTTGCGCGCGACCATGTCGGCCCAACGCGCGCGCGACGTGATGTCCATTGCGGTCCAAGAGGACTGCCCGAACCACATCATCGACCTGCCGGCCAGCTGGCGGTAGGGCGCTTCACGCTCAGGTGTCCGAGGCCTGCGGGCTGGGTATGTTGACGGGCGTGCGGCTAACGGAGTTTCACGAGCGGGTAGTCCTGCGCTTTGGCACCACCTACGGGTCCTCGGTCCTGGTGGATCACGTGCTGACCGGCTTCGGCGGACGCACGGCAGCCCAGGCCATCGAGGCCGGAATCGAGCCCCGCGACGTTTGGCGGGCTTTGTGCGTGGACTTCGACGTGCCTCGGGAACAGTGGTGAGCGCAGCGCGCTGTTCGAATGCCCGGTACGCCTTCTGCCGCAACACCGTGGCGACGCCGGCCACTCGTCGCCGGGCCCCATGTCGGCCTGCAG
Organism: Mycolicibacterium vulneris; assembly: GCF_002104765.1. Classification (GTDB taxonomy): domain Bacteria; phylum Actinomycetota; class Actinomycetes; order Mycobacteriales; family Mycobacteriaceae; genus Mycobacterium; species Mycobacterium vulneris. The sequence goes on from NZ_NCXM01000013.1 coordinate 19,949, forward strand.
GGATGGCGCTGCGGCTGAGGACATGCTGGCCAGATACCCGGGCGCGACGACCCGAACGACGCCTGCGTCGGCCGGTCGGCTCTACCCCGTCGTCCGGTGCAGCACGCAGTCACCGCACAGAGAACTCCCGGGGAGTCGATAGAAAAGGCAGCAGCTGCGGCGCCTGAAGCCCAGTTGCGGGCCGGTGATGACACCGGCCCCGGCCAGCACGCCGGTGTCCAACAGCGACTGGGTCATCTCGACGATCGCGTGGCGCAGGCCGGGACGCGCCGACATCAGGGCCCGTGCGGCTCCCACCAGTGCGGAGGCGATGTTGCCCGCGAGCAGGGCGGGCGCCAGGTTGACCCGCAGGCCGGCGGCGAGCGGCAGCATGTGCTCGCTCACCACGATGCGATAGAGCATGTCCGGTGCGGGGGAGGCGATGGGTTTCCCGGCGGGTTCGGGCAGTCGTAGCTGTGCACCGTCGTCGGCGCGGTGCAGGTCTTCGAGGTCGGGGACGACGCCGTGGCCGACCGCGCAGGCGAGCACCGGCGACCACAGCCGGGTGGCGTGAGCGAGGTGGACCAGTGACGCGCCGATCCGCAGATCGGTCGTGTGGTAGCGCCGAATGGTGGCGTCGATCAGGTCGGCGCAGCCGTCGGCGTAGGACTGTCCGACCGGATGCCATCCCGCCGCGTCTCCACCGACGGTCAGAGTGAAAAAGCCTCCATAGCAAGCTATTTCAGCCAGCTGAGCGGAGATGTCCATTGCTTCGCAACCGCCTCTCGGGGAAATCCGCCCCGGTTGTGGTGAGGACGCGTCGACGGCGAGTATCTGGCTCTCTCGGGTGGGCATGCCCATGGAGATCACAGTGGCGGGACCGCACCGGATTCACACCGGTTTCCTCGGGCTTTCCGGCTGGAAGGCCCGTCGACGCCTTTCGGTAGCGATGGTGCCACACGTGACGGACGAGAACGGCGTGTCGAACTTGAATCGAACACCTGTTCGGCTACTGTGGGGAATGTTCGGCCAGTCAACTTGTCGGTGGCCTTCTCTAGTGTCACCGCCAACCGACCGATACCGGTCAGACGAACACCGACTATAGGAGAGGCACCATGGCGCAAGCCCCCGATCGCGAGAAGGCTCTCGAACTGGCGATGGCCCAGATCGAAAAGAGCTACGGCAAAGGCTCGGTGATGCGTCTCGGCGACGAGACGCGTCAGCCGATTTCGATCATCCCGACCGGATCCATCGCACTGGACGTGGCCCTGGGCATCGGCGGGCTGCCCCGCGGCCGGGTCGTGGAGATCTACGGCCCGGAATCCTCGGGTAAGACCACCGTCGCCCTGCACGCGGTGGCCAACGCCCAGGCCGCCGGCGGCGTCGCCGCCTTCATCGACGCCGAGCACGCCCTGGACCCGGAGTACGCCAAGAAGCTCGGCGTGGATACCGATTCCCTGTTGGTCAGCCAGCCCGACACGGGGGAGCAGGCCCTCGAGATCGCCGACATGCTGATCCGCTCCGGCGCCCTGGACATCCTGGTCATCGACTCGGTGGCCGCGCTGGTGCCGCGCGCCGAGCTCGAAGGCGAGATGGGCGACAGTCACGTCGGGCTGCAGGCCCGGCTGATGAGCCAGGCCCTGCGGAAAATGACTGGCGCGCTGAACAATTCGGGCACCACCGCGATCTTCATCAACCAGCTGCGCGAGAAGATCGGCGTGATGTTCGGCAGCCCCGAAACCACCACGGGTGGAAAGGCTTTGAAATTCTACGCGTCGGTGCGCATGGACGTGCGCCGGATCGAGACGCTCAAGGACGGCACCAACGCGGTCGGTAACCGCACCCGGGTCAAGATTGTCAAGAACAAGGTGGCGCCGCCCTTCAAGCAGGCCGAGTTCGACATCCTCTACGGCCAGGGGGTCAGCCGGGAAGGCTCGCTGATCGACATGGGTGTGGAGCAGGGCTTCATCCGCAAGTCCGGCTCCTGGTTCACCTATGAGGGCGAGCAGCTGGGCCAGGGCAAGGAGAACGCCCGCACCTTCCTGAAGGAAAACGACGAAGTCGCCAACGAGATCGAGAAGAAGATCAAGGAAAAGCTCGGCATTGGCGCGGTCGTGACCGATGACGACGTCCTGCCCGCCCCCGTCGACTTCTGAGCCCTCCCGCGAAGAGCAGGCGCGGGCGCTGTGCCTGCGCCTGCTCACCGCGAGAGCGCGCACCCGGGCCGAGCTGCACGGCCAGCTGGCCAAACGCGGTTATCCCGACGACGTCAGCGAACGGGTGCTCGACCGGTTGGGTTCCGTCGGCTTGATCGACGACGCCGATTTCGCCCAGCAGTGGGTGCAGTCCCGCCGGACGCACGCCGGGAAAAGCAAGCGCGCCTTGGCCGCCGAGCTACACACCAAGGGAGTCGACAACGACGTGATCACCGCGGCCCTGGCCGGGATCGACGCCGGCGCGGAGCGGGACCGGGCGGAACAGTTGGTCCGGTCCAAGCTGCGCCGCGAGACGCTGAACGACGACGACGCGCGGGTGACCCGCAGGCTGGTGGAGATGCTGGCGCGGCGGGGTTACAGCCAGAACATGGCGTGCGAGGTGGTGTTCGCCGAGTTGGCCGCCGAGCGGGAGCGCCGCCGAGTCTAGGCCGGTGACGTGCAGTTTCTCGTGCACCGACCGGTCGCCGTACCATGGCCCCGTGACTTCGATGGTGCGAGAGACCGTGGCGGCGGACGCCGCACCGGCGCGCACCTATCAAGTCCGCACCTACGGCTGCCAGATGAACGTCCACGACTCGGAGCGGTTGGCCGGCCTGCTGGAAGCGGCCGGGTACCAGCGTGCGGCCGAGGGCGCCGACGCCGACGTGGTGGTGTTCAACACCTGCGCCGTGCGCGAGAACGCCGACAACAAGCTGTACGGCAACCTCAGCCACCTCGCGCCGCGCAAGCGCGGCAACCCCGAGATGCAGATCGCCGTCGGCGGCTGCCTGGCCCAAAAGGACCGGGACGCGTTGCTGCACAAGGCGCCCTGGGTCGACGTCATCTTCGGCACCCACAACATCGGGTCGCTGCCCACGCTGCTGGAGCGCGCCCGGCACAACAAGGTCGCCCAGGTGGAAATCGCCGAGGCGCTGCAGGAGTTTCCGTCATCGCTGCCCAGCGCACGCGAATCCGCCTATGCCGCTTGGGTTTCCATCTCCGTCGGGTGCAACAACAGCTGCACGTTCTGCATCGTCCCGTCGCTGCGCGGCAAAGAGGTCGACCGCAGCCCCGACGACATCCTGGCCGAGGTCCGGTCGCTGGTCGACGACGGCGTGCTCGAGGTCACGCTGCTCGGCCAGAACGTCAACGCCTACGGGGTGTCCTTCGCCGACCCGGCCCTGCCCCGCGACCGCGGCGCCTTCGCCGGCCTGCTGCGGGCCTGCGGCGACATCGACGGCCTGGAGCGGGTGCGGTTCACCTCGCCGCACCCGGCGGAATTCACCGACGACGTCATCGAGGCCATGGCGCAGACGCCGAATATCTGCCCCGCCCTGCACATGCCGCTGCAGTCCGGGTCCGACCGGGTGCTGCGCGCGATGCGACGGTCCTACCGCGCCGAGCGCTACCTCGGCATCATCGACCGCGTCCGGGCCGCCATGCCGCACGCCGCCATCACCACCGACCTGATCGTCGGATTCCCCGGTGAGACCGAAGAGGACTTCGCCGCCACGCTGGACGTGGTGCACCAGGCCCGGTTCTCGGCCGCGTTCACCTTCCAGTACTCCAAGCGGCCCGGCACCCCGGCCGCCGAACTCGGCGGGCAAATCCCGAAAGTCGTAGTGCAGGAACGCTATGACCGGCTGATCGAGCTGCAAGAGGCGATCTCGCTGGAGGGCAACCAGGCCCTGATCGGCCAGACCGTCGAATTGCTGGTCGCCACCGGCGAAGGGCGCAAGGACAGCCGCACCGCCCGCATGACCGGGCGGGCCCGCGACGGCCGGCTGGTTCACTTTGCCGTCGACACACCCGGGGACGTCAGGCCCGGCGACATCGTCACCACGGTGATCACCGAGGCCGCACCCCACCACCTCATCGCCGACGCCGGCGTCGTGACGCATCGCCGCACCCGGGCGGGCGATGCGCAGGCCGCCGGGCAGCGTCCGCGCGGCATCGGCCTCGGCATGCCCGCCGTCGGACCGCCCGTCGGCCCGGCCGAACCCCTTGGATGTGCGCTGTGAAAAAAGAAATGAACAACGACGACGTACAACTCGGCGCCCTGCGGAGCGAGATCGAGGCCGCCGAACGCCGCGTGGCCCGCGGAATCGACCCCGGCCCGCGGGCCTTCTTGGTGTCGATCCTGGTGTTCGTGCTGCTGGCGTCATTCATCCTGCCGCACACCGGTGACGTGCGCGGCTGGGACGTGTTGTTCGGCAGCCACGGTGCCGGCGCGGCCGCCGTCGGCCTGCCGTCGCGGGTGTTCGCCTGGCTGGCGCTGGTGTTCGGCGTCGGCTTCTCGATGCTGGCGCTGGTGACGCGGCGCTGGGCGCTGGCCTGGGTTGCGTTGGCGGGCACGGCCATCGCGGGCGCCGCGGGCATGCTGGCGATCTGGTCGCGTCAGACCGTGGCCGCGGGGCACCCGGGGCCAGGCTGGGGCCTGATCATCGCGTGGCTCACCGTGCTCGTGCTCATCTACCACTGGGCCCGCGTGGTCTGGTCGCGCACCATCGTGCAGCTGGCCGCCGAGGAGCAGCGGCGCCGCATCGCGGCGGCGCAGCAGTCCGTCACCCTGCTGGACGGCCTGAACGATCCGGCCGCGCCCACCGCCGCGGAGACCCGCGACGACCCCGGGACGACGGGGTCTGACAGCCGCTAGGGCTTGCGGGTCAAAGCCTCGACGGCCGCCTGCGCCCACTGGCGCCACTGCTCGGCGTTGGTCTTGGCCTCTTCGGCTTCCTTGGTGCGGCCCGCCGCCGCAGCCTTCTGCGCCTGCTGTTCGTATTGCTCGGCGCGGGCCTGGAACTGCTCGGCCCGGGCCTGCGCCTGCGGGTCGGACCAGCCCGTGTCGCCGGCGTCGCGCACCTTCTTCTCGACCGCGCGCAGCCGGCGCTCCAACTCGGCGGACCGCTCGCGCGGGACCTTGCCGATCGCGTCCCACTTGTCGGTGATCGTGCGCAGCGCCGCGCGGGCGGCGTCGTGGTTGCTGGTGTCCAGCTTCTCCGCCTCGGCCAGCAGCGCCTCTTTGGCGGTCGCATTAGCCCGGAACTCCGCGTCCTTCTCCGCCGTCACCGCGTTGCGGGCGGCGAAGAACACGTCCTGGGCGGCCTTGAAACGCCGCCACAGGGCGTCGTCGACCTCCCGGGTCGCCCGACCGGCCGCCTTCCACTCGGTCAGCAGCTTGCGGAATTCGGCGCTGGTGGCGGTCCAGTCGGTCGAGTCGGACAGCGCTTCGGCCCGCTCGCACAGGAGTTCCTTGGCCTGTCGGATCCCCAAGCGCTCCCGGTCCAGCTCGGCGAAGTGCGATCCCCGCCGCCGGTTAAAGGCCTCCCGGGCCGCGGAGTAGCGCTTCCACAGCGCGTCGTCGACCTTGCGGTCCACCCCGCTGATCGTCTTCCACTCGTCGAGGATCGCGCGGAACCGATCACCCGCGGCCTTCCACTGCGTCGAGGTGGCGGCCAGCTCCTCGGCCTCCGCGGCCAGCGCCTCCTTGCGGGCGGTCTGGGTGGCGCGATGTTCGTCGCGCCGGGAGCGCTCCGCGGCGACGGCCGCCTCGGCGTGCTCGGCGATGGTGGTCAACCGGGCCGCCAGCGCATCGATATCGCCCAGCACGGCCGCTGTCGGCAGCGACTCGGCCAGCTCGGCCGCGTGCGCTTTGATCTTGCGCGCGTCACCGGACCCGGAGGCCAGGCGCTCCTCCATCAGGGTGACCTCGGTGGCCAGGTCGTCGAAGCGCCGGCCGAAGTGGGCGAACGCCGCCTCCCGATCGCCGGCCTGCCAGGAGCCGACGATGCGCTCCCCGGCGGGGGACATCAGCCATACCGTGCCGTCGTCGTCCACGCGCCCGAACTGGTGCGGATTGCTGGGCGGCGGCACCACCAGCGGATGCGCGGTGGTGGGCCGCGGTGTCGGCCGGGGACCGGGCCGCGGACCCGGACGCGGCGCGGGCCGAGCTGAATCGTCGCGAGGCTCGTCAGCCGTCATGCGCTCGTCACTACCCTTCCACAACCCTTCCGCGCGGTCCGTGTCCCGCGCGCCTGCCGCGCGTAGCGGCACCGTGTCCTGCCCCTGCCGGATGCCCGGAGCCGGATTCTCCCAACAGCTGCTTAACGATATTCAAGCAGCTTGCTCCGGCATGCGCCGCCACGTTGCCATTCCCGGCCCACCCGGTGGCCGCGCGGCACTCGTGCCGTCTCCGCGTGGGCGGGTACCGTCGTGCTATCGCGTCACCGCATCGGAGTTCATCGAACCCTGGTGAGCGTTGCCTTCGGCTCTCGTCGGGGTCGCACTTCGATGGGAGGTCACCATCGCCAAGGTGGATATTGCTGCGCTCCTCGCGCTGATCGCCGCACTGATGTCGGGCGTCGGCGACGTGATCCGACAGCGCTCCGCGCAGGAAATCACCGACGACCAGGTGGGCCACCTCGAGCTTTTGCGGATGTCATTGCGCGACGTCCGGTGGTGGCTGGGCGGGATTGCGGCGGTGGGCAGCTTCACGCTGCAGGCGGTGGCGCTGAGCCTGGGTTCGGTGGTGCTGGTGCAGGCCTTGCAGGTGACCGCGCTGCTGTTCGCCCTGCCGGTCTATGCCTGGCTGACCAAGCACCGGTTGAGCCGCCGCGAGTGGGTGTGGGCGGTCCTGCTGGCGGGTGCGGTGGCGGTCTTCGTCATTGTCGGCGAGCCGGCCGCCGGTTACCAGCGGGCGTCGCTGGATTCCTGGGCGGTGGTCGCGATGGTGATAGGCCCGGCGATGGCGTTCTGCGTGCTGGGCGCGCGCCTCTGGTCGGGCCCGCTGGCCGCGGTGCTGCTGGCGCTGGTGTCGGCGTCGTCGTGGGCGTTGTTCGCGGTGCTGACCAAGGCGGTCGTCGACGTGCTGCCGGACGGGCCGGGCGCGCTGCTGCGCACCCCGGAGCTGTACGGCTGGTTGGTGGTCGCGTTGCTCGGCACGATCTTCCAGCAGTCGGCGTTTCGGGCCAGCGCGCTCACCGCGTCGTTGCCGACGATGACGGTGGCCGAGCCGCTGGTCGCGTCGGTGCTGGGCGTCACCGTGCTCGGTGAGACGCTCGGCGCCACGGGGCCCGCGGTGTTTGTCCTGGTGACCGCGGTGGTGATGGTCATCGTCGCGACCACCGCTCTGGCCAGGGGAGAAGCCGCTTCCATGACTGCAGACCCGCCCGACGGTCAGAACGAAGTTGTGACGCTGATCCCATCGCGCGCAGTGGGCGAGGCGTGAAAACGGCTGGCAGCGAAGGGGCTTAGCTGTCGCGCCCGGCTACCTGTGCGCGTCTCTTAGAGTTGTCCCATGCGTTACATAGCTTGCTGAAGTAGTAGTTGAACGGTTACCTGCGACGTAGTGAGCACACGTGTGGAACGTGTGGAACGTCATAGATTTGTAGTTGAACTGAACGCAAATTGTGCGTGTATTTGCCAGTGCCTCGGGGAAAGCTGGTCGCACGGGTTGCGAGGCGGAGGGTCGAAAATGTCGAAAGTTGATGTCGCGGCGTTACTAGCTTTGTGTGCGGCGCTGGCATCGGCGGTCGGCGATGTCATCCGGCAGCGCTCCGCGCACGAGGTCACTGACAAGCAGGTCGGCCCCCTGGAACTGTTCCGCATGTCCCTCAAGGACACCCGGTGGTGGCTGGGCGGTCTGGCCGCGATCACCAACTACAGCCTGCAGGCCGCCGCCCTGGCGTGGGGCTCGGTCGTCATGGTGACCGCGCTGCAGGTCACGGCGCTGCTGTTCGCGCTGCCCATTTATGCGCGGCTTGCCGATCACCGGGTCAAGCCCCGCGAATGGGGGTGGGCGCTCATCCTGGCCGCAGCGCTGGCGGTCGTCATCATCGTCGGCGATCCGGCGGCCGGGGAGCAGCGCGGGCTGCTGCAGACCTGGCTCATTGTCGCCATGGTCATGATCCCGCTGCTGGTGGCCTGCGTGGTGGCGGCGCGGCGCTGGTCCGGCAGCCCGTTCTCGGCCGTGCTGCTCGCGGTGGTGGCGGGTTCCTCGCTGGCGCTGTTCGCGGTGCTGACCAAGGGCATCGTCGAGGTGGCCGAGAGTGGCCCGTTGGCTGTGCTGACGTCGCCGGAATTCGTGCCCTGGCTGCTGGTGGCTCTGGCCGGGATGATCTTCCAGCAGTCGGCTTTCCGCGCCGGCGCGCTGACCGCGTCGCTCCCGACCATGACGGTGGCCAAGCCGGTGGTTGCCGGTCTGCTCGGGGTTCTGGTGCTGGGCGAGACGATGAACGCCAGCGGCCCCCGGGCGTTCGTGCTGATCGGGGCGGTGGCCGTGGTCATCATCGCGACGATCGCGCTGGCCCGTGGCGAAGCCGCCACCATCGACCAGGCCGAGCAGGGACCAGGTGGTGCCCCGCGGGAAATGCCGGCCCGATTGATGAGCGAAGACGACGACTTCGGCCCCTTCAGTGGCCGTCTGGCCGTGGCGGACGGCTTCCGCCGGTGACGTCCGGCCCCGGCACGCCGCACTAGTGCCGGGCCGTCGCGTTAGTTTGGTGGCGTGCTGAGCGCCATTGCGATCGTCCCGTCGGCGCCGGTCCTCGTCCCCGAACTCGCCGGAACGGCCGTCGCCGAGGTGGCCGACCTGGCCGCGGCGACGCTTGCCGCGGCCGCGCTGCTGCCCGACCGCTGGGTGGTGATCGGGGCGGGACCCGACGACGACGTGCTGGGTCCCGACGCGGTGGGCACCTTCGCGGGTTTCGGCGCGGACGTCCGCGTTCGGCTCTCCCCGCAGGCCGACGAGGCCGCCCCGCCGACGGCACTCCCGATCTGTGCGCTGCTTGCGGGGTGGGTGCGCGGCCAGGCGCAGCCGCACGCCAGCGCGCAGGTCCGCGTCTACCGCGTCGACCACGACGCGGGCACCGCGCTGAGCCTGGGCAGACACCTGCGCGCCGAGATCGACCGGCTGGCCGAACCGGTCGGGGTGCTGGTCGTGGCCGATGGCGTGAACACGCTGACACCGGCCGCACCCGGCGGATACGACCCGGACAACGCCGACGCCCAACAGGCCCTGGACGACGCGCTGGCCGGCGGCGACATCGCCGCGCTGCGCCGCCTGCCGCAGCAGATCCACGGCCGGGTCGCGTTTCAGGTGCTGGCCGGCCTGGCCGAGCCCGGGCCCCGATCCGCCAAGGAGCTGTACCGCGGAGCGCCCTACGGGGTGGGCTACTTCGCCGGTGCCTGGCAGCTGTGACGGCCGCCGTGCGCCCCCTGGCGATCATCGGCCCCACCGGCACCGGGAAGTCGCAATTGGCCCTCGACTTCGCGGAACGGGTCGAGCGGTTCGGCGTCCGCGTCGAGATCGTCAACGCCGACGCGATGCAGCTCTACCGCGGCATGGACATCGGCACCGCCAAGCTGCCCGTCGACGCCCGCCGCGGGATCCCGCATCACCAGCTCGACGTCCTCGACATCACCGAGACCGCGACCGTCGCGCGCTATCAGGGCGCCGCCGCGGCCGACGTCGAAGCGATCGCGGAGCGGGGCGCGCTGCCGATCATCGTGGGCGGCTCCATGCTCTACATCCAGTCGCTGCTCGACGACTGGTCGTTTCCGGCCACCGATCCCGCGGTGCGCGCGCGCTGGGAGCAGCGGCTCGCCGAGGTCGGGGTGGGCGAGCTGCACGCCGAGCTGGCCCGCCGCGATCCCGCCGCGGCCGCGTCCATCCTGCCCACCGACGCAAGGCGAACGGTGCGGGCCCTGGAAGTGGTCGAGCTGACCGGTCAGCCGTTCGCCGCCTCCGCGCCGCGGATCGGCGCCCCCAAATGGGACACGGCCATCGTCGGATTGGACTGCGACACAACGCTTCTTGACGAGCGCCTGGCCCGGCGCACCGACGCCATGTTCGACCAGGGTCTGGTCGGCGAGGTGATCGCGCTCTTGGACAAGGGCCTGCGCGACGGGGTCACCGCGTCGCGGGCGCTGGGCTACGCGCAGGTGCTGACCGCGTTGGACCAGAGCGGTCCGGCGGGCCCCGGCGCCGATCAACTGCGGGACGCGCGCGAGCAGACCTTCTTCGGCACCCGGCGCTACGTCCGGCGCCAGCGGTCCTGGTTCCGCCGCGATCACCGGGTGCAGTGGCTCGATGTCGGCGCCGCGACCCCCGCCGAGGGCGCCGCGGTCGTCGACGCCGCCGTGCGGGCCTGGCGCCACGTATCCTGAGCAGGTGAATTTCGCCAAGGGCCACGGCACCCAGAACGACTTCGTGGTGCTGCCGGACCCGCAGGCCGAGCTGAGCCTGACTGCGTCGCGGGTGGCCGCGCTGTGCGACCGGCGCCGCGGGCTGGGCGCCGACGGGGTGCTGCGGGTCACCACCGCCGGTGCGGCGCTGTCGGCCGGCGTGCTCGACCGGGTGCCCGACGGGGTGGGCACCGGCGACTGGTACATGGACTACCGCAACGCCGACGGGTCGGTCGCCCAGATGTGCGGCAACGGCGTGCGGGTCTTCGCGCACTACCTGCGCGCCAGCGGCATGGAATCCCGCGATGAATTCGTGGTCGGATCGCTGGCCGGTCCGCGGCCGGTCACGGTGCATCGCGCCGACGTGACCACCGCCGACATCAGCGTCGACATGGGCAAGGCCAACACGTTGGGCCCCGGCGACGCCGTCGTGGGGGGCCGGCGGTTCTCCGGCCTGGCGGTCGACGTGGGTAATCCGCACCTGGCCTGTGTCGACCCACAACTGACGGCCGAGGGGCTGGCGGCGCTGGACGTGGCCGCGCCGGTGAGCTTCGATGCCGCCCAGTTCCCGGACGGGGTGAACGTCGAGATCATCACCGCGCCCGCCGAGGGGGCGGTGCACATGCGCGTGCACGAGCGGGGAGTCGGCGAGACGCGCTCCTGCGGCACCGGAACGGTCGCGGCCGCGGTCGCCGCGCTGGCCGGTGCCGGGACGGCCACCGGCGCCCTGACCGTTCGCGTGCCCGGCGGCGAGGTCGTCGTCACCATCACCGACGCCACCAGCTTCCTGCGAGGACCGTCCGTACTGCTAGCCCAAGGAGAACTCAGCGAGGAATGGTGGCGCGCACAGCAGCGTTAAATCAGGTGCACGACACCGTTTTCGCGTGCATCATCTTTTATTGCCTATGACAGAACCAGAATTTCGTGATCACGCTCCGGCAATTCCGGAGCCCAGCACGGGCGAACTCGCCCTCGAAGATCGGTCGGCGCTGCGCCGCGTCGCCGGTCTGTCGACCGAACTCACCGACGTCTCCGAAGTCGAATACCGCCAGCTTCGGCTCGAGCGGGTCGTCCTGGTGGGCGTGTGGACCGACGGCACCGCCGCGGACAGCGAGGCCAGCATGGCCGAGCTCGCGGCCCTGGCCGAAACCGCCGGCTCCGAGGTGCTCGAAGGGCTGATCCAGCGCCGCGACAAGCCCGACCCGTCGACCTACATCGGCTCGGGCAAGGCGCAGGAATTGCGGGAGGTGGTGCTGGCGACCGGCGCTGACACCGTCATCTGCGACGGTGAGCTGTCCCCGGCGCAGCTGACCGCTCTGGAAAAGGCCGTCAAGGTGAAGGTCATCGACCGCACCGCGCTGATTCTGGACATTTTCGCCCAGCACGCCACCAGCCGGGAGGGCAAGGCGCAGGTCGCGCTGGCCCAGATGGAGTACATGCTGCCGCGGCTGCGCGGCTGGGGTGAATCGATGTCCCGGCAGGCCGGTGGCCGGGCCGGCGGCAGCGGCGGAGGCGTGGGCCTGCGCGGTCCCGGTGAAACCAAGATCGAGACCGACCGGCGGCGCATCCGCGAGCGGATGGCCAAGCTGCGTCGCGAGATCAAAGACATGAAGCAGGTCCGCGACACCCAGCGCAGTCGGCGGGTGCACAGCGACCTGCCCGCGATCGCCATCGTCGGCTACACCAACGCCGGCAAGTCGAGCCTGCTCAACGCGCTGACCGGGGCCGGGGTGCTGGTACAGGACGCGTTGTTCGCCACCCTGGAGCCCACCACCCGGCGGGCCGAGTTCGAGGACGGCCGCCCGTTCGTGCTCACCGACACCGTCGGATTCGTCCGGCACCTGCCCACCCAGCTGGTCGAGGCATTCCGCTCCACGCTGGAAGAGGTCGTCGACGCCGACCTGCTGGTGCACGTTGTCGACGGTTCCGACATCAACCCGCTAGCGCAGATCAATGCGGTCCGGCAGGTCATCTCCGAGGTCGTCGCCGACTACGGCACCGACCACGACGGCGCCGCGCCGCAGGAGCTGGTGGTGGTGAACAAGGTCGACGCCGCAACCGATCTGACGCTGGCCAAGCTTCGGCACGCCCTGCCGGGCGCCATGTTCGTGTCCGCGCGCACCGGTGACGGAATCGACGCCCTGCGCCGCCGGATCGGCGAGCTCGCCGTCCCGGCCGACACCGCCGTCGACGTGGTGATCCCGTATCACCGCGGCGACCTGGTGGCCCGCCTGCACGCCGACGGGCGCGTCCAGCAGGAGGAACACAACGCCGAGGGCACCCGCATCAGGGCCCGGGTTCCGGTGGCGCTGGCCGGCCGGCTGCGCGAGTTCTCAGCCGACTGACCGCCCATTCGCCCCCGGCATCTCGGGCGATCCGTGCTGCGCAGGGCCCGTCCGACCCCCCTCGAGGCGACGGTAGGCGACCCCGCCGGCTGCCGACCAACCGTCTGGTTGGTATATCTTGGGCTGCAGAATCCCAGTCGCCGGAGGTCTTTCCATGAGCAGCGCCATCCAATACCAGCGCACGCTTTTCGAGTCAGAGCACGACCTGTTCCGTGAGTCCTACCGGGGCTTCCTCGAGCGCCACGTCGCGCCCTACCACGACGAGTGGGAGAAGGCGAAGATCGTCGACCGCGGTGTGTGGCTGGAGGCCGGCAAGCAAGGCTTCCTGGGCATGGCGGTGCCCGAAGAGTACGGCGGCGGCGGCAACCCGGACTTCCGGTACAACGCGATCATCACCGAGGAGACCACCGCCGGCCGCTACAGCGGCATCGGTTTCGGCCTGCACAACGACATCGTCGCGCCGTACCTGCTGGCCCTGGCCACCGAGGAGCAGAAGCAGCGCTGGCTGCCGAAATTCTGTACCGGAGAGCTGATTACGGCGATCGCGATGACCGAGCCGGGCACCGGTAGCGACCTACAGGGCATCAAGACCCGTGCGGTCAAGCAGGGTGACCACTACGTGCTCAACGGCTCAAAGACGTTCATCACCAACGGAATCAACTCCGATCTGGTGATCGTGGTCGCGCAGACCGACCCGGAAAAGGGCTCGCAGGGCTTCTCGCTGCTCGCCGTCGAGCGCGGCATGGAGGGCTTCGAGCGCGGTCGCCACCTGGACAAGATCGGGCTGGACGCCCAGGACACGGCCGAGCTGTCCTTCACCGACGTCAAGGTGCCGGCCGAAAACCTGCTGGGCCAGGAGGGGATGGGGTTCATCTACCTCATGCAGAACCTGCCGCAGGAACGCATCTCGATCGCCATCATGGCGGCCGCGGCCATGGAGCAGGTGCTGGAGCAGACCCTGCAATACACCAAGGAGCGCAAGGCATTTGGGAAGCCGATCGGCAGTTTCCAGAACAGCCGCTTCGTGCTGGCCGAGCTGGCGACGGAGGCGACCGTGGTCCGCATGATGGTCGACGAGTTCGTCCGCCTGCACCTGGACCACAAGCTGACCGCCGAACAGGCGGCGATGGCCAAGTGGTACTGCACCGAAAAGCAGGTGCACCTGATCGACCGCTGCCTGCAACTGCACGGTGGTTACGGCTACATGCGCGAATACCCCGTTGCCCGCGCCTATCTGGATGCCCGGGTGCAGACCATCTACGGCGGCACGACCGAGATCATGAAGGAAATCATCGGCCGCAGCCTCGGCGTATAGCGTTTCGTTTGCTGGATAGCGGCCGCGCTCGCGGAAAAGGGCGCGACGAATATTCGGCCGATGAACTCGCGCTGCGCTATTGCCGGCGAGCGACAAACTGACCGATGCGTGATCGGTCCGTCGCGTAGGTGGAGAGCGTGAATGCTTCGATGGCTCACGTACCGTCGGCGCATGCGGTTCGGGGTGCCGACCGTGCCATCACACGTAGTCAGGCCCGTGATCGCGGTGCCGGCGAACGGCTGATGCGCTTTGTGCGGCTACGTCCGACGCAATTCCGCTGTGCGAGTCGGCAGTCCGGCGGCATTACTCGATCCCGCGTTCCCGCCGCCTTTCGGTGCGCTATCCGCAACACCGCGCGAACGTTGCCGCAGTGGGTCGCGATCGGGCCATGGGCAGGCATCATTTCGACATCGGTGTGGTATCCGTTTTTGTAAAATTCGTGATTGGACTTCGCTTTTCTTGTTGGCTGGAGCAAAGTAATGCGAGCCCGGCGATATGGCTGATCGTGCGCGGGTCAATTTCCCGCGCAAGGACCGCCCGCTCGCCGGTTATGCAGGTAAGGGCATAGCCGCAGATAGAGCCATATCCGCTGGCTGGGAGGCTTGGTGAAGGTGCAGAGAGGTCACATGCGCAAGCTGATCGGAAGCGCGCTGGTCAGCTTGACGACCACAGCACTGGCCGCCGTGTTGCTGGCCCCCACCGCGGTAGCGAGCCCGATTGGCGACGCCGAGGCGGCGATGATGGCCGCATGGGACAAGGCCGGCGGCGACACCTCGCCGCTGGGCGCCCGCAAGGGCGACGTCTACCCCGCCGGCGACGGTTTCGTCCTGGACTTCGACGGCGGCAAGATGTTCTTCACACCGGCCACCGGGGCCAAATTCGCCTACGGGCCCGTCCTGGACAAGTACGAGCAGCTCGGCGGTCCGGTCGGCAGCGACCTGGGCTTCCCGACCATCAACGAGGTGCCCGGTCTGTCCGGCCCGGACAGCCGAGTGATCACGTTCTCGGCCGGCGACAAGCCGGTGATCTTCTGGACGCCCGAGCACGGCCCGTTCGTGGTACGCGGCGCCCTGAACGCCGCTTGGGACAAGCTGGGCAGCTCGGGTGGCGTTCTCGGCGTGCCGGTCGGTGACGAGACCTACAACGGCGAGGTGTCCTCACAGAAGTTCAGCGGCGGGCAGGTCTCGTGGAATCGGCAGACGAAGCAGTTCACCACCGAACCGCCGGCGCTGGCCGACCAGTTGAAGGGCCTGCAGGTGGCGATCGATCCCACGGCGGCGATCAACACTGCCTGGCGCGCGGCCGGCGGACCCACGGGACCCTTGGGCGCCAAGCAGGGCGGGCAATATCCCGTCGGCGGTGATGGAATCGCCCAGAACTTCGCCGGTGGCAAGGTCTTCTTCACCCCGGCCACCGGCGCGAACGCCGTCGAGAACGACATCCTGGCCAAATACGAGTCGCTTGGCGGACCGGTCGGCAGCGACCTGGGATTCCCGACCACCAACGAAACCGACGGTGGCATAGGGCCTTCCAGCCGCATCGTCACCTTCTCGGCGGCCGACAAGCCGGTCATCTTCTGGACGTCCGACCGCGGCGCGTTCGTCGTGCGCGGGGCGATGAAGGCCGCGTGGGACAAGCTGCGCGCCCCCGCCGGCAAACTCGGTGCACCCGTCGGCGACCAGGCCGTGAATGGCGACGTGATCTCGCAGCAGTTCACCGGCGGCAAGATCTCGTGGAACCGCGCGAAGAACACGTTCAGCACGGAACCGGCCAACCTGGCGCCGCTGCTGTCCGGCCTGCAGGTGTCGGGCCAGAACCAGCCGAGCAATTCGGCCATGCCGGCGCACCCGAAGAAGTTCAGCTGGCACTGGTGGTGGCTGATGGTCGCCATTCCGGTGCTGGCGCTGCTCGTGCTGCTGGTGTGGATGCTGTTCGCCCGGCGTCGGCGCCGGCCCGGGCACGAGGACGCCGCGGGCTACGCGCCCGACCACCGCGGCGACTTCGGCTACGACTCCGACGAACGCTGGGGACACGACGAACTCGACCACGACGCCCAGTCGTTCGCGCTCAGCGCGCCGCAGCAACCCGAACCCGAACCCGACGCCGGGCGCGTCAGCTGGCAACGTCAGGTCCCCGCGGGAAGCGGCTACGGGTTCGCCGACGATGACCCCGACGCCGTCGACACCGACTCCATCCCGGTGGTCTCCGAGGAGATGCTGTCGGAGGCAGAGTATTCCGACGCCGGAGCCGACTACACCGACTACACCGACGCCGTTCCCGACGTCGCCGAGCCCGAGACGGCGGACGACGCCGCCTACGTCGACGTCGAGGACCCCGATGCCGGCTACGCCGAGGAGGTGGATTCGGAGGACGAGTATCTCGACGTCGCCGTTCCGCACACCCCGCCGGACACCGACGCCGTGACCGGCGCCCTCGAAGCCGCCGAACCCGAGGACGAATACGCGTACCTCGCGGCGCCGGAGCCGGATGTCGAGCCCGCAGCGGACACACCGGCGGGAGCGGACGTGGCCGAAGCCGTGGTCGCGGCCGGGGCGGCGGCACGAAGCGGTCGGCACGCCGCCGCGGACGCTGAGGACGCCTCGGAGAACGGCCTGGCGGGCCCCGATGGGCGACCCACGATCCACCTGCCGCTCGACGACCCGTACCAGGCGCCCGATGGATACCCGATCAAGGCGAGCGCGCGCTACGGCCTGTATTACACACCGGGCAGCGACCTGTATAAGGACACGCTCGCCGAAATCTGGTTGTCGAGCGAAGAAGTCGCTCAAGCCAACGGATTCACTCGGGCCGATTGACTCGGCCCGCTGTCGGGGTCAGACCTTGCGGATGACCGTGACGACCTTGCCCAGCACGCTCGCGTCGTTGCCGGGGATGGGGTCGAACGCCGGGTTGTGCGGCATCAGCCACACCTGACCGCCGGCGCGTTTGAACGTCTTGACGGTGGCCTCGCCGTCCAGCATCGCCGCGACGATGTCGCCGTTGTCGGCGACGTTCTGCTGGCGGACCACCACCCAGTCGCCGTCGCAGATCGCGGCCTCGACCATCGAGTCACCGACCACCTTGAGTAGGAAAAGCGTTCCCTCACCGACCAATTCGCGCGGGAGGGGAAAGACGTCCTCGACGGCCTCTTCGGCGAGGATGGGTCCGCCGGCCGCGATGCGCCCGAGCACCGGGACGAACGTGGGCTCCGGCAGGGCATCCGAGCCGGCCACCTCGGTGGCGGGCGCCGCCACGTCGTCGTCGGCCCCGCGGACATCGACGGCCCGCGGGCGGTTGGGGTCGCGGCGCAGGTATCCCTTGCGCTCCAGGGTGCGCAGCTGGTGCGCCACCGATGACGTCGACGTCAGACCGACGGCGTCGCCGATCTCCCGGATGCTCGGCGGGTACCCGCGGCTGGTGACCGAGGCGCGGATGACATTCAGAATGGTGCGCTGCCGTTCGGTCAGCGAGGAGTCCACGGATTGCAACCGACGCTCGGGGCCGGCCGATGAGATGTCGTTGCTGTCGCCCATGGCACTGAATGTAGCCGCACTGCGAACAAGAATCAAACATGTGTTCGAGTGGCGTGTCGTGCGGTCCGGATCGCCCCGCAAAAGGCCGAAAGTCAGGTGAATCACAAATGTGTAACTCTTCGAGATATCGGGTATTTGTGCCTCGTGACAGTGGTAAGGGCCGACGAACTTGTCGGTGGTGTGATCTAGCGTTTGCTCGTGCGACACGCTTCGCTCAAATGTTCGGGTTTCGAACATACAAGCGATTAGAGTCGAACACACGAGCGAGAGCTAGTTGACCGGAGGAACGAAGATGACAGTCATCCACACGCCTGCGCCGCGTACCAGCAGTCTTCGGCGCCCGATCAACGGACCCGTCCAGGGTGTTCGCTACGGACGGGACGGTCTGGCCAGGTCCCGCAGGCCCGCGCCCTCGCGGCCGGCCGGTGCGGCGACGCGCTATTACGGCACCGGGGTGGCGGTGTCGGTCGCTCCGCACCGCAGGCGCGCCACGACCTGGGCATCCACCATCGGGTTGGCGCTGGCCGCCGGGGCGATCACGCTGTGGCTGGGTCTGGTCGCGAACGTCGGTCAGGTGCTCAACGGCGACTCCACGAACTCCGCAGCCCATGTTCCCGACCGGCTCGCCGTCGTCCGCGTCGATGCGGGGGAGTCGCTTCAGGACTTCGCACACCGGGTGGCGCCCGACGCGCCGACCACCCAGGTCGCCGACCGGATCCGTGAACTCAACGATCTGCACTCGCCCAACCTGATGGCGGGCCAGACCCTGATCGCTCCGGTCGGCTGACAACCGTTGTGCGAGCACGGCTCTGGACCGGCGGTCCCCGGACGCCGGCGGTGAGCCGGTACGCCCGGCGGCTCCATTAGCCGTGCAGGTCAGCGCGCGGGTACGCTCAAAGTCCAGCGGTACCTTGTCGGCGCGACGAAGGAGCGGTCATGCACTGTCCGTTCTGCCGCCATCCCGACTCCCGGGTGATCGACTCGCGCGAAACCGATGAGGGGCAGGCCATCCGGCGCCGCCGATCCTGTCCCGAGTGCGGACGACGTTTCACCACCGTGGAGACCGCGGTCCTGGCGGTGGTCAAGCGCAGCGGCGTCACCGAACCGTTCAGCAGGGAGAAGGTCATCAGCGGCGTCCGCCGGGCCTGCCAGGGGCGCCAGGTCGACGACGATGCGCTGAACCTGCTGGCCCAGCAGGTCGAAGACACGGTGCGCGCCGCGGGTTCGCCCGAGATCCCCAGCCACGAGGTCGGCCTCGCCATCCTGGGGCCGCTGCGCGACCTCGACGAGGTGGCCTACTTGCGGTTCGCCTCCGTGTATCGGTCGTTCGAGTCCGCGGACGATTTCGAGCGCGAGATCCAGGCCCTGCGCGACCACCGCGGAGTGGCGACCCCGGGCTGACGAACCCGACGAGCCGTCGCGGCCTAGGCTCGCTTTATGCCCCCTGACTTGCATCCCGATCTTGTGGCGCTGGCACCGCTCCTGGGGACCTGGGCCGGGCAGGGTTCCGGTAAGTACCCGACGATCCCGCCCTTCGACTATCTCGAAGAAGTGGTGTTCGCCCACGTCGGTAAGCCGTTTCTGGCCTACGGACAGAAGACCAAGGCGGTAGCCGACGGCAAGCCATTGCACGCCGAAACCGGCTATCTCCGCGTGCCCCAACCGGGTCACGTCGAACTGGTGCTGGCGCATCCCAGCGGAATCACCGAAATCGAGGTAGGGACCTATTCGGTCACCGGCGACCTCATCGAAATGCAGATGTCGACGACGACGGTCGGGCTGACTCCCAGCGCGAAAGAGGTGACGGCGCTTGGGCGTTCCTTCCGCGTCGACGGGGACGAGCTCTCCTACACGGTGCAGATGGGCGCGGTCGGGCAACCGTTGCAGGACCACCTCGCCGCGGTACTGCATCGGCAGCGCTGAACGCGAGGGCCTCGGCCGCCCTCAGTCCAGGTGTCTCACACCGTCATTGGCGACCCGCCCGGCCACCCCGACCCAGCCCTCGGCGCTCCACGTCGTGTCGATGACGGAGCCCTTGCCCTGGGTGATCCGCAGACTCTGGCTCAGGTAATCGGTGATCCGCATCGCCGCCGAACCGGTCGCCTCGTCCTCGATCACACCGAGGTTGGCGGCGAACATGCGCGACCGCAGCGCCCCGGCCGCCCGATCGGTCCAGGACCACAGGTAGTGCGCGGTGTCGTCGGGATAGTCCGACGGGTCCGCGGCGAGAACCTCGTCGGCCGAAGCGAATTCGTGCAGGGCGAATTCGGGCGCCCAGTCCGCGCGGGCGTTGATGCTGGCGCGGTGTTCGTCGTAACCCACCTGCACGATCCCGGCCGGCACCTGCAGCGTGTTGATCGGCGAGCCGTTCTCGCGCAGCCACCAGGTTGCGCCGACCGTCGGGTGCCCGGCGAACGGTAGTTCGGTTCGCGGCGTGTAGATGGTGGCGCGCGCGGTGGTGGAGCCGGGGGCGGGAAGCCCGACGAAAACGGTCTCGCTGTAGCCCAAATGGGTTGCCAGCCGCTGCCGGGCCGCGGCCTCGACCTGGTCGGCGTCCACCACGCCCAGCGAGTTACCGAAATTGCCGTCCGAATCGGTGAACACCCGCAGCACCGTCACGTCGATCCCCATGGCCCGACTGTACGACGAGGCATCCGGCCGCATCGATCGAGGTGATCAGGTGGCGCTGCGCTCGTCGGACCCCATGGCGTTCAGCACCGCGACGCGAGTGGGCGCGGGACCCGAGACGGCCTGCTCGCCGCCGCCGGTGCGAAGCAGGCCGCGAAGGCGGGCCTGGTCGTATTCCGCGGGGTCGGTGGAATCGATGAAGCGCTCGACGACGTCGATGAACCGCGCCGGGTCGTCGTGAAAGGGGAAGTGGCCGGAGCCTTCGAAGATTTCCAGCCGCGAGCCCGGCATCGCCGCATGCGCCATCCGCGCGTGCCGGACCGGGACCACCACATCCTTTGTGCCCCAAACGATCTGCACCGGGATGGCTTCGGTTAAATAACATCGGTCGAGCATGGTGACGATCTGCCCACGCCAATCCACCACCGCCCGCAGCGTCCTGCTGAACGCTGCGGAGGCCGTCGGTTCGGGCAGGTCGTCGAGGATTCGCAACACGTTGGGCAGGTCGCGGCCCAGCCCGGTGCTGCCCAACGCCAGGCCCAGGATGCGTCCCATGGCCTGAACCGCCGGCAGCACCAGCGGCAACCGCAGCAGGGCGATCGCCTCGCTGCCTATCGGCAGCGACGCCCAGCGCAGCACGAAGTTGACGTCCTTGGTGACGCCGCCGGCGCCGACCAAGATCAGCCGTTCCACCAAATGTGGGAATTGGTAGGCGAATTGCATGGCCACGCCGCCACCAAGCGAGTGACCGATGATGGTGACCCGCTCGATGTCGAGCACGCTGAGCAGGTCACGCATCCCGTTCGCGTACGCCGCAATCGAGTAGTCGGCGCGCGGCTTGTCGGATCGTCCGTGGCCCAGCAGATCCGGGGCGATCACCGTGAAACGCTGGGCGAGCTTGGCCTGCACGGCATTCCACGTGGTGGAGTTGTCGCCGATGCCGTGGATCAGCAGAATCGCCGGCCCGGAGCCAGCGATGCGGTAGGCCCGCTTGTAACCGTGGATGGTGCGGAACTCGAGTTTGGGTGCGGTCACTTCACGCACCGGGCGGAGCGTGCTCTTGCGCTTCCGCTCCGTCATATCGCCAACCTTGGTGTCGGGCCGGGCTAAGGGCGGCCTGGCTGGGCGCCGTGCTGAATGGGTCAGGTCTTATCGTCGTCGTCGAACTTCTTCTCCGCCTGCTGGGCCAGAAATCGCTCGAACTCCGCGCCCAGCTCGTCGCCGCTAGGCAGATCCTCGTCGCGAGCCAGTAACGATCTGTTCTCCTGAGCGTCGATGAAGGCATCGTACTGGCGCTCCAGCGCGGCCACCACTTGGGCGACCTCCGCGCTCGCTTCGACCTGCTCGTCGATCTTGGCCCGAATCACCTCGGCCGCTTCGGTCAACGCCGTCAGCGGCAGCTCCAGCGACGCGGTCTTGGCGACCTGCTCGAGCAACGCCTGCGCGGCGGCCGGGTAATCGGTCTGAGTGAGGTAGTGCGGGACGTGCACGGTGTAGCCGATGACCTCGTGACCGTGCTGGCCCATCCGGTACTCCAGCAGGTTGGACGCGCTGCCGGGAACCTGGATCTCCGAGATCCACGGCTGGAAGTTGGCGATCAGCTCCGGGTTGTTGGAGTGTGCGGTCATGGTTGTCGGCCGGGTGTGGGGGACCGCCATCGGGACCGTGCCGAGGCCGATGGTCTGGCGCACGTTGAGGCGCTCGGCCAGCAGCCGAACGGCGGTGATGAAGCGCTCCCACTTGAGGTCCGGTTCCATGCCGGCCAGCAACAGGAACGGCGTGCCGATCGTGTCGCGCATCGCGTACAGGCTCAGCTCGGGATCCTCGTAGTGGGTGAAGTGGTCGGTCTTGAACGTCATCAGCGGACGCCGTGAGCGGTAGTCCAGCAATTCGTCGATCGCGAAGGACGCGACCAACTCGGTGTCCAGCACCGCCTTCAGGTGCGCGGCCGCCAGCTTGATGGCATGACCCGCATCGGAAAAGCCCTCCAAAGCGTGCACCAACACGGGCCCGCGGCCGTCGGACGTCGACAACTGCGGTGCCGGCAACTCGAGCTCGTACATCCCAGCCTGCCCTGGCTGGTACTGATCACTTGGGTCTCGGTGGTGAGCCATCTGCGATCGCCTCCTCTCGGGGGTCTCTCCAGGGTGCCCTACCAAGTGTCCCCCGAATCAGCCGGCACCAACATCTATCAGCGAACTTCGCCGTCACGCTATGAGCTGAAACGCGATCATCCTCAGGCGTAATCCGCAACCGCCGCCCCGGGCGCCGGCGGCGCGCTCGCCAGCAAACCGCGTGGCGCACCGCGATGTGTGGAAGTCGGCTTGTCGACCACCGGTCAGGCATGATGAAGGCGATGCGCATTCGGATCCTGGTGCTCTGTTTGGTGGTGGGGGTGGCTACGTCGCTGACGGCCTGTCGTCCTCCGGTCCAGCACGCGTCGGGCGCCTCGGTGTCCGCCCCGCGCGTCGGCGGCCCGGTGCAGCGGCTCAGCCAGCCCGAGCAGAAGGCCGTCGCGGGCCCGGTCGAGCCGGATCGGCGCATCGGGGCGATATTCATCGACGGTGGCCCGCTGCACGTCTGCACCGGCTCGGTCGTGCATTCCACGGGCGGCAACCTGATCATGACCGCCGCGCACTGCCTGGCCGGCGCCTCGCTGATCACCTTCGTCCCCGGTTTCGCCGGGGACGCGGCACCCGGTCCCGCCGACGTGTGGAAGGCCGACGCGGTCTACCTCGATCCACGCTGGATGGCCAGCAAGGACCCGCACGCCGACTACGCGATCGCGCGGGTCAGCAACGAGGCCGGCGCTCCCGTCGAGTCGCGGGTCGGCTTGGCGCTGACGTTGGGCGTGACGCCCCCGCCGGGCAGCCGCGTCACCGTGCTCGGCTATCCGGCGGGCGTGGGTGGCTCGCCCATCGGGTGTCAGGCCAGCACGTCCGTCACCGACACCGGGTTCCCCGCGTTGGCCTGCGAGGGCCTGGTGGACGGCACCAGCGGTGCGCCCTGGGTCAGCGGCACGACGCTGATCGGGCTGATCGGCGGTCTCGAGCGGGGCGGGTGCGCCGCGAACATGTCGTATTCGGCGCCGTTCGACGCGCAGACCGCGGAGCTGCTGCATCGCGCCGAGGTCGGTGGGCCCGGCGATCCGGTCCCGAACGAGCTCTCAGACGCCTGTTAGTGGCGATCGCCAGCGGGCGGAGTCGGGCGTGGCGATCGCCAGCGCGGCGGAGCCGGGCGCAGCGGGTCGCCACCATCGAATTAGTGGCGGAACTGGTTGAGCGCCCGGACTTTGTTCATCACGTCGAGCGCCGCCACCTTGTAGGCCTCGGAGAACGTGGGGTAGTTGAACACCGCGTCCACCAGGTACTCCACCGTGCCGCCGCAGCCCATCACGGCCTGCCCGATGTGCACCATCTCGGTCGCGCTGGTGCCGAAGATGTGCACGCCGAGCACCTTGAGGTCCTCGGTGGACACCAGCAGTTTGAGCATCCCGTAGGAGTCGCCTGCGATCTGGCCGCGGGCCAGCTCGCGGTACCTGGCCACGCCGACCTCGTAGGGTACTGAGTTCTTCGTCAGCTCCACCTCGGTGGCGCCGACGTAGGAGACCTCGGGGATGGAGTAGATGCCGATCGGCTGCAGCTCGGTGATGCCGTCGCTGGCTTCCCCGAACGCGTGGTAGGCGGCCAGGCGTCCCTGCTCCATCGACGTCGCGGCCAGCGCGGGGAAGCCGATCACGTCGCCGACGGCGTAGATGTGGGGCACCTTGGTCTGGAAGTTGTCGTCGACGAAGATCCGCCCGCGGTTGTCGGCTTCCAGCTCGGCGTTGTGCAGGTCGAGGTGGTCGGTCTGGCCTTGCCGCCCGGCCGAGTACATCACCGTCTCGGCGGGGATCTGCTTGCCGCTGGCCAGGGTGGTGACGGTGCCCGCCGACCCGACGTCGACCGCGGTCACCTCCTCACCGAACCGGAACGTCACCGCCAGGTCGCGCAGGTGGAACTTCAGCGCCTCGACGACTTCGGGGTCACAGAAGTCGAGCATGTCGTCGCGCTTCTCGACGACGGTGACCTTTGTGCCCAGCGCGGCGAACATCGAGGCGTACTCGATGCCGATGACGCCGGCACCGACCACCACCATCGAGGTGGGCAGCGACTTGAGGTCGAGGATCCCGTCGGAGTCGAGCACCCGGTGCTCGTCGAACTCGACGCCGGAGGGCCGGGCCGGCCGGGTGCCGGTGGCGATGACGACGTATTTGCCTGTGAGGGTTATCTTTTCGCGCCGCGACGGATCCTCGACCTCGATGGTGTGTGCGTCGACGAAACGCCCGTGGCCGATCAGCAGGTCGATGCGGTTGCGCATCAGCTGGTTGCGGACCACGTCGACTTCCTTGCCGATCACGTGCTGGGTCCGGGCCAGCAGGTCGGCCGGGGTGATCTTCTCCTTCACGCGGTAGCTCGCGCCGTAGAGTTCGCGCTGGCTCATCCCGGTGAGATAGAGGACCGCCTCGCGCAACGTCTTCGACGGAATGGTGCCCGTCTGGACGCACACACCGCCGAGCATGTGGCCGCGCTCGACGACGGCGACCGACTTACCGAGCTTGGCCGATGCGATGGCGGCCTTCTGTCCGCCGGGCCCGGACCCGATGACCACCATGTCGTACTCCTGCGCCGAACTCATGGCTTAAACAGTAAGGCAGCTCAACGCACAGTGCTGGGTTCATCCACAGGTCCACTGCCGCACTCGCGCACGCGCGCACCGGTTGACGGTGGCGGCCGTCAGCGTTGGTGCTCATGACGACGCCTCGAGAAGACTTCGAACTTTCCCGCCCCGGTGCACTCATCGCCGCGCTGCCCGCCGTTCTCGGCTTCGTTCCCGAAAATTCATTGGTATTAGTGTCTTTGGGCGACGGGGAACTCGGCTCGGTGATGCGCGTCGACCTCTCCGAGGAACTTGCCGATCGGGTGGCGCACCTGGCGGAGGTCGCCGCCGCGGCGGCCCCCGAGGCCGTGATCGCGGTGATCGTCGACGCGGACGGAGCCTACTGTCCCAGCTGCAACGAGGAATACCGACAGCTGGCGGCGGCGCTCGCAGAAGCCTTGTCGCAGCACCACATTGAGCTGTGGGCCACGCATGTGGTCGACCAGGTGGCCCTCGGCGGCCGCTGGCACTGCGCCGAGGGCTGCGGGTCGAGCGGCCTGGTCGACGATCCCGCGGCCTCCCCGCTGGCCGCCGCGGCGGTGCTGGAAGGCAGGCGGCTCTATCCGCGGCGTGCCGACCTGCAGGCGGTCATCGCGCCCGACGACCCGGCGCGCACCGCCGCGCTGGCCGACGCGGTCCGGCGGCAGGCCGCCCGGCGTCGGGCGGCGCAGCGCGCGCATCCGGTCCGCTGCACCCGCGGCGACGTGGAGACGGCGATGGCCGCCGCAGCCCGGGTCGCGGCCGGGAAACCGCTGTCCGACAGCGAGATGGCGACGCTGGGCTGTGCGCTGACCGACGCGCAGGTGCGCGACATCCTGTATGCCCTCGCGGTCGGGGAGAGCGCCGGCGAGGTCGAGTCGTTGTGGGCGCTGCTGGCGCGTACGCTGCCACCGCCGTGGCGGGTCGAGGCGCTGGTGCTGATCGCGTTCAGCGCGTACGCGCGCGGCGACGGCCCGCTCGCCGGGGTGTCCCTGCAGGAGGCGCTGAACTGCGCGCCCGACCATCGGATGGCGGGCATGCTGGACACGGCGTTGCAGTCGGGGCTGCGGCCCGAGGACATCCGGGACCTGGCGCTGACGGGCTATCGGTTGGCCAAGCGGTTCGGCGTGCAGCTACCGCCGCGACGGCCGTTCGGCCGCAGGGCGGGATAGGTGGGGGCCAAACGCCCGGGTCAGACCTTCTCGACCTTGACCGCGTGCGCCATCTCGTGCGGCAGGGTGACGTTCTCGTGGCCCGGAATGACGATGGTCACCCCGGCGGAACCGTTCTCGACGGTGACGCGCGCGTTCGGGACGACGCCGGCGTCCTTCAGGCGTGAGATCAGATCGATGTCGCCCTGGACGTGCTCGGTCAGCTGGCGTACCACCACGGCCACCGGCGCGCCGGCGGGCAACTCGGTCAGCCGGACCAGGGGACCGTCCTCGGACCAGGACTCGGGGCCCACGCCCAGATCGAGGAGTCCGGGGATCGGGTTGCCGAACGGCGAGGTGGTCGGGTTGTTGAGCACCTTCACCAGGCGGCGCTCGACGTCCTCGCTCATCACGTGCTCCCAGCGGCACGCCTCGGCGTGGACCTCTTCCCAGGGCAGGCCGATGACGTCGACCAGCAGGCGTTCGGCGAGGCGGTGCTTGCGCATCACGGAAATCGCCAGCGCCCGGCCTTTGTCGGTGAGCTCAAGGTGGCGGTCGCCGGCCACGTGAAGTAGACCGTCCCGCTCCATGCGCGAAACGGTTTGGCTGACAGTCGGCCCGCTCTGATCGAGGCGTTCGGCGATGCGGGCACGTAGCGGCGTCACGCCCTCTTCTTCGAGGTCGTAGATGGTCCGCAAGTACATCTCGGTGGTGTCAACCAGGTCGTTCATTCAGCACCCTCCGTCGACGCTGAGTCTACTTGGCCAGCTGCGTGAATGGTTGTAACGCCTCCCAGGCAAGCAGTATGCCCGCCGCTGACGCGGCGGGCATACCGTCTGCTACCTAGCTTGTGTGAGGTGTTAGCTCGCGTATGACCGTAGCCTGTCGGCGCGCTCCCCGTTGCGGAGTTTGGACATTACGTCCCGCTCGATTTGGCGGACCCGCTCGCGGGACAGACCGAACAGCTTGCCGATCTGGTCCAGGGTGCGCGGCTGGCCGTCGTCCAAGCCGAAACGCAACCGGATCACCTGGTGCTCACGCTCGTCCAGAGTGGCCAGCACACTGCGGATGTCGGTGTGCAGCAGCTCGGCGATCACCGCGTTCTCGGCGGACATCGCCTCCGCGTCCTCGATGAAGTCACCCAGCGGGGCTTCCTCCTCGGAGCCGACGGGCATGTCCAGGCTTACCGGGTCGCGGCTGTGCTCGAGCAGGTCGTTGATCTTTTCGACCGGGATGCCGGACTCGGCGGCCAGTTCCTCGTCGGTCGCCTCGCGGCCCAGGTTCTGGTGCATCTCGCGCTTGATCCGCGCCAGCTTGTTGACCTGCTCCACTAGATGAACCGGCAGCCGGATGGTGCGGCTCTGGTCGGCCATGCCGCGGGTGATGGCCTGACGGATCCACCACGTCGCGTAGGTCGAGAACTTGAATCCCTTTGTGTAGTCAAACTTTTCCATCGCGCGGATCAGCCCGAGGTTGCCCTCCTGGATCAGGTCCAGCAGCGGCATGCCGCGACCCGTGTACCGCTTGGCCAGCGACACCACCAGACGCAGGTTCGCTTCCAGCAGGTGACGGCGCGCCGCCTGCCCGTCGCGAACCACGGCCTCCAGATCGCGTTTGCGGTTCTCCCCGAGGCGCTTACGCGTTCCAAGCAGGTGTTCGGCGTAAAGCCCGGCTTCGATGCGCTTGGCCAGTTCAACCTCACCGGCCGCATTGAGAAGCGCCGTCTTACCGATTCCGTTGAGATATACGCGCACTAGATCCGCTGCGGGGCTTTGAGCATCCAGATCGCCGTCAAATCTGCTCGTGCTGGCGTTCGCCATAGCGACCTCCCGTTCGGCTTTGTTCTGTCATGGAGTTCAACGACAGATCAGCTCTGAGAGTTCCCAGCGATTCGCCATCTCACACGTCTTGACGTGCAGAAATGTGCCGCAGACCTGAGAATGTCCTGAGAAGTCCGCCGGGGCGGCACGTCCAGCAGAAACGACAGCTAGCCGTGATCGATTCCGCCCCGCGCACCCGGAGGCGTCTCCTGCTGCGGGTGCTGCGGGGCCTCGAGCGCGCGATGTTCGGCCCGGGGGAACAGGGGCGTGCGCTGGCGGGTGTTGTCGAACCGGCGCGGCTCGTCGGCACTGCGCGGCGGCCGGTCGTTCGCGATCAAAACGGCCATCCACGGCAACGGGATTGATAGCGCCACGATCGCCAGGGAGATCAGCCCGTTGTGCCACGCTCCGTAGGCGACCGCGGCCAGGATGAGCGCCGGGATCCGGAAAGCCATCAAGGTCAGGTATTTACGGACCCGCGCACGGTGCTGCTCCTCATACGAGGTCGCTGCGGCGGTGATGAGCACTGGGCGGCCTTTGTTGCCGTCAAAGTCATCGAACCCCGGATCGGAGCCGTGCTTCATTTCTCCACTGTCCCACAATTGGCCGGTTCCGGCTCGGTCGGTTTCCGGGCCTGCTGGGCAGTGCACAATGTCAGGTATGCAGACCCAAACGATCGAACGCACCGAGACCGACGAACGCGTCGACGACGGGACCGGCAGCGACACTCCGAAGTACTTCCACTACGTCAAGAAGGACAAGATCGCCGAGAGCGCGGTGATGGGCAACCACGTCGTGGCGTTGTGTGGCGAGGTCTTTCCCGTCACCAAGGCGGCCAAGCCGGGCTCGCCGGTGTGCCCGGACTGCAAGCAGATCTACGACCGGATGAAGAAGGGCTGATCAGCCGGGCGGCTCTGCCGGCGCGACGTCGCGCTGCTGCGTCGCGGGGTTCGCAATCGGGCTGGCGAGGGTCTCCACAGTCCGCTTCAGCGCGGGCGACCGCGTGAACAGCCATTTGCGCAGCCGGTGGGCGTGCGTCCGGGGTGCGGGGAATTCCTCCTGGACGGCTGCATTGAGCTCGGCGCCGAGCATGATCGCGAAGCCGCCGAAGAATGCGAACAACAAGAACGCGATGGGCGTGGAGAGCGCGCCGTAGGTGTAGCCGGTGCTGGTGATCCACCCCAGGTAGAACCGCAGGCCCAGCGTGGCGGTGACGAACACCGTGGTCGCCAGCACGGCGCCCAGGATGAGCCGGTGCGACGGCAGCGGCTCGGGGAGTGCGACCCGGTACAGGATCATGACCCCGATCGTCAGACCTATGATCAGCGCCGGGTAGTAGCCGTAGCGCAGCACGTTCGACAGGCCCAGCGGGATGTGTTCACCCACCTTGCGCGGGCCCATCACCACCAGCGGCGCCGTCGCCACCACGAACACCAGCATCACCACGTAGAGGAACAGGGCGAACAGGCGCTGGCGCACCGGATGACGCAGCGGAGTCTGGTCGTGCGCCTCGACCACGGAGTCGACGAACGCCGAGATGGCCGACGACCCCGCCCACAACGAGATGATGAACCCGACCGACACCACCTCGCCGCGCGCATTGTTGGCGATGTCCCGGACGGTCGGCTCGATAATCTCGTTGACCACGCTGGGAGAGAACACGCTGTGTGCAGTCGAGATCAGCTGACGCAGGATGCTGGGCAGCATGTCCGGGCCGAACAGCGGCGCTACGTAGGCCAAGGTGCCCAGCACCCCGAGCAGCAACGGCGGCAATGACAACGCCGACCAGAAACCAGCCTGAGCCGACTCCGAGAAAATCGAGTCGTCCCAACTCTTGGAAAGAGTCCTCAGGGTGATTCGCCAAATGTGGTGGCGCGACGGTTTCGCGACCTGCTCGCTCATACCCGTCCAGCATTACCGAAGATCGCTCGCACCGCCCACATTGGCGGTGGGTGAGTTCGGCTGCAGGCTAGCTTTCGCTGAACTCCAGCACGGCGTCCAGCTCGGTCAGCTTCGCCTCGTGCTCGTTGGCGTGATGCTGGCAGAAGAGAAGCTCCAGTCCGGAAGGCAGCTTGGCGCGTACCCGAGCCGCAGCACCGCAGCGGTCGCAGCGGTCGGCGCGGGTCAGTTCTGGACTCGTCAGAGTTGCATTCATGCCTTCTCCGTTTCTCGTACATTCACTTTCTCAGACGTATGGCGTTTTCGCCTTGTTCCCCGATCGTTATGGGGTGTGTCGTTTCTCACGAGCTGGTCAGGTTGGTTTGGACGTCTCTAGGGAGTCGCAATTGTGACCTTCGTTGCTGATGCTCTGGTCCACCTGTGCGGAACCGAGCAGTGGGCGCAGGCTCGCCGGCTGGGCGCCATCCACCCGGATGCCGCCGGCGGTGGCGAGTTCATCCATCTGTCGACACCGGAGCAGGTGCACCTGCCGGCCAACCGGCTCTACCGCGGTCGTGAGGACCTGGTCCTGTTGCACATCGACCCCGCCCGGCTTGCTGCGCCGGTGCGGTGGGAGCCGGGGGTAGCAACAGATCCGGAGTCGATGTTGTTCCCGCATCTGTACGGCCCCCTGCCGGTGGCCGCTGTGGTCCGGGTCACCGCCTACCCACCGGCCGGCGACGGCTCCTTCGCGCCGATCTCAGAAGGGGAGTCCACGTAGGCGTCGGCCTCGATCTCCACCAGCAGTTCGGGCGCGATCAGCGCCGAGACCTCGACCATGGTGGCCGCGGGGCGTATCGCGCCGAAGACCTGCTCGTGGACGGCTCCCACCTCGCGCCAGCGCGAGATGTCGGTGACGTAGATGCGGGTGCGCACCACGTCGGCGAGTGCGGCGCCCGCTTGGTGCAACGCAATCTCGATCCGGCGCAAGGCATCTCGGGCCTGTGCGGCGATGTCGCCGGCGGGCCCGCTGCCGGTCGTCCCGGCCACCGCAACATGCGCGCCGACCCGCACCGCGCGCGAGTATCCGACCGCCGATTCGAAGTCGGATCCTGACGAGACGAGGGTGCGCTCCGCGGACATGGACGTCACCGTACGACGCCCGCGTGCAGAGCGCAGCCGAATTTCAGCGAGTCTCGAGATGTTCTGCGGGGCAGCCGTTTTCGATCGACAGCCGACCCCGACTAGTCCAGGTAGTCGCGCAGCACCTGAGAACGGCTGGGGTGGCGCAGCTTCGACATCGTCTTGGACTCGATCTGGCGGATGCGCTCACGGGTTACGCCGTAAACCTGTCCGATCTCGTCCAGGGTGCGCGGCTGGCCGTCCGTGAGACCGAAACGCAGCCGTACTACGCCCGCCTCGCGCTCCGACAGCGTCTCCAGCACCGACTGCAGCTGGTCCTGCAGCAGCGTGAACGACACCGCGTCCACGGCCACCACGGCCTCGCTGTCCTCGATGAAGTCGCCCAGCTGGCTGTCGCCCTCGTCGCCGATGGTCTGGTCCAGCGAGATCGGCTCGCGGGCGTATTGCTGGATCTCCAGCACCTTTTCGGGCGTGATGTCCATTTCCTTGGCCAGCTCTTCGGGCGTGGGCTCGCGGCCCAGGTCCTGCAGTAGCTCGCGCTGAATACGGCCCAGCTTGTTGATGACCTCGACCATGTGCACCGGGATGCGGATGGTGCGGGCCTGGTCGGCCATGGCGCGGGTGATGGCCTGACGGATCCACCACGTCGCGTACGTGGAGAACTTGTATCCCTTGGTGTAATCGAACTTCTCGACCGCGCGGATCAGGCCCAGGTTGCCCTCCTGGATGAGGTCCAGGAACGCCATGCCGCGGCCGGTGTAGCGCTTGGCCAGCGACACCACCAGCCGCAGGTTGGCTTCCAGCAGGTGGTTCTTCGCGCGGTCACCGTCGCGGCAGATCCACACCATGTCGCGGCGCTGCGCGGCGGGCAGTTTGTCGCCGCGCTCGGTGAGCTCGGTCATCAGCTGCGTGGCGTACAGCCCGGCCTCGATCCGCTTGGCCAGCTCGACCTCTTCCTCGGCGTTGAGCAGCGCGACCTTACCGATCTGCTTGAGGTAGGCGCGAACCGAGTCGGCGGAGGCCGTCAGCTCGGCGTCCTTGCGGGCCTGCCGCAACGCCTCGGATTCGTCCTCGTCCCACACGAAATCGCCGGACGCCTTGTCCTTTTCGGTGGGCTCGGCGATTTCCTCGTCGTCCTCCGCGGCGGCCTCCCCGGCCTTGGCGGCGGGCTTCGCGGCGACTACTTCGTCGCCCTCGGCGTCGTCGGAGTCGGCCTCGTCGGACTCCTCGCCGTCGGACGCTACGTCGTCCTCGAGGTCGTCGAGGCTGAGGTCGGCGTCGATCTCGAGGTCTTCGCCGGGCTCACCCTCGAGGTCGGGTTCGTTGTCGAGATCCTCGACGGCACCGCCGGAATCGATGGCGTCCGGATCCGCGGGCCCGCCCTTGGCCGCTTTGGTTCCGCGCGGGGCCTTGGCGCCCTTGGCCGCGGCGCGGGTCTTCTTGGGTTCGGCCGCGTCGGCCTCGGAATTGGTGGACGGCGTTGCCTTGGCGCCTCGCTTCGCGGGTGCCGATCCGTTGGCGGCCTTGGCGGCCGGTCGCTTGACGGGGGACGACGGAGACTTCGTGGCGGTGTGTTTCACCGGCCCATCCGTTGCCGGGCTTGCTTTCGTCGCTGCCACTTACACCCCTTCGTTTGGGCTCACCTTCGGTGGGTATTGGGCATGGTTAACCGAAAGTGTCTGCTATGTCGATGTCGGCGTTGGTATCAGCGTGATAGGTGCACGCTATCGGTTGGGCGTTCGCCGAGCACCATTGTAACGACAGTGCGCGGTACTACGGCTCTGCCGGGCGAAATCAGTGGGTCACGTCCGAGGTGGCGGCCATGGCCGCGCCGACGATCCCGGCGGTGTTGAGCAGGGCCGCGGCCACCACCGGGGTGCGGTTGGTCAGCAGCGGCACCCATTTGTCGGCCTTGCGGCTGATTCCGCCGCCCGCGATGAACAGATCCGGCCACACAGCGTTCTCGATGCTCACCAGCACTTTGGTCACCTGCTTGGCCCACTTTTCGTAGGACCAGTCGTTCTTCTCCTTCACCGAGGACGCCGCCCGCTGCTCGGCCTCCTTGCCGCCGACCTCGAGATGGCCGAACTCGGTGTTGGGTATCAGCGTCCCGTTGTGAATCACCGCGGAGCCGATCCCGGTGCCGAAGGTCAGCAAAACCACCAGGCCCGACTGGCCCTTGCCCGCGCCGTAGTGCTCCTCGGCCAGCCCGGCCGCGTCGGCGTCGTTGAGGACGATGACTTCCTGACCGTTCAGCTCGGCGCTGATGACGTCGCGCGCGTTGGTGCCGATCCAGGCCTTGTCCACGTTGGCCGCGGTCTGCACCACGCCGTGGGTGACGACTCCGGGATAGGTCACTCCGAGCGGGCCGGTCCATTCGAAGGCGTTGACCACCTGGGCGATGGTCTTGGCCACCGCCGAGGGCGTCGCGGGCTGCGGGGTCAGCAGCTTGACCCGCTCGCCGATCAGCTGCCCGGTGTCCATGTCGACGATGCCGCCCTTGATGCCACTGCCGCCGACGTCGACGCCGAATCCGCGACGCTGCGGCCTGCCGTCGGCGACGGGGGTGCCGGGCGTGTCCGTGGTCGAGTCGGTGCTGGTCATCGAATCTCCTCGGCGTGGCTGGGCTGTCCGCCCACCTTAGCGCCGCGGCGCTGTCGCCCGTGGCGTCTGCGCGGCCGTGGCGACTGTGATGCGATAGACCGGTGACCCCTTCCGATGACGAGCTCGTACGGCTTCGCTCGGTCGCCGAAACCCTGGCCACGGAGGCCGCCGCATTCGTGAGGCGTCGGCGGGCAGAGGTTTTCGGCGCTGAGGCTGGCGGCTTGCAAACTCCAGACAGTGGCGCGGTGCGCTCGAAGAGCACCCCGACCGACCCGGTGACCGTGGTCGACACCGAAACGGAACGGCTGTTGCGCGACCGGCTGGCCGAATTGCGGCCCGGGGACCCGATTCTCGGCGAGGAGGGCGGCGGGCCCGCCGATCCGGCGGGCACACCGGCCGGATCGGTCACCTGGGTGCTCGATCCCATCGACGGCACAGTGAATTTCGTCTACGGCGTGCCCGCCTACGCGGTGTCGGTCGGCGCACAGGTCGACGGCGAGTCGGTGGCCGGGGCGGTTTCCGACGTGGTCGGAAACCGGGTGTACTCGGCGGCGCTGGGCCTGGGTGCGCATGTCAGGGACGACGAGGGGACGCAGCCGTTGCAGAGCTCTGCCGTCGACGATTTGTCTATGGCGTTGCTGGGCACCGGTTTCGGCTATTCACGGCAGCGCCGCGCGGCGCAGGCGGCGCTGTTGGCCCGGATGCTGCCGGTGGTCCGCGATGTCCGTCGCATCGGTTCGGCCGCACTGGATCTGTGTATGGTCGCCTCCGGCCGGCTCGACGCCTACTACGAGCACGGCCTGCAGGTGTGGGATCGCGCCGCCGGTGCGCTGATCGCGGCGGAGGCGGGGGCCCGGGTGGTGCTGCCGGCGTCCGGCGTGAACGGGGCCGGCCTGGCGCTGGCCGCCGCGCCCGGCATCGCCGACGAGCTGCTGGCCGTCCTGGAGCGTTTCGACGGCCTGGATCCGATTCTGGATTGACCGCCCGTGTCAGCAGCTGCTGGCGTGAATCTTGGCCAGCAGCGTGGGATCTGAGGGCTCGGTGGCGCCGGGACGCAGGGTCGCGAGCACCGCGTCGATGTCGTCGTTGTGGGCCAACGCGCTGAAGTCGGTGCCCAGGGACAGGTCGACGGAATCGTCGGCGCGGTTGTCGTTGAACAGCTCGGTGCACGGCGCCACCAGCCACACGGCCGCCGCGGTGGCCTGTCCGGCGGTGCCGAAACGGATCTGGCCCTGGCAGGTGAGTCTGGTGCCCGCATAGAGGGGGTCGTTGGCGGCGGTCGGTTGCGCGAAGCCGAGGTCTTTCATCGCGCCGGCGACATCGCCCGCTTGCCCACCCCGGCCGCTGGCGTTGAGGACGCGAACCTTGGTGTCGGCGAGTTTGGCGGGTGTGACGTCCATCATGGCGCTGCGCGACACCTGCTCACCGAGCTGGGCCGGCGCCGAACCGGCCGCCTGGGGCGGGGGATTGCACACCACGGCTTCGTGCACCTTCGCGGGGCGCGTCAGCGCGATGGTCCAGATCACGCCGGTGGCCACCGTGAGGAGCGCCACCACAGCGATGGCCGGCCGGGGGTTGCGCCGCCGAAAGGGCCGACCATGCTTGTCAAAGGCTGTACCCTCGGTGATTTGCGTGACCACAGCTGCACTCTAGCCGGACGCGAAACCCACTGTTCAGACGCGAGCACAAGGGTAAAAATGGGGGTGTGACATAAATCACACCTTAAGGGGCCGCGATACGGGCACGAATTGTTTGGTGGATGCGTTCGACGCTGGTACAAAGCGATGCTTGGATAACGAGGGCATGTGAGGGGATAGGGCAATGCCTACCGACTACGACGCTCCACGGCGTACCGAGACTGACGACGTCTCGGAGGACTCGCTGGAGGAGCTCAAAGCGCGACGGAACGAGGCGGCGTCGGCCGTCGTCGATGTCGACGAATCTGAATCCGCTGAGAACTTTGAACTGCCTGGTGCCGACCTGTCTGGTGAAGAACTGTCGGTGCGCGTGATTCCGAAGCAGGCCGACGAGTTCACCTGCTCGAGCTGCTTTTTGGTGCAACACCGCAGCCGGCTGGCCAGCGAGAAGAATGGCGTGATGATCTGTACCGACTGCGCGGCCTGATCGGTCAGCTGCGCAATGCCGACAGCACCCGCTCGGGGTGACGGCAGCTCACCAACCAGTACGGCGTCGGATCGTCCGGATCGTCGAGTACCGCCAGGATCATCGGCCCTACCCATGCCCTATGCAGCACATACGCCGCCGGGTCGAGTTGCCGGCCCAGGGCGGCGGACTTGGCCGAGAGTGCTATCTCCGCGGACCGGGAGATCACGGTGACCGGCAGATGCGCCTGGCCGGCCCACAGCTGCACCTCGCCCGGCGCCGCCGGGTCGGCGGTGACCCGGATCTCGATGCGGCCCAGCCACAGCAGCGCCGCTGCCGCCACCGCGAACAGCGTCGCGTACGGCCACCAGGACGACTGGCGGGTGACGCCCATGTTGAATTCGAAGGCGATGATGCCGGCCAGCGCGAAGGCCGGTGGCCACCACCACCACGGAACCCACAATCGTTCGCGATACCGCACGTTGTGCGGCGCGACGCGCGTATCGGACACGCAGTCAAGGGTAGTCTGTGGCCCCGTGTCGACCAGTCTGGCCATCGTCCGTCTTGACCCCGAGCTTCCGCTGCCCAGCCGTGCCCACGAGGGCGACGCCGGGATCGATCTGTTCAGCGCCGAAGACGTCAAACTGGAACCCGGGCGGCGCGCCCTGGTGCGGACGGGGGTCGCGGTCGCCATCCCGTTCGGAATGGTCGGCCTGGTGCATCCACGGTCGGGACTGGCTGCGCGAGTTGGACTTTCGATCGTCAACAGTCCGGGTACCATCGACGCGGGCTACCGCGGCGAGATCAAGGTTGCGCTGATCAACCTGGACCCGACCGAGCCGATCGTGGTGCACCGCGGCGATCGCATCGCCCAGTTGTTGGTGCAGCGAGTCGAATTAGTGGAGTTGGTCGAGGTGTCGTCGTTCGACGAGGCCGGGCTGGCCGAAACATCCCGTGGCGATGGTGGTCACGGTTCCTCCGGCGGACATGCGAGTTTGTGATGGCATTCGGTAAACGCACACCCAAAGACGACGACGCCTCGGGCGCCGACACCTCGGCGGCCGACGAGGTCGCCGCCCCCGAAGAGCTCGAGGGCCCGTTCGACATCGAGGACTTCGACGACCCCGCGGTCGCGGAGCTGGCGCGGCTCGACCTGGGCTCCGTGCTGATCCCCATGCCGGAGGCCGGCCAGCTGCAGGTCGAGCTGACCGAAACCGGTGTGCCGAGCGCGGTCTGGGTCGTCACGCCCAACGGGCGCTTCACCATCGCCGCCTACGCCGCGCCCAAGACCGGCGGCCTGTGGCGCGAAGTGGCCGGCGAGCTCGCCGAGTCGCTGCGCAACGACTCGGCCCAGGTCAGCATCAAGGACGGGCCGTGGGGTCGCGAGGTGGTGGGCACCGCGACCGGCGTGGTGCGCTTCATCGGCGTCGACGGCTACCGCTGGATGATCCGCTGCGTCATCAACGGCCCACACGAGACGATGGAAGCCCTGGAGCATGAGGCGCGAGCGGCCTTGGCGGACACCGTGGTTCGGCGTGGCGACACGCCGCTTCCGGTGCGCACACCGCTGACCGTGCAGCTGCCCGAGCCGATGGCGCAGCAACTGCGCGAGGCCGCCGCCGCGCAACAGGCCGCGCAGCAGGACGGCGCCCAACAGGCCGAGGGGCAGGCACCGCCCAACGAGCCGGCCGCGCGCCGCAGCGTCGACGGTTCGGCGATGCAACAGCTGCGCACCACCACCGGCGGCTGAGCCGGCTACAGGTCGGCCAGCGCGCGCAGGCAGGCTGCCCCCAGGGCGGCCGGATCCGCGCCGATCTGATCCAGCGTCACCGTCCGCAGCGCCGCGCGCGGCGCGGCGGCGACCCAGTCGAGCCCGGACTGCAACGGATGGATCGGGTCGTCGACCGCGGACGCCACGCCCAGCGGCGCGGCCAGCCCGGCCAGCTCGTCGCAGCTCGGCGCCACGTAAGCGGCCGCCTCCTCCATGGCGTCGGGCAGATGCGGCCATTGTGCGCCCCACGACCGAGTCAGCTCGTCGGCCAGCCAGGGCGGGCTGGACGCCCGCATCTGGGTCGTGGTCACCGCCAGCCCGTCGGCGCGCAACTGTGACGCCGAATACCGCGCCGCAAGCGCCGCGGGCGCGGCCCCGGGCGCGCCCGCCCATGCCGGCAGCGCGGCCAGCACCGCGACCGTCCGGTCGGGATGGGCCAACGCCCAGGCGGCCGCCACCGCGGCGCCGATCGAGACCCCGCCCACAGCGATGGACCCGCGGTGGCCCGCGTCATCCAGCGCCGCCAAGTAGCTCTCGATCAACCGGTCGGGCCGCGGCGGCGGGGTCACCAGCCGCGCGCCGAGCTCGGACAAGGGACCGGAGAATGCCCGGTGAACGTAGTCGTCGTCGGAGCCGGTTCCGGGCAACAACACCGTCGTGACACCGCGCAGATCGACCACCACCTCTTGATAGTGCCCCGTCGTTCACCTGCCCTCCAACACGACGTTTGAGGCGGTTGGCGCTGGGGAACTAAGAGGTCTACGGTGTCCGTTGGCATAGATGGAAGCGTCGAGGCTTATCAGCATTGTCAGGAGTGGCCATGGGGGCCCAAGGGTTTCTGCGCCGGCTCACCCGTCGGTTGACGGAGGATCCGGAGCAGCTCGACTCGGAGGAACTGTCCGACGAGGTCGCAAGCACCGGCGCGCAGCGGGCGATCGACTGCGAGCGTGGCCAAGAGGTCACGATGGTGGGCACGCTCCGTAGCGTCGAGTGCAACGGCAGGGCCTGCGCCGGCGGAGTACGCGCCGAACTGTTCGACGGCAGCGACACCGTCACGCTGGTGTGGCTGGGGCAACGCCGCATCCCGGGCATCGACTCGGGCCGCACCCTGCGAGTGCGTGGGCGCCTCGGCAAGCTGGAGAACGGAACCAAGGCGATCTACAACCCGCACTACGAAATTCAGCGGTGACCGAACCCCAAGATCTGGGGGCAACCCCGCGGGAGTCGGGCGCATCGGAACAAATGACCTCTAACCGCATCAACCCGGAACGGCTGCTGGCACAGGCAGGCGGGGTCAGTGGTGTCATCTACTCGTCGCTGCCGGTGGTGGTCTTCGTCGTCGCCTCGAGCGTGTCGGGACTGGTTCCCGCGGTCGTGGCCGCGCTGGCGG
This sequence comes from Mycolicibacterium vulneris, assembly GCF_002104765.1. Taxonomy (GTDB): domain Bacteria; phylum Actinomycetota; class Actinomycetes; order Mycobacteriales; family Mycobacteriaceae; genus Mycobacterium; species Mycobacterium vulneris. Next base: position 58,665 of record NZ_NCXM01000013.1, read on the forward strand.
TGGCCGCGCTGATCCTGATGTGGCGGCTGATTCGCCGCGAATCCCCGCAACCGGCGTTCTCCGGTTTCTTCGGCGTCGCGCTGTGCGCGCTGATCGCCTACGTGCTGGGGGAGTCCAAGGGCTACTTCCTGTTGGGCATCTGGATGTCGCTGGTGTGGGCCGTGGTGGTCGCGGCCTCGGTGCTGATCCGCCGTCCCCTGGTCGGCTACGGGTGGAGCTGGGCCACCGGGCGTGGCGACGGCTGGCGCAACGTGCCCCGGGCCGTCTACGCGTTCGACATCGCCTCGGTCGGCTGGGTGCTGGTGTTCACCGCGCGGTTCGTGGTTCAGGGACTGCTTTATGACGCCGACCGGACCGGGTGGCTGGCGGTGGCGCGGATCGCGATGGGCTGGCCGCTGACCTTGCTGGCCGCGTTGGCCACCTACGCGGCGATCAAGTCGGCGCAACGGGCCATCGCCGCCGCCGACGGCCCCGCAGTCGACGTGGAACCCGGCGCCGTCACCGACTGATCAGCCGCCGGCCGGATTGTGGCTGCCCAACAACAGCTTCTGCAAGTCCTCTTCCGCCTCGGCAACCGCGACGAACAGCAGCTCGTCGCCGCCCTCCAGCGGCTCGTCCTCCTCGGGCACGATCACCCGTGGGCCGCGCAGGATCGTCACCAGCGAGGCGTTCCGCGGCAGCTGCAGTTTGCGCACCGGCTTGCCGCCCCACGGCGTGTCGTCGGGCAGCGTGATCTCGACCAGGTTGGCCTGCCCCTTGCGGAATTCCATCAGCCGCACCAGATCGCCGACGGCGACGGCCTCTTCGATCAACGACGCCAGCATGCGCGGCGTCGACACCGCCACGTCGACCCCCCAGGCGTCGGTGAACAGCCATTCGTTGCGGGGATCGTTAACCCGCGCCACCACCCGCGGCACCGCGAATTCGGTTTTGGCCAAAAGGCTTAGCACGACGTTGGCCTTGTCATCGCCGGTCGCGGCGACCACCACATCGAACTCCTGCAGGTGCACCGACTCCAGCAGGCTCAGTTCGCAGGCGTCGCCCAGCCGCCAGTGCGCGGCCGGGATGGCGTCGACGTCGACATGATCGGGATTACGTTCGATCAGCGTCACATCGTGGCCGTTGCCGATGAGTTCGCGGGTGACCGAGCGGCCGACCGCACCGGCGCCGGCTACAGCTACTTTCATCTGAGCCGCTCCTCAACGCTCGAATGCATCACAGGTCTTCACTGGGTGGTAGGGCGGCGATGGCCACCGCCTCGGCGGCGCGGCCGGAGATCGCGGCGACATACACCTGGTCGCCGGCCTGGATAACCGATTTGGGCTCCGGCAACACGCCGGCCCCGAAACGGATGAGGAACGCCACCCGGGCGCCGGTGGCCTGCTCGAGATCGGTGACCCGATGCCCGATCCAGTCCTCGTGCAGGACGACCTCGCACACGGTGACGGTGCCGGTCGGATCGCGCCACTTGGCCGTCTCGGTCTCGCGCAGCAGCGCGTTGAGCAGGCGGTCGGTGGTCCAGGGCACGGTCGCGATGGTGGGGATGCCCAGGCGCTCGTAGACCTCGGCCCGCTTGGCGTCGTAGATGCGGGCCACGACCCGCTTGACGCCGAAAGTCTCCCGGGCCAGTCGCGCCGAGATGATGTTCGAGTTGTCGCCGGACGACACCGCGGCGAACGCGTCCGCTTCGTCGATACGGGCCCTCAGCAATACATCCCGGTCGAATCCCTGCCCCAGCACCCGCTCGCCGGCGTATTCGGGGCTGAGCCGGTTGAACGCGGTGCTGTCCCGGTCGATGACCGCGACGTCGTGACCGATGCGGGAGAGTCCGTCGGCGACCGAGGAACCGACCCGGCCGCAGCCCATCACCACTACTCGCAACTTGAGGTCCTCTCGGCCGCGTCCTGCGCCCTCCACCGGCAAACCACGTCGGCCAGCCGTTTCGGTCGGCGAACATTCTCCTACGAACGCTACCGCCAAACCCGTCTGGGCTTACTCTTGGCTCTCGTGTCCAAACTTTCAACCGCCACCCGTCGGTTGCTTATCGGTCGCCCGTTCCGCAGCGACCGGCTGAGTCACACACTGCTGCCCAAGCGGATCGCCTTGCCGGTGTTCGCCTCCGACGCGTTGTCCTCCGTTGCGTACGCGCCCGAGGAGATCTTCTTGATGCTCTCGGTGGCCGGGGTGACGGCGTATGCGCTGACACCGTGGATCGGGCTTGCGGTGGCCGCCGTCATGTTGGTGGTGGTGGCCAGCTACCGGCAGAACGTCCACGCCTACCCGTCTGGCGGCGGCGACTACGAGGTGGTCACCACCAATCTCGGCGACACCGCCGGCCTCGTGGTCGCCAGTGCGTTGATGGTGGATTACGTTCTCACCGTTGCGGTTTCGACGGCGTCGGCGATGGCGAACATCGGCTCGGCGATCCCGGTCGTGGCCCAGCACAAAGTCTTCTTCTGTGTGTTGTCCGTCCTGCTGGTGATGGCGCTGAACCTGCGGGGGGTGCGCGAGTCCGGGTTGGCGTTCGCCATCCCGACCTATGCGTTCATCATCGGGGTGCTGGTGATGATCGGCTGGGGTCTGTTCCGGATCTTCGTGCTGGGCAATCCGCTGCGGGCCGAGTCCGCCGGATTCCAGATGCACTCCGCACATGGCCAGGTGGTCGGTTTCGCCCTGGCCTTCTTGGTGGCGCGGTCGTTTTCGTCGGGGTGTGCGGCGCTGACGGGTGTCGAGGCGATCAGCAACGGGGTGCCGGCTTTTCAGAAACCCAAGTCGCGCAACGCGGCGACCACCCTGCTGATGCTGGGCGGCATCGCGGTGACCCTGCTGATGGGCATCATCGTGCTGGCCCAGCAGATCGGGGTTCAGCTCGTAGAGGATCCCGCGACGCAACTGGGCGGGGCGCCGAAGGATTACTACCAGAAGACCCTGGTCACCCAGCTGGCGCAAACGGTGTTCGGCAGCTTCCACATCGGGTTCCTGCTGATCGCCACGGTGACCGCTCTGATCCTGGTGCTGGCGGCCAACACCGCCTTCAACGGGTTTCCGGTGCTCGGCTCGATCCTGGCGCAGCACAGCTATCTGCCGCGCCAATTGCACACCCGTGGAGACCGATTGGCGTTCTCCAACGGAATCCTGTTCCTGTCCGGGGCGGCGCTGCTGGCGATCATCGCGTTCCGGGGCGAGGTCACCGCGCTGATTCAGCTCTACATCGTCGGCGTGTTCATTTCGTTCACACTGAGTCAGATCGGCATGGTCCGGCACTGGACCCGCTTGCTGCGCAACGAAACCGATCCGCGGGTGCGGCGCAAGATGATGCGCTCGCGGGTGGTCAACACGATCGGACTGCTGTCCACCGGCGCGGTGTTGTTGGTGGTTCTGGTGACCAAGTTCGCCTCCGGGGCGTGGATCGCACTGTTCGCGATGAGCCTGCTGTTCGGGATCATGAAAATGATTCACCGGCACTACAACACCGTGAACCGCGAATTGGAGGAGCAGGCCGCCGCGCAGGACAACGTGGTGTTGCCCAGCCGCAATCACGCCGTGGTGCTGGTGTCGAAGCTGCACCTGCCGACGCTGCGAGCGCTGGCCTACGCCAGGGCCACCCGGCCCGACGTTCTCGAGGCGATCACGGTCAGCGTCGACGACGCGGAAACCCGCGACCTGGTGCACAAGTGGGAGGAAAGCGATATCAGCGTCCCGCTCAAGGTCATCGCGTCGCCGTATCGCGAAGTCACCCGTCCCGTCTTGGACTACGTCAAACGGGCCAGGGAAGAATCGCCGCGCACCGTGGTGACGGTGTTCATTCCGGAGTACGTGGTGGGCCATTGGTGGGAGCAGGTGCTGCACAACCAGAGCGCTCTTCGGCTCAAGGGCCGCCTGCTGTTCATGCCGGGCGTCATGGTGACTTCGGTTCCGTGGCAGTTGAGTTCGTCGGAACGCCGCAAGACTTTGCAGCCGCACGTGGCGCCCGGTGACGCTCGCCGGGGGATCTTCGATTGAGCCGCGAATCGACACGGGCGCGGCGCGCGGGACCACCCCCCGTGGGCGAGCTGACCTTGACCACCGATGCCCCGGCCAACGGCGGCAGCTGCGTGGCGCATCACGAAGGCCGGGTGGTGTTCGTCCGGTATGCGTTGCCCGGTGAGCGGGTGCGTGCCCGGGTGACCACGGATCGCGGATCCTATTGGCACGCAGAGGTTATCGAAGTTCTCGACGCTGCGGCCGGCCGTATCGCGTCGCTGTGCCCCATCGCCGGGGTGGACGGCGCCGGCTGTTGCGACCTGGCGTTCGCCGACCCCGAAGTGACCCGCACGCTGAAGGCCGAGGTGGTGGCCAACCAGCTCGAGCGCCTCGGCGGGCATGCGTGGAGCGGCGAGGCCGAGCCGCTGGCGGATTCCGCGCCGACCGGGTGGCGCACCCGCGTTCGGCTCGACGTGGGCCCCGACCGTCGCCCGGGCTTTCACCGGTACCACAGCGACGATTTGGTGACCGACCTGCGTTGTGCGCAGCTCCCGGCCGGCATGCTCGACGGGATCGCCGACCTCGAGTGGCCGCCCGCCGCCCAGCTGCACGTGGCCGTCGACGACGACGGCGCGCGCCACGTGGTGCGCACGCTGCGGCAGGGCAGGCAGACCGCTACCAAGGTGATGGAGGGTCGCTACGAGGCGGTGCAGCGAGTGGCCGGGCGCAGCTGGCAGGTGCCGGTGACAGCCTTCTGGCAGGCGCACCGCGACGCTGCGGGGGTGTACAGCGAGCTGGTCGCCGATTGGGCGCAGCTGGGCACCGGGATGCGCGCGTGGGATTTATACGGCGGCGCAGGCGTTTTCGCCGCGGTGCTCGGTGATGCCGTGGGCCCGTCGGGGCGGGTGCTCAGTGTCGACACCTCACGTGCGTCTACCCGGGCCGCCCGGGCCGCCCTGGCCGATCTGACCCAGGTGCAGATCGTCACCGACTCGGTGCGGCGGGCGCTGGCGGCGCAGCGCGGGCGCGCCGACGTGGCGGTGCTCGATCCACCGCGGGCGGGGGCCGGGCGCGAGGTCCTCGATCTGCTGGCCGCCGCCGATGTCCCGAGGGTGGTGCACATCGGTTGTGAGGCAGCATCATTCGCTCGCGACATCGGGATCTACCTCGGGCACGGTTACACCGTCGAGAAGATCAAGGTGTTCGACGCCTTCCCGCTGACCCATCACACGGAATGCGTCGCGCTGCTGACCCGTTAGGTGAGTACGAAGTACCGAAGCCATAGGTAGAGCGCGCACAGTGTGGTGGAGAGCACGGTCACCAGCACGCCCTTGCGGGTGAATTCCCAAAAAGAGATGGGATTGCCGGAACGCAGGGCGATGCCCACCATGACGATGTTCGCAGTGGAGCCGACTGCGGTGAGGTTGCCGCCGAGGTCGCCACCGAGCGCCAGCGACCACCACAGTGCGTTATGGTGCGTCTGGCCGGGGATGGTCGTAGCGAGGTGACTGACGATCGGTGTCATCGTGGCCACATACGGGACGTTGTCGATGACGCCGGACACCACCGTTGAGAACCCCAGGATCAGCATGGTCGCGAGCAGCGCGTTGCCGCCGGTGACGTTGGCCGCCAGCCGGCCCACAATGCCGATGACGCCTGTTTTGAGCAGGGCGCCGACCATTACGAACAGCCCGACCATGAACAGCAGCGTGTCCCATTCGACGTGGGAGAGGTAGTCGGACGTTTCCAACCGGGACGCCAGAATGAGCACACCGGCGCCGAGCAATGCCACCAGTGATGGCGCGACGTGTATCGCCGGGGACAAGACGAACCCGGCGAATACGGCGGCCAAGACGACCCCGCACTTGATGAGCAGCAAGCGATCTCGGATGGCTTCGCGCTCCTGCAGTGCCATGACGTCGGCGATGCGTTCGGGATTGACGGTCGAAAAGCCGCGGAACAACAGCGGTGACACGGCGATGAGGGCCAGCAGCACGATGACCACGATCGGTGCCATGTTGACCAGAAAGGCGTTGAACGACAGGCCCTTGCGGGCGCCGATGATGATGTTGGGCGGGTCACCGACCAGCGTCGCCGCGCCCCCGATGTTGGAGGCGAAGACCTCCGCGATCAACATCGGCACCGGGTTGATCTCCAGCCGGTCGCAAACCAGCAGGGTGACGGGGGCGATCAGCAACACCGAGACGACGTTGGGCAGCACGGCCGAGGCGAGCGCCATCACCAGCATGAGCAGGATCATGATGCGCAGCGGGGAGCCGTTGGCACGCTTGACGGCCCAGATCGCGACGTACTCGAAGACGCCGGTATGGCGCAGGATGCTGACGATCATCATCATCCCCAGCATCAGAAAGATGACGTCCCAGTCGATTCCGTTGTCCTGGGAGTAGAACACGTCGGGCGAGTCGATCACCGGCAGCATGACCACCAGCCCGGCGCCCACCAGCGCGACCGTTGTTTTGCTGAAGCGTTCGCTGATCAAGAAGGCATACGTGACCAGGAACACCGCGATCGCGTAGTACATCATCGGCGCCGCCTCCCCGCGAGACCGATCACTGGTTCAAAGCCACGGCCAGCAGGCGCGATGCCGTGACCACCCCTAACAACTCACCGCCTTTGACCACGGCGACCAGCTGACTGTTCAGGCGCGACATGACTTCGGCCAGCTCGATGATCGTGTCGTCGGCGTCGACGACGGGAATGTGCTGCCGTTGCTGTGGCATCACATCGCGAATCGACTTGCCGCCCAGTCTTTCTGCAGCGTGGTCGGCGACGGATTCGGTCAGCACGCCGGCCAGTGCGGGATCTTCCTGCACATAGCTGGGCAGGATGAATCTGACCACCTGGGATGCCGTCAGCACTGCGAACGGCGCTTCGGCCTTGCCGGTATCGATGACGAGCCCGGTCAGCCGGTGCGCGGCGAGCAGGCGAACCGCGTCCAGCGCGTCGGAGTCGATGCTCACGATCGGGAATTTCTCCGCGATCTCGCCCGCGCGCATGCCGTTACCGTACGGCGGGTGGACGGCTGTGGCACCGCGGCCACGCCTCAAGAATTCGTCAATATCCGGCTCAGCCGTCAGACGGCCCGATCGGTGGCGGCGCCGCAAGCTATACCTCCTGGAGTCGCTGAACAGCAACGCCGACCAGGCTTCCCGGCACACCGTGCAGTGAGGTTACCAAAGTCGCGGTCCGAGGGCCCGACGGCGAGATTGAAACTGTCTAAGGGGCCACCCGCCACGAGCTGCGTAGACTGACTGGATGCTGGAACAGATTCGTGGGCCCGCCGATCTGCAGCACCTTTCCCAACATGAACTTCGCGAACTGTCCGCCGAGATTCGCGAGTTTCTGATTCACAAGGTTGCTGCCACGGGGGGACACCTGGGGCCGAATCTGGGCGTGGTCGAGCTGACGCTCGCCCTGCACCGGGTGTTCGACTCACCCCACGATCCGATCATCTTCGACACCGGCCATCAGGCCTACGTGCACAAGATGCTGACGGGCCGCTCCCACGACTTCGAGAGCCTGCGCAAGAAGGGCGGGCTGTCCGGATATCCGTCGCGCGCCGAGAGCGAGCACGACTGGGTGGAGTCCAGCCACGCCAGCGCCTCCTTGTCCTACGCCGACGGCCTGGCCAAGGCCTTCGAACTGAGCGGGCACCGCAACCGGCACGTGGTCGCGGTGGTCGGCGACGGCGCGCTCACCGGCGGCATGTGCTGGGAGGCGCTGAACAACATCGCCGCCTCCGGCCGCCCGGTCATCATCGTGGTCAACGACAACGGCCGCAGCTACGCCCCGACGATCGGCGGTGTCGCCGACCATCTCGCCTCGCTGCGGCTGCAGCCGGCCTACGAGCAGGCGCTGGAGAAGGGCCGCGACGCGCTGCGCGCGCTGCCGCTGGTCGGCAAGATCGCCTACCGCGTCATGCACAGCGTCAAGGCCGGCATCAAGGACTCGCTGTCGCCGCAGCTGATGTTCACCGATCTGGGCCTGAAGTACGTCGGCCCCGTCGACGGTCACGACGAACGCGCGGTGGAGGCCGCGCTGCGCCACGCCCGCGGCTTCGGCCGCCCCGTGATCGTGCACGTGGTGACCCGCAAGGGGATGGGTTTTGCGCCGGCCGAGGACGACGAGGCCGAGCAGATGCATTCGTGCGGCGTCATCGACCCGGTCACCGGCCAGGCGACCAAGGTCGCCGGCCCGGGCTGGACGGCGACGTTCTCCGACGCCCTCATCGGCTACGCCCGGAAGCGCCGCGACATCGTGGCCATCACCGCGGCCATGCCAGGCCCGACCGGGCTGACCCCGTTCGGGCAGCAGTTCCCGGACCGCTTGTTCGACGTCGGCATCGCCGAGCAGCATGCGATGACGTCGGCGGCCGGCCTGGCCATGGGTGGCATGCACCCGGTGGTGGCCATCTATTCGACGTTCCTCAACCGGGCCTTCGACCAGATCATGATGGACGTGGCGCTGCACAAGCTGCCCGTCACCATGGTGCTCGACCGGGCCGGCATCACCGGTTCGGACGGCGCGAGCCACAACGGCATGTGGGACATGTCGATGCTGGGCATCGTCCCCGGCATGCGGGTGGCTGCACCCCGGGACGCCACCCGGTTGCGCGAGGAACTCGGTGAGGCGCTCGATGTCGACGACGGCCCCACGGCGCTGCGCTTCCCCAAAGGTGATGTGGGCGAGGACATCCCGGCGATCGAGCGCCGTGGATCGGGCACCACGGGCGTCGACGTGCTCGCGGTCCCGGCCGCCGGTTGCAACCACGACGTCCTGCTGATCGGCGTCGGCGCGTTCGCGCCGATGGCGCTGGCGGTGGCCAGGCGGCTGCAGGACCAGGGGATCGGCGTCACGGTCATCGACCCGCGCTGGGTGCTCCCGGTCTCGGAGAGCCTTCTGGAATTGGCGGCCCAGCACAAGCTCGTCGTCACATGCGAGGACAACGGGGTCAACGGCGGGGTGGGCTCGGCGGTGTCCGCCGCCCTGCGCCGCGCCGAGATCGACGTTCCGTGCCGCGATGTGGGGCTGCCGCAGCAGTTCTACGAGCACGCCTCGCGCGGTGAGCTGCTGTCAGACCTGGCGCTGACCGATCAGGACGTGGCCCGCCGCATCACCGGTTGGGTCGCCGCGCTGGGCAGCGGCGTCGCCGAAGCGGAGATCCGCGAGCACCTCGACTAGTCGGGGCGCAGCGCTGTCGACGGGCACTCACGCATGGCCTACGGCGAGCTGTTAGCCGACGAACGCAAGGAAACGGCGGCCGTGTTTTGGATGCGCGCCAACACGTGATTCAACCAATGTGGTATCACGGTCCCGGATGTGTTGACAGACAGCGGCTCCTGTTACAGGTCTGGTGACTTCCGCTCATAGGACCCGGCCCGCTGATCAAAGTCGTTGGCGCGGGTGCCGCGTTGCGTAGCGGTAGGTGTAGCCGTCGTTCTTGCCGATCAGGCCCAGGCCCGGTTCTGGTTGTGGTCTCCGGCTCATGCTGCGAGTAGTCAAAGCGGCGAGCGCGGCTGCACCGGCGAGCCAGATCCATTTCGCCGACGGGCGCCCGATGCTCATTCGCCGGCCTTCCTGGCGTGCAAACCCGAGCTGATCCCGGCGCGGGGTCCGTTGGAGCGGATCGCGCCGCTGTCCATGTTGCCGTCGCCAGGGATGCGCGAGTCCCAGTGGCGGCGGAATGCGATGAGGCCCTTGTCGAAGGGGGCATAGGGTGGCTTAGGGCCTTCGACGCGGTGCCTCAGTAGCGCAACGTCTTGGGCGGCGGTTGAGTAAAGCCCCAAGCGGAGCACTTTAGTCATCAGCGTCTCCAGGAGTGGTCCCACGATGGGTACTCGCGGGCGCGGCACGACGTCGATCGCGAAGAAGTGGTGGTCGTCCTCGTTGCACGGAGTCCAACAGACGAGGTGGTCACCCCAATTGCCGGTGTTCTCGATGTGGGTCAAGTGAATGGTGGCACCGAAACTCGTTGCGATCAGACTGCCTCGGACAGGGGTGAAGATGTTGACCAGTTCCCCCTGTCGATAGAGGCGCTTCAGGTTCGCCCATGTGTACCAGGGCCGGTAGCTGTGCAGCCGGTTTTCGATCTTGATCATCGTCGAGGTCTCTTCCAGGGCTACCGCTTCCCCCCACTCCGCGGCACCGTGCGCAAAGGCCAGATGCATACCGTCGCAGATGTTTTCGGCGAAATACTTCGCCGGGAAGGGCATGTACAGCCGGTGTGGCACCGTGATGAAGTCTCGCGGCGAAACGCCGTAGTGCTCGTAGAGGTCTGGAATCACATGATCAGGCTCGCCGTCGCCGTTCCACAGGTAGACGGCCCCGTCGCGCTCCATGATCCGGTATGTCGGCAGACAGCGATTCTTTAGCTGCCGGGAGGGACCCACCTGGCTGACCACCGAGCCCGTGGGGTCGTAGCCCCAGCCATGGAATGGGCAATGCAGAGTGGTCCCGCGAACCATCCCGCCGTAACCAAGGTGCGCACCGAGATGCAGGCAGTGTGCGGCCTGGCAATGCAAACAGCCGTCGTCATCGCGCCAAAGCACCAGGTCTTTTTCCAGTGCTCGGACCGGTTCGCTGCGGCCGCGAGCGACGTCCGTCGAGAGTGCGACTATCCACCATGACGCCGGGTAGGCCGGATTGAGCGCGGGCGCGTACCGCTTGTCGGGCTTGGTCGTGGCGGTGGGAATCGGGCGGGAATCAACGGTCATCGAGCGCTCTTTCGAGGTCCGGGACAACGACATCGGACATATTATCGGACAATGCGTTCGACACGGTGGCGATCGGCTAATCTGACTGGTCATGGCGTCCATTACCCGCAAGAAACGGCCTGGGCGGGCGGATAGTAGGACGCCAACGAAGCAACGCCTGCTGCTTGCGGTGGAGCGCCTGCTCAGCCGGGGGGAGTCCTTCACCGAAATGAGCGTGGGACGCCTCATCGCCGAAGCGGGGGTCAGTCGCTCGACGTTCTACGTGCATTTCGCCGATAAGGGTGAGCTTCTGCGGGCGCTCACGTCGGACATCGCCGATGAACTCGCCACCGCGGCCAGCGTGTGCTGGGACCTCCCCGCCAACACAACTCGCGAGGACGTCACCAACGGTCTTTTGCACCTAGTGGAGGTCTATTTGCCCCACGCGGATCTGCTGGCCGCGATTGTCGAAATGGCGGGATACGACGCCGTCGTTCGAGCTCATTGGATCAGCCTGATGGAGCAAGTCATTGCTGATGCTGCGACCCATATTCGCCGTGGGCAGGGGGAAGGCAGCATCCGAAGTGATGTGCGTCCTGTCGAGACCGCCCAATGGTTGATCTGGATGATCGAGCGCGGTGTCTACCAATTGGTTCGCAACGCGGCGCCGACTGACGCGCGTGCGCTCATCGACGAACTTGGCAACATTATCTGGTACCGCCTCTACGAATCCCGGCCGCCAGCGTGAGTCTGCCATCGGGTTGTCCCACGCAGGTTCCCTGCCCGCCCGATATGTGTTTGCTGCTCAGGCGTTGTTGTTGCGTTTCATGGCCGCGCAGAGTTCGATCATCCAGCCGACGGCCAGTGCGGCATCGGCTGGGTCACCGACGACGGGCAGGTAGTCGAAGGGCATGACCCAGTCGATTCCGGCATCGAGGTAGGGCTGGACCTGTTTGGCGACGTCGTCGGGGGAACCGAGGAGCCAGGCCGCGCGCACATGGTCGGGCGTAGTGGCGGTGACGATCTGGTCGATGAACTCGGAGTCGGTGTCGTAGGGGAGCATGTCTCGGAAGTAGCTCCAGCCGGGAGGGAATGGTAGTGAGCGTTCTTCCTTCGCCCACATGTCGGTGTCGACTCGTCCCACCGCCGAGGACACCCACTTGATCAGGGGGTTGTCGAAGGCGGCTTGGAGCTTGGACTGGTCGGGGTGGAGGAGAACAGACACCCACAGCGCGATGCGGAACTGCTCGGGGTCGCGGCCTTTTTGTTCGACCTGGTGACGGATTAGCTGGATTGAGTCCGCGGTCTCTTCTGGCGAGGTGAGCGCGTTGGGCACCGCGATCGCGATTCCGTCAGCCCAGGATGTCGCGTAGTCGAGCAGTTGCGGACCGCCGCCCAGCGCCCACAGCGTCGGGCGATGTTGCTTGGCCCCGCCGAGGTAGGCGCGCTTGAATTTCCAGCGTTTGCCGTCGAAGTCGATCGGTCCGTCGTTGTCGAGGATCTGCCGGTAGATCTGAAACAGGTCCTTCATACGCGACATTCCTTGGTTGGTCGGATGTCCGAAGGGTGCCGTCTGCTTGAGTTCTCCGCCGCCGATCTGGAAGTTCGCGCGGCCTTCGGTCAGGTGCGCGAGCGTCAGCATCGACTGCACTATCTCGGCTGGGCCGCGCCGGACGCTGTCGGATGTTAAGTGCAGGTTCAGATTCGGCGCCGCGGCGTGGATGTAGGGGGCGACCATGAACGCGTCCATTGCGGAGTCCGGATCGCCTATCAGCCCCGCGAGCGGGGTATTCTCCGGAGTCCAAAGCTGTTGTGGCGCAAAGCCGGCCAGCTGGTCGGGCACGAGGACGCCGTCGACGTGGCCGCTGTCCTGCAGTGCGCGGCATTGATCGGCGATGATGCTGGCGGGAAAGTGGCGGTCGGTCCAGATACCGACACATGTCTCGAGCACGGGTGAATTCCTCCTTCGATCGTCCTGTGGTCAGGCTTCGGCGTGTGCGGCGAACGCGTCGACCTCGACGACATGCGATAGCGCGCGGGCAATGTTCTTCGGACCGACGCCTCTTGCGTCGTTGCCCTTGAGCGCACCGATCAGTGCGAGCCCTTGACCGAGGGGCCAGATGACGTTCTGGCGGTAGTGCAACTGCAATTCGTCGAGGCTGTAGCCCTGAACCCCGTGTTGCACCAGGCCGTCATGGTAGCGGCGAAGTAGGAGTTCCCAGCTGGCGGACAGATCATCGGGTTCCATACTTCCGCCGAGCAGGTTGGCGACGTCCATGCTGCTGCGCGCGGCGGCTAGGGTCTGCCAGTCGATGATCACCGGGCGCCCGTCTTCGCGGAAAAAGATATTATCCAGGCGACAGTCGTTGTGTACCAACGTATGAGGACCCTCGCCGAGGCGCGCGATGAGATCTTCCCAGCGGGCCGGGTCCGTCGGGATCTGCTGGCGCTGGCTGGGCGTCGCATATGCCTCGAGTGCATCGATTCCGCTGACCATCAGCTGGGCCGTCATCTGACGGAACGTGCCTTCGCAAGGGTTGGTCAACCACGGGCTCCCGAGAGTTGGAGATTCCCAATGCGCGGCATGCAGGGCCGCAAGCGCATCGAGGCACTGCTCGGCGTCGGAGGCGCTCAATCCGGCCGCCTGATCGCCGGGACGCAGTGCGGCCAGATCTTCCAGCAGCAGCGGTGCCTTGTGCCCGTCGCCGGGATGGAACAACGCCGCCGTTTCTATCGGGAGATCGGCGGCGAACTCCCGATAGAAACGCACCTCCCGGTCGAATAGTCCCATCGCCGCCTCCATTTGACGATGGACGTCGCCCTGGCCGCGCAGCTTGCCCACGAGTGAGGCCGGTCCGGGCTCACCATCGGCGTAATCGATTCGCAAACGCGCGATTTCTGTCGTCGCACCGCCGAAAGCCAGTGGTTCTGGGACCACCGCCTTTACCGGAGCGCCAGTGTGCCCGCCGTCGCGCAGCACCCGGTCCACCCAGCTTGCGTCCAGCTGGGCGAAACGCGGATCCAGGGGCGCCTTGGGGGCTGTGGCCTTCATGCTGCTTTAACCCGTTGTGCTCGCCAGGCGGCGGCGAGTTCGGCGTTTTGTCCGGGAGTCGAGCCGTAGGTAACGATTTCGTCGGCGCCGGCATCGCGGTAGGCGCGCAACCGGTCAACACAGTGCGCAACCGATCCGATCGCACACGATTCCTGCATCCAGTCGTCCGGCACGGCGCGGGCCGGCTCCGCCATTTCGGCGCGGTGGTAGGCGGAGTCAGCGATCGAGTCGTGACCCTGCAGGGATTGATGAGATCGGATCTGCGCCAATGTGTCTAGGTTCCAGCCGTTCATCGTGCACAGCGCGTCGCCCCAGCCGGGGGCCTGGAGGTAGGTGAGGGCCCGCGCGTGGCAGAGTTGACGCGTTTCGGTGTCGTCGAGTTCTGGCGCAGTCACCACGCATTGCGCGATCCGCAGTGTCGCGGGGTCGCGGCCAACGGCTTCGCACGCGTGGTGTAGCCGTTGGACCGCGTCGCGGGTCGCCTCCGGGGTCATGTTCGGTATCAGCAGCACACCATCCATGACTCGCGCCGCGGCCGTCGCGCCGCGGGGGAGCCCGAACGTCCCGAACCACACCTGAGGATCGGGACCGTCGTGACGGTCGTCCATCTTCAGGCGGGTGAACGAGCCGGCGGGGCCGTCGTAGTGGACCTGCTCGCCGGCCCACAGGCGCCGCACGATACGCACGTAGTCCTCCAGCGCGCGAAATCCATTCTGGTGTTCATAGCCGGCACCACCGCCACCACCGCGGCCAAGGCCGAGGACGAACCGCGACCCGTACGCCGCCTGCATGGTCGACGCGAAGGCCGCGGCGTGCATCGGGTGCCGCGCGAACGCCGGCACCACGCCGGTGGCGAGACCGACTCGCGACGTCAGCGCGCCGACGCCACCGAGGATTGCGCCCGCCTCTTTCAGATTCCATCGTTCTGAGAGGAAAATGCGTCGAAAGCCGATCCGTTCGGCCTCCGCACCGTCGGCGACACCCTGCCGCGGTGAGCGCTCGTCAGTCTCGTAGCGGCCGTGCGGGGATGCCTTGACCCGTCCCGCGATGACGAATGCGCTCAGATCGTCGATCACCTCGTTGCGTTCGATGACTGGGCACAAATCGGTCACTGTGCTTCCTTTCCGAGCGCTGCCACCCCGGCGAGCACAACTCGTAGCGCTGATTCGAAATCCCGATCCGAAAGCCCACTCGCATACATCGCGGCGATCTCGGAGAAGTGCTTGAACTCATCGCGCGGGAGCGCGCCGATGCGACGGCGACGGCCGCCGTCACGATCCCGGTCGGCGACTTCGGCTGCGCGCCGCTGCGCGAAGCCCGCCGTAAAGAATGTCAGTGCATACCACGCGCTCACTGCCTGCTCCGAGTCCAAACCCGCCTCGCGCAGTGCGCCCAAGACCATCTCCACGCCTCGAAATGCCGCCGTGGAGTTGAGGTGTTGGCGCGCGGAGATCTCCGCAAGCTCCGGGTGGCGCCGAAACAACTGCTCGACTTTGATGAAATAGTCAACGATCCGGGCATCCCACGGCAGTTCGCGACCCGCCAACTCAACTTCCGTTACCAAGCGATCCGCCAGCACACTGAGCAGATCTTCCTTGGTCGGGAAGTATCGATACAGCGACATCGCCGCACAGCCCAGCCGATCGCCGAGCTTGCGCATACTCAGCCCGCCGAACCCGTCGGCGGCAATGACGGCTGCGGCAGCGTCCACAATGCGTTCGTGAGTCAGCTCAGGCACCACCGAGCTCGAATCGGCTGACCGGATCTGCTCTCGCATGGCCGTCAACTTACGCGTAACTTACGCGTACGGTCAATGCTGCCCGGCGCCGGAACGGTCCAAGGGATATCCAAGGGGGATAAGGGCGGCGCTGCTCGAAACCCGATATCGCCGGCTACCGGGTCGTCACAATCCGGGCGCGCCGACACCACCGTCAGGCCGTCAACTTGGGCCGCCCGGGACCTTGTCGGGGCGCGTAGCAATCTGGGAGGACGGCGCTATTTGCGGCTAGTCGTCGTCCTGCGCGGCCTCCGGCGGCTCCTGCAACGCCCGGGCCAGAACCGGATCCACCAATTCGCGCTGCCACGGCCGTGCCTGCCCGGCGCGCAGGAACCTCTCGACGGCGTCGAACGGATCGGGCACGGGCGTCCAGTCCCAGCACAGCCGTCGCACCAAGTCGGGCGAGACCAGGTTCTCGGTGGGGACGTGGACCCGCTCGGAGACCTCCGAGAGCGCCGAGCGCGCGGCTTCCAGCCGGGCTGCGGCCTCCGGTTTGCGCCTGCCCCACCGCGCCGGCGGCGGCGGACCGTTCGGCGGCTCGCTGTCCCCGGGTGGGTTCTTGGTCCGCCGGGCCTCTTCCAGCGCCCCCAGCCACGTCGCGGCGCTGCGCCGCTGATTGCGCCCACCGAACACCGGCAAGGCGACGAGCTCCTCGACGGTTGTCGGGTTGGCCAGGGCGGCATCGATGATGGCCGAGTCGGGCAAAATGCGGCGCGGCGCGATGTCGCGGCGCTGCGCGATCCGGTCGCGCGTCAGCCACAATTCGCGGACCGCGGCCAGGCCACGCTGATCGCGCACCCGATGGATGCCCGACGTTCGCCGCCACCGGTCCCGCCGCACGGCCGGATCTTTCGAACCCACTTCGCGCAGATACTCGAATTCCTGTGCGGCCCAATCGGTTTTACCTTGCTCGGCCAGCACGTCGGCGATCGCGGCGCGCAGCTCGATGAGCAGTTCCACATCCAGGGCGGCGTAGTTGAGCCAATCGGCGGGCAGGGGCCGCTTGGACCAGTCGGCCGCGCCGTGCCCCTTGGCCAGCCCGAAACCCAGCAGCCGCTCGATCATGGTCGCCAGGTTCACGCGTTCGAACCCGGCCAGCCGTCCGGCGAGTTCGGTGTCGTACAGCGCCGGCGGCCGCAGGCCCACCTCGGCCAGGCAGGGCAGGTCCTGATCGGCGGAGTGCAGGATCCATTCGTCGCTGGCCAGCACCTCGGCCACCGGCCGCAAAGCTTCGAGCGGATCGGCGCCGTGGCTCACCGGATCGATCAGCACGGTGCCGGAACCGGCCCGGCGGATCTGGATCAGGTAGGCCCGGTTGGAGTAGCGGAACCCCGACGCACGCTCGGCGTCCACCGCGAACGGCCCGCGCCCACGGTCCAGTCGCTGCGCGGCGGCTTCGATCTCGTGCACGCTCACCGAGATGGGCGGCACACCCCCGGAGGGGTGCGGCAGCGGGGTGGGCGCGGGGTCGGTGCCTACGTCACCGGGCGCGCTGCTACCCGGCCCGTCGGCCGACGGTTCGCCCATGCTAGGCGCGTGACCGCGAGCTCAGGTCGGTGACTCCGGCGGGGGGTAGGCCCGCGGCGTGCTCCAGTACCTCGCAGAACGCCTCGACGTGCCCGCCGACCGCGGGCGACGTCGCGGTCCACGACGCACGCAGCTCGAGCTGGTGGGCGCGCGGCGGCCCGGAGATGTCTCCGTAGCGTACCGATGTGGTGGCGGTGACGGTGCCGCCCAGGGCGACGACTTGTTCCATACGTGACTCCAGTGCCTCGACTAGCCAGCTCCACGCTACTTCGGGCAGCAGCGGGTCGACCGCCTCACTGGGGTCAAGGTCGGCCTGGATGTAGGCGACCATGCGGATGGTGCCGTCCCACGCGTCGGCGCCTTCGGGGTCGTACAGCAGGATCAACCGTCCGAAGGCGTCGCCGTCGGACCGCTCGGGAATGATGTCGCTATCGGGATGTTTGACCTCGGCGCCCAAGGCGTAACTGTGGGGAGCCAAGCGTTGCGGCGGCCGGATGGGACCCAACTCGATCTCCGACCGCACGACGACGGCGTTCATCGCCTCCACCGCCTCGCGGAATGGGGCCGGTTCGGATGAGGTCACTTGGCGCCGCTCCTGTTCATCCCGACCGTTCTGCGTCGTCACGGCACGGGTCACAGGGATCGACGCTAGACCTACAGCCCGACACGCCGCGACAGGCGCGCCGCGTTTCAAACCGCCCGCGACCGAGCCGTTACCAGGCCTCCACCAAAGCTATATATGCAGCTCAGGCCGCGATCAGCGGGTGAAACGCGCCTCGCGCTTCTCGCGGTGCGCGGCCAGCCCCTCCTGCACGTCAGGGCCGCTGAAACTGAGGAATTCCAAGCCCACCGAGGTCTCGAAGGTGGGGCCCATCATGCGATACCAGTGGTTGAGGCTGCGCTTGGTCCACTGGATCGCGTTCTGGGCGCCCTGCGCCAGGCTCTCGGCGATGCGGGCGGCGGTGGACAGCACGTCGTCATCGTCGACGCAGGTGGACACCAGCCCGATCCGCTCGGCTTCCTCGCCCAGCAGCGTCTCGCAGGTCAGTAGGTAGTACTTGGCCTTGGCCATGCCGACCAACAGCGGCCAGCAGATGGCGGCGTGGTCGCCGGCCGCCACGCCCAGCTTGGTGTGCCCGTCGATCAGCTTCGCGGTCCGGCCCGCCACCGAGATGTCGGCGAGCAGGGCCACCACCAGGCCCGCGCCCACCGCCGGCCCCCGGATTGCCGACACGACGGGGGTGTCGCAGTTGATCAGGTTGTGCACCAGGTCTCGGGCTTCGCGCATGATGCGGAGCCGGCCCTCGTAGTCGTTGATCGTCTCGTCGATCAGGTCGAAGCTGCCGCCGGACGAAAAGGCCTTGCCTTCACCGCGGACCAGCACCGCGCGCACGGCGGGATCGCGGTCGATCACCGGCCAGATGTCGGCGAGGTCGCGGTGCATCTGCGGCCCGACCGAATTCAGGCCGGGGGAGTCGAGAACCAGCGTCAGCACACCGTTGTCCCCGAGTTCGCAGCGCAGGCTGGGAAACGCGTCGTAACTCGCTGGGGGCTGACTCACTGGCATCTCCGAGCTCCTGACGTTCAAACGGTCGCGGTCGTTGATCGTACGCAGCGCAGTTCGATGTTCTCCCGTCATGGCAGCATTAAGGCTGATGAGTACTCGCCGCGACCTTCCCGAGTCGCCGTATCTGGCCGCCGTGAGCGGCCGCAAACCCAACCGGGTGCCGGTGTGGTTCATGCGGCAGGCCGGTCGCTCGCTGCCTGAATACCGGGCGCTGCGGGCCCAGACCGACATGCTGTCGGCCTGCTTCGACGCCGAGTTGGTCTGCGAGATCACCCTGCAGCCGGTGCGCCGCCACGACGTCGACGCGGCGATCCTGTTCTCCGACATCGTGGTGCCGTTGCTCGGTGCGGGCATCGACCTGGATATCGTCGCCGGGGTTGGGCCGGTCATCGAGTCGCCGGTGCGCACCGCCGCCGACGTGGCTGCAATCAAAACCCTTGAGCGGCAACGGGTTCAGCCGGTCTCCGACGCGGTGTCGCTGCTGGTGGCCGCGCTCGGCGACGTCCCGCTGATCGGCTTCGCGGGCGCCCCGTTCACGTTGGCGTCCTATCTGATCGAGGGCGGCCCCAGTCGCCACCACGCCCGCACCAAGGCGATGATGCTGGCGGAGCCGGACACCTGGCACGCGCTGATGGAGAAGTTGACCGAGATCACCGTGAGCTTCTTGCGGGTGCAGCTGGAGGCCGGGGTGGACGCCATCCAGGTGTTCGACTCGTGGGCCGGGGCGCTGTCCCTGGCGAATTACCGCAGCTACGTGCAGCCGCACAGCGCCGGGGTGTTCGCCGCGCTGGCCGACTACGGCGTGCCGATGACCCACTTCGGGGTCGGCACCGCCGAACTGCTGGGCGCCATGTCCTCGGTCGGCGCGAACGTGGTGGGCGTGGATTGGCGAACCTCCTTGGCCGACGCGGCCACCCGCGTGCAGCCCGGTACGGCGTTGCAGGGCAACCTCGATCCTGTGGTGGCGCTGGCTGGCTGGCCGGTGGTGGAGCGCGCGGCGCGCGCGGTCGTGGACGACGGCCGGCGGGCGATCGACGCCGGCGCCGCCGGCCACGTCTTCAACCTCGGCCACGGCGTGCTGCCCGAAACGGATCCCGGCGTGTTGACCGACCTGGTGTCGCTGGTCCACTCCCTATGACTTCTCCCTCGTATTGTGTTGTGGGGGGCGGTATTTCGGGTCTGACGGCGGCCTATCGGCTCCGGAGGGTCGTCGGCGACGACGCCGCGATCACACTGTTCGATCCGGGAGACAGGCTCGGCGGCGTCCTGCGCACGGAGGTGGTCGGCGGGGTACCGATGGACTTAGGTGCCGAGGCGTTTGTGCTGCGCCGACCCGAAATGCCTGCACTGTTGGATGAACTGAATTTGTCTGGACGACAACGTGTTTCGACGGGCGCGCGCCCGCTGATCTACAGCCGGCAGGAACTGCGTGCGCTGCCCGCGGGCACCGTGGTCGGGATACCGTCGTCGGCGTCGTCGGTGGCGGAACTGGTCGACGAGGCCACGGTGGCCCGCATCGAGGCCGAGCCCACCCGCCCGCTGGCATGGGAACCGGGCGGCGATCCCGCGGTGGCCGACCTGGTGGGCGAGCGATTCGGCGATCAGGTGGTGGCCCGGTCGGTGGATCCGCTTCTGAGCGGGGTCTATGCGGGTTCGGCGGCGACCATCGGCCTGCGCGCGGCCGTCCCGACCGTGGCGGCGGCGCTGGACAGCGGCGCCACCAGCCTCACCGACGCCGTGGGGCGGGCGCTGCCGCCGGCCACCGGCGCGCCGGTGTTCGGGTCGCTCGAGGGCGGCTACCAGGTGCTGATCGACGAGCTGCTCGCGCGCGGACGCCCGCGCTGGGTGCGCGCCGCGGTATCGCGGCTCGAGCGCGCGGGCGCCGGCTGGACGGTGCTCGACGACACCGGCGCGCACTGGGCCGCCGACGCGGTGATCCTGGCCGTGCCGGCGGGGCGGTGTTGCCGGCTGCTAGCCGAGATCGCCCCCCGCAGCGTCGCCGCGGCCGGCCGCATCGCCAGCGCATCGTCGGTGGTGATGGCGCTCGCCGTGCCCGGCGATACCCCATTCCCGGACTGTTCGGGCGTGCTGGTGGCCACCGGTGAGCGATTGCGGGCCAAGGCCATCACGCTGTCGTCGCGCAAGTGGGGTGCCCGGAGTGACGCCCAATTGCTGCGCCTGTCGTTCGGGCGGTTCGGCGACCGCGTGGCGGCCGACGCGTCCGACGACGAGCTGCTGACCTGGGCGCTGGGCGACCTGGCCACCGTGTTCGGCCTGACCGTCGACCCCGTCGACGTCCGCATCCAGCGCTGGATCGACGCGATGCCACAGTACGGGCCCGGCCACGCCGAGTTGGTCGCCGAGGTGCGGGCGGGCCTGCCCCCGACGCTCGCGGTGGCCGGCAGCTACCTCGACGGCATCGGCGTGCCGGCCTGCGTCAGTGCAGCCGGGCGCGCAGCGGAGCGTGTGATCGGGGCCATCGGAGACTTGGACGCGCAGGTGGCACGATAGGTTCCATGGCCAAGCTCGACTACGACTCGCTCAACTCCACGATCCGCTACCTGATGTTCTCGGTGTTCTCCGTGGAGCCCGGTGAGCTCGGCGAACAGCGCGACGACGTCATCGATGAAGCGTCGACGTTTTTCAAGCAGCAGGAGGAGCGCGGCGTCGTGGTGCGTGGCCTCTACGACGTCGCGGGGCTGCGCGCCGACGCCGACTTCATGATCTGGACCCACGCCGAACGCGTCGAAGCGCTGCAGGCCACCTACGCCGATTTCC
Source organism: Mycolicibacterium vulneris (assembly GCF_002104765.1). Taxonomy (GTDB): domain Bacteria; phylum Actinomycetota; class Actinomycetes; order Mycobacteriales; family Mycobacteriaceae; genus Mycobacterium; species Mycobacterium vulneris. The sequence goes on from NZ_NCXM01000013.1 coordinate 80,042, forward strand.
GGCGCACCACGGCGCTGGGGCGGGCCAGTTCGCCGGTGTGGAGCAGCGTGGCGTTGCATCGGCCGGCCGAGTTCAACAAAAGCCACATCCCGGCGTTCCTGGCCGGCGAGGAACCCGGCGCTTACATCTGCGTGTATCCCTTTGTGCGGTCCTACGAGTGGTACCTGCTGCCCGACGAAGAACGTCGCCGCATGCTCGCCGAGCACGGCATGGCCGCGCGCGAATACAAGGACGTCCGCGCCAACACGGTCCCGGCGTTCGCGCTCGGCGACTACGAATGGCTGCTGGCCTTCGAGGCTCCCCAACTGCACCGCATCGTGGACCTGATGCGGGAACTGCGCGCCACCGACGCCCGCCGGCACACCCGCGAGGAGACGCCGTTCTTCACCGGCCCCCGGGTTCCCGTCGAGCAGCTGGTGAACGCCCTGCCATGACCGCGCCGGCGACGATATGGCGCGTAGCGCCAAAAATGACGTCGAGGAGCGGCGCTGATGACTGAGTTCGACCCGACCGACCCCACCCGCTTCGAGGAGATGTACCGCGACCAGCGCACATCGCACGGCCTGCCGGCCGCCACACCGTGGGACATCGGCGGCCCGCAGCCGGTGGTCCAGCAGCTCGTCGCGCTGGGCGCCATCAAGGGTGAGGTGCTCGACCCGGGCACCGGCCCGGGCCATCACGCAATCTACTACGCGTCCAAGGGCTATTCGGCGACCGGCATCGACGGGTCGGCGGGCGCCATCGAGCGCGCCCGGGAGAACGCCCAAAAGGCCGGGGTGTCGGTCAATTTCGAGCTGGCCGACGCGACGAAGCTGGAAGGGTTCGACGGCCGGTTCGACACGGTGGTCGACTGCGCCTTCTACCACACCTTCAGCACCGAGCCCGAGTTGCGCCGGTCCTATGTGCAGGCATTGCACCGCGCCACCAAACCGGGCGCGCGGCTGTACATGTTCGAGTTCGGCGAGCACGACGTCAATGGCTTCAAGATGCTGCGGTCGTTGTCGGAGAACGACTTTCGCGACGTGCTCCCGGACGGTGGCTGGGAGATCACCTATCTGGGCACGACCACCTATCGGGTCAACGTCAGCGTGGAGTCCATCGAGGCGATGGCCAAGCGCAACCCCGACATGGCCGACCAGGCGGAGAAGTTACTGGAGCGCTTCCGGGTGATCGAGCCGTGGCTCGAGGGGGACCGGGCGCACGCCCCGTTCTGGGAAGTGCACGCCACCCGGGTGGACTGAATCGCCGTCAGCGCCACGTGCTAGTACCGCGAAACATAAACCACGGCGCCGGTTGTCGGCGTGTCGTGTGCGTGGTTTAAGTGTCGCCGAGACGGCAACGGGCCCCGGGCTATCCGCCCGCCGGCACCAGCCGCAGCGAGACCGAGTTGATGCAGTACCGCTGGTCGGTCGGCGTCGGGTAGCCCTCGCCGGCGAACACGTGGCCCAGGTGGCTGTGGCAGTTCGCGCACAGCACCTCGGTGCGCGTCGTGCCCATGGAATGGTCGGGCCGCAGGATCACCGCGTCGGACTTCGCCGGGTCGAAGAATGACGGCCAGCCGCAGTGCGACTCGAACTTCTCTGTGCTGCGGAACAATTCGGCACCACAGGCCCGGCACTGGTACACGCCTTCGGTTTTGGTGTCGGTGTATTCACCGGTGAAGGGCCGCTCGGTGCCGGCGCGGCGCAGCACGTGGAACTCTTCCGGGCTGAGTTTCTTGCGCCACTCGTCGTCGCTCAGGTGCAGCTTGGGCTGCGACACATCACTGGTCATCGGCACCACTCCTCATCGCTTCGCTCTGCATCGTCGCTGGCGGCAGGGGTCATGCACCCACGCTAGCGCGATTGGCGGTGACCCGCTGCTTCCGGCTCCGCTGCGCTTGCGGGCGCGATCGCCTCGTGGTCGGGCTCGGCCGTCAGCCACGCAGGATCGATGCCGTCGTCCAGCCGGTTTTCGGCCTTGGCATCCAAATAACGGAAGAGCAGCACGGTGAAGGCGACGATCAGCAGCAGCGACCAGCCGTAGGTGATCTTGAGGTAATGCAAGGCGCGGCCGTATCTCATGTACTTGTAGATCAGCCAGTCGTCCAGCGCCATGAAGCCATAGATCCCGAGCCAGGCCGGCCAGTTGCGGATCAGCGAGTTACGCAGCACCACCGTCATCAGGAACGGGAAGAGCATCATCGAGTAGTAGCCCTGGGCCAGTGACGACACCAGGAACGACCACAGCAGCAGCACACCCGACGAGCTGGTGAACCAGAACAGCGGGTCTCGGGTGCGGTAGTAGCGGTACAACAGCCACATCGCACCGATCATCAGCAGGGTGAACAGGATTCGCATGAACACGATCAGCCAGGTGGGCAGGCCGAAGTACACACCGTTGCCTTCGACGGAGCTGTTGAAATAGTCCCGGGTGCCGAGGAAGTAGGGCACCGTTTTGGTGACGAAGTCCATGGGATCGCTCACCAACGGCCATGCTGCCACGTTGACGACGACGGGAATCGCGATGGCCGGCACCAGCGTCCGCCACTGGCGATTCAGCAGCGGCAGCAACAGCAGTGGGCCCAGCACGGGTTTGAGCGTGAGCGTCAGGCCGATCACCAAGCCGGCCCACCACTGGCGCCCGGCCCTCCCGTCCAGCAACCACCGGAAGAACAGCACCTCCGCCAGCAGCACACAGCCGTTGATATTCGTGAACACCAGCGTGCTGGTCACGCTCTCCGTGCAGAACATGGCCAGCAGCAGGGCGGGCGCGGCGACCGAGGACAGCGTGAATTTGAACATCCGCAACAGCAGATACCAGGCGATCAGGATGGCCACGGTGTTGATCAGGATGAACAGGTAGCGCGACGGCGTGAAGGGCAGGTATCCGAACGGCGCCATCAACAGCGTGCCGCCCGGCGGGTACAGGTAGTGCGGGTCGACGTAGTCGAAGTGCTCGTTGTAGATGTCCCAGCCGTGCCGGAAGTTGAGGACCGCGCGGTACACCGGTTTGAAGTCGTCGGTGATGTTGCCGTTGAGGGTGAGGATGATGCTTCGGTGCAACACCGACATGATGGCCACCGGCCACAGCGCCATCCGCAGCACCGTCGACGTGCTCGGCGGGCCTGTGCGGGGGCCGAAGGCGGTCAGGGTCCAATCACGCAAGCCGGTTCGGGTCGATTCAGCTGCCGTCACCAGCGCACCGTACACCGGCGCCCATGGACGCCGGAAAGCAGCGTCAGGCCGGGCAGTAGGTGTCGGTGTTGGGCAATTTGCCGCTGGTGAGGTAGCCGATCAGCGGCGGAACGGCGCAGCCCGAGAAGATGCTGGCGCCGTGGCCGATGCCCTGCCACATCACCCGCTTGCTGGCGGCGTTGGCGTTGATGATGCTGGCCGCGGTTGCCGCGACGCCGTCGGTACCGACGATCGGGTCGTTCTGCACGCCGAGCAGCAGCACGTCGACCTTGAGGGTCTTCGGCGTGGGCGGCGGTGAGCCGGTGGGCCAGTGCACGCACTTGACCATGTTGAGCGCCGCGACGGTCCCGAACTCGGGATAGAGCTTGGCCCAGGCGACGACGAGTTCGCGCACCCGGTCCGGGGTGGGGCGGTTGACCGCGTCGCTGCACACGTTGACGAACTGGCCGTCGGAGTCCTGGATGGCGTTGGCGTGGTTGATCAGATTGTTCAGCGCGTTGGTGTCGCCGGAGCGGGCGCTTGCGAGCGCGTCGGCCAGGTTGGTGGTGGTGTTGACGCGGCCGCCGGCGGGGTAGCCGAGCGCGACGGTGATGGCGTTGGCAACCTGCGCCACCGACGCGCCGCCGGGGCCTTTACCGGCGCGGGCGTCGGCCAGCAGGGCGCTGACGGCACCCTTCGGGTCGGGGCCCAGCGCGCAGGTCACCGCGATGCATTGCGCGGCGAACGCGTCGAGCGCGGCCTGCTGCCCCTTGACCTGCTGCTCGGCGGCGGCCTCGGCGTTGGTGCCCAACGCAACCGGTGAGTCGAGGATCAACCGGGCCACCTTGTCCGGCCGCGATCCGGCGTAGGCCAGCGCCACCTGCGCGCCGTTGCCGATGCCGACCAGCGCGAGCGTGGGTACGTCCCACAGGGTGCGCAACCGCTCGATGTCGGAGGCGGCGTGCGCGTCGTCGTAGGAGGAGGCGTTGGGCCCGATCCCGACCGCGTCGCCGCAGTTGGTGGTCGCGGTGTTGGAGACCTCGGAGAGGTTCGCCACCGGGTCGTCGCCGGTCTGGAATTGCGACTGGTCGCGCATCTGCTGACGGTCGAACTTGTCGCGGCAGTCGATGGGGCTCGACATCCCGATGCCGCGGCGGTCCACCGACACGATGGGGTGGGTGGCGAGCACGTCGGCGCCGGCCCGCGACAGCCAGATCGGCAGTTGCGCCGACGACGGCAGATCCGAGCCGGTGGTGAAGACCAGGGGTCCGGCGTCCCGGGGTGTCTTGTCGGAGCGGGCGCGCACCACGCCGATGCTCAGGGTGCCGCCCCCGCCGTTGACCGGGTCCAGGTCGGCGTCGTAGTTCGCGCAGTCCAGTTGGACGCCGGAGGCGGCGGGGACGGCCGCGTCGGCGAACACCTTGGAGGTGCAGTCGTGCCACGCCAAGTCGTTCTTGGGTGCGGCGATCGGCGGTGGGCCGCTGGGCCCCGGCTTCGAGGTCGCCGCCCCCTGCGGTCGCGCACCGGAATTGGTGGCGAACCGCGGATCGGCGGCCAGGACCGGGACGCAGCCGGCCAGCAAGGCGGTCACCGCAACCAGGATCGTGGCGCACGTGTACGGCCGACTCATGCCGACCACAGTAGCTAGGCCTTGACGTAGCGGGTGTAAAGGTAGCCGGCGTCGTCCATCAGGACGTGGGCACACCGCATCCGGGTGAGCAGCTGCCCCGAGCCGGTCGCGATGCGTCGGGCCTGGCCGCCGACGAGGCAGGGCGCGATTGTCAGGCACAGCTCGTCGAGCATGTCGCGCTGCATCAGCGAGTCCAGCAGCGTCGGCCCGCCCTCGGTGAGGATGCGGCGCATGCCGCGCGCGCCGAGGGCCGCCAGCAGCGCGGCCTCGTCGACCTTCTCGGGATCGCGGCCGGAGCAGTCGAGCACCTCGCACAGGCCGCTGAGCGCGCGGCGCGTCTGCTCGGCCGCGGCGGTGCAGGTGAGCACCAGCGGCTGCACCTCGGTGCGGGTGAACACCCCCATATCCCGGTTGAGGTGGCCCGAGCCGGTCACGATCGCCAGCTGCGGGACCTCGCTTTGGCCGCGGGCCTGCCGCCGCTGACGCTCGGCGGCGCCGACCTGCGCGCCCGAGTAGCCCTCGATCCGCACGGTGCCCGCGCCCACCACGATGACGTCGGCGAGCTCGCGCAGCAGGTTGAAGATGAACCGGTCGCCCGGGCCGCCCATCGCGCCGCTGCTGCCGCCCGTGGTGGCCCCGCCGTCGACGCTGGCGATGAAGTTGGCCCGCACCCACGTCCCGCCGTGTTCGGGATAGTCGTAGAGCCGGGGGAGGTCGCCGTCGTCGAGTCCGCGAACCGAGCCGAGCAGCGACAGCGGCGTGTCCGAGTTCGCGGAAGTCTCCGGGCCACCAGAGTCGGGCATGAGTCTGATTGCAGCACGCCGCTACAGTTCCTGCATGCACGGGTCCACCTCCGCGGGCGCTTCGGGCGGCGTGGCTCATTTGGTGGATCGGCATCCGACGGTGTCGCCGCAGCGGCTGATCGCCCAGTTGCGGCCACCCCCCACCTTCGCCGACGTGAGCTTCGCGACGTATCAGCCCGATCCGGTGGAGCCGACGCAGGCCGCCGCGGTGGTGGCGTGTCAGGAGTTCTGCCGGCAGGCCGTCGAGCGTCGCGCCGGCCGGCGAAAATTGTTGGGCCGACGGGAAACTCTGCCCGGCGTCGGTCTCTACCTCGATGGTGGGTTCGGCGTCGGCAAGACGCACCTGCTGGCGTCGGCCTACTACGAGCTGCCCGGCCACGGTCCCGGCGGGTCGCCGGATGGCCCGGCGCCCAAGGCGTTCGCGACGTTCGGTGAGCTGACCCAGCTGGCCGGGGTGTTCGGTTTCGTCGAATGCATCGACCTGCTGGCCGATTACACGGCGGTCTGCATCGACGAATTCGAACTCGACGACCCGGGCAACACCACGCTGATCGCGCGACTGCTCTCGTCGCTGGTCGAGCGCGGGGTCTCGGTGGCCGCCACCTCCAACACGCTGCCCGAGCAGCTCGGTGAGGGCCGGTTCGCGGCGCAGGATTTCCTTCGCGAGATCAATACGCTGGCAAGCATTTTCACGACCGTGCGGATCGAGGGCCCCGACTACCGGCACCGCGGGCTGCCGCCCGCACCGCAACCGCTGTCCGACGACGAGGTGGCGCTGCGCGCTGCGCGGGTCGACGGCGCGACGCTCGACGACTTCGACGCGCTGTGCGCGCATCTGGCCACCATGCACCCGTCGCGGTATCTGACGCTGATCGAGGGGGTGAGTGCGGTGTTCCTCACCGGCGTGCACGGCCTCGACGATCAGAACGTCGCGCTGCGGGTGGTGGCGCTGACCGATCGGCTCTATGACGCGGGCATTCCCGTGGTGGCCTCGGGCACCAAGCTGGACACCATCTTCAGCGAGGAAATGCTGGCCGGGGGATACCGAAAGAAGTATCTGCGGGCCACTTCCCGGCTCCTGGCGCTGACCGCGGCGGCTAATCCAGCTCGCGGATCATGACATAGTCGCTCTCGACGCCGGCGCCCAGTTGAAACGTCCTGGTGCCATTGATCGTGAACCCGCTCTTGAGGTAAAACCGTTGTGCCCGTCGGTTTGCCCGGTTCACGCCCAGCCACACGCAGCGAATGCCCCAGTCGGCCGCGACGGCCAGCATGCGTTCCATCAGCGCCGCCGCGGCCCCGCTCGCATGGCGATCAGGCAGGACATACATCTTCGACAGCTCGGCGGCCGGGCGGATTTTGACAGCCTGCTGCACGCCGGCGTGCGCGGAGACGCCGCGAACCAGCATGGCGTAACCGACAATCCGGCCGTCCTGGCGTGCGGTCACGATCGCGCGATCCGGATCGCCGAGGTATTCGGCGAAGCGGTCCGTCGACAGGTTGGCATCGATGAACGACGAGATGTTCTCTGCGGTCGCCCACGGCGGACACGCCAACGGAAAGGTAAGGGCCGCAACGGCCGCCAGCTCTGCAGCGGCACCGGAATCGGCCGGTGCGATCTGGAGCGTTCCAGTCAGAGGTTCCACTGCGCGAGGTGATAGCCCGTCTTCTTGTCCAGCAGGACGACGGTGGAGACGGGATCGCGGTAGGCGTCCCAATACACGCCGCCGCGCACGATCGCTCCGTTCGGGGCGTTGACGAGCACGTTGTCCAGAGCGTCGGGCGCATCGGAGGCGCGCGGCTTGTAGGCGTCGGCGTTCGGTGTCACGCCGTTGAAATCCATCACCGTCGCCATGACGTACGGGTTGGGCACCCGGATCGCGCGAATGGTCACGTCGGCGCGCTCGACGGTGCTGCCGGGAAAGCCCTTGTAGGTGCCTTCGCGGGTGTAGCCGAATCCCGGCGGCGGGTCGCAGGCCCCCACGCCGCTCACGGTGACGTCGGCGATGAACGTGCCGTTGTCCACCCGCAGCGTGTCGCCGATGTGGCCGATCGGCGCGTCACCCGCCCACGCCCGGGGCATCGGAATGGCGCCGGCGCCGACGGCGGTGACGCCGGCAAGGGCGACCAGAAAGGCGGAAGCGACCATCAGCCAGCGGCGCATCTTCGCCATGTCGGGCCTCCTTGGCGCCGTTGCGGGGACCCTCGCATGATTGCACACAGCCCAAGGCCGCAGGGAGGGGTCGGCCGCGCCGGTCAGCCGTTTCCGGCGGCGCCCGGGGCGACCTTCCCGGCGGCGGCGAGGATTGCAGCGCCGCGATCAGATCCGCCTCGACCCGGCCTTTGTCGACGCCGAATCGGTGCAGCGGCCCGTTCGCGGCGAAGAACCTGCGTCAAGGTTTGCTCCACGAGGTGCGGGGCGTTCGCTTCTCTGTCAATCTGAGGTATATGAAACTCCTTCTCATTGCGGCAAGCTTTGCCGCCGTAGTCGGAATGGCGGTGCCCGCGCACGCCGATGACACTGACGACGCATTTATCGCGTCATTGGATCAGGCCGGAATCACCTATGCCGACAGCGATAAAGCCGTCGCGGCGGGTAAATGGGTATGTACGACGGTTCAGGGCGGCACCGGCATGTCCGATGTCGTTTCGACGCTGCAATCCAAGAACTCCGACCTGAGCGAAGACAAAGCCAATAAGTTCGCGGCGATCGCCGCCAATACGTACTGCCCGTACGTGGTGTCGGGCAAGAGCACGCCCGCCCCCAGCGCGACAACCACCGGTTCCTCGTAGTTGCCCGCTCGCGGGCGTCCATGTGCGGTGAACGATCCGGGTCTCCTATTCCCGCGCGGACGTGGGATTTGCTGAGCGGTGGTCGGCGGCTATTCGCGGTGCCTCCCGATGCAATCGCGATCCGCAATTTTCGGGGCCCGACGGGTTTGCTGTCCACCGCGATGGTCGGTTGCGCGGGGGCGGGGTGGGCGAGAGTTCACCTCCCGTTCGCCTTACGAGATGCCGACCACCGTCAGGTTTGCGACAATCGCTGCGTTATGCGATTTTTACCGGGTGTGACCAGCCTCGCGACCATGATCATTCTGGCTGCGCCTGCGCACGCGGATATCGACAACGACCAGGACTTCCTCAAAGACCTCCGCGATGCCGGCCTCACCTACCAGGACGGCGGCAGCGCGATCACCATCGGCAAGTCGGTGTGCGAACTGTTCGACGACGGCCAGTCGGACGCGAAGGTCGTGACTGACCTGCGGAACCAGAATCCGGATTTCCAGGGCGCCGCCGCGGCCAAGTTCGCCTACCTGTCCGCCGCCCATTACTGCCCGAAGTACATCACCGGCGAGGAACGCGGTCCGAAGCCGGACGGGGCCGTCGGCAACTGAACTGATTCGAGCGCAATAGGCTGGTGGCCGTGCGCGTCGATCCCGCACCGCTGACATGGGATGCGGCCGCCCAGACTTGGCATGCCGACCTTGTCTCCGCGGCCGTCGTCGCGGTGCTCGCCACCGGGTACGCCTGGTGCTATCGGCGCACCCGCGGCGCCGAGCGTCCGGTCCGCGCCGCGAACGCCGCGTGCTTCGGTGTGGGCATGCTGGTGTGGCTGCTGGCCACGATCAGCGCGCTCGGTGCCTACGCCTATGTCCTTTTCTGGGTGCGCGCGCTGCAGGTGTTGCTGCTGCTCTACGTCGTGCCGTTCTTCATCGCGCAGGCCAAGCCGGTCACCGCCTTTCGCGACGCCGTCGGGCCGGCGGGCCGCGACCGCATCGATCGGTTGCTGGCGACGCGGTTCGCGCGAGTGCTCCTGCATCCGGCGACCACGTCGGTGGCGATGCTCGCCACGCCGTGGCTGCTGTACCTGACGCCCTGGTACACCGCGGCCCTGCAGAACGAGTGGGTCGGTGTGCCGACGCGAATCCTGTTGGTGGCGTTGGGGTTCGGCTACTTCTATGCCCGTCTGCAGGAAGACCCGGTGCCCCGCAGGTATCCACAGTCGATCTCGCTGCTGATCACCGTCGCCGAGGCGCTCGGTGACGGCGTTCTCGGACTGGTCATCTGGCAGGGCTCGTTGATCGGTGCTGCGTATTACGCGGGGCTGCACCGGTCTTGGGGTCCCGACCCGCGGCTCGACCAGACGATCGGTGCGGGCGTCTGGTGGATCCTCGGGGACCTCGTCGGGTGGCCGTTCGTGCTGCTGCTCATGCGCGCGATGTCACGCGACGAGAAGGCGCACGCGGTCGCCGTCGATGCCGAATTGGACGAGGCCGAGGCCAGAGCGCGGGGCGCCGAGGGCGAGGGCGCCGAAACCCCTGCGCCGTCGGGGCTTTGGTGGGAGAACGACCCGCAGCTGCGGGAGCGGTTCCGTCGCTGAAGCGCTAGGCCGCGCGTGCCGTCCACGTGAAGCTCTGCATCTCCGGGATCTGTGGCGCCAGCGCCGCGGCGACGCTGCGACCGATCCGATCGGAGGCCGCCAGCGGGGTGTCGGCGTTCAGAAAGCCTTCCACCTCGACGCGCAGGGTCCGACCGGTCCATCTGGCCCGGGCGTGCGCATGCGTCACACCGGGGACCGAGGCGGCGACGGCCTCGGCGGTGGTGATGATGTCGGGGTCGACGCCGTCGAGCAGGCGGTGCGCGATACCGGCGGTCACCTCCCAGCCGACGTGGCAGATGAATCCGGTGACCACGATCCCGGCGACCGCGTCGGCCCAGCCCCAGCCCAGAGCCACGCCGATCAGCCCGAGCACCGCGCCGCCCGACGACAACGCGTCCAGCCACGAATGCTTGGCGTCGGCCATCATGGTCGCCGACCGAATTCGCCTGCCCACCACCAGTTTGTAGCGGGCCACCAGCTGATTGCCGACCACGCCGACGACCGCCGCGCCGATGCCCCAGCCCACATAACCGGTGCCGCCGTGACGAAGCAGCTTGGTGACGCTTTCGAACCCTGCGACGACGGCGCTGCCCCAGATCACCAGCGCCACCCCGATCCCGGCGAGGTCTTCGGCGCGTTCGTAGCCGTAGGGATACCGCTCGGTGGGCAGCTTGCGCGACGCGCGGAAGCCGATGAACACCAGGGCGCTGGTGGAGACGTCCGACAGGTTGTGCAGCGCGTCGCCCAGCAACGCCACCGAGCCGGACAGCAGCGCGATGACCAACTCGACCAGGCCGGTCAGCGCGAGCCCGGCGGCGCTGACGGCAACGGCGCGATTGGCCTGCCGGCGCTCGCCGGCGTCGTCCGCCACGTTGTCGAGAGGGAAGCTTGCCGCCGGGTCACGCACTCCGTTGATCACATGCATACCGCCAGCATGCCCTACTCGGCGGCGGGTCCCAAGTCCTTTACGGACCCCTCCGTTCGTACACCGTCACGCGGTCGCGTTGGCCCTACCACAGCACCGGTTGGCGGGAATTGACTTCGGCCCATTGTGTTTCGAGGATCTGATGCATCTGGTCGTCACCCGTGCCGCCGCCGCGGCCATCACCGACGTAGATGAGACGATTCCCGTTGTAGGCCAGCAGTATTCGCGCGCCGACGTCCTGGTCGTGGGTCGGTGCCCGGGTTCAGGTCGTAGCAGACGACGTCGACGCCCAGCTGGGTGAGCAGGTAGGCCCCGTAACCCGTGCCCGCTATGGGATCGAGCAACCCGCCTTCGCGTGGTCGGCCACGAACTGCACGGTGTCGGGGTCGGGGACGGTCCGGCAGTATCGGCGTACGAGCCATTGCCGGTTCGGGAGCGGGCCATGTTCTCTTCGACCGTGGGGTCCAGGCTGAAATAGCCGACCACCGGGTTGCCGCCGACGCTGTCGATCTCGACGCAGTCCTTCCGCGTCCGGTAGGGGTTGTCGATGGTCACCGTCGGTGGTCGCGCCGCAGCGACACGTGTGCCTGTGCGGAACCGCTACTTGGCCTGCTCTGGGTTGGACGGGCCATCGCGCCAGGGGCGGGGGCTCTTCGGCAGAATCATGAACGCCACGGGCAGGCGTACCAGCGCGTCGCTGGCGGCGACCTCGAGGAACACGATCTCCATTTCCAGGCGGTTCAACGGCCGCGTTTCCATCATGAAACGCGTCCGCAGGTAGCGGGGCGTCCTGAGCCACTCGACCAAATTCATGCCCGCGACTCTACCCCTTTATCGGAAATACTTTGTTTGCACAATGTTTCACGGCAAGCGCTGCCGATGGGGGCGGAAATTCCAGAACGTCAGCTCATGCTGATGCGAATGTTCTTCACCTGCAGAAACTCGTGCAGGCCTTCGACGCCACCGGTGCGGCCGAACCCGCTCTGCTTGTAGCCGCCGTAGAGGCCCTGGGGTTCGATGTCGCTGTGCCTGTTCACCCACACCGAGCCCGCGCGCATTCACCGGTGCGAAAAACCCGATTATTCAGCCGTTCATAAGCCATTTTTTCCCGGCTGTCCCTATTCTTCGACTTCATGCCGCTACGGGTCGACGGCATCGTGAACGTCCAGAAGAAAGGAATCGCATGATGTCCTCACCTCGCAGGCTGACCGCCTTGGCCGCCCCCCTCTTGGCGGGCGCGGCTCTGGTTGCCAGCGCCGCGGTCGCTACCGCCGATCCCCTCGACGACGCATACCTTGCCCAGTTGCGCGGCGCCGGTTTCAGTTGGCCGCCCGAACACGACGCGGCCCTCACCGGAATGGGCCGCCTGATCTGCGACGACATCGGGTGGGGCTGGACGTATGACCAGATCGCCCAGAGCGTCCACCAGACTCTGGATCCGAGGAACGTGACGTTCGGAGACGTCGGATCCATGGTGAGCCTTGCGCATTCGACCTACTGCCCGCTGCAGCGATGCTGGACCGACCACTGCTGATCACAGCGAAAATTTTGTGCTGCACTAGCTGTGCTCACATGAGCGGGGGTGGCATCAGCCAGCCAAACGAAGGGTCGACATCGTTCTTGTATTGCGGGCAATACGCAACTACCGAGGCGCCGATGAAGTAGCCAGATTGCTTCGGCGACAGGGCCGTTTGCTTCGCCAGCTGTAGCGCAAGCATCGAGACGTTCGGGTTGGTAGCGACGTTGGTGCACACCGTATGAGCCATCGCGATGGCATTGTCGTTGTCGAGCATGGTGATTCCACCCTTGGCAAGGCCCGCGATGAACGCGTCGTCGGTTTCATCCGCTGTTGCCGGCGTTGCGAAGGCCAGCGCGGCGATGGACAGAATTGCTCCGACGGCCGACCACATCCCAACCCTGATCAAGACATGACCTCCCCTCGGTGCGCGGGCCAAATCGGCGGCGAGTCAAGGACGACTTCTTGAACGATAGTCGGTGTCCTTATGCCGCGCGCGACGTGCGCACGTCAGGACGAGCAGTGTGTGGTCTTGATCCGGCCGTTGGGTGACCCCAGCTTGGCCAGCGCGTCGTTCGCGGACGCCGACGTGTCGGGACCCGAGCCGCCCTGGAAACGGCCGGAGGCGCGGTCAAACGCGACCGATGCGCAGCCGTTGCGCGTGCCGGCCACGACCTCACAGGCGTCACCGGCTTCGGCGGTGCAGTGTGCCAGCGCGATTTGGTTCGCCTGGTCCTGACTGCCCCCGGTGCCCCAGCCGGCGGCTCGTCCGGTTCCGACGGACACGGCCAGGGCAACGAAGTCGTCGTCGGCCCGGGCCGTCGGCGTCGGCAGCGCGACGACCCCGGTAACGACCGCAACGACGATGGCAATGATCGACCGCACCGCTTCACTCCTTTGCAATGCTCAGGAGAGGAATTTAGCGCCAAGGACGCTGACCGCGCAGGCAAATGGGCCGCCGCGGCGCCAGGCTACGAGTTGTCTTCCGGGTCTTCGGCCAGGTAGGTCACGTCGTACCACCGCCGGTTCCGTTCGGCGTCGCGAGCTTCGGTCGCGGTTGCCTGCTCGAGCCGGACGTCGGTCAGATGCGGATTATCCACGCGGATGCGGTCTTCGAGCTCGGCATGCAGTGCCTCGCCGTCCAGGGCGATATCCGCGTCCGCTCGGCCCGTGTACCTCGTCCAACTCACGCCCACATTGTGCTCCGGCGATGGCGCCGCGCGAAATCGTCGGGCCACCTGCGGGTCTCACGAACGAATTCACCCTTCGCGAGCCGATCCGTTTCTTCTATACTCGGCATACTCTCGTGGAGGATGCGATGGCTACAGCCTGGGACACGCTCGATCGCTATGTCGTCATCTCGACGGCGACACTGCGCACGCCGAAAGCTACGTCATCGTGGTGCTCATCGGCCCCGATGCCAAGAGCACCCAGTTCATCACCGGCCGCTACATCGACCGGCTCGAGCGGCGAAATGGCCAGTGGCGGATCGCTGTTCGTCGGTCGACAGTTGAGGGCATGTTCATTGCCGGTGCGAGAGTGTTGCGGTCTTCCTTCTTCACCGAGAAGGGATATCTTGTCGGTACCCGAGATCGGGCCGACCTGTCCTACCAACGACCGCTGACGATCGACGCGCCCGCACCTGCCCGGTGGTAGCCAGACGAGCGGATCCAGCACCGCGCATCGCCCCGTCAACGTCATCCCCGCCGTCGTCGCCGCGTAGCCCGTGATCGTGCCAATGACCAAGTTGGCGACACCGGTGGCTCAGCTTGGTTGTTAGATCCCTTTAAGCGCATCGGGGCAACCAAGGTTTGATCTCGCAACCCTCGATTCAACCTGGAGGTGCTTGCAGACTGGGCGCATAGCCTGTTTGCTGTACAAGAGGCGTCGGCAGCCGATTGAGGGTAGGAATCCTCATTCCGCGGGGATCTAAACAGCGGGGAGGGCCGTATTTTATTGCGGCACATACTATTTAACCCGACCGAGGGAATGGCTGCTTCCCTAACGTCTTCTAGTGGCCTCTTCAACGTGGGGCACCTCGCGACCCATTCTGGCCGTGATAGATGGCGATTAATGACCAAGGCGTTTGCGGCAATAGCAGATCACTGGTTCTGATGGGTTGAGTGTGCCCCTTAAGCGAATCGACGAATTGAAGCCCGGAGACAGGATCCGGATGAAGATCGGGCACGCCACCGTCGTTGCCACTGAGCCCCTGGACGACGACCGCACCATGCTCACCTTTACCTACGGGACGAAGGGCCCCGCCGACAACGCGCTCACAGTGGATGTCCTCGACGACAACGAGTGGGGTTGGTGAGGCGAAAAGAACCTTGTCGGCGACGGTTCGGCATATGACTATTGGATGGGTACGGGCCCGCAGGAGGAACCATGGCTGCATACCGTCTGACAGGCTTCGCCGGTGTATCCGCCTCTTCGCTCGCGATTGCCCTGCAGATTTCCCCGGCGGCTTTCGCCGACAATCCGTCCTGGAACGGCCAGTACGCGATCACGTTCATGGTTGGCCCCAAGGCCGGGACCAGCATGGCGGTCGGTGACCCTGAGACGCAGCACACCGAGACCTACGGGTTCCGCTCGACCTGTACCAGCGGGAAGTGCGTCGCCACCATCGTCAGTGGCCCCCCGCCGACCAACCCGACGGTTCCGCAGCCGGTGCAGTTCACCTGGGATGGAAAATCCTGGTCACAGACCAACGATTTTCAGTGGGACTGCATGATGCCTGACACCACGATCCAATGGAATCCGGCCCGAGCCGAGACGCGCTACACGCCCCAACCCGATGGGTCGCTCGCCGGCGTCATGCACACCGACATCTTGAGCGGCGCGTGCCAGGGCACGATCGACATGGATATGTCGGCCGTGCGCGTGTGAATCTGCTTTCGCGACTGCGCGTGCTATGCACCGTCGTTGCCGTCGCGCAGATTCAGTTGCCCCGCAAGATAATTCGCTCAGGTATGGACTTTCCAGCCCGCCAATGGGGTTGGTGCCGCGGGAGCGTCGGGATCGTTGAACTCGATGTAAACGTCGCCCTGCTTGATTGTGCTGTCGTAGGCGATGAATCCGTGGGCGGTCTGGCCGTTGGTGACGCTGCCCGAGCGCAGCGGCGGCACCTTGTTGATCTTCTGGTAATCAACCAGAGAGGAGCCGCCCTGGACATCGCGGTTCGGGTCTTGCCGCCACGGGGAAGAGGCGGCGGTCAGTGAGGCCTGGCTGTAGTTGAACGGCGCGGTGGACTTGCCTTGGATGGTCAGTTCGATGACGTTGCAGCCCCCGCCGCCGGAGCAGCCGGACGAGACCCAGGTCGCGTTGTTGAGCGTGACGTCGGCGGTCGCGGTGCTGTACTCCGTGACATGGATGCTGGTGCCGGATTTTCCCGTCGGGAAAGGCGACTGCTGCGAATTCGGATCGGCGGTGACGTGGGGGGCGGTCAAACCCGCCGTCAGCGCCAGCGTCGCTGCGAGTGCGCTCATGTGAGCAGGCCTGATCACTGCCAGAAGATAGCGCATTCGGGGATTTCACCGCGAGTTCGCGCCCGTTGACGCCAGCATCCGGAACCACCAATGAAGGCTGGCGTCACGGCTGCGGCGGTGCAGGCGGGTTGTCCCAACTGCCGGGCGTGCCGGCCGGCACCTGCACCCCGAGCCAGTTGCACGGCATCATCGATCGCCACGCGATGAACGCGCATTGCTGCTCGGGCGTCAACGGGCTGGGACCCGCGCATGGCGGCGTTCCCGGCGCGCCGCAGATCGGATCGGCCGATGAGAGCGGTGCGTAGGCGAAAGTGGCAGCCGCGAACATCAGCGCGGCGGCGGTGATCATGGTGGTGACGAGACGTCGGGTGCGATGCATAGCCCCTCGAATCTGTAGCGCTTGCGCAGATCGTAACCCCAGCTCAGGAGACGGTTCGGCTGTTTGAAAAATGCCCGGCTCAACTCGCAGAATCGGCGGAATGGGCACATGTCGACACCCGGCCGGCGGACGGGAAGCCCGCTCGGCCACACCACCATTCGGCAAGACGTAATTAAAGGTCTTGGCGCACAACGTGTTTCAAAAACTAAACGTGCGCCTTACGACGATTTAGCCGGGGGTGGTTGCGCTAGTGCGGCAGGTTGGCCAGATAGCACCGCACTCGGGTGGCGGCGTCCTCTGGCTTGACTCCCATATCGATCAATCTCCGAACGACTTCGGCCGAGGGTATGCCAGAACCGATGTCGTTATCGATCACATGCAGGCTGGGGAACCAATTCTCTGCGCTGACTCCCGGTGGGGGAGGCTTCGCGCCACCCCCGACGCACTGAGCGTAACCATTGACGCCTGTTTCAGCGTGAGCCGGCGGCGCACCCATCGGCACAGCAATGGCGAGGCCGACCGTCGCAGCGGCGTACATAAGACGCATCCTGGCATTATTGCGCGTTCGGGTTCTTTGACAACCACGAATTTGGGTCGCCACCGTGAACACGCCTCTCGAAGGTGCATAACGGCCCGGCCGGAACTCGGTGGGGGACCGATTCCACATCGATTTTCCCTCTCAGTAGCCGCCGCCGGCCTTACACTGCATGAGAAATGAGCGCCTATCAGACGGTCGTGGTCGGCACAGATGGCTCGGACTCCTCGCTGCGCGCGGTGGAGCGCGCGGCCGCGATCGCTGCGGATCATGGCGCGAAATTGATCGTTGTGACGGCACACCTCCCCGTTCCCGAGGAACGCGGCCGCTACGCCATCCCGCCGGGCAGCGACCACGGTCAGGACTACCGGACGGTGGGCGAGGCCCCGTACTACGCGATCCTGCGCGACGCCAGGGAGCGGGCGCACCAAGTCGGGGCCACGAACGTCGAGGAGAAGTCGGTTGTCGGCGCCCCCATCAACGTGCTCGTGCAGCTCGCGGAGGAGGTCGATGCCGACCTGCTGGTCGTTGGCAACGTCGGACTGAGCAGCGTCGCCGGCCGGCTGCTGGGATCGGTTCCTTCCGCCGTCTCCCGCAGGGCCAAGACCGACGTGCTGATCGTGCACACCACCGACGCCTGAGCCTCGTTGAGAATTGGTCGGGTCAGCCCGGCAATCGTTTGCTGATTACCAATCGCTACAGCTGGGTAATCATGTGACGTGCGTCTCACCTCCGCCGCCGCGATCGGCACCGCTATCGCCGTCTTGTTCAGCGCCCCGGCGACGCTGATGGTCGCGTCCGCTCACGCCGACTTCAGTGGTTACCGCAGCTGCGTGGGAAAGATGACTGAACCTGTGGCGGGACATGACCCCCAAAATTTGCAGCTCGTCGGCGTCATTGAGCAGGATCTCGATTCTGGCGTTTCCCCTCCGGCTGAGGCTCAGAGGGTAGCGCAGACGGGATTCGACCCGTCCTTTGCCAAAGGGATTGTTCAGTGTGTGATTGAAGAGCGCCCGTAGCAAGTCATCCGTGAGCGGCATCCGCTGCCGCAATCAACGCCTGGGCCAGCTTTCGGGCTTCGGCCGGCGCGATGATCGGGGTATCGGGACAGTCGATGACGACCTGACACTCAGCGTGCCCGTCAACGTATTGCCGCCCGATGACGGAGACCACGATATCGGCCTGTGGCCCGTGGTTGATACTCCACTCCGGGCCGTCGAAAACCCTGAACGCTGCCTCGACGTTCTCCCATTCGTCGACCCTGGTTGCCCCGGTCGGAGGTGCAAGGTTGGATTTCATGGCTAGATCGTTTCCGCGATCCGGGGCGCGGGCACGAGTAGTCCACTACTCCACTTGTGCTGGCACGGTCCGTCATTTGGCGGATTGCGTTGTCGACCAAAGTCGACCGGGTTCGTCATATTTGCAACAACTCTGTTGCGCGATACTGGGTTTGGTCGTGTCGGTGAGATAGACATTAACGCCGTTGTCCACGACGGCCCGGAGTCAATCGATCGGCAGTCCATCAAAAGCAGGCCCCTGCCGCGGTGGAACGTAGCACCTCGCGTGATACCGGTCGGTCCGCCATTTCAGGGCGTAGGTAGCCTCCGGCTTGGTGGGTAGGCCTGAAAGATGCTGGTGGGCAGCAGAAATGCGGTCTCAGGTTTTTCCTACCGGGCGCGGCGGGGATTGGCCATCGGGAGTGCACGCTGGGCCGGGCGGTCCAAGCATCGATGCCTTACCAACGGGCTAGCCAGCGGGGCGGGGACCCCACTGGGGCTTCCGGGCCTAGGTCTCATGTGCCGTTGTGATCTTAATCTGCAGGATGCAAACCGAAATGGACCGTTCCGAAACCGGTGCTCAGCGAGACGGAGCGGGCATCAACGAAGCCCGCTTCCAACATCGCCTTGCTCAGCTCGTCCCGCGACAGCCAGGTGCGGATGGAATCGGACGTGTAATGGTGGGCGTCGCGATGCCAAGAAAACGCCCAGCCCACCGTCGGCATCACGCCGAAGTAGAGCAAGTCATGAACGACTTTCAACGGCTTCGAGTTCGGCGTACTGAAGTCGAGCACCATCAACCGGCCACCCGGCCGCAGGACTCGCCAGAACTCACGTAGCGCCTGCCCGCGATCCGCGACGTTGCGCAGCCCGAAGCCGATTGTGACCACGTCGAACCATGCATCCGGGAAACGCAGATCCATGGCGTCGCCCTCCTGGAAGTCGACGGCCCCCCGCTGCCGGCCTCGGGCGACCTCAAGCATCGCCGCGCAGGAGTCGACGGCCACCACCTCGCCTGCCGGCCCGACAGCGGCCTCCTCCACGAGCGCGAGATCGCCCGTCCCGGTCGCAACATCCAGCACCCGTTCGCCGGGCCGAAGGGCGCAAAGCTCGATGGCCTGCTTCTTCCATACGCGATGAAGCCCCACCGTCCACACATCGGTCATCACGTCGTAGCGCGGCGCCAGCGCCGAAAACAGCTCCTTGACGTACCTGCTCTTAGCTTCGTCCGACTCGTTCCATCGCCGCGTAACCATCAGGAGCCTCCGAACATCGCGACGTTGCCCCCGATTCGTCGACGAAAGCGTAAGCGCTTTCACGCGTACTGACATCGGCAATTACGAGAATTACCGCGACTGGGCGTAGCCCAACTCGGCTAGTTCGAGAGGAGAGCAGAGTCGACCCGACCAACTATCTGGACGCGGCGCGAGAGCGATTTGATGCCACCCACTCCGACGAGTCTCGGTGCTTACTGGCCACGCAGTTCACGTTCAGTTCACGCATCGAGAATTGGGGGTAGAAAACCACATCTGACGTGGAGCAACCTTGGTGCGCGATACTGGGATTGAACCAGTGACCTCTTCCGTGTCAGGGAAGCGCTCTCCCGCTGAGCTAATCGCGCCGGGAAACCAAAAGCTGGAGGTGGAGACGGGAATCGAACCCGTGTGCACGGCTTTGCAGGCCGTTGCCTCACCACTCGGCCACTCCACCGTTGGGGTCCACGCCACTTGCACCTTCGAGCGGATGACGGGATTCGAACCCGCGACCCTCACCTTGGCAAGGTGATGCGCTACCAACTGCGCTACATCCGCGCGCCTCGGACGAGATCGTCGCCCGGTGCGAAGCACGACGATAGTCCACGTGAGCGGGCACATACAAATTTCTTGGTACAAGCCGTGTCTACGCTATCGCGACGACCTGGCACACGACGAGGCCGGTATTGTCGGGGGCTGGCGCGTGCTAATCTTCGACGTCGTTCGCCATCTCGGCGCCGGTCCCGTGGCTCAGTGGGAGAGCGTCCGCTTCACACGCGGAAGGTCGCTGGTTCGATCCCAGCCGGGACCACCTCAAGACGATGCAGGACAGGTACTTGTTTCTGCGAGGTTGGTGGCCTCGAGATCGCATCCGAAACAGGCGAAAATCCGCAGTTTTTCGCCTGTTTCGCGGCGGACGACCGGCGGACCATCGTCCGGCGATCACCCTGCGGATTCTCCGGCCAACCGCACGGGTCAACCACCGTTTTGTTGTCTGTCGAACCGATGCGTGGTCACGGCCGCTCTGCGTCACGAGAGGCGGAACAGTCCTGCGGGTAGCAGCGGTACGCTCGTCACAGCCCTCGAACTAGGAAAAGGTGGAGGGATGCTAATGCGGAGACCCCCGGGCGCTTCTGCTGCTGCCGGAGTCGTGTTCGGTTAAATGTGGCGATCCACGAGCAGCTGATCGCCGCCGTCGACGGCCGGCGCGGGATAGAAGCCGCCGACTCCCTATGCCACGCTTGCGTAATCTTCCTCGAGGTTGACGCAGCGGCGATTTCGCTCGTCTTCGACGGCGCTAGCAGCGGCACACTGGGATCCAGCAGCCCAGCCGCGCGCATGTACGACGAATTGCAGTTCACGCTCGGCGAGGGACCGTGCCTGGACTCTGTCACGCGGCGGATTCCGATTCTGGTCGTCGACCTCGCCGATCCAGGCGAGGCTCGGTGGACCGCCTACCGGCCCGCCATGCTGGCTCACGGCGTCAGAAGCGTTTATGCGATACCGGTCGTCGTGGCCGGCGAATTCGTCGGCGCCCTCGACCTGTTCCGGGTGCAGCCTGGCCCGCCGCCGGACGAGGATTTGGTTGGCGCGGTCGCCGCCGCGGAGCTTGCGGGCATCCCGCTGCTGGACCTCCTGGACGCCGACCTGCAGGCAGCCGTCGCTGACCCCACCAGCAATGCCTGGGCCGAACTCAACACGCTGAGCCGCTCGGAGGTCAGCCAGGCCACCGGAATGCTCGTCGCCCAGCTGGAGGTTGAGCCGGCCGAGGCCCTTGTCCGGCTGCGCGCTCACGCCTACGCCACGGGCCGCAGCGCCACCGACGTGGCCCGCGACATCCTCGAGCGCCGGCTGAAGCTAGAGGCCGACTAATGCGGGCTCGCACAGGCAGGAACTCGTCCGGGAAGGAGGCACTGTGACTGACACTCCCCGTGAAACCCGGGTGCTGGACGCCGTCGTCTCGCTCGTCGACAGCCTGCTCGACGACTTCGACATCGTCGACCTGCTGACCGACCTCACCGAGCGATGTGCCGAGCTGCTCGACGTCGAGGCCGCGGGATTTCTGCTCGCCGACCCGCTGCACCAGCTCCGGCTGCTGGCCGCCACCTCGGAGCAGGCCCGTGCACTCGAACTCTTCCAGCTGCAAGCCGACGAAGGCCCATGCGTGGACTGCTACACCACGGCTCGACCGGTTTCGATAGCTGACGTGCAACGAGTGGCAGGGCGGTGGCCGCGGTTCGTTCCCGCCGCGGTGGGGGCGGGCTTCGCCTCCGTGCACGCCGTTCCGATGCGCGCCGCCGGCATCGTGTTGGGCGCGTTGGGTTTGTTCGGCACCCGCCCGGGCGAGCTCAGTGAGGCCGACCTGCTCGTCGGCCAGACCCTGACTCACATCGCATGCGTTGCGATCCTGGCGGAACACCCGCCCACACCTTCCACCGTCATGCCGCAACTACGCTCCGCACTGACCAGTCGCGTCATCATCGAGCAGGCCAAAGGCTTCCTTCGTGAAACGCTGGGTGTGTCCGTGGAGGAAGCGTTCCATCTGTTGCGCACCTACGCGCGGGCCAAACGCCAACACTTGACCGACGTCGCCCGCAGATTGATGACCGATCGGGCTTCCCGCCCGATAATGCTGGCGGAGTTGACCGAACTCGCGGCCGCGCCACCGCGCTGACGGGTTCAGCGATGCCGTGCGCGGGCACGCCGCACGGCCTCTTCGACCAGCCGTTCGGCGACGACGTTCAGCTTCATGTTCTCGGTCTGGCTGATGTGGGCGAGCCGGCCGAAGGCCTCGTCGGCGGTGCTGCCCGACCTGCTACGGATGATGCCGATCGCCTGGTCGATCACCGCGCGGCTGTCCAACGCGCGCTGCAATCGCAGCGTCCGTTGCTGGGCGTTGGCTAGCAACTGCGCGTTGTGCACCGATACCGCGGCGGGCCTGGCGAACTGCGAGCCCAACCGCACCGCGTGCTCGCCGAAGGCGTCGCGGGTTTTGGCATAGGCGTTGATCGCCCCGATCACCTCGTCGGCGACGATCAACGGGAGCGCTAGAGCGGAGTGCACGCGCATCCGCGCCACGCGGCCGCCGAAGTGCGGCCAACGGCTGTCACTGCCCAGCGATCCGCTGACTGTGGCCCGCCGCGACTGCATACAGGTGATGCAGGGCCCCTCGTTGAGTTCGTCGTACTGAACGGTGTCGATCTCGTCGACGAGTGTCGCGGTGGCCGCCCACGTCCGGACGCTGGATATGCCGTGTCCCGGTTCGATCAAGGCGACGCCCACACCGTCGGCATCGGGAATCGCCTGGGCGGCAAACTCCGCGACGTCCCCAAGGAGGTCGATCACCGCTTGGGCACCCGCCACGATCCCGGCCACTCCGCGGAGCCCGGCATACAGTTCCGCCTCGTCTGCTTCCCGTTGGGCGGGGGAGGGTTCGGATTGTGCCGGCGCTGTGCGACCGGGCTGGGCGTCGAAGTCGGTCAATATCGCCTCCTCCGACAAACTTACTCTTCGCGGCGTCCCCAGAGTCAGCCGACGAGCGTCAGCGTATGGACGCGTCGAAGCTTCCCCGACGGCGTCTTCGGGATCATTCCCGGCTCGAGCACCACCACATTGCGAGGCCGGACATCGACCTCGGCGACCACCTCGTGCGCCACCTGATGCTCGATACGGCGCACCTCGGCCGGGTTCTGCCAGTCGTTGGACTCCACCGCGACAGCGAACGTCTCCCGCGAACGTCCGGCCTCCAGGCGCACCGCCACGGCACAGCCGGGCCGGACCCCGGAGACGCGCCCGGCGGCGCGTTCGATGTCGGCGGGGTAGACGTTGCGGCCGGCCATGATGATTACGTCCTTGACGCGGCCGCAGACGACGAGGTGTCCGGTCTCGGTGAGGTAGCCCAAATCGCCGGTGTCATACCAACCCTGGTCGTCCAAAGCCGGGACGAAACCGCCCATCGTCACGTAACCCTCGGTCACCGGTTCGCCGCGCACCTGAATGACGCCGACGCCGCGGGCGGAGAGGATGTTGCCGTCGTCGTCGATGATGCGCGCCTCCAGCCCTTTGAGCGGACGGCCAAGTGTTGTCAGTCGCCGGGTTTTGCCCTTGGTCGCCGGAACGGCCCGGTGGAGCACGGCGAGCAGGTCTGCGTCGACCTCATCGATCATCAGGCCCGCGCCGCACTCGGAGAATGACACGGCCACGGTCGTCTCGGCCATACCGTAAGCGGGCAGGATCGCCTCCGGACGTAGCCCGAACGGCTTGCCCGCTTCGCAAAAGTCTTCGACGTCAGCGGGTTCGACTTGTTCGGCGCCTGACAGCGCCCACCGCAGGCTGGACAGGTCGAACTGGCCGGGCTGAGCCACCTTACGAAGGCGTTTGGCGAACATCTTGTAGGCGAAGTTCGGCGCGGCGGTCATCGTACCCTTGTACTTGTCGATGAGCTTCGCCCACAGCAACGTGTCGCGCAGGAAGTCCATCGGCGTGACCTTGACCAGCTCCGCGCCGAAATACATTGGCACGGTTAAGAAACCGGTCATGCCCATGTCGTGGAACAGTGGTAGCCAGCTCACGATCACGTCGGTATCGATGTTGACTTCTGCGCCGATGAACATTGCCTCGGCGTTGGAAACGACATTGCGGTGCGAAACCTGAACGGCCTTCGGCGACCCGGTAGAACCAGACGTCAACTGCAGCAACGCAACGTCGTCTTCGCCGGCCGGGACTGGATCGATCGGCTGGTTGGCGAGCAGTTGCTCGATTGTCAGCACCCGCATTCCCAGCTGGGCAAGAAGTGGGGCCGCGGCCACGAACGGGTCCGAGATGACGACCGTTTTTGCGCCGATCATCTTGATGACGGCGGCGGTTTCCTCGGCCCAGCGCCCAAGGTCGGTGCGTGGCGTGGGCTGATGGAGCATAGTGAGGCTGGCGCCGCGCATCCAGATTCCCTGCCCGGCGGGCGCGATCTCTGCGGGAGCACCGGCCAGCACCGGGACGGCGTCACCGCGGTCGACCCCCGCAGCGGCCAGGCCACCCGCGATCCGACGGGCGCGCTCATGCACCTCGCCCCAGGTGTGTCGGACGGGACAATTCGGTTCCCCGGTCACCAGGCCCTTCGAACTGGACTGGGCGGTGTCATACATGGTTTCGGTGAATTTGCTCAAGGCCGTTCCTTTGGTTCCGGCGCAGCAGCGCCGCAGTCGGCGTCCGGCCGGGCGCCGGGCCATCCAACTGCGGACCCGCGCGTCCGGACGAAGCCAATGCGTCGGTGTTGCAGCGCCAAACTGTCGTCGAAATTGGGAGTGCCGTCCGCCGGGAAATGAGGTGGACGATGAATGTTTCGTCGCTCCGATCGAAGCGCGGTCTCGAGCACTCGGGCACGCTGACGGTAGATAGTTGCGGGCAATCAGCCAGCGGGGCGCGCCGATGTTGCGGACGGGGGGGCAACCAACGCCTGACCATCGGACTCCGTCAGGGGCAGTCCGAAAGGACAATCCTTCGACCGTCGAATTAACCGGGTGTCCAGTCACGTTGCGGGCGGGGATCTCTTACCGATCGCCGCCGGACGTTTCCGGGGGCTGCGCAATCAACCGTGACAAACGATACCGCAAGGCGCTCGGAAATTGCTGAACTTGGTGATTGTTCCGTACACCTTGAAATCCGCATTCCAGAGTTTTGCTGCGTCAAACCATCGAGATGGGACTTCGCCTATTCGATTAGGCGCTCGTCGGGTGGCTCGCCGCGGCGGCTGCGCCGGCTCCGAATCCTGAGTCGCCGATGAGCGCCGAGGACCCGACGGACAAGCTCGATGGAAGAGAGCAAACACGGCGTCGATCGCCGGGCAGACTGGGCACAGTCGGCCCGGCAAATTTCAACGCACGCGGTGGATTTCGGTCAGGCGACAGCTAGTGCGAACGAACGGCGTTGCGCCTCAGCTCTTCTCGGTGCGAAGCAGCGCATCGGTGGCTGCGGCGCGGCGGGCTGCCTTGACGTGCTTGTCGGCGCGCCTCTCCTTCAATGACTTTCCGGACTTCTTGCTCATGGCTCGTCGAGGAGACTTATCGGACATCGCTAGCCCCTTCGTCATGGGGGCCTGGGTGGGTCCCGGTTCTGCGACTGTACCCCACGGCGGGGATATTCGGTCGTCGCGCCGACGCATTGGCGGGTGTAGGCTCAAAGGAGTTGGAAATCCAGGCAGTCCGGGCTGAGTCAGTCATACGCCGCTGATCGCACCGAGCAAACCGCTCATACCGGGCACGCAGGTGGCCACCTTTAGTTGGGATTGCCTTGAGCGCCTTGGTTGAATTTCCATGTTCGACGGACTCCTCTGGGCGGCAAGGGCTTTCCGACGCCACGAGTTTCGGCATTCTGGGTACGTATCCACCGACAGCGTCGGGGCTGGCGTCGTTCAGCGCCGCGCTGGCCGACGGGTTGAGCACCAATGGCGCCGAGGTCAGCGTCGTTCGGGTATCCGACGGCCCGCCATCCGCGAGCACCCGCGTCATCGGAGAGCTGGTCAATGGCTCAGCGGCATCCGTCGCAGCATGCGCCGAGTTGCTGAACCAGCGCGACGTTGTCGTCATCCAGCATGAGTACGGCATTTACGGAGGCGTCGACGGCGCCGAAGTATTGGGCATCGTCGACAGACTGCGCATCCCGTCGATCTTGGTCGCTCACACTATCCCGAAAGACCCGACGCCACACCAGCGTTCGCTTCTTGAGGTGCTCGCCGACCGGGCAGACCAGGTGGTCGTGATGTCCGAGGCGGCCAGCCTACGGCTGCGCCGGGGCTTCGACATCGCGCCCCGCAAAGTCGCCACCATCCCACACGGCGCGACCGTTCCGACGAAGGCACCCTGCATGCGGAGCGGTCGACCCATCCTGTTGACCAGCGGCCTGCTGGGTCCGGGCAAGGGCATCGAGCGGGTGATCGAGGCAATGGGGTCGCTCAGTGATCTGCCCGGCCGGCCGCGGTACCTGGTTGCGGGCAGAACGCACCCGACGGTGCTGGCCGCCGATGGCGAGGCGTACCGGAATGCCCGAATAGATCAGGCGCTGCGCAGCGGTGTCGCGGATTCGGTGTGCTTTGACACGGATCACCGCAGCGTTCCGATGCTCACCGCTCTTTTACAGTCCGCGGCGGTCGTGGTCTTGCCGTACGACTCGACCGATCAGGTCACCTCCAGTGCTCTGGTCGACGCCATAGCGAGCGGCCGCCCGGTCGTGGCCACGGCGTTCCCGCACGCCGTCGAGCTGCTCGCCAGTGGCGCCGGCATCGTCGTCGCGCATGACGATCCGGATGCGCTGGCTTGTGCCCTGCGCCGGGTGCTGACCGAGCCGCGCCTCGCCGGTGCGATGGCGGCCGAGGCCAGGAGATTAGCGCCCGAGACAGCCTGGCCAACCGTCGCACGCGCGTACCAGCGGCTGGCGCATCGGGTCCTCGCGCAGCGACGGGCACGGGTATGAGCACCACGTCTCCGGCGCCGATTTTCGATCACCTGCTGCGGCTGACCGACCGTCGTGGCACGTTGATGCACGCGCGGCTCGCCGAACCCCTGCCCCAGCACGGTTACTGCACCGACGATGTGGCGCGGGTGCTTGTTGTCGCCACCCGAGACCATGGCCCCGATCGAATACTGAACGGTCTGGCCGGTGTTGCGTTGCGGTTCTTAAACGACGCACAGGCTCTCACTGGCGCATGCCGCAATCGGATGGACGGCACGGGAAGCTGGGTCGACGAACCCGCCCTCGGGGACGCCTGGGGGCGGTGCATCTGGGGTCTGGGGACCGCAGCCGCGCACAGTAATGTCGACTGGGCCCGCCAGTCGGCCATCATGCAGTTCGAACGTGCCGCCCAGGAACGCTCGATATTACCCCGGGCGATGGCGTTCGCGGCGCTCGGTGCCGCCGAACTTCTCGTCTTCGACCCGACACACCGCGCGGCTCGCGCACTACTCACCGACTATGCCTCGTCGGTGCCTGCACCGAACAAAGACCTGGGGTGGCCGTGGCCCGAGCCCCGACTGACCTACGCCAATGCCGTTGTGCCCGAGGCGATGATCGGTGCCGGCGCCGCGCTTGCCGACGCGCCGCTGCGTCGGCGAGGTTTGGAGCTGTTGGCGTGGCTGGTCGCAGTCGAAACGGCGGACGGTCATCTGTCGCCCACCCCCGCCGGGGGCAGAGGCGCCGAGGACACCCGGCCCGGATTCGACCAGCGGCCGACCGAGGTGTCCACGCTCGCCGATGCGTGCGCGCGCGCCGCCACCGTTGATACCAACCCGATTTGGCCGGCCGGCGTCGAGGCCGCAGCCGCCTGGTTCATGGGAGACAACGATGCGGGGGAGCCGATGTGGGACCCGGATACAGGTGGTGGATACGACGGTTTGCGCTCCGACGGCGTGGACACTAACCAGGGCGCGGAGGCGACCCTGGCGGTGATCTCGACTTTGCAGCATGCTCAGCATTTCCTATTGTGCCGCAATGACTTTGATTCGGACCGGGTTCGCAATACGTAGCCCGCGACGGCTCTCGGCCGACCGCACCGGCCCACTGCTGCCAAGATTTTGGTCAACATCTTCTAGTGGTGACACCGCGTGACGTTATCGACCAAGAGGGTGATACCCGATCAGCCCCAGGAGTTTTCGTGCGGATTTAACGGTGCCGATGGCTCCGACCTTCCAACCCTGACGCGCATTTGCGCACGAGTTGGCGCAGCTCTCCCGCTCCCATGAAGTGCAAACCTCACACATGAGGTGGAGGCCCTCCTCCGTAGAGCTCGAAGGCGGGGAAAGGATGCGCCACGTGACGCTCCGGTCTACTAATTCGGCTATCGCAGATGGCTACCGAAGAGGCAGCACTCGATAAACCCACGATGTCTGCAGCATAGCCAAGTTACCGGTTGTGACGACGTACGAAATCGGGAGCGGCGATGTAACAAATGAGGTTCTCAATCGGCGAATGGCAGAGTCCGATGCGGCAGGTGAAAGCCGAAACGGCTGAGCTTCATTGATCTCCAATGGGTTTGCGCGATGACTGGCTGCGCGGGTCTATACCCGGGTCTCCTTTTCTTCCGCGCTGATCATGAGGCCCTCGACGGTCAAGGAATTGTTTGGGCTGGCCGCTGTCATCATTATCGTGTGTGCCTGGTCTGGGTCGGCGTGCGGTGAAACGACCAGTAGGACGATTTTGCTGCGATCGAGTCCGACGACCTCGATGGTGTTGATTGGCTGAAGGCGATATCCGTCGAGTCGTACCATCCGTCTCCCGACCGGGAACTTAGCGGGCGGCCTTGCCCATTCGTCGATGTTGTAGATCACGCGGCCAATCGGACCGAGTCGAACAGACAGCACCGCCAGCAGATCCGGTAGCTCCGCCATGAGGTCGTCACTGTGCGGCCACCATGCCCCATCGACAGACCCGCTCTGAGGCGCTTTGGGCTTTAGCCTCAGGCGCGGTGTGTGTACCGGTGGGGTTTGCCGGCGCCCGATGTCCATCTGGTCTTGTTTCGGCGTCATAGTGACGCTCCTGTCTTGACCGCGAGACCGGCCAACTCATTCGAATCGGCGACGACATGGCTTTGAATAGTCAGGTACGAAGTATCACCAACGGTTCCCACACTACTCGGATGTCCAGAACGAACCACGGCACGTTGATGGTCGCAACCAGCCGGCCGGGCGTTCTCAGCGGATGGAGACGAGTTGGTCGATCGAATCCCGGGGTAAGTCGCCGTCAACGACGGCGGTCACCACCAGCCGGTTCAGCGTGATTGCGCCTCTGTGATTGTCGAGAAACGCGGTGTCGGAGGCATCACGACCAGTGGCTATCCGCACCAGGCTTTGCCGCGGCGCTAGCAGCGTCGCATCGACAACCCGCCATTGCCCCTCGACAAAAGCCTCGGCCACCGCGTGAAAGTCCATCGGGTGCAGCCCGGGCGCGTACACCGACACCAGGCGGGCCGGGACGTTGACCGCACGCAGCAGCGCCACCACCAGATGCGCGTAGTCGCGGCACACGCCTGCGCCGGAGAGCAGGGTTTCCACCGCCCCGTCGATCGGATCGCTTGAGCCGGGCACATAGTTCAGCCTCGTGCCCACCCACGAGCTCACATTCTCCAACAGCGTTGCCGAATCTCCATAGGTGCCGAATTCGGTTGCGGCGAAACCATAGAACTTATCGGCCTCGGCGTAGCGGCTGGGTCGCAGATACATCGACTGGTCGTATTCGTTCACCGGAGCCGGATCGGTTTGACCCACGATCGTCGCCGAGTAGTCGACTCTCAGTGTTCCCACTGCTGCGTCGAACTTGTGGATGCGGTTGCCATGTACACCGCTGACTTCCACGGCCTGGATAGGCCGTCCGTCCAAGATGAAGCGCAGCGATTCAAAGACCTCCGTGCGTGGATGCGGGGCAACAGCAATCTGAAACTCCAGCGTCGTGGGTGCGGTGATGTCGACTTCGATCTCGGCGCCCACTTCGCGTCTCATGCCGTGATCATCCGCCAGTCGTTCCGGATTCGCCAGCCGTGCGGCGGCGCGGGGTAGGGATGACGCGTCCCCTGCACATGCCTCATCCAGACCCTAACGCGATCCTTAGCAGGGCCCAAAACGCCTAAATCGTCGGCGCCGCAACAGTGGTTTGTCAGCGCGTCCGCCCCGCCCAAGATCATCATCATTGCCCGGTAACACCGTCGACAATTGGTCCACGTTCAATCTTCTATCCGTGCCGCGTATCGCATACCCTGGGAGCCAGCGACCGATTTGAGCAAGTTGCGTTCGTAGTCTGTTGCTAGATGGCCGTTGGTGCGCAACTGTGGTGTTAAGCAGTCAGCACTAGGCTGGCCGCCGTCGAATCTTCACTGTGTGTACAAACGCAGCACGTCTCTTCGATAGAGCCGGTAATAAGGCGTGGACCTTCGGTCTTGATGCCCCTTCGCGGGTGAATCACTTTCGGCCGGGTTCGATCCCTGGTCCGGCGGCATGATGTAGCAGAAACCGGGCCGGCAGAGCGTTAGTCGCTCGCGTCCCTTTGTCCCAGGCCAGATCGGAGTAGGGTGACAACGTATCGGCGGTGTTCCGTTTGTGATCGTCCTGGGTTATGTCGTCGCCGATTCGAATGATTGGCCGGTATCGCGGTCAAGACGGGAGCGTCGCGGTGACGCTAGGGCAAGCCCGCAACAACTCGAGGTGGGACACCACACGGGGCATCCATCCGGCGCGGTATCGGTTGAAACCCACCGCGCGTGGCATCGGGTATGTGGACGGTGCATGGTGGCCATACAGTGATGACCTGATGACGCAACTGCCAGATTTGATCGCAGTTCTGTCGATGCGTCTGGGCGCGATCAGTTGTGTGATGTACAACAACACCGAATGGAGAATGACGCCCACCGAACTTGTGAGCGGCGGACGCGTGGTCCAACTCGACGGACACCGCCGCCATCCGTTTAATACGGTCGAAGTCCTTGACTCCAAAGGCAATAAGTTTGGCTTGCTGGTTGTCCCATCTCACCTCGACCCCGATCAAGCGCACGGGATTGTGATGGCAGCTGCCGCTCCGGGCAACGTGTCAAGCGTCGATACCCTGCTCATGATCAGCGTGAAAGACCGGGAGAGCCGCACCAGGAGGGACGCCGCGCGCGAGCGCTGGGAATTCGCAACGCAGGGCAGAACAGCCGATCGTCGGGAACCACCCCGGTCCCGGAGCGGACCTTCCCGTCGTCTTCCCCCGACGGCCCTCGCGCCTCCATCGCGCCATAGCTAGGGACTCAAGAGTCAACTCATCGCATTGAAGAAGCAACTGGCGCAAGCGAAGTGAACAACTAGTCACCGACTAAGGCGGCACCGCTGGTGGAGTGGTTCTGTCCGCATCACCGTTGGCAAGTATTGGTAGAGGTTGTGAATCAAGATGTTTCGTTGCAGAAAGGGGGGCGCTGATGGTTATGCGATTGTCGGGGACTAATGCGCTGTCGCTGCACACAGAGAGCTCGAGGACACCTGCGCACACGGTTACGCTGGTGATCATCGATGCGTCCGATCAGCTCAGCCACCAGCGGCTACACCAACTGGTGGCCGCGTCGCTGCCGCAACTGGCGCGATTTCGCAGCCGCCTCGTGACCAAGCCGCTGGGCGTGGGGCAGCCCGTGTGGGCCGAGATTGACGACTATGACCCTTCTTCGCAAATTCATCGCGCAACGGTTCGCGCTCCCGGCGGTCGGCGAGAGCTCGCCGATCTCATCGCGGAGTTGAGTGCCGGGCGACAGGATGGCCTTAGCCGGCTGTGGGAAGCGTGGAGTATCAACGGACTGGCAGGCGGCCGGTGGGCGTTGGCGGTGAAGATGTCGCCTGCACTGAACGACGGGGCCGCAGGGGCAGCGTCCTTGTGGCCGCGGCTGCTGACCGCCGGACCGCACGCCGACCCGGCCAACAATTTGTCGACCGAGCCTAGCTTAGGCCCGGCGCCCTCCGTCAGCGACCTCGTTACCGACCTGATGACCGAGATCGTCGAAAACCATGTCGCCGGAATGTGGCTGATCGCCGAGACAGTATCTGGTGTCCTGCAGGCGGTAAGTGGTCGGCTGCTCCGCATGCGCGTAGGGGCCCCGATGGCCCCGGTGGCATCGTCGATGAGCGGTCCGGTGCCGCACACAGTGTTCAACGCGCCGCTGACCATGCGGCGCGCAGTGGCCTTCGCCTCGATCCCGCTGGCAGACGTGACGACGGTCAGCACCGCGTTCGGGGGCAGCATCACCAACGTTGTTCTAGCTGCCTGCACACTGTCATTGCGCGCATGGCTGCAACGGCACGACAACGTACCCGACGATCCGCTGCTGATGCGGATGCCGTTCGAGCTACCAGTCACGTATCCCCCTAGGGTTGGCAGGGCGTTGACTATCGGGCGGCTTCGCATCCCGGTACACCTCGACGACCCTGTGCAGGTCCTCGCCAATCTCCATACCGCCACCGAAAGACTGAACGCGATCCGGGGCCGCGACAACGGAAGTAGGTCTTCCACAATCGATTTGGAGAGCATGGCCTCGCTTGTGCCGCCGGCCATAGCTCAGGTGGGTATGCAGCTCTACACGGGATCAGGCCTGCGGCATCAGCTCAGGCCGATCTGTCACGGCAGTGTCTCCTCCATTGCCGTTGAGCCGGTGCCGGCGTACTGCGCCGGCGCCAAGGTCGTCGGCATGCATACGGTGGCGCCCCTAGCCGAGGAAAGTGGGTTAAACATTGCGCTGACCTGCCGTGGTGATGAGCTGGATGTGAGCGTGTGTGTGTGCCCGGACAATGTGCCTGCGGTCGACGATATCGCGACCGGGATCATGCATTCTGTCGATATTCTGCTGGCGGCCGCACAGGAATCTCCTCGCGGGCAGGGCCGTTCCGTCGTCACAGAGATGACGTCACACCCCGCGAATCGTTCACGCAGCCAGCCCTATTGATGGCTCGCGTCGACCAATAGCATTGCCGGCCAAAACTTTTAACTCGTTGATTACGTTGTCGAGGTCGATTTGTTCGGCAGCCAGACTCGCGTAATCACTCGGCCGCTCATCTCCCGACAGCTGCGGCAGCAGCTCGATCGTCGCTGACGCCAATATGCCCAATGCGCCGAGGACCTCGGCGGCCACTGCATGATCACTAGTCCACCAGACGGCGGCATTCACGTCTGCTGGCGCATACCGCTGCAGGACCGTGCCTCCATACGACAGCGGTGGCCACGTTTTAGACCGCTCGGACGCTATACGTGTGAGGAAATGCCCCTCCTCCGGGAAACGAGTTACTCTTCGGCGGGATGTCGTTTGGTTGCGGTCATCTCACGAGAGATTTCGGCTTGCTCGCGCAAGTATTCCGCGCGTTCCCGCCGGTCACCGGCTGCCAAGCGGTCCGCGTGGTCGGCTGTGCGGCGGAGTCGCTCGCGTTCGCGCTCCGCAGCCGTGCCCTCCCGCTCATCAGCGACCCGCTCGCGTGTGTCTGCACTCTGCTCTCGGTCGCCAGCGATCCGGTCTCGCTCGTCAGCGGTCTGGTCTCGCTCGTCAGCGATCCGGTCTCGCTCGTCGGCGATCCGGTCTCGCTCGTCAACGAGCCACTCGCGTTTTTGTAGGTCGGCGTCGCGTTGCACGAGAGCCTTTTCGCGCTCATCGACCTCGGCGGCCCGGTGATCGAGCTCACCGTGCGTGTCGGCATGCTCCTCGCCGATCAATCGCCCTCTCCTCTTCACGAGCCGTTTCGGACTTGTACGCGCTCGATCTTCGCCGTATCGGAACTGTGCTGTGGATAGGTCCGAACCTCGCCTTCTTAACCCCTACACCGGGGGACAACGCCGTTCAAGTGCCGATGGACCTTCACGCTGCGCGGTAGAGGCCGTCGCGGGGGCGGTGGAGGTATGTCAGTTGATGGGCTCGACGCGGAGCACCAATCAAGTCGGCGAGATAACGCCGGCCCGCGGGTTCGAAGTGCATACCTTTGAGCCGCAGCTGCGGGAATTGCTGCGGCTACATCACGCAAGGGTTTTCATCATGTCTGGTCATGCCGGCCGTGCCCACGGGCCGCACCCAAGGTCAATCCAGGTCAATGAAAAGTTGACTGCACCAGCCCACCACCGAGGCATCCCACGCCGTCGACTTCTCACGCTGCGGCCCGGGGGCTTCTGCCGTAGCGTTACCTGCACGTCGCGGCATCATTCGGACGGACGCCGGTCGCGGAGGGTAACCATGTTGACTGTCGTGTCCCGCATCCTTCTTCCTGTGCTGGTGACCGGACTCATCGCGGCGCTGATTTCGGCGAGTAACGCCTCGCCGATCACCGCGGTGGCATGCAACAAGATCACCGCCAAATGGTCGTCGGTGTGGATTTTCATGCCGGACTGTCCGCCGTCGGCCGCTCCGCCACCGGCACCGTCCTCGCCGGCCCCGGCGCCCGGCCCGGCGACACCAGAACCGCCGCACTGAACCACGTCGCCCTTGCCTGATCGCGCCGGCTAAGCCACCCTGAACTGCATGAGTAAGGTGAGCCTAACTACGGAGCTGCCGATCCCGGTCGAGACGGCCTCCGCCTTGGCGCGCAAGCCCGAGTTGATGAAGCACGTCCTCAGCCCGGTGCTGCGGGCTTACCGCCTCGAGGTCCCCGAGCGCATCGAGGTCGGCACTCAGGGATCGGCACGGCTCTGGTGGTTCGGCGTCATCCCGGGATGGACGCATCACCTGACCATCAAGCGACTCGACCCGACCGAGATCTACACCAACGAGCACGGCGGACCCGTCCACACTTGGAATCACCGCCTGACGTTCGAACCCATCGACGACCGCAGCTGCCGCTACACCGACGAGATCGAAACCGACGACGGCGTGCACGGTCTGCTCACCCGCGCCTTCGTCCGGGTCATGTTCCGCCACCGGCACCGGCGGTGGCGCAAGCTGGCGCAGATCCTGCATTGACAGCGAGAGGATGGTGAACCATGGTCGGCAACCAAGAGGGCGTCGGCATGCTCAAACTCGAATGCCCGCAAAGCCATCCCGTCGGCCGCATCCTCAAGGACGCCCCGCATCAGGCCGTGCAGTTCGACCCCGGGGCCCAGGTCGGGCCGCGCCGGTTCTGGCCTGACGAGCACGAACAGCCGAACTTCACAACGCGCTGCAGGTTCTGCGATAAGCCGGTGGGGGACACCACGTCCACCCTGCAAACCAGACTCGCTTCGGTGCTCGCCGATGCGTCCGCGAGGGCCGAGACGGCGACGCTGCCTTACGTGTAGGCGCCCGGCACCGCGGATACCGTAAGAGCCGTAGCGGCGTTGCGGCGCGACGTACCCGCGGCGACGCTGATCAGAGAGGAGTCCTCATCGGGCCGGTGCGCACCCGCGACCTGATGTTCACCGGGAGGGTGCTCACCGCGGTCGAAGCCCTCGACTGGGGCCTGGTCACCCGTGTGGTGCCGCACGAGGGCCTCCTGGACGCGGCGAAAGACATTCTCGCGCAATGCTGTCGAACCGCGCCGCGCGCCCGCGGCGTCATCAAGTCCAGCATCGACAACTACCTGGGCCTCTATGACCGCATCGGCATGACCGCCAGCCTGTCCGACGCCGAGGCCATCGAGGGCTTCCGCTCGTTCAAGGAACGCCGCTCACCCGACTGGGTGCACCCCGAGCTGCGTATCGAGGGACGGCTATAAGTCGATCCACTCGCCGTGCGGGGCGACCCCGGTCAGGCCGCCCAGCACGCTGATCGCACCGTCGCGCCGCGCCGCATCCACGCGAGTGTTCATATGCCGCGCGCCCGGTCGCGCCAAAATGGTTCGCGCAGCTCAGTTTTCAGGA
This sequence comes from Mycolicibacterium vulneris, assembly GCF_002104765.1. GTDB lineage: Bacteria > Actinomycetota > Actinomycetes > Mycobacteriales > Mycobacteriaceae > Mycobacterium > Mycobacterium vulneris. Next base: position 115,689 of record NZ_NCXM01000013.1, read on the forward strand.
TCTTTCCGCTGGCGTTGCGGGGGAGTTCCGCCACGAAGTCGACCGTGCGCGGACATTTGAAGCCGGCCAGGTGCTGTCGGCAGAACTCGATGATGTCTTTCGCGTCGACCTCGCCGTCGGTCACCACGATCGCCTTGACGGATTCGCCCCAAAAATCGTCGGGCACCCCGATCACCGCCGCGTCCTCGACGGCGGGATGTTCGATGAGCACGCTTTCCACCTCGGGGCCGTACACGTTTTCGCCGCCGGTGATGATCATGTCCTTGATGCGGTCTTCGATGTAGACGTAGCCGTCGGCGTCCAGGCGCCCGATGTCTCCGGTGCGCACCCAGTCGCCGGCGGTGATCGTCTCGGCCGTCGCGTCCGGCCGGTTGAGGTAGCCGGTCATGTTCTGGTTGCTGCGCACCCACACCTCGCCGGATTCCCCGGGCGGCAACGGGTTTCCGGTCTCGGGGTCGACGACGCGAATCTCGCAGCCCAGCACCGCCTTTCCGGCCGCCAGCTGCAGTTCGGGCCGCGCGGCATCGCGGTGATCGTCGTCGGACAGCGCGGTGACCGCGCCGCACAATTCCGTCTGCCCGTACACCTGCACGAATTTCGTGTCGGGCCACGTGGACAGCGCCCGGTGCAGCAAGGGCAGCGGCATCGGTGCGGCGCCGTAGACGATGTAGCGCAAGCCGGCGATCGCGGCGGTCGCCGCCTCATCCGCATCCAGGAACCGGGCGATCACCGGCGGGACTAAGAACGCGTGGGTGGCGCCCGCGCGCACCGCCCCGATCAGCGTCGCGGCGTCAGGTTCGCGCGTTATGAATGTCGTTGCCCCGGAACGGATTCCGAACAAGGCGTAGCCGATCCCGCCGACATGAAACAAGGGCATGGCGACCAGATTCGCGTCGGCACCGGCGAAGGGAAACGCCGGAGCCAGGTTGGACGCGTGATTGACCAGCGCCCGCTGGCTGAGCAGCACGCCCTTGGGGCGGCCGGTGGTGCCGGAGCTGTAGATCACCAGCGCGGTCTCGTTCTCGTCGACGCTCGGGGCGGGCTGCGTCGGCACCGCCGCGGCGAGCAGCGATTCGTACTCGTCGCCGATCTCGATGATGCGTTGCACGCCCGGCGCCCGCTCGGCGGCCGCCTCGGCCGCGGCGCGCAGCTCGGTGCCGACCAGCAGCACGCGGGCGCCGCTGTCGGCCAGGACGTGCACGAGTTCGTCGCCGATCACTCGCCAATTGAGCACGGTGGTGACCACGCCGATGGAGGCGCCCGCGATGAGCACTTCGAGGCAGGCGGGGTGGTTCTTGTCCAGGAAGGCCACGCACTGGCCCCGCTCCAGGCCGGCCTCGCGCAGCGCCCCGGCCGTGCGACGAATCCGCGAGCTCCACTCCGCCCAGGACCACTGGCGCTCGCCGAAGCGGATGGCGATCGCGTCGGGCCGCTGCTGTGCGTGTCGTTCCACGATGCCGGCGAGCGTCTCCGCCGTGCTGTTCGTCGTGTCGGCTGGCGGCATGGACCCCTCTTCGTTCGATTTGTTCACGTTGTTAATACGCGGTCGGTCGCGCGCACGCCACGCCGACCCTGGCCGGCGCAGGTCGCTAGCGCCTCACTCCATGGAGCCGATCATCATTCCGCCGTCGCCGGCGGCCTGGGTGGTCGCGCTGCTGTCCCGTCGGAAGTCGATGAACGCCGATCGGCCGTTCGAGGTGTTGAGCAGCTCGGTGAACGTGCCGATCACCGGAATCGTGCCCTGCGGGTTCACCACGGTCGCGGTGTAGTTGACGAAGGCTTGTTGCTGGAAGTTGGCGCCGGGCAGCGGCTTGGTGTCGGGCGGGTTCAGGCGGTTCGTATCGGTCAAGATGGCCGGGGCGCCGCTGCTGAATTGGTCGATGTCGGCCTGCAGCAGTCGTCGGACGCCAGCGTGATCGCGGCGGCGTGCTCGGCCCGGTTGGCCGAGCAGGCCAGGACGACCACGGCGATCACGGCGGCCCCAAACTGAGTTACTGACATCGTTGTTCCTAACGCCGTCGGCCGCTGCGAAATTCGCCCGTGGGCCTATCGTCCTCCAGCGGCGGCCGGCAATGTCCAAGTCGAGTTTGCTGTAGCTCGATACAGCCCACCTATCAAAACCTCAAACGAGTCTGTAAAGCACACGGCGCGAACAGATTTGACGCCAATCCCGATGTTCGGCGGGGCGGTGTGTCACCATGACTGGGCCGACCGGCCTGACCACTCAGACAAGGATCCGACATGGTGAACCCCGAGCGCGCCCGTTCCCGCACCTTCGTCGTGACCGGCGCCGCGTCGGGAATCGGGTTGGCCACCGCGCGCCGGCTCCTGGCCGAGGGCGGCACCGTGGTCGGCGCCGACCTGGCCGACCCACCCGACGACCTGGGCCCGCGGTTCACCTTCGTACCCGCCGACGTGACCGACGAAGCCGCGATCGCCGCGGTGCTGGCCGCCGTGCCGGGCCGCCTCGACGGTCTCTTCCACGCCGCCGGTGTCGCCGGGGGAGGCCCGGTGCACCTGCTCGACCGCGCCGAATGGGACCGAGTGATCGGCATCAACCTCACCGGCACCTTCCTGGTGGCCAAGGCGGCCCTGGCCAGAATGATCGAACAACCCCGGGCCGAGGGCGAACGGGGCTCGATCGTGACGGTCGCCAGCGTCGAGGGCATCGAGGGCACCGCGGGCGGCAGCTCGTACAACGCGGCCAAAGGCGGCGTTGTGCTGCTCACCAAGAACATCGCGCTCGACTACGGGCCGAGCGGCGTCCGGGCCAACGTCATCTGCCCCGGCTTCATCGAAACGCCCATGGCGCACAGCGTCTTCAGCATCCCCGGGATGGAAGGCCCGCTGGCCTCCATCACCAGGGAACACGCCCTGCAGCGGCTGGGGCAGCCCGAAGAGATCGCCGCCATGGCCGCCTTCCTGCTGTCTCCCGACGCCTCGTTCGTCAGCGGCCAGGCCCTCGCCGTCGACGGCGGCTACACCGCCGGTCGCGATCACGGTGTCGTCGAACTCTTCGGCTTTCCCAGGTGATCTGACTAAGATTCGTCCATGAGCGGTGGACTTACCCCTGACCAGGCGATCGAGGCGATCCGGGGTGCCGGGGGAGCACAGCCCGGTTGTCGCGCATTGCACGCCAAAGGCGCCCTGTACAGGGGCACGTTCACGGCGACCCCCGATGCGCTCATGCTCTCGCGCGCACAGCATCTCGATGGCTCGACCGTTCCGGCGCTGATTCGCTTCTCCAACGGATCGGGCAACCCCGAGCAGCGCGACGGCGCGTCCGGTGTGCGGGGGATGGCGGTGAAGTTCACCTTGCCCGACGGCTCCACCACCGATGTCTCGACGCAGACCGCCCGCCTGTTCGTCTCCAGTACGCCGGACGGCTTCATCGATCTGCTCAAGGCGCTGCGGCCCGGCCTCACCACACCGCTGCGCCTGGCCAAACACCTGCTCTTCCATCCGGGGCTGCTCGGCGCGCTGCCCATCCTGCGCGAAGCGAACCGCGTCCCGGCCAGCTACGCCACCACCGAATACCACGGCCTGCACGCCTTTCGGTGGATCGCCGCCGACGGCAGCGCCAGATTCGTTCGCTACCACCTGGTTCCGACCGCGCCCGAGGAATACCTGTCGGGATCGGATGCCGGCGGCAAGGATCCGGACTTCCTCACCGACGAGCTGAAGCAGCGGCTGGACGACGGGCCGGTGCGGTTCGACTTCCGAGTACAGATCGCCGGACCCACCGATTCGACGGTGGACCCGTCGGCGGCCTGGCAGAGCACGCAGATCGTCACCGTCGGCACGCTGGCGATCACGGGCCTGGACACCCAACGCGAGCACGGGGGCGACATCGTGGTGTTCGACCCGATGCGCGTCACCGATGGCATCGAGCCCTCCGACGATCCGGTCCTGCACTTCCGGACACTGGCGTATTCCGCCTCGGTCAAGCTGCGAACCGGCGTGGAACGCGGCGCCGAAGCTCCGCCCGCCTGACCGGGGAGTCCCGGAGGCGGCAGTCGCCTCGCGCCGAAATCGGCGGCAGGCTAAGGTTTTTCTTCGGTGTCGCCATTTCAGATGTTCCTCATATGCCTGGCCGGGCTGGGTGCCGGCGCGATCAACGCGCTGGTCGGGTCCGGCACCCTGATCACCTTCCCGACCCTGGTGGCGCTCGGCTATCCGCCGGTGACGGCCACCATGTCGAACGCGACGGGTCTGGTCGCGGGCAGCGTCTCGGGCACCTGGGGCTATCGCGCCGAGCTGCGCGGTCAGTGGGATCGGCTGCGGTGGCAGCTCCCGGCATCGCTGGCCGGTGCGGTGGTGGGCGCGTATCTGTTGTTGCATCTCCCCGAAAAGGTGTTCGCCGAGATCGTGCCGGTGCTGCTGGTGCTGGCGCTGGTGCTGGTGGTGATCGGGCCGCGAATCCAGGCGTGGACGGCTCGGCGCGCGGAGGAGGCGGGACGTTCACCCGAGCACGTCAGCCCGCGCCGGATGGTTGCGCTGGTGGTCGGCACCTTCGCCGTCGGCGTCTACGGCGGCTATTTCACCGCGGCGCAAGGCATCCTGCTGGTCGGCCTGATGGGTGCGCTGTTGCCGGAGTCGGTGCAGCGGATGAACGCGGCCAAGAATCTGTTGGCTCTGGTGGTGAATGTGGTTGCCGCCGTTGCCTATACGTCAGTGGCGTTCGACCGGATCAGCTGGCCGGCCGCGGGTCTGATTGCGGCGGGCTCACTGGTCGGCGGGCTGCTCGGGGCGCGTTACGGGCGCCGGCTGTCGGGCGACGCGCTGCGCGCGATCATCGTGGTCGTCGGTTTGATCGGCCTGTATCGCCTGCTCGCTGTTGCCTGACGAGAGACCTGGTACGGCAACGGGATTGACCTCGTCTGTCTTGGCTCAACTCAGCGTGGCCGCGGCGGCTTCGGTGATGACATCCATCACCTCGCCGCGCTTGCGCCAGGCCCGCAGCTGACGCATCGCCCCGTTGCCGTCGGTTATGACACGGTCGAGTTCGTGGCGAACCCGGTCGTATTCGCCCAGCGACTCCAGCGCGGGGCGCACCCGCTGCACAAGCGCCCCTAATTGTTCACCCGCCGGCACCGCGCCGCGGCCGTGGATCAAATCCATTGTGCGGCCGGATAGCCCGTCGTGTGCGGCCTTCCAGTACGCCGCGCGCAGCGCACCGGCCGGTAGCCGCCCAGCGTCATCGGGCGAGTCTAGCGCGGTCACCACCGCCGCCCGGATCAGGGTGGCGAGCAGTACGGTCTCGGCGACGGTGGCGGGCACGTCGGCCACCCGGACCTCGACCGTCGGGAAGTCCGCGGAAGGGCGTACGTCCCAATAGATCATGTCCTTGTCCAGGATCACCCCGGCATCGACCAATCGGCGCACCGCGTCGTCGTACTCGTCGGGTGAGGCGAAGAACGGCGGCGCCCCGGCGGCGGGCCAGCGCCGCCACAGCACGCTGCGCCAGCTCGCGTAGCCGCTGTCCGCGTTGCGGTACACGCGCGAATTCGCCGACAGTGCAAGCAAAGACGGCAGCCACGGCCGCAGCCAATTGCTGACGTGGATGGCCGCGGCGCGATCGGGCACCTGCACGTGCACGTGGCATCCGCAGATGCCCTGTTCGTGGGCGATCATTCCGAACTCTTCGCCGATCCTGCGGTAGCGCGGGGTGTCGGTGACCGGAAACTCGTGCGGTGTGGTCGGCGGAAGCCCGCAGGCCAGCAGCTGGGCGCCGGCGGCCTCGGCGGCCTGCGCCGCGGAGCGCCGCAGCCGGCTCAGCTCCGCGCCGAGCTCGTCGCTGGTCGAAGCCACCTGCGAGGTGGTTTCCACCTGGCAACTGCTCAATTCGAGCTGCAGCTCGACGCCGTGCCGCTCGGCTTCCGCGGCCACCGCGGCGTTGTGCGGGGCGGGCGCGCCGGTCTGCGGATCGACGAGAAGGAATTCTTCCTCGGCACCAACGGTGGGATGGTCCCCCATGAGCCGATTACGGCCCGAGGATCTACCAGCGGGCGGCCGCGGACAGCGCGGAGTCGACGGTGGGGTAGATCGGCAACACGCTGCCAAGACCACACGCGTCGACGATGCGCTCGACGATCGTCTCGCAGCTCACCAGGCGCAGGTCGATGTCGCGGTCGCGGCAGCCCTTGGCCTCTTCGGCCAGCACCGCGAAGGCGCAGCAGCCCATGAAGTCGAGCCCGGTGACGTCGACGACGAAGAAGCCGGGCGCGGTGACGCCGCTGGCCGCCTCGCGCACCAGGTGGCGCCAGGTGTCCTCGTTGCAGGCGTCGATCTCGCCCCCGGCGTAGATCACCACCGACGGGCCGCTGCGATCCGCGGTCGCCCGCAGCGTGGAGTTGGGGTCGCCGAGCTCGTAGACGAGTTTGGTGCTCAACGTCAGATGACTGGTGGGCATCGCTTCAACAATGGCGGAATTCATGGTGGACCCCCTGATCGACAAACGCCCCGAGGCGCCCCGATGGATGCCCGTCCTAATGTCTGAAGACAGACTGTTCGCGGATGTGAATCTCTTTTCTATAACGAGACAGGGCGGTCTGTCTACCGGCGGGGGCCTAAGAGTACGTTAAGTCCTGTATGACAACCCGGATGTCGGAGCACCCACCGCGTCGCCTCGCGAACGCGTACTGACTGCCGCGTACGAGCTGTTCAGCCGGCGTGGTATCCGCGCGGTGGGCACCGACGAAGTGATCGCACGGGCCGGTGTCGCCAGGGCGACGCTGTACCGCCATTTCGCGACGAAGAATGACCTGGTAGTGGCCGTGCTGGTGCGCCGCGAGGAGCTCTGGACCCGCGGCTTGATCGAGGAGCAGTCGCGCCAGCGCGGCAACACCCCCGAGGAACAGTTGCTGGCGATCTTCGACGTCATGCACGACTGGTTCCGGCTCAGCGACCGCTACGAGGGTTGCTCGTTCATCAATGTTCTGTTCGAGGTGGGACCCGATCACCCGGCCGGTCAGGCCTGCATCACCCACATCGACCACGTCCGCGACATCGTGCGGCGCCGCGCCGTTGCGGCCGGCTTGACCGATGTCGAGGAATTCGCCTCGTCCTGGCACATTCTGATGAAGGGCGCGATCGTTCTGGCCGCCGTCGGGGACCTGGACGCCGCGCTGCGCGCAAGAAAAATGGCCCGCTTTCTGATCGATGAACACCGGCCGCCGTCAGCCGCGGACACCGGCGAGGCCGTCTAGTCAGACGGTGTCGGACGCGCCTGCGCCGGTCTTGCGGTAATGCTCGGCCTCCAATTCCGCAATCATCCGGGATGTGCGTTCCCGCAACAGGATTGCAGCGGTCAGCCCGCCCACGACGGCGATCACCAAGCCGATCCAGGAGAACCGTTCCAGCCAGCGTTCGGCGGCCATGCCGGCGAAGTACACCAACGCGGTCGTGCCGCCCGCCCAGCAGATGGCGCCCGAGACGTTGGCTGCCAGGAACCGCGGGTAGTGCATCTTCAGCGCCCCCGCCAGCGGGCCGGCCAAGATTCGTAGCAGCGCGATGAAGCGGCCCAGAAAGACGGCGCGAACGCCCCAGCGGTTGAACAACTTTTCGGCGAGCGCGATATGCCCGGGCCCGAAATGCTTCGGGAACCGTCGGCCCAGCCGGTCGAAAAGCGGCATGCCGAACCGGCGGCCGATCGCGTAGCCGATCGAATCGCCGCTCACCGCGCCGAGCACCGCGGCGACGCCGACCCCGACCGGATTGACGGCCAGGTCATGGTGCGACGACATCAGCGCCGCCGTGACCAGCACGATCTCACCAGGCAGGGGGATGCCCAGGCTCTCGATCCCCACCACGCCGCCGACCACCAGGTAGACCGCGAGCGGCGGAATCGAGTGCAGCAAGGGCTCCAGATTCATGCGTCCAGGATGCCTGACCGGCCGCGGATCCGTGCCTCAAGGTGTGCGCTTGAACTCGCTCGGGGTGTCCAGCCCCTCCAGCCGCGGGCGTTTGGGTTCGCGCCCGTCGTACGATGACAGGCCGCGCAGCCGCCGCCAGATCCACGGGAAGAAGCTCTCCTGCGTCCAGCGCAACTGCTCGAACGTGCCCGCCGCGAAGGAACGTTGCATGGGATTCAGACCGCCGCACGCCCAATCATGGCTGCTGTCAGGCAAATTGAGTGCCTCGGCGGCCGCGGCGGCGAACAGCATGTGGCCCTTGGTGGACGCGTGCACCCGATCGATGGCCCAGGTGTCCAACTCGCGCATCGACGGCGCGTTGTACAGGTCGACGAGCCGAAACCCGTAGCGGTGAGCCGCCGCGCTGATGGCCCCGTTGATCCGGGCCAGCCGCCCCGCCACCAGCCGGCCCAGCGGCAGGAACTGGGCGACATTCGGGAAGGTCGTCGTCACCACCGTCGCGCCCGAGTCGGCCAGCGCGGCGTAGATGTGCTCGAGGTCGGCCAGGGCGGGCGCGAAGGATCGCCCGGGCTGAATGACGTCGTTCATGCCAGCGCAGACGGTGATCAGGTCCGGCCGCATCGCCAGCGCCTGCGGAAGCTGCTCGGTGAGCACGTGGCTGATCCGTTTTCCGCGGATCGCGAGATTGGCGTATTGCAGGCCGGGATACAGCGAATCGACCATCATCGCCAACCGATCGGCGAATCCGAGCAGGCCGACGGTGTCGTCGCCGTCCCACAGGCCCTCGGTCTGGCTGTCACCAATGGCCACGTAACGGCGGTATCCAGCGTGAATAGCCCCGCTCACGATGCCGAGAATAATAGCTATCCTCCGAATCCGGACCTTGTGAAAACGCAGCATCGTCCTGCCGTGGCTGCGGACCACCCAGGGCGCGCTTCGGGCCGGCTTTGGTCTAGCGTCATGGATCATGGCGAAGCCATTGCCGGTCAAGGCAATTGGGACGTTGCAACGTGCGGATGTCGCATTAGGCGTTTTGGTCGCATCGGCGGTGTTCGTGACCGGACTGCTCTGGGCCAAGTGGATGCCCTATGTGAGCAAGGCCGTGAGCGCCGGGCGCACCCATCATTGGTCCGGCCGCAACATCTTGACAGTGGGTTCGGTACACGCCGGCGACAGCCCTTCGTGGCATGCCGCCGCGACGTTCTTCCACGCGTACTGGTCATCGATATGGCCGGCCCTGTTGGTGGCATTGCTGATCAGCGCGTCGGTGCAAGCGTTGTTGCCGCGCTCATGGCTGCCGCGAGCCTTGAACCGCTGCCATCCGATCTCGAGCGCGCTTGCCGGCGGGGCCGCCGGCATGCCGTCGATGATGTGCACGTGCTGCGCCGCGCCGGTGGCCGTGACGTTGCGCCGCAACGGCGTCACTTCGCCCGCGGCCGTCGCGTACTGGCTGGGCAATCCGCTGCTGAATCCGGCGGTGATCGTCTTCCTGTCCTTCGTCGCTCCCTGGCAGTGGGCGCTGACCAGAGTGGTTGTCGGTGTCGCCACGGTGCTTGCGGTCGCGGCGTCGGTGGCGCTGGTTACTCGCGCCGACGGCAGCCCGCCTCCGGTGACCGCGGCGATCGAATCGCCAGGTGCGCGCGAGCCGGCGGGGCGCCGGTTCGGGCGAGCGCTGCTGGGCCTGTGCGTGTTCTTGTTGCCGGAGTACGCAATCCTGGTGCTTCTGGTCGGCGCGTGTCGCGGCTGGCTGCTCACACTCGCTCAGCCGGTGCACCATGGCTTGCTGCAGGGCCTCGTCATGGTCGTACTCGCCGCGATCGTCGGCACTCTCCTCGTCATTCCGACGGCCGGCGAAATCCCGGTGCTACAGAGCCTGGCGTTGCTCGGGGCCTCGTCGGGAATGCTCGGTGCGTTCTTGATCACCCTTCCCGCCGTCAGCATCCCGGGTGCGGCGATGGTCGCCCGCAGCTTCGGCTGGAAGGCCATCGCGGCCAGCACTGGCGTCGTGATGGCCGCGGGATTACTGGGCGCGATCATGCTGAGCCTGCTCTGACTGAGGCAAATTTCTGCGGCGCCGCGAGTACCGTCATGTCATGCAGAAGAAGCGCGAGCCCGTCGCCGATTCGCTTGCGCCGCAGTATCCGATCGAGTCGGTCGACAACGCGCTCAAGCTGTTGCTGCTGTTGGGTGAACGGCCCCAGATCCGGTTGAGCGAGGCGACCCGCTATCTGGGCGTGGCGTCGTCGACCGCGCATCGCTTGCTGGCGATGCTGGCTTATCGCGGGTTCGTCCGCCAGGATCCGGTGTCCAAGGCCTATCTGCCCGGTCCCTCGTTGACCGGTGTCGCGTTCGCGATCTTCGGCCGCATCGACATCGCGCGATCCGCCGCGCCCGTCATGCGCAGCCTCAGCGAACAACTGCGCGAAACGGTGCACGTCGGCATGCTCGACGGCGCCAGCGTCCGCTTTGTCGCCGCCGTGGAGGGGCCGGCGGCGGTGCGGGTGGCGTCGCGGCTGGGCCGTGCCATGCCGGCCCACTGCACCTCGACGGGCAAGGTCATGCTGGCCCAGTTGCCGCAACCGGAGCTGCGCGCGCTGCTGCCGCGCGAGCAGCTGAAGCGCATCACCTCGCATTCGATCGGCAGCCGTACCGAGTTGGAAGCCGAGCTCGCCGGCATCCGCGAGCGCGGCTACGCCACCAACCGGGAAGAGAGTGAGGAAGGCGTCGCGTCGGTCGCCGTGCCGATCCCGACCCGTGCGCCAGGGCTGCGGCTCGCGCTCAACGCCGCCGCGCCGCAAAACCGGCTTGCGGCCTCCCGGTATCCCGCAGTGGCCGCCGCACTTATGGCCGCCGCCAAAGAGATTGGCGATCAGCTCGGCTGATCTGCAAGGCGTGCCACCTCGTTGCGCCAGGCTGCCTCGGCGGTGAACGCGGGCCCCAGGTCCGGCAGGTCCTCCCAGTCCGCGTCGTCAATGTCACGCAGGGTGCCGCCGGCCGCGCGCACCCGCAACGACATCCGGGCCAGGGCGTCGAGGCTGATCGCCTGCAGTACCGCCTGCTGCACGGTGCCGGCGGCGCTGGTGATTCCGTGCCCGCGGCAGACCACCACCGGCCGCCCGCGCATCGCCGCCACCATTTCCTTGCCCAGCCGCGAATTCCGGATCAGCACCGCGCGTTCGTAGACGGGCACACCGCCGCGCGCCAGCCAGGCGCCGGGAATGTCATGGGCGCCGTAGATCGGCCGGATCGTGATGCCCGCCAGATCGGCGGCGACCACGTCCGGGGGATGCAGGTGCGCGACGGCGACCTGCCCCGGGTCTGCCAGCATGGTCTCGACATGGATCGGCAGTTCGTTGGGAACGCGATACCCGTCGAGTTCGCCCGGGGCACCGGCGGTGCCGTCGAATCTGATCAGCCGGATGTCGTCGGCCCGGGTGAAGGCCACGCCTCTGTCGGCCTCGCTTCGGCAGCGCACCAGCAGGCGCTCGTCGTCGACCCGCAGGCTCAGGTGGCCGAGGATGCCGTCGACCAGTCCGCGCGCCGCAGCGACGCGGCAACCCTGCGCCACCAGGGCGCGCTGCTGATCCAGGTCCGTCATCGCGGTGCGCCCAACCCGAATCCGCCGTCGGGACGGACGGTTTCGCCGGTGATCCCGCGGGACCGCTCGGACGCCAGGAACACGTAACTCCACGCGTGGTCCTCGCCGGTGAGCGCGACGTGCAGGGGGGTACGCGCGGCGACGTCCCGGGCGCGGTCCGGGCTGTCGTCCAGGCGCGTCTCGTCGAGCCCCAGGCTGGACAGGCCGCGCAGGTCGGTGTTGAGGGTGCCGCCGGGTGCCACGCCGTTGACCCGGATGTCCGGCGCCAGTTCGTGCGCCAACGCCGAGACCAGTCCGCGCACCGCGAATTTCGACGACACGTAGAGCACGCCGCCGCGCCCGGGATAGAACGATGACGCGGACTCCGTCAGCACGATCGAGGAGCCCCGCGCGCGTCGCAGCGCCGGGAGCGCGGCCTTCGCCGACTGCAGATGGCTCAGCACGTTGGTGCGAAACATCTCGTCAAACGCATCGGGGAGAGCGTCGGCCTCGATGTCGCCCACCCCGTGGTAGAAGTCGAAGACGCCGACACAGTTGACCAGGGTGTCCAGCCCGCCGAAGGCGTCCACCGCCGCGGCGACGGCGCGGTCGTTGGACTCGTGGGTGGTGGCGTCACCCTCGACCACCGGCACCTGCGGCAACTGCTGGCGCAACGCGTCGCACTTGCGCGGATCACGTTCCAGCACAGCGATATTCGCTCCCTCGGCACCAAAAGCCGCCACCACGGCCCGGCCGATTCCCGAACCGGCGCCCACGATGAGGGCGCGCTTACCCTCCAGCCAGCCGGTCACGGCTGAGCTTCGCTCTCGTCGGGCAGCAGTGGCGCATGGGAATTGCCGACCATGGCGGCCAGCGTACGGGGGTTCTGCCATGTCAATGCCTCGACCTCGAGCGCGTCCAGGGTGATCCACTGCCCGGACCTGGGCGCGCTGATCAGCAAGCGCGATCCGTTGCGCGTGTCGACCCGGCGCACCACGACCTCGGTGAATTCGTTTGCGACGCTGATCGCTTCGCCGACTGAGCCGTCGAGCAGCCGCTGCAGTTCATCGTTCACAGGAACACCGCCAGGTTCTGCATCCGTAGCACCGACTCGTCGGCGATGATCGTGCGGCGGGCCAGCTTCCAGCGATCATCGCAGCGGCGCAACACGTCCTGGCGCCCGCACGACATCAGGGCGCTGTCGTTGACGTCGCCCCTGCTGCGGAACAGCAGTTCGGCCGATTCGACCACCAGGTGGACTGTGTCTTCTGGGTCGTCGGGCTCAAAGGTGCGCACGTTGGTGATGAAATGCCGCAGCCGCGACGGCGGGTCCTCGGCCCACACGTGCTCGGTGCCCATCCGCGCGACCCGCTGGCTCAACGAGTACTTGTCCTCGTCGAAATGGTCCATGCCGGGCCCCCTTTCCGGCGACGTGTCGAACCCGGCGCCGCGCGCGGTCGTGACGCGCACCGGCATGGTGTAACGCACGTCGTCGGTCAGCGTGTCCAGCCACGCCTCATACTGCTGGGCGTCGAGCAGGTACGCCTCGTCCACCAGGAACTGATGCGCCTGGAGGTGACGAGTGTCGCTAAAAGGCAGGCACCGCAACGGCTTCCTCATGCGGGCACCCCTTGCAGGTAGTCGGCCCACATGTTCAGCAGCGCCCGCTGGTTGTGCTCGTTGTAGCCGACCTGCGCGCGTCCGGGGCCGTGGAAAGCGCTGGGGGACAACGCCTCGATGACCGGACGGTCGTCGGCGAGCAGGCCCATCCGGCTGTTCAGCAGCAGCCGTCGCGCCATGGAACCGGCCGCGGTGGTGGTCAGCGATACCCAGTTCTCCACGTCGTCTTGTTCGAACATGCCGGTCGACCCGAAGCACATCAGATAGGCCTTGTACGAGTCTTGTTTGTACTGCGCGGGGGCGGCGGAGTCCACTGCGAACCAGGAGCACACCTCGGTCTCGTTCTCGCTGATCGGCTGCCACAACCGGATCGAGATGAACGGCAGCACCTGGTCTTCGCCGTCGTGCACCTTGGGCCAGTTGTGCACCAAGCTGAGGTTCGGAAAGCACGTCGCGGCCGAGATCATGAACCCGTCCTCGCCGACCACCCGTTGCTGTTGGGGCGTCCACACGTCTTTGATCCGGCCGATCATGTCGTCGGGGTAGCCGACGTAGCGCATCCGCTCCTCGAAACCGCCGGGCGGAAGTTTGTAGGTGGTCCCACCGCCGCGATGCGCCCAATAGGTGGCACCGTCCTTGCGTTTCTGGGCTTTCGGCTCGCGGAACAGCCCGATGTCGACGATCGACGCATGGGTGTGCGGGGTGTGGTACATGTCGCCGGCGAAGTTCTCCGCGCCGATCTTCCAGTTCGCCTTGATCCGCCAGCGTTGCGGCCCCCGCACCTGGACACCGCCGGCGCTTTGTTTGGTGTAGTAGTCCAGATAGAACTTGAAGTCGCCCAGGAACTCTTCCAGCGGTTCGGCTTTCGGATCCAGGCTGATGAACAGCAGGCCGTTATAGCTCGCGAAATTCGGTGCGGGCAAAAGGGTTTGGTCCTTGGCGAATCCCTCGTCGCCGCCGTAGGCCTCCCGGTGAAACGGCAATCCGGTGAGCCGGCCGTCGTTGCGGTAGGTCCAGCCGTGATAGGGGCAGCGGAAGTTGGAGGCGTTGCCCATCTCCGCGCGGCAGACCTGCATTCCCCGATGCAGGCACATATTGAACAGAGCCCGCACGGTGCCCTGCGAATCGCGGGTGATGATGAACGAATCGTCGAGCACGCGGCGCACCACGTAGTCGCCGTCCTGGCCGATCTCGGACTCGTGTCCCACGAACGTCCACGCCCGGCTGAACAGCCGCTGCTTCTCCAGCGCGAACAGTTCCCGGTCGTTGTAGATGTGGGCGGGGATCATGCCCCGGCGTACATTCTCGAATACCTCGGCCAATTCGCCGCGCTGGTCTGGCATGGCCCCTCTGCGATTTCTCTGTCTTACAGAACTACTCTCCGCTAAGTAGAATCTCGCAATCTTTGGCGCCGGTCAATCACCTGGCAGCCGCACCACCAGGTTCCTACAAGAATGCTTGGTGTTAATTCGCAGGTTGCACGCAATTGAAAGGCGGAAGCCCGCGGTTACGGTGGGTCACGACAGCCGTTCGCCGCATGTGTGCGGCTCGGCCACCTACAAGATGCGCACCAAGGGGCGAGCGGCGCTGGTGCGCTCTCTCTGACCCGACGACACCGCCGGCTTTGTGCGGGATTCGGTGGGCCACCGAGAGTAGCCTCACGGCACATGAACCCCGAGTGTGTGGCTTCTCAGGGTGACATCACGGCGGAGATCGCCCGCATCGCAGCGCAATACCAGGGCGGCGGGGGAGTCGGGCGCGTGGAGCAGCCGCGGCTCGACTATCCGCCGTACCGCAGCACGATCCTGCGCCATCCGAAGCAACCGCTGGTCGTCGTCGATCCCGAGGGCGTCGAACGCTGGGCGCCGTGTTTCGGCCACCAGGACGTCGATCCGCTCGACGCCGACCTGACGGCCGGTCATCCGGGCGAGCCGATCGGGGAGCGCGTCGTGGTGACCGGGCGCGTCCTCGACGGATCCGGCCGGCCGGTGGCGGGCCAGCTGGTGGAGATCTGGCAAGCCAACGCCGGCGGGCGTTACCGCCACCAGCGCGACCAGCACCCCGCGCCGCTGGACCCGAACTTCACCGGCGCGGGCCGCTGTCTGACCGGGCCGGACGGCACCTACCGCTTCCTGACCGTCAAGCCTGGCCCCTACCCGTGGCGCAACCACCACAATGCGTGGCGCCCGGCGCACATCCATTTCTCGGTATTCGGAACGGCTTTCGCCCAGCGCCTGGTCACCCAGATGTACTTCCCGGGTGACCCGATGTTCGAGCTGGACCCGATCTTCCAGTCGATCCTCGATCCCGCCGCGCGGCAACGGCTGATCGCCCACTACGACCACGACGTCACCGAGCCGGAGTACGCGACCGGCTACCGGTGGGACATCGTGTTGGCAGGTGGCACACGAACCCCGACCGAGGCCGAGCATGACTGAATCAGCCTGCACGCCAGGGCAAACCGTCGGCCCCTTCCTCGACCTGGGGTTGCCGTATCCCGGTGACAACCTGCTGGTCGACGGCGGCCATCCGCAGGCCATCCGGCTGCACGGGGCGGTGTACGACGGGGCCGGCGCCCCCGTTCCGGACGCACTGGTGGAGCTGTGGCAACCCGACGGTGCGGGACGCGTTCCGCGGCAAGCCGGTTCGCTGTGCCGCGACCACACGGTGTCGATCGCAAGCGCGGCGCAAGCGCCGGGCGCAGCGGGGCGGCACCATAAGGCGACGCCGTTCACCGGTTGGGGGCGCTGCGCGACCGACGCCGACGGCAGCTACTCCTTCACCACCCTGGCGCCCGGATCTGCGACCACCGGCCGTCCGCCGTTCTTCGCGCTCACCGTGTTCGCCCGGGGGCTGCTGAACCGGCTGTTCACCCGCGCCTATCTGCCCGGCGCCGAGCCGCACGCCGATCCACTGCTGGCGGCCGTCGCCGCCGCGCGCCGGTCCACATTGTTCTGTGTCGCCGAAAACAACGGCACCGCTTATCGTTTCGACATCCACCTGCAGGGCGCGGCCGAGACCGTGTTCCTCGCATACTCCGAAGGTGCGCGATGAGCAACCTCTTGTGGCCCGGAGACCATCGCGCCGGGAAGCACATGACCGATGAGGCGCTGCTGGGATCGATGATCGCGGCGGAATGCGCGTGGCTGGACGCGCTGGCTGCCGCCGGTCTCGCACCCGCCGAGTGCGCCGAAGCGGACCTGTGGGGTCTGGTCACCCACACCGACTATGAGTCGCTCGCGGTTGCCGCCGAGGACGGCGGCAACCCGGTCATCCCCCTGGTCAAGCTGTTGCGGCAGCGGGCCGAACCGGGCATCGCGCCCTGGATCCACCGCGGCCTCACCAGCCAGGACATCCTGGACACGAGCCTGATGCTGGCCGTGCGCGGAGTCGCCGACGACCTGACAACCCAGCTGAGACAGCAGATTTCCACACTGACCGAGCTCACTACCGGGCACCGGGGTACGCCGATGCTGGCCCGCACCCTCACCCAGCACGCGGCGCCCACCACCTTCGGTGTCAAGGCCGCGGGCTGGCTGGCCGGGATCGTCGACGCGTTCGAGCGAATGACCGCGCTGACCACGCCGATGCAAACCGGCGGCGCCGCAGGCACGTTGGCAGCAACGACGGAACTCGCCGCATTGCTCACCGGCGCGGATGACCCGGCCGGCATCTCACTGCAGCTGATGCGAAGCGCTGCAACCACATTGGGTCTGCAGGACAGGCCCGCGTGGCACACCGCCCGTGCGCCCATCACCGCGGCCGCCGACGCCTTCGTCGGCTGCACCGACGCCTGGGGCCACATCGCCTCCGACGTCGTCACCCTGGCCCGTCCGGAGATCGCCGAGCTCGGCGAGCCGCCAGCCGTCGACCGCGGCGGCTCGTCGTCGATGCCGCACAAGCGAAACCCGGTGCTGTCCATTCTGATCCGCCGTGCGGCCATCGCCGCGCCGCCGTTGGCCGCGACGCTGCACACGGCGGCGGCGCTGGCCAACGACGAGCGCCCAGACGGGGCGTGGCACGCCGAATGGGACACGCTGCGCACGCTGGCCCGTCGCACCCTCGTCGCGGGATCCCAGAGCGGCGAGCTGCTCGCCGGGTTGACCGTGCACGCGCAGCGTATGGCTGAAAACCTCGATGCTGCAGACGTTTCCGGAGAGCAGCGGGCGATCGCCGAGCTGGTGGGCAAGAAGCCGTCGCCGACGTACTTCGGTGCCGCCGACCGGTTGATCGACGAGAGCCTAGGCCGTGCGGCGCGGGTGCTCGGTCAGCGCTGATAGATGCTGGCCAGCCAGATGTGCAGCAGCGTGTCGATCACCCGGTCTTCGGGGATCGCCTGATCCTCGGCGGTGAACGTCGCGGCCATCATCCGCTCGCTCAGCATGTTGAGCGTGGTCCAGCAGCGACAGCAGCACCGCGTTCTTCGACCGGAAATAGAAGTAGAAGGTGGGCCGCGGTATCCCGGCGCCCTTTGCTAGGTCGTCGACGGAAAAGTCGGCCGGCGGCTTTTCCCGCAGCAGCCGCTCGGCGGTGGCGAGTATCACCTGCTCGCGGTCGTCACTGGGGTAGGGCGATGCCCGTCGGCCCCTCGAGGCCTGCGGATACTTCGTTTGTGTCGGGAGGTCGGACACGCCCGTTACTGTTGGGCACATCGATATACGTCGACAAAACTGTCGATGAAAACCAGCAATAATGTCGATTAAGAACGGCGATTTGCTGGACGACGACTTGACTAGTCGGCCACCGCGATCTCGATGGACAGGCACTCGCTGAGCGCGTGTGCGGCCGCCCAGTCGCCGCCACAGACGGCGCGCTCGAGTTCGTCGACCAACGGGCTGTCGGCTCCCAGGTCGGCCAGCCACGCCGCAACCGTTGCCGTGATCTGGTGTGCGGGCACGCGAGCGACGTGTCCTTTGTGGAGGCGGTCGGTCAACTGGTAGATCGTGGCCGTCGGCCTGCGCTGCGGCCAATGAACTGTCCACTTCGGTGAATTCATCGTCCCCTCCCCGCTAGCGTCAACGCCTCGTCCGGCCCCGGAGGTGCTTCGCGCTCTAGGTCACAATAGTACGTCTGTACCAATGCGGTGGTCGGTATTTTCGCCGTGCAAAATCCGGTTTTTTTCAGGTTTTTGGTCACCGGATCGCCTACCTGGAAGATGTCGGGCCGATCAGTGCCGCGCCGGCGTGGCGCGGCCGGGCCATGATGCGTTCGAGGACGTCGTGCGACAGGTCGCCGTCGTTGGCGACCCGGGCGAGACCGCGCCGCCGCAGGAACATATCGAGCCGTCGATCCGGTGACCAATCGGCGTAGATGGACCCGAGGTAGTGCGACTGCAGAAAATCCGACGCCAACGCATCGAGGTCGGAGTCCGTCAACAACGGTGGGATAACACCCATAACCGGCAAGCTCCTTTGTTCTCCCGCAACTGCCGCAGCCAAGTTTTGTCAGGCGACGTAACTAAACCATCACGCAGAGATTGCGGAACCGGCCCAAAGTAGGCATTGGTCGCAAAGGCGAAGGTCGAAGCGCTGCAGCGATTGTCAGGCGGTGTCCGCCGGCGCCGGTTTGTGGGCGATTATGGCGACGGCGGCCAGCTGCTTGCGATGTTTGTGAAACGTGCGGCGCATGGTCAGGACCCGCTTGCGCGCATCGCGGTGCACGAGCACGTTCCTGGTGAACCGCAGCGCACCGAAGAGCCCCTCGTCGGACACCAGCCGGCGCGGCTGCAGCAGCGCCATGGGCGCGGTCGCGACCTGATCGACCACCAATCCGTGCTCGGCGAGCAATTTCGACCACTCCGCGACCGTCAACGGGCGCGCGTTCACCTTGATCGCCCGCGCGAGCGCCTGCCGGATGTCGGTCTTGATGTCCTCCTGCACGTTGTCCGGGCTGAGGGCGAGTTCGTGGATGGCGTAGCGACCGCCCGGCCGCAGCACCCGCGCCGCCTCGGCGACGATGGCCCCCTTGGCCGCGTCGCCCTGCATGCTCAGCATCGCCTCTCCGATGACGACATCGCTGCTCGCGTCCGGCAATCCGGTGGCGGCCGCGTCCGCGACCCGGACGGCCGCGTTTTGCGCACCCAGATCGCTGAGCACGCCGCGCACCAGGTTGGCCGCGTCCGGGTCGCCCTCGGCGCCGACGTACGACCGCGGCCCCTGGTGCACGATCTCCGTGGCGGTGCGGCCCAGGCCGGGTGCCAGCTCGACGACGTCGGCGCCGCTCAGCTTCGCGTGCGACAGCAGGGTGCGGGTCAGCTCGACACCGCCGGGGCGCAGCACGCGCTTGCCGAGCCGTGCCAGCAGCCAATGGCCGGCGACCGCGTCGTCGGCGCGGCTCGAGGACGGTAGCGGAAGTTCGGAACCTGCTCGTTGTCCCGGCATCAGATCTCCTGCCGCGCAGAGCTTTCCAGTGGCTCCAGGGCCAGCTCGAGATGACAGAGCTGGTGGCCCGGATAGTCGGCCTCGAATTCGTCGTGCAGGTGCTTGGGGTAGTGGTTGTTGACCAGAACGAACGATTCGCCGACCTGCAGCGCGGCGTAGGTCGTGAAGATGGTCGGGTGCTTGTCCGGCTCGCGCAGCTGGCGTACGTCAAGTCCGTTGGCGGCCATGGGTTCTCCGACATTTGCTCTACTTTTTACAAGTATTGTTGTGTAAACTCTAGCGCATGACCTACGTGATCGGGAAGCCGTGCATCGATGTGATGGACCGCGCTTGTGTCGACGAATGCCCCGTGGATTGCATTTACGAAGGCGGTCGGGCGCTCTACATCCATCCCGACGAATGCGTCGATTGCGGCGCATGTGAACCGGTATGTCCGGTGGAAGCGATTTACTACGAAGATGATCTGCCTGAGGACCTCAAACCCTACCTGGCCGACAATGAGGCGTTCTTCGCTGAAACGCTGCCGGGTAGCGACGCCCCTCTGGGGTCGCCGGGTGGGGCCGCCAAGGTCGGGCCGCTCGGCGTCGACACACCTCTGGTGGCGGGCCAGCCCAGTGCCGCCCGTTCGGACGGGGCGTGAAGGACTAGAAGTGGGAGGGGCCCTGTGAAATCCGACAATTCCCAGAAGCCGCAGGGCTCGTCAACCGGGGAATCGGCCGGGCGGCGGCGCGCCGTGATGCGGCTGCTGCGGGCCTCGCCGGATCCGATGAGCATCGCCGGAATCGCCGAGGTGCTGAGTGTGCACCCCAACACCGTCCGCTTCCACCTCGACGGCCTGGTCGCTGACGGGCAGGTGGAACACGTCGAACTCGATCGGAAGGGGCCGGGGCGTCCGCCGTTGATGTTTCGCGCGGTCCGGCAGATGGATCGCGGCGGAACGCGGCACTATCGGCTGCTGGCCGAGATTCTGGCCACGGCCTTCGCCACCGAGCGCGATCCCGGGCCCAAGGCCCTGGCCGCGGGCCGCGCCTGGGGGCAGAAGGTGGATGCCGAGTTGCACCCGCTGCCCGACGACGCCGACGGCGCCGAAGAGGCCATCGCCCACCTGATCGACGTGCTCGACGAACTCGGTTTCGCGCCCGAGCGCCGGGTGAGCGACGGCCAGCAGCAGGTCGGCTTGCGGCACTGCCCATTCCTGGAATTGGCCGAAAACCGGTCGAGCATCGTCTGCTCGGTGCACCTGGGCCTCATGCAGGGAGCCATGGAGACCTGGGGAGCGCCCGTCTCGGTAGACCGGCTCGACCCGTTCGTCGAGCCGGATCTGTGTCTGGCTCACCTGACGCTGCAGGGGGCGGCCAAATGAGAACCGGCGCAGCGATTGCCGTCGCGCTGACTGGAAGCCCCGCTGAAATTCCGGGCGCCCAATGTGACGTTGCAGGTCGGGCTCGGCATCGGGCGGACCGCGCTCCCGCGTCCACTACGCCTACGTCGCCCTGGAGACGGTCAAAGTCGTCGGCCTCGTCGTAGCGGGGATACTGCTACTGAGCGGTTAACGGCAACCCTCAAGGCTCGTGCGGGCCTTGCAACTCCGAAGGACCCACTATGGAATCCATCTCGCTGACCGACCTCTCGTCCGAAAAGATCGCCGAAGCCAAGCAATCGCACAGCGGACGGGCCGCCCACACCATCTACGGCGGTCACACCCACGAGCTTCGCCAGACGGTGCTGGCCCTGCTGGCCGGTCACGACCTCTCCGAACACCACAGCCCCGGTGAGGCCACGCTGCAGGTGCTGGAGGGTCACGTGCGCCTGACGACCCGCGGCGACGCCTGGGACGGCAAGGCCGGTGAATACGTCGCGATT
Source organism: Mycolicibacterium vulneris (assembly GCF_002104765.1). GTDB lineage: Bacteria > Actinomycetota > Actinomycetes > Mycobacteriales > Mycobacteriaceae > Mycobacterium > Mycobacterium vulneris. The sequence goes on from NZ_NCXM01000013.1 coordinate 137,003, forward strand.
CCGCCCGAACGTCACGCCCTGCACGCGGTCGAGGACTCGGTGGTCCTGCTGACCGTGCTGAAGACGATTCCCTCTGCGCACTAGCCGCCGATGCTGTCGACGCCCTGGTCAAAGAATTTCGGTCTGCGGGTCCCCATCGTCAATGCCCCGATGGGCGGGGTCGCCGGTGGCCGCCTGGCCGCGGCGGTCACCGCCGCCGGTGGTCTCGGCATGGTTGGCATGGGCAGCGTCGCGACCAGGGAGCTGCTCGCCGAGCAGCTACGGCACGTCGACGGGCGGTTCGGCATCGGCATGGTCGACTGGGTGATGCGTAACGAGGCCGGCCTGCTCGAGGACGCGCTGGCCGCACGCCCCGCCCTGCTGTCGGTCAGCTTCGGCACCGAATGGTCGTGGGTCGCCAAGGCGCATGACGCCGGAATCCCTACCGTCACACAGGTTTACGACAGCACCGGGGCGCGCCAGGCGGTCGACGCCGGCGTCGACATCCTGGTCGCGCGCGGGTCCGAGGGCGGCGGGCACGGCGAGGACAAGCTGGGGCTGCTGCCGATGCTGGACGCCGTTTTGGACGCCGTCTCCGTCCCGGTGCTGGCCGGCGGCGGTGTCGCCTCGGCGCGCGGCCTGGCCGCGGTGCTGGCCGCCGGTGCCAGCGGAGCGTGGGTGGGCACCAGGCTGTCGGCATGCCCGGAGGCGCTGACCGGCGACACCGGCCGTCGCGCTCTGGTCAGGGCGACCGAAACCGACACCGCGGTCACCCGGGTCTTCGACGTCGCCAAGGGTCTGCCCTGGCCGGCGCGGTTCCCGTCGCGGGTATTGGCCAACGACTTCGTCGAGCACTGGACGGGCCAAGAGGAGGCGCTGGACGCGGGGGCCTGCGACGAGCTGGCCGCCGCCATCGCCGCCGAGGACCACCGGATCGCGCCGGTGGACGCCGGGCAGGGTGTCGGGATGATCCGCAACGACGCGTCGGTGGCCGACGTCATCGACGAGATGTGCACGGGTGCCGAGGAATTGCTGTCCCGGTGGGGACCTACCGGCGGCCGGGCGTAAGCACGACGCAACACCGGTCCCGGCCGGGGCAGAGCAGAGTCGGGCGTCGGGACCGTGCGGTGTGGGCCCATCGGACACACCGGTGATCAGCGCGTGGTTCATGTTGCAGGCCAGCTCCGTCTGCCCCTGCGCCAGCGCGTGGAACGGGCAGTTGGCGAGCTCGACCTCACTCTCGGAGAAACGGGGTTCGTAGCCGTATCGGCGCAGCACCCCGACCGCGCGCTGCAGCGCCGCGCCGGCGTCTCTCGGAGGAGGGGACCCCACGGCCATGGTGGGGCCGTACTCGCCGTCGCGCTGGCCCGGCTGGCGCAGGGAGTGCACACCGGCACAATCGGAGGCGGCGTCGCGGCGCGTCAACCCGTCAGACCGCGCGCAGGTACCGCCTGGCGATGAGGCGCTGACCCACCTTCACCGCCGGCCCGCCGGCCTTGCTCCACCAGGTCGCGGGCCGGGAGAAGGCGGACACCTCCGCGTACACCGCATAGGTCGCCGGGTCGCGGCGAACCACGAAGCGTTCCTCGCCGGATTCCGGATGGCCCGGCAGGGTGCCGTAGCCGAAGCCGCGGATGTCGGGTTCGTCGACGACGTAGACGACCCGACAGGGCGCCGGCAAAAAGCCCATCTTCACCACCACCACCGCGTCCACGACGGCGATCTCGGAACTGGCCTGCACCCGCAGCCCGGATCCGCGCTGCATGCCCCAGCGCATGACCGCGGCGGCGGCTTGCTCGAAACGCTGTTCGCCCGTGCCGATTTGGCGCTCATTGTGTTGATGGTCGTATCCGGCCGGCAGTTCGCCGCTAGCCGTCGCCCCCACTTCGGCGTAGGTCAGGGGGAGTTCCTCGAGCGCTCGTAGGTCCACGTGCTCAGCTTGCCACGCTGGGATACGCGGCGGCATTTGGAGCGTACGGTCGTAAAAGTGACCGCAGAAAACTCGAAAACTGTTGCAGGCGCCTCCGGAACCTTCACCTTCGGCGGCGACCTGACCGTCAACCGACTCGGCTTCGGCGCCATGCGCCTGACGGGGAAGGGCGTGTGGGGCCCGCCCGACGACCGCGCCGAATGCGTCCGGGTGCTGCGCCGGGCCGTCGAGCTCGGCGTGAACTTCATCGACACCGCCGACTCCTACGGCCCCTACGTGTCCGAGGAGATCATCCACGAGGCACTGCATCCCTACGACGGCCTGGTGATCGCCACCAAGGCGGGACTGCTGCGCACCGGCCCGGACGTCTGGATTCCGTTGGGCAACCCGAACTACCTCCGCCAGGAATGCGAGATGAGCCTGCGCCGGCTGGGCGTGGACACCATCGACCTGTTCCAGCTGCACCGCATCGACGCGAACTTCCCGCTGGAAGACCAGGTGGGCGAACTGCTCAACCTGAAGAACGAGGGCAAGATCCGCCACATCGGCCTGTCCGAGATCGACGTCGACCAGCTGCACGCGGCCCAGCGCATCACCGAGATCGTGTCGGTGCAGAACAAGTACAACCTGACCGCCCGTGGCGCCGAGCCGCTGCTGGACACCGCGACCAAACAGGGCATCGGCTTCATCCCGTGGTTCCCGCTGGCCGCCGGGCCGCTGGCCGCCCCCGACGGCCCGCTGCAGCGCATCGCCGCCGACCACGGCGCGTCGCCGTCGCAGTTGGCGTTGGCGTGGTTGCTGAAGCGTTCGCCGGTGATGGTGCCGATCCCGGGCACGTCCAAGGTCGCGCACCTGGAGGAGAACGTCGCCGCCGCCCAGATCGAGCTGTCCGACGACGAATTCGAAACGTTGTCCGCCGCCGGGGCGCAGCAGCCCGCCTAACCACCGCGGGAAAGCCCGTCTGCCGGGCAATACGGTGTTGTGGTGGCCGAACATCAGCGACACCTCGGCGGGGGGTTCAACCCGCCGGAACCGACGACCAAGGGCGGGCCCGACTACGGCAGGTTCATCGACGCCGTGCGCTCGTTGCAGGACCACGCCCGGGCCGCCGACGCGCCCGACGAGGTGATCACCGAGGCCGCCGACCTGCTGGAAAAGGTGTCGGCGCTGCTGGCGCCGTTCGACGCCGACGAGTGGGCGTCCCCGTCGGGCCGGCGGATGGACCTGCCGATGCGCGGCAACATCCTGACGATCCCGATGTCGGCGAATAAGGGCGAGGACGGCCGGATCCACGGCCAGGCCCGCTTCGCCCGGTTCCACCTGGGCCGCAACGGCGCCGTGCACGGCGGCGCGCTGGGGATGCTGTTCGACTCCATCCTTGGGTTGTCGGCGTCGGTGCTCACCGGCAACCCGAGGCAGCGCACCGCATACCTCAAGATCGATTACCGCCACATCGTCCCGGTGGAAAAGGAACTGCAGTTCGACGCGGGCATCGAACGGGTGGACGGGCGCAAGATCTTCGTGTCGGGCCGGTTGACCGACGGCGATCAGTTGCTGACCGAAGCCGACGCGCTGTTTGTACGGCTCAAGCCTGGCCAGCCCTGAGACGCTCGTCCCTCAGTGGGTACACCGCGCTTATCACCAAAATGGCGCGGTCCCGCATAACGACACCGCTGCTGCCCCCGCGCTGGCAGGATGACCCTAAGAGTTCTGCCCGATCGCGACTCGTTCGGCCAACCTGTCGAGCTCCCTGGTGACCTCTGAGTCGCCAGCGTCCGGCAGCAGAAACAGGCACCGTTCGATCCCGGCGGACGCGTATCTCTCCACCATGCCCCGGTCCGACGATGCGGCGAAAAGGCTGATCGGAATCCGGCCCCGCCCGGCGTCGGCCGCGCGCTGCTGCAGTCGGGCCGCGCGGTCCGCAAACGTGTTCAGGTTCTCCGGAGTCACATCCTGCGCCAGCCAGCCGTCCCCGAAGGAAATGACGCGGTCCTCCACCGTGGGGCCCATCCCTCCGACGAGTACCGGAAGCGGCGACTGGACCGGCTTCGGATACGACCAGAGCGGGTCGAAGTCGACGAACTTTCCGTGGTATTCAGCTTCGTCACACGTCCAGATCTGCCGCATCGCCTCGATGCGTTCGCGCATGACGGACATCCGGACGCGCGGATCAGTGCCGTGGTTGGCCATCTCTTCGCGGTTCCACCCCGCCCCCACCCCGAACAGGAACCGTCCGCCGGAGAGGCGGTCAACGCTGGCCACTTCCTTCGCCGTCGTGATGGGATCCCGCTCCACCACCAGACACACGCCGGTACCGATTTTCAGGCGGCGGGTGGCCGCCGCGGCCGCGGTGCACGCAACGAACGGGTCGTAGGTGTGCGCGTACATCTTCGGCAGCTCGCCGCCCCCCGGGTAAGGCGACTTTCTGCTCGTCGGGATGTGGGTGTGCTCGCAGAACAGCAGCGACTCGAAACCGCGTTCTTCGCCGGCCGCGGCGAGATCGTCCGGCCGCATGCCGTAGTCCGTCGGGAAGTAGCACAAACCGAACTTCATGAGTCTTCTCCTTGCCTACCGCGGTGCGCCGAACGGCTTCGCCGCATCTGGTAGCGGCGGGCTACCCGCAGGGGTGGAAGAAAAACCGGGGGAGTGGCAACGCTTGCGCCGCAACCCCCCGAAACACCGCCCGCCGCAGGGACGGCCACTTCAGTGGTTCGGAGACCCATTGTCACAGCAGACGTTCACTTATCGCGCGAAGGACGGACAAGTGCAGTGCTTGACTTCTGGAGATGAATCTCCCCGAACGAGTCGAACTGGGCTTCACCTACTGCACGAACGGAAGTGCGTTCGAGCAAACCACGAAGGCTTTGTAGTAGCCGAGATTGCCCAGCAAAGGACGAACGCGGAATACGTGATCCTCAAGGGCAAGCGGGAGAAAGCGCCCTCAAAGAGATGCGGGAGGCGAGTACCGGCGAGACCCGGTGGTGAAGGGGGAAATATCCGGGGCCAACTTCGAAAGTCCCAAGGCGCAATGTCGCAAGCCGAAGCGGCAGCTGTACCCGGCCGACAGGATCAAATTCGTACAAGCCCTGCAGGAGCAGGGTTACCAGGCAGACGCCATCGTCGAGAAGGGCGGCAACATGAACTCGCCCGACGTGAAGCCGTGCGATACATGAGCTCACGGCGGCCGGGCCCCAGGCGCTAACCGGCGAACCCACGGCCGTCATCGCCGCCTGTCGGACAGCCGTTCGCCCGCCTTGCGAAGCGCACAGCTCGGCGGCCCTGCTCGGTCACGGACCGCCCGGATAGCATGGTCGTCGACCCATCGAGCCTTGGAGACCGCCGCAATGACCGCCCCCGCAGATCCCACCCCGCAAGCCCCGATCCGGGTGCCTGCCGGGACCACCGCGGCCGCCGCGGTGGGCGAAGCCGGGCTGCCGCGCCGGGGCACGCCCGACGCGATCGTGGTGGTGCGCGACGTTGACGGCAAACTGCGCGACCTGAGCTGGACGCCCGACGCCGACGCCGACGTCGTCCCCGTGGCCGCCAACACCGACGAGGGACGCAGCGTCATCCGGCACTCGGCCGCACACGTGCTGGCCCAGGCTGTCCAGGACCTGTTCCCGCACGCCAAATTGGGGATCGGGCCGCCGATCACCGACGGGTTCTACTACGACTTCGACGTGACCGAGCCGTTCACGCCGGAGGACCTGACCAAGCTGGAAAAGCGGATGCGCCAGATCGTCAAGGACGGACAGCTGTTCGACCGGCGCGTCTACGAGTCCAAGGACGCGGCGCGTGCGGAGCTGGCCGACGAGCCCTACAAGCTCGAACTCGTCGACGACAAGTCTGGGGATCCCGACGTAATGGAGGTAGGCGGCGACGAGCTCACCGCCTACGACAACCTGAATCCCCGCACCCGAGAACGGGTTTGGGGTGACCTGTGCCGCGGTCCGCACATCCCGACCACCAAGCACATCCCGGCGTTCAAGCTGACCCGCAGCTCGGCCGCCTACTGGCGCGGCGACCAGAGCAACGCAAGCCTGCAACGCATTTACGGCACCGCCTGGGAGTCGCAGGAGGCGCTCGACAAGCACATGGAGCTGCTCGAGGAGGCGCAGCGCCGCGACCACCGCAGGCTGGGTGCCGAACTGGACCTGTTCAGCTTTCCCGACGAAATCGGTTCCGGCCTGGCCGTTTTCCATCCCAAGGGTGGCATCATCCGTCGCGAGCTGGAGGAGTACTCGCGGCGCAAGCACATCGAGGCCGGGTACGAGTTCGTCAACACCCCGCACATCACCAAGGAGCAGCTGTACATCACCTCGGGCCACCTCGAGTGGTACGCCGACGGCATGTACCCGCCGATGCACCTGGACGCGGAGTTCAACGCGGACGGGACGGTGCGCAAGCCGGGGCAGGACTACTACCTCAAGCCGATGAACTGCCCGATGCACCACCTGATCTACCGGTCGCGCGGCCGGTCGTATCGGGAACTTCCGTTGCGGCTCTTCGAGTTCGGCAGCGTGTACCGCTACGAGAAGTCGGGCGTGGTGCACGGGCTGACCCGGGTGCGCGGCATGACTCAGGACGACGCCCACATCTACTGCACGCGAGAGCAGATGCGCGACGAGCTGACCTCGCTGCTGCGCTTCGTGCTCGATCTGCTGGCCGACTACGGGCTCAACGACTTCTACCTGGAGCTGTCCACCAAGGACCCGGAGAAGTACTCGGGCTCGGACGAGATGTGGGACGAGGCCACCGAAGTCCTGCGGGAGGTCGCCGAGGCCTCCGGGTTGCATTTCGTTCCCGACCCCGGTGGCGCGGCGTTCTATGGCCCGAAGATCTCGGTGCAGGTCAAGGACGCGCTGGGCCGCAGCTGGCAGATGTCGACCATTCAGCTCGACTTCAACATGCCGGACCGATTCGAGCTGGAATACACCGCGTCCGACGGGTCGCGGCAGCGGCCGGTACTGATCCACCGGGCGCTGTTCGGGTCGATCGAGCGGTTCTTCGGCATCCTCACCGAGCACTACGCAGGAGCCTTCCCGGCGTGGCTGGCGCCGGTGCAGGCGGTGGGCATCCCGGTCGCCGACGAGCACGTGGAATACCTGGAAAGCATTGCTGCGCAACTCAAGTCGCGCGGGGTGCGCGTCGAGGTCGACTCCAGCGACGACCGGATGGCCAAGAAGATCGTCAACCACACCGCCCAGCGAGTGCCGTTCATGTTGCTGGCCGGTGACCGCGACGTGCAGGCCGGCGCGGTCAGCTTCCGTTTCGGTGACCGCACGCAGATCAACGGCGTGCCCCGCGACAGCGCGGTCGATGCCATTGTGAAGTGGATCGCCGATCGCGAGAATTCAGTGCCCACAGCCGAACTCGTGAAGGTGTCAAGTGGTGAGTGACCGTGAGTGATCGCGAACCGGCCGAGCGGGACGCCGACGACACCATCCTAGACACCGGGGTCGGCAAGGAGGATCACCTGCAGCGGTTGTGGACGCCGTACCGGATGACCTACCTGGCCGAAGCGCCGACGAAGCGCGACAATGGCAAGACTGAGCAGCCGTTCACCGACATTCCGTACCTCACCGACGAAGACGGTTTGGTGGTCGCCCGCGGCGAGCTCGTGTACGCCGTGCTCAACCTCTACCCCTACAACCCCGGACACCTGATGGTGGTGCCCTACCGGCGGGTCTCTGAGCTCGAGGACCTGACCGACCCGGAAAGCGCGGAGCTGATGTTCTTCATTCAGAAGGCGATTCGCGTCATCAAGAACGTCTCGCGGCCACACGGATTCAACGTCGGCCTGAACCTGGGGACATCAGCCGGCGGGTCGCTGGCCGAACACCTGCACGTGCACGTGGTGCCCCGCTGGGGTGGCGACGCGAACTTCATCACCATCATCGGCGGGGCGAAGGGGATCCCGCAGTTGCTGCGCGACACGCGCCAGCTGCTGGCCACGGAGTGGACAAAACAACCATGAGCAAAATGCCGTTCCTGTCGCGGGCGGCGTTCGCGCGGCTGACCACTCCGACCGCAAGGGCGTGCCTGCGGCTGGGATTGACCCCCGACGTCGTCACGATCCTGGGCACTATCGTCGCGGTGGCCGGGGCGCTGACGCTGTTCCCGATGGGCAAGCTGTTCGCGGGGGCGTGTGTGGTCTCGTTCTTCGTCCTCTTCGACATGCTCGACGGGGCGATGGCCCGGGAACGCGGCGGCGGCACCCGATTCGGCGCGGTGCTGGACGCGACCTGCGACCGGGTCAGCGACGGCGCCGTGTTCTGCGGGCTGCTGTGGTGGATCGTCTTCGGCCTGCACGACAAGCTTTTGGCGGTCGCCACGCTGATCTGCCTGGTCACCTCGCAGGTGATCTCCTACATCAAGGCTCGTGCCGAAGCCAGCGGGCTGCGCGGCGACGGCGGTTTGATCGAACGGCCGGAACGGCTGATCATCGTGCTCGTCGGCGCGGGCGTGTCCGACTTTCCGTTCGTTGCGTGGCCGCCTGCGCTGCCCGTGGCGATGTGGGTGCTGGCGGTGGCCAGCCTCCTCACCTGCGCGCAGCGGTTGCACGCGGTGCGGACCTCGCCCGGTGCGACCGATCGGTTGGTGAGCGAGCCGTGATTCCGACTCCGCCGGGCATGAAAATGATTGAGGCGCAACGCCGGATGCCCCGCCAGTTGGCCAGCCGGACGGTGGGCCGCCTGACGGGCGGGATGGGCTCCGACTGGGCCTACGCGTTCGGCTGGATGGCGGTGCGGGCGATGCCGGAGTTCGCCGCGCGCAACGCATTTGAGGCCGGGGCGCGTTACGCCGCCCGCGGCGGCGGCCCCGACCAGCTGCGCAAGAACCTGGCTCGCGTCGTCGGTGTGCCGCCCGAGGACGTGCCCGACTCGCTGATGCGCGCCTCGCTGGCCTCCTATGCCCGCTACTGGCGCGAGGCGTTCCGGCTGCCGGGGATGGACCTGGTTGCGCTGGGCCGCGAGCTGCACGACTCGGTACTGGGGCGAGACCATATCGAGGCGGCGCTGAACAGCGGTCGCGGCGCGGTGATCGCTTTGCCGCACAGCGGCAACTGGGACATGGCCGGGGTATGGCTGGCGCAGACACACGGCACCTTCACCACCGTCGCCGAGCGACTCAAACCCGAATCGCTGTACCGGCGCTTCATTGCCTACCGCGAACGCCTCGGCTTCGAGGTGCTGCCCCTGTCCGGGGGAGAACGGCCGCCGTTCGACGTGTTGTGCGATCGGCTGCGGGCCAACCGGGTGGTGTGCCTGATGGCCGAGCGCGACCTCACCCGCACCGGCGTGCAGGTCGACTTCTTCGGTGAGCCCACCCGGCTGCCGGCCGGGCCGGCGAAGCTCGCCATCGCGACCGGCGCGGCCCTGCTGCCGGCGCACTGCTGGTTCGAGGACCGCGGCTGGGGCGTCGACATACAGTCGCCGCTGGACTGCACCAGCGGTGACGTCGCCGCCATCACCCAGGCGATGGCCGACCAGTTCGAGAAGAACATCGCCGCCTACCCCCAGGACTGGCACATGATGCAGCCGCAGTGGTTGGCCGACCTCCCCGAAGCCAAGCAGGCCCGGCTGAAGGACACCTGATGCGGATCGGGATGGTCTGCCCCTACTCGTTCGACGTTCCGGGCGGGGTGCAGTCGCACGTCTTGCAGCTGGCCGAGGTGATGCGCGTTCGGGGGCATGACGTCAGCGTGCTCGCTCCGGCCTCGCCTCATGCCGAACTGCCCGACTACGTCGTCTCGGCGGGCAAGGCCGTCCCGATTCCCTACAACGGGTCGGTTGCCCGGCTGCGGTTCGGGCCGGCCACCCACCGCAAGGTGAAAAAGTGGCTCGCCGAAGGCGATTTCGACGTGCTGCACCTGCATGAGCCCAACGCGCCGAGCCTGTCCATGCTGGCCCTCAACATCGCCGAGGGCCCGATCGTGGCTACGTTTCACACGTCGACCACCAAATCGCTCACCCTGACGGTCTTTCAGGGCATCCTGCGCCCGATGCACGAGAAGATCGTCGGGCGGATCGCGGTCTCTGACCTGGCCCGCCGCTGGCAGATGGAGGCGCTGGGCACCGACGCGGTGGAGATCCCCAACGGCGTCGATGTCGCCTCGTTCGCCTCCGCGCCGCGCCTGGACGGCTATCCCCGCGCCGGCAAGACGGTGCTGTTCCTGGGCCGCTACGACGAGCCGCGCAAGGGCATGTCGGTGCTGCTCGACGCGTTGCCGGGGCTGGTCGAGCGTTTTCCCGACGTCCAGCTGCTGGTCGTCGGTCGCGGCGACGAGGACCAGTTGCGTGCTCAAGCAGGCGAATTGGTGGACCACATTCGCTTCCTCGGCCAGGTCGATGACGCCGGGAAGGCGTCGGCCATGCGCAGCGCCGACGCGTACTGCGCACCCAACCTCGGCGGGGAGAGTTTCGGCATCGTGCTGGTCGAGGCGCTGGCCGCCGGCACCCCGGTGGTGGCGAGCGATCTGGACGCCTTCCGGCGCGTGCTGCGCAACGGCGACGTCGGGTGCCTGGTGCCCGTCGGCGACGGCGACGCGCTTGCCGATGCGCTGATCGCGGTGCTGGAGGATGATGTGCTGCGGGAACGTTATGTGACGGCCGGTTCGGACGCTGTCCAGCGCTACGACTGGTCGGTGGTGGCCAGCCAGATCATGCGGGTGTACGAGACGGTCGCCGCGTCAGGCGCCAAGGTTGAGGTGGCCAGTTGATGGCATGGCTGATTGTCGCCATCGCGGTGTTCGTCGCGGTGCTGGCGGTCTTCGGCGCGTGGGCGTACCGGACGGCCAACCGGCTGGACCGGCTGCACGTCCGCTACGACCTGTCGTGGCAGGCGCTCGACGGCGCACTGGCACGGCGCGCGGTGGTGTCGCGCGCCGTCGCCATCGACGCCTACGGCGGTGCGTCCCAAGGGCGGCGGCTGGCGGCGCTGGCCGACGCCGCCGAGGGGGCGCCGCGGCCCGCGCGGGAAAACGCCGAGAACGAGCTGTCGGCCGCGCTGGCCGTCGTCGATCCGGCGTCGCTGCCGGCCGGGCTGATCGCCGAGCTGGCCGACGCCGAGGCCCGGGTGGTGCTGGCCCGTCGCTTTCACAACGACGCGGTCCGCGACACCCTGGCGCTGGCCGAACGGCCCCTGGTGCGGCTGTTCCGCCTCGGCGGAACCGCCGCGCTGCCCAGCTATTTCGAGATCGTCGAGCGGCCACACGCGCTTGCCCACGGTGACCACGGCGTTCTCAACCACCGCACCTCGGCGCGCATCGTGCTGCTCGACGACACCGGCGCGGTGCTGCTGCTGTGCGGGTCGGATCCCGCGCTCGCTCACCAGCACGCGCCGAAGTGGTGGTTCACGGTGGGCGGCGAGGTGCAGCAAGGGGAGCGGCTGGCCGAGGCCGCCGCGCGGGAGCTGGCCGAGGAAACCGGTCTGCGGGTCGCGCCGGCCGAGATGATCGGGCCGGTATGGCGGCGCGACGAGGTCTTCGAGTTCAACGGCTCGCTGATCGACAGCGAGGAGTTCTACTTCGTCTATCGCACCCAGCGGTTCGAGCCGTCGCGCACGGGCCGAACCGAGCTGGAACGCAGCTACATCCACGGCCACCGCTGGTGTGACGCTGCTGACATCGCTGCGCTGGTCGCGGCGGGGGAGACCGTGTACCCCATGCAACTATCCGGACTGCTTACCGACGCGGCCACGCTCGCCAGCGGCCGCACCCCCGGGCCGCTGCTGTCCATCCGCTGACTCCGTCGGTCAACGCGGGCCAAAGCGCCTCATTAGACTGGGTCGACAACGGTTGAAGGAGATCATGCAGTGAGTACCGCCCACCCGAGCAACGGGCGAACCGGAACGGCGCGCGTCAAACGCGGCATGGCCGAGATGCTCAAGGGCGGCGTCATCATGGACGTCGTCACCCCCGAGCAGGCCAAGATCGCCGAGGCCGCCGGTGCCGTCGCCGTCATGGCGCTGGAGCGGGTGCCCGCCGACATCCGCGCGCAGGGCGGGGTGTCGCGGATGAGCGACCCGGACATGATCGAGGGCATCATCGCCGCGGTGACCATCCCGGTGATGGCCAAGGCCCGCATCGGCCACTTCGTCGAGGCGCAGATCCTGCAGAGCCTCGGCGTGGACTACGTCGACGAGTCCGAGGTGCTCACTCCCGCCGACTACACCCACCACATCGACAAGTGGAAGTTCACCGTGCCGTTCGTGTGCGGCGCGACCAACCTCGGCGAGGCGCTGCGGCGGATCAGCGAGGGCGCAGCCATGATCCGCTCCAAGGGTGAAGCCGGGACCGGCGACGTCTCCAACGCGACCACCCACATGCGGGCGATCGGCGGCGAGATCCGCCGCCTCACGTCGCTGTCCGAAGACGAGTTGTACGTCGCCGCAAAGGAATTGCAGGCCCCTTACGACCTCGTCGTCGAGGTGGCCCGGGCGGGCAAGCTGCCGGTAACGCTGTTCACCGCGGGCGGCATCGCCACCCCGGCGGACGCGGCGATGATGATGCAACTCGGCGCCGAGGGCGTGTTCGTGGGTTCGGGCATCTTCAAGTCCGGCGACCCCGCGCAGCGCGCCGCTGCGATCGTCAAGGCGACCACCTTCTACGACGACCCCGACGTGCTGGCCAAGGTGTCGCGCGGGCTGGGCGAGGCGATGGTGGGCATCAACGTCGAACAGATCGCGGAGCCACATCGGCTGGCCGAACGCGGCTGGTAAAAACAGTCCGTGGCGATCGAAGAGATCCTCGATCTCGAGCAACTCGAGGTCAACATCTACCGGGGCAGCGTGTTCAGCCCCGAACAGGGAAATTTCCAGCGCACGTTCGGCGGACAGGTCGCCGGGCAGTCTCTGGTGTCGGCGGTGCGCACGGTCGACCCGCATTTCCTGGTGCACTCGTTGCACGGCTATTTCATCCGGCCCGGAGACTCCTCGGCGCCAACCATTTTCATCGTCGAGCGGTTACGTGACGGCGGCTCGTTCTGCACGCGGCGGGTCAACGCCATCCAGCACGGCGCAACGATCTTCTCCATGTCGGCGTCGTTTCAGACCGACCAGGAGGGCATCCACCACCAGGACGTGATGCCCTCGGCGCCACCGCCGGACGAGCTGCCGGGGCTGAAGTCGATGAAGGTGTTCGACGACGAGGGGTTCAAGCAGTTCCAGGAGTGGGACATCCGAATCGTCCCGCGCGACCAGGTGCATCAGGTGCAGGGCAAGGCCGCCCAGCAGCAGGTTTGGTTCAAGCATCGCGACCCGCTTCCCGACGACCCGGTGCTGCACATCTGCGCGCTGGCCTACATGAGCGACCTGACTTTGCTCGGCTCGGCCCAGGTCACCCACCTCGATGAGCGCGACCATCTGCAGGTGGCCTCGCTGGACCACGCGATGTGGTTCATGCGCCCGTTCCGGGCCGACGAGTGGCTGCTCTACGACCAGAGCTCGCCGTCGGCCAGCGGCGGTCGCGCGCTGTGCCAAGGCAAGATCTTCACGCAGTCCGGCGAGATGGTCGCGGCCGTCATGCAGGAGGGGCTGACCCGCTTCAAACGCGGGTACCAGCCGACCAAGCAGTGAGCGCCCCGCGGATCGGGGTCCTGGCGCTGCAGGGTGACACCCGCGAGCACCTGGCCGCCCTTCTCGAGGCCGGGGCCGAGTCGATGCCGGTGCGCCGGCGTGGCGAGCTCGAGGCGGTCGACGGCCTGGTCATTCCCGGTGGGGAATCGACCACCATGAGCCACCTGCTGCTCGACCTAGGCCTGCTGGAGCCGCTGCGGGGCCTGCTGGCGGACGGGTTGCCCGCCTACGGCGCCTGCGCCGGGATGATCCTGCTGGCCAGTGAGATCCTGGACGCCGGCTCGGGCGGGCGCGAGGCACTGCCGCTGCGTGCGATCGATATGACGGTGCGGCGCAACGCTTTTGGGCGTCAGGTCGATTCCTTTGAGGGTGACATTCCGTTCGTGGGGCTCAGCGACCCGGTGCGCGCGGTGTTCATCCGCGCGCCCTGGGTCGAGCGCGCGGGTGATGGCGTGGAGGTGCTGGCCAGCGCGGCCGGGCACGTCGTCGCGGTGAAGCAGGGCCGCAACCTGGCCACGGCTTTTCACCCGGAGATGACGGGCGACCGGCGCATCCACCACCTGTTCGTCGACCTCGTCACCGGATGACGATCGGCCGGTTTGCACACCGGCCGTAGCTGTGACTCCTGGGGCCACTGAGACGGCAGGGTAGTCGACGGCCAACTCACCCCAACCGTCCACGTAGACTCGTCTGGCCACAAAAACAAGAGGACTTCCAGATAGGACACCGATGAGCGGCCATTCCAAGTGGGCCACCACCAAGCATCAGAAGGCCGTCAAAGACGCGCGCCGTGGCAAGGAGTTTGCCCGGCTGATCAAGAACATCGAGGTCGCCGCCCGCACCGGCGGCGGTGACCCGGCCGGCAACCCGACGCTCTACGACGCCATCCAGAAGGCGAAGAAGACCTCGGTGCCCAACGACAACATCGAGCGCGCCCGCAAGCGCGGCGCGGGCGAGGAAGCCGGCGGCGCCGACTACCAGACGATCATGTACGAGGGCTACGGCCCCAACGGCGTGGCGGTGCTGATCGAGTGCCTCACCGACAACCGCAACCGCGCGGCCGGCGAGGTCCGGGTGGCGGTGACCCGCAACGGCGGCAACATGGCCGATCCCGGATCGGTGTCCTACCTGTTCACCCGCAAGGGCGTCGTCACGCTGGAAAAGAACGGGCTCACCGAAGACGACGTGCTGACCGCCGTGCTGGACGCCGGCGCCGAGGACGTCAACGACCTGGGTGAGAGCTTCGAGGTGATCTCCGAGCCGACCGACCTGGTGGCGGTGCGCACCGCGCTGCAGGACGCCGGGATCGACTACGAATCGGCCGAGGCCAGCTTTCAGCCGTCGGTCAGCGTGCCCGTCGACGTCGAGGGCGCGCGTAAGGTGTTCAAGCTGGTCGACGCGCTGGAGGACAGCGACGACGTGCAGAACGTCTGGACCAATGTCGACCTGTCCGACGAGGTGCTCGCCGCCCTCGACGAGGAGTAGCTAGTCGTATCCGTGCCGCATGTCCTCGACGATGCGCGGATTGTCCAGGGTCGACGGCTCCACCGGGCGCGGGCCGTTGTCGCCGCCGAAGACGCCGGCGGCGTCGAGCACCTGCTGGTTGAGGTAACGCAGCGGGGGCGCGTCGGTGGGCACCTTCGGGGTGGGTGCGGCGTCCGCGCGCTGCGCCAGGGCGAATCCCCAGTCGCCGAACGTGGGCACGTGCACGTGATACGGCGTGACCGCGTAGCCGGCCGCCCGGATCGTCGACACCGTGCGCCAATACGCCGTCGGGGTGGAAAACGGGCTGCCCGCCTGCACCACCATCAGCCCACCGGGAGCCAGCGCCCGGGCGACCAGCGCGTAGAACTCCGTCGAGTACAGCCGGCCCAGCACGGGTGTGTCGGGGTCGGGAAGGTCGACGATGACCGCGTCGAAGCGGTCCACGTTCGGTCCTCGTAGCCAGTTCATCGCGTCCTCGGTCAGCACGGCCACCCGCGGGTTGTCCAGCGAACCACCGTTGGCGGCGCGCAGCGTGGTGCGCGCGATGTCGATCACCGCGGGGTCGAGTTCGACCTGCACGATCTTGGAAATGCCGGGCTGGCGCAGCAATTCGCGGGCCGCCAGGCCGTCGCCGCCGCCGAGCACCAGCACCGAATGGGCGCCGTTGCCGAGGGCGGGGTAGACGAGGCTTTCGGTGTAGCGGTACTCGTCGCGGGTGGAGAACTGCAGGCCCCCATCGAGATACAGCCGGGTGTCGTTGCCGCGGCGGGTCACCACGATCTCCTGATAGGCCGTGTGCCGGTAGGCGACGATCGGGTCGGCGTAAAGCCTTTGCCTGCTTGTTGTTTCGACGTCGGCCGAACGCAGCAGCAGGGTGGCGAGCAGCCCGACGGCAGTGGCCAGCGCGCACAGCGCCAGCACTAGCTGGCGCATCGAAACCACTTGGCGTAGCAGGAAAATCGCTACGATGGCGGCGGCCGCCAGGTTGATCATGCCGGTGGCCGCCGCGCCGCGAATCATTCCCAGCTGCGGCAGCAGCAGGAACGGCCAGACCAGCCCGCCCAGCAGTGCGCCCAGGTAATCGGCGGCGTTCAGGTTGGCCAGCGTGCGTCCGGCATCGGCGGCTGCCGCCGTCCGTCCCTGCTGCAGCAGCGTCATCAACAGCGGCACCTCGGCACCGACCAGGCCACCGATCAGCGCGGTGCTCGCCGCCAGCACCCACGTCGACCCGACGGACCCGTCCAGGAACGCGAACACCACGTACAGCGCCGCAGCCGACAGCCCACCGACGATGCCCAGCAGCGCCTCGACGGCGATGAAGGCGATCGCCGCGTGCGCCAGCAGCGGCTTGACCAGCAGCGCGCCCACGCCCAGCGCGGCGATGTAGCCCGCGACGATCAGCGAGGTGGCGACGATCCCGCCGCCGTCCAGACTGGCCGACAGGGTCAGCAGCGCGAGTTCGTAGATGATGCCGCACGCCGCGCATGCCGCCACGGCGGCCAGCAACAGCGCCCGCCACCGTCCCGACACCGCCGCGAGCTGTGTCCCCTCGGGCGCCCGCACATCGCCCGCCGACCCGACAACGCTCATGACACCGCCGCGGCGGTCACCCCTCCAACGGCGAGCAGTATCAGCGCTACCGCGAACGATCCCGGATGCAGCTGGGGCTCGTCGATGTGCTCGTGAAAACTGCCCGGGATCAGCAGGTGCATCGCCAGCAGCGCGACGCCCAGCAGGATGACGCCCATCAGCCCGTACACTGCCACCCCGACGAGTCCCTGGCCCAGCTGGCTGTAGCTGTTGGCGATGGCCGTGATGATGACGACGGTCAGGGCGATGTACATCGCGCCTGCGACCACCACGGCGTTGGGCCGGCGGTCGATGAACACCAGCTGGCGTAGCTTTCCCGGGGTCAGCACGTCGACCGCGTAGAACCCGACGAGAAGCACAGCCATGCCGACGACGAAGTACAGGATCGTGGCGACTGCGCCTCTCAGCACGGGGTTGAGGTCGACGGTGCCGATCTCGACGGCGAGATACATGGTGTTCTCCTTTGCGTTCACTTGATTCCACCGGGGCCGCCGGGGGTGCCGCCGGCGCCGCCCGATGGGGATCCCGGGGAAAATCCGGGGCCGAGGAAGATGAATGCGCCGTGGCTGTATCCGGCGCTCAGCGGTTCGACGCGGATGCTGCACGGGTAGGTGCCGTCGGGGCCGACGATCACGATGTTGTTGCTGTAGCGCAGGTATTCGGTCTTGCCGTTGTCGGCCCGCGCGTCGGGTTCGGCGTAGTCGGCGAGTGTGTCGGCCACTTGTTCGGGCGACCCGGTGCACTGGTAGCGAGTCCCGTTCACGTCGCGGGCGTACTCGTGATAATGGCCCGCGACATACGACGCAATGTTCTTCTGCAGCAAGAGGATTCCGAAGATCAGGCATGTCACCCCGGCCGCGCCCAGCACGCCGGCGATCACGAACAGGCGGTTGCGGCTCACGGGCGCCACCGGCTGGCCGTGTGCACCACCGTTCCGCCGTTGCCGGCGGGACGCCCGGGATAGAGGTGCCAGGTCTGCCAGCGCCAGCCGGCGCCGTCGGGTTCGGCGGCCAGCACTGTCAGCGCGGCGTCATCGCCGGGAAACGTGCCGCCGAGCCAGCCCGCCCGGTTGGCGCAACGGCCGCGCAGGTCCCGCGCGAGGCGGCGAAAGCTCGTCTCGTCATGGGCGTCGGTGCGGGAGTGCAGGCGGTAGCCGGGCGCCTCGGTGCGTTGCGGCAGGTCGGCCCCGAGACTGCGTGCGGTGCAAGAGATCTCCTCGGAGAACGCGTGCTCGACGGCGACGACGTGTGAGGCACCGAGCACGCCCAGCAGCAGCGCGGCGCCGCCGTCTGGGTGGTCCAGCCGGCAGCTGGCCAGCGGCGCGGGCATGGGCGCGTTGAGCGCGAGTCCCAGCCGTTCGCCGGATACGTCGGCCGGGGTCACTGCGAGCTGATGAAGGGGCACCGAGGAGACCTCGTGCTCTACGCCGGGCTGGGTGGGGGCGCCGAGTACACGGTGATCTCGCCGGGTGAGACGGACTTGCCCGTCGATACCTCCCAGGGCATGTCCGGCGCCCAGCGCTCGAACGAGAGCAGCGCCGATTCGTCGGCGTTGGTGCAGTCGACGAATTCCATCTCGCCGCCGGCAGGCAGGCCGGTGGTCCCTTCGGTCGTATAGGAGGCGCGGCCGCGTTCGGACTCGTGGAACATCACGCCGTCGACGACGTATGGGTCGCCGGGCCGCAGCGGCACGTCCTTGCGGGTGACCCACATTGCCAGCTCCAGGCGGCCGTCGTCTTCCTCGACGCTGAACCAGATCGGCTGGTCGCCGCCCTCCAGCAGGTGTTCCCACCAGACGAAGGGGCCTTCACGGTAGGTGACCGAACCGCGCACGATGTAGTCGATGCCGCCGTAGCTCACGATGGCCCCGGGCCCGAGTTGGCGGGGGCCGAACTGCGGCATCGCGTCGGCGGCCATTGGATCCTGGCGCCCGCCGCGCTGGGCCGGTTGCTTCGGCCGCCGCAAAGCCACCACGAGCACCACGATGGACGCGATGAAGAGCACCACGGCGATCATGACCAGCAGAGATCCCACGCCAATCCCTCCGTTGCCACATTGCTCGAGCGAACGGGGCTAAAGCTAACAGCTTTTTCTCGGGTTCGGCGCCCTAACGTCAGCGTGGGAATCGGCGGCACGGCCGCGTGTCCTACAGGGACCCGTCGGCGCCGGCCGCTAAGGTATCGAACAGCTGTTCTACTAGGTGGGAGCGGGAATGCGGGTGATGGGCGTCGATCCCGGCCTGACCCGATGCGGTCTGTCGGTCGTCGAAAGCGGGCGCGGGCGCACGGTCGTCGCGCTGGACGTCGACGTGGTGCGCACGCCCGCGGACGCCCCGCTGGCCGAGCGGTTGCTGAAGATCAGCGACGCCGTCGAGCACTGGCTGGCGACCCACCGGCCGGACGTCGTGGCGATCGAGCGGGTGTTCTCCCAACTCAACGTGTCGACGGTGATGGGCACCGCGCAGGCCGGCGGAGTGGTCGCATTGGCGGCCGCCAGGCGCGGCATCGATGTCCACTTCCATACCCCCAGCGAGGTCAAGGCCGCGGTCACCGGCAACGGTGCCGCAGATAAGGCACAGGTCACCACCATGGTCACCAGAATTCTTGGGCTGCAAGCCAAACCGACGCCGGCCGACGCGGCCGACGCGCTGGCCCTGGCGATCTGTCATTGCTGGCGGGCGCCGATGATCGCCCGGATGGCCGCGGCCGAGGCGATGGCCGCCGAGCAGCGACAGAAGTACAAGGCCAAGCTCGACGCCAAGCTGAAGGTCGCGCGATGATCGCCTCGGTGCGTGGGGAGGTGCTCGAGGTGGCGCTCGATCACGTGGTGATCGAGGCCGCCGGCGTGGGCTATCGGGTGAACGCGACGCCGTCGACGCTGGCCGCACTGCGGTCGGGGACCGAGGCCCGGCTGATCACCGCGATGGTCGTCCGCGAGGACTCCATGACGCTGTACGGGTTCGCCGACACCGAGACCCGCGATCTGTTCTTGACCCTGCTGTCGGTGTCGGGGGTAGGCCCGCGACTGGCGATGGCGACCCTGGCCGTGCACGACGCCGGGGCGCTACGACAAGCGCTGCACGACAGCGACGTCACCGCGCTGACCCGGGTGCCCGGGATCGGCAAACGCGGCGCCGAACGGATGGTCTTGGAATTGCGCGACAAGGTCGGCGTCGGCGCGGCGGACACACCGGCCGGCGCGGGCGCGGGTCTCAATGGCCACGCGGTGCGCAGTCCGGTCGTGGAAGCCCTTGTCGGCCTTGGGTTTGCGGCCAAGCAGGCGGAGGAGGCCACCGACAAGGTGCTGGCCGCCGAGCACGACGCCACCACGTCGAGCGCGCTGCGGGCCGCGCTGTCGTTGCTGGGTAAGTCCCGATGACGGACGACTACGAGGACCGAGAGGTTCGGGAAGTCTCAGCGGCGCTGGCGCCGGCAGAAGGCGACATCGACGTCAGCCTGCGACCGCGCTCGCTGCGCGAGTTCATCGGCCAGCCGCGGGTGCGCGAACAGCTGCAGCTCGTCATCGAGGGAGCCAAAAACCGCGGCAACACACCGGATCACATTCTGTTGTCCGGTCCGCCGGGGCTGGGCAAGACGTCGCTAGCCATGATCATCGCGACCGAGCTCGGGTCGTCGCTGCGGGTGACGTCCGGCCCGGCGCTGGAACGCGCCGGCGACCTGGCCGCGATGCTGTCCAACCTGGTCGAGCATGACGTGCTGTTCATCGACGAGATCCACCGCATCGCCCGCCCCGCCGAGGAGATGCTCTACCTGGCGATGGAGGACTTCCGGGTCGACGTGGTGGTCGGCAAGGGCCCCGGGGCGACGTCGATTCCGCTGGAGGTGGCGCCGTTCACCCTGGTGGGCGCGACCACCCGGTCCGGTGCGCTGACCGGCCCGCTGCGCGACCGGTTCGGCTTCACCGCGCACATGGACTTCTACGAGCCCGCCGAGCTGGAGCGGGTGCTGGCGCGCTCGGCCGGGATCCTGGGCATCGAGCTCGGCGCCTCGGCGGCCGAGGAGATCGCCCGGCGCTCGCGCGGCACTCCACGCATCGCGAACCGGCTGCTGCGCCGGGTCCGCGACTTCGCCGAGGTTCGCGCCGACGGCGTGATCACCCGCGACGTCGCCAAGTCCGCGCTGGCGGTCTACGACGTCGACGAGCTGGGCCTGGACCGGCTGGACCGAGGGGTGCTCTCGGCGCTGACCCGCAGCTTCGGCGGCGGCCCGGTCGGGGTGTCGACGCTGGCGGTGGCGGTGGGCGAGGAGGCCGCCACGGTCGAGGAGGTGTGCGAGCCGTTCCTGGTCCGCGCCGGCATGATCGCGCGCACGCCCCGGGGCCGGGTGGCCACCGCCAAGGCCTGGACGCACCTCGGCATGACGCCGCCGGCCGGGGTCACCGGCCTCGGCCAGGCCGGCCTGTTTGACTAGCGGCGATCGCCCCGGCCGTTTCGCGGCCAAATCGTGACCTTTAGGCCCGGCCGGGTCCGAACGTTCGCCGGGCGCGGCGTCCGGCCAGCTCAGGCCGCCGGCGCCGCCGAGTGCGCGGCCGCAACCGTCGCCCCCGGGCGCCCGTTCGGGTGGCCCCAGCAAACATCAGCCAGCGCGTGGCCGGTTACACCCCGGCGCCGTCGGGTAACCAGCCTCACAGCAGTCATACCTGTCTGAAGGAGGTTCCGATGAGGACCACAAGCCACGACTACGATCGCCCTCGCGCGCTGTACATGCCACGTTCCCGCGGCGCGCTAACCGGGTTACTCCTGATTCTTCTGGGTGCGTGGGGCGCGTTGGTGCCGTTCTTCGGGCCCAACATCGACTGGGCGTACATGGCCGACCCGGCATGGACGTGGACCACGGCCAAAGGCTGGCTGGAGGTGCTCCCCGGGGCCGCCGCCGCGGTCGGCGGCCTGCTGGTGCTCATGTCCGGTAACCGTGCCAGCGCCGTGTTCGGCGGCTGGCTGGCGGTCGCCGGCGGCGCCTGGTTCGTGGTCGGCCGCGCGTTCGCGGCGACGCTCGGCATCGGCGACATCGGTCAACCGATGGCGTCGACGGACCTGAAACGAGCCCTGCTCGAGGTCACCTACTTCACCGGCCTGGGCGCCCTGATCGTGTTCCTGGGCGGGGCCGCGGCGGCGCGCCTGGCGGTTCGGCACGCGCGTGACGTCGTGGTGGCGCAACCGGCGCCGGTGGCGGGCGAGGCCGTCCCGGCGGCCCAACCGGCCATGTATGACGAGACCCGCGGCCCCGCGGGGGCGGGGGCGGACGCCGTGGCGGCCGAGCGGGCGCCCCGCGGGCGCACCGGTGGTGGCCTTTTCCGTCGGCGCCCCGCGGGCGAGGGTGGTGGCCTGTTCCATCGGCGCGCCGATGGTGATGGTGGCGGCCTGTTCCACCGGCGCCACCACCACGCCGGCGCCTAGCGCGCAATCTCCGAGGCGGGAGGCCCCGGTAGCCCTTGGCTACCGGGGCCTTTTCGCGTCAGGCTGGCCCGGCAAACCTCCGGTCGGTAATGTTCACCGGCCGAGACAAGCGAAATGTGGTATCCGCCACACGGGCCGCGACCGGCGAGGAGGAGCGATGATCACCACCGCGTTGGTGTTCGCCGCACTGGCGGCGTTGCTGCACGTCTACATCTTTGTGATCGAATCGTTGACCTGGACCTCGGACCGCACCCGCGCCACCTTCGGTACCACCCCGGCCGAAGCCGAAACCACCAAGCTGCTCGCCTTCAACCAAGGCTTCTACAACTTGTTCCTGGCCATCGTCACCGGTGTGGGCATCGCTGCAGTTGCCTTGGGGCACAAGGGGATTGGAGCGGCGCTGATCTTCGCGGGAGTTGGGTCGATGGCCGCGGCCGCGGTGGTGCTGATCGCGTCCGACCGCGACAAGGTGCGCGCCGCCGCGACGCAGGGCACCATTCCGGCGATCGCCATCGTGCTCCTGCTGCTCGGCCTTCAGCAGTAACACCAGTCCCAGCAGCCTCAAAAGCCACGGCTACCGGTGGCTTTCGAGTTCCGCGTGGGTTACTAGTGGAAGGCGCTGGGTAACCATCCCAGGCCGGAATTCGACCCGGTATTCAACGAGGGGATGTCATGAAATACGCAGAAGACGGCCAACCCCGCGGGCTGAGTATGCCGCGCTCGCGCGGCGCGGTCAGCGGATTGCTCCTGGTCATTTTGGGAGCTTGGGGGGCGTTAATACCGTTTGTTGGGCCGCACTTCAATTTCGCCTACACACCCGACCGAGACTGGGCTTGGAGCGCGGCCCGGGGTTGGCTGGAGGTGGCGCCGGGAGCGGCCACCGCACTGGGCGGCCTGTTACTGATCGTCGCCAGCAACCGGGTCGCCGCCATGCTGGGCGGTTGGCTGGCCGTGCTGGCCGGCGCCTGGTTCGTGGTGGGCGGCCAGGTCGCCCCATTGTTGGGAATCGGCTCGGCCGGTGATCCTATCGCCGCGACGGACCGCAAGCGCGCGGTGCTCGAGGTCACGTACTTCTCGGGGCTGGGCGCGCTGATCATCTTCGTGGGTGGCGTGGTGCTGGCGCGCACCGCCGTGCGCCTGGCCCGCGACGTGCATCCGGTGGCGGGCGAACCCGTCGCCGCGGCGCCGGGCGTTGAGCCCTACCGGGATTCGGTCTACGAGCCGGCCGAGGTCTCCTCGGGCGCGCTGACCAAGCCGCGACCGTCGGCGGACCCCGAGCCCAAGCGGGGATGGCGCAAGAACCGCGCCGGTGCGGGGGCCGGCACTAACGCCGCGTACCTGCGCTGGCCCCACCCGCAGCGGTAGTTCGCGTCGATCAATAGCAATCGCCCAGTCCCGCAGCGGGACTGGGCGATTGCGTTCTTGTCGTTAGAGCAGTCCGAGCAACTGCAGGTTGGTGATGTACTTGACGATCACCGGGGCCGACACATGCGGAATGTCTTTATCGGGGCCGATTTTCGCTTCCTGCACCGCCGCACGGAACACATCCGTGGGTGCCATCGAGCCGTTGATCGGCTTCTCCGGCTTCCGGTAGTTGTGCAACAGCGGCAGCAGCGAGTACTGACGCTGCCGATCTGGCAGGGCCCGCAGCGAGGTCTCGAACCGCCGTAGCCACTCGGAGTAATCGGGGATGCGCTCGATCGAGTACCCGGCCTCGACCAGCCAATCGATGTACTCGTCGAGTCCGATGCCGTCGTCGTACGGGTTCATCACGTGGTACGTCTGGAAGCCGGTGTCGCTGTCCAGGATCTGCGTTCCCAGCGTCGAGATCGCCGCGGCGATGAACTCGACCGGCAGACCGTCGTAGTGCGCCCGCTGCCGGTTGCCGTCGGCGTCGAGCTCGTAGAACGAACCGGGCGCGATACCGGTGGCGACCAGGCTCAGCATCAGCCGGGTGAACATGTCCGGCAGGTTGAGCTGTCCGGCATAGGTGGTGTCGGCCAGGATCATGTCGCAGCGGAACACCGTGACGGGCAGGCCGCACAGGTCGTGTGCCTCACGCAGTAACACCTCGCCGGCCCACTTGCTGTTGCCGTAGCCGTTGGCGTAGTTGTCGTTGATCTCGCGGGTGGCGCTGATCTGCCGGATGTCGGCGTTCTCGACGAACTTGCCCGGCTGGATCTGGTCGCCCACACCGATGGTCGACACATACGTGTACGGCTTTTGCTTGGACGTCAACGCAATTCGGATCAGCTCCGCGGTGCCCAGGGCGTTGGGGCCGAACAGCTCGCTGTAGGGCAGCACGTGGTTCACCAGCGCCGCCGGGTCGACGATGACGTCGACCGTGTCGGCCAGTCGCTGCCAGGTCTGCTGGTCCAGGCCGAGGTTGGCCTCGCCCTTGTCGCCCGCGATGACCTCGAGGTGGTCGGCGGCCAGCTCCTGATAGTGCGCCAGCAGTTCCGGGTCGCCGCTGTCGAAGGTCTTGTCCAGCCGGGCGCGCGCCTCCTCGTCGGACTTGGCCCGCACCAGGGCGATGACCTTGCCGTCGACCATGTCCATCCGCTCGAGCCAGTCCAGTGCCAGGTAGCGGCCCAGGAATCCGGTCGCGCCGGTCAACAGCACCGTGCGCACCTCGGTCGCCGGCTTCGGCAGGCTCGGCGCGCCGGCCAGGATGGCCTCGTCGAGGAACTTGTCCAGTGTGAGGTCACTGGCGTGCACCGTCGTGGCGTCGCGTCCGTGCACCGCGGCCAACGTCGGCCGCTTGGAGCCCTGCAGCTCGGCCTCGATGTAGGTGGCGATGGCCGCCAGGTCGTTGGCCGGGCTGACGATGACACCCACCGGGACGTCGACGTCGAAGATCTCGCGGAGCAGGTTGCCGAATGTCAACGCCGACAACGAGTCTCCACCCAGATCGGTGAAGTGGGCGTCGGGGGACAGGTCGCTGGTCGCGGCGCCCAGCATGGCGGCCGCGGCGCGGCTCACGGTCTGCAGCACCGGCGCCTCGGCACCGCTGCGGCGCAGTTCGGCCAGCTCGTTGGCCTGTCCGGCGGCCAGGTCGGCGTAGATCTGCTCGAGCCGTTCGCCGTAGTGCTGCTTCAGCTTCGGCCATGCCAGCTTGCGGATCCCGGTCAGCAGACCGTTTTCCAGCGTGAACGGGGTGGTCTCGATGATGAAGTCGCGCGGCACCTCGTAGGACTGCAGGTTGGTCTCTTTGGCGACCTTCTGCAGCGAGTCGGCGATCTTTGGCTTGAGCGACTCAATGTCGTTGTCCGCCAAGGCCTCTTCGGTAGGCACCACGACGGCCAGCAGGTAGGGCTGGGCGCTGTTGCCGTAGACGTAGATCTGGCGGATCAGCGGGCTGTTGCCGAACACCGCTTCGAGCTTGGCCAGCGTCACGAACTCGCCCTGTGCGAGCTTGAGCACGTTGTTGCGGCGGTCGACGTACACCAGCCGGTTCGGAGCGATTTCGGCGAACACGTCACCGGTGCGGTAGTAGCCGTCGTCGTCGAAAACGTTGGCGGTGGTCTCGGCCCGCTTGTAGTAGCCGGGGAACATGTTCTCGGTCCGCAACAACAGCTCACCGCGCGGGTGCGGGCGGTCGGTGCTGAAGTAGCCCAGGTCCGGAACGTCGACCAGCTTGTAGTCGATCACCGGCGGGCGCTGAATCTCCCCGTCGAACAACACCATTCCGGCCTCGGTCGAGCCGTAGCCGTCCATCAGGTGCATCTGCAGCAGCGACTCGGCCCACTTCTTCAACTCCGGTGAGGTGGGCGCGGAGCCCGTCATCGCGAAGATGAACCGCCCGCCCAGCAGGTACTGACGCTGTTCTTCCAACACCGCGGCCGCCACAGTCTCGCGCGCCTCTGGGCCCGCATCGCCGTCGGCCAGACGACGTTCGACCTGGCGCTGGAATTCACCGAACAGCGTCTCCCAGATGCGCGGGACGAAGTTCATCTCGGTGGGCCGCACCAACTCGAGGTCCTCGAGCAGGGTGGACAGGTCGCTGCGCGCCGCGAAGTAGGCGGTGCCGCCATTGCCCAACGTGCCGTAGAGGATTCCGCGGCCCATGACGTGGCTCATCGGCATGAAGTTGAGGGTGATCGACGCGGCGGTCTCGCCGAACCAGTTCTTGCTGCCGCGCCGCCACATCTTGCCGACGTTGCTCTGCGGGTACATCGCGCCCTTGGGGGCGCCGGTGCTTCCGGAGGTGTAGATCAGCAGCGCGAGTGAGTCCTCGTCGGTCTGCTGCTCGGGCGCCGGGGGTAGGTCCTTGCCGCGCTGCAGCACGTCGGCGAGCTTCTCGACGACCACGCCGGTGTCGGCCAGTCGGGCCACGGCGTTTTCCACAGCCTCGCGCTGGTCGTCGACCTCGGGCTGGTAGTCGAACACGACGAGCTTGCCGGGCACGTGCTCGCCGGCCAGGATCAGCTCCACCGCGTCGGCCAGCTGGTTGACGCTCGAGGCGATCAGGCTGGGCTCGGTTTCGGCCACGATCGGCTCCAGCGACGAGATCGCCGCGCTGGTCTGCAGCGGCACCGACACGGCGCCGATGGTCCCCAGCGCGATGTCGATGGTGGCGTAGTCGACACTGTTGAAGCCCAGCACGCAGACGCGGTCGCCGGTGCTTACCGAGTCACTGGCCCAGGCGCGGCCGAGAGCCGAAACCCGTTCGCCGAGTTCGCCATACGTGACTGTCTCGAAGCGCGGGAGCAGCTCGGCCGACGTCCGTCCGGTCTTGGCGTCCTTGACGAACTCCACGACGCGCTGCCCCAGTGCCGGCCGGTCGGCGTAACCGTCCAGCACCGTCCGGATGATCTGCGGCAGCCGCAGCCCTGGCTGTTCGGTGGCAGCGGTGATCGCCGGGTCCGGCCGGGCGGCGGCGAACTGGGGGTCGTTGGCAATGAGGTGCTCGATGCGGCGGTCGAGTTCTTCGTCATGAATAGCAGTCGACATAACAGATCCCTTGCGAATGAAAGTTAGCGAGTCAATTTGCGCTGTGCGCGCTGATTCATAGAACGTTAGCTAAAGTAACGGTATTCCACCATGATCCCGCCTTCGTGGTGTTGTGAGATTGCCCACGCGGGACGGGACGCTTGTCCAGGTCTTACAGGTCGCGCAGGAGTCCGCCGAGGATTTCGATGCCCTCCGTCAGCAGCTCGTCGCCGATGGTCAGCGGAGGCAGCAGGCGGATGATGTTGCCGTACATGCCGCAGGTCAGGACAATCACGCCGGCCGCGGCGGCCGCGACGGTCAACTTCTGCGTCAGTTCTTTGTCGGGCTCGGCGGTTCCCGACTTCACCAGTTCGATGGCGATCATGGCGCCCCGGCCGCGCACGTCGCCGATTCGGTCGTCGGCGGCCTGCAGGCGCAGCAGCGGTTCGGTGATCAGGCGTTCCAACTGCTGGGCCCGTTCGATCAGACCGTCGTTCTCGATCGTCTCGATGGTGGCCAGCGCGGCCGCGCAAGCTAGAGGGTTTCCGCCGAAGGTGCCGCCCAAACCGCCAACGTGCGGCGCGTCCATGATCTGCGCCCGGCCGGTGACCGCCGACAGGGGCAGCCCGTCGGCGATGGCCTTGGCGGTGCAGATCAGGTCAGGCTCGATGCCCTCGTGCTCGCACGCGAACATGGCGCCGGAGCGAGCGAACCCGGTCTGCACCTCGTCGGCGATGAACACCACGTCGTTCTTGTGGCACCAGTCCAGCAGGGTGGGCAGGAAGCCCTCGGCCGGAACGATGAACCCGCCCTCACCCTGGATCGGCTCGATGAGGAGGGCGGCCAGGTTGTCGGCGCCGATCTGGCTGTCGATCACGTTGATGGTGCGCGCGGCGGCCTTTTCCCCGTCGGTGGCCAGTTCCTTGTCGATCAGGCCGTCCCGATAGGGGTAGGACAGCGGCGCGCGGTAGACCTCCGGGGCGAACGGGCCGAAACCGCTCTTGTAGGGGGCCGACTTGGCGGTCAGCGCCATGGTCAGGTTGGTGCGGCCGTGATAGGCGTGGTTGAACGCCACCACGGCGGGCTTGCGGGTGTACGCGCGCGCCACCTTGATGGCGTTCTCGACCGCCTCGGCGCCGGAGTTGAACAGCACCGAGCGCTTCTCACCCGAACCCGGGGTTATCCGGTTGAGCGTCTCGGCGACGGCGACGTAGGACTCGTAGGGCGTCACCATGAAGCAGGTGTGCGTGAACTCGGCCACTTGCGCGCGCACCGCTTCGACGACCCTGGGCGACGAGTTGCCGATGGTGGTCACCGCGATGCCGGAACCGAGGTCGATCAGCCGGTTGCCGTCGACGTCCTCGATAATGCCGCCGCCGGCGCGCTTCACGAAGACCGGCACCGACACGTTCACCGCGTGCGACACCGCCGCCGCGCGGCGCTTGGTCAGTTCCAGCGATGCCGGACCGGGGATCTCGGTGACCAGCTGGCGAGTCTGCTCGAGGCTGGCCACCACATAACTCCTCCCCGCGGCGCGCGTCTCACGTCGCATCAAAAGCCTATAGACCTTGGCGCCGGGGGGCACTCCGTGCACCGTGGCGGTTGGTCGTGACCCGCGGCCTGCCAGACTGAACGGGCACACTGGACCGTTACGAGGTGCGCGACGCTCGAGTCGTACCGGCACCCAGCCACCAGGAAAGCCCCGATAATTTACGACGAAAGACAGGCGCGTCCATGCAAAGTTTGATCCTGTTCCTGCCGTTCCTGCTCATCATGGGCGGGTTCATGTACTTGGCGTCGCGCCGCCAGAAGCGCGCGATGCAGGCCACCATCGACCTGCACGAGTCGCTGCGTCCCGGCGACCGGGTGCACACCACGTCGGGCCTGCAGGCCACCGTTGTCGCGATCACCGACGACAACGTCGACCTGGAGATCGCACCCGGCGTGGTGACCACCTGGATGAAGCTGGCGATCCGCGACCGGATCCTGCCCGACAACGACGACGACCTGTCCGACGGCGACGACTCCGCCGACGAGGACCCGATCACCAAGGATTTCTGACCGGGATTCCCCACCGATCGCTGCAACGGACCGCTTGCGCAACGGGCAAGTGGGGGCCACGTAGGCTCTGTCCGGGGTAACTAACCGATTTTCGAGGAGATAGAAGGAACGTGGCATCGTCTTCGGCGCCGGTGCACCCTGCCCGCTACCTGTCGGTCTTCTTGTTATTGCTCGTCGGCGTCTACCTGCTGGTGTTTCTCACCGGGGACAAGCGGGCCGCCCCCAAGCTCGGTATCGACCTGCAGGGCGGCACCCG
This sequence comes from Mycolicibacterium vulneris, assembly GCF_002104765.1. GTDB lineage: Bacteria > Actinomycetota > Actinomycetes > Mycobacteriales > Mycobacteriaceae > Mycobacterium > Mycobacterium vulneris. The sequence continues at coordinate 166,228 of NZ_NCXM01000013.1, forward strand.
GGTCACACTGACCGCGCGCACTCCGGACGGCTCGAAACCCAGCCGTGAGGCGTTGGCGCAGGCCCAGCAGATCATCGGCGCCCGGGTCAACGGGCTCGGCGTCTCCGGTTCGGAGGTCGTCGTCGACGGCGACAACCTGATCATCACGGTCCCCGGGAACGACGGCAACGAGGCCCGCAACCTGGGCCAGACCGCCCGCCTCTACATCCGGCCGGTGCTCAACTCGATGCCGGCCCAGAGCGCCGAGCCCAAGCCGCCGGCGCGCCAGCCCGCGGGCGGTCAGCCGGCTCCGGGGCAGCCCGCGCCCGGTCAGCCCGCCCCGGGGCAGCCGGCTCCCGGCCAGCCCGCTCCGGCTCAACTGGCCCCCGCTCAACCCGCTCCCGCC
>NZ_NCXM01000014.1 GCF_002104765.1 Mycolicibacterium vulneris
CAATCACCACCGGCAACACTCAGCGATAGGCAAGGTCCCACCCATCACGCGATTGATCAACCTGCCTGGGCAGTACAGCTAGAACAGCCGGCTGTCCGGCGGCGGTCCCGCCACCGGACGGACCAATCCGGCCCCGGTGACCATCGGCAGGTCCAATGCCGACAGCAGACCGGGCGGGGCCGCGCACACCGCCGGGATGGCGTTCACCATCCGCGAGGCGCCCGCGATGCGCGCCCCCAGGTCGTGGTCGTGGTCTTCGGCCATCTCGAATTCGCACCGCATGCTCGGCGATCCCTCGATCTCCACGCGGTAGAGGCCCTGCCCGGAGGCCAGCCCGTAGCCGAGGTCCTTCGGCGGGATCGAGATGTGCGGCTGCGGCCAGTCGGGGGCGATGTCGTCGCGCATCCGCGTCACGTGGTCGACCACGAAAGTCGGTTTCCCGTCGACATAACCGGTGAGCGTGGAGCGCATCGCGGCGATGGTTCCGGCGCCGATGTGACCGGTGGGGGTGTCGAAGGACTCGGTGGCGCAAATCCGCTCGTTGCCCTCCTCGATGCTGTCGACTTTGACGCCCAGACCCGCGGCGAGCTGGTGCAGAACGGGCCCCCAAGCGAAGGTGAAGATTCCGGGCTGCGCCGCGAACGCCTGATATTCCGGTGGCTTGCCGAAGCCGAGGATCTCATACACCGCCGACTTGTCCGGGTAGGTCGCGTAGTTGAACATCTCGGTTACCCGCACCGACTCGATCACCCGGGAAACGCCGGTAAGCACCAGTGGCAGCACGTCATTGGCGAACCCGGAGTCGATGCCGGTCGTGAAGAACGACACACCCCCGTCGAGCGCGGCCTGCCGCAGCGGGGTGGTGAAGGCGGCGTCAAGGCCGTCGGGGAACACCAGCGGCACGACCGAGCAGGACACCACGTTCTTGCCGGACCTCAGGATCGAAACCATGTCGGCCGTGGCATCGAGCGGCCGTAGGTTGGCGCCGGCGGCATACACCACCACGTCGGCGTCGCCGGCGAGCAGCGCCGCCGGGTCCTGGGTGGCCACCACGCCGACCGGCGCGATGCCGCACAACTCCCCGGCGTCGCGGCCGGCCTTCGCGTCGCTGTGCACCACAACGTCGACCAGTTCAAGCTCCGGATGGTCGATCACCCCACGCAGGGCGATCACACCCATGGATCCCGGCCCCCATACCCCCACCTTGAACACGACTGTCTCCTAATATTAGGACGCATATCCTTGCATTTCGGACGGATCGTAGGGAGGTGGCGGTGGATACGTCAATGGCCGCGACGCGGAGCGAATCGGGTGCCAAGTCACCGCCCACCGCGCGGGTGATGGACGTCCTTGCCGCCCTGGCGAATTCGGAACGCGGCCTGACCTCGGCCGAGGTGGCGAAGAGTTGCGCGATCAGCACCTCGACCTGCGCGCTGGTGCTGGCCGAGCTGGAGCGGCGGGCCTGGGTGGCGCGGCGCGTCGATCGCCGCTACGTGCTGGGCAGCGGGCTGTTCGGGCTGGTGCACGGGCTGCGCGAGCAGTTCCCGCTGCTGGACCGGGGGCGCGCCACGCTGCGCTTCCTGCACGACACGCTCGGGGCCGGCTGCTCGATGTCCAAAGTCGGCGCTCGGCATCTGACCACCGTCGACGCGGTCGGCCACGGCGCCGGCGGCCAACGCGCGGTGGGTCAGCGCTTCCCCATCGACCCGCCGTTCGGCCTGGTCGCCATGGCGTGGCGCGACGACCAGTTCGTCGAGGCGTGGTTGCGTCGGGTGACGCCCAGGCTCACCCGCACCGAAATCGCCGAGCACCAGAGGGTACTCGCCGATATCCGCGCCCGCGGCTACGGGGCGTGGCGGTTCGACGACACCCACCTGTCGCTGCGCAACCGGCTGACCGACGTGCTGGCCTCCCTGGAGCCGACGGCTCAGGTCGCCCGCCAGGTCACCACGCTGATGACGATGGTGACCCTGCAGTCGGTCACCGATGTCCTCGAAAGGGAATTAGCCACAACGGAATTCGTCGTCCTGCCGATCTTCGCCCATGACGGCCAGCCCGAGTACCAAATCCAGATTCACCTGGGCCACGCCACCGGGCTGACCCTGCCGGAACTCGACGCCGCGCTGCGGCACGCCCAGGGGCTACTCGCCGCGGAGCTGCCCTGAGGCGGCCGACGATTAGGCTGGGGTGATGCCCGCCAGCACGGAGATCAGGGATGCGGCAACCCGGGCCGTCACCAGTACCCCCTGGCTGAGCTCCCGGCACTCTTTCTCCTTCGGCGACCACTACGACCCGGACAACACCCACTTCGGGCTGCTGCTGGTGAACAACGACGATATCGTCGCGCCGGGAACGGGATTCGACACCCACCCACACCGGGACATGGAGATCGTGACCTGGGTGCTGCGCGGCGAACTGTCGCACCATGACTCCGCCGGCAATCGCGGGGTGATCTATCCCGGCCTGGCACAACGCATGTCGGCCGGTAGCGGGATCCTGCACTCCGAGCGAAACGACTCCCTCAGTGAGCCAGTTCATTTCGTGCAGATGTGGGTGATGCCCGACGAGGCCGGTGTGCACCCGAGCTACCAACAGCATGAGATCGACGACAAGCTGCTGGCGGGCAACCTTGTGCCGATCGCCTCAGGGATGTCCGCGCACGATGCCGCGATCACCCTGCACAACCGCAACGCCGCGCTGCACGCGACCCGGTTGCCGACCGGCGCCGCGGTGAGCCTTCCGCAGGCCCCCTACCTGCACCTTTTCGTGGCCCGGGGCCGAGTCAGCGTGGAAGGAATCGGCGCGGTGAACGAGGGCGACGCGGTGCGATTCACCGATGCGGACGGGCGGCGCGTGTCGGCGGGCGAGCCGTCGGAACTGCTGATCTGGGAGATGCACGCGAAGCTGGGTGACTGAGGCCGTAGCGGGCCGCAACCCATGGAGGGCCGGCGCCGCAGCCCATAGAGTGGGCACGACAGACAGGAGTCGGCATGCCTCACTCGCACCCGCAGCACGCGGCGCCCAACCCCAACCGGAACATCAAGGCGATCCGCACCGTGCGGTTCTGGGCGGCACCCCTGGTCATCACCGTGGCACTGATGTCGGCGTTGTGCGCGCTCTACCTCGGCGGCATCCTGAATCCCACGACCAACCTGCGCCATTTCCCCATAGCGGTGGTGAACGAGGACGCCGGGCCCGGCGGCGCACAGATCGTCGACCAGCTGGTCAATGGGTTGGACAAGAACAAGTTCGACGTCCGGGTGCTCTCCCGTAGCGAGGCCCGGCACCAACTGGACACCGGCCGGGTGTACGGCCAGGTGTTGATACCACCGAGCTTCTCGTCGAAGCTGCGGGACTTCGCGACCAGCGCGGTGCTGCCGGACCGCGTAGACCGGCCGTCGATCACGGTCTCTACCAATCCGCGTGCCGGCACCCTGGGGGCGAGCATCGCCGGCCAGACCCTCAACATGGCGATGGGAATCGCCAACGGCATAGCCGGGCAACGGGTTATCGCCGAGGTGGCCGCGCAAACCGGCGGTGCGCCGCTGGCCGGGGCGGCCCAGGTGGGACTCAGCGCCCCGATCGATATCCAGTCGAACGTCTACAACCCCCTGCCCAACGGCACCGGCAACGGCCTGTCGGCCTTCTACTACGCGCTCTTGCTGCTGCTGGCCGGCTTCACGGGCAGCATCGTGGTCAGCACGCTGGTGGACGCGTTGCTCGGTTATGTGCCGGCCGAATTCGGCCCCGTGTACCGGTTCGCCGAGCAGGTCAGGATCTCCAGATTTCAGACGCTGCTGCTGAAGTGGGCCATGATGGTGCTGCTCGGGTTGCTGACCTCGGCGGTGTACCTCGCGATCGCGGACGGGCTGGGCATGCCCATCGATCACAGCTGGCAGCTCTGGGCGTTCGGCGTGTTCGCGATCGCCGCCGTCGGCATCACGTCCAGTTCCCTGCTCTCGGTGCTGGGCACCGCCGGAATGCTGGTCAGCATGCTCATCTTCGTGATCCTCGGGCTGCCGTCGGCCGGCGCCACGGTGCCGCTGGAGGCGACTCCGTCGTTCTTTCGCTGGCTGGCCGAATTCGAGCCGATGCACCAGGTCTTCCTCGGGGCCCGGTCGCTGCTGTACTTCGGTGGCCGTGGCGATGCCGGCCTGACGCAGGCGCTGACCATGACGACGATCGGCCTCGTGATCGGGCTGCTGCTCGGTGGCATCGTCACACACCTCTACGACCGCAAGGGTTTTCACCGGATTCAGGGTGCGGTCGAGCTTGCTATCGCCCAGGAGCACCAGGCGCAGCACCAAACCCGCCGCGGCAAGCACGCGGACGCGGCCGCCGACAGCGAACCGGCCGAGCCCGCCGGTCCGGAGCCGGCCGAGGCCGCCGCCACCGGGCCCGCCGAGGCCGCCGCCACCTGGCCCGCCGAACCCACCGCTACCGGGCCCGAAAGTTCAACCGAGCAAGCGTAATTCGCGCGTAGCCCTACCGTCATCGCATTGTTATTTCTGTTGACAGTGTGACTTCTGGGACTGATGATGTTGCTGTTGCATTAGTACCTGGCGGAAAGGGCTATCGTGCTGACCCGACGCGCCAGCTTCCGCCGGCTCGCGGCGTGCTGCGCCACCGTCGTTGCCTGCCTCACCCTGGCCATCACCTCCGGACAGCCCCTCGCCCGGGCCGCCGACGGCCGCGACCTGCTGGCCAACGCCATCGGCAGCACCCGTGGTTCCTACCTGGTCTACAACTTCGGCCCCGGCCATCCCGCGCCGATGCTCAACGCCGGCGGCAGCTGGTACGAGATGAACAACGGCGGCCACCTGATGATCATCAAGAACGCGGCGGGACGCCTGTCGCCGCACCTGCTGGTCGACACACACCAGGGCGACCAGGCCCGCTGCGAAAACAACCCCGGCGCCCGCACCGCCGAGGGCCTCTGGCAGGCCTCGGAGCTGTACGCCCCGCTGCAGGCCTGGCAGCGCATGGGCCAGCCGACCATCGCGATCAACGCCAACTTCTTCGACGTCCGCGGCCAGAAGGGCGGCTCGTGGCGCCAGACCGGCTGCAGCTCACCGCTGGGCGCCTTCGTGGACAACACCCAGGGCCAGGGCCGCGCCAACCAGGCGGTCACCGGCACCGTCGCCTACCCCGGCAAGCAGGGCCTGTCCGGTGGCGGCGAAAGCTGGAGCGCCCTGTCCACCATGATCCTGCCGTCCGGTGGCGCCCCATATGTGGTGTGGCCCAAGACAAAGAGCGACTACGACGCCGCCACCCCGGTGGTCGCCGACCTGCTCAGCAAGAACGAGAAGTTCGTCGCGGTCTCCGGCATCGGGCTGTTGGCGCCCGGCAACACCGGACAGCTGCACGACGGCGGGCCCAGCGCGGCGCGAACGGCCATTGCTTACGCCAGGCAAAAGGACGAGATGTACATCTTCGAGGGCGGCAACTACACCCCGGACAACATGCAGGACCTGTTCCGCGGACTGGGCAGCGATAACGCCTTGCTGCTCGACGGCGGTGGCTCGTCGGCGATCGTGCTGCGCCGCGACACCGGGGGCATGTGGGCCGGCGCGGGATCGCCGCGCGGATCGTGTGACACCCGGCAGGTGCTCTGCGATTCACACGAGCGAGCGCTGCCCAGCTGGTTGGCGTTCAACTAGCAACGGCGCCAGCAGTTTTCGTCGCTGCCGGACCCCACCGGAAGATCAGCAGGCTCGCCGTTATCACCGCCGCGGTGACCACGAACACCGGGGCGATCACGTATCTCGACATCGTCGCACCGAAGAAGGCGCCGCCACACATGGTGGCGACCACGCCGATGCGCAGCCTGCGGCGTTCGCCGGTCCCGCCGGCCAGGCGACTGTCCAGTCCGAGGCTGACGATCGTCGACGTCAGCACCGTGGTGGACAGCTCCTGAATACCGAACTGACGCGCACTCGAGTGTTGTAAGCCGAACGTCACCGCGAGGATGCCTATCATGATCAGCTTTGAATTCCCTTGATAGCGCAGCAGTCCCGTGCCCGCCAGGGTCGCCAGCGCTACCAGCAGAACGATCTCGGTTGCCAGTAACGTGGTGATCCACGTTCGCGTGCGGATGCCGAAATGGCGTGCCAGACGGCCGCTGACGATCGTCGTGCAGAGGAAGGTCGGCAGCGCCACTGCGACGGCGGTCAGGTCGATTGTGGTGCTCGGCGCCAACCAGAATCCGAGGAAGATCACGTTGCCTGTCATGTTGGCGACGAACACGTGGCCGAGCGCCAGGATGCTGATCGAGTCGGCCAATCCGGTGGCGAAGGTCAACAGCAGCAACGCAGCGACGGTCCATCGTTCGGATACCGGTGATGTGACAGCCATGCGGTGCAGTGTATTTCGGCGCCACTCGCGGCCGGCGTCAAACTTTCGGCGTCAGATCCAGCGACGTGATCGTCGTCATCCTGGTCACCAGCCAACGGTTGTCGGACCGCTTCAAGAACAGCCGGTACGACAGGTACTTCAGCGACGGGACGTTCTTGGTCAGCGGGCTGGTGGAGGTCGTGTTGGTATAGACGATGACTGCGGCGTTGGGGTCGTCGAGCGTTTCGACCGCCGCGCCGGTGACCTCGGTGCTGTTGGTGATCTTGGCCTGCTTGTTGGGGGCCACGATCGCGTCGACGAATTTGCGGTACTGCGCTTCGAAATCGCCGCTGAGGTAGCGGGATGCGCGGTCGGCGAGCGTGTCCATGTTTTCCGGCGTGTAAGTCCACAGCGTGGTGATCGCGTTCGCGGCGGTCCGCGCGACGTTCAGCTTCGTTGCGGCGGTGGCCCGATCGGCCAGGTACGGCTGCATCATCGCGCCGGCGTACGCGGCGGACCCGACGAACAGCAGGGCGGCGATCGTGGCGACCACGGCCCAGGCCTTACCGGCCTGCCGCTTCTTTCCCGCGCCGTCGGCCGGCGCCGCGGCGGCGGTCTGTTCCGCGTCCTCGTCGACGGCCTCGGCATCGGTGCCGTCCGACGCGACCTTGTCGCCCTGAGCGCCGGATTCCGTTGTCGCATCTGCCTTTCCGGCGCGCCGCTCCGAGCCGTCGCCCTCCGCCGCGCCCGTCGCCTCGGTCTCGGGGGCGTCCGGTTGCTCCTCGGCGGTCACATCACCTGCTGCAGGTTGCTGATCTTCCACTGGTTCCCTTCCTGCGTCGCGGTTGCCGCCCAACGGTTGGCGTTCTCCAAGACCTGTTTTTCATCCGGCGACTTGGTGGTGATCGCCGTCGCCACCATGACGCTGACGCTGCCGTCGTCATTCCATCGCTCCAGGCCGGCGTCCAGGACGCTGCCGGTGGCCGGTTCGGCGCGCGCGACCTGGAGCAGGATCTGGTTGGCGTTCTGCTGGTACTGCTTGGCGAAGTCACCGGTCGCCTGCGCCAATATCCGGTTCACGTAGTCGTTTGCGTGAAAGGGATCGATGGAGGTGAACTGCGTCATGAACCCGGTCACGTAGCTGAGCACCTCGCGGTCCTTCGACGCGGTCCGCGCCCGGGAGTCATGCGAGCCGAGCATCAGTGCGCAGGCCGTGATCGCCGCGACCATGAGCAGCGCCGCGACCGTGCCGGCCAACGGCACCAGCCACGGCCGCTGCGCCTCGGCCTCGACCGGGCGCGCGATGAGCAGGGGCCGCTCGTCGGGTGCAAACCTGCGCCGCGGGCTCATTTTCCGCCCCCGGGCTGCTTCGGCTTGGTCAGCACATTGAGATCGTCGACGCGCCAGGCGTTTCCGCCGCCCTTGGTGAAGTTCACCCGCACGGTGGCGCTGATGTAGCGCTGCTCGGGCCCGATGCCGCGCCGGCCTTGCATGAACAGCAGCATCGTCGCCCGGTCCGGGCCCGCCGATTCGATCGAGCTGTTGGTGACCCAATACTCGTTGATGACCGGGTGCCCCTTCTGCACCAGGTCCTGCTGGGCGGCCAGCTGGGGCCGATATTTATCGGTCGCCAGCGACAGCGCCCGCGTGAAGTCGTCGTGCAGCGACTTGGGGTCGTACGTCAGCATCTGGGCGACGATCTTCGGTCCCTGCGTGGCGATTTCGGCGCGGGTCTGATCGGTCGCCCGGTCCGTGGAGTACACCACGAAAAAGCTGATCGCGGCCCCGGCCAGGCAGAGCGCCACCGCGCTCGACACCGCGACCGCGGTCCAGCGCCGGATGCGGGCCGGCACCGTGCCCGGATCCAGGGGGTGCACTTCGGTGCGCACCAACATGTCGGCGAACGTGCGGCGTCGTGAATCCCACAGGGGCCAAAGCCATCCCACAATCGAGACGGTATCGAGCAGGTGTGCGACGTCCCGGAGCAGCAGGGTCCACGGGCCCGGCGCACCGCCGGAGCGTCGCGTCACCGCGATGCCCACCAGCGCGCGGCCCAGGCTCCAGCCGGTGATCACCGGCAGCAGCAGCCGATTGACCAGCACCAGCAGGGTGACGACGCCGAGGACGGAGATGGCCAGCCACCACCACAGGCCGCCCGCCGGAACGGTGAACCACACCAATACCATCGTCGCGATCACCGCGAGGCCCGGGAGCACGTCGACGGCGAATGCGCGAACGCGAGAATGCCAGGGCGCCAAGCCTTCTCGCGGTGACTCCTGGATTGCCGTGGGCGCAGTCTGTTCGACCACCACCGTCACTTCGTCACCTGGTCGAGCTTGGAAATCTTGTACTGCCCCTCCGCGAAGGCCATCTTCACTCGCAGCCGGTAGCCTGCTTCGCTCTGGTTCTGGTCGCTGGCCACCTTGACGCGCAGCGCGACGAGGATGTCGATCGAACCGTCGGGGTTGTTGCGCTCGACGGCCGCCCGCACATCCGACACCTGAACGTGGATGTTCGCGGCCTGATACGCCTGCACGAGCATGCTGGTGTAGAGCAGCGCCTGCGAGCGGAACGCGTCCGTGCCGCAGTCGACGATCTTCTGCTCGCTCGCGGTCATCGCGTTGGTGTCCGGCGCCTGGGTTGCCGACACGCACTCCACCGCCGCCTTCAGCGCCGCGGCGTCGTTGCGGGCAATCCGCTGGCTTTGGTGGTGGTAGTGCAGCGCGAGGTAGCCGCCTCCACCGACGGCGAGGGCGCACAGCACCAGCACCGCGGCGATCGCGGCCAGCCACCCGCGGCTCACCCGCGACGGACCTCGCGGTGCGGCCACCGTGGGCTCGCCGGATTCCGCGCCATCCTCGGTAGCGCCGCCGGAGTCGGTAGCGCCCCCGGACTCGGTGGTGCCGCCGGACTCGGAGGTGTCGCCGGAGTCGGACGCGTCAGTGTCGGCAGCACCGTCCGTGGAGTCCACCGCATCCTCGGAAGCGTCCTGCGGACCGGTTTGCTCGGCTCCGTTCTCGGGTGCCGCCGAATCCTCGTTCTTGTCCTGGGTGGTCAACGAATCGTCCGTGTCGATGGGGTTCAGCCGGCTGGTGCCAGCATCTCCTTCCATCCATCGTCTCCTGTTCTGGTCGAGTTCTCGACGGAGTATTTAACTCCGTCTGGCCCTACCAGTTCACCGCTTTGGGGACTGTAGATCGCCGAGGGAGGCCCGCTGGGTTTGTAGACACAGGGGTTGGGCTGCTGGCCATTGCACTGCACGGTACCCGACCCCGGCCGGGACAACGGATCACTGGTGGGCGGGGGTGTGCCCGCGACACGGTCCGATGGCGCCGGGTTGAGCCCGTTGTCCACCGATGGCGCGGGGATCACCATGCCCGGTTTCACCGGCTGGTCACAGCGCGCCGCCGGCGCGGGGCAGGTCAGGGTCTGGTTGGGGTCGCCGAACCAGGGGTTGGTACCCGCCGGCACATACGGCTTGGGGTCGCGGCATTCGCGCGGAGTCGCGGCCCGTTTGCCCGGAATGTCCGTACACGGGATGTTGCGCGACCCGCGCACGCTGTTCGCCGGGGTGTCCATCGGGATCTTGCAGTACGTGCCCGTGGGCAACGGCTGGATGCTGGTGTCGGCCGGGGACCGCCACTCCGGGGCCGGGATGAACCCGGTCAGACACGGCGGCGGCTGGTTGATCGACAGCGCCAGGTCGAGCGCGGCCATGTTTGGGAACGGCGCGGCCACCGTCTGTGCGATCGACGCACCCTGCGGGAGGAACACCAAGACCTGCTCGACGCCGGTGTGGTAGCGCTTGAGCAGGTCGAAGACGACCTCGAGGTTGGCCAGCGTCTGCGGCAGCGAATCCCGCACGTCGTTGAAGACCGAGTTGACCTGGTCGGCCGTCGGCGCCGCCTGGCGCAGCACGCTCTTCAGGTGTGGGTCCTCCTGCGCGGACTGAGCGCCCAGCCTGTTCAGGTTGCGCGCCCAGCGCTCGATGTTGTCACTCGACTTGACCTGGCTGTCCAGCACCGGCCCGGAGTTCTGGATGATGTCGTTGACGTCGGTCATCTGGTTCTTGAAGTCGCCGACGATCGCCTGCGTCGCGTCGACCAACCGCTGCAGGTTGGGGCCCAACCCGCCGACGGATTGCGCGGTCTCGTCGAGCAGCTGGCCGATCTTCTCCTTGGGCAGCACCGACAGCCCGCGGTTCGCCGTGTCCAGGGCGGGCCCGATCTCGGCGGGCACGGTGCCCTTCGTGATCGTCTGCCCGTCGGCCAGGTACTTGCCGGGGTTCCCGCTCGACGTCAGGTCCAGGTACTGCTCACCGACGGCCGATACCGAGTGCACGTTGGCCGTGGCGTCGATCGGGATCTTGTAGTGGCTGTCGATGCTCATCGTCGCCTGGGCGCCGCGCTCGGTGGGCTCCACGTCGGTCACCTTGCCGATGGTGACACCGCGATAGGTGACGTTGGCGGTGGGATACAGCCCACCCGACGCGGGCAGGTCGGCCTTCAGGGTGTAGCGGCCGATGCCCACCAGGCTCGGGATCTGCAGGTAGTAGATACCGAGCACGAGCAGCGAGATGACGGTCAGGATCCCGAAGGCGACCAGCTGGCGTCGGATGAAGGGAGTCAGCATTGGCTTCTGTCCGCCCTTTCCACCAGCGGTCCACCCGGTGCATCATTCGGGTTCGGCGTGTAGCGCACGTCCGGGATCATCGTCTCCGGATCGCGCCCGAACGACTGCTCGAGCGCCCGCAGGGCTCCCGACAATCCGGTCCCGGTGAGGAACGCGTTGTCGACCGCACTGTAGGTCAGGTCGAGCGTCAGCGAGATGTTGATGTAGTCGCCGCGGAAGATCTTCGGCACCGTGTCGATGTCGAACGGCTGGGTGAGGATCAGCTTCAGCGCGCCGATCAGGTACGGCGAGGCCCGGCCGAGCTCCTTCAGCGGGCACTGCAGCGCCTGCAGGTCGGTGTGCAGCGGACCGCGCGCCTCCGACAGGTACTGGTCGGCCGCCTGGCTGAGGCGTCCCACCGAGTCGACGGCGTTGATCAGATGCTGCTGATAGTCCTTGTTCGCGAAGTATTTGATCAGCGGCGGGATGTCGGTCAGCACCCGGTCCAGGACGTCCGCGCGGCTGCCCACGTAGGTCAGCAGCCGGTTGGTGGAGTCGATGGCGTGGGTGATGTCATCGCGCTGCTCGTTGAGCTGCCGGGTGAAGGTGTCCAGCTTGCCGAGCAGCGCCCGGATCTGGTCGGCGCGACCGTTGAAGATGTTGTAGATCTCGTTCTGCAGCACCTCGAGGTTCGGGATGCCGCCGCCGCGCAGGATCAGCGACAGGCTGGCCAGCGTCTGCTCGGTTGTCGGATAGGACTGCGAGTTCTTCAGCGGGATGGTGTCGCCGCTCTTGAGCAACTCGGGCGACGGGTTCGGCGGCGCGGCGAGCTCGACGTGCTGCGAACCCAGCAGCGAGGTCTGGCCGATCTTGGCGGTGGCGTTCTTGGGCAGCTTGGTGTTCTTGTCCACGCCCAGCGTCAGGGTGGCGATCCAGTTCTTCAACTGGATGGCTTTGATCGAGCCGACGAAGACGTCGGCGACCATCACCTTGCTGTTGCCGTTGATCGCGAGGGTGTCCGGCACCTGCACGTAGATGGTCATGGATCCCGCTCCGCCGCCGGGGCCCCCCGGGATCGCGACGTTGGAGATGCCCTTCCAGCCACACGAACTCAACACCATCGCAGCGACCAGCAGGGTCAGCGCCTGCCAGCTCCGACGGCGAATCATCGGGAGCGCGTCCCTCACGGGCCGACGGTTCGGCTTGCCCATCACTGGCCACCTCCGAAGTCAGCGGGTGCAGCCGGGCCACCGGCGTTCGGCGCGGGCGCCGACACCGGCGCCGGTGTCGGTGCGACCGGACCCGGGATCACCTCCGGCCCCGGCGGTGGCGGCGGAATCGGGACCTGCGGCGGATTCTGGCCGATGACGGGCGCTATCGGGTTCTCGTCATAGGCGTTTGGCGGGCCCGGCGGGGTCTGCAGGTTCGACTGGACGGGTGCGATGTTCGGCCCACCCATCAGCTCTCCCAGCGAGTCCGGCGTCATCAGGCCCGCGGTGATCGGCCCGACCTGCTGGCCCTGCATGCCCGGGGCGACGATCCAGCCCGGCTGGGTGTTGCGGTGCGACGTCGGGGTGTCCGGCACCCAGATGCCCGGGACGGTGGTGTCCTTGTATCCGTTCGGCGGGTGCAGCCGGTCCTCGGAGTAGGCGACCTCCTTCGGCAGCGTCTCGGCAGTGCTGAATAGGTTCAACCCGAACGGCGGGTAGTTGAACTTGATCGCGTCGAGAATCGGCGAGAGGTACTGCGCACACAGTTCGGCCGACTCCTGGTAGCCCAACCGGCTGCCGGCCTGGATCGCACTACAGATGAACTGCATCGGGTTCGCGAAGTTGGTGATCGACGGAATGGCGACCACCGAGCCGTGCGACGGGTGATAGATCTGGTTGATGTTCGCCGCGGCCGTCGGCAGAACGTGCAGCGCGGTCTCCAGCCCGTTCAGCGGATCCGGTTGCAGCAGCGCGTTCGTGGCGGTTTCCAGGTTGTTGATGTCTTGGACCAGCACCCCGCGGTTCTGGTTCAGCCAGGGCCGCACGGTGGTGAGCAGGCTGTCGAACTGCACGATCGCGTTGGCCAGGTCGGTATCGGAATGCCCGAGCCGCGTGGTGAAGTCGGCGAGGTTCTGGTTGAGCGCGACGAACTGCTGGTCGTCGTTGTGCAGTGCGTTGACGAACAGCGCCAGGCTGCGCACCACCGCGAAGAAGTCGCCGCGACCCTCGTTCAGCGCGGTCAGCGCCTGCGACAGGCTGGTCAGCGTGCTGTTGAACTGCTTCCCCTTGCCGGCCAGCCCGTTGGCGAACGACTCGATGACCTCACCGAACGGGCCCTTGGGCTGCTCGGGTGTCGGGCCCAGCTTGGAGATGATGTTGGTGATGCTGTTGCGCAGCTGGTCCCACTCCACCGGCACCTGGGTGCGCTCTTCGGGGATCACCGCGTTGTCGGCCAGCACCGGCCCGCCCTTGTAGGCCGGCTCCAGCTGGATGGCCCGCGAGGCCACCAGGGTGGGGTTGAGGATCACGGCCGAGGCGTTGGCCGGTACCCGGTACTTATTTTCGTAGTGGAACGTGACCTTCATCTTGTCGCCGCTGGGCTCGATCTTGTCGATCGCGCCCACCCGCAGACCCATGATCTGGACCTTGTCCCCCGCGTACAGCGCGTTCGCCGCCGGGAAATAGGCCACCACGGTGTTGTTGGTCAGCTTCTCGTAGAGCCGCCAGCCGACATAGCCGACGACCAGCGCCAGGATCACCACCAGCGATCCGATGATGACCGATGCCCGAGACAGCCTCGGCAGCCGCAGGTTGCGGATGTCAAAGATGGTGCTCAATTCTGGCTACCTCCCCCCGCTGCGCCACTGCCTCCGGCTCCGCCGGGGTTGATGAACGGTGCCGGTAGCTGGTTGCCCGGCCCGGGCGGCGCCGCCGGTCCCGGCGGGAATCCCGGCGCGAACGTCGACGGCGGCGGCGGCGGTCCGGCCGGTGCGAGGTTCTCGGTGCGAGCACCCGGGGGTGCCTGCGTCGGCAATGGCACCGGCGTGCCCGGCACGTCAGGCGGCGGGTCACCCGGCCGGCCCGCGATCGGGATGCCCGGCGTCGGCGGCAGACCCGCGGGGTTCGGCGGCGACGTCATCACGTCGACTGGAGCCGGGAAGCCCGGCCCACCGAACGGTCCCGACGCCGCACCCGCACACGGCAACGGATTCCACGGCCGCGGCAGACCCTCGTCCCCGACGGTGACATTGCCGCCGGGGTTGGCCGGCGTGTACGAGCACGGCGATCCCGGTGGGACGGCCGGGCCCGGGTGATCGGGCGTGCCCTCGAGCACCGGCGGCGCCGGCGGCGGCGCACCATTCGGGAACCGTGTCCCGTTCGGGTCGGGCCAGCGGTATTCCGGCAGTCCCGCACCGCGCCAGAAGTTCTCCGGATCGATGCCGCGCTTCTTGAAGGCGGCGTCGACCCACGGCTGCGAAATCTGGTACAGGGCCAGGTTGTGCAGGACCACCTTGAAGAACGGCCCCGACGCGATGGCCTCGTTCAGCGAGGGCAGGAACTTGCCGACCTCGGTGAAACCGTTGGCCAGGTCGTCTTTGCGCTGCACCAGGATGTCGCTGACCGTGCGCAGCTGTTCCAGCACGTGGTTCAGGTTCGGGTTGTCGTTGATCAGGCCCTTGACCTGTTCGGAGAACGCAGCGATGTTGCCGAGCAGGGCGTTGATGGCCTGGCCGCGCTCGTTGAAGGCGGCCAGCAGCGTGTTGGTGTTGACCAGCAACCGGTCGACTTGATCGCTGCGTTTACCGAGGATGCCCGCCACCTGGTTGGCCTGGGCCAGCAGGTGCTTGACCTCTTCGTCGCGCTTGCCGATGGTGTCGGAGAACTTCTCCACGCCCTCCAGGGCCGGGCTCAGGTGCGGGTAGGTCTGGTCGATGGTCTGCGAAAGCACGTGCAGGGACTGCTTGACGGTGTCGATGTCCCAACCCTGGGCGGCCTTGGTGACGTCGAAGAACGCGTCATAAATCTGGTAGGGCGTGGTGCTTTGGCCGATTGGCAATGTCGCGCCCGGCCGCAGCGGCTGGTTGCCGCGCGCCTCCAGTTCCAGGACCTTCTTTCCGAGGATGGTGTCGGTCTTGACTGCGAGCCGGCTCTCGGTGCCGAACGTTGCGGTGCCGGCGTTGAATTGGACCACGATGTGATCGCCGTCGATCTTGAGGCCCTCCACCTTGCCGACCTCCACGCCGGCGATACGCACCTTGTCGCCTTTGCTGAGCCCGCCGGTATCGGTGAACTGCCCGTAGTAGTGCGGTTTGGCCATCAACATCGGGACACTGGTGAAGCTTTGGCCGACGCCGATCACGAGCAACGTCACAACGATGCCCATCAGCCCGATGCGGATCCGGTTCTCTGGTTCCAGTGTTCTCATTGCGGCGTGCACCTACCCGTGGGCTGCTGGAACAGCCGGACCGTGCGGACCGGGCCACCGGCCTGCAGACCGTTGATCTTCAAGGTGATGTCGCAGGCGTAGAAGTTCACGAAGTCCCCGTAGGAGCCGATGGCGCGGCCGATCATGTTCAACGCCGTCGGCACCCTCTTGAGGTAGTCCTGCAGTTGGTCTTGCTGGTCGATCAGCGGCTGCTGCACAGCGTCCAGGTAGTTGATCGTCTTGTGCAGGAGGCCGCGGTCCTCGGCCAGCAGGTCGGCGACCGTGCCGGCGGCGTTGCTGATGTGCGCGACGCCACCCGCCAGTTGGTCACGGTGGTCGTTGAGGCCGGTGATCAGCACCTCGAGGTTATTGATGGTCTGGTCGAATTGCTGGCGGTGCCGGACCGTGGTGTCCAGAACCGTGTTCAGGTTCTTGATGACCTCGCCGATCGCCTGGTCGCGCTCACCGAGTTGGCTGGTCAGCTGCGCGGTCTGGTCGAGGATGTCGTTGATGGTGCCGCCCTGGCCCTGGAAGACAGTGACCAGCGCGCTGGCGATGGTGTTGACCTTCTGCGGGTCCAGCGCCCGGAACAGCGGCTTGAACCCACCGATCAGGGCGTCGAGGTCCAGCGCCGGCTGGGTGCGTGCCAGCGGGATGAACCCGCCGGCCGGCAGGACCTTGTCGGCGCCTTCGCCCTGACCGCGCTTGAGCTCCAGGTAGCGGTTTCCGATCAGGTCGAGGTAGCGGATCTGGGCGGTTGTCGACTGGTACAGCGGGATCGAGCGGTCGACGTTGAATTTCACCCGGGCGCGCTTGCCGCCGTCGACCAGCTCCACCTTGTCGACCTTGCCGACCTCGACCCCCGAGGCGCGGACGAACTGGCCCGCACGCAGGCCGCTGGCGCTGGTGAACTCCGCCGAGTACGCGTTGGTGCGGTCGAAGCGCATCTGACCGAACACCACGATGATCATCACAGTGAAGATCAGCAGCACCACCGAGAAGATGCCGAGTTTGACAAGGGTTCCAGTGATTTTCATGGGTTGATCGTGTTATCCCCTACCTGGCGTCCCCAGACGTACTCGATCGCGTATGGCGATCCGGTGTCCAGGTGGTTGTACGGCGCGAGGCTGTTGCCGGAGTCCATCACCAGCTCCGGTGCGGGCCACAGGTCGTGGGTGAGCGGCTGCCAGCAGCCCGGCGCGCCGCCGGGACCGCCGCGAGCGTTCACCCGCGGCAGATTCTCCGGGTAGATGTAGGGGTTCGGGGCACCGCCGACCAGGCCGGCCGTGGCGCCGAGGCCCAGCGTGAGCGCCGCGACGGCGACCAGCGACAGCGGGTTGGCGACGAGTCCCAATCCGGACAGCGCCTGGGTGTGGGCGACCAGCGAGTAGCCGTTGCCGCCCAGGAAGGCCGCGGCCTTGGGCTCGATGTCGTGGTAGTTGCGCACGGTGCAGAACAGCTCGGGGCTGTAGGTGTCCAGCAGCTGCGCCGTCGGCACCAGGTCTTCGGCACCGCGCGCCAGGTACGGGCCGCCCTTGTTGAACAGCTCGGCGCCGGTGTTGCCGAACCCGGCCGCCGACAGCAGCGCCTGGTCCAGATCTTTCTGCTGGGCGTTGATCGTGCGCGAGGTGATCACCGCGTTGTTCAGGAAGTCGAACAGGTCCGGCGACGCGTTTGCGTATGTATCGCCCAGTGCGGCCAACCGCTGAATGTCTTTGCGGGCCTGCGGCATTTGCGGATTCACGTCATCGAGGAGGGCATTGGCGTTGGTGACCGACCGACCGAACTTCTCCCCCAGCCCCGTCAACGACTGCGCCGCCGCGCTCAACGTCAGATTCAGCTTGACCGGATCCACCTTCTCCGCGATCGAGGTGATCGTCTGAAACAGCGTGTTGATCTCGGTGGTCACCGAGCGGGCATCGATCACCGTGTGCGTCGAGATCTTCTGTGGCGATGGGTTTGCCGGCGTCGTCAGCGACACATACTTACCGCCGAACACCGTCGTCGCCTTGATGTCGGCGTTCACATTCGACGGGATCAGCTTCAGGTACCGCGGGTACACCTCGAGGGTGAACTTCGCCGCCGGCTTCCCGTCGCGCACGGTCTCCGCAATCGAGCCCACCCGGCCGATCTCCACCCCGTTGTAGGTCACCTTCGAACCCGGATCCATCACCAACCCGGCCCGCGACGCCAACATGGTCAGCTCCGTCTTGGGCGTGAAGTTGCCCCGGAACTGGCCGTAGATCAGCGCCAGCGCGAGCGCGGCGACGACGAGGATCGCGACGCCGGCCAGCTTGTACGGCGGGGTCCGCGGGGCGTTGGTCTGGATCGGTCGGGTCATGGCGGTCACACCGTGAGCGCGAAGTTGGGGTTGACGCCATACAGCGCCAACGCGGCGGACAACACCACAACCTGTACCGACACCAGCGAGAAGCGCATCGAGCGGCCGACGGCCTCACCGACGCCGACCGGCCCGCCGCCGGCGTTGTAGCCGTAGAAGCAGTGGGTGATCATCACGACCGCGGTGATGATGATCGCCTCCAAGAAAGACCAGAACACGTCGTCGGGACGCAAGAACGTCCGGAAGTAGTGCTCGTAGGTTCCGTTCGACTGCCCGTAGATCACCGTCGTGGTGATCTGCGGGGACAGGAACGTCATGATGATCGCCATCGAGTAGATCGGGATGATGACGACCAGCCCTGCCATGATCCGGGTCGAGGCCAGGAACGAGATCGATTTGATGCCCATCACTTCCAGGGCGTCGACCTCCTCGCTGATGCGCATGGCGCCCAGCTCCGCCGTGGCGCCGGCGCCGACCGTGGCGGCCATGGCAATGCCGGTGACGACGGGCGCGGCGATGCGCACGTTGATCAGCGCGGCGAAGAAGCCGGTGAACGCCTCGACGCCGATGTTGCCCAGCGAGGCGAAGCCCTGGATGGCGACGAGCGAGCTACCGGACAGCGTCACGAAGCCGACGATTGCGACGGTGCCGCCGATGACCGCCATGGCGCCGGTGCCCATCCCGATCTGGGCGATGAGTCGCAGGGTCTCTTTACGGTAGTTGCGCAGCGCGTGCGGGATGTGCCCGACGGCGAGGGTGCCGAACCACGCCATCTGGCCGATGTCGTCGAGACCGCGGGCCGCGGCGAGGCCGTAGCGGTTGAGGTTCTCTGCCGCCCGAGGGAATCGGGAGCGAAAGACGGCGGAAGTCGACATGTCAGTGCCCCGTCCCGAACCGCACCCCGATCGTGGTCAGCACCACGTTGACCGCGTAGAGCGCGACGACGCAGAGCACAACGGTCTCGTTGACCGCGGTGCCCAGGCCCTTGGAACCGCCGCGCACGGTCAGGCCGCGGTAGCAGCCGACCAAGCCGGCGATCAGGCCGAAGATGGCGGCTTTGACAGTCGCGATGACGACCTCGGGCAGGCCGGTGATGGTGGTCAGGGTAGCCAGGTACGCGCCGCCCGACACGTTCTGCAGGTAGACGCCGAACAGGTAGCCGCCGACCAGGCCCACGGTGATCACCAGGCCGTTGAGCAGGGTGGCGACCAGGGTCGCGGCGATAACGCGAGGCACCACCAGCCGGTGGATCGGGTCGATGCCGAGCACTTCCATCGCGTCGATCTCTTCACGGATGGTGCGGGCACCCAGGTCCGCGCAGATCGCGGTCGAGCCTGCGCCGGCGACCACCAGCACCGTGGTCAGCGGGCCGAGCTGGGTGACGGCGCCGATCGCGGCGCCGGCGCCGGACAGGTCGGCCGCGCCGAACTGGGCGAGCAGGACGTTGAGCGTGAAGATCAGCAGCACAGTCAGCGGGATCGACACCATGATGGTCGGCAGGAACGCCACCCGCATGATGAACCAGCATTGCTGGATGAACTCGCGGTACTGGAACGGCCAGCGGAACAGCGCCTTTCCGGTGAGCACGCACATCCGGAAAAATCCCCCGACAAGCGTCAAGGGCGTCTCCAGTTGGTCGCGTACATAGCTGACCAAGTAGGGACCCCGCCGACTTGTCGACGTTGAAGTCACCGCTGCCCCCTCTGGCCGTCACCGCGCGCCTCCTGGCGTCGCGGCGGATCGTCTAGCACGCCTCGCCCCCTCACCGTCCCCCGCAAGCGGGCGGCACCCCCAGTGCGGCCGGGGGTGCCCCCACCTCGCCCCGGCTTGATGCCTGTGACCATCGGCTCCCTACTGGCAAGTAGTAACGGAGACCACAGGAATGTACCCGATGGCCAAGCACGTGTGAACCGCATCTGCACAATTAACCCTTCGCCAACAGCTGGCAAACGTTACAGCTCCCGTCAATTTTCCTTTCTGCTCCTAAAATCTCTTGCCCTAGAATGGATTTAGTCGATTTCTCCGACGCCGTAGCGGACCCGCAGTTCAGTCTTGAGCACCTTCCCAGCCGGGTTGCGCGGCAGCGCGTCGACGATCTCGAGCGCCTTGGGATGCTTGTACCGCGCCAGCCGCTCGGTCAGAAACTCATCGAGCTCGTCGAGCCGTAAATTGTCGCCAGCGACAGCGGCGACCGCGATGGGCACCTCGCCCCACTTGTCGTGAGCACGGCCGATCACGGCGACCTCGACGATGCTGGGGTGGCTGGCGAGGACGTTTTCCACCTCGGCGCAGTAGATGTTCTCGCCGCCGGAGATGATCATGTCCTTCTTACGGTCGACCACCCACACGTAGCCGTCCTCGTCCATGCGGACGAGGTCGCCGGAATGGAACCAGCCGCCGGCGAACGCTTCCGCCGTGGCCTCCGGGTTGTTCCAGTAGCCGCTCATCAAAGTCGGTGCGCGGTAAACGATTTCGCCGACCTCACCGATCGGCACGTCGTTCATGTTTTCGTCGACGACGCGGGCGGCCACGGTGGGGATCACCTTGCCGACCGAGCCGCGCTTGCGGATGGCGTCTTCGCCCAGCAACATGCACGTGACCGGCGACATCTCCGTCTGGCCGAAGGCGGCGAGGATCTGGGTGCCGGGGAATCTCGCCGACATCTCCCGCAGCAGCGCGTCGGGAGCCGGTGCGGCGCCCCACGAGATCACCCGCAACCTCAGGTCACGCGGGCGGGCGTGCTGTTCGGCGCAGACTGCCTGCCACTGGGCGGGCACCAGGAAGATGCCGGTGACCTTCTCCGCGGCGAGCACGTCGAGCAGCTGCCCGGGTTCGAACGCGCCGAGCGGGTAGATCACCGTCGGGATACCGAGCAGCACCCCCGTCAGCAGGTTGCCGATGCCGGCGATGTGGAAGAACGGCACACCGACGAACCCGACGTCGTTGTTGATGTCCGCGCCGTTGGTGTACAGCCCGGTCATCGTCTGGCCGGTCAGGTTGGTGTGGGTCAGCACGGCGCCCTTCGACCGGCCCGTGGTGCCCGACGTGTACATGATCAGGGCCGGCGAGTCGTTCGGGATGTCGACGGGCCGGTGCTGTTGGCCGGGCTCGTTGATCAGGTCCTCGTAGCCGAGGACGCTGTCGTCGGTCGAGCCGCCGGCCACCACGATGGTGCCCAGCAGCGATTCGATGTCGCGGACTCCGGTGGCCACCGGGGCCAGCACGGGTTCGGTGATGATGACGCGGGCTTCGCAATCCTGGACCAGGAACGCGATTTCGGGCGGGGTGAGCCGGAAGTTCAGCGGGACCGCGATGGCGCCGAGCATGTTGGCGGCCAGCACCGACTCGACGAACTCGGTGCGGTTGAGCATCAGGATCATGACCCGGTCGCCGAAGCCGACACCCCGGCGGCTCAGCGCGTCGGCCAGCGACGACACCCGGTCGCGCAGTTCGCCCCACGTCAGGGTTTTGCCCACGAAACGCAGCGCCGTCGCCTTCGGCTGCATCAGCGCGTGCCGCTCGAGCTGGTTCACCCAGTTCTGTCGCCGGGCCAGGTACGGCTGCTCGTTCGCCTGTGTCGGATGGTTCGCCAATTGCGCGGTCAAAACTCAGCACTTCCCTTCACTCGCGCACCGCTTGCGCCAGGTTGATATTTGATAAAACTTGGTGTTGTGTGGGTCACACTATGGCGTTGACGGTCTACTGACAAGTCCCAGTTAACGCCCGTCAACACGTAAACCCCGTCCCGCCAAGCCCACGAAAGCCCTGGCAGCCCCCGTGAACGCACCGATGTCAATGCAGCCGAGGAGTCGGCGGCCGCTACGCCGGGCGCAGTTGTCCGATGAGGTGGCCGGTCACCTGCGGGCGGCGATCATGTCCGGATCCCTGCGCCCGGGGACGTTCATCCGGTTGGACGAGACCGCGGCCGAGCTCGGGGTCAGCGTCACCCCGGTGCGCGAGGCCCTGCTGAAGCTGCGCGGCGAGGGCATGGTGCAGCTCGAACCGCACCGCGGCCATGTCGTGCTGCCGCTGACCCGGCAGGACATCGAGGACATCTTCTGGCTGCAGGCATCGATCGCTCGCGAGCTGGCGGCCGCGGCCACCGACCACATCACCGACGCCGAGATCGACGAGCTGGACCGGATCAACGATTCGCTGGCCGCGGCCGTGGGGTCCGGCGACGCCGAGACCATCGCGGGCATCGAGTTCGCGTTCCACCGCGTCTTCAATCAGGCGAGCGGCCGGATCAAGCTGGCCTGGTTCCTGCTCAACGCCGCGCGCTACATGCCGGTGCTGGTCTACGCCGCCGATCCGCAGTGGGGAGAGGAGGCGGTGGACAACCACCGCCAGCTGATCGCCGCGCTGCGCCGCCGCGACACCGCCGCGGTGATCGAGCACACCGTGTGGCAGTTCACCGACGCGGTGACTCGGCTGACCGAGATGCGCGACCGCACCGGGATCTTCGACTAGCTGTGATCGCGAGCGTGGCCGCAGCAGGTCGCCACTACAGGCCGTAGCCGGGCGCAGCGGGTCGGCGCGATCAGGACCAGCTAGCTCGAGGCCAGCTGCTCGGCGCGCTGCTTGAGGCTTTCGGCCAGATGGTCGAGCACGTTGTTGAGGAGTTGCTTCACCATCGGTGCCGGAACCGGCATGGAGGTTTCGACGTCGAGGTCCACCGTCAGCAGGCTCGACGCCCCCATCGACACCACGCTGAACAACTGCTCCTGCTTGGTGAACAGGTCGCCCTGCTGCAGGACGGTCTGGATCTGGTTTTCGCCCGGGTAGTACACGGCCTGGATGAACATGCTCTGCATGCCCTGGTAATCGGTGTCGAGCCGCAGCTGGCTGGGGCGCCCGTCGTCGTAGCGGGCAAGCACCCAGAGGCCCTTGATCTCCTCGTTCCACTGCGGGTAGGCCTCGAAGTCGCCGACGATCTTCATGATCAATGCGGCGTCGGCGGTCACCTCGACGGTCTTGCTCATGACTGGCATGCGCGAAGCATAGCCGGGCCCGCGGTGCGTCCATGCGGTGCCGTCGCGGCCCCGTTCGGTGACGAAAGCCCAGGTGCCAGGCCCTTATTGGTGGACTATTGGTCAACGGTGGCCGTGGCCAGCAGCGCGCGGACGGCGTCGGGAATCGGGACGGACTTGCGGGTGACCCGGTCGACGTAGACATGCACCCAGTGCCCCAGCGCGGTGACGGGTTGCGCCTTGCTTTCCGCGGCGTCTGTCCGGAACACGCCCAGCCGGTAGGTGACGCTGCTGCGGCCCAGCCGCGTGACGGCCAGGCCCACCATGAGGTCCTGCGGGAATTGCAGTTCGGAGAAGTAGCGGCAACCCGATTCGGCGACGATGCCCAGCGCGGGCGTGGTGATCGGGTCCAGCCCGGTGCTGGTGTTGATCCAGGCGTTGATCGCGGTGTCGAACAGCTGGTAGTACACGGCGTTGTTGAGGTGGCCGAACATGTCGTTGTCGGCCCACCGGGTTCCGACCGGCCACAGCACCGGAAAGTCGTTGCTGGTCAGCCCGTCCGGTGCGGGCGGAACTAAGGGAGCCGACGCCATGGTTGTATTCCAACATGCCTTCAATCCGGGGCGCCGTACTGGAGCACATCGGGTCACCTCGGCCCTACGCGCAGTCGCGGCCCATCGCCATCACCGAACTCGACCTGGCGCCCCCGGGGCGCGACGAAGTCCTGGTCCGCGTCGAGGCGGCCGGTGTCTGCCACTCCGACCTGTCGGTGGTCGACGGGAACAGGGTGCGGCCGGTGCCGATGTTGCTCGGCCACGAGGCCGCCGGGATCGTCGAGCGGGTCGGCGAAGGCGTCGACGACCTGGCCGTGGGTCAGCGGGTAGTGCTGGTGTTCTTGCCGCGGTGCGGCCATTGCGCGGCGTGCGCCACCGACGGCCTAACGCCGTGTGAACCCGGCAGTGCGGCGAACGGCGCAGGCACCTTGCTCGGCGGCGACATTCGGCTCAGCCGGGCCGGGCACCCGGTGTTTCACCATCTCGGCGTCTCGGGCTTCGCGACGCACGCGGTCGTCAATCGGGCCAGCGCGGTCGCGGTGCCCGGCGACGTGCCGCCCGACGTCGCCGCGCTGCTGGGCTGCGCGGTGCTCACCGGTGGTGGCGCCGTGCTCAACGTGGGGCATCCGCGGCCCGGCCAGACCGTCGCCGTCGTCGGGCTCGGGGGTGTCGGGATGGCGGCGCTGCTCACCGCGCTGACCTACGACGACGTGCGCGTCGTGGCCGTCGACCAGCTGCCGGAGAAGTTGGCGGCCGCACGCCGCCTGGGCGCCCATGACGCCTACACGCCGCAGCAGGCCGCGGATGCCGGGGTGAAGGCCGCGGTGGTGGTCGAGGCCGTCGGTCATCCGGCCGCGCTGGAGACCTCGATCGGCTTGACCGCGCCAGGGGGGCGGACCATCACCGTGGGTCTGCCGCCGCCCGCCGCGCGAATCAGCGTGTCACCGTTGGGTTTTGTGGCCGAGGGCCGGTCGTTGATCGGCAGCTACCTCGGCTCGGCGGTACCCAGCCGGGACATTCCTCGTTTCGTCGAGCTGTGGCAGTCCGGGCGGTTGCCGGTGGAATCGCTGGTGTCGTCGACGATTCCGTTGGAGGGTATCAACGAGGCGATGGACAACCTGGCCGACGGCACCGCCGTGCGGCAGCTGATCAGGTTCGACGGTTAGTCGTTGTGCAACGCGCCGGCCAGGACGTGGCCCTGCAGCGCGAACAGTCGTTGCGAGCCCACCCAATCCGGCAACAGCGAGTCGAACCCGTGACAGGCGCGCGCGAAGACGTGCAGCTCGGCGGAGGCCCCGGCGCGCAGTAGCCGCAGCGCGTAGTCGACCGCCTCGTCCCGAAACGGGTCGACCTCCGCGCAGGTGATCAAAGCCGGTGGTAGTCCGGCGAATTCGCCGCGCCGGGCGGGCACCGCGGATGCGGATGCGCCGGCCGGGCCCAGGTAGTGGCGCCACATCAGCTCGGCGCCCTCACCGTCGAACGCCGGGCTGGCGCGGAACTCCGCCTTGGACGGGGTGGCCCGGTCGTCGAGCACCGGTTGGTGCAGCAACTGGAACACCACCGGCGGCGCCGCGCCGTCGGTGGCCCGCTGCGCCAGGCACGCGGCCAGGGTGGCGCCGGCGCTGCTGCCCGCGACCGCCAGCCGCGCCGGATCCACCTCGAGCTCAACCGCATTCGCGGCCACCCAGCGCAACACGGCGTCGGCGTCCTCCAGGGCCGCCGGATGAGGATGTTCGGGGGCGAGCCGGTAGTCGACCGACACCACGGTGCAGCGGCCGCGGCGCGCAAGCTCCACGCATTGCACGTGATCGGTATCGAGGTTGCCCAGTGCGAATCCGCCGGCGTGGCAGAACACCACGGCAGGCGCCGGGCCCGCGGGCCCACCACGATAGATGCGCACCCCGACGTCAGCGGAGTCCGTCGGCACGCTGCCCTCGACGATCCGGAACCCGCGCGCATCGGTCTGCTCGGCGGTCTGTCGGCGGCGTTCGTTGAACGGTTCCCGGGTGAGTTGGATTGCGGCCAGCGAGAAGTCGGTGCGCGTCGTCGCGACCTCACGCAGCGCGGGGTCCAGGCGATCGGCGCCGTCCAGCCCCGTCACCGCGCGCCCCGCTCCGGCGCGGTGACCGCGTCGGGCGCCGGCCTGATGGGCGCGGTGAAGAGGAAGTCGGTCGGGGTGAACCTGCGCGTCATGTTCCAGAAGGCCCGCGCGCTGCGCGGCCACTGGGTGACCACGCGGCCGTTGGGCGCGCGGAAGTAGCTGCTGCACTGGGTGGTCCAGACGGTGCCCACCATCCATCGATCGATCTTGGCGACGAAGTCGGCCAGCGCGGCGGGCCGCACAGCGACGTAGCGCTTGCCCCTGCGCCGCAGGTATTTCAGTGCCCGCACGATGTAGCGTGCCTGCGCCTCGAGGATGAAGATGACGCTGTTGGAGCCGACATTGGTGTTGGGTCCGTACAGCATGAAGAAGTTGGGGAATCCCGGCACGGCCATGCCGAGGTAGGCGTGCGCCCCGTCTTGCCACACCTCCCGCAGGGTCATTCCCCCTTCGCCGGACACGTCCAGTTCTGCGAGATAGTCGGCCGCGGCATAGCCGGTGGCGCAGACCACCAGGTCCACCTCGCGTTCGGTGCCGTCGTCGGTTACCAGGGATCGGCCGCGCAGGGCGCGCGCCGGGCTGGTCACCACTTCGACGTTGGGCCTGGTCAGTGCGGACAGGTAGTCCGAGGAGAACACCAGCCGCTTGCAGCCCATCGGGTGCTCCGGGGTGAGCTTACGGCGCAATTCCTCGTCGTCAACCGTCTTCTCGAGGAGTCCGAGCGCGACGGCCTTGAATTGCTCGGTCTTTTCGCTGCCGTGCTCGATCACCGCAATGTTCGATTCGCTGCGTAGCCACAGCCGGGCCCGGTAGAGCTTTTTGGCCAACGGGAGGTGCGCGAACAGCCAGCGTTCGTGCCGCGTGTAGTGCCGGTCCGGCTTCGGCAGGATCCAGGTCGGCGACCGTTGCACCGAATACACCTTGTCGGCGACCTTCGCCAGCTCGGGGATCAGCTGGGAGGCCGTCGAACCGGTGCCCAGCACGGCGATCCGCCTGCCTTCCAACGGTATCGAGTGATCCCAGCGCGCCGAGTGCATCACCGTCCCGGCAAAAGGCTCTTCTTCGATGAGGTCGGGAAGCAGCGGCCGGGTGAACAGCCCGACCGCCGACACGACGACGTTGAAGTGGTGCTGCTCGCCCGATGCGGTGGTCAGGCACCACAGCTGGCCGTCCGGATCCCATCGCGCCGCTGTGATTTCGGTGCGTAGCCGCAGGTGTGGCCGCAGGCCGTACTTGTCGGCGCAGCGCTGGAAGTAGTCCAGGATCTCGGGCTGCCCCGACCACAGCCGTGACCAGTCGGCGTTCAGGTCGAACGAATAGGAGTAGAGGTGCGATTTGACGTCGCACGCCAGGCCCGGATAGGTGTTGATTCGCCAGGTGCCCCCGACGCCGTCCTCCCTGTCGAAGATGGTGAACCGGTCAAAACCGGCCCGTGACAGCATGATTCCCAGCGCCAGCCCGCCGGGCCCGGCACCGATGATGCCGACGCTCATCGGATCTGCAGGCATTGCCCACCGTCGATGATGAGTTCGGAGCCCGTGATGAACGACGCCTCGTCGGAGACCAAAAAGGCCACGGCGTCGGCGACTTCACCGGCCTCGCCGATCCGCCCGAACATCGACGCCTCGGCCAGCCGCGCCTGGGCCACCTCGTCGAGCATCGAGGTGGCGATCGGCCCGGGGAAGACGGCATTGACCCGGATGCCGGAGGGTGCGAGTTCGGCGGCGACGGTCTGGGTCAGTCCGCGCAGCGCCCACTTGGACGACCCGTAGGCGCTGTGCTGCGGGAAGGGACGGATCGCACCGGTGCTGCAGATGTTGACGACCGACGCGTTCGACGCCTTCCGTAGTTGTTCCAGCGCCGCGCGCATGCCGAGGAACGGGCCCAGACAGTTGACGCGCCAGGCGGTTTCGAAACCGTCGGTCGTCTCCTCGGTCAGCGACGCCCGATGCAGCACGCCGGCGCAGTTGACCAGCGCGCTCAGCGACCCGAAGCGCCCGACGACCTCCGCGACCACGGAGTCCCACTGCTCCGGCGAGGTGACGTCGAGCTCGAGGGCGATCAGGCCGTCGTCGCCTGCTCCACCGACCGCGGCGCGGAGTTCGTCGATTCGCCGATCGCAGGCGGCCACCGAGAATCCCTTGCCGCGCAGGCGGTTGGCGATGGCTAGGCCCTGTCCCCCGGCGGCGCCGGTCACCAGTGCTACGCGTTGGTTCATGCTGGATTCACCTCGGGGCTGTTGGCCAAGCCGGCGCTGGTGACGAAGCGGCAGCGGCGCCGCGCAAAGCGCCACTGCCCGCTGGTGTGGGCCAGTTCGTCGTCGTAGATCGCGGGCCGCAGCTGCAGGTCTCCCGCGCGGACGAACAGCACCTGCGATCTGGCGGTGGCCCGCTCCCCGACGACCTCGATCCGCGCGCTGCCGTTCAGGTGCAGGCCGCGGGCCGCGGCGCGGAACATGCCCGCGATTTCTTCATGGCCGGCGAAGGTCTTGCCGTAGACCAGAAATTCGCCGTCGGGCGCGAACAGCTGCACGCACTCGTCGACGTCGCCGACGTCAAGCGCCAGGGCGTATCCGGCGAGCAGTTCGCGGATCGCGGCCTCATCGTCGCGGGCGTCGCCCGTCATCGCGTCGCCTCACGCAGGTGCTCCGCGGCGCCGCGTCGCAGCGCCTGTGACTCTGCGGCCAGGGTGATCATGCCGAACCCCAGCTGCGCCATGGCGTGACCCGTCTTGCCGTCCCCGGCGTGAATGCCGGTGACCAGGCCCGCGTCCGACGCCGCCCGATGAATGCGCACGATCGCGTCCAGCACATCGGGATGCCGGGTGGCGCCGACGACGCCGGCCCCGAGTGAAATGGCGAGATCGGCCGGGCCGACGTAGATTCCGGTGAGTCCGTCGACGGCGCAGATCTCGTGGATACCGGCCAGCGCGGCCGCGGTCTCGATCATCGCGAACACGCCGACTCGTGACTCGTGGGCGGCGGGGTCGTGTCCGAGGCTGGCGCGCAGCGGGCCGAAGCTGCGCACGCCCCTCGGCGGGGAGCGGGGGGCGGCCACCGCGGCGGCGGCCTGGTCCGCCGACTCGATCATCGCGATGACGACGGCGTCGGCACCTGCGTCCAGCGCCCGTCCGATCGGCGCCGCACCGGCGTTGGGCAGGCGCACCACGGTGCCAACGGGCACGTGCTCGGTGCGGCGCAAGATGCGGGCGATGTCGGCGTCGTCGAGATAGCCGTGTTGGGCGTCGAGACCGACGTAATCGTAACCGGCGCAGGCGAATTCCTCGGGGCCCAGCTCCGTCGGGCCGGTGACCCAGCCGCCGAAGATCGGGGCCTTGCGGCTCAGCGCCTGCTGCAGGTTGCTCGGCGAAGTCATGATCGTCTCATTCCGCGATCGCGATCTTGATGCGTTCGGGGTCCGGCCGGCAGGCCAGCTCGAAGGCGTCCTGCACTCCGTCGGTGCCGAACGTGTGGGTGAGGTAGGCGCCCAACAGCCAGGGGTGCTCGGCGGTGAACTTGCCGGCGAGCTCCAGCATGCGTCGGCGGTCCAGCGTCACACCGGATTTCAGGGTGAGGTTGTTGCGCAGCATCGTCCGCATGCTGATCGGATACATCTCGTCGTCGGCGACGCCGAAGTAGAATACGGTGCCGCCGGGGGCGGCGGCGTCGATGGCGTGGTTCAGGGTGGCGACCTGGTGGCCGACGGCCTCGATGACGACGTCCGCGCGGTCGCCGGGTCCGAGCTGGCTCACCCAGCGGTCGCTGGTGGCGCGCACCGGGTCGTCGACGCCGAAAGCCCTTGCCAGATGGTGGCGATCGATCGGGTCGACCCCGGTGACCCGCCGCGCGCCCGCCGCCGTGGCGACGTAGGAGAACAACAGGCCGATCGATCCCTGGCCGATGATTGCGACGTGCCGGCCGGCCAGGTCACCGAGCTGCTCGCAGGCGTAGAGGACGCAGGCCAGTGGTTGCAGGCCGACCGCCTGGGCGGGGGTCAGCGCCGGATCGTACGGCGCCAGCCCGTCACCGTTGCTGACGATGCGTTCCATCAGGCCGTCGAATCCCGACGCCCAGCCGACCACGTGATCGCCGGGGCGGTGTGCGGGGTGCCGACTGGCGATCACCTCGCCGGCGACCTCGTGGATGGGGAAGCCGTCCTTCTCGGGTCCGCTTCGGCCGTCGTCGCCGGGGATCCGCCCCCTGGCACCGCGAAAGGCCGGCAGATCGCTGCCACAGACACCCGCGGCCAAGAACCGCAGCAGCACCTGCCCATCGGCCAGGCACTCGGGAGTCTTGTCGTCAATCGTGTTGCGCTCGAACAGGTACGGGGCGATGATCCGGTGGGACCACACGTCAGACCTCCACCGGAATGCTGTTCCAGCCCCACTGGAAGCTGGACGGCAGCCGGGTTGCCATTTCAGCCTGGATCGCGTAATCCGGCACGCGGCGCAGCCACTCCTGCAGCAGCACAGCCACTTCCAGCCGTGCCAGGTGGTATCCGATGCAGAAGTGCTGGCCGCGGCCGAACGCCAGGGAGCGGCGGATGGGCCTGTCCCAGATGAATTCGTCGGGCTCGGGGTATTCCCGCTCGTCGCGGTTGGCCGAGGCGAGCAAGGTGATGACGCGCTGGCCCGGATTCAGGGTCTGGCCGTGAATCGCGAAGGGCTTGCGCACCGTTCGGGCGAACCATTGCGCCGGCGCACAGAATCGGATCATCTCGTCGCGCGCGACGAGGACGTTGTTGTCCAGGTCGGCGCGCACGGCGGCCAGTTGGTCGGGCCGCCGGCTGAGCTCCCAGAGCCCGTGCGCGACGATTTTGGGCACCGTCTCGGTCCCACCGATGAAGATGCACAGCATCTGGGTCGCGACTTCCATGTCGTCGAGCGCGCTGCCATCGGGCAGGTGATAGCCGAGCAGGCCATCAACGACGTCGAGCGGTCCCCCGGACGGATCGGCGCGGCGGCGCTGTACCGCGGGCAGCAGATATTCGAAGTAGTTGGGCCGCGCTTGGCCGGTGTCCACGCCTTCGCCGGGCTGTGCGAGGCTGCCGGCGTTGACCGTGGCGAGAACCCGCGGCGCGAGATCTGCTGGTATACCACATAATTCGCAGACGATGGCGGCCACCACGATGCCACCGTAGTCCTGGGTCAAATCGAACGTACCGCCCGGGATCAGGGCGTCGAGGCGTTCGTTGGCCAGCGTGCGGATCCGGCCCTCCAGGTCCGTGACAGACCGCGGCCGGAACGGGCGGGAGTGGGTGCGCCGGATCTCGCCGTACAGGTCCGCGTCGAACATGGCGTGAAACGGCAGCGGGTGCAGCGGCGGGTCGTCGACGGGGCCGCTGTTGTGTTGCGCGAGAACCGATGCCGGTGGCAGCGTGCCTTCCGAGGCGACGAACGTGCCGTTGTTGACCTCCAGCACCGTCCAGATGTCGTCGAAGCGCGACAGCGCGAAGGTGTCCCACTGCGGCATGTAGTACACCGGATGGTGGTCGCGCAGGGTTCGGTAATACGGCAACGGATTCGCCATCACCGCCGCGTCGAAGGGATCGTAATGGAAGTCGGTCGTGTTCACGGGGTTTCGTCACTCCGTCATTGCAGTGGCGATGGCGGGAGGGCCTGCAGAATGGAGTCCTCCCAACCGTCGCGTAACGCGGGAGCCACGCTCATCCATGTGACGATCTCGGCCGGTGGGCTCTCCTTCCAGGACGGATAGTGTTCGGCGAAACAGTCCCAGCCGCCGTCCAGCGCCCAGTAGTGGACGACTTCGTTGTAGCGGAAGGTCGTAGTGAACGAACCTAGCCAGCGCTTACCGGTGCGTTCCGACCACGGAACGTAGAGCCGCTCCAGTTCGCGGATGTAGTCGTCCTGACGCCCGGGCTTGGTCTGCATGATCTCTTGAATCACCAGCGGCGCAGTGAAATTCGCGTCGCGAAGCTGGGCCAGCGTCTTGTTGCTGGGGCCGGGGTACATGATGCGGCCCTCCCCCGAGGCGCCGATGTCGGCCAGGAACGCCGACCATTTGCCGGACGAGGCCTCGTGGCTGCCGCCGCGGGCCTGCGCGGCGCCGATCCTGGCGTAGTCGGCGAAGCCGTCGATCTCCCAGATGACCGTCACCTGCGGCCAGTGACCGTTGTACGGCGTGGATTCCCAGATCGCAAACAGCCGGGCGCCGAGCTGTTCCATCATCGGCTGATACGTGTCGGTGAAGATTTCGGTGAAGCGGTCGCTTCGCCCGGTCCCCAGCGAGATCGTCTCGTGCAAGTAGAGCAGTGTGTGGCCGAAGTATTTCTTCATGGGCTAGTCGAGCCGGATCAGCTCTGAGTCGGCGCCCGAGCCCACGTCGCACAGCAGCGTCTCGGTGGCATCGACGGTCGCGCCCGGAATGCCCGCCGCCGCAAGCGCATAGCCCTTGAACATGCGAGCCGCGCCGCTGAGCAGGTGCTGCGCCCGGGTCGTCGCGCGGTTCACGCCCAGGGGCCATCCCTCACCCCACAACGCGACCTCGATCAGCCGGTTGTCCAGCGACTCGAGCACGGCGTCGCGCACCCGGGCGTCGGCGGTGAAGACCTCGGCGCTGACGGCCAGGCTGGTCGAGCCCGTTCCCAGCCCGGCGAGTTCGGTCTCGAGGTCGGCTGCCCGCACCCCCAGGATCCGCAGCGACCGGGTGTCGCAGCCCCGCGGCAGCAGCACGGTCACTTCCCAGCCGGCCATGGCCCGGTCGTAGAGCCAGCCGCCGGCGGATCGCACGACATCGACGGCGTTGGCCGCGACGACGTCGAGCCGGTAACGCAGACCCTCGCCGTTCGCGCGGGTTGCTTTCGCGGCGCCGGTCTTGCTGATGTCGAACGTCGGAGCGACCATCGATCCATTCCTCACCACCACCCGCTGCCGATCGGCCGGCGGGTCTCAAGCGCTTGTCATGGGCTTTTCAAGGGCTGGAGCCGCGTCACGCGTCGGGCGATGCGGCTCACCGGACAGCGTGACACTTCTGGCGAAATTTGTAAAGGTCCTCGGCGGCCCGTCAGGACCCGCGGCGCGCTTCGAGGTCGGCCAGGACTTCCGCGGTGTGCTGCCCGAGTTCCGGTGCCGGAGAACGCGGAGCCCACGGCGTCCCATGGAAATCCGCGGGTGTGGCCACCATCGGCACGGCGGCGTCGCCGTCGGGGACGTCGACGATGCCGCCCGCGGCGTGGAACTGTTCGTCGGCGACGACGTCCTCCAGCGTGTTGATCGGCGACCAGAAGAAATCCGGTTCGCCGGCGAAGACCTGCGCCCACTCGTCGAGCGGCCGCGTCGCGAAGATTTCGTCCAGCTCGGCGATCAGCACGGTCGAGTTGACGGCCCGGGCGCGGGCATCGGCGAACCGGGGGTCGTCGCGCCACTCGGGCCGGCCCACCGCACGGCACAGCGCCGGCCAGTGCCGCTCGGGCTCCAGGCCGACGATCCAGAACCGCCGCCCGTCGGCCGCGGCGTAGTTGTTCATGCACGGGTTGCCCATCGTTTCGCGCTGGCCGATCGCGATCGGCTGGCCGCTCATCAGATAGGTGTTGAGGTCGAAGCTCACGGTGTAGGCGCCCTGCCGGTAGAGCGAGGTGGTCACCAGCTGGCCCGTCCCGGTGCGTTCGCGCGCGAGCAGGGCCGCGCACACGGCCGCGGCCATCGTCATCCCGGCGGAGTGGTCGCCCATCCCGCCGCGCTGAAACGGGGGCGTGTCGCCGGGCCGGGTGAGCAGGTGGGCCACCCCGGCCCGGGACCAGAACGCGGCGACGTCGAACGCGGCCCGGTCGGCGTCGGGTCCATCTTCGCCGTACCCGGTGATGAGCCCGTAGACCAGCCGCGGGTTGGCGGCCGACACCGTCTCGAAGTCCAGGCCGAGGCGCCGCAGCGCGCCGGGGCGCACATTGGTCAGGAAAACGTCTGCGTCGGTGAGCAATTCGAACGCGGTGCCGCGGCCCTCGTCGGTTCCCAGGTCCAGCACGACGCTGCGCTTGGACCGGTTGTCCATCTCGAACGGCGGATTGACGCCCAGATCGCAACCCAGCATCCGGCCGAACATGCGCGCCGGATCACCGGTAGGCGGTTCGATTTTGATCACGTCGGCGCCCCAGTCCGCCAGGATGCCGCCGGCGGCCGGTCCGGCCACCCAGACCCCGAGTTCGACGACTTTGACGCCTGCTACCGGTCCCGCCATGGATAAGTTCCTACCCTGTCGGCGCGCCGGGGCGCACGGCTCCCCCCGGCGGTGCGGCCTCAGCTCGTCACGCGCGGCTCGCGCACCGCGGAGGTGCCGTCGGGTGCGCGTGACCACCGACACCGGCGCACCGGGAAAGCGCTCCGCCGACATCCGGATCCGACGCGCCGCCCCATCCGGGCGCCGCACGTGATTGGGTGGAGGGCAAGCAACCGGGAGGAACGCATGACTCTGGTGGCCGGGCGCGGTCCGCTCAGCAGCGATCCCGCGGGGCGCTTCTCGCCCCCGATACCCGACGATGTCGTGTACGTCGAACCGCACCCCCGGCGCGTGCAGGCCGTCAAGGACGGCCGCGTGGTGATCGACACCGAACGGGCGCTGATGGTGCACCGGCGCGGCCGGCCGCTCAGCTA
The DNA here is from genome assembly GCF_002104765.1 of Mycolicibacterium vulneris. Taxonomy (GTDB): domain Bacteria; phylum Actinomycetota; class Actinomycetes; order Mycobacteriales; family Mycobacteriaceae; genus Mycobacterium; species Mycobacterium vulneris. The sequence goes on from NZ_NCXM01000014.1 coordinate 33,931, forward strand.
CGCCTTCGCGGCCGACGAGGTCGGCGACCTACCCAGCGAGCCGGAACCCGAGGCACCCGGTTTCGTCCAGGTGCCCTGGGACGCGGTCGACACCTGGCTCGAAGAGGGGCGCAGGCTCGTGCACTACCCGCCCAACCCTTATCACCGCGTCGATTGCCGTCCGACCCAACGCCGCCTGCGCGTCCGCGTCGCCGACACCACGCTGGTGGACACCGACGACACGGTGATCGTGTTCGAGACCGCGCTCGCCCCACGGCTCTACGTCGATCCGGCACACGTGCGCACCGATCTGTTGCGGCGCTCCGAGACGGAGAGTTACTGCAATTACAAGGGTTTCGCGACGTATTGGTCGTTCGACTCGGGCGATGATGTCGTCTCCGACGTCGCGTGGTGCTATCCCGGCCCGCCGCCGGAAAGCCTGCCCATCAGGGGATTCCTCAGCTTCGACGACACCCGCGTGGAGATGACGGCCGAGCTGCCGGTCAGCGGCCGTAGCTAGGACGCCCCAGACCCAGCTCGTGCTGGGCGATCATGTTGCGGAACACCTCCATGGTGCCGCCGTAGATGCCAGCCGGCACGCCGTGCCGGAAGATGAACTCGATGGCGCCGTCGTCCGCGGAACCCGTTGTGTCGGTGGGCAATGCCGATGCCGTCCCCAGCAGGTCCATCAATTCCTGGGTGACCTCACGCATTGTCTGGATGAGCGCCACCCGCCCGTACATTCCCGGAGTGGACATGGCCGCCTCGATGCGGGCCATGCTGCGCCCGAGCCGGTATTTCGTGGCGTCGTCGTCGATCGGGCGCCGACCGGCCGCATCGGGCGTGGCCAGGACCGCCGCGACCCCGTCGGCCGCCTCGGCCATCAGGTGGCCGTGCTCCGACAGCATCGAAATGTTCTGCAGTCCATGGTCTTCGGGATCGGTAATGCCATGCTCGGCGTCGAGGGCGAACCGCATCACCGTCCAGCCGCCGTTGACCTCACCGATCCGGTAGAGGTCATCGACCCGCACGTCGCTGTAGTACACGATGTTGGTGCGGTCACCGTCCACCGTGCGGATGCCCTGGATCTCGATGCCGTCGGAATCCAGCGGCACCAGAAACATGGTCAGGTTCTTGTGTTTGCGTCCCTGCGGATCGGTGTTGGTCAGCAGGAAGACGTACTCGGCGTTCTGCGCGTTCGAGGTGAACATCTTGGAGCCGTTGATCACCCAGCCCGATCCGTCCCGCACGGCGCGGGTCTTGCAGGTGGCGACGTCGGAGCCGCCTTCTGGCTCCGTGTAGCCCAGGCAGAGCCGGATCTCCCCGGACAGCACGCCCGGCAGGATCGCGTCGGCGAGTTCGGCCGCCCCGAATTGCTTCACCAACCGCGCGACGACCGCCGTGGTGCCCCAGTGGAACCACGGCGTGTGCGCGCGCCCGACCTCGAGGTGGAAGATTCGCCGGCGCACCGGGTTGAATCCCCCTTCGGACTCCAGCTTGTAGTCCGACGTCAGGTAGCCCTCTTCGCCCAGCGCCAAATGCACTTGCTCACTGAAGTTTTCGCCGGTCTCTCGATCACGGCGCCGCACCTCGTCGGTGACGTGTTTCGCGATGAACGCCCGGGTCTGGTCAAAGAAGTCCTGATCATCGGGCGAGAGCACCACACGGGAGAAGTCCATGAGAACGTCTGTGATCCAACTAGGCCGCGTCGACGACCAGGGTACGGAACCGGTCGAGCGTCTCGAGCGCGTGCGTGATGCTGTCGCCGGGTAGATGGATGCTGACCCACGTCACGCCCAGCTTCGCCAGCTTGTCCAGGCCCTCGAGGTAGGCGTCGGGGTTGAAGTCGTCGCTCGCGGGGTTGCCGCCCTCGAAGTTGGTGAAGGTGATGTCGATTCCAGACCAATCCCGCAGCGCCGCATCGCATCTGCGCCGCAGATCGTCGATGCCGCCGGCGAGCTTCTGCACGGAGTCGATGACGGCGGTGCCGGCCGTCTGGGCCAGCTGCGGGGGCGCGGGGAACGGACACCAGCCGTCGCCGTACCGGGCGACGCGCTGCCGTGATGACGACGTATTGCCGCCGATCCAGATCGGCGGATGCGGATCGCTCACCGGCCGGGGATGCGCGGTGATGCCACGCGCGTTGAAATGTTTGCCTTCAAAGGAGATATCGTCGCCGGTCCAGATGGCCCGGATCACCTGGAGGGATTCCTCGAACAGCTCGGCGCGCTCGTCGAAGCTCACCCCGAGTGCCGCGAACTCGCGCTTGAGGTAGCCCACGCCCACCGCGAGCGTGAATCGACCACCGGAGAGCAGGTCGAGGGTGGCGCCGGACTTGGCCACCACGAACGGGTTTCGGTACGGCAGCACCACGATGTTGGGGATCAGCCGCAGCGTGGACGTCGTGGCCGCCGCGAAACCCAAGGCGACAAAAGGGTCCAACGCGTCGTGGCCGCCGGCCTCCAGCCATCGCTGCGAGGGCGCCGGGTGATCGGTGAAGCCGAAACCGTGAATCCCGGCCGCCTCGGCCGCCGCGGCCACCTTGCCGATACCGTCCCCGCTCACCAGCTCCGGGTTGTACGGATGACTGTGCATCGGGTGGGTGATGGTGAACCGCATGGCCGTTAGAACCGCGCGCGCGAGTCGATCGCGGTGTCGCTGGTGCGCAGCGGGCGGATCAGCGCCTCCTGGGCGAAGGAGGCCAGCAGCTCACCCTCTTCCGAGTGCACGGTGCCGCGCACGTATGACATGCCCGCGCCGACCTGGGTGCTCTCGTGCGTGTAGAGCAGCCACCCGGTCCAGTCCACCGGTTCGTGGAACGCGACGGAGATGCTCATCGGTGCGGTCGACACGGTCAGGTGCGCCTGGGCGGTGCCGATGCCCTCGTGCGCCCGCATCGTGGTGGAGATGCCCAGATGGCCGGTGAAGTACGCGAGCAGTGCCTTGGCCAATTCGTCGCGGGTCGGGATCGGGTCGTAGTGCAGCCACGCGTAGAGCTCCGGCGGGCCGACCTCGTCGGGGCTGTTGACGTCGACGACGTCGACCAGGCGCAGCTCGCGGCCCACCATGGGCATCGGCGAGTGGTTGGCGTCCGCCGGGGCGGCCACCTCGGGGCGGGGCAGGTGGTGGCGGATGACATCGTCGGTCGGGACGTCGGCCAGCACGGTGATGCTCAGGCAGCGCCGGCCGTTCTGGTGCACGGCGACCACCGCCGTAGCGGTGGACCGGCCTTCGGACACGACGTCGACGACGAGTTCGATCGGCGGGCCGACGACGACGGCACGGGAGAACACGGCGTGCGCCGAGCGCACCGACTTGTCGGGGAATCGCTTCGCCACCGCGACGATCGCCTGCGCGAGCACCTGGGTGCCCTCCACCACCTGGCGTTCATCGCCTACTGCGATGCCGGTGTCGCCGGTGAACCGATCGTCCCCGTCGGCCCGCACGTCGAACAGATCCAGCAGGCCCTGCACGGTCCATTCGGTCTGCGCGGATTCTTCAGAAGCCTTCGTCAACCCACTCCACCTCTCGCGCTCGCGACTCAGCGCTCAGCGTGACACTTTGAGTAGGATTTGTAAAGATCGGCTAACAAGACGGCGGCCCCGCCGATCGACGGGACGGCGGAACGCACAGGGAGGCAACACCATTGGGCATCGTGAGCACCACTTCGGAGACCGCGTTCACGCAGTCCGCCGAGACGGTGTACGACTTCGTGACCAACCCGCGGAACTGGACCAAGACGTACCCCGGTCAGCTCTTTCTCCAGGCCAATCCGGCCAAGATCGACGCCTACCACGAGGCCGTGGCGCGGGAGCTCGCCCGATCGGCAGATTGACACCGGCACCCGCGGTGCATGACACTTTTTCGGTGTTTTGTAAAGCGGACCGATTTGCCGAAGGCGGGGACGAATGATTCCCGAGCCGGTGGCCAATGGATTCTGCTTCGGCGAGGGCCCGCGCTGGTTCGAGGGCCTGCTGTGGTTCTCCGACATGCTGGGCGAGGCCGTCCACACCGCGACCATGGGTGGCTCGCTGACCACGCTGCCGCTGCCCGGTCATTCGCCGTCGGGTCTGGGCTTCCGGCCCGACGGGTCGCTGCTCATCGCCTCGACCGAGGACCGGCAGGTGCTGCGCTATGACGGCGAAACCGTAGCCACCATCGCCGATCTCGCCGACCTGGCGCCGGCCAGCCTCGGCGACATGGTCATCGACGACGCGGGCCGTGCCTACATCGGCTGCCAGGCCCTCAGCGGTGGGGTCATCCTTCGTCTGGACCCCGACGACAGTGCGACCAGTGCCACTATCGTGGCCCGAGACCTCGACTTCCCCAACGGCATGGCGATCACCCCGGATCGCAAGACGCTGATCGTCGCCGAATCGACGGGCCGGCGGCTGAGCGCGTTTTCCATCACCGACGACGGCGCACTGTCCGACCGCCGGGTTTTCGCCGACGGCCTGGACGGCCCGCCCGACGGCATCGCGCTCGACGCCGAGGGTGGGGTGTGGGCGTCGATGACGCTGGCCCATCAGTTCGAGCGGATCGTGGCGGGCGGCACCGTGACCGACCGCATCGACATGGGTGACCGGGTCGCGGTCGCGTGCGCCCTCGGCGGTCCGCAGCGCCGCACCCTGTTCCTGCTGTCGAGCACGGAGGCCTATCCTCAGCGCCTGGTCGGCACCCGGCTTTCCCGGCTGGATGCCGTCACGGTGACCACTCCCGGCGCCGGCCTGCCCTGACCCGAGAGGTTGACAATGACCGACGCCTATTACGAGCTGATCGACTCGACAGGTGACGCCGCCGGGTTGGGCGAGAAGTTCCGGGCGACCGATCTGGCGCGCGGTACCTGGTCGGCGGCCATCCAGCACGGCGGTCCGGTGTCGGCGCTGCTGGTCCGGGCGCTGGAGCGGTGCGAGCAGCGCGACGACACGCGCCTGTCCCGGGTCGTCATCGACCTGTTGGGCGGGGTGCCGGCCGAGGGCGATCTGTGGGTGCGCGCCGAGGTGCAACGCCCGGGCAAGCAGATCGAGCTGCTCAGCGCGGAGATGCTGGCCCCCGGCCCCGACGGCACCCCGCGACCGGTGGCGCGCGCCAGCGGGTGGCGGTTGCAGCACCAGGACACGGAACCGATCGCGCACGCGCCGGCGCCACTCCCCCGGCCACGCGCCGAGGCCTTCAACCGCAACCTCAAGGCGCGGGACTGGGACCGCAATTATGTGCACAGCCTGGAGTGGCTGTGGCTGACCGAACCGCTCAGCGAGGGGCCCGGCGAATCGTGGATCAACCCGACCGTCGACCTGGTCAACGGCGAATCCATGACGCAGCTGGAACGGCTGTTCGCGGTGGCCGACTGCGCCAACGGCATCGGCAGCAAGCTCGACATCACCAAATGGACCTTCCTCAACACCGATCTGACTGTGCACGTATTTCGTGTTCCCGACGGCGACTGGATCGGCATTCGGGCGGAGACCAGCTACGGGCCGGACGGCATCGGGACGACCATCGGCACGTTGTTCGACGAGCAGGGCGCGGTCGGCGCCATCCAGCAGTCGGTGCTGGTGCGCCGGCGCCCGCCTCGGGCCTAACGTGGGAGCGAATGACCATGACACCTCGCCGACACTTCGTAAAGTTTGACTCATGAGCCAGCCGGCCCGGGCGACGACGATCGCCGAAACCGACACCTCGACGCGCCAGCGCATCCTGGCGGCCACCGCCGAGGTGCTCGGCCGCAACGGCAAGACCAAGCTCAGCCTGTCCGACGTCGCAACCCAGGCGGGCGTCTCCCGCCCGACGCTGTACCGCTGGTTCGCCTCCAAAGAGGAACTGCTGTCGGCCTTTTCGGCCTACGAGCGCCAGATCTTCGAAAGCGGTCTGGTGAAGGCCACCGCGGGGCTGAAGGGCGTGGACAAGCTCGACGCCGTGCTGCGGTTCATCGTCGAGTACCAGCATTCGTACTCCGGGGTGCGCATGGTCGACGTCGAGCCCGAGCACACCATCGCCCAGTTCTCCTGGGTCATCCCGCAGATGCGCGAGGGCCTGCAGCGCCACCTGCCCGGGCCCAACGCGGCGGTCAAGGCGGCGACGGTCATCCGGATTGCGATCTCGCACTACATCGTGCGAAGCGATGACGCTGAACAATTTTTGGCGCAGCTGCGGCACGCGGTGGGAATCAAGGCCGGCTAGTCGAACAACACCGCGGCGTTGAGATAGCCCGTCGGGTCCAGCGCGGCCTTGACCGTCCGCATCGCGGCGATGTCGGCGGGCCCGCGGGACATGGCGAGGTAGGGCCGTTTGCGGCTGCCGACGCCGTGTTCGGAGCTGACGTTGCCGCCGGATCGCGCGATGAGGTCCATCATCGGCTCGTATAGCACCCGCTCGCGGTCGGCCGGGCAGCGCAACACGTTCAGGTGCAGGTTGCCCTCACCGATGTGACCGAACAGCACCGGCAGCGCGTCGGGGGCATGCGTGTGAACCAAAGCGACTGCGTGCCTTTCGAATTCGCTGATCGCCGACAGCGGCAGCGAGACATCGAACTTCAGCGGGGGCCCGTACACGCCTAGCACCTCGGCCAGCGATTCGCGGACCTGCCACAACCGTTGCTGTGCAGCAAGATCCACGCCGACCGCGGGATCGGCGCGCATCGGCACGTCGTCGAGCAGCTCGGCCAGCCGCCCGGTCTGGTCGTGATCGGCGGCCAGTTCCACCAGCAGCAGCCACTCGCCGGTGACCGGGGCGCCGACGCCGCGGTGCTCCTGGGTCAGCGCGGCGGCCCGGCCGTCGATCAATTCCAGGGCGGCGATGCCGTCCACGTCGCGGAAGGTGCGCCCGGCGGCCACCAGCGCCTCCAGGTCGGCGAACCCGCAGATCGCCGTCACCCGGTGCGGCGGGGTGGCGTGCAGCCGCAGGTCCAGCTCGGTGATGACGCCCAGGGTGCCCTCGGCGCCCACGAACAGCGCCGGCAGGTCGTAGCCGGTGTTGTCCCGGCGCACCCGGCTGTGCCGGCGTAGCAGCGTGCCGTCGGGCAGGGCCACCTGCACGCCGACCACCTGTTCGCCCATGTTGCCGTAGCGGACCGTGCGCAGGCCGCCGGCGTTCGTCGATGCCATGCCGCCGACGGTCGCGGTGTCGCGGGCCGCCAGATCCACGCCGAACACCAAACCGGCCGCGCCCGCGGCCCGTTGCACCGCGGCCAGGGTCGCGCCGGCGCCGACCTCGACGCGGCGCTCCACGGTGTCGAGGTCACCGACGGCGTGCAGCCGCTCGGTGGACAACAACACGTCGTCGTGCTCGGGAACGGTGCCGGCCACCAGCGAGGTCCGGCCGCCCTGCACTGTCACGTGCGCCCCGGCGTCCCGGCACACCCGCAGCACCTCGGCGACCTGCTCGGCCGAGCCCGGCCGCACCAGCGCGCTCGCCTTGCCCCGGTACCGGCCGGTGTGGTCGACGCTGCGCGCCGCCAGCACATCGGGGTCGGTGACGACGTGGTTCGACCCGACCAGGCTCGCCAGACTGCGCAGCATGATCGCGGTTATAGCACCGCCCACGCGGGTCGCTCACACCGGCCGCGAATTGTGCGGCTTCAGTCCCGCGGTGGCGGCACCGCGCGGAAACACCCTTCGAAATGGCCGTTCTCGATCCCCACGGTCTGCATGAACGAGTGGGCGACGACGGGGCCGACATGACGAAATCCCGCCTGCCGCAACGCGCGGGCAAGCTGGTCGGACTCCGGACTGGTCATCCGACCGTCGGCCCAGCTCCGCAACCGGTGGTGTTGACGCGGTTGATGTTTCCAGGCCAGGCGCGCCAGCGAGTGTTCGATCAGCAGGCGAGCGTTGTGCAGCGTCGCCTCGATCTTTCGCCGATTGCGAATGATGGAGGTATCGGCCATCATTCGCTCGACGTCGCCGTCGGTCATCGCGGCCACCGCGGCCGGGTCGAACCCGTGAAACGCGGCGCGCAGGTTGTCCCGCTTGTCGAAGACGGTCCCCCAGGACAGGCCGTTCTCGAAATAGGTCAGCACCAATACCTCGAACAGCTCGGCCTCGTCGCGGGTCGGCTTGCCCCACTCGTCGTCGTGGTAGGCGATCAGATCGCGGCCCGTCTCGCTGGCCCAGCGACACCGGACGACGCCGTCGGCACCGGCCACCACGGTCGGTAGGTGTGCTGGCACATCCACGCCGGCCATGGCCTTCACGTCGCGGCCCTCAACTACCCTTGGGCACCTCGGCGAAACCCGGTTGTCCCGCGTCTACAACGGAATTGAACCGGTACCGAGTCTCGAGACGCTCGTTGATCTCTTGGATCGCGTCCTCGGGAAGCGCGGTCACATCGAAGTTCTCGCGGATGCGTGACGGTGTGACGGATCCCGTGAGAACTGCGGTGCCGCGCTGGATTCCCCAGGCCAAAAGCACTTGCGCAGGCGTCTTTTCAACGCGTCGGGCGATCGAGACGACAAGCGGGTCATCGAGCAGCCGCGGTTCCAGCGCGTGTCCCAGCGAGGCAAACGCCAAGAGGATGATCCCGTCGGTTTCCCGCAATCCATGGAGTTCCCATTGCGGGTGGTACGGGTGCGACTCGACCTCCACGACTGCCGGCTTGATGCGGGCGGTGTCGACGATTTTCCGGGCGCCTTCGACGTCGATGTCCGACAGGCCTATCGCTCGCGTAAGCCCGTCATCCACAAGGGCTTCCATTGCGGCCCAGGTCTCCTCCAACGTGACCCCGTCGTCGTAGACGACCGCTCCGTGGATGTCGCGGGGGTCTTGGTCATCGCCAGGCTGGAACGCGAACGGGGTGTGCACCAGATATAGGTCGACCGCGTCTAGCCCGAGCCTGCCCAGGCTCGCCCGCAGCGCGGGCTTCACGCGTTCAGGGCGATGGTTGTTGTTCCACAGCTTGGTGGTCACGAACAGCTCTTCGCGGCGCACCGTTCCGGAGGCGAACAGCTCCTTGAGGGCCGCACCGACCTCGGCTTCATTGCGGTACCGCTCGGCTGCATCGAGGTGGCGGAAACCCACCTCGACCGCGGTCTTGACGGCATCGCGCGTCTTGGTGTTATCGGAGAGCGACGTGCCAAACCCGAGCGCCGGAAGGTGACCGCGGCCGTCGTTCAGGGCAATTGTTTGCTGATTGGGGTTGATGATGGATGCCATTTTCGTGGGCTCCTCGAATGGATTCGGTCAAATCATATGACCGGTCAGCCATCGTCGGCTTGCCGAGAGCCCGTTGCTCGGGCATATGCATAGTTGTCCGCCTCTGAGCGACTACTGGTTACTTACGGCAGCGACCCGGAGCGACTGGCACCCCGGCCGTTGTCGCTCGGAGGCGGGCGACAGCAACATTCCCTCCGGCGAGCGAAAGCGAGGAAAGGAACGGGAAAGCAGCCATCGAGAACTCGGCGCCCTAGAACTCCTTGTGATTCACGTCGGTGACCAGGCCGCCGTCCATCACGTACTCGCTGCCGGTGGAATAGGACGACTCGTCGCTGGCGAGGAAGAGCACGAAGGTGGCGACTTCCCGGACCTCGCCTGGACGCCCGAGCGGAATGGTCACCATGTCCTCGGGCAGGTGCGCGGTCATCGGGGTGCGGATGAACCCCGGGTGCACCGAGTTGACCCGGATATTGTGCGGAGCCAGCTCCAGTGCCGCCGACTTCGCCAGGCCGCGCACGCCCCACTTGGACGCGACGTAGGGGTGCACCATGGGCGCGCCGCGCAGGCCCTCGATGGACGACACGTTGATGATCGAGCCGCCCCCGGCGGCGATCATCGGCTCGACCGAGGCCCGCATGCCTAGGAATGTCCCGGTCAGGTTGACGTCAATCACCTTCTGCCACTTGGCCAGATCGAAGCTCTTCAGCGGGCCGAGCGCGACGGTTCCGGCGTTGTTGACCAGCACGTTGAGCTTGCCGAATTCGCCGACCGCGGTGGCGACGGCGGCGTCCCACTGGTCGGGCTGGGTGACGTCGAGGTGCACGTAGCGCGCGGAGTCGCCGATCTCGTCGGCCAGCGCCTTGCCCTGGTCGTCCAGGATGTCGCCGATCACGACCTTGGCGCCCTCCTCGACCAGCAGCCGCGCGTCTTCGGCTCCCATGCCGCCGGCGCCACCACTGATCAGCGCTACCTTGCCGTCTACCCGACCCACGTGGGTCTCCTTTCGATTTAGGTGGTCACCAAAGTGCTTGGTGCGTAAAGGCCTTTGCCCGTTACCAGCGGCAAGTCAAGTGTGGTCCGGATGCCCGGCGGCGCCGCGATCACGGCGGGGATGGCGTTGACGACGCGGCCCGCGGCGCCCGCGATCGCCGCGTGGTTGTGGTCGCCCTTGCGGCTGCTCGGGATGATGTCGACCGCGTACGACGGCTCGCCGGTGATCTCGACGCGGTACGAGCCGTCGCCGGAGGCGGGTTGTGGCAGGTCGGGGCGCAGGTCCGGCCGCAACCGGGTGACGTGCTCGATGACGATGGCGGGGTGACCCTTGACCATGCCGCGGATCTCGAACTGCAGCACGGCGACGGTGCCCTTGGCCACGTGGCCGATCGCGATGTCGAAATCTTCGGGCGCCGGCTCGCGCTGGTAGGACTCGGTGATCTCGTCGACCTCGATGCCGAGGCCGGCCGCCAGCTGACGGATCGCGGTGCCCCAGGCGATGCTGAGGATGCCCGGCTGCAGCAGCATCGGGATTTCGTCCATGGGCTTGGCGAACCCCATGTAGTCCATGACCTCGGTCCCGTTGTACGACGCGTAGTCGTGAATCTCCATGCAGCGCACCTGCTCGATGCGCTGACAGGTGCCGGCGAGCGCGAACGGGATCAGGTCGTTGGCGAATCCCGGGTCGACACCGCTGATAAAGATGCTGGAATTGCCTTGCCTGGCAGCGTCTTCCACGCGGGCGATGTACTTCTCGGGCATGACGCCCCACGGGTACTGCAGCAGGCCCGGCGACGAGCCGACGACGTTGATGCCGGCGGTCAGGATGCGCATGACATCGGCCATCGCCTCGGGCAGCCGGGTGTCGCCCATCGCACAGTAGACGACGCAGTCGGGCTTGGCGGCGATGATCGCGTCCAGGTCGTTGACGGCCGTGACGCCGGTGACGACACCGGTGTCCAGGCCGACGCCGCACAGCTCGCCGGCGTCCTTGCCCATCTTTTCCGGAGTGGACACGCACACCCCGGTCAGCTCGAACTGGGGGTTGGTGATGAGTTCGGCGAGCGCCAGGCCTCCGACATTCCCGGTACCGACGTGCGCGACGCGGATCGCCATGAGAGTCTCCGTCCCTGTAAAACCCTGGACAACTTTTCTAGACAGTAGTCCATAAATTTTGGGCAGCATACCTACCCGACGACACGGGGCCCGCGGGGGCAGAATCAATCGCTGATGGCACCACGCGAAGACCTTCGGTTCGCCTCCGGCGACGACCTGATCAGCGCCTGGCTCTACCGGCCGCCGGGCGACGGGCCCGCACCACTGCTGGTGATGGCGCACGGCCTGGGCGCGGTGCGCGGCATGCGCCTGGACGCGTACGCGGAGCGTTTCAGTGCGGCCGGCTACGCCTGCCTGGTGTTCGACTACCGTAACTTCGGCGACAGCGCGGGCCGGCCGCGTCAGGTGCTCGACGTCGGCATGCAGCTCGCCGACTGGGCCGCGGCCGTCGGCTACGCCCGCACCATCCCGGGGATCGACCCCGAACGGATCGCCTTGTGGGGCACCTCTTTTGCCGGCGGCCACGTGATCGCCACGGCAGCCCGGCTGCCGGGCATCGCCGCGGCCGTCGTCCAATGTCCGTTTACCGACGGCCTCGCCTCGGCGCGCACCATCACCAACCCGTTGATCGCCGCGCGCATCACCGCGCGGGTGGTGCGCGATCTGCTCGCGCGCCAGCGGGGCCGGCCGCCGGTAATGGTCGCGACGGCCGGCAAGCCCGGCGAGGTCGCGTTGATGAACACGCCCGACGCGTATGCGGGCTATTTGCGGCTGGTGCCCGACGGGCTCGACTTCCGCAACGAGGTCGCCGCCCGAATCGCGTTACAAATCTTCAGCTATCGCCCGGGCCGTTCCACGCCCCAGATCTCCTGCCCGATCCTGTTCTGCGTGTGCGAGGCCGACTCAGTGGCCCCCGCGGGGGCGACGCTGCGCCACGCGGCCAAGGCGCCCCGCGGCGAGGTCAGGCTGTATCCCGAGGGTCATTTCGCGATCTACGTCGACGACGCCTTCGACCGTGTCGTCGCCGACCAGCTCGCGTTCCTCGACAAGCACCTGCGCGGTTAAGGCCCCAGCGGCGACGTCGTGCGGATGGCTTCGTCGCGGATCAGTCCGCGCAGCAGCGCGGTGCTGAACTCGGCGGCGATCTCCTTGGCCGAGCGCCGGCCGCTGGGCCGCAACCAGCGGTAGCTGCCCAGCGTCATGCCGATGTAGCCCAGCGCCAGCACGTGCGAGTCGCATTGGTAGAACTCGCCGTTGGCGATTCCGCGGTCGATCAGGCCGTGCACGTGGTGGTAGACCTGGGCTTCCTTCTCACGGACCTCGGCGACCTGCTCGCTGGTGAACCATTCGGTGATGTACGGCTGCTCCTGGAAGTACACCGCGGCCCGTTCCGGATCGCTGGCGATGCCGGTGAGCAGGCGAACCGTGTACTGGTAGAGCGCCTCGCGCGCCGTCCAGGACGGGTCGTCGTGCACGGCGGCCAGGGTGCCCTCGGCGGCCTGACGGTAGATGTCGAACAGGATCAGCGACTTGCTGGCGTAGTAGTGATAGACGGTCGCCTTGTTCAGCCCGATCACGTCCGCCACGTCGTCCATCCGGGTGCCGTGATAGCCGCGCGCCGCAAACAGCTTCGTCGCGACCTTCAGCAGCTCTTCGCGCCGGGTCAGCCCATTCGGAGTGACGCTGTCGGTGGGCATCTGTTCTCACTATCGTCGGTATGGCCAGGCCAGGGCCGGTTCGGCCAGAATAGCTATCAATCAACTGGTTGGACAGTTTATGCAAAACGCCGGGTGTCACGTGCAGCCGTGTGCGACTAGACTCCTCATCGAACGAGATGAGTCGAGAGGTGGGGCCGATGGATCCGAGTCCGGATTACGACGGAAGCGACGAGATCGAGTTCTTCATGCGGTACCTGACCTGGGGATTGCGCGGAGTCACCGACGGGAACGGGTACCCGCCGCCGGCGTACCCGCCCGTCTAAACTCCCAGCGCAGAGGCGCTTTTCGTCGCTACAGCGCCTTGAGTTCCTCGGCGACCGCCGTCACCGATTTCTTCGCGTCGCCGAACAGCATGCTGGTGCCCTCGCCGTAGAAAAGCGGGTTGTCGATGCCGGCGAAGCCGGAGTTCATCGACCGCTTGAGCACAATCACCGACTTGGCCTTGTCGACGTTGAGGATCGGCATGCCGTAGATCGGGCTGGACGCGTCGTTGCGCGCCGCCGGGTTGGTGACGTCGTTGGCGCCGATGACGATCGCGACGTCGGTGCGGCCGAATTCGTCGTTGATGTCGTCCATGTCCTTCATGGCGTCGTAGTCGACCTCGGCCTCGGCCAGCAACACGTTCATGTGCCCGGGCATCCGGCCCGCCACCGGGTGAATCGCGTACTTCACCGTGACGCCCTTGTTCTCCAACAGGGCCGCCATGTCCTTCACGGCGTGCTGGGCCTGCGCGACGGCCAGGCCGTAGCCGGGCACCACGATCACCTGGTTGGCGTAGGCCATCTGGATCGCGGCGTCGGCGGCCGAGGTGGCCTTGACGGTCTTGTCGCCGGCGTCGCCGCCGCTCGGGGCGATCCCGCCCCCGCCGAAGCCGCCGGCGACGATCGCCGGGATCGAGCGGTTCATCGCCTTGGCCATCAGGTTGGTCAGGATCGAACCGGACGCGCCGACGATCATGCCGGCCACGATCATCGCGGTGTTGTTCAGCGCCAGGCCCGCGGCCGCGGCCGAGAGCCCGGTCATCGCGTTCAGCAGCGAGATGACCACGGGCATGTCGGCGCCACCGATGGGCAGCACCACCATCAGGCCCAGCACACCCGCGGCGGCCAGTAGCCCGACCATCCACCACAGCGACGCGCCGCCGCTACCTGGATGCGCGTGCAGCCCGATCACCACCGCGGCGGCCACGGCGGCGGCCAGCAGCAGCAGGTTGATCGGCTGCTGCGCCCTACCGAAGCCGATCGGCGAGCCGGAGATGATTTCCTGCAGCTTGCCGAACGCGATGATGGATCCCCAGAACGAGATCGAGCCGATGATCGCGGCGAACAGCGACGCCACCACGATGTGCACGGTCGGTGACTCGCCGTGCTGGAAAGCCGAAAAGCCGCTCGTCTCAATGAATTCCGAGAGCGCGATCAGCGCCACCGTGCCACCGCCGACGCCGTTGAAGAACGCCACCAGCTGCGGCATCGCGGTCATCTTGGTGTAGCGGGCCGGCGGGACGCCGAGCAGCACGCCCACCACCAGGCCGGCGATGATCAGCAGCCACTGGTCGGTGTGACGGATCTTGATCAGGGTCGCCGCCACCGCGAGGGCCATACCGACCGCGGCGATCAGGTTGCCTCGCACCGCCGTCTTGGGCCCGGTCAGGCCCATCAGGCCGTAGATGAAGAGGGCGAAGGAAATGATGTAGAGGCCGATTACCAAGTAGTTCATTTGGCCGCCGGCTCCTCTGTCTTCTCGGCCTTAGCGGCCGATACCGGTTTCTTCTTGCCCTTGAACATGCCCAGCATCCGGTCGGTGACGATGAAACCGCCGATGACGTTCAGGGTTCCGAACACCACCGCGACGAACAGGATGATCTGCACCGCCAGCGAGGGATGCTCGACCGAGCCGAACACCACCAGCGCGCCCAGTACCACGATGCCGTGGATGGCGTTGGTGCCCGACATCAGCGGCGTGTGCAGCGTGTTGGGCACCTTGGAAATGACCGCGAACCCGACGAACCCGGACAGCACCAGGATCGCGAGGTTCGCTAAAAGTTCGTCGTACATCTAGGAGTCCTCTCGGTCGCGGGTCACACACGAGTCCGCGACGACCTCGTCGTCGAAGTCGGGGGCCAGCTTGCCGTCGGTGAGCAGCAGGTCCAGCAGTGCGGTGATGTTCTTGCTGTAGAGCTCGCTGGCGTGCTCGGGCATGGTGGCCGGGAGGTTCAGCGGCGAGGCGATGGTGACGTCGTGCTTGACGACGGTCTGCCCGGGCTCGGTGAGCTCGCAGTTGCCCCCGGTCTCGCCGGCCAGGTCCACCACCACACTGCCGGGCTTCATCGCCTCCACCGCGGCCGCGGTGACCAGACGCGGCGCTGGACGCCCCGGGACCAGCGCCGTGGTGATCACGACGTCGAATCCGCTGATCGCCTTTTCCAGAGCCTTCTGCTGCTGGGCGCGCTCCTCGTCGGTGAGCTCACGGGCGTAGCCGCCCTCGCCGGAGGCGTCGATGCCGATGTCGAGCCACTGCGCGCCCACCGAGCGCACCTGGTCGGCCACCTCGGGGCGGACGTCGTAGCCGGTGGTGCGCGCGCCCAGCCGCTTGGCCGTCGCCAGCGCCTGCAGCCCGGCCACGCCGACGCCGAGCACCAACACGGTCGCGGGCTTCACGGTGCCGGCCGCTGTCGTCAGCATCGGGAAGAAGCGGGTGGACTCCGAAGCCGCCAGCAGCACGGCCTTGTAGCCGGATACGTTGCCCTGCGACGACAGCGCGTCCATCGCCTGGGCGCGGGAGATCCGCGGGATGGCCTCGAGCGCGAACGCCTGCACGCCGGCCTGCTTCAGGGCGCCGATCGAGTTCTCGGCGTTGCGCGGCGCGAGGAAACCGATCAGCGTCTGGCCGCTGCGCAGCTTGGCGACTTCGGCCTGGGTCGGCGGCGCGACCTTGACCACCACCTCGGCGCCCCACGCGTCCCCGATGCTGGCACCGGCCTCGGTGTAGAGCGCGTCGGGCAGCAGAGCCCGTTCGCCCGCACCGGACTCGACCACCACCGCCACGCCACTGCCTACCAGCGACGCGACCGCCTTCGGCACCAGCGCGACCCGCCGCTCGTCGGCGCCGGATTCGGCGACCACTCCTACCGTCGTCTGCGCATTTGTCATGGCGCGTACATCTACTTTCCGTACTTTCCCGTACTGTCCCTGCCGATGGGCGTGGCGCCGGCTCGGCCGCGCGCTTCGCTACCTTAACCAGGTTTCACCATGGACGCGCGAACGGCTCCGGGCCACCGGGGGCGGGATACCCCAGCCCCCGGGTGATCGACGCTCCGGTCGATGGTTCGCCGCCACCGGGCGATGCAGTAGCGCCCGCGCCGTTGTGACGTCACAAGACGACGTTGTGCGCGGCGCTACCAGAGCGGGATCTCCTGGCCGTGTTCGGACTCGGGGCGGGGCCCGAAGTAGCGGCGCTGCGATTCGTCGATGGGCACGTCGTTGATGCTGGCCTCGCGGCGTGCCATCAGTCCCGACTCGGTGAACTCCCACAGCTCGTTGCCGTAGCTGCGGTACCACTGGCCGGACTGGTCGTGGCACTCGTATTGGAACCGCACCGCGATGCGGTTGCCGTTGAAACTCCACAGGCTCTTGCGCAGCGAATAATCCAGCTCGCGCTGCCACTTGCGAGTCAGGAACGCCACGATCTCGTTGCGGCCGATGATGCGCTCGTCTCGATTGCGCCAGTGCGAATCGACCGTGTAGGCCAGGCTGACGCGCTCAGGGTCGCAGCTGTTCCACGCGTCCTCGGCCGCCTGCACCTTTTGCAGCGCAGTTTCGTGGGTGAACGGAGGCAACGGGGGGCGGGATTCACTCATGTCGTCCATCGTGCCGCCCGCGCCGCGCGCTTTCACCGCGGCGTAAGCGTCGCGCTGACGACCAGAAACGCGGCGACTCGACACGTGTCCTATCGTGACGGGCATGGACTTCGCGATGTCGGCCAAAGCCAGCGACTACCACAAGCGACTGTCCGACTTCATGACGGAATACGTCTTTCCGGCCGAGGCCGAATACGACAAATACCGCGAAGAAGCCGGCCCCAACGATCACACGGTTCCCCCGGTCATCGAGGCACTCAAAACCAAGGCCAAGGAGCGCGGCCTGTGGAACCTGTTCCTGCCGGCCGAGTCGGGGTTGACCAACCTCGAATACGCCCCGCTGGCCGAGCTGACCGGCTGGAGCCTGGAGCTCGCCCCTGAGGCGGTCAACTGCGCGGCCCCGGACACCGGGAACATGGAGACCCTGCACCTGTTCGCCACCGAGGATCAGCGCAAGCAGTGGCTGGAGCCGTTGTTGGCCGGCGAGATCCGCAGCGCCTTCTCGATGACCGAGCCGGCGGTCGCGAGCAGCGACGCCCGCAACATCCAGACTTCCATCGTGCGCGACGGCGCCGACTATGTCATCAACGGGCGCAAGTGGTGGACGTCGGGCGCGGCCGACCCGCGCTGCAAGATCCTGATCGTGATGGGCCGTACCAACCCCGAGGCCGCGAGTCACCAGCAGCAGTCGATGGTGCTGGTGCCGATGGACACCCCGGGCGTGAGCGTCCTGCGCTCCACGTCGGTGTTCGGCTGGCAGGACCAGCACGGGCACTGCGAGATCGTCTACGACAACGTCCGGGTGCCGGTTACCAACCTGCTCGGCGAGGAGGGCGGCGGCTTCGCCATCGCCCAGGCCCGGCTCGGCCCGGGCCGCATCCACCACTGCATGCGCGCGCTCGGCGGGGCCGAACGCGCCCTGGCGCTGATGGTGCACCGCGCGAACAACCGCATCGCCTTCGGCCGGCCGCTGGCCGACCAGGGTCTGGTACAGCAGGCAATTGCCAAGTCCCGCAACGAAATCGACCAGGCCCGGCTGCTCTGCGAGAAGGCGGCGTGGACGATCGACCAGCACGGCAACAAGGCCGCACACCTGCTGGTCTCACAGATCAAGGCGGTGGCGCCGCAGGTGGCCTGCGATGTCATCGACCGCGCGATCCAGGTGCACGGCGCCGCCGGCGTCAGCGACGACACGGTGCTTGCCCGTCTGTACGGCTGGCACCGGGCCATGCGGATCTTCGACGGGCCCGACGAGGTACACATGCGGACCATCGCGCGCGCCGAGATCGGCCGCGAACAGTCGGCCTTCGCCGCGGCGGTAACCCCGAATGACTGAGGCGCTGCGAGAACTGTCCGGCGCGTGGAACTTTCGCGATGTCGCCGACGGCGCTCCTGCCCTTCGGCCCGGGCGGTTGTTCCGGTCCGGTGAGCTCAGCCGCCTCGACGACCAGGGCCGCACCACGCTGCGCGAGTTGGGCATCACCGACGTCGCCGACCTGCGCGCGAACCAGGAAGTCACCAAACGCGGTCCGGGTCTGGTTCCGGACGGCGTCGAGATCCACCGGCTTCCTCTGCCCGACCTCGGCGACGACGAACGCAGCGACGACGACGCGCCGCACGAGACCGCGTTTCGGCGCCTGTTCCAGGGCGAAGCCAGCCAATCCGACGAAGAGGTCAACGAGGCCGCCATCAAGCACATGATCGACGAGTACCGGCAGTTCCCGACCCGTAATGGCGCGCAACGCGCTGTGCGGCAGGTCTTTTCGTTGTTGGCCGACGGCCGTCGGGTGCTCACGCACTGCTTCGCGGGCAAAGACCGCACCGGTTTCGTGATCGCCACCGTGCTGGAAGTGCTCGACGTCGACCGCGACACCATCATCGCCGATTACCTGCGCAGCAACGCCGCGGTACCGCAGTTGCGCGCCCACATCTACGAGATGATCCAGCAGCGCTCCGACGTCGAATTGACCCCGGAGGTAGTCACATTCACCAAGGCCCGGCTGGACGACGGTGTCCTCGGCGTACGCCCGGAGTACCTGGACGCCGCGCGCCAGACCATCGACACCGAGTTCGGCTCGCTGCACGCCTATCTGCGCGACGCGGGTGTCAGCGAGGCGGACATAGACCGTCTGCGCGGCGAGCTGCTCGCCTGACTCGCTGACCACCCGGTCGCGACTGGCTTACCCCAGCTTGAAATCGGCCTGCTTTGCCGCGGAAAGATCGGTGATCTCGCCCCACTGCGCGGCGATGTCCTCCACCGTCGGCGGCTTGTCGTAGTTGACGCCCTTGTTCTGGAACAGCGCGACGCGCTGCACCTTGCCGCCACCGACCACGAAAACCGAAGCGTTGTTGGGGTTTTCCTCGGTGCACAGGTAGGCCACCACCGGGGCGACGTACTCGGGTGTCAGCTTCTCCAGCACTTCCTTGGGAAGGATGTCCTCGGTCATGCGGGTCGCCGCGATCGGGGCGACCGCGTTGGCGTGGATGTTGTACTTCGCACCCTCCAGCGCCAGGCTATTGATCAAGCCGACCAGGCCGAGTTTGGCTGCGCCGTAGTTGGTTTGGCCGAAGTTGCCGAACAGTCCGCTGGTGGAGGTAGCGACGACCACGCGGCCGTAGCTTTGTTCGCGGAAGTGCGGCCACGCGGCGCGGATGACATTGTAGCCACCGTAGAGGTGCACCTTGAGCACGGCGTCCCAGTTCTCGAAGGACATCTTGTGGAAGGTGCCGTCGCGCAGGATGCCGGCGTTGCTGACCACGCCGTGCACGGCGCCGAATTCGTCGAGCGCGGTTTTGATGATGTTCTCGGCGCCCTCGGACTCGGCGACGCTGTCGTAGCTGGCAACCGCCCGTCCGCCGGCGTCCTTGATCTCCTTGACCACCTCGTCGGCCATGTTGTGGCCGGCGCCGGTGCCGTCACGCGAACCGCCGAGGTCGTTGACGACGACGCTGGCGCCCTCCTTGGCGAGGGTCAGGGCGTATTCACGGCCCAGTCCTCCACCGGCTCCGGTGACGACGATGACGCGATCCTGCACTCCGGGCATAAGTTTCCTCTCTGCTGTGAAAAACTCGTTCTAGCAATCGAATTGGAGCGAGATGTTTTAGAACATCCGGCGGGCCATCTTGAAGGCCCGCTCGGTGTACGGAGGGTAGATGAAGCTTGACAGGTCGGGCCGGGTGGGTTTGGTCAACACCGACTTGCGGTGACTGAACTCTTCGAACCCCCACTTGCCGTGGTAGGCGCCCATCCCCGATGCGCCGACACCGCCGAACGGCAGCTTGGCCGTCGAGACCTGGAAGGCGACGTGGTTGACCAGCATGCCGCCGGCCGGCACCTCCTTGATCACCCGCTCGCGGGTCTCGCGCCGCTTGGTGAACAGGTACGCCGCCAGCGGCTTGGGCCGTGAGTTCACGAAATGTATTGCTTCGTGCAGGTTTTGGACGGTGATCACCGGCAGGACCGGGCCGAAGATCTCGTTCTGCATCAGTGGCCCGTTCGGGTCGGGATCCACCACGACAGCGGGCTGGATGCGCAGACTCGACGCGTCGCAGGCCCCGCCGACGGTGACCTTGCCGTCGCCTCCGGACAGGTAACCACTGATCCGGTCGAACTGGCGCTGATTGGCCACCCGCATGCCGTCCGGCTTGTCGGCGGTGAATTTCGTGATGGCGGCACCGATCTTGTCGACCAGTTCATCGCGAATCGTGGCGTCCGCGAGGACGTAATCGGGTGCGACGCAGGTCTGCCCGGCGTTGAGCAGCTTCATCCAGGCGATCCGCTTGGCGGCCACCTCCACGTCGGCGTCCGCCGCGACGATGACCGGGCTCTTGCCGCCCAGCTCCAGGGTGCACGGGGTCAGGTGCGGCGCCGCGCCCTCGTAGACCTTGCGGCCGATCTCGGTGCCGCCGGTGAACAGCACGCGGTCCAGGCCCTGCGCGATGAGTTCCTGGCTCGCGGCACCGTCGCCCTCGACCACCGCGATGGCGTCGTTGTCGAGGTACTTGGGCACCAGCTCGGCCATCACGTGCGCGGACGCCGCGGCGATCTCCGAAGGCTTGAGGATGACGGCGTTTCCGGCGGCGATCGCTCCGACCGCGGGGCCCAGCGTCAGGTAGTACGGGTAGTTCCAGGCGCCGATGATCAGCACGGTGCCGTAGGGCTCGTACTCCACCCAGCCGCGGCCGGGCAGCTGCGGTAGCTCGAGCAGCTGATACTTGCGGCGCGTCCATCGGCGCACCCGCTTCGCCGCGTATTTCGCTTCACCGGCCGTGGTGGCGATGTCGGCGATGTAGGCCTCGAACGGGCTGCGGTCCAAGTCTTCGGCGAGCGCCGCGGCAAGCGCGGCCTCGTTCTCCTCCATCAGCTTCACCAGTTGCAGCAGCTGGCGCTTGCGCCATTCGATGTCGCGGGTGCGTCCGGTGGCGAAGGTCTGGCGCAGCCGGGCGACCGTGGCGGGGATGTCGGTCGGTGCGGTCCCGTTCGTGGAGTCCGATGTCTTCGATGCAACCGATTCGGTGGTCATCATTGTCCTTCCCGAGCAGGGTCCCGCCGCAAGGCGGCCGCTCATCGGTGATAACCGCGATACTAACCATCCGGTTGGGAGAGCAATAGGAAGGATCCGGCCAACGCCGATCTCGCCGGATAGGACCGTCCCGGACCTCGGTCCGCACCCGCAATGACCGGTGCGGTTACTTGACGCAGGGGACGTTCGCGGCGGTCATCTGGCTGAGGTCGGTCGGTGCCGGGGCGCGGTCGCCGGTGCCGGTGGCGGCCACGGCACTCACCTGACCGGACCCTGACGGGTCGGTCGTCGCGCCGGGGTGGGCCAGGTAGTCCCCTGCGGGGAACTGCGTTCCGACGGTCAGCCGCACCGTGCCGGCGGCCACGGCGCTGTTCGCCGTCGCCGGCAGGTGCAGTTGATCGGCCAGGACCTGTGCGGCCCGGTCGGCACCGGGGCCGTACTCGATGACGCTGTCGTCGGCCGGGGCCGCCGCGGTCGTGGCGCTGCCGCGGGTGAAGCCGCGGCCGGCGAAGGCCTCCTCGACGGCGCCCGCGAGCCCGTCCCGTGAGGTGGCATTGACGACGTCGAGAATCGCGGGTTCGGCGAGCGCCGGCGGTGGCTGGGTGGGCGGTGATGCGGCCTCCAGCGCGACCGGTGTATCCGACATGAAGCGCTCGTTGACGATCCGCCGGATGGTCGGCAGGTCGACCTGGTTGATGTCGGACCCGTTGGCGTCTTTGCCGAAGCCGGCGATCGGCAGGGTGTAGAGCGACAGCGGCCGCTCGCTCAGTTGCGAGGCGCGCGAAGCGAATTCCATGACGTCCAGCCCGTCGTCGACGGCGACGTTGTCGCGGGCGACCTGCAGCAGCTTGCGCAGCCCGCTCACGCTGGACAGCGCGCCGCCGCTGCGAGCCGCCTTGACCAAGGACACCAGGAACGCCTGCTGTCGCCGTGTCCGGTCGAAATCAGTGAAGGAACCGTCGTTTTCGTCGCGCCGCTGCCGCACGAAGGCCATCGCGTCCGCGGCGTCGATGCGCTGGACCCCCTGGTGGAAGTCCGCACCCGAATAGCTGTCCCGCGTATCGGCATTGAGGCACACCGTGATCGGCTCGACGGCCTTGGCGATTTGAAAGAACGCGCCGAGCGTGACCTCGACGAAGTGGTCGACCGAGATGCCCAGAAAGTCGTTGACGGCGTTGATTTCGGCTTTGCGGCCGGCCTCGCGCGCGGTCTGCTCGCGAGCCGTCAGGTTGTTGGCGCCCGCCCCGCCCGAGTTCCCGGCCGCCTGCGAATTCAGCGACTGCTGGTAGGCCAGGCCGTACGCCTGCTTGATCTTGCCGGCGCAGACCGATCCCGGGCAGCCCGGCAACTCCGCGTAGTCGTCACGCGGAATCGATATCGCGGTCACCGGCCCGTCGCCGTCCGAAATGTGCACGACGATAAGGACATTGGCGTTGTAGCCGCCCGAGCTCTCGTCGCCGGCGTGCAGCGCCTCGTAGATGTCTTGGGGTAGCGGCTTACCGTTCTGGTCCAGCCGGCTGTCCAGACCCATCAGCAGAATGTTCTGGTTGCCGTCCATCGTCGTCGCCGCATTCGGCAGCGCGTGCGAAATGATGATCTTGCCCAGCGCGGTGTGATAGCCCGTCCAACCCATACCGGTGATCGCCATGACGGCGGCCGAAGCGACGGCCGCCACGAACCGGCCCTTGCGCAGGGCCCAACGGTGCGATTGATCGGATCCGCCACTGGCCATAACGAGTGACCATTGTCCCCGATGACCAGGCGAATTCCCGGTAACCGGGACCGCGAGCCAAGGGTCGACGTGCGACAGGTCTACGAGGTCAGACGCCTCGAAGCCATGGCTTTACAGCCGCTCGGCGACCACGAAGTCGGAGAAGGCGTCCCGGTCTTCGTCCACCTCGGAACTCTGCACCCCGCGGCCCAGGCGGTGCATCTCGTCGATCGAGTTCTGCGCCGTGGCGCGCCAGCCGTTGTCGTTGAGCCAGTCGGCGAGGTTCGCGCGGTGCTCGTCGCGGTACATCAGCTCGCCCACGTCGACGGTCTCCTCCAGGCCGAGCTGGTCGGCCACCTTCTTGAACCGTTCCCGCATCTGCTGGCGCCGCTCCTCGGCATGCATCGGTGCGGTTTCGGCGGAGACGCGGCTGCCCGCCGGGCTCAGCTCGCCGATCTGGGTGAACAGCTTGTCCTGCGCCTCGGCGGGCAGGTACATCAGCAGTCCCTCGGCCAGCCAGGCGGTCGGCTGGGCCGGGTCGAATCCGGCGGCGCGCAGCGCCGCCGGCCAGTCTTCCCGCAGGTCGATCGCCACCTCGCGACGATCGGCGGACGGCTTGGCGCCGCTTTCGGCCAGCGTGGTGGTCTTGTAGTCCAGCACCTGGGGCTGGTCGATCTCGTACACCGTGGTGCCGGCCGGCCAGTCGAGGCGGTACGCCCGCGAGTCCAGTCCCGACGCGAGGATCACCACCTGCCGGATCCCGGTGGCGACGGCGTCGGCGAAGTATGAGTCGAAGAAGTGGGTCCGCACCGCCTGGTAGCCGCGCATGTGCTGCATGCGAGCGGCGGCCTCTTCATCGATGGCTTCGATCTTGGCCACGACCTCCGGGTCGAGCATGGCCTCCCACAAGACGTCGGCACCGGCGTTGTTGACGAGCAGCCGGGCGTAGGGGTCGCGGATCAGCGCGTCGGGCTGCTCGGTCTCGATGGCCCGGGCGGCGGCCACCATGACCGCGGTGGTGCCGACGCTGCTCTTGATGTCCCAGGTGTCGTCGTGTGTGCGCAGTGAACTCATGGCGGTGCTCCTTGGATGGATGCTCGGTCAGGCGGTGGGCTTGCCGAGACGCGCCCGCAGCAGTGTGCTGCGGACCGCCTCGTCGGTCAGGTCGTCGGGTACCGGACGGCCCAGCCGGGCCATCTCGTCACGGTTGCTCATGCTGTGCACGTGCCAGCCGTGGTCGGCCAGCCATGCGGCGGCGTCCGAACGGTCCGGCTCGTGGTACGTCAGCGCCTGGACATTGACGTCCAGTCCGAGCCGGTCGCGCATCCGCAGCCAGCGCTGCGAGTTGCTCCGGGAATTCATGCCGAACATTTCGATCGCGATCTGGCTGTCCGGCGCGCTGAGCGCGGTGACCATCTCGAACAGCCGGTCCTGAGCGTCGCTGGGCAGGTACGGGAGCAGCCCTTCGGCCAGCCAGGCAGTGGGCTGGGTGCGGTCGAATCCGGCGGCGTTCAGGGCCCCGGGCCAATCGTCACGCAGGTCCACCGGGACGGGGTGCCGGATGGCGGACGGCACGGCGCCGTGCTGCTTCAGGATTCCGGTCTTGTATTCCAGTACCTGGGGCTGGTCAATCTCGTAGACCGTGGTGCCGGCCGGCCAGTCCAACCGGTAGGCCCTGGAATCGAGGCCGGCGGCCAGGATCACCACTTGCCGGATCCCCGCGCCGACGGCCTTCGCGAAGTACTCGTCGAAGAAGTGAGTGCGCACGGCCTGGTAGTCGATGCCGCATCGATGCGAGCGCTGTCCGTGCTCGTCACCGTCGAGCCAGGCCAGCCCGGGGTCGGCCAGCCGCGCCCACGCGGGGCCGGCCGACGAGACCAGCAGGCGGGCGAAGTCGTCGCGGATCAGCGGATCGGGCCCGGCGGTTTCCGCTGCGCGCGACGCGGCGACGCCCAGCGCGGTGGCGCCGACGAGTTCGGTGATGGTCCAGCTGTCGCCGGCAGACCGTACGGACGGTGGCAACGAGGCATCCAGGTCAGTCATATCCCAACCATGGTACCGGGATAAGTTAGTTAGCCTATACGCTTTGTGCGCAACTTCACTGCGCCCCGACGCACGCTAACCCTCCGGCCGCCAGAGGGCGCCTTCCAGGACCTGGCGCAGCACCCCGGTCACTGCCAGCATCTCTTTGTAGCTCTTGATGTAGCCGGCGTAGAGACCCACGCCGGAGATCACCACGAGCAGCGTTTCGACCAGTGCCGAGGCATCGGTGTCGGCTTTAAGCTCGCCGCGCTCGATCGCGTCGCTCACGACGCGCATCAAAAAGTCCCGAGCAATCCGGACGGAATCATTTTCGGTCCCGCTCCATTCCGGATGACGCTGCGATTCCAGTACACCGCCAATAATGAATGCCGAACCGGCGGGATTCTCCGAATTCGCTTTCACCGCCGCGTTGATGAACGCCGTCAGCTGCGCCACCAGCGAGGTCTCGCCTTCCGCCTGTTTAATACCAACCCCGATGATAAATTCATTTGTCTCGTCCATAACTTCGCGATAAAGCGCCCGCTTGCTCGAGAAATAATGGTTGATCGCCGGCCGGGTCAGGTCGGCGCGCGCCGCGATGGCCTGGAACGTCGCGCCGTCGTAGCCGCGTTCGCTGAACACCAAACGAGCAGCCTGGATGATCCGCTGCCGTGTCTCGTCGGCCTTTGCGGCAGGCGGACGCCCCGGCCTGCGGTTGCCCCGTGGAAGCATTGCTAAAGTCTGCCACCCCCGTGGTGGGGCATTAGCGCATTTGGCGGAATGCTGCCAAATTTTCCGGCTTGGTAGTCCTCAAGCGCCTCGATCAATTCCGTGCGGGTGTTCATCACGAAAGGCCCGTAGTGGACTACCGGCTCGCGAATCGGTCGCCCGCCCAGAAGCAGCAAATCAATTGCTCCGCGATCGGGTGTCCGGCCCGAATCCGGGACCGGCCGGGCCCCGACGGTGATCCGATCGCCGGGCCCCAAGACCGCTAACTGGCCCCGGTGGATCGGATGAGCGACAGGGCCGACGTACCCGCCGCCCGACAACACATAGACCAGCGCGTTGAAGTCGCGCCGCCACGGAATGTTGAGCTGAGCCCCGTTCTCGATGGTCGCGTGAGCGAGGACGATCGGCGTGTGGGTGACGCCGGGGCCCCGGTGTCCGTCGATCTCGCCGGCGATGATGCGGATCAGCGCTCCGCCGTCATCGGATGCGAGCAACGCGGCGTCGCCACCTTCGATGGATTGATACCGCGGGGATGCGAACTTGTCTTTCTTGGGCAGATTCACCCACAACTGGACGCCGTGGAAGAGCCCGCCGCTGTCGACCAGTTCGGCCGGCGGGGTCTCGATGTGCAGGATGCCCGAGCCCGCCGTCATCCACTGCGTCGCACCGTCGGCGATCAGGCCGCCACCGCCGTGTGAGTCCCGGTGTGCGAACTTCCCGTCGAGCATGTAGGTGACGGTTTCGAAGCCGCGGTGTGGATGCCAGTCGGTGCCCCGGGGCTCCCCCGGTTGGTACTCGACCTCGCCCATCTGGTCCATGTGCACGAAAGGATCCAGCGCGGCCGTGCTGACGCCCGCGAAAGCGCGCACAACCGGGAAACCCTCGCCCTCGTAACCGCGAGGGCCGGTGGTGATCGATCGGACCGGCCGTTCGGTATCGGCGGGGCCGGGGCCACTGACTCGTGGCAACGTCAGCGTGTTAGCCGTGATTGCAGGCATCTGGCCTCCTCGGATAGCAGATGCCCTATACAACCGGACTAGAGTCCACTTATTCCCAGGCCATGACGCTCGGTCCGCGCCTGCGTAGCCCTGCGCTTCACGTACGCCAGGACGCGCGGAAAGCTCCGCCATAACCATTCGATCGACCCCGACCATCACGATGGCCGCGTAGACGATAGTTTGATAAGGCAATACTTGCCGGGATAAACGATCATCGTCTGTGCGGGCTCGTCAGACGGTCGATGTGGCTGGAAATGAACTCGAAACGACCTGGCAATGACCTCGGACGATCATGCGAGGGGGTCGCTGAGAAAGGTGATGGGGGATGGGGCAGAAGAGGTCAGCGGGTAATTCGGTCCGGCAGCGGCTGACGGTGCCTACTGCCGTCGGACAAGTCGCCAGCTGGACCCGGGCGAACCGCTTCGGATTGTTTTGCATGGCGATTGTGGTGGGAATCGGCGCCGGGCTCGGCGCCGCGGCTTTCCGGTATCTGGTCTTCGGCTTCACCTGGCTGGCAACAGGGCACGAAGAATTCGGCCAACAGGGCCGGGTGGCCAGCGACCACCTACCGTGGTTGGGGGCCGGGTTCTACGCCGTCATCCCCGTCATCGGTGGGTTGCTCTACGGGCCGCTGATCAACCGGTTCGCTCGAGAGGCACAGGGCCATGGCGTGCCGGAAGTCATGATCGCGGTCGCCGAGAACGGCGGCCGTATCCGTCCCCAGGTCACGGTTGTGAAGGCGCTGGCCTCGGCGCTGTGCATCGGCTCCGGTGGCTCGGTCGGTCGGGAAGGACCGATCGTGCAAATCGGCGCCGCATTGGCATCGGGCTTCGGTCAATGGGTGCGCATGCCGGAGAACCGGCTGAGGGTGCTGGTGGCCTGCGGTGCCGCCGGCGGCATCTCAGCAACGTTCAACGCCCCGATCACCGGGGTGTTCTTTGCCGTCGAACTAATCCTGCGCGAACTTTCCGTCGAAGCGATTTTCACTATCATGCTTTCGGCGATGGTTGCCGACGTGATCGCTCGCGTGTTCTTCGGCTCCGCCCCCTTCCTCAGCCAGCTGCCGGAGGGTATCGAACTCGATCACATCGCCAATTATTTGCTGGTGGCGCTTCTCGCGGCGATCGCCGGGCTGCTCGGGATCGTCTTCAAGAACCTGCTGTACAAGACGGAGGACGTGTGCGACCGGCTATGGGGCCGGCGACCGGCGTGGGCGCGCCCGGCCGTCGGTGGCATCGTGCTCGGCCTGCTGCTGCTGGCCGTGCCCCAGCTATATGGGGTCGGCTACCCGGTCATGTACGCCGCGTTCGCCGGCCATTACGCCCTGTGGTTTCTGGTGGTCCTCGCCGCCGGCAAGATGCTGGCGTGCAGCCTGACCATCGGGATCGGCGGCTCCGGCGGCGTGTTCGCTCCGTCGTTGTTCGTGGGGGCTACTTCGGGCATGGCCTTCGGGCTCATCGCGCAACACGTCATCGGCACGGCGGTGGGGCATCCGGCGCTCTACGCCATCGTCGGCATGGGCGCAGTATTCGCCTCCGCGGCGCGAGCCCCGCTCACCGCACTGGCCAGCACCGTCGAAATGACCGGTGACTTCACCCTCACCCTGCCGGTCATGTTGGCGGTCGCCGTCGGGACCACCGTGTCGCGCGGGCTTTCCTACGGCACCGTTTACACCACAAAGCTGTTACGCCGGGGCATCGACATCGACCGCGCCACTCCCACGCACATATTCACCGACCTCACGGTCGCCGAGGCCATGCACCCATTCACCGCACCACTCGACCTGACCCACCCGGTGGGTGACGACACACACGACTGGACCGGATTGCTCGGCCCGGTGACCCGGATCCGCGAACCGCAAGCACTATTCGCCAACGACAGCCTCGCCCAAGCGTTGCGTCAGCTCGTCCTTTACGGCCGCGATGGGCTGCCGGTGATCGATACCGACGCACGGCACGTTCAAGGCTGGCTGACCAATCAGAACGTGCTGCAAACGGTCGGCGCCTACGTCACAGATCTCGAACCGGGCGCTTCTCGCGGCCGTCCGGGCGACGAGTGGACCGACCAGGCGGCGGCCCATAACGAACATGATCCGCGGAGTGAACTCGACGGCTACTGCATCGTCGAACACACGCTGTCACCTGATTCGGTCGCAGTCGGGCGCAAGCTCAACGACCTCGAATGGCCTCCGGGCCACCTGCCGGTATCCGTGGTGCACAACCGACGACTCATCGACGCCCAACCTGCCGTGCGGCTCGCTGCCGGCGACCGGATCAACGTCTTGGTGCCCAAGAACGGTTCGCACAGCACCGAGGCGGCGGAGTCCCGTCAGTGAGACAAGTCCGTCAGGATTTGCCACGCGCGCTGCTAGCCGCGTCTTTCTCGGTGCTCTTACCCTTGTGGGCCAGCTCGCCGCCGGCGCTTTCCAGGTGCGCCCGGACGAACCATTGGAACTTCTCCAACTGGCCCGCCTGACCGATCAGAAGGTCCTGGGTCACCTGGTCGAGTTCGTCTGTCTCGTCGATGTATCGGCGGATGTCCTCGATGACGCCGGTGTAGACGAGGTCCAGCGCGGCCAAGTGCGCCTGCACTGTGTCGCGGCCGACCGAGTAGTCGTCCCACGAGCGGTCCTGGATGATGGCGCCGGGCGTTCCTTGCGGCGAAGCACCAAGGGCCGCAATGCGTTCGGCAACGTCGTCGGCGAATCCGCGGACGGCGTCCACCTGCGGGTCGATCATCTCGTGCACGCCGATGAAGTTGGGGCCAACCACGTTCCAGTGAATGTGCTTCAGCGTCAGATGAAGATCGTTGTAGGTGCTCAGTTGCTTCTGCAGCAGCTCGGTGAGCCGCGCTGCCTGCTTGTCGGTCACTCCCGGAATGGTGAACTGAGTCATCGCTTCTTTCCTAGCTTCCTTCCATGAGGATCACACACGGTTACTTGTCTTGTTGGGTACCCGATGGCCAGCCTGAAAAACGCGACGATCAAAGCGAGTGGATTTGCTGCACCGGCAGCCGCGGCCCGCGGCGGGGCTCGTAAGCCAGTCCGCTGGCTTCGAGTAGCCGGACCACGCGTTGGCGGTGGGGCCGCATCGGCTCGAGCAGTTCGAGCATGCCCGCGTCGTCGACGGGCCGGCCCAGCAACGTCCAGCCGATCATTTTGGGAATGTGGTAGTCGCCCACCGACACGGCGTCCGCGTCGCCGAAGGCGCGTTGTGCGGTCTCGGCGGCGGTCCACTCCCCCACCCCAGGCAGCGACATCAATGCCTCACGTGCCTGCACCGCCGGCCTCGACACCAGCCGTTCCAGCGACGGGGCCCGCCGCGCACAGGTCACCACGGTCTGCGCCCGCCGCGGGTCGACGTTGGCGCGGTGAAACTCCCACGACGGGATGTTCCGCCACGCCTGGGCCGGCGGCATGACCCGCATCCCATCCGGTGCGGGGCCCGGTGCCGGCGTCCCGTACTTCGATACCAGCACCCGCCACGCCCGGAACGCGTCGGCTCCGGGCACCCGTTGCTCGATGATCGCCGGGATCAGGGCCTCCAGCACCTGCCCGGTGCGGCCCAGGCGCAGGTGCGGAACCCGTTGGTAGGCGGCGGCAATCGTGGGATGCCGCGGCACGAAGTCCGAGTCGTCGTCCTCGAAACCCAGCATGGCGGGCAGCATTTCGAGGAACTCCTGCGCGCCGCTGCCCCACGCCGCACCGTGCGCGGCATTGGGCCCGACGCGGCTGATCCGGGCCGTGACGGGCCCGCTGGGCAGCAGGCTGGTGCGCCAGATCGAGCCATCGCCGGGAGCCCGGAAGCATGGATCCCCGCGGCCGCGGCGAAGGGGCGCCAACGTGTGCCCGAAGCTGACCGCTCCGGGAAACACGACCGTGCGCGCGGTCTGCACCTGATGACTCCCCGACTGCTCTGATTGACCGTGAACTACGTCCCAAGTCAATATTGCGTTGTGATGACGCCGTTCG
This sequence comes from Mycolicibacterium vulneris, assembly GCF_002104765.1. Classification (GTDB taxonomy): domain Bacteria; phylum Actinomycetota; class Actinomycetes; order Mycobacteriales; family Mycobacteriaceae; genus Mycobacterium; species Mycobacterium vulneris. The sequence continues at coordinate 64,635 of NZ_NCXM01000014.1, forward strand.
ATGACCCGCAGGGCGAACTGGCCTGGATGTTCCTGCAGAGCACCAGCGACGGCGGCGATCTCGACGAGGGCTTCGCCCTGCTCAGTGACGACTTCACCTACTGGACGCTCTACACACGCACGCCCTGCGACAAACACGTACTCCGGCGGTCGATCGAGCAACGCAAACACAACCTCGAACTGACCATCGACCTGGTGCGCTGCGTCTACGCGGGAGAGACCGTTGTCGTGGAGGCGCAAGCCTCCGGCACCGCGTCCGACGGTGTCGAATACGACAGCCCGTTCGTGTGCATCTTCGACACCCGCGACGGCCGCATCGTCTCGATGCGCGTGTACAGCGACACCCGCGCGGTGGCGGCCGCGCTTCCCGGGTGGATGCCCTACTGAGCCAAGATGCTGATGTCGGCCTTATTGGGGTAGAACGCGACATGCCCGGCAATCTTTTCCACGGCCGGATACGGCTGCTCGTAGGTCCAGATCACATCGTCGACGGTGTCACCGGCCGAGGTGGTCACGCTGTAGTAGCTGGCGTTTCCCTTGAAGGGGCAGTATGTGCTGGTGTCCGTCCGGGTGAGCCGGTCCTGCACCACGTCGGAGATCGGAATGTATTGCACCGCAGGCAAAGTGGCTTCGCGTAATTCCAGCGCGGCCGTGGTTTCGGCAACGAGCTCGCCGTTGATGCGTACTTGCACCCGCCCCTCGGTCGGCTCGATGGTGATCGGGTGCCCGGCGCTGGGCTCTTTGATTTCCGGGTGGGCCATGGTTCCTCCTTAGACGCCTTACGGTTGTGCAACGCGCGTCCGCGGTCAAGGCTTCCCGTCCGGCGGACCGAATGCGTAGCGGTGGTACTGCGACATGTTCGCCACCGCGCGAACCTGCGACATGACCCTGCCCAAGGCTCGGGATGAGCGGGGCAACTGCGCGAAGGTGTACGACTCGAACCATCGTTCCCACGCCAGCAGCCGCACCCCCGGCACGGCTTCGATGATGTCGTCGGGCCCGTTGATCGCCCAGTGCAGCGTGGACCCGGACCGTCGCACCACGGTGTTCAGCGATTGCGACTTGATCCCGAGCCAATTGAACGCGTCGAACTGCAGCTCGCCCGAACCGAACCGGTGCTGCACGACCGTGCGCCGACCGGGTGGTCACCGACGGCGCCCGCCGCGGGGTGATGGTCGTCTTCTTCCAGTCGTAGTCGATGCGCCCGACGATCTCCTTCGCATACCGATCGCCCAGGATCGGTCTCGGGAAATCGGCGTCCAGCGCCTTCGCGTAGAACGTCGCCAGCATGGTCTGGGGCGCCCCGCGGAGATCGACTGGCACTCGCGCGGTGGTCACACCGCGAGGCTAGTCCCACACCGAGCACCCGCGCCGCGTCCTGAACAGCGGACGGCGTGGTGTTCAGCCTGGAGTTGTGCTCCTGCCTTTGGCATCTCGCATCGCGGCCCAGAACCGGGCCGCCTCGCGGATGGATTCCTCGACCGGGCGCGGCTGCCAGCCCAATTCGTGGACGGCCTTGCTGTGGTCGACGGGCGCTTCGGCCCGCATCATGCGCACCGACGCGAGGCTGAGTTCAGCGTCCTTGCCGGTGAGGCGCGCCCGCAGGTTGCCCAGCGCGCCCATCGCATACAGCACCGGGACGGAGATCGAGCGCCGCGGCGCCGGCACACCGGCCTCGTCGGCCGCGATCCGGACCACCTCTTTCAACGCGATCATCCGCTCGGAGATCAGGTACCGCTCGCCGATGCGCCCGTGTTCGGCGGCCAGGATCATCGCCCGGGCGGCGTCGGTGACACCGACGACTTCGAGTTGGATGCCCTCCATCGTGAACGGCAGCTTGCCGAAGACCGCGCCGGCGATGAATGCGCCGTGCGGGGTACGGCCCCAGTCGCCGCTGCCGTACGTCGTCGACACGCACATCGCCACCGCGGGCAGGCCGGCCTCGGCCACGTAGCGCATCACCAGGTTCTCGGCCTGGACCCGGGACTGGACGTAGTCCGACAACCCACGGGTGCCGACGATGTCCTCTTCGGTCGCGACGTGTCCGTGGCGCCGGCCCACGGTCGCGTAGGTGCTGGTGAAGATGAACCGGCGCAGGTCGGGTTGCGCGACGGCCACGTCGAGAACGTTGCGCAGCCCTTCGACGTTGGTGCGAAACAGCGGCGCGGTATCGCGCAGCCAGGCGCGGGTGTCCACCACGCAGTAGTAGACGTCGTCGACACCGTCCATCGCCTCTTGCACCGTGGCCTTGTCGAACACGTCACCGTGAAAGCGGGTGAGCTCGAGGTCGTCGATCGAGCGGGTGTTCGCGCCCTCGCGGACCATGGCCCGCACCTGGTGGCCGCCCGCAACAAGTTGACGGGTCACATGCGAACCCAGAAAACCGTTGGCGCCGATAACCAGTTTGGGTGTGGTGCTCACTGGGCGCCTCCGTACTGCTCCATGAAACGTGCGGCGTCCTCATCGAGCGTGCCGAGTTCCTGCGCCTTACGGCACCACTTCAACGTGGCCTGCACGAAGCGCAGCGGGTTGTAGATGTCTTCCTGCTGGCGCCACAGGCCGTCGCCGGCGTAGGTGATGATCGAGATGTTCGTCGCGCTGATGACGGTGCCGTCGCCGGGATCGCGCATCGGGTTGTCGAGTTCCATGATGATGCGCCCGGTGGGCTCATCGATCACCGACCACAGCGACGGGAACGCGACCATGTGGCTGCCGGGAAAGCTGCCCATCGTCTTGCTGATCCACTCGCGGACCTCGTCGCGGCCGTGCATGGTGCCGGCTGCGTGCTCGATGTACACGACGTCGGGTGTGTAGTGCTGGACCCACGCGTCCCAGTCCTGCGATTGCGCGGCCGCATCGACGGTCGCTTCGAATTTCTCGAAGGCGGCGGCCAGTTCGCTACGCGAGAACTCTGGCGTGCTCATGATTTCGCGGCCCCGTTGCAGCTCATCGGCGGAGTGTAACCTGGCGTCATTGTTGCCGGTGAGGAGGACGAAACGATGACCAACCAGAAAGCGATTCTCGCCGGCGGTTGCTTTTGGGGGATGCAGGAACTGATCCGCAAGCAGCCGGGCGTGGTTTCGACCCGGGTCGGTTACACCGGCGGCGACGTCCCCAATGCGACATACCGCAACCACGGTACCCACGCCGAGGCGATCGAGATCGTCTATGACCCGGCGGTCACCGACTACCGCACGATGCTGGAGTTCTTCTTCCAGATCCACGATCCGACAACGAAAGACCGGCAGGGCAACGACCGGGGACCCAGTTACCGGTCGGCCATCTTCTATCTCGACGACGAGCAGAAGCGGATCGCGCTAAACACGATCGCCGACGTCGAGGCGTCCGGCCTGTGGCCCGGCAAGGTGGTGACCGAGGTCAGCCCGGCCGGCGAGTTCTGGGAAGCCGAGCCCGAACACCAGGACTACCTGCAGCACTATCCCAACGGTTACACCTGTCACTTCATCCGCCCGGGCTGGAAACTGCCGCGCCGGGCGGCTGCGGGCCATTAGCGACGCCGGGTTCCTCACCGACACTGTGCGGCGCCACCGTTAACGGCCCGAAACGATGTCGCTGACAACATCGACATCGCGATCCGGCAGGCGGAAGACCTAACCCATCGGATGCAGTGCGCACCAGCGCGGGTGCGTTTTTCATGTGCGTGAAAAGTCCGCTCGCTAAGGGAACTTGGGCTCATGTCGTCTTCACCCACCGCCTGGGATGTCACCTACGATCTGCTGCGCTCCTTGGGATTGACGACGGTGTTCGGCAATCCGGGACCGACCGAGCAGACATTGACACACTGCGCATTTCGTTGCAGGGGCGACGCGTTGCCGGAGCAGGAACGAGAGGCGCTGCTCGACACGCTTGAGGCGTGGTTCGACCATGGGGGTTCGGCCGAGCGTGCCGCACGGGCCCTGTACGTTCACCCCAACACGGTGCGCCAACGGCTGCGCGAGGTCGAGCAGCGGACGGGACGTCTGGTCACCGAACCGCGCGTCGCGGCGGAACTGTGTATCGCGCTGGAAACCACCCGCCGCGCGGCAAAACCGGAACCCTAGCGCCGAGTTCAGCGCCGGCGCACCACGATCCGGCCGCCGTCCTTCGGGGTGAAGGCCACCCCGCGGCAGTGCCACCGCTCGCCGGGCACGTCCGTCGTCTCGATCGTCAAGCGACCCAACACCGTCCGAAGCACGACGTCCATCTCCATGTTGGCGAACGCCGCCCCTACACAGCGACGGGTCCCGCCGCCGAACGGAATCCACGACAGCGCAGACGGTTTCGTGTCGATGAAACGTTGCGGGTCGAACCGCCCGGGATCAGGGAACACGTCGGGGTTGTCGTGTATCTGCGCGATGCCGACGATGATCGAATAGCCGCGTGGGATCACCCATTCGCCGAGCCGGAAGGTTTCGGGGTAGACGTGGCGACCGGCGAAATCGATGACAGTCCTGGCCCGTTGGACCTCCAGGATCGTCGCCTGGCGCAGCTCGTTTCCGCCGTTGTCGGCCTCCTCGACAAGCGCGTTGAGTAGGTCAGGGTGCCGGCTGATGCGTTCGAATGCCCATGCCAGCGTGGATGCGGTGGTTTCGTGCCCGGCGGCCAGCAGGGCCAGGAGCTCGTCGCCAATCTCCCTGTGTGACATGGCCGCACCGTCGTCGTAGGTGCTGCGCAGCAGCAGCGCGAGCACGTCGGTCCGCTCGCTGAAGTCCGGGTCGGCCCGCTCCGCGGCGATCAGCTTCTCGATGACGTTGTCGTATTGGCGCCGCCACTTGTCCAGCCGGCCCCACGGGCCGAACCGGGGATAGCGCTTCGGCTTCGGCAGCGCCGCAAGGCGTGAGCCCAGGGTGACCCACGGCGGGATGAGCCGGCGCAGCTCGTCGAGCTCGGCGCCTTCCGCGCCGAAAACCGCGCGCAGGATTGCGTTGAGCGTGATTCGCATCATCGGCGGCAACGTCGCGAATGACCTGTCCTCCGGCCAGCCCGCCATCTCGCGCAGTGTCTCTTCTTCGATGATGCTCTCGTAGTTCTTCATGCTCTTGCCGTGAAATGGCGGCGCCAGCAGCCGTCGCCGGCGGCGATGGGCGTCACCCTCGAGTCCGAATACCGAGCCGGAGCCGAACAGCCTGCTCAAATTGGGCTGGATGTTGCCGAGTTCGTCTGGGCTGGTGGTGAAGATCTGCTTGGCCAGCTGTGGGTCACTGACCATAATGACGGGCCCCCACATCGGCAGGCACAGCGTGAAGACGCTGCCGTAACGGCGTGACAGTCGTCGCATCATCATTCGTCGCGACATGGCAAAGCCCATGCCCTGCAACAGCTTCGGGGCTCGGGCCACAGGAGGCAAGTGGACCTCGGTCGAGGGGGCGGCGACTTGCTGGCTCATGACGACGGCTTCTCCCAACATCTGCCCCGGGACCGGGGTGGTACGGCGATGTACCGCAGCATCTTCCGAGTACGGTACTCTGAAGTACCAAGCCTGACAAGGTGCCGCACACACCGAAAGGGGCGCCCGCGTGACACCAGCGGTGACAGCGCCCGCCGCCGACGCGGCCGCGGGCGATACTCCCGCCGAGCCGGATCCTTTTCGGCAACGGCTGCTCGACGGCCTCGCCACCTCGATCACCGAGCGCGGCTACCGCGCCAGCACGGTCGCCGACGTCGTCCGCTCCGCGCGCACGTCCAAGCGGACCTTCTACGACCACTTCGCCGGCAAGGAAGAGTGCTTTCTCGAATTGCTGGCCGTCGACATCGAGAAACTGGGCGCCAAGATCGAGACCTCGGTCGATCCCGAGGCCGATTGGCACGTGCAGATCCGCCAGGCCGTCGAGGCCTATGTCGGATACATCGAGGCCCGGCCGGCCATCACGTTGAGCTGGATCCGCGAACTGCCCTCGCTGGGTGCGGCCGCTCGCCCGGTCCAGCGCCGCGGGCTGCAGTTGCTGACCAGCCTGCTGATCGACCTCAGTGCCAGTCCCGGGTTCCGGCGCGCCGAGCTACCCCCGTTGACGGCACCGTTGGCCGTGATCCTGCTGGGCGGCCTGCGGGAGCTGACCGCACTTGCGGTCGAAGACGGTAAACCGGTCCGAGAAATCGTGGAACCGGCCGTGGATGCATCCGTAGCCCTGCTCGGCCCGCGCCGTTAGGTCCGCACGTCCACGTAAGTGAAAGCCTCACAAGCCATTCCGGCCCTGGCCCGGTGGGGTTAGGCTCACCGCAGACCCACCCGTTCCGACTTGGAGGATCCTGCGATGCGGCTCTCGACGCGAAACCAGCTCAGGGGGACCATCACCGAGGTCGAACTCGGCGCCGTGATGGCCGTGGTGAAGGTGACGCTCGACGGCGGCGATCAGGTCGTCACGTCGTCGGTCACCAAGGATGCCGCGATCGACCTCGGCCTCAAGGTCGGGCAGACTGCGACCGTGTTGATCAAATCGACCGAGGTCACCATCGGCGTCGACTAGGGCCGGCACCGAAAAGCACTGACCTGGTTCATGTTTCGGCGAGAAAAGCGCGGACCCGGTCCAAGACCAGATCGGGACGCTGGTCGACGATCCAATGGCCGACGCCGTCGACCAGCTCGACCTCGAAATCATCGATGTGGTCGGCATATCCGTCGGTGAGGTCCGCCGTGATCACCGGATCTTTCGTTCCTGTCAGCCAGCGCACCGGGACGTCGACGCGAGCATCGTTGTACTGGCCACGCATCCATTTGCGCATCTCTTTGGTTTGGAAGCTTCGGTACCACCGCGAACCCGCCTCCGCGTGGCCGGGCTGTTGCATGCACTCGATGTACATGCGGGTGTCGGCCTCGGGCAGGGTGTAACCACCACCGACCCATGACCCGAGCATTCGGACGAACCGGGAGTCGGGATCGCTGATCACCCTCGGGCCGATGACCGGCAGCGAAATCGGGATCTGGTACCAGAACCGCCAGATATTGCGCAGCGTCGACAGGCTCGGCTTCACCCACGGCGCAACGGTATTTACGCCGAAGAACCCGGTCACCCGCTCCGGATGGCGCAGCATCATGATGAACGCGACCGGTCCGCCCCAGTCGTGGGCCACCAGCTTGACCGTCGCGACGCCCAAGCGGTCCAGCACCCCGGCCAGATCGTCGGCCATCTCGTCCTTGGTGTAGCTGGTCCGTGGCGCCGAACTCCAGCCTGAGCCGCGCAGGTCCGGACACAGCACCCGGTAGCCGTCAGCGGCCAGCGGCCCGATCAGCTCGTGCCATTCCCACCAGTTCTGCGGGAAGCCGTGCACCAACATCACCGCGGGCCCGCTCGCCGGCCCGGCGTCCGCGACGTGGATCGTCACGCCGTTTCCGAGATCGACGTACCTGTGTTCCACACCGTCCAGCGCGGGCATAGTGACCATGGATTCAGAACGTAGCGGCTCGGAAAGGCTTAGGCCAGAAACCGCTCGACATACGGTGCGAAGCGCTCGCGCAGGTTGCCCTCGTCCAGCCCGAACATCTCGTAGGACGTCTCGACATTGCCCAGTCGCCCGCGCCGGTGGCCCGCGAGGTAGTCGCCGACGGCCGTGCGCGCCTCATCGGTGAACGGTTCGCCCGCCAGTGCGTATACCCGCTCGGCGACGCCGAGCTCGTCCGCCATGAAGTCGTCGAACCGGACGTCGATCGAGCGGTCCGGACCGATGGTGTCGCGGTCGCGGATCAGCGCGGTGAGCATCTGGTCGAGGCGGTCGATCCACGAGTTGGCGATCTGCTCCACCGGCACCGGCGAGCGGTGCATGCGGGCGGAGTAGGTGATCATTGCGATTATCGACAGCGCCACCGGCACCGGGTCGCGGTGGGTGAACACGACGATGCTGTCGGGGAACACCCGATTCAGGACGGGCACCTGCTCGAGATGCTGAGGCGATTTGAGCAGCCAGCGCCGTCCGCCGCGCAGGAACTGCATCGCCCGGAGCTGAGTGGCCAGGTATTGGTAATGCGGCGTCTGATCGTGAGCCTGGTAGTAGTCACGCCAGCGGGGCACGTCGGCGAGCGTCTCCAGCAGCATCGTGGACACATCGTTGGCCAGCAGCTGGATCTCTTCGTGGACATGGTCGGTGGTCATCTCGTGCATGAGCGGGAAATGCGGCATCACCATGTTGATCACGCCGACCGCGACATCCATCCGGGTTCGCCGCGGATCCGGTTGCACGCCAACTTCATTCGGCGTCGGGAACGGCTCGTTGCTTTCCCAGTACGGCATGGTGCGGAACGTCGGCGGCGCGGCAAGCAGGTTGTGCAGGTGCGTGGTGCCGGTGCGGGGCAGGCCGGCGATGACCACCGGCGAGCGCAGTTCGATCCCGTTGATCTCGGGATGGCGGTTCAGCAGGTCGGTCAACAGCAGGCGGTTCTTGAGGATCTGCAGCAGTTGCCCATAAAAGTTGACCACTCCGGCGTCGTGCAACCCGTCGATCTCGCGCAACGCGGCGAGGTAGACGTCGAGTCGCTCGCGGTAGTCATCGGGACCGAAATCGTCCAGGCCGGTGTCGACCCTGGCCTGGGCGTGCAACGCGCCGGCATCCAATGGGCAATGCGGGGCCATCGTGGCCATCATGTCGAGAATCTGCTGACCCTCGGCACTGAATTGGGGCTGGGCAAGGTCGTCGAGGCGAACGTTCACGGCGACTTATGTTACTCTGGGTTTCGTAATGGTAGTAGATTTTGGTCGACCTCGTGATCCGCGTATCGACGGTGCGGTGCTCAGCGCCACCGTCGAGCTTCTCGCCGAGACGGGCTACGCCTCGCTGTTGGTCTCCGCAATCGCCGAGCGCGCCGGCACCAGCAAGCCCGCCATCTACCGGCGCTGGCCGAGCAAGGCGCACCTCGTCCACGAGGCGGTGTTCCCGATCGGCGCCGCGACGGAGCTTCCGGATACCGGGTCGCTGCCCGAGGATCTACACGAAATGGTCAGTCGCTCAATGGCTTTCCTGAGCACACCGCCCGCCCGGGCGGCGCTGCCTGGACTGGTCGCCGAGATGGCGGCGGACCCGACCCTGCACTCGGCGCTGCTGGAGCGGTTCGCCGACGTCATCGGTGGCGGGCTCACCGAACTCCTGCAGCGGGCCGCGGCCCGCGGCGAGGTCCGCTCCGGCGTGACCGCCTCCGAGCTCACCGAGGCCATCGCCGGCATCACGCTGATGGGCCTGCTCACCCGCCCCGACGAGCTCGACGACACCTGGGTCGACCGCACCACCGCATTGCTCCTGAAAGGAATCAGCGCATGACGCACCGATCGACCGAGGCGTGGCTGGACCTGCTGAAAACCCTTGGCGAGCTGGGCCATTCATTCCTCGAGGGTGACCGTGCGGTCACCGACGACCGACACGTCGCCGACGGCTACCGCATGCTGGCCGCCACCCTGGGCGTGGCCCTGGACACCTACCTGTTTCCCGAGCCGGGCCGGCCGCAGTTCGTCGCGGTGAACACCCCGTTTCGCCGGGACCGCCGGTGGGGTGGCGACAACACCGATGCCTACTACTTCATCTGCCCGATCGATCCTGCGCGCCGGTACCGAATCAGCGGGAACAAGGGCGACAGCGTGTACTTCTCGGTGACGGCCTACAACGAGCCCTCGCCCGGCGCGTGGTCGGACCGGGTCGTGTCGATAGTCCGGGACACCGATCTCGACATCGACGCCGACGGCAACTTCAGCTTCGAGTTCCCCGCCACGCCGGACGCGGCGGTGCTGATGACCCGTGACTATCAGGCCGACCCCCTGACCGGCCGCCCGGTGACCTGGCACATCGAGGCACTCGACGAGCCCGACCCGGTCCGGCACGGTGACGCCGAGACCGCGGCGAGCCTGCGCGCGGCCGCCAGGTGGTTGCGGACCATGTTCGCCATCGTGCCGCTGGCGGTTGGGAACCGGGTGGACGAGCAGCATGCTCTGGGTCACGAAACCGCCCATGCCGCCAACGCTTTCGCCGAACCCTATCAGGTGCCCGACGCCAACTTCGGCTGGTCGGCGCGCGACGCCTGCTACTCCTACGGCAGCTTCGTGCTCGACGAGGACGAGGCGCTGGTGATCACGCACCGGCCGCCGTCGTGCAGGTTCTGGAACCTGGTGGTCTGGAACCAGTTCATGGCGACGGTCGGCCCGGAGGACGCCCGGTGCTCCCTCAACGGCCACAGCGCCGCCCTCAACAGCGACGGCTCCGTCACGGTCGTATTGTCCGCCGGCAAGACGGCACACCCGAATTCGCTTACCACGCTGGGCTATCCGCGCGGCAACCTGGCATTTCGGTGGTTCCTTGCCGATGGCGTGCCGCAGCGGCCCGAGGTGCGACTCGTCAAGGCGGCCGACGCTCTTACCGACGTGAGTTAGGTCTGGCGGACCAGTTCGATCGCCCGGCCCAGCGTCTCCAGCTTGGCCTCCAGCGTCGCGCCCGCGGGATACAGCCGCACGGTGTTCACGCCGGCGTCGCGCCACACCGCCAGGCGCGCGGAGACCATCTCCTCGGTCCCGATGAGCGTTGTGGCCAACACCATCTCATCGGTCACCAGGCCCGCCGCCCCGTCGCGGTCGCCGCGCTGCCAGCGCTCGCGCACCGCGGCGGCAACGTCGGCCCAGCCCTGCCGGCTGTAGGCCCGGTTGTAAAAATTCGTGCTCGACGATCCCATGCCGCCGAGGCTGAAGGCCAGCTCTTTTTTACGACCCTCGACCATGCCCCGCAGCTCGTCTTCGTCTGCGGCAAAGGCGACTTCGGCACCCTGACAGATGTCGATGTCGGCGCGGGTACGGTTCGCGGCGGCCAGCCCGTCGTCGAGGTGCGAGAAGTAGGCATCGCCGGAGCCCTCGGGGACGAAGCTGGTGCCCAGCCAGCCGTCGGCAACCCGTCCGGTCAACCGCAGCATCGCCGGTGACAGGGCGGCCAGGTACACCGGAATGGGGTGCTCGGGACGGTTCGACAAGCGCATGGGCACCGCCTCGCCGCCGGGCCGAGGAATCTTGAATTCCGCACCGGCATAAGCGATTTTCCTGCCCGTAAACGCCTGCCGCACAACGTCGATCGTCTCGGAGACGCGCGCCAGCGGTCGGCTGAACGAGGCGCCGTGCAGGCCCTCGATCACCTGCGGGCCAGAGGCACCCAACCCGAGCAGGAATCGCCCGTTCGACAGGTTGCAGAGCGTGATCGCGGTCTGGGCGACCATCACCGGCGAGCGGGTGCCGACCTGCAGGACACCGGAACCCAGCAGCATCCGCTCGGTGCGGGCTGCCAGATAGCCCAGTGCCGACGGCGCATCCGCGCCCCACGCCTCGGCCACCCAGCACATATCGAGACCCAGCTTCTCCGCCTCGACGGCCAACGCCACGACCTCAGCGGCCTCGCTCCCGGTACCGGAGAGCTCGACCGTCGTGGCGGTCCGCATCAATGCACTCCGTGTTCGGCCAGCCGTTTGATCGCCGCCAGGGTCTTTCCGATCGCGCCCTCGAATTCGCGCAGCCGCACGAACACGATCTTCTGTTCCTTATCGGGCATCGCCTCGAGGGCCACCGACAGGCCCGAGCGCCCCGGCCCCATTTGCATCCAGTAGTTCAGCAGGGTGCCGCCGTCGCGGGGGGTCAGCCGGAATCGCCACATAGCCGCGGGATCGTCGGGTTCGCCAACGGCCCAGGTGAATTCGTGCGGCTGATCGCAGACGACGATCTGCGAGGTGCTGCTCCACTGCCCGAATGCGTCGTGCTCGTTGTGTCCGACGAAGCGCGCGCCGACCCGGGGGCCGTCCGATCCCTCCGCCCATTCCACGGCCTTCAACTCGCTGCTGAACGCGGGCATCAGCGCGATATCGGAGACCAGGCTCCAGACCCGGGCCGGGTCGGCGTCGATCCACGTCGAAGCTTCCACTGTCGGGGTATCCGCATAGCGCGCGCCGGTCCATTCCACGGACCTCATTGTCCCCCTGTCCCGGCGCGAGGCAATGCCCCGGCCGCGTGGATTTACGCGGCGACCGGCTCGGGCTCGGGCGACCTCTCAGCGCCGGCCTTCTGCACCCAGGTGTCCGGGAAGGTCAGCCGGACGATCTTGCGGACGACGGTGCCGAACTGGCGCAGCAGCGGACCGCGGTTGTACGGGATGCCGTAGCGTTCGCAGATCTCCTGTACCTCGGCCGCGACGTCGGAGTACCGGCGGGCCGGCATGTCCGGGAACAGGTGGTGCTCGATCTGGTGCGACAGGTTGCCGGAGAGCAGGTGAAAGAGCTTGCCGCCGGTGAGGTTTGCCGAGCCGAGCACCTGGCGGAAGTACCACATGCCGCGCGACTCGTCCTTGGTCTCCTCGACGGTGAATTCCTGTGTGCCGTCTGGAAAGTGGCCGCAGAAGATGATCATGTACGACCACACGTTGCGCATCAGGTTGGCGGTGAGGTTGCCGGTGAAGACAAACGGCGCGACGGGCCCCGCCAGCAGCGGGAAGGCGACGTAGTCCTTGAGGGTCTGGCGGCGGGTCTTCTTCCAGATGGCCCGAAGGACTTCGCGTTTGTCCTCGAGCCGGATCTCACCGGAGCGGATGCGCTCGGTTTCCAGCTCGTGCAATGCGACCCCGTACTGGAACAACACCATCAGCAGGAAGGCGTAGATCGGGTTGCCGAGGAAGTATGGCTGCCAGCGCTGGTCCTCGCTCATCCGCAGAATTCCGTAGCCGATGTCGCGGTCCATCCCCACGATGTTGGTGTGGGTGTGGTGCATGTAGTTGTGCGAGTGCCGCCATTGATCGGCCGGGCACGCGGTGTCCCACTCGAAGGTGCGCCCGGAGATGGCCGGGTCGCGCATCCAGTCGTACTGGCCGTGCATGATGTTGTGGCCGATCTCCATGTTGTCCAGGATCTTCGACAGGCCCAGCATCGTGGTGCCGGCCAGCCAAGCCGGTGGCAGGAACCCGGCGAACAACAGCGCCCGGCCACCGACTTCCAGCGCACGCTGCGTCTTGATGACGCGGCGGATGTAGTCGGCGTCCTTCTCGCCGAGTTCTGCCATAACGCGTTCCTTGATGGCGTCGAGTTCCCGGCCGAATGCGTCGGCCTGTTCGGGTGTCAGGGTGATCTTGTCGTTCGGCATTGCTTGTCCTCCAAGTCTTTTCTGAGCTGTGCCGGCTTATCGCTACAGCGACAGGTCCACGTCACCGACCGGAACGGACACGCAGATCTGCACGTCCTCATCGGGAGCGGTCGAGACCGCACCGGTGACCAGGTTGCGCACGGTGCCGGCGGTTTTGCGCCGCGTGCAGGTGTGGCAGATGCCCATCCGGCATCCGTTCTCGGGCGTCAGGCCCGCCGACTCAGCCTGCTCCAGCAGCGACCGCCCGTCATCGACGATGTCAACTCCGCTGTCGGCGAACGTGACTCGTCCGCCCGACGGTTTAGCCGGCGCATCGAAGACCGGCGGCACGAAGCTCTCGGTGTACACGTTGTCGCAATACGACTGGACCGCCTCCACCAGAGGCGTTGGACCGCAGACGAATACCGCATCGGGGGACGGCATCGCGGCGGCCAGGTGCTCCGGGCCGAACCGCCCGGTGAGGTCGCCGTCGTCGGATCGGGTATAGCCGTGCAGCACCCGCACCGGGGCCATCGCGGCCAGCTCGTGGCGGTAGCACGCCTCGGCGGGCGTGCGGGCGTAGTGGATGAATGCGATCTCGCCCGGATGGCCCTGGGCGACCAGGGTTCGCGCCATCGACAGCACGGGGGTGATACCGCTACCCCCGGAAATGAAGAGGATGCGCTGCGGGCTTTGCGATCCGCGCGCCGGCAACGTGAAGTCGCCGCCGGTGCCGGTCAGACCGACCACCATGCCGCGGTGGGCGTGTTCGTATAGATAGTTCGAGACCAGGCCGCCCTCGTGTCGGCCGATGGTCAACTCGAGGCCGGCCGTCCCTTCGGCATTGGCGGGCGAATAGCAGCGGGTGTGCCGGCGGCCGTCGATCTCGACGGTGAGGTTGACGTACTGGCCGGCCTTCAGGCTGTGGGCGGACAGGAAGGCGTCGTTGGGGATCAGGGCCAGGGTGACACTGCGCGGAGTGCTCCGGCGCACGTCGGTCACTTTGGCGCGGGCTTCGCCCAGCGTCCAGGTCGGCGCCACCAGCTCGGTGTAGCGGTCGACGCCGTGTGGACCGGTCAACAGGTCTAGGAGCTCCGAACCCAACACGCGTTGCCGAAGGGTCCGCGCTAGGACTCGGCCAGAAGCTTGAGCGGATTGAGTGAACATATGTACACTGTGCGACCGCAACACCCGTGCAGTCAAGGGTTTACTGCCTGGCTGTGGTAGGGTTCACACAGTGAACAGCCGTACTCCTAGCTCACGCGGGCGCGGCTCTGGCCGCGAACGCTCGCGCGATAACCAATCGCGTGAGGAGCGCAAGGAGGCGACCCGCCGGGCCATCATCGCGGCAGCGCTCAAGCTGTTGCAGGACCGCAGCTTCTCCAGCCTGAGCCTGCGCGAGGTGACCCGCGAGGTCGGGATCGTTCCGGCGGCGTTCTACCGGCATTTCGAATCGATGGAGGCCCTCGGCCTGGTCTTGATCGACGAGTCGTTCCGGAGCCTGCGTGACACCCTGCGTGATGCCCGTGCCGGCAAGCTCGACCCGAACCGGGTGATCGAGTCGTCCGTCGAGATCCTGGTCGCCAGCGTCGCCGACAGGCGCGAACACTGGCGGCTCATCGGTCGCGAGCGCAACAGCGGCTTGTCGGTGCTGCGGTACGCCATTCGCACCGAGATCCGGCTGATCACCTCCGAGCTTGCTACCGACCTGGCGCGATTCCCCGGGCTGAACAAGTGGACCACCGAGGACCTCAACGTGTTGGCGACCCTGTTCGTCAACGCCATGATCGTGATCGCGGAGGCCATCGAGGATTCGCAGAGCGTCGAGGCGACCGAAGACATCCGCCGGCTCGCCGTCAAGCAGCTGAGGATGATCGCGACCGGCATCGCCGGCTGGCGAAGCACACCCTGAGTGGTTGGGCTGCAGTAAACAGCCGCGCACTGACTTACTCGTCGACGACGTCGTACAGCGAGTCGCCGTCCTCGGGGGTGCCGTCGATCTGGCCGCGATGGGCGCGGCGGGGTTTGTCGTCGACCGGCTCGATGGCATCGGGGACGTCTGGCTCCTCGGCAGCCAACCGGGCGTCGAGGGACTCGCCCTCGCGCTCCTCCCTGGCCGTCACGCCGAACTTGTTGGCCTCGCTCCAGTCCTCAGGGGGGTCGACGACGATGTCGCCGTCGTCGTTGCGCAGCTCGTCCGAGTCGGTACCTTCGCTCGCGTTCAGGGTGTCACCCGGGCCGCCATCTTCGGGGAAGTCCGCCGGATCCACCAGCTCGTCCGCCTGGCGGTTATCGCTCATGCCAAAACGGTTGCCCGCGCCATCGGGGGGTTAAACCCGGACAGGGCGTCATTCCGGCTATCCGCTAACGCGGCGGGCGCCACATGGCCCACAGGGTCGGACCACCGTCCGGCAGGGCGATCTCGCGGGTGACCGTGAAGCCGAATCGCTCATAGTAGGGCACGTTTTCGGGCTTGCTAGACTCCAGATAGGCCGGGCAGTACTCGGCGTCGCAGCGGTCCAGTCGCGACCTCATCAACGCCTGACCGAAACCCTTGCCACGGACGTCCGGATCGCTGCCGATAACGGCCAGATACCAGTGCGGTTCGGCAGGATGCACGCTCTTCATCAAGTCCTGGATCGCGCGTCCACGCATCGAGCGCAGGCCGAACACCCGGATGAAGGCCGGTGTCATCGCCAGCTGCGCGCGCGACGTCTCCTGCCACTGCTCGGGCGGATCCCACAACGCCGCAGCGCCGATACCCGCGTCCGCACAGCCCACCTCCGCGCCCCCGCGGGACAGGTGGTGGTGGCGCGTCATCGTCGCGAACAGGCGGGTCAGGTGCGCGGTCCGCTTGTCCTGATCGGGAATCAACCAGATCATCACCGGATCGTCGTAGAACGCGCGCGCCAGCGTTCGCGACAGCGCGCGGACATCGCCTTTGACTGCCGGCCGGACCTGCGGGGTCATCCGCAACACGCTAGTGCGTGTGAGGCCCGGTGGGACGGGTATGCCCATCCGGTGACGAGCATCTCGCGGCGAGCGTTCGGGCGGATGGCAGCCGGTGCGGGCATGCTCGGGTCCATCGGGGTGGCCGACGGATGCGCGAAACCGGCCGGCGACCATGGCAAGTCCAGCGGTCCGCCACCGGCGGGCAAGGGCGTGGGATTTGTGCTCTCCCACGAGCAGTTCCGCACCGATCAGCTCGTCGCACAGGCTCAGGCGGCCGAGCGGGCGGGCTTTCACTACGTGTGGGCCAGCGACCACATCCAGCCGTGGCAGGACGACGAAGGCCATGCGATGTTTCCCTGGCTGACGCTGGCGCTAGTGGGCAGCGGCACCAGCCACATCTCGTTCGGCACCGGGGTCACGTGTCCGACCTACCGGTATCACCCCGCCACGGTCGCCCAGGCGTTCGCTTCCCTGGCGATACTCAATCCCGGCAGGGTGTTTCTGGGGGTGGGCACCGGCGAGCGCCTCAATGAAGAGGCCACCACCAACACCTACGGCAACTACACCGAGCGCCACGACCGGCTGGCCGAAGCGATCGACCTGATCCGCCAACTGTGGAGTGGCGCGCGAATCTCGTTCTCCGGCCGCTATTTTCAGACGAACTCGCTGAAGCTGTACGACGTTCCGCCCACGCCGCCACCGATCTTCGTGGCCGCCGCCGGCCCGAAGAGCGTGAAGCTCGCCGGACAGCGCGGGGATGGCTGGATCACCCAGGCCCGCGATGTCACGAACCCAAAACTGTTGGCGGCCTTCGCCGCCGGTGCACAAGCCGCGGGCCGTGACGCTGGCACGCTGGGCAAGCGCGCCGAACTGTTCGCGGTCGTCGGCGACAACGCCGAGGCCACTCGGGCCGCCACGCTGTGGCGTTTCACGGCCGGAGCGGTCGATCAGCCTAATCCCGTCGAGATCCAGCGCGCGGCCGAGGCCAACCCCATCGACAAGGTGCTGGCCGGCTGGACAGTCGGTACCGACTCGGCCCCGCACATCGCGGCCGTGCAACGGGTGCTGGACGCGGGCGCGGTCCCGTTCCTGCACTTTCCCCAGGACGACCCTGCCGTGGCCGTCGAGTTCTACCGCGCCAACGTCTTGCCGGAGTTGCACTGAACGCCGCGTGGGTTACGCACCGTGGGCAGATCATGCACAATCGGGGTCCTATGGATGTTTCAGACCCGGGCTCCCGCCACGAACTGGCCGTGCGGATGGCCGAGCTCGCCCGCGGGATCGCCGCGCCGCGCCGTCTCGAGCAGGTGCTGGCCGAGGTTACCGAGATGGCGGTGGAGGTGATACCGGGCGCCGACGTCGCGGGCGTGCTGTTGGTGAAAAAGGGCGGCGAGTTCGAATCGCTGGGCGACACCAACGGCCTGGCCGCGCAGCTCGACAAGCTGCAGCACGACTTCGGTGAGGGGCCCTGCGCCGAGGCCGCCCTGCAGGAGACGATCGTGCGCAGCGATGACCTGCGCACAGAGCCGCGCTGGCCCAAGTACGCGCCCGCGGCGGTGGAGCTCGGTGTGCTCAGCAGCATGTCGTTCAAGCTGTACACCGCGGACCGCACCGCCGGCGCACTGAACCTGTTCGGCTATCAAGCCAACGTGTGGAACACCGAAGCCGAGACCATCGGATCGGTGTTCGCCGCGCACGCCGCCGCGGCGATATTGGCGGGAAGCCACGCGGAACAACTGTATTCGGCGGTGTCGACGCGAGACCGGATCGGTCAGGCCAAGGGCATCATCATGGAACGCTTCGGCGTAGACGATGTGCGGGCCTTCGACTTGCTCCGGATGCTCTCGCAGGAGAACCAGATGAAACTGGTCGACATCGCCGAACGGATCATCGACACCCGCGGCGAGCACGAATAGGTCCTTGCCGGAACCGGGGTGAACGCCCCGCTCTAGGATGGGATGGCTTCATCAACGAGTCCGGCGCGGCGTTGCGCCGGGGATTGGTTGGCCACCGTGTGGGACTTCGAAACGGATCCCGAATACCAGGCAAAGCTGGACTGGGTCGAAAAGTTCATGACCGAAGAGCTGGAACCGCTCGACCTGGTCGCCCTTGATCCCTACGACAAGAAGAACCCCGAGATGATGGCCATCCTGCGCCCCTTGCAGCAGCAGGTGAAGGACCAGGGGCTGTGGGCCGCGCATCTGCGCCCGGAGCTCGGCGGTCAGGGCTTCGGCCAGGTCAAGCTCGCGCTGCTCAACGAAATCCTCGGGCGCTCCCGTTGGGCGCCTTCGGTGTTCGGCTGCCAGGCACCGGATTCCGGCAACGCCGAGATCCTCGCGCTGTTCGGCACCGATGAGCAGAAGGCTCGCTACCTGCAGCCGTTGCTGGACGGCGAGATCACATCGTGCTACTCGATGACCGAACCACAGGGTGGTTCGGATCCGGGGATGTTCGTGACGAGCGCGACCCGCGACGGGGACGACTGGGTCATCAACGGGGAGAAGTGGTTCTCCAGCAACGCCAGGCACGCGTCGTTCTTCATCGTCATGGCGGTGACCAAGCCCGACGCCCGCACGTACGAGAAGATGTCGCTGTTCATCGTCCCGGGCGAGACGCCGGGGGTCGAGATCATCCGCAACGTCGGGGTGGGAGGCGAGTCGAAGCACGGTTCGCATGGGTACGTCCGTTACAACGACGTCCGGGTGCCGGGCGATCACGTGCTCGGCGGCGAGGGTGCGGCGTTCATGATCGCGCAGACCCGCCTCGGCGGCGGCCGCATCCACCACGCGATGCGCACGATCGCACTGGCGCGCAAGGCTTTTGACATGATGTGCGAACGCGCCGTGTCACGCAAGACCAGGCACGGCCACCTGTCCGACTTCCAGATGACGCAGGAGAAGATCGCCGACAGCTGGATTCAGATCGAGCAGTTCCGGCTGCTGGTGCTGCGCACCGCCTGGTTGATCGACAAGCACGACGACTACCAGAAGGTGCGCCGCGACATCGCGGCCGTGAAAGTCGCGATGCCCCAGGTGCTGCACGACGTCGCGCAGCGCGCCCTGCACCTGCACGGCGCGCTCGGCGTCTCCGACGAGATGCCGTTCGTCAAGATGCTGGTGGCCGCCGAGTCGCTGGGCATCGCCGACGGCGCCACCGAATTGCACAAGATGACGGTCGCACGCCGGACCTTGCGTGAATACGAGCCGGTGACAACGCCTTTCCCGTCAGCCCACATCCCGACCCGGCGCGCCGAAGCACAGGCGCGACTGGCCGAGCGGCTGGAGCACGCGGTCGCCGAGTTCTAGGGACCAGGCGTCAGGCGACGAAACGAACCACGCTTTCGGCCACACACGCCGGCTTGGCCGAACCGTCGATCTCGACGGTGGTCGAAATCGTCGCCTGCACCGCTCCGTTGCCCACGTCGTCGACGCTGACCAACGAACTCTGCGCGCGCACCCGAGAGCCGACCGGGACCGGGGCAGGGAAGCGAACCTTGTTGAGGCCGTAGTTGATTGCGAGCTTGATGCCGTTAACGGTGTAGATCTGGTGCTGCAGCTGCGGCAGCAACGCCAAGGTCATGAAACCGTGGGCGATGGTCTTGCCGAACGGGCCCGATGCGGCCCGCTCCGGATCGACGTGGATCCACTGGTGATCGCCGGTCGCATCGGCGAACAGGTTGACGTCTTCCTGGGTGATGGTGACCCAGTCGCTGTGCCCGAGGGTTTCGCCCGCGGCGGCGGCAAGTTCGGTGACTGATTCGAAAGTGCGCATTGAAGCTTCTCCTTGGTTTCGGCTGCTAACAATAGCGCCGGGCTCCCATGCCCCGACCATCCGGCCGATGCACCACAGATATCCAGGCCGGATCGCAATACGACCTACTGATCGTGGGATTGGCGGCACTGACGCTGATTTTCGCCGTCATGCTGATCATCACCCGCGCGCTGGTTGCGTCGCTTGCGATCGTCGGCACGGTACTGCTGTCCCTGGGTGCCGCGTTCTGCCTGTCAGTGCTGTTCTGGCAGCACATCTTTGGCCTGGAGCTGAAACTGGATCGCCCCGGTGTTCGGGTTGATCATCCTCCTCGCCGTCGGATCCGATTACAACCTGTTGCTGGTGTCGCGGTTCCAGGAGGAGGTCAGCGCGGGATTGAAGACGGGCATCATCCGCTTCATTGGGCGCACCGGCGGAGTCGTCACCGCGGCGGGCCTGGTCTTCGCATTCACCATGATGTCCATGGTGGCTAGCGACCTGCGCTCCATTGGTCAAGCCGGGAGCACCATCGGGCTGGGCCTGCTCTTCGACACCCTGATCGTGCGCTCCCTGATGACACCGTCCATCGCGGCGCTGCTCGGACGCTGGTTCTGGTGGCCGCGTATGGTGCGGACGCGCCCCGCCAGCCAGGTGCTCCGGCCGTTCGGGTCGCGGCGCCTCGTTCGGTCCCTGCTCCTGGGTGAGGATGCGGACGCACCAACGGCCAGGCGCCGCGCAACGGTGACGTGAACGACTCCCGGTTAGCGCAAGATGGGGCTGTGAGGCTGCTGCTGATTGCCGATACCCATATCCCGAAACGGGCCCGGGACTTGCCCGCGGCGGTCTGGGATGAGGTGGCCGAGGCCGACGTGGTCGTGCACGCCGGCGACTGGATGGCACCGGACTTCCTCGACGAGCTCGAAAGCCGGGCGGCCCGGCTGGTGGGCTGCTGGGGAAACAACGACGGCCCGGCCGTGCGGGCGCGGCTTCCTGAACGCGCGGACGTGACGCTGGCGGGGGTGCGATTCACCGTGGTGCACGAGACCGGCGGTGCGAGCGGACGCGACGCGCGGATGTCGCGGCTCTACCCCGACAGCCAGGTGCTGGTGTTCGGGCACAGCCACATCCCGTGGGACACCACCACCGCAACCGGGTTGCGCTTGCTCAATCCCGGGTCACCGACGGATCGCCGCCGCCAACCGTTCTGCACCTACATGACCGCGCGCGCCGACGACGCCGCGCTGACCGACGTCGAGCTGCATCGTCTGCCCAGGTAACGGGTACATACCCGCTACACAGCTTCCACACATAGATAGCTCGGCTACAGAGGTATTATGGGTGCATATGAAATCACGCACTGATGTGGCAGGCGAGCTGTTCGGTGTGGTCGGCAGGTTCCGCCGGCAACTCCGCAGGTCGGCCGGCCGTGGCTTCGATTCGTCGCGGCTTTCCGAGTCGCAGTCCGAGCTGTTGTGGCTGGTGGGGCGCCGGCCGGGAATCTCGGTCAGCGCCGCCGCAGCCGAGCTCGGGCTGGTGCCCAACACCGCCTCGACCCTGGTTACGAAGCTGGTGTCCGGCGGCCTGCTGCTGCGTGCTGCGGGCGACACCGACCGCCGGGTGTGCCAACTCCGGCTGGCCGAGCCCGCCCAGCAGATCGTCGACGCATCCCGCGCCACCCGGCGGGCGTTGCTCTCCGAGGTGATCGACGAGCTCGACGCCGATCAAATCGAGTCTTTGACAAAAGGATTGGAGGTCCTCGACACGATGACCCGAAAACTGCGGGAGCGGCGATCATGAGCGGATCGCTGCCGATGGCGGTCGACGGCCGCAACCTAACCTATCGCTATGGCCAGTTCACCGCCGTCGACGATGTGACGCTGCAGGTACGGCCCGGCGAAACCATGGGCCTGCTCGGGCCCAACGGTGCCGGGAAGACGACCATGGTCCGGATGCTGACCACGCTGACCCCGGTGCAGCACGGCGAACTGCGCATTTTCGGAATGGACGCGCGATGCCAGACCACCGACATCAGAAGCAATATCGGCTATGTGCCGCAACAGCTTTCGATCGAGCCCGCCCTGACCGGACGGCAGAACGTGCAGTGGTTCGCGCGGCTGTATGGGGCGCCCCGCAACGAGCGCGCCGACCGCGTCGATCAGGCGCTGGTCGCGATGGACCTCATCGATGTTGCCGACCGGCTGGCGTCGTCCTACTCCGGCGGCATGGTGCGCCGCCTCGAGGTGGCGCAGGCGCTGGTCAACCGCCCGTCGCTGCTGGTGCTCGACGAACCAACCGTCGGCCTGGATCCCATTGCGCGCGACGGCGTGTGGGACCAGGTGCAAAAAATGCAGGCGCAGTTCGGCATGACCGTGCTGCTGACCACCCACTACATGGAGGAAGCCGACGCGCTGTGCGACCGGGTCGCCCTGATGCACCGCGGTCAGCTGCGAGCCATCGGCACCCCCGACAAGTTGAAGGCGACCGTATCGCCGTCGGCCACGCTCGAGGATGTGTTCCGCCACTACGCGGCATCCGGGCTGGACGACGAGCAAAATTCATCGGAAGCCAACGGGTCCATTCGCGAAATCCGTTCCAGCAGAAAGGTGGCGCGCCGTGTCGGTTGATAGCGCCGTGGCGGGCACCCTGATTCGCGCCCCGCGCGGCTGGCAACGGGTCGGCGCGCTGTCCAGTCGCATCGGAGCGTTCGCGATCGTCGAACTGCAGAAACTGCAACACGACAGGACCGAGCTGGTCACCCGGATGGTGCAGCCCGCACTGTGGCTGTTGATCTTCGGGACCACGTTCAGCCACCTCCATGTCATCCCCACCGGGTCCGTGTCGTATCTGGCGTTTCTGGCACCGGGGATCATCGCCCAGTCGGCACTGTTCATCTCCATTTTCTATGGGATCCAGATCATTTGGGACCGGGACGCCGGCGTGCTGGCCAAACTCATGGTGACGCCCGCTCCGGCATCGGCGCTGATCACCGGCAAGGCGTTTGCCGCCGGGGTCCGTTCGGTGGCCCAGGTGGTCGGGGTGCTCGCACTGGCGTACGTGATGGGTGTCGGCCTGACGGTCAATCCGCTGCGGATCATGGCGGCGATGGCCATCGTCATGCTCGGCGCCGCGTTCTTCGCCTGCCTGTCGATGACCCTGGCCGGCCTGGTGCGCAGCCGCGACCGCCTGATGGGCATCGGCCAGGCGATCACCATGCCACTGTTCTTCGCGTCCAACGCGCTGTACCCGGTCGACATCATGCCGGCGTGGTTGCACGTGCTGAGCAAGGTCAACCCACTCAGTTACGAGGTGAACGCGCTGCGGGCGCTGCTGATCGGCACGCCCTTCAATCCCGCGGACATCATCGTTCTGGTGGTGGCCGCCGTGCTCGGAATCGTCACGGCATCAACGCTTTTGCGCCGTCTGGTCGCCTGATGCGTTGCGCATGCGATAGCGCATGCGTTAGCGCATCGCAAGATGGGCGTATGGTTCCGAGAGCCGATCGTGACCCGACCGTGACGATTTCTGGGCGAGGCTCAATCGTTAGCTAACCGCGATCTGACATCCCGGCCGCGACAACCGAATTCGGCCCTCTCGTTGTGTTTGACTCCCCGAGAACAGATTCGACCGCACCCTGCGGCAGATGAAAGTTGGGATGGGTAGAGAGCTATGTCGTTCTTCGAAAAGTTGCGTGGCGCAGCGGCTACCATGCCGCGCCGACTGGCGATCGCGGCTATGGGGGCCTCCCTGCTGTCCGGTCTCGCCGTAGCCTCCGGTGGCTCACCCGTCGCGGGGGCCTTCTCCAAGCCGGGGCTTCCCGTGGAATACCTCGAGGTGCCGTCGCCGTCGATGGGCCGCAACATCAAAGTCCAGTTCCAGGGCGGCGGATCGCACGCCGTGTACCTGCTCGACGGCCTGCGCGCGCAGGACGATTACAACGGCTGGGACATCAACACCCCCGCCTTCGAGGAGTTCTATCAGTCCGGGCTGTCGGTGATCATGCCGGTCGGTGGCCAGTCCAGCTTCTACAGCAACTGGTACCAGCCGTCCTCGGGTAACGGGCAGAACTACACCTACAAGTGGGAGACGTTCCTGACCCAGGAACTGCCGCTGTGGATGCAGTCCAACAAGCAGGTTTCGCCGGCCGGGAACGCGGCCGTGGGCCTGTCGATGTCGGGCGGCTCCGCGCTGATCCTGGCGGCCTACTACCCGCAGCAGTTCCCCTACGCCGCCGCGCTGTCGGGCTTCCTCAACCCGTCCGAGGGCTGGTGGCCCACCCTGATCGGGCTGGCGATGAACGATGCGGGCGGCTACAACGCCAACAGCATGTGGGGTCCGTCCAGCGACCCGGCGTGGAAGCGCAACGACCCGATGGTCCAGATTCCGCGACTGGTGGCCAACAACACCCGCATCTGGGTCTACTGCGGTAACGGCACCCCCAGCGACCTCGGCGGCGACAACATGCCGGCGAAATTCCTGGAGGGCATGACGCTGCGCACCAACGAGCAGTTCCAGAACAACTACGCGGCCGCCGGCGGACGCAACGGGGTGTTCAACTTCCCGGCCAACGGGACGCACTCCTGGCCCTACTGGAACCAGCAGCTGGTCGCGATGAAGCCCGACATCCTGCAAACCCTCAACACGGTCAACGCCGCACCGGTTAGCGCGCCCACAGCTAACCCTCCCGCGGCCTGAGGCCAAGGCCGGCATCGGCAGTAGCGCACCGGTCAGCGCTACTGCCGATGCTCTTTTTCACGCCTCGTCCAGCAGGGCCCGGCGATCGGAGTGGAAATACGTGTAGCCGGTGGTCAGCGCGCACACGACGGTGGCCACCACCAGCATCCACGTACCGTTGACCAGCGTGCTGATGAAGCCGCCCACCGTCGCGCCCACCGCGAAGCTGGCGAACAGCAGGAAGTAGCCCAGCCAGTCCGCCGCGGATCCGCCTGCGATGTGGCGCTCGACCCCCTGGCCCATCTTCACCAGCGTGCCGGTCACGTAGCTCAGCGGGACCGACACCTCGCCGTCCTTGACGAACGACGTGTTCAACGCGCCAATCCCGAAGGCCACCAACATGATTGGCGCGAAGTCGAGCAGATTCTCTTCCCAGCCCTCGTCGACGACGTCCACCACGGTGGCCGCCGCCAGGCTGAACGTCGTCAGCACCGTCGGGCCGTGCGGGTGGGCCACCCAGAAATGCCGCCGGCAGACCGAGGCGACCACCACGCCCGCGACGAAGCAGACGATCAACACCCCCGCCGTGGCCGACAGCAGCACGTCGCCGCGGAAATATCCGAGCACCGCGCGCTGGGCGTTGCCGGTCATGAAGGTCACGAAGTAGCCGGCGGAGTGGGTGAAGGCGGTGGCCCCCAGCACGCCCGCGAGCGCCGCCAGCACCCACGACAACCGCGACTCGCTGTTGTATATCTCACTCGGCACACGCACATGCTTCCAGACGGCCACGACGCGCGCAGCGGAGGCAAGCTAGCCCGATAGACGAGCGATGGAGCGCAACGGAATCGGCAGCCAGCCCGGCCGGTGCCGCGCCTCGTAGCCGGCCTCGTAGACGGCCTTGTCCAGCTCGTAGGCGGCGAGCAGCGGCGCAGAGTCGCGGGGGTCGGTCCCGGAGGCGGCCGCATAGCCGTCGCAGAACGCCGTCCGGTTGCGCTCGACCCATTCGCGGGCGCGCGCCGCCAACTGCTTGTCGTCCGCATGATCCACCAGCGGCCCGTAGGCGGCGTACTCGAACGACCGCAGCACGCCGGCCACGTCGCGCAACGGCGAATCGGGTGCGCGTCGCTCCTCGAGCGGCTGTCCCGGTTCACCCTCGAAATCGATCAGCAGCCACCGCTCCGGCGTGCGCAGCACCTGGCCCAGGTGCAGATCGCCGTGCACGCGCTGCACGGTGATCTGCTCGGTGTCCAGCTTTTGGAAGCGCTCCTCGATCCTCCCCGCGTGCTCCTTGAGCTCGGGCACCAGTGCCACGGTCGCCGACAGCCGCGAGAGCATGTTGTCCACCGGGAAGGCGGCATGCGAGGTTCCGAGGGTCTCGGCCAGAGTTGCGTGCACCGACGCCACCGCCTCGCCCAGGCGATAGGACTCACCGGCGAAGTCGCCGCCGACCTCGTACGCGTACAGGTCACCCTCGGCGAACAGGTCGCGGACGCTGGCGGTGGCCATCGCCCAACCCTCGGCGGCGTTGGCGGCGAACGCGGTCACCATGCCCAACGGCCACGCCGCCTCGGCGTTGCCGTCCGCGCCGGTCATCTCGTAGGTCCCCAACAGCCGTGCGACGTGCGGGTTGCCGGCCCGGCCGAGCACGCGGTTCAGCTCGATGTCGGGGTTGATGCCGCTGCTGACCCGACGGAACACCTTGAAGATGGCGTCCCGGTCGAAGATGACGCTGGTGTTGGACTGTTCGGCGTCCGATACGTGCGCCATCGCCTCCAGCGGCAGCACAGCATCCGGTTCCTTGGCGAATTTCACCTCGGTGCCCGACGCACTGCTACGCGAAGCGGACGAGTCGATCAGCGAGAGCAGGCACTGCGGCGCGTCGGCGTCATACATCGCGTCGAAGCCGGTCCGGTCGTCGACGGCGCCGATGGTCGCGACGCTGCTGTATTCGGAGACCGGGGCGGCATCCCACCGCACGATCACCTGGTATTGGTGCCGGGAACCGTCGGCGTAGTCGACGTCGACGAGCACCAGGTCGAGGCCGTCGTCGAGCGGGACGACCACGCTCGCCTCGGCGCCGGACAGTTTGCGGTTGCGCCCGGCGTACCAGCGTTGTTGTGGAAGCCACTCAGACCAGGGCAGCTTGGCCGGCTGAGTCATTTGCGCCACTCCTTCTCATCGGCTCCGCTGCGCATCGTCGCGGCGCGAGTGGAAATCATGAATCCTCCTCGCATGCGGTCAGCTGAAACCAGTAGAACCCGTGTCCCGGCAGGGTGAGCAGGTAGGGCAGGTGACCGACGCGCGGGAATTCCACCTGCCCGGTCAGCTCGACCGGGGTGCAACCGCTCCAATGCTGCAGATTCAGTTCGATCGGCTGGGGGAAACGCGACAAATTATTGACGCACAGCACGGTGTCACCGTCATCGGACACCTGTCGCACGAAGGCCAGCACCGAAGGGTTCGAGCCGCCCAGCTCTTCGAAGCTTCCGATCGCGAAGGCCTCGTGACGGCGCCGCACGGCGAGCATGGTGCGGGTGAAGTTGAGCAGCGACGTGGAGGTGTCGCGCTGGGCCTCCACGTTGACCGCCTGATAGCCGTAGACGGAGTCCTGGCTGGGCGGCAGGTAGAGCCGGCCGGGGTTGGCCTTGGAAAAGCCCGCGTTGCGGTCCGGCGTCCACTGCATCGGCGTGCGCACCCCGTCGCGGTCACCCAGCCAGATCACGTCGCCCATGCCGATCTCGTCGCCGTAATACAGCACCGGCGAGCCGGGCAGCGACAGCAGCAGCGCGGTGAACAGCTCGATCTGGTTGCGGTCGTTGTCCAGCAGCGGCGCCAGCCGGCGGCGGATGCCGACATTCGCCTTCATCCGCGGGTCCTTGGCGTACTCGGAGTACATGTAGTCACGCTCTTCGTCGGTGACCATCTCCAGCGTCAACTCGTCGTGGTTACGCAGGAAGATCCCCCACTGCGCCATGTCCGGGATCTCGGGCGTCTGGGCCAGGATCTCCGAGATCGGAAAGCGTGACTCCCGGCGCACCGCCATGAAGATGCGCGGCATCAGCGGGAAGTGGAACGCCATGTGGCATTCGTCACCGCCGGTGGTGGCGTCGCCGAAGTACTCGACCACGTCGGCGGGCCACTGGTTGGCCTCGGCCAGCAGCACCCGGCCAGGGAACTCGTCGTCGATGACCTTGCGGACGCGCTTGAGGAAGGCGTGCGTCTCGGGCAGGTTCTCGCAGTTGGTGCCCTCCCGTTCGAACAGGTAGGGCACCGCGTCCAGCCGGAACCCGTCGATACCCAGCTCGAGCCAGAACCGGAGCACGTCGATCATGGCTTCCTGCACGGCCGGGTTGTCGTAGTTCAGGTCGGGCTGGTGGGAGAAGAAGCGGTGCCAGTAGAACTGCTTGCGCACCGGGTCGAAGGTCCAGTTGGACTCCTCGGTGTCGATGAAGATGATCCGCGCGTCGGTGTACTTCTCGGCGGTGTCGCTCCACACGTAGTAGTCGCCGTACGGGCCGTCGGGGTCGTGCCGCGATTCCTGAAACCAGGGGTGCGAGTCCGAGGTGTGGTTCATCACCAGGTCGGTGATGACCCGGATCCCCCGCTCGTGCGCGGCGTTGAGCAGCGCGACGAAGTCCTCGACCGTCCCGAACTCGGGCAGCACCTTGTAGAAGTCCCGGATGTCGTACCCGCCGTCGCGCAGGGGCGAGTCGTAGAAGGGCGGCAGCCAGATGCAGTCGATGCCCAGCCACTGCAGGTAGTCCAGGCGCCCCAACAGACCGCGCAGGTCGCCGGCACCGTCGGCGTTGGCGTCGAAGAACGCCCGGACCAGCACCTCGTAGAACACCGCGTGCTTGAACCACGTCGGGTCGGTGGGCAGCGCGGTGGCGTTGTTGAAGTCCTCAGCGTCGGGGTGTTCCACCACGCCGTCCTGGACGTGACTGCCACCTTCGGGATGGTGCTCGACAGCTTCTCTTGCGTCGTTCATCAAATCCACGATGCCACGGGTACCCTGGGCGCGACTTCCGGAATCACACCCCCACGTTTACAACCAAACACGCCCGGCAGCAAACGAATTCGCCACCGGTCGCGTCCCGTCGGCGCGGATGTCAGGCCGGCGGCCCCTCCGCCAGGGTGATGTTGGCGGTGCGCTCGCCACCATCGTTGGACCGGTAGTGCACCGCGATGGTGTCCCCGGGGTGGTGCGGGACGAGCACCTCTGTCATGGACGTCGCGCCGGTGATCGCGACGTTGTCGACGCCGGTGATGAGGTCGCCGGGCGCGATCCCGGCGGCGCCGGCGGGACCGGTGTTGACCACCCGTTGCACCCGCGCGCCCGTGCCGTTGTTGTCCATCACACCCAGGCCGAGGAAGGCCGTGGGACCGATGTGCACGGTGTTCGAGGCGGCGCCCGACCGGATCTGTCCGGCAACTCCCATCGCGCGCCCGATCGGGATGGCGAAGCCCTGCCCGCCCGACATCTTGTAGCTGTCGGTGGCGGCGGTGTCCACGCCGATCACCTGCCCGGCGTTGTTCACCATCGGCCCGCCGGAGTCGCCCGGCTTGATCGGGGCGTCCGCCTGGATCAGACCGCCCAGGCTCTCCTGGGCACCGGTCAGCGTGTCGGTCGCCGAGACGCTCTGGTTGAGCGCGACGACCTTGCCGGCCACCGCGTTGGGCGTACCGCCCTGGCCGTTGACGTTGCCGAGCGCGACGATCGGCTCCCCCACCGTGGCCTCGCCGCCGATGGCGACGGTGGGAAGGCCGCTCGCGCCGCGCAGTTGCAGCACCGCGATGTCCTGCGTGCGGTCGTAGCCGACCACGTCAACGGCGTAGGTCTGCCCGTTGCCGACGTCGAATGCGCTGATGTCGGTGGCGCCGGAGATCACGTGGTTGTTGGTCAGGACGACGCCGTTGGGATCGATCACGATGCCGGTGCCGGCGCCGACCGCGTTGTTGTAGCCGAATTTGGTGTCGATGTTGACCACCTGCGGCCCGACCTGACCGACCATCGCCGAAGGGTCGATTGGCGCCTGGGGGCGGTCGGTGAACCGGTCCAGCGCGAAATTCGACGGCGCCGCCGACGCCGGCGCGAGGCCCACGCCGGACCCCAAACCGAGGCCCAGTGCAACCACGGTCAGCACGCTGACCAACCATGACCACAAGACCGGGCGGTGCTGCGATTTGCTCATCGGTGTCACCCTCCTGCTTCGCGGTAAAGAACAAACTGTCCCGGCCTCAGGATCTTGGCGGCACATTTGTGTGTATATAACCGTAATGCAGGTAGCTATGCACGACATGTGCCAGGTCTGATGCGCCTCATCTGCTTCCCGTCCCTATTTGCCGCTCGTCCTAAGCTGACCCGGTGGGCGATTTCGACCCCAAGGCCAACTTCAGCCGGTCCCCGGTGGCCCGGCTGGCCACGGTCGCGCCCGGTGGCCTGCCGCACCTGGTGCCGGTGGTTTTTACGGTCGCCGGCGACACCGGCGACGTCATCTACACGGCCGTCGACGCGAAGCCGAAAACTACGCGGCGGCTGCGCCGCCTGGCCAACATCGACGACAACCCCCGGGTGACCCTGCTCGTCGATCACTACGCCGATGATTGGACCCAGCTGTGGTGGGTGCGCGCCGACGGCCTCGCGACCGTCCACACCGACGGGGACGCCGTCGATCTCGGCCGCCGCCTGCTGCGCGCGAAATATCCCCAGTACCAGTCGGTTTCGCTGGACGGCCCGGTGATCGAGGTCGCGGTGCAGCGCTGGTCCAGCTGGCATTATTGAGTAGCGCGCCGAAAGCCGCGGCGCGGCTGCGGGTACCTGATCTGGCCCGACGGTCTTGTGGTCGACCGAAGTTCGGTGAATGGTAGCTAGATAGGTGCTAACTAGGTCAGCAACGGCGCGCCCTGGGCAACCTGGAGGAAAGTCATGGCCGACAGGACAAATACTTCCCAAGGAGCGGGGAGCGCTCCCACCGCCGACGGTCCGGACGAAATTCGCAACGTCGTGCTGGTGGGTCCGTCCGGTGGCGGCAAAACCACACTCGTAGAAGCCCTGTTGGTCGCCGCCGGTGTGCTGACCCGGAGTGGCTCGGTCGCCGACGGCAGCACGGTCTGCGACTACGACGATGCCGAGATCCGCCAGCAACGATCGGTGGGTGTCGCCGTGGCGTCCCTGTCGCACGACGGCGTCAAGGTGAACCTGGTCGACACGCCCGGATACGCCGACTTCGTCGGCGAGTTGCGGGCCGGGCTGCGCGCCGCGGATTGCGCGCTGTTCGTCATCGCGGCCAACGAAGGCGTCGACGAGCCCACCAAATCGCTGTGGCAGGAATGCAACCAGGTTGGCATGCCCCGCGCCGTGGTGATCACCAAGCTCGACCACACCCGGGCGAATTACGCCGAGGCGCTGGCCGCCGCGCAGAATGCGTTCGGCGACAAGGTCTTACCGCTCTATCTGCCCACCGACCTGCCGTCCTGCACCGGCCTGATCGGGCTGCTCTCGCAGACCCGTTACGAATACACCGGCGGCAACCGCACCGTGCAGCCACCGAATCCCTCCGACGCCGAGCAGATCGAGGAGGCGCGCGGCGCCCTGATCGAGGGAATCATCGAGGAGTCCGAGGACGAGTCGCTGATGGAGCGCTATCTCGGGGGCGAGGCCATCGACGAATCCGTGCTCATTCAGGACCTCGAGCGCGCCGTCGCCCGGGGGTCGTTCTTTCCGGTGATCCCGGTCTGCAGCAGCAGCGGCGTCGGCACCCTGGAATTGCTGGAGGTCGCCACGCGCGGGTTCCCGTCACCGATGGAACACCCGCTGCCCGAGGTCTTCACACAGGTCGGTGCGCCGCACGCCGGCCTGAAGTGCGCCGCGGACGCGCCGCTGCTCGCGGAGGTGGTGAAGACGACGTCGGACCCGTACGTGGGCAGGGTCAGCCTTGTCCGGGTGTTCTCCGGCACCATCAGGCCCGACGCGACTGTTCATGTGTCGGGCCATTTTGCGTCGTTCTTCGGCACGTCCAACGGCGATGGCCATGCGCATCCAGACCACGACGAGGACGAGCGCATCGGGGTGCTGTCCTTCCCGCTGGGCAAGCAGCAGCGCCCGGCGGCGGCCGTGGTGGCGGGTGACATCTGCGCGATCGGCAAACTGAGCCGCGCCGAAACCGGTGACACGCTTTCGGACAAGTCGGAGCCGTTGGTGTTGAAGCCGTGGACCATGCCCGAGCCGCTGTTGCCGGTCGCGATCGCGGCGCACGCCAAGACCGACGAGGACAAGCTGTCGGTGGGATTGGGACGGTTGGCCGCCGAGGATCCGACGCTGCGTATCGAGCAGAACCCCGAAACCCACCAGGTCGTGCTGTGGTGCATGGGCGAGTCACACGCGGGTGTCGTGCTCGACGCGCTGGCCAATCGGTACGGCGTCACCGTCGACACCGTTGAACTGCGGGTCCCGCTGCGAGAAACGTTTGGCGGCAAGGCAAAAGGCCACGGCCGCCACGTCAAGCAGTCCGGCGGGCACGGCCAGTACGCGGTATGCGAGATCGAGGTGGAGCCGCTGCCGGAAGGCTCCGGGTTCGAATTCGTCGACAAGGTGGTCGGCGGAGCGGTGCCGCGGCAGTTCATCCCGAGCGTGGAGAAGGGCGTGCGGGCGCAGATGGAGAAGGGCGTGCACGCGGGCTATCCGGTGGTCGACATCCGCGTCACCCTGCTCGACGGCAAGGCGCACAGCGTCGACTCGTCGGACTTCGCATTCCAGATGGCGGGCTCGCTGGCGCTGCGCGAGGCCGCCGCGGCGACCAAGGTGGCGCTGCTCGAGCCCATCGACGAGATCTCGGTGCTGGTGCCCGACCATTTCGTCGGCGCGGTGATGGGTGACCTGTCCAGCCGGCGCGGCCGGGTGCTCGGCTCCGACACCGCCGGCAACGAGCGCACCGTGGTCAAGGCCGAGGTGCCGCAGGTGGAGTTGACGCGCTACGCGATCGACCTGCGGTCCCTTGCGCACGGCGCCGCCTCGTTCACCCGCTCTTTCGCCCGCTACGAACCCATGCCGGAATCCGCGGCCGCCCGGCTCAACGCCACCGTCTAGAACCCCTGCCGTTCAGGCCTTGCGGCCGAACTGATCGGCCACCGCGCGGCGGTCCAGCGATCCCTTCGCGGTGTGCGGCAGCTCGCCGGCCTGCTGGAACTCGGCCGGAACCTCGAAGGGCGCCAGGCGGTCACGGCAGAACGCCGTCAGTTCGTCGGCCGTCGGCGCGGCCGACCCGCGGGCGACGATCACCGCGGCCACCGTCTCGCCGTAGAGCTTGTCCGGCATGCCGAACACGCCCACCTCGAGCACGTCGGGGTGGGTGGCCAGGATGCCCTCGACGCGCTCCGGCGAGATCTTCTCCCCGCCTCGGTTGATGAGTTCCTTGATGCGTCCGCGGATGACGAGGTCGCCGGCTGGCGACAGGGTGCCCAGGTCGCCGGTGTGCAGCCAGCCCTGGGTGAAGTTGGCGGCCGTGATGGACGGGTCGCCGAGGTAGCCGCGCACCACGGTCGGGCCGTGCAGCCACACCTCGCCGACGGTCTCCGCGGGCAGCGCCTGGCCGTCGGGCCCGGCGATCCGGATTTCCGGTCCGGTCGACCGGCCGACGAGACCTGGTGTGGCACCGGGATTTTCGCTGCTGCCCGCGCCCCCGATGGCCGTCGTCGCCACCTGGTGGGTCGACTCGGTCATCCCGAACGCGCACACCACCGGCGCCGAGAACGTGTCGTGCAGCGCCTGCGCCGTCTCGGCGGTCAGCGGCGCGCTGCAACTGCGGATGAATCGCAGGGCGTGCGTCCCGCCCGGTTGCTCGGTCCGGGCGCGCTCCAGCAAGATCTGATGGATCGTCGGGACGGCGGTGTACCAGGTGGCCCCGACGGCCTCGATGTCGTCCCAGAACGTGTGCGCCGAGAACTTTCCGCGCGCGGGCAGCAACACCGCTCCCCCGGACACCAGGGTGCCCAGCAGCGCGGCGAGCAGGCCGTGCCCGTGGTAGAGCGGCATCACCGCCACCGTCGCGTCCCGCGGCCCCAGCCCGTAGCCGGCGATGATGGCCGCCACCGAGCGGGCGACGTTGTAGCGCGTCCAGGGCACCATCTTGGGCACACCGGTGGTGCCGCCGGTGAACATGATCATGGCGTCGTCGTCGCGCAGCCCCTCCGGCGTGGACACGTCACGCGCGGGTGCCGCGGTGACATCCAGGCTCACCGCCGCGGCGCCGCCAGACCCGACGGTCACCGCGATCGGCCACCACGGCAAGCCGTCCGGTGTGTCGCTGTCGGCGTCGGCGACCTGGTCGACGAGCACCGCCCGGGCACCCACCGCGGCGCTGCGTGCACGTTGCTCGGCGACGGGCAGGGCCGGATCCAGTGGCACCACAACGAGATTTGCACGCGACCCGGCCAGCAGCCCGATGACGAATTCGGCGTTGCTGCCGGCGCGCAGCGCAACCCGGTCGCCCGCGACCAGGCCGCCGGCCTTCAGCTGGGCGGCCAGATCGTCGATCAACCGGATCACCTCGCGGTAGGTGACCGGTATGCGCTCGGCGGTCACGACCAGCGCCCGTGCCTCGGGTGACCGGCGTGCCGCCGCCTCGACCAGATCGGCGATGCCGGGGCTGGCGGATTCCGTCGACCCCTCGCCGGTGGTGATCGCGTCAGTTGTCATCGACGCACTCCTTCCACTCCCGCTACGGATGCCACCCTGCCGGGCGGCCCTTCGCTGCGTCCAATATCGATTGGCTCACGATCGATAACCGCTGGCTATTGAATCGCGGTAGCATCGCGCTGACCTGCCACGATAGACGGTGTAAATCGTTGGATAGTGCCCTCGTCTTGGACACCTGGGGTGCGCTGGGGTCACAGTGATGGCCATAGGCAGTACCGCACAGCATCCGAGGAGTCGCCACATGTCCACCGCTTCGGCATCTCCGAACCCGACGGGCCTGATCGACGGCATTCACCTCGTGGTGGACGCGCTGAAGGCCAACGACGTCGAGACGATCTACGGCATCGTCGGCATCCCGATCACCGACCTCGCGCGCGTCGCGCAGGCGTCGGCGATCCGCTACATCGGTTTTCGGCAGGAGGCCTCGGCCGGCAACGCCGCGGCCGCCGCCGGGTTCCTCACCCGGCGTCCCGGCGTCTGCCTCACCACGTCGGGGCCCGGCTTCCTCAATGCCCTGCCCGCGCTGGCCAACGCCACCACGAATTGCTTTCCGATGATCCAGATTTCCGGCTCCAGCAATCGGGCGCTGGTGGATCTGCAGCGCGGCGATTACCAGGACATCGATCAGCTCAGTGCCGCAAAGCCGTTCGCCAAGGCGGCCTATCGGATCGGCCGGATCGAGGACATCGGGCGCGGCGTCGCGCGCGCCGTTCGCACCGCGGTCTCCGGCAGGCCCGGCGGGGTCTACCTGGACATCCCCGGTGAGATCCTGGGCCAGGCGATGGACGCCGCCGCCGCGGCAGGCACGGTCTGGCGGGTCATCGATCCCGCACCCCCGCAACTGCCGGCGCCGGATGCGATCGACCGCGCGCTGGGCGTGCTGGCCCAAGCGCAGCGGCCGCTGATCGTGCTCGGCAAGGGCGCGGCGTATGCCCAGGCCGACAACGTGATTCGCAAGTTCGTCGAGGCCACCGGGATCCCGTTCCTGCCGATGTCGATGGCCAAGGGCCTGCTGCCGGATTCACACCCGCAGTCCGCCGCGGCCGCACGTTCGCTGGCGATCTCGCGCGCCGATGCGGTCCTGTTAGTCGGTGCGCGCTTGAATTGGCTTCTGGGCCAAGGTGATTCACCGCCATGGAGCCCGAAAGCCAAGTTTTTACAGGTGGACATCGCCGCGTCCGAGTTCGACAGCAACCAGCAGATCGTTGCGCCGCTGGCCGGCGACATCGGCTCGGTGATGTCCGCGCTGTATGACGGTGTGGCCGCGCGCCCGATCACCGCGCCGCCGGACTGGGTCGGCGAACTGGCCGAGCGCACCGCACGAAACGACGCCAAGATGAGAGAGCGCCTGGCCGAGGATCCACACCCGATGCGGTTCTACAACGCCCTCGGCGCGATTCGCGCTGTGCTGCAGGACAACCGCGACGTGTATGTCGTCAACGAAGGAGCCAACGCGCTCGATCTGGCCCGCAATGTCATCGACATGGAGCTGCCGCGGCACCGGCTGGACACCGGGACCTGGGGCGTGATGGGCATCGGGATGGGCTATGCGATCGGCGCCGCCGTCGAGACCGGCAAGCCGGTGGTGGCGATCGAGGGTGACAGCGCATTCGGCTTCAGCGGCATGGAGATCGAGACCATCTGCCGCTACCGGCTGCCGGTCACCGTCGTCATCCTCAACAACGGCGGCGTGTACCGCGGTGACGAGGCGACAGCCGGCGCGGCGGCAACGG
Organism: Mycolicibacterium vulneris; assembly: GCF_002104765.1. GTDB lineage: Bacteria > Actinomycetota > Actinomycetes > Mycobacteriales > Mycobacteriaceae > Mycobacterium > Mycobacterium vulneris. Next base: position 100,486 of record NZ_NCXM01000014.1, read on the forward strand.
GATCCGATCCGGCCCCGACCGTGCTGAGCGCCCGGGCGCGCCACGAGCTGCTCGCGGAGGCGTTCGGCGGCAAGGGATATCACGTCACCACCCCGTCGGAGCTGCGCGCGGCGCTGACGGAGGCGATCGGCTCCGGGGCGCCGTCGCTCATCGACTGCGAACTCGACCCGGCGGCGGGCGTGGAGAGCGGCCACCTGTCCGGCCTGAACCCGGCGAGCGCGGCCACCCGACCGCCGGCCGCGGTCAGCGCCGGCGGGTAAGGCCCAACAGTTGCGCGTCGAAAAATTCGTTCAGCGAAAGCCGCCCGGCGGACGCGGCCAGCGCGCGGGCGATCGGCGATCCGGGGCCGCTCGAGTTGGTGGCCAGGGCGACATCGGCTTTGAGCACCGGATCGATCATTTCCACCGCCCGGATGTCCGGCCCCAGCGGCGACGTCCACAGCCACGTGTGCGGCACGATGGATGCCCAGTTGCCGGCCGATGCCTGCGCGAATAACGATGCGACGGAATCGGTTTCGACCTGCGGACTGACGGTGATCGAATGGTCGGCGAACGCTTTGTCGATGATCTGGCGATCGCGCATGTCGGGGGTGAGCAACGCCAGCGGGAGCTGCGCGGCTTCCGCCCAGTTCATCGTCGCCGCACCGGATCCCACCATGTCCGCGGGGGCCAACAGCACGTAGCGCTCCTGGTATAGCGGAACCAGGTTCACATCGTGGGACTCGTCGGGAGCCGCATGCACGATGGCGGCATCGATCTCGAACTCGCGCAGGCGCCGGTACAGTTCGGTGGCCGCCAGCCGGGACAAGATGTGCACCTTCACCAACGGGTGCGCCGAACAGAACGACGATAGCACCAGTGACGCGGTCGTGGACGCGGTGGGGACGGTGCCCAGCCGCAGGGTTCCGGTGATACCCGAGCGCACGGCGTCGACTTCGGACTTGAACGCGTCGTGCTCGGCGAGAATCCGCCTGGCCCACACCACCAACCGCTCGCCCTCAGGCGTGAGGCCCTCGAAGCTGTGCCCGCGGTTGATCAGCGTGACGTTCAGTTCTCGCTCCAGCTTGGCGATCGCCGCCGACAGCGCCGGTTGGGAGACAAAGCATTTCTCGGCCGCCCGGGCGAAGTGCCGCTCGGAGGCGACGGCGACGAAATACTCCAGTTGACGGAAAAGCACCCGCACTCCTCGGGTTCGGGCTCGGCCTTGGGGCACCGATCCCGCCGAGGCTAACGCGTCGAGGGTGGGCGGGCCAAGCCAAACGTTTGAGCCACGCCTTTTGCGGCTATCCTCATCAATTCGGCCGAGCGGGCTGGCCGAGGGTCGGGCCGCGAAAACCGAAGCATCGGTGGCCCTTTCACACGACCACGGCCCGAACTCGGGCGACGGCCGCAAGCGGCGATCATGTGCTGAACTACCCATCCCGCTGCGCCCCGACACGGTTGAACTCAATCGGTGATTGAATCGTTACCGCGGCGGGCCGGCAGGCCTGTCATTGTTTGCTGAAACCGGTGACGAGTGGGTAACCAGTAGAATACCGGTGTGTTGGTCGCACCATCTCGAAGGGTGGACGCTATGCGTCGGGGTGTTCGTTATCTATTTGTTATGGTCGCGATCACGGCCGTGGGCCTCGTGGCACCGGTCGGCCGCAGCGCCGCCGCCGTGCCACTGCCGCAACCCGGCCCCACGGTCGCCTCGATTTTGCCCGCTGACGGCGCCGTAGTGGGCGTAGCCCACCCGGTGGTGGTGACGTTCACCGCTCCGGTGGCCGATCGGGCCGCGGCCGAACGGTCAATCCACGTCACGTCGCCCAGCGGCACCCCCGGACACTTCGAGTGGGTTCAGAACACTGTCGTGCAGTGGGTGCCCAACCAGTTCTGGCCGGCGCACACCCACGTATCGGTCGGTGTGCAGGCCTTATCGACGGGCTTCGACACCGGCGATGCGCTACTCGGGGTCGCCAGCATCTCCAAGCACACCTTCACCGTCAGCAGGGATGGCGAGGTGCTGCGCACCATGCCGGCGTCGATGGGCAAGCCCAGCCGGCCCACCCCGATCGGTAGCTTCACCGCGCTGGAAAAGGAGCGCACCGTGGTGATGGACTCGCGGACCATCGGCATCCCGCTCAGCTCCCCCGAGGGCTACAAGATCACCGCCCAGTACGCCGTCCGCGTCACCTGGAGCGGCGTCTACGTGCACTCCGCCCCATGGTCGGTCGATTCCCAGGGCAACGCCAACGTCAGCCATGGCTGCATCAACCTCAGCCCCGACAACGCCGCCTGGTACTTCAACGAGGTGAACGTGGGCGATCCCATTCAGGTCGTGGCCTGAGCCTGAACGACACATCGCCCGGGTGCCCCGAGCTCGGCGACGCCACTCCGTCGCGTTGTGACCACCGTCACAACCATCGGACGGAAGCCTGACCCGCGGGGGTTCGTTCAGGTAGACGAGTGATCGTCAACGAGAGGCGGGCCATGACCGACGACGCGAAGCGCGCGAAAGTTAGCTCTACAGGCCCGATCAGCGCGGTGCGCCAACAGGTAGCCGACCGCATCCGCGACCTGGATGCCCGCGACGAGGAGTTCCGCAGTACCAAGCCAGATTCCGCCCTGCAACTCGCGGCGCGCGAACCCGGCCTTCGGCTGCCGCAGATCCTCGAAATCTTCGCCGAGGGCTACGCCGATCGCCCCGCACTGGGCTGGCGAGAGCGCTCGCTGACCACCGATCCCGCCACCGGTCGAACCAGCACACACCTGCTGCCGCGGTTCGACACCATGACCTATCGCCACCTGTGGGCCAATGTCCGCGCCATCGCGGGCGCATGGCGACGCGACGCCGCCAATCCCGTTGCGCCCGGAGACGTCGTCGCCACCGTCGGTTTCGCGAGCGCCGAGTACCTCACCATCGATCTGGTCTGTGCCTACCTCGGGCTGGTGGCCGTGCCACTGCAGCACAACACGACGGCCTCGCGGCTGAGGCCGATCGTCGAGGAGGTCGAGCCATCCACATTGGCCGCCGGTGTCGGTTATCTCGACCTCGCCGTCCAAGCGGCACTGGGTAGCCCGTCGTTACGGCGGGTCGTGGTCTTCGACTACCGGCCCGAAGTCGACGAGCAACGCGAGGCCGTCGAACGCGCGCAGGCGAAGCTGACGGGCGCCGGCGTCACGGTCACCATCGAGACCCTCGACGACGTGATCGAACGCGGGCGGACCCTGCCGCCGGAGCCAATGTTCACCGGGGCCACCGACGAGCGGCTGGCCATGATCATGTACACCTCGGGCAGCACCGGATTGCCCAAGGGCGCCATGTACACCGAGCGGATGCTGTGCCAGCTGTGGACCACCGAACTGATGCCCGACTTCACCGACACCCCGGTGATCAACGTGAATTTCATGCCCCTGAATCACCTGGGCGGGCGGATACCGCTGTCGACCGCGTTCCAGGCGGGCGGCACCAGTTACTTCGTCCCCGAGAGCGACCTGTCGACCCTGTTCGACGACTGGAATCTGGTGCGCCCCACCGAGATGGGGCTGGTGCCACGTGTCGCGGAGATGCTGTACCAGCGCTACCAGAGTGCGGTCGATCGATTCGAAGTCGCGGGTGCCGACACCGCCGCGGCCCAGGCGCGGGCACAGGCCGAGCTGCGTGAGCAGGTTCTCGGTGGACGGATCGTGACCGCCTTCTGCGGCACCGCGCCGTTGGCGGCGGAGATGCGGAGCTTTATCGAAACCTGTTTGGAAGTCCACGTTCTCGACGGCTACGGCCTGACCGAGGTCGGCATGGTGACCAAGGACGGCCGGATCACCCAACCGCCGGTGCAGGACTACAAGCTCATCGATGTTCCCGAGTTGGGCTATTTTCTCACCGACAAGCCTTATCCGCGAGGCGAATTGCTGGTGAAGTCGCTGACCGCGACGCCCGGGTACTTCAAACGGCCCGATGTCACGGCCAAGGCCTTCGATCCCGATGGCTACTACCGCACCGGTGACGTGATGGCCGAGCTGGAGCCGGGCCGGCTCGCCTACGTCGACCGCCGCAACAACGTGCTGAAGTTGGCGCAGGGCGAGTTCGTCGCCGTGGCGCGCCTGGAGGCGGTGTTCTCCAGCTCGACCCTGGTGCGACAGATCTTCGTCTACGGCAACAGCGAACGGCCCTATCTGCTGGCCGTTGTCGTCCCGACCGACGACGCCGCGGAGAGGTTCGCCGGCGACGCCGACGGCCTGAAGGCCGCCCTGGGCGAATCCCTGCGCCAGTCGGCCAAACTCGCCGAGCTGCAGTCCTACGAGGTACCCGTCGACTTCGTGGTCGAGACGGAGCCGTTCAGCGAGGACAACGGCCTGCTCTCCGGGGTGGGAAAGCTGCTGCGGCCCAAGCTCAAAGAGCACTACGGCACCCGGCTCGAACAGCTATACGCGGAGCTGGCCGAAAATCGGGTGACCGAATTGCGTGCCTTACGCGAAGGCGCGGCCGACCATCCGGTGATCTTCACCGTCAGCCGTGCCGCTGAGGCGCTGCTCGGCCTGGCCGGCGGGCCGCCGGCCCCCGACGCGCTGTTCATCGACCTCGGCGGCGACTCCCTGTCGGCGTTGACATTCTCCAATCTGCTGCGCGACATCTTCGACGTCGAGGTGCCCGTCGGAATGATCACCGGCCCGGCAACCGACCTGGGCCAGCTCGCGGAATACGTTGAATACGAACGTGAATCGGGGTCGCGGCGGCCGACCTTCGCAACCGTACACGGACGAGGTTCGACGCAGGTCCGCGCCGCGGAGCTCACCTTGGACAAATTCATCGACGCGACCACCCTGGCCGAGGCCGCGGCGCTGCCGCGCGCGACCGGCACGCCGCACACCGTCCTGCTCACCGGCGCCAACGGCTACCTCGGCCGCTTCCTAGTCCTGGAGTGGCTCGAACGGCTCGCCGAGACCGGCGGAAAACTCATCTCCATCATCCGAGCCACGGATGCGGCGGCCGCCACCAAACGCCTGGAGGCCGTATTCGATAGCGGCGATCCGCAATTGCTGGAGCGCTTCCACACGCTGGCCGCCGATCACCTCGAGGTCATCGTCGGCGACATCGGTGAGCCGAATCTTGGCCTGGAGCAAGGCACCTGGGAGCGCCTCGCGCAGAGTGTGGATCTGATCGTGCATCCGGCCGCACTGGTCAACCACGTGTTGCCCTACGACCAACTGTTCGGCCCCAACGTGGTGGGCACCGCCGAGTTGATTCGCCTGGCGATCACGACACGGATCAAGCCCGTCACATACATGTCGACCGTCGCGGTGGCCCTGTCGGTCGATCCGGCCGCGTTCGCCGAGGACGGCGACATCCGCACCGTCAGCGCACTGCGGCCGGTTGATGACAGTTATGCGAACGGGTACGCGAACAGCAAGTGGGCCGGCGAGGTGTTGCTGCGCGAGGCACACGACCTGTGCGGCGTGCCGGTCGCGGTCTTCCGGTCCGACATGATCCTGGCGCACAGCCGGTATGCCGGACAGCTCAATGTTCCAGATGCGTTCACCCGCTTGGTATTCAGCTTGCTGACCACCGGTATCGCGCCGGCCTCCTTCTACCAGACCGATCCGCGGGGAAACCGTGCGGTCGCCCACTACGACGGGCTGCCCGCCGACTTCGTGGCCGAAGCGGTGACCACGCTCGGTGAACAGATCGCCTCAACCACCGAGGATTCCGGTGCATACCGGTCCTTCGACGTGATGAACCCGCACGACGACGGCATCTCGCTGGATGTGTTCGTCGACTGGTTGATCGCCGCCGGGCACGACATCCGGCGCATCAACGACTACGACGAGTGGCTGGGCCGGTTCACGACCGCCCTTCGCGCCTTGCCCGATAAGCAGCGCCAGCATTCGGTGCTGCCATTGCTGGACGCCTACCGGAAACCGGAGACGCCGCTGCGCGGTGCCCCGGCCCCCACCGACGTGTTCCGTAGCGCCGTGCGGGCGGCGAAAATCGGCGCGGACGAAGACATTCCGCATCTGTCGGCGGCATTGATCGACAAGTACGTCGCTGATCTGCGCTTGCTGGGGTTGGTGTGACCGCTACCGAGCTAGCCGGGCAGCCCGGACTTGACCGCGGCATCCTGCTTGCGGGCGATTTCGAGGGCGGCGGTCGGATCGATCGGGTCGGTCGGCGCGCTGTCGAATTCCAGGGTGACCAACGCCTTGCCTTCGGTGAAGACCAAGACCGTCGTCGCCTGGGAGTTGTCCGGCGAGGCGCCCGAGATCGTCACCCCGTGGGCGCCGACGGCGAGCGGCTGCCAATTCCCGGTCACCTTGCCGTTGTAACCGCCTTGGGTGGAAGCCAATTCGGCGGCGGCCGCCGAGGGATCCGCGGCGACCGTGATGGTGTCCCATAACCGCCGGCTGCTATCGGCGTTGGCGAACAGCTGGGCGACCCCCGGCGCGTTGTTGGGGTTGAGCATGGGCGACTGTGGCGCGGTGAGACCGCCGCCCACGTCATTCGGCTTGATCAACAAGGAGCCGTAATCCGACGGTAGGGCCGAGGGCGGGCCGGTGACCACGCTCGTACTGGTCGAAGTGGCGGCGGTGCTCGACGCCGACGGGGGTGAGGCCTTATCGGCGCCGCCACATCCGGCGCTCGCGGCGCCGACCACGACGATGGCAACGGCACAGCCGGCGATGCCGATCCGATCAACTTCCACGCATGTTCCTTCCACGTGTCATCGGTATCCGGCTTTCACCGCGGCTCCCGACGCCGCCGGCGAAATGCTGGTGGTGAACCAGGCTTGCTACGAAGATATGCCCACTCGGCGCCCGGTGGGTAGCACTTCGGGTGCCTATGCTGGCGTGGGTAAGAGCATCCCCGCGCGGAAGGAGATCGGCATGACGGCTGCAGCGGCGCGCGCAGTACGGTTCGACCGTTACGGGGGACGCGAGGTGCTGTACGTCGCCGATATCGAGATGCCCTCCCCCGAGCCCGGCGAGGTCGTCGTCGAGGTTCGAGCCGCCGGGATAAACCCCGGCGAGGCCGGCATCCGGGTGGGGGCGATGCACGAGATGTTCCCGGCCACCTTCCCCTCCGGACAGGGCAGCGACCTGGCCGGCGTCGTCACCGCCGTGGGACCCGGCGTCACCGAATTTTCCGTCGGTGACGAAGTCCTGGGATTCAGCATGCGCCGGTCCAGCCACGCCACCCACACCGCGGTTCCGGTGAACCAGTTGATCCGCAAACCGGCCCAACTCAGTTGGGAGGCAGCGGGTTCGCTGTACGTGGTTGGAGTGACCGCCTATGCGGCCGTCCGCGCGGTCGCACCCCAACCGGGTGAGACGATCGCCGTGTCAGCCGCCGCGGGCGGGGTGGGCAGCCTGGTCGTACAGCTCCTGGTGCTGCGCGAGGCCCGGGTGGTCGGCATCGCCGGGCCCGGCAACGCCGACTGGCTGCACGCGCATGGCGTCATTCCGATCGCCTACGGTGACGGGCTGGCCGAGCGGCTGCGCGAGGCGGCGCCGGATGGCATCGACGCATTCATCGATCTGTTCGGCCCGGACTACGTGCAGCTCGCCGTCGATCTCGGCGTGGCACCCGAGCGGATCGACACCATCATCTCGTTTCAGAAGGCGGGGGAAGTGGGCGCCAAAACCGAAGGCAGCATGGAAGCCTCGACGCCCGAGGTGCTCGCCGAGATGGCCGACCTGATCGTCTCCGGCGCCATCGAGTTCGACATCGCCGCAACCTATCCCCTGGACCGGGTGGCCGACGCGTATGCCGAGCTGGAGCAGCGGCACACCCACGGGAAAATCGTTCTGCTGCCGACTAACTCACAGTGAGGTGGCCGGTCCGACCACACCGGCCTGCACCATTTTGATGATGACGAAGGCGACGGCCACCACCAGGTAGCCCCGCAGGGTGAACAGCCCCGCCCGGCGCATCGGTGACATCGTCGGCCGATCGAGCAGCGCGATGTTCGGGGTCTGCCAGCCGGCCCGGTCCTGGCGACGTACGGCCCGCCGCTCGGCACACGTCAGCGACGAGGCCTCGTCGAGTTCGTCGATCTCCCCCGGGTCCAGGCCGCCGCCGAGCGTGCGCACGAGGGCTTCGGCCTCGGTCAGGTTGCGGCGCCGCCGGTCGACGATGATCATCACCGCGCCGCCGAGGATGCCCAGCACCGCTCCGCAGGCGAGGCCCTCCTCCAGCGTGGCGGTGGACAGGTTCGGGAAGAAGGTCGCGGCCGTCAACGCCAGCGACAGCAGCACCAGACACCAGACACCACACGATGGTCCACGCGATGATGTTCTGCCGCACCGTGTTCACCCACGGACCCAGCACCGCCCGGTCGTTGCACAGCAGCACCAGAAAGACGGTGACCGAGGGAAGCAGGACACCGGCGAGCGCCTGAACGCCCTGCGTCACCAGGCCCAGGATGTGGTCGGGGCTGAAGGAGACCGCCGCCGAAACCCCGAGCAGTATCGCGTAGCCCCCGTAGAACAGCGGGGCCTCGCTGATCTTCCAATGCAACGAGTGCCGCTTGCCCATGGCATCACCGACCGCATAGGTGGTCGCCAGGCCGACGGCATTGGCGCCGATCAGCGATGCGTCCAGCAGGGTGATCGCGAACAGCACCCCCAGCGCCGCCCAGATGCCTCGACAATCCCGCGGCGACCGCGCCCGCATCGGTGAAGTGACCCGCTTCGGCGGTGCCGGTCAATCCGAACGCCGCCACGGCCATCAACGCCGTCGCGCCGACCATGACCACGACGATTCCGATGCCCAAATCCGCTCGGCCGTAGGGGATCCAGCGGGCGGTGATGCGCTTGTCCACCACGTTGGACTGCTGGAAGAACAGCTGCCACGGCGCGACCGTGGTGCCCACGATCGCGATCACCAGCAGCAGCACCCTCGAGTTGAGCCCGCCCGGGAACTGCGGGATCAGGCCCGCCGCCGTCGATTTCGGGGTCGGATGCACCAGCCACACCATCGGGAAGATCAGCACGTTCACCGCAATCAGGAGGAACATCAGCCGCTCCCAGCGGCGGAACGACCCACCGGCCACCACCGCGAACAGCAGCACGGCCGCGGCCGGGACGGCGATGATCCTCGGGCAGCCCAGGAACCCGAGAGCCAGTGAGACACCGATGAATTCGGTCACGATCGTCAACGCGTTCAGCACCAGCAGATCACCGACGCTGAAGGCGTCCCAGAACTTGCCGAACCGCTCGAATATCAATCGCGCGTGCCCAACCCGGGCCACCGCACCGAGCCGCAGCACCATCTCCTGATTCACGTAGAGCACCGGAATCAACAGTGCCAGCGTCCACAACAGTCCCATGCCATAGTTCTGACCGGCCTGCGCGTAGGTCGCGACGCCGCCGGCGTCGTTATCGCCCACCATGACGATCAAATTCTGGATCTCAGTGCCAACTCGGACACCACTGCCGCGAAACTGCGGAACCCAGTAGGCCATCCAGGCGCAGTACGCGGCGCACGCGCTGTAGACGTCCTCCCATCAACGTGGCGACAGCAACCGGCGCCGGCGCAGCCTGGTACCGCGTGTCCGCCGCAGCGAGCCCGGAACCGAAATGTTCAAGTACGTCCAGGACGTCTTTAACCGACGGCGGCTTCCCCGAACTTCTACTACCGCATCGCCACTCGGCGCTCGACACGGTCTTTGACGAAGTCGCGAATCGCCACGGCGTCAGCCTCAATCCCTGCCGCCAACGCGATCACGGCGCCCACCTCTTCGCCGAGCATGTCGCTGGGCACACCGACGACGGCGGCCTCACGGACGCTGGGATGCTCGTAGAGGACCTCTTCGACCTCACGGGGGGTAGACGTTATAGCCGTCGCGCACGATCGTGTTCTTGGATCGGTCGACGATGAAGAAGTAGCTGTCGGCGTCGACCCGCGCCAGATCGCCTGTGCGAAACCAGCCGTCGCGGTCCAATGCCGCCGCGGTCGCATCAGGCCGATTCCAGTAGCCCCTCATCACGTTGGGGCCTCGGATGGCGATTTCACCGATACCGTCCGCGTGCTATAGCAAAAGAAACCCAGCGCGACTAATGAGATTCTCATATTGGTGGCGGATCCGCAGGAAAACGATTGGTGCGGCTTCACCGTGGGCTCAGATGGGATCGAACTCAGCGATCAGCCACCGACCGTCGACTTTGTCGAGCGTGACTCGGACGCTGGAGGCGCTGTTGGTCGGCGCATCTTGGCCGATGGTGACGGTCTGGTTTACCAACAGCAAAACGACGGCATGGCTGCCGGTCGCCTCTATCGGCGCTGCGGCCGACACCGTGGCCGACGCAGAGATGTGCTTCTGCTTGGCTCCCGGGATGACTACGTCGTGGGTCAGTGACGTGTAGGCGTTAAGGAACTTGCCGGTGAGTCTGCTCCGGGCGGCCTCGAGGTCCTTTTCCACGCTATCGGCCCGATACGACAGCAGAGCGATGGTGCTTTCGGTGGCGGTGCGCACGGATTCCGTGGCGGCCAACTGAGCGGTGCGCGCGGAGCCGTCCTGCCACTTCAGGAAGCCTGCGGCCACGGCCAGCGACAGCGCGAGGCCGGGCAGTAGTGCGTACGCGATCGCCCGCGCCCAGCGGATGTGATGCTTCGCAGGTGTCGAACTTTGACGGTCGCCTGACTCGTCGTCCTCGGTAGCCGCAACATCTGTGTCAGGCTTGTCCCCGGCGATCGTCGTCAGGCCCGGCGTGGCAGGTGCTTCCTCCGCTGAGGCGACATTGGTGTGATCGTCCGCGCGGCGGAGCAACTTCGGAAACTTCATGGCACAAACTCGACGTTGGAGACTTTGACCTGACCGTCGGTCTTCTGCACGAAGATCCGCATTCGCCATGCTCGTGGAGCCTGATCAGATGCAGCGGCGTCTGACGTTTGCACAGTCATGGCCACCAGCACCTGGGCGGTGTCGGCCGTCTCCGACTCCAGCCCTGCCGAGCTGAGGGTACCGACCGTGATGGCTTTGGCTTGCTTGACAACCTCGACGAACGGCTTCGACCGTTTGGCGAAATCGTCGTGTAACTGTCCTGTTGCCCCATCCAGGATGCGCTGTACATCGGTGTCAGCATGCCGCCAGTCGATCGTAGTTAGGTTCAGCGCACCCTGCCTGGCCACTTGCAGAAATTGGTCTCGCTGGATCTGCGCCTGGTGCGTCTGGTAGCTGCGAAATCCCAACCATCCAACCAACACAGACAAGGCAACCACGATAATCAGACCGACGCGAATCGTCGGCCGCAGGTGGAACAGCGATTCTGCGGAGCGTGGTGTAGATGCGTTCTCCGTGGTGTCTGTATCAGATTCCGAGGTCTTGCCTTCCGCGTCGACGATGTCGCCGTCCGGAGACGTTTGGAAGTCAGCCGCCGCACGCATACCGTGCTCCGTCCGTCGTGGTGATTCTGCGCGTCATCGTCGTCAGCTGCCCGGCGGCATCAGCATTGTTTGCCATGTCTTATCCTTGGGCGCGGTTTGGGCTAGATCGGATTGCGTGTATTGATGCCCGTCGGGTCCGATGTAGGTGCCGGTGGCCGGGTCGTACTGGGCGGCAGCGATCGGCGGCGGCGCCGAGGCGGGCGGGCCCGCAACCGCTGGCGGTGAGCCGGGAGGCAGCTGCGGGATGCCTTGGCCAGACAGGGTGGCGTTCGGGTCACCTTTCCAGTTGAAGCCGTCGTTAAGCGGCGCATACTGTTCGTTGCTTTCACACATCTTGACCGTAGGTGCGCGTTTATCCGGAACCGTCTCGCAGGGCACATTGCGCACGCCACGCACGGCGAATGGCGAGTCCTGGGGGACCCGACAATACAGGTCACCTGCCGGGCGATCGGGATAATCAGTTTCGGGCACTCGGTGCTGCTGAGCCGGCAGGAAGCCGGTGGTACATATTGGTGGCAGGTTCAGGTTCAAATTGAAGTCAAGGTAATAGCCCCTGTAAGCCTGTTTGGTGCCCATATTAGGTACGTCGCCGCCGCCCTGAACCGCGGTCGCGTGCGGCAGCAGTACCAACACCTGCTCGATGTCGTTCCGGTAGGTAACTGCCACCTGACCGATGCTGACCAAGTTGGCGAGCATGATCGGCAGTGTGGGCCGCAGCCGGTCGAAAAGTCGACGTACTTCGTCGGCGGCTAGGGCGCCCTTTTCGAGGACACCCGCGACGGCTCGGTCCTGGGTTTGCAGCTGGTCGGTGATAGCGGCAAGATGCGTTGACCATGCCCGGATGGAGGGCGAGGTGCTGGCCTGCGAGTCGAGTACCGGCGGTGATTGGTCGATCAAGGCGGTGAGGGAGTCCAGGTTTTCCCTCGCGTCCATGGCCAGGGCGGTGGATCCCTTGACGATCCGGGAAAGTTCCGGGCCGAGTCCCCCGACGGCGGTGTAGCTCTCGTCGATCACCGTTTTCAGGTTGTCGCGCGGGATCGCCTCCAAGGCGTGGTTGGTCGCATCGAGCAGTGTGTTGATGTCCGGAGGCACTGACGTGCGGCTCTCCGGTATCACGTCACCGTCACGTAGTGGCCGGGAGCTGCCGTTGCGCGGCAGCAGTGAGACGTATTGTTCACCGACCGACGATTGGCTGTGGACTTGCGCATCGAGATCGGATGGGATGTCGAGCCCTGATTTGAGGAGGAGCACGGCGTCGACGCCGGTGGGGGTTACCCGTACGTCCTTGACCCGGCCAACGTAGGTGCCGCGGTAGGTGACGTTCGCCCTTTTATATAGACCCCCAGCTTGTGGGAGTTGGACGATCACCTTGTACTGCCCGAGACCGGGTATCACGTTCTCGACCTTGATGTAGCCGAAGAGTGTCACCGCGGCGGCGATGCCCGACACCACAGCAAAAATGCACAGCTTTATCCGAATTTGAAGGCCCAAACGCATGTTTATGGTCCTTGATCCAGGCGATAGGGGGCGATGAGCGGGTTGGCCTTGGTGTACGGACTGGGCTGCTGCCCGATCGTGCGGCCCCACTGCAATTCCAGTTCGGTCAGGTTCCCCTCGAACCGGGTGCCGGTAAATAGCGCCGAATCAATCCGGCTCAGCGTCAGGTCAACAATAAGCGTGAGGTTGGCGTAGTCACCCCGGAGCCAATTGGTGAGCGGCTCTTTAACCCATGGAAACACCGAAAAAAAGCTCAGCGAGCGGGTCAGGGAGGGGCCAGCGTTAGCCAGCGATTCGAGCACCGGGCCAAGGTTCTTCAACTCCTGGACGAGCGCATCTTTAGTCTGATTGACGGAGTCGGCGGTCAGCGCGCTGAACTTGCCCAGCTGCTCGGCCGCGTCGGCCAGTTTTTCCCGCTCGTCTTTGAGCACCGCCAAGGCGTTCGGAAGGCTGCTTAGCAAGCGGTCAACCACGGGTTTCTGTTCGGCGAACTGTCCCGCGAGGTTATTCACGCTGTCGGTGGCTTTGATGATGTCGTCGGTTTGCTCGTTGAGATGGCCGATGAACTGGTCCAGTTGTCGGATCAGGCTCTTCAGATCTCGCTCACGTCCCGCAAACGCCGTGCTTAACGTCTTGGTGATGTCTTGAACCTGGCCGAGGCCACCACCGTTGAGGACGAGCGACAATGCTGCCAATGTCTGCTCGGTCGTCGGATAATCGCCCGCAGCCGAGAGGGGAATTAGCGAACCTTTTTGCAGCCTACCTTCGGCCGGGACATCGGTGGGCGCTGCCAGTTCGACCTCCAGCGAGCCCAAGAGGCTGGTCTGACCGATCTTGGCGGTAGCGTTAGCGGGGAGCTTCACGTTACCGTCGAGCCGCATGGTGATTAGTGCATGCCAGCCTTCACGTTCAATGTTAGTGACAGTGCCGACCGTCACATCGCCTACCTGGACGCGGGAGTTCGGCTGGACATTTACGACGTCGGGCATTTGCGCCTTCACCTCGTAGGAGCCAGGGCCGTTGCCTGCAGTGCCGGGGAGTGGTATGGAGTTCAGGCCTCGCCAGCCGCAGCCCGACAATCCGCTGCCGGCGAGCACCACCAGCAGGCCTGCGGTGACGCCCGCCCAGCGGGACCGCCTCATGACCTCGCTCCTGGCGGGACCATCATGCCGGGTAGCCCCTGGGCGGGATTCGTCGCCACCGCCTCGGCGGGCAACTGCGGGGCGGTGTGGGCCGGTGCTGGTTGTCCGTTCGGAGCCGCCGTATTTTCCGGCGCATCCGGAATTGGCGGCACGTAGTCCGGACGCAGCCGGTCCTCGCTGTAGGTAACCTCGTTCGGACGAGCGCTTTCACCGACGAACAGGTTCTCCCCCAGCGGTGGAAAGTTGTACTGACGGTTCTTTACGATCGGCGCCAAATACTGCACGCATAGCTTCGCGGCCTGCTGACTGTTCAGCCGCGACGCCGCCTGTACGGCTCCGCATAGGAAGGAGATGGGATCGGCGAAGTTGTTGAGCGCCAGCGCTCCGGTGATCGCCCCCTGCGTGGGTTGCCAAATGTTGGTGTAGTTCACCAGCGCCGTCGGCAAGACGTGCAGGGTCTGCTTGATGTCATCGAGGCTGTCGGTGACCGCCCTGGAAAGGGACGCCAGTTTGTCTGACGTAACGCCGATAGCCTCGCGGTTTTCTGCCACAAAACCCTGGACGTCCCCGACAGCGGTATTGAGGTCCCTGACCGCCGCGGCCACTTCATTGGGATCGTTAGCCAGCAATCCGGTCACAAATGCCAGGTTCCGATTCAGCTGGCTCATCGAATCCGAACTGCTTTGAAGGGCCGACACGATTGTCGCCAGACTCTTTACGGTACCGAAGATGTCGCGGCTGTGGTCCCCGAGCACCGAGAAGGCTTGCGATAATTTGATCACCGTGTCACGGATATCGGTACCCTCGCCGCGCAGGTTGTCCGCGGCTGTATTGATTAACGATCCCAGCGGAGCTACGCCGCCTGGTTGGGTCGGCTGCAGCGTCTGCGTGAGCTTGTCGAGCTGTGTGCGCAAGTCGTCCCATTCCACGGGGACGGCGGTGCGATTCTCTGGAATCACCGCGTTGTTGGGCATCGCTGGTCCCGCCGCGTAGGTGGGTGTCAGCTGAATAGCTCGCGAAGTGACCAGCGCCGGGGACACGATCACGGCCTTGACGTCGGCGGGCACCTTGTATTTGTGGTCGTACCAGAATGTGATCTTGACCCGTTGAGGTTGCGGTTCGATTTTCTCGATTTTCCCGACCGGCACACCCAGGATGAGCACCTCGTCGCCGGCAAACACACCGTTGCTATTAGCGAAATACCCGATGACATAGGTCCGGTCGATCTGACCGGAGGCGCGCTGAACGGTCACAAGCCCGCCAATGAGCAACAGAACCAGGACGACGCCCAGACCGGTCTTAGCCTTGCGCGGTGCCCTCACCGTCCTATCTCCTCTGGCGGCCCGACGGGCACGCGCGGTGGTCCGCCTGCTAGCCCTGCGTCGGGCGGTCGCGGGACCGGCGCAGAAGGCCGATCGGGCACGGGCTCATAACCAGCTGGCGGTCCGGGCGGCGGTCCCCCAGGGGGCGGCTGGGGCAACGGCGGCCGGTACGGATAGCGAGGGTCGCCAGGTCTGCCCGTGATCGCATCGGGCAGCGTCAGCTTCGGATCCCCACCCTGGCCGGTGCGCGGGTACGGAACCGGCAAAGCAGGCGTCCCAGGCTGGCCCAGCGGTGGGTCGGTGCGCTGCGAAGGCAGCAAGACGCTGGGATCCAGACCAAGATCGGAGAATGCGGCGTCGATGAATGGTTGCACGAACTGACCCGGAAGCAGGTTGACAACGTAGCCCTTGAAGAATGGGCCCGAGGCGACCGCCTCACCCAGCGACATCACGTAGGCGTTAAGCATTCGAATCGACTTCTGCACCCGCTCTTTGCGGTTGTCGACAATCGTCAGCACGCCGTTGAGCTTGTCGAGCGCCGGACGCAACTGGGCATGGTTCTGCGCGATGAACTCGGACAGCTGCTTTGACAGTGCTGAGATGTTGTAGGAGATCGAATCCAGTGCGTTGCTCTGGTTCTTCAGCTCGATCAGCAGGGCGTTGGTGTTGGCGATTAAGGTGGCTATCTGGGCGGCGCGGTCGGCCAGCACGCTCGTCACTTTATTGGTGTTGGCCAGCAAGTTGCGCAGCTGCCCGTCGCGCATGTTCAGGGTTTGTGAGAGCCGGGCGACGCCCCGAACTGCTGCCTTGAGATCTGGCGGGGTGTCGGAGAACGTCTGCGCCAGCGTTGCCAACGAATCGGACAACTGATTGGTGTTCAAACCGCTGATTGTGTTCGCCAGATCACCAAGCGCGTCAGGCAGCTGATAGGCCGGGGTTGTCCGATCGAGGGGAATCGGTTCTGACAGCTGGCCGTCGCCGCGGGGGGTGACCTCAAAGACCTTGGTGCCCAGTACGCTTTTGGTCTTGACCGCCGCCTCGGTCCGGTCTCCGAGCCGGATGTCCTTCGCAACGGTGAACTGCACCAGCACCCGTTGTCCGTCAAGGTCGATGCGGGATACCTGACCCACCCGGGCACCGAAGACTTGTACGGCGGCCCCCGTCTTGAGGCCGCCGGCCTCGGCAAGGTACGCCGCATAATGGCTGCCGCCGGACAGGAACGGCAGCTTGTCGTACTCGGTTGCCGCCAGCACCGCCCCGGCCGTCACGGCGCAGCCGACGATACCAATGATGAACGAGTTACGTTCGGCGAAGGATTTCATTTCGGCGTGCACCTTCCCGAGGACTGGCCAGCCAGCTTGATGTAGACGGGTTGGCCACCTTTCCCGTTGACCTTGAGCAACAGATCGCACAGATAGAATGAGAAGTAGTCGCCGTAGAGCCCCTGCCTGTCCAAGGCCTGGTAGGCGTCGGGGAGCGTGTTGAGAAGGTCGTCGAAGTAATCGTGATCAGCGAGGACGATCCCGCTGACTCGGTCGGTCTGATGGATGGTGTCCTGCAGGGCCGGGCGAGCCTGATGGAGCAGATCGGCGATCGACCCAGATGCGGCGTTGATGTGGGCCACGCCGTTGCTGATATCTGATTTGCGATCCGCGAGCCCCTGCATGAGCTCTTTCAACGAATCGACTGCCTTAGCGAACTGGTCGCGCTGATCGCCGAGGGAGGCTAGCACGGTGTTGAGGTTGGTTATCACGTGTCCGATCAGTTCGTCGCGGTCGGCAAGGGTGCTGGTCAGCGTGGCAGTCTGCGCCAGAAATGAGCTGACAGTCGCGCCCTGACCCTGGAAAGTCGAGATCAACTGGCCGGTGAGCGCATTGACCTGTGCGGGGTCCAGCGCTTCGAACAACGGGTGAAAGCCCCCGATCAGCGCGTCGAGATCCAGCGCCGGAGCGGTCCTCGCCAGCGGGATAGTCTGCCCGGGTTTGAGTTGTTTGACTCCGCCAGCACCCTCTTCAAGGGCCAGGAAGCGGTCGCCGACCAAATTGCTCCAACGGATCACCGCTTTTGTGCCCTCGGTCAACACCACCGACTGATCGGCGGAGAACTCGACCACTGCGAACGCGTCTTGCTTGATTGAAATCTTTTTGACCTTGCCGACCTCGACGCCGGCGATGCGCACAAAGTCGCCGCTTTTCAAGCCAGCCACGTTGGTGAACTCGGCATGATAGGTCTCGTCCTTCTCGAATCGCAGCTGCGCGAACACCGCGAACAGCGCGAATAGGCTCAGCAGACAGACGGTCACAAAGATGGCGAGCCGCCAGATGGCGCTGCCGAGGTTGTCTCTCATGGCTGTGTTCCCGAGATGTCTGACGGACTGTGTTGCGGCCCGGGCGGCAGCGGATGGAGCGGCGTCCCATCCGGTCCGTATTGCGCTGCGCCGTACGGTGGCGCGCCGGAATACGGAATCGGCCCTGGTGCCGGACCTGGGATGCACTGGCGGATGCTGGGCGGCTGCGGCACGGCGCGCGTCACCGGGAAATAGTCGGCGTAACAGGGATGCCCGATGCCGGGATTGGGCCGGATGTCGAGTCCGGTACCCCAACCAGTGTCGGTAATTAGTTGACGGACCGGATAGTTTTTGCTGGGGTCGGGCAGTGACCCGCAACTCGGCTTGCCGCCGGGTCCGCCTTTTGCGGCCACAATTGGCAGGTTTTGCGGGTACTGGTATGGGTCGTCGCCGAGCAGCAAGGCGGCATCCACAATCATCGAGTAACCATTGGAACCACCCAGCGCGTCCCGGCCACCGTTGTCGACATACCAGGTGGCGCCGAGAAGCATGCAGGTGTACTCGGGGTTGTACTTCATCAGTAGGTTTGTCGTTGGCTCAAGCAAGTTGATTCCACGGACGAAGTTGCTCTGGTTGGGCGCGATGAGATCGGTACCGGACTGCGACAGACCAATCGCATTCAGCAGCAAGGCGTCGAGTGCCGATGTATGGCTTGTGATGGTCGCGCTCGTGGTACTCACGGCCGCGAGCGTCCTCAGGATGTCTTGTCCGGCGGCGCTGTAGGCGTCGCTGAAACCGCTCAGCGATCGGAGGTCTTGCTGCACGGTGCCCATGCGCGGATTCAGCGCCAGCAGCACCTGATTGGCGTCGGTGATGGCCTGCCCGATGGTCTGGCCCTCACCGCGCAGACCGATTGCCAACGCGGTCAGAGTCGCGTTGAGCTTGGCGGGGTCGATCTGTTTGAGCACCAGGGCGAGGTTCTGGAAAACGGTGTTGACCTCGGTGCTGACATTGCGGGATCGCAGCAGCGCTCCTGCGGCTATGTGCTTGGTGCTGGGATTCTCGGGGTAGACCAGATCGACGTACTTGGAGCCAAACAACGTTGAGGCTTTGATCTGGGCTTCGATATTTGCCGGAATATTTCTGACCTGATCGGGGTCGATCTCTAACTGCAGACTGACTGGTTCGGTGCCGCCGGATACCGAGGCGACGCGGCCTACTTGTACGCCACGCAGCATCACCTTGCTGCCGGTCTCCATGACAAGGCCGGAGCGATCAGACGTCAAGGTCAGCGGAATGAACGAACGAAATGTCCCGTTGAACAGCGCGGACGCCAAGATGATCAGCGCAACAATGATTCCACAAGAGATGGTCGCCCAGCGCCCTAGGTAAGCATCGTCTGCTGAAGACGAAGATTTCATTCCGATATCCCTTACCGATGTCAGGCAGAATCAGGACTATCCGCCCGAGAAGTGGAAGTTGCCGGTCTTCCCGTAGATGGCAAGCGAGGAGAATAGAATTACTAACACCGCGGAGACCATTGAGCTACGCACCGCTCTACCCACGGCTTCACCCACCCCGGCGGGCCCACCCGAAGCGGTATAGCCGTAGTAGGTATGCACCAGCATCACCACGAGGCCCATCAGGACTGCTTGCAGAAGAGACCAGATGATGTCGGTGGGCTGCAGAAATGTCGAAAAATAGTGATCGTAGACGCCCGTCGGTTGACCGTACACGGACGTTGTCGCGAACCGGGCGGCATAAAAGGACATCCATAGCCCTATGCAATACAGCGGAATCACCACAAGCACTCCGGCGATTACCCGGGTGGAAGCCAAATAAGCAATCGAGCGGATGCCCATCACCTCAAGGGCGTCGATTTCCTCGTTAATCCGCATTGCACCCAGTTGTGCGGTGGTACCGGCTCCGATGGTGGCCGACAAGCCAATTACCGCGGTCAGCGGCGTGACGATGCGGCCATTTACGTACGCGGAAACGAAACCAGTCAACGCCTCCACACCGATACCGCTTAATGAGCTGTAGCCCTGGATCGTGACGAGGGAACCCCCCGATAGCGTCAGAAAGCCGACGATCCCCACGGTGCCGCCGATCACCGCCAGCGCGCCGGCGCCTAAGCCCATCTCGGCGACAATGCGCAATGTCTCGTGCTGGTAGGAGGACAAGGCGTCCCGGACCGCGCCCAGAGTTCTTGTGTAAAAACGCGCTTGCGCGCCGACCCGCCGCCAGCCGGCAGCGCAGCCATCCAGCGTGTAGATCAGTCGCGGAAATAGCTGACTTGCAACGGTGCGGCTACTCATGGTGTCGCCTTCACGCCCACCGCGGTCACGATGACGTCGATGAAGAACAGCGCCATGAAGGAAAAGACCACCGTTTCGTTCACCGCATTACCGACGGCGGCCGCCCCCCTGCCCACCGAGATGCCCTTGTAACACGCGATCAGACTGGCGGTCAGCCCGAACAGCCCGGCCTTGACTAGCGCGATGACCAACTCCCGCGCGCCGGTCAACAGCGTCAACCCGGCGGCGAAGGACCCAGGTGTAACGTGCTGGACAAAGACGGAGAACGCGAACCCACCAACGAGGCCGGTTACGATTACCACGCCGGATAACAGCAACGAGATGAAGGTGGCCGCCAGCACCCGCGGCACGACCAGCGACCCGACCGGGTTGATGCCGAGGACGCGCAGCGCGTCGAGTTCCTCACGAATAGTGCGTGCGCCCAGGTCGGCACACATCGCCGTCGCGCCGGCACCGGCAACCACCAGCACAGTGACAAGCGGGCCAATCTGTGTGACCGTAGCCAGCGCTGCGCCGCTGCCAGAAAAGTCTCCGGCACCGAACTCGATCAACAGGATATTTATCGTGAACACCGTGAGCACGGTGAAAGGAATCGACAACATCATCGTCGGCGCTATCGATACCCTGGCAACGAACCAGCTTTGCAGGAGGAACTCGCGCCCAGCAAACGGGCGCCGCGGTACCTGCAACAACGTGTCAAGCGACAGGGCGAAAAAATCTCCCACGGAGCGGACGGGTTTGGCGAAGGTATTCGGCGAGATCAACACCGGCCTCCGTTCACATCACACGCCATAGTCATACCTGTACCGACGGGCGGCCATAGCGGATCTCGTCCGTCCTCTCACATGTCACCTTTTTAATTGGTCTTGGGAGGAACAACCGGAGCGGATTCGCTGTAGTCCGCTCCAGGAGCCCGCCGACTACGGATTGAGCTTTAACCGGCTGACATCCCCAAGGCTCAACCGCCATACTTGTCGTAGACCGCCGATGCTTGAACCTGGCCGCAAGGCCCCCAAGGCAACTGTTTCAACCGACTCGCCTCGCCCGCCCATGAGCGACTCATTCCAACCCGCAAACCGCGTACCAATCTGACTCCAACGGCCACGCTAGAACTTCGCGGTCTAGTGAAGCCGACGAGCTGGAATGCTTGGGGCTGACAGCAGCGTCTTCATGCCGCCGACCGACAGCCTCTGCAGTGAGCTTGGGACCACGAGAACCCCCTCCCCGATTTCGTAGACTCTGGTAACGGAACTTTATTTTCATAACAAAACTTTGTCAACACTCAGTCAGGCGGTGGAACGGTCCTCGATCAGTCTGGCGGGCTTGCCCCGTTTCAAACACTTCGTCGAAGCAAGGTGCTGGGCGCTCACGTTTGGTGTGCGGCGCCGGTCCAATTCCAATGGCGCACTGGCGAAGTCGCGTATTCTGCGCACCGTGCCGGCGAGCCAGGCGGTGCTGTCGACGTACGCGGACTACCACTCGAACGCATAGAGATCCTCGGTGACGCCGACTGCGACATGGTGTTCGTCAACCTTTACGAACCCCTGGGCGCGCCGATGACTATCGTGCGGAAGACGGTTCTTTGAGCAGCTGGCCACCGACTGCGGTATTGCGGTACGGGCGCATACGTTAACGGCGGCCACGTACTGAGTACGCGCCGGTGCGTATTCTCTTACAACGGCTTTGGATCAAGCCGCGTTCGGCTCGTCCGCTACTTGCCTGCATGCGCGAGACGTATACAAGCGGCGAGCCGTGGAGGCCGTCGCTACCCGTGAGCGCCGGTGTCGCGCCTGCTGATCGGCAGCGACGCCGGCCGGGTCGCGACCTACGCTGACTGGTTGGAATCGCTGACTCTCACATCGATGCCGCGTGGCGGCCAGGTGAGTGCGACGGGTCGCTGTGGCTGTTAACCGGGGATTTGGACAGCGACCGGACCGCGGCGTGGCGTGGCGTGGCGTTGCGTGCCAGGCTCCGGGCTGTCCCACGGCGCGGGGCTTTAACGGCCGCTGTTCGCGTTGTCGGCGGGGCGCTGGCGGTGGCCGGTGTCTGCCGAGGTGGAGTTCGACCGCGCTCCCCGGCGTCGGCCGGACCCGCCCGGTTGCCCGCAGCGGCTGCACGGTGCCCGACTGCGCGAGCGAGTTGCATTGGCGTGGCCTGTGTTTCTGGCACGGGCGGGCCCGGAGCAAGGCCGGCGACGGGCTGCTGGAGGAGTTCATCGCGCAGGCCTGGGCCACTGACCCGTACCGAGCCGTGTCTGGTCGCCGGTTGCGGTCGCGAACGGTCACCTAGCGAGGGCTGTGCCGGTTCAGGCAATCGGCTGCAGCGGCAACGAAACCTCGCCTCAATGCCCCGCAGGAGCTGGCCGCACGTGTCGTCGTCGACGAGAGGCCGCGGATCGCGGCTCAACAGTCCTCCTTGGTTGGCCTGCCGGAACTGGTGCGCTTTGAGCTGCTCTACGCGCTGCAACGCCGCGATGAGGCTCCACCTCCGCAGGACCCGCTAAGGTTGGGATCCTCGTCAGCCGCCTGGGGGGCCAGCTCGGTCCGCCGCGCCGACCCCGAAAGGGTGTTTGAAAGCGTTGGCGCGCAATACAGCTCGGCTATCAAGGGCGTGTTCCGTTACCTGCGCCGTTACTTGGAACGAGGCTAACCCCGTTACACCGACGCCGACGCATATGCCAGCGACGTGTGGCGGGTGCACCTGGTGGACCTGCAGTCCAACGGCTCGCGCCGCTGGCCGGCTACTGAGCGGACCGTCAAACTCGGCCCGATCGAGCCGCACTGGTTGCGCGATTGCTCAAGGATTGGGACCGTAACGCCCGCTCGACAAGAGTTCAAGAATTGAGCTGCGATATAATCTTTTTTAAATGTTGGGTCGGCAGCGACGGCTGCTTCATTCCTGAAAGGCTTCGCCATTGGCGTCCAGGGCAGGTACCGAGGCCCGTATCTTCGACGGTGCCCTGAAGGCGATCGCTCGGCAAGGCCCGAAGAAGCTAGCGATGAGCGATATCGCGCACGAGGCCAACGTATCGACTGGGACGTTATACCGATATTTTAAGAATAAGGACGAACTCCTTCGGTCGTTGGGCGACCATTTCGTCACGCGGCTACAGACGGTCCTAGAAGCCGCGATCGAGGCGAACCCGCGGCCAGCTGACCGCTTGCTGATAGTCATTGACGTCATGCTGCGATTTTGGTTGGAGAACCCCGCCACATTACAAATCGGTCAGCTGGAACCGGGGTTCGTTGTGGACTACATCAAGCGAGTTGCACCTCAGCTCTCCGGTGTCCTAAGCGATGCGTTGGAGCCTGCACTGGTCGACAGCCCCGCCGTACTTAATGGGTCGGCCGAACTGGAAGAGATTGCGGACTTAATCGTGCGGATGGCGTTTTCGCACTACTTCATGCCTTCGCGCGACTATAGGAGGTTCCGCGACCTTCTCGTCATGCTCGGTGAGTCAGGTGGACTTAAACCCAGAAAGTCGCGCTTCCGTTCGCAGCGAAGAGCCGTGGGCTGACATCTCAGTCTAATCTGGCGCCAACGACGTTGCGCAGTACCCCGACTCCCTGGACTTCCGCTTCAACGACGTCGCCCTCACGAAGGAATCGGCCGTCCTCGAACCCCACCCCGTGGGTGGTGCCAGTAAACACGATATCGCCGGCGGTGAGCGGCATCCTTTCGATGATGTACTCAAGGCACTCGTCGATGCTGAAGATCATCTTTCCGGTGCGGTCATGCTGGCGCTGTTCACCATTGACACGTAACGATATAGCGACATCGATCTGGCCTGACCCGCCGAACTCGTCCTTGGTGGTGATCCACGGTCCCACCGGCGTCGTCCCTCCGAGTGCCTTGATGGAAAACAGGTCCAGCCCACCACTTAGAGGCGTGGCCGCGTCACGGGCACTGACATCGTTGCCGACTGTGTAGCCAAGCACCGCGCTAGTGGGCTGCTCGCCGACGCGACTCATCGACTTCGCCATCACCGCAACGAGTTCGACCTCGAAGTCCAGTTGCTGCGTGATCGAAGGATTCGCCAGGACGTCTTCGTGGGCGATGATCGCCACTTGGGGTTTGAGGAACCCCAAGGTGGTCTTCGGACGCTCGGTGACACCCAGCTTCTCCAGGTGCGACCAGTAGTTCATGCCGACTCCGATAATCGTAGATGTAGGGGTGATCGGTGGTCGCCAGCGAACGTCGGTCATCGCCAACGAAGGACCGACCTTCTCGAAATGCGCCGTCCCTTCGGCAGCCGCTGAACCCCACTGCTCGATACCACCCCGAATCGGCTGTACGGTACCGGCGTCGACGTCTACCAGACCCCAGATGTCGGCGCCTCCTCGATGAATCCGTGCGATCTTCAGCGTCCTATCCCTTCGGTCGCGGCGGCTGACGCCACCTCGAGCCGTACCTTAACGCCCACACTCGACGAGATCGCGCGATCGAGGAAGCGGGGCCGGGCCTGGTACACCAACCCGAAGTCGCGGCGGGTGAATTCACCCGCCGCGGTGATGACCGGCTGCTGCGAGCCACCAAACGTGGAGCGCTGCAGCCGGATCCGCATCGGCACTTCCCGCGTAGCACCCAGCAATTCCAGATCTCCATGTAGTAGGAATTCGCCGGGAGACTCCCCGAGATCCAACCGCTGGGATCGGTAGGTCGCCGTGGGCCGGCGGGATACGTCGAGTAGGTGCGCCGACCGGATCGCCTTGTCCCGGCCCTTGCTTCCGGTGTTGACCGAGCCGAGGTCGATCGTCGCGTCAACCGCCGAATCGAGCGGATCTTCGGCCATGACGATCCGGCCTGACACGCTGAGCGTGCCATGCACGGTGTGCACCCCTAGGTGGCCGACCGAGAACGTGAGACCGGACTGCGCTGGATCGATTGCCCAGATGCCAGGCAGATAACCGGGCATCTCGTCTGTTGCAGAAGACAATTCACACCTTTAACGTCAGAGTGCCGGCCATGCGGGTCGACACTCAACCAACATCTCGATAGGTAGTCGGCTTTACTGAGGACTGGATACGGGTAAACCGATCTACAAATAGACGGCCAGGTTCTGCACACCCAGCGTGGCCTGGTCGAAATAGACCGTCCGCGCTGCGAGCTTCCACTCGTCACCCGTTCGGATGGTGTCGACCCGGCGAGCCGGCAGGAACTCCAATGCCGGCTCGTCATAGCGGGACCGAATGAGCACGACGGAGCTGAAGACCTCGTATTCGTCGGCCTTGTCGGTCTCGTATGACCGCACCTTGTGCACGATCCGCTGCGTCCGGGACAGCGGATTCTCCGACCAGGCGCTGTCGGTCTGGGTCAACCGCATCAGCTTCAACATCAGGGTCATGATGTTCTCGTTGAAGTGATACATCTCCGCCTCGAACACCCCCTTGGTCCGGTGATCGCGCGTGGTCCGCACCGGTGCCCGGTAGATGACGTCGGGCGCGAGCAGCGCCAGCCAACCGGTCAGGTCGTCCTCGTCGAGCAGCGTCGACTCGTCTTCTAGCCACGCGACGATCTCGAAGTGCCGCGGGTCGGTGACCTTGATCCGCGTGCCCTTAGGCCTCGGGTAGTCAACGGTGCCCATTGGTGCCCGTGCGGCGGGCACCACCTCTTCTCGAGTTGCTTCCGTGGTCACCACGCTCTCCCTTCCATGAACTCGCTGTAGCGCAGCCAGAAATTCCACTGCGTGTCATCCTTCGGGAACCCGGCGTAGACCTGCGCAGGACCCGGCCAATCACTGGGCTTGTTCTCGCCAGTGATCGCCTGGTAGCGCAGCTTCTGCTGCGCTCCAAGCGCCCCCTTGGAGGCATAAGTCTGCATGGGCCACGTGTCAGTGTCGTCGGCCTCGACGAAACCGCTAATGCCAAAGGTGGCCGCCGTCATCAGGTTCACGGTGTCGCGGAGCTCCTCAGGCGCGTCGCGTTCGACCAGGCTCCAATGGAACAGCTCGAAGTGTTCCGGTCCCCTGGGCACCCAGACCCGCCAGCTGAGGAAGGCCGACGGGGTGCCGTCGGGGAATTGGAACGGCATGCAGAGCGCAGCCGTGTTCGGCCACAGCTGACCGACCTGCGGGGTGTACCCCGCAAGGATCTTCAGTTGCCCATCGTCGAATCGATCTGGCAGCCCCTTCACCATCTCCGGTGACATTCCCGGCGGGGGAACCAGGTGCAGCCGCTCCAGCGGCGACATGTCCGCAAGATTCTTGCCCTTGAGGGCATTGACGTAGTGCTCGTTGGTCAGATCGAAGCACCGCACGAAATGGCCGTTGTGGCTGGCGCTGACGCCGGCCATTGCCGGCTCCTGTGACTCGCCCTCGGTGGAGAGCAGTTGCAGTTCCTGCATCGAACGGTGCAGCGACAGCGTGTGGAAGATGTCTCCGGCGAACTGCTCGGCGGCGCTCTTCCAGTTCGCCTTGATGATGAACCGCTGCGGGTGGCCGAGCACCGTCATGCCACCGGCCGTGCGGTCAAACATCAGGTCCCAGTACCAGGTCATCGGGCCGAGGTACTCGCGCAGAGTCGGGGCGTTCTCGTCGAAGGTGACGAAGATCATGCCGCAGTAGGTCTCTGCCCGCCCCTTGGTCAGACCTAGCTCAGACTTGGGCCGCAACAGACCGTGCATGTCCTCCCGAGCGATGGGCGCGCCGACGAAGCTGCCGTCGGATTTGTAAACCCAACCGTGGTAGGCACATTGGAATGTCTTGGCGTTGCCGGCCTCGAACCGGCACACCTTGGCGGCCCGGTGTGCGCACACGTTGAGCGCCACCGTGAAGGTGTTATCCGCCGCCCGGCTGACGATTACCTGGTCTTCGCCCACATACCGCAGTACGTAGTCGTCGACATTTGGGACTTCGTCCTCGTGCGCCACCACCGTCCACGCCTTGGCGAACAGGTGTTTCAGCTCCAGCTGGTAAAGCTCGGGGTCGGTCAGAACCCGAAGCGATACCTCCCGGAAGTCTTTATCGATCAGCTCCGACAGCGGGGTCCCGTCTGAAAGAACAGGTCCCGTCGGAGCGTGTTTCACCTCATCTATAGTCATTTTTGCTCCTATTCCTTAGTTATTGCCACTGGCGGGCGCAGCGTCGAACACCGAGGGATCCGGTGGTTTGGTGTTCACCCGAGGCACGTGCAGGCCGCCGTCGACCGGGATGGTGGCCCCGGTGATGAAGCGGGCTTCCTCGCTGGCCAGGAAAGCCACCACGGGGGCGATGTCGTCTTCTGGATCGCCCATGCGTCCCATCGGAATCATCGTTGGAATCGCCGCACCCAGTTCTGGGTTGTTGGCCACCATCTTTTCGAAGGCGGCCGATGCGGCTATCGGAGCGATGGCGTTGACACAGATGTTGTGCCGGGCCCATTGGAACCCGGCGGTACGTGTCAGCGCCTGCACGCCGCCTTTGGCGGTGTTGTAATCACCGTGCACCCAGTGGCCGTCGTCGGCGTCGATCGAATAGAAGTTGATGATGCGGCCTCCGCCGCGGTCCTTCATCAGTGGGAACGCGGTCTGCATGCCCCACCAGACACTCCACAGCCCGACTTTCATCGTCTGCTCGAGCATTTCGTCCGTCTTGCACTCCAACGGAACGTCCGGCGTCAGCGCGATGGCGTTGTTCACCAGAATGTCCAAGCCGCCGAAGGACTCCCGGGCGGCAGCGATGGCGTCCTCGATATCGGTCTTCCGAGACACATCGGTCTGTACGAACAACCCTTCGCCACCGAGCTCACCGAGGTCCCCGACCACCTGCTTGCCCGCATCCGAATCGAGTTCGGCGACCACGACTTTGGCGCCCTCGCGGGCGAACCGGCGAGCGATACCGCAGCCGATGCCCTTGCCGGCTCCCGTGACGACGGCGACCTTACCGTCCAACCGGCCCATTATGCGGTGCTCTCGGACGCGGCTTTGGCTTCGACGATTTGACGGACCCGCGCGCGGAAGTCGGGGTCGTGGGTGTGGCTGAAGTTCACGTTTCCGGTCTCGCCGTCGAATTCGTGCAAACCGGTGAGATCGCGGTCGCGATCGGCGAAGTCCGCAGCGTAGCCATTCTCGCGAACCGCCACGATCTCCCACCAGTTGCCATCAGGATCGGTGAAGTAAAAGGATGTGTCGCCGTGCATGTGACGGGGCTCGGTGATCTGCTTGATTCCCCACTGGTCTTTGATCTCGAGCAGCTTTTCGTGCGCGGCGTGGACTTCTTCCACGCTGCCGACGTCGAGCCCGTTGTGGGCCAGCATGCTCATCGTGCTCGCCTTGCCGGTCTCCACCACGGCGTAGGCGTGGTTGGTCCCGAGCCGGATCATCATCGACCTGCTGCTCGGCTGAATCACCTCCAGGCCGAGCACTTCCTCATAGAAGCGGCGCGCCCTGGCCAGATCCATGGTCTCGAGGGTGCCGTGACCCAGGCGCTGGAGCTTCAGGACAGGTTCACCGGTGAACTTGTCTGTGATTGCGGGCATCAGGAGCGTCCTTCTCGTGGTTGGGAATATCGGTCCGGTCACACCGGGGTCTGGGGGCTGGGTTGTATTGCTTGCACTGCGGCCGCGATTTGGGCCGAATCCATGTATTCGTCGATCCGCCGAATCTGGCCGTGAACCACGGAGATCCGCTGAATGGCGGGGATGGAGGCCGGCTGGCCTCCGGGCAGCGTGAGGTGGACCACGTGGCGTTGAACGCAGGCGTCGTCGACCAAGTCGCGACCTGCAATCTCGTACCGGGGCGCAAGCGCCGCCAGCCCGGCCAATGCCGCAAGCGCCTGCCTGGCGGGCTGTCCGACCTGGTCGTAGTTGTGCCAAATCACCGCGTCGTCCGTGAACAGCGCGTCGAGATTGGCGGTGTCGCCAGTCGTCAGCGCGGCGACAAACCGTTCGACGGTGGCCAACACATCATGCTGGTTCTCAGCCATGGGACTCGCTTCCGTTGTCCTGCCCGTCACGGCCATACCTCGGGAGTGAAGATGGGCCGCGCGATCCGCGACGAGATGCGCCAGCCCTCTGAGGTTTTGGCGTACGTGTCGTGAAACTCGATGACTCGTCCGTTGTCAGTGGCGTAGACCACCGGGCCGCCGTCCTTCGCGAGCGGACCGTGATAAACCATGGCGCAGACCACCGCCGCCGCGGAGTCATCGTCGGCCTTGGTCAAATAAAAGTTCGTCAACAAGTGACGAGTGGTCACCTTCGGCCGATCACGCATCCCCTGGCGCATCTCCTCATGGCCGTGATGGACGATTCCGGCTCGGTCAAACACGGCGTCTGAGGTGAAAAGCCCGATCATTGAATCGAATTCACCATTGTCCATGAAGTAGGCGAAAGCGTTGTTCAGGCGGCAGAGCTCCCAGTGGACTGTCACGGCCTGTGGCGTCATCGCGTCTGTTGTCATCGTGTCGGCTGTCCCACCGCTAGGCCAAGGCGGCCGGCGGGACGCCCTCTCCGACGAGCAGCGCCCCGACGATCGTGTAGATCTCCCCACTGGCGGCGGCGTGTTGCGCCGCTGTCCGCACGTCGCGAAGTCGTCGCTGCAACATCGACCTGTTGTACATGGCGTTGCTGCCTGCCAGTCCGAACGCCTCATTGACGATCTCGACACACTCGGTGTGGGCCCGTGCCACCATTGCGCGCTGGCGTGTGGCCTGCAGCGGCGAGATGGGTTCACCTGCCGACGCCGCGTCCCACATCAGCCGGACCTCTTTCTCGGCCAGTGCACGAACCGAAGCCAACCGGATGTCGAGTTGCCCTAGCCGGTACTGGAATACGGGGTCTTCAGCCAGCCGCATCGTAGGGTTGAACGCGGGTCGTTTCGTCTTGGCCAACTGACGAAGGTCGCTCAGAGCGCCCTCGGCGATTCCCACGACCACCGCGACATGGGTCGGGCCGAGCGCCAACCGGATGGGCAGCCGGAACAGCGTGGTGTCGACGGTGGCCGGGCCAAAGAAGTTACCGATATGCTCATCGGGAACGAAGACATCCTTGAACACAAAGTCATTGCTGCTCGTCCCGCGCAATCCAACAGAATCCCATGTCTGAACGAAATCAGCCTGCTCTGCAGGCACCATCGCGAGCACCATCTCGGGCACACCCGCGTCGGTCATGACCGGCGCGCCCTGCTGCAGCACGATGCAGCTGCCCATCATCCACTGGTGCTCATAACTACCGCTGGCAAGGGGCCACTGACCGTTGACGAGATAGCCACCGTCGGAGCGGATCGCCACGCCTTTGGGCGCGAACGCCCCGCGGGCCATGGTGTCGGGTCCTTCTGGATAAATTTCCCCGTCGAGGACGTTCTGGGGAAAACGGCCAAACACCGGCGCGAAGTCAGCACCGATCATCACGGTCCACCCAGCCGAGGCGTCGGCCTTTGCCACCTCTTCGATGACAGCCATGCCCTCGAGGAGGGTCATCTCTTCGCCGCCGTACTGGCGAGGCACGAACATCCTGAAAGCCCCTGCGTCCGTGAGCCGTTGGATTAAATCGGCTGGGATCAGCTTGGCCGCCTCGATCTCATTCGCGCGCTGGGCGATCTCGGGGACGAGTGCCCGAACGGCATCGAGCACGGTGGTGGTGTCGGCCTCGAGGGCTGTCATGTGGGGTCCTCCAATTGACCAATGGTTGGGGCTGCGCCAGCCTGCATGTTTGAGTGTCGGCCTGCTTGAATGAAAAGTTCTATTTGAACAATACTTGTATTATGTGTTCATCATCACCGTGTGGTCAAGGTCTTGGCTGAAGTTCCTTCGCTCGGGAGCCGCCGCGCACCGGTGATCTGATCGGACCATCCGAGTGGGCCCGACGCGACCTTGGTGCTCACGGCCACCTCGAACCGACGAAATTCGCTGCCGCGTAACACCAGTGGGGCCATGCCGGGCTTGAGGCGCAGCCGACGAATCTTCAACATGGCGATGGTGTGGGTCGCCGGGCAGCGACCTCATCGAACAGCCTCCATTCCACCCACACCCCAGGCACCTGGCACGAACGCGACGCCATCGCCCGCAGGCCCCCGGTCGATGTCGCTGAAGCGGTCGCCCGTGCCCGATACCGAACGCAGGCATCCTCCGGAGAAGGACGCGCTCGGCAGGCAGACTGCCACCCACGGCGGATGCAGCGACAGCGAGACGAACGAGCTCACCGCCATGCTGACCGGGTTGCCGTCTGCGCCGACGCCGCACACGGCAATCACTCCGCTGGGAAAGCGCCCAGACCCGTACGTAACAGCCGGGAGCGAATGTCGCCGAATTCATTTCCGTAGCAGGCTGTTTCGGGTCAGTCGGCCAACGCTCCTGCGGCGATCGCGCACTCCCAACTGAGAGGCAATATGCGATTAAGACACTATCTGTGTAGTATGTCTAATACTGAAAATGGCCTCAGGTAGTTTTTCACGTCCCAGCCCACCGGAGGAGCCGATCATCATGGCAGACAGCCAGCTACCCCTTCTGATCACTGTCGACCGGTCGAAGTGCTGCGGATACACCCTGTGCGCCGCCGAAGGTCCCGACGTCTACTCCATCGACGACGCCGGATACGCCGAGGCACCTGAGAGCGTGCCGGCTAACCTCGAGGCGCAGGCTTGCCGAGGTGCGGAGGCGTGCCCTGACAGCGCCATCACGGTGCGCCGCGCCAACCCGGGCGAGTGACGTTGGCGACGCTTGGGAACGCCGCAGGTTTCAGACCAGGTACTGGTCGGGAGTCCACCGGGCCAGATATGGCATTGCCAGGATCGCGCGCGGTAGGTCGGCCACGTCGCGAGTCGGAAACACGTACGCCGACATTACGATTCGAAGGATGAGTTCACAGAGCTGACCACTGGTCATACCCATGGACCGGACGGCAAAGGTCAAGCTCAGCGCCGGCGCCAGTAGCTCTTCCAGCACGCCGACGAACTCCGGGAAGATCTGCTGCAAGAAGTCCACTCCGAAGCCCGGTTCAAGGGCAATCACCTGCATGATTTCCGGATGCGCCCGACCGACGTCGATCATTGCCTCTACGACCGCCCGGACACGAACGTCGAGTTCGGGCCGCTCTTCGACGGCGTTGACTACCGCGCCTTCGAACAGCTTCACGACTCGTACGCCGACCGCATACAGTAGGTCCTGCTTCCTACCGAAATAGTGATACAGCGTTCCGCGGGAGATCCCCGCTTCAGCGCTGACGTCGGTCATCGAAAGCCCTTTGGCGCCACTGCGTGCCAACGTCGTAGTGGTCGCATCGAAGATACGCGCAAGCATGTCGCCGTTCGCCGCCATCAGGGCCCTCCTCGTCTTCACGCTTCGCAGAGTGTATTCCCACCCTGCAGAGGAAAAGGTGAGATTAGGCGTTTCTTTTTGAAACGGATCACCATCCCGATCGGTGGCCTGCCAGAAGGTACCTCGTGCATAAAGGAGTTGCACCAGAAGTATTGTTTAGACACAAATCGTACTAAGTGTCTTGTGAGTGGCTGCGGCCGGTGCTAGCGTCAGCGCTGCGTCATCATCACCGGGAGTGGTCCCGCCGACCCGAGGCATCGACACTCGAGCCCGCCGGGACCCTTCGGTTGACCAAACGACGCGGTCGAGCGCGACCTTCTCTGACAGCCACGGTTTCTTCACGAGGACAAGGGATTATGACGACTACACAGGAGCCAGCTTCAGATCTGGCACAGTTCGACAGGAAGCTTGACGAACTGCACCTCCGTGGCCAGTGGCAGTACGATGCGCAGCTGGTCCAGCTCACCGACGGTCCCATCCCGGCGGGTGTGCCGTTCCGATGGTCATGGGAACTCGCGGATCGCGCCCTGACCGAGATGTGCGCGGCGGTATCCGGCGAAACCGCCCGCAGGAACTTCACTTTCATTAACCCGGGTCCTGACGTCAACGGCACGACGCAGACCTTGGCGATGGGTATGCAGATCACCCTGCCTGGCGAGATCGCCCCGGCCCACCGGCATTCCATCAACGCCTTGCGCTTCGTCGTGGACGGTAGCCCCGACCTGTTCACCGCGGTCGACGGGGAGAAACTTGCGATGGAGGACGGTGACCTGATCATCACGCCCGCCTATTCCTGGCACGATCACCACAACGAAAGCGACAAACGCGGCGTCTGGGTCGACATCCTCGACGTGCCGCTCATCGGTTACCTGCGTCAGATATTCTTCGAACCGTTCGGTGGGCGCACACAGCCGTTGCACGAAGACGCTGCTGCCTTCGTCAGCAGTCGCGCCTCCCACATACGCCCCGCGTGGGAAGCTCGACAGAATGAGCGGATTCCGTTCCGCTACGCGTGGAGCGAGGTTCGGGCCGCCTTGAACACGCATCGTCACAGTAGCGGCAGCCCGTTCGACGGCGTCATCCTGCACTACGCCCACCCGATCAGCGGCGGCCCGACACTGCCCACTATCGACTGCTTCGCACAGCTGCTCCGTCCGGGTCTGTGCACCGAACGCCACCGCCACACTTCCAGTGCGGTCTACTACGTCGTCGAAGGCGAAGGCACCACAGTTGTCGGTGACGAGGAAATTCAATGGTCTGCCGGCGACTCGTTTGTAGTGCCCGACTGGATGTGGCACGCCCACATGAACCGGTCCTCCGAGGTCGACGCCGTGCTCTTCTCCGCAACCGACGCTCCCATGCTCGAGGCGCTCGGAATGTACCGCGAGGAGCCGCGCCACTCGTTCGGTACCCAGCAATATCCCGCTGTGCCTGGCGATCTCGCCTCCCCGGCGAAGAAAAGGGCATGACCATGACGATCACCCGTGCAGACATCAGAGGGATCGTGGGCATCGTGCCGACGCCTGCGACCGGCGACGCCGATGACTGGCGCTGCCTGAACAGCGTCAATGTCGCTGAGACCGAGAAGATGGTGGAGCAGGTCGTCGACGCCGGGATCGAGCTCGTGATGTCCACCGGAACCTTCGGCGAGTGCGCGTCGCTGACTCATCAAGAATGGCTTCAGTTCTCGGCCTGCGTCGCCGAGACGATCCGCGGCCGGGTGCCCTTCTTCGCCGGCGTGACGACGTTGAACACCCGCGACACCATCGCACGAGGTCGCGAAGCGATCGATGTGGGCGCCGACGGACTCTTCGTCGGTCGTCCGATGTGGCTGCCGCTCGACGACGTCGGCGTCGTGCGCTTCTATCGCGATATCACCGAGGCGCTGCCCGGCGTACCGGTTGTGATCTATGACAATCCCGCCGCGTTCAAGGGAAAGATTAGCGTCGAGGCCTACCGGCAACTTGCCGATGCGCCTGAGATCGTGGCGACCAAGCACGCAGGCGGACCGACACTGGAGGGCGACATCGAAGCCTTCGGCGACAAGATTGCCGTGCTGCCCCTCGACAGCGACTGGGTCCGCGTTGCCAAGCGCTTTCCCGCTCGGGCCACGGCTTGCTGGTCGGGAAACGTGGCCTGTGCACCGTCCCCGTTAGCGGCGCTTTCGCGCGCCGTGCTGTCCGAGGACTGGGCACAGGCGGATCGCATTTCCGAGCAGGTGAACTGGGCGCTGGCCCCGCAGTTCGGAGGTGACATGTCGCGCTTCATGGATTACAGCATTCCGGTCGGGCGCGGCCGGTTCCGCGGAGCGGGGTTGATCGACTGTGGGCCCAGCCGGCCGCCTTACACCGATGCTCCGCCCGACATGGTCGCTGGCGGTGAGGAGACCGGCCGCCGGTGGGCAGAACTGGAGCAGAAGCATCGCGGTTTGCGCTGAGCTGACCTAGGACGGTGCTGTTTAGTGACTGAGTTCCGGCGCGCCGGAGCCGGTTTGGTGCAGGTGGGCCAGGATGATCAGGTGCAAGGCACTGGAACGGATATCAGCAGGGTCGATTCGATGACCTGCTGCTGGTCGGCGATCACTTGCCTGCGGGCAGTATCCGTCTGCCGGCCGAGCACGGCGAGGTCATGACGGGGTGTTTCGGATCGTGTACCGGGTGCCCGAGATCCGCTGATTTCCACCATTCACACTAAGCCCGCCGTTGTCATAAGTCGCGAGCACGGACCGCCAATTCCGGCACCGCTGCAGGTCACTACATCAGCGGCGTCCTAGGCGGTGCCACCGTCACTGATAGCCATCACCACCGCCTTCGGCTCGGTGAAGAACTCGCGGCTGAATGTGCCACCCTCACGGCCGATTCCGGAATCGCCCACCCCGCCGAACGGCGCCCGCAGGTCACGAACGAAAAAGCAATTCACCCACACGGTGCCCGCGTTCAGCGCGGCTGCCACGCGATGGGCACGCGAGAGATTCTCGGTGAACAACATCGCGTTTAGCCCATACGGTGTGTCGTTGGCTGCAGCAATACCGTCTGCCTCGGTGTCGAACGGCGCGACGACCGCGACGGGGCCGAAGATCTCTTCACGGCAGAGGCGCGCGGTTGCAGGCAGGTCGGTTACGACCGTCGGATGGATGAGCCACCCCTCCCCCGGACCACCTGTGCGCATGGTGCCCCCTTCGGCGGGGATCCCCTCGACGTAGGACTGGACCTTCTTCCAGTGTTCTTGCGACGCCAGTGGACCAACCTGGGTGTCAACGGCTTTCGGATCACCGGTGATCAGCGATTCGGTGGCTCTCACAAAACGTGCCAAGAACTCGTCGTAGACCTCTCGCTGGACATACAGCCGGCTACCGGCGAGGCAGACCTGCCCGGCATTGGAGAAGATGGCCCGGATCGACCAGCTCACCGCGCTGTCGAGGTCGGCATCGGCGAAGACCAGGTTGGCACCCTTTCCGCCCAGTTCCAGGCTCACCGGGGTCAGGTGTGCCGCCGCCGCGGCGGCGATGGTTCTGCCCGTACCGGTTTCGCCGGTGAAGGTGATCCTGTCAACGCGGGAATCGCCGGTGAGCGCGGATCCCACAGAACCGGGACCATATCCGTGCACGACATTCAGAACACCATCGGGCATCCCGGCTTGCAGGGCAAGTCGCGCCAGGATGGTCGCCGACGCGGGAGTGTCCTCGGCAGGTTTGAGGACGACCGTGTTTCCCCACGCGAGGGCCGGCGCGACCTTCCAGGTCTCGAGCATCAGCGGGAAGTTCCACGGCGCGATCGCGGCGACGACACCCGCCGGCTCGAATCTGGTGTAGGCATGGTGACCGGTGTCCATCGGCAGTGCTTCACCGGCTGAGAGCCGCGCATGGTCAGCGAAGAAACGGAAGTTCTGCGCAGACCGCGGCACGTCGTTGCCTCGCGTGTCGGTGATCGGCTTTCCCATATCGGTGGTGTCCGCGAGGGCCAGCTCGTCGCCATGCTCGATGATTAGATCGGCCAGTCGGTGCAGAACTGCCCCCCGTTCAGCCAAACCCATTCGTGGCCAGGGGCCTTCGTCGAAGGCCCGGCGCGCCGCGGTTACGGCCCGTGCGGCCTCCTCAGCGCCGCCGAGCGCCACCCTGGCCCACGGCTGGCGGGTCCACGGATCGACGGTGTCGAACCACGCCAGACTGGCCGACTCGGTCTCTTCACCATCGATGACGTGCGGTATGAGCTCGGTCATGATCATGAACTCTTGTTCCGCTCGGCGATGGTCACATCACCGGCGGCCCAATGGGTATCGGGAACTTCACGCAGGACCACCCGGATGGCGGAACGTGAGACGCCCAGCGCCGTCTCGACCGCGCCGGTCAATTCGCTGATTAGCGTCCGTAACTGGTGTGGTGCGCGGCCCTGGACCAGGGTGACTTCGACTAACGGCATCGCGTTACTTCCCTTCGTGGACGACCAGTGAACCGAGGTTCGAAAAATGCATTCGCACAACGGCTTTGGGACCGAGCGCAACCGCATCGGTCATCCCGCCAGTGAGCACAATCCAACCGCGCTCGATCGCCACCCCCCGCTCGGCTAGCACGTTCGCCGCCAACGCCAGCGCCTCGGCAGGATGACCTTGAACCGCGGCTCCGGTGGCGCTGTCGACGATGACGCCGTCGACTTCGACCAAGCACGCCTCCAATGAGAGGTCCAGTTCTTCCGGCGGCAATCCGATTGGGCCCGTCAGATATCGACCCGATGAGGCGTTGTCGGCGACGACGTCGGGCAGGGTAAACCGAAAATCGCGATAGCGGGAGTCGATGATCTCCATGCCCGCGTAGACATGCCCCACCGCTGACATCGCTTGTGCCGCTGTAACACCAGGACCGCTCAACCGCTCCTTCATGACGAAGACGAGTTCCGGCTCGACACGGGGATGAATCAACGCGCCCGTCGGCAACGGCGCCCCGGCGGGCAGCGTCATCGCATCGGTCAGCCACGCAACCAGCGGCGACGAAATACCCATTCGCTGCTGCTTGGCTCGCGACGTCAGGCCCAGCTTCACCCCCACGACGCTTTCACCGCGCTCGACTCGGCGGCACAACGCCTCGTCCTGAATTGCATAGGCGGTCCTTAGGTCGAGGTCGGCCCAGTCATCGGTGATCGGGTCGCGGGCGGTTCGCGTGTCCTCTGCGTCAAGCAGCTCGGAGGCCGCCCGGTCAACGGTCCATGTACTCATGACCCTCCTGCGGCGAAACGTGCGGTGACTAGCCCGAGTTGGGCAAACTGCGCGGTCCAGACATCGCCTGGTCGCACCGGTTGTGCCGCGGTCACCGAACCCGGCAGCACGACATCACCGGCTCTCAGGCAGTCGTTCTGCTGACCCAGGGTGTTGGCCAGCCATGCCAGCGATATCACCGGCGAGCCGAGCGCCGCCCCCCCGGCACCCGTCGCGACCACCTCGCCGTTGCAGTACAGGTTGCATCCGAGGAGCCGAAGATCCGCATCTGTGGGCCGAACAGGACGCCCGCCGAGCACGACTCCCCCCGACGACGCGTTGTCGGCCACCGTGTCGGCGACGCTGATACGCCAGTCGGCGATGCGGCTGTCGATGATTTCCAGTGCCGGCAGCACGAAGTCCACCGCAGCCAGGGCCTCGGCGACTGTCACGCCGGGACCGGCAAGGTCACGCTTGATTACTAGGGCGATCTCCGGCTCGACACGAGGCTGCAGGAAGGCAGTCACCGCGATGGGATCGGACTCTGCGTGGAACATCTGGTCGTGCAAGACACCGAAATCCGGTTGATCAACCCCCATCTGACGTTGCATGGCCGCCGAGGTCAGGCCCACTTTGTGGCCCTTGATGATCCGGCCTTCGGCCATCCACCGATCGACCTGTGCTCGCTGGATGGCGAAGCCCTCCGACACGGTCAAGTCCGGGAATCGGTCAGTCAGCGGGGCGATCGGGCTGCGCGTCTGGTAGGCCGCCAGCAGGTCCTCGGCCATCTGATGGCACTCTTCGGTACGCATCTACACACTGAGCTCAGGCGCAACGACAGAAAGCGATGCTGTCGAGCGGCCGTCGAGTTGAGTCTGGGAGACGGTCCGCTGGGTTGGACCCAACCACATATCGATCGAGCCCGGCTCTCCGAGCTCGAACATGCGCGGAGTCCACGCCTCGTCGTCAATCAACTGGACCCCGAATGAGTACTCGTAGGTGAGGTTGTCGGGACCGAGGAAGTAGACGAAGATGGCCGTCGACGTCGGGTGACGGCCCGGCCCATGCAGAATCTGTACGTCGTTCTGTTGCAGGAATCGCCAATTGCGCATCACATCGTCGAGCGTCTCGACCTGGAAGTTGATGTGACAGAAGCCCGGTCCGGCGTCGCTCTGAAAGAACGCCAGCTTGTGATGGACGGGGTCGATTCGCATCAGGCAAGCGCCCTCACCGATCCAGTCGGACACCTTGGCGCTGAACACCGTAGACCAGAAGGCGTGCGCGGCCCGTACATCGGGGGCATCGAGGCACAGGTGGCCGAACTCCGCGATACCTGCGGCGGGTCGACCGGAGTTGATCGGACGTACCAGGGTGCTCTGGCCCGTGACCAGTTCGACGTGGTTGCCGAACGGGTCGTCGAAGGCGATGAAATTGCGAACATGCCGGTGTCGCGCTTCCTGTTCGGAGCCACGCGACACCGTGCAGCCGTACTGCTGCAACTCGACTTCGGCTGACTCGAGCGCGGCATCGTCTCGCAACGAGAACGCCGATGCGAGGACGCCGGGCCGGTTGCTTTCGATCAGCGCTAGGCAGTGATGACGGCCGTCGGCCCGCAAATAGGTGACACCTTGGTCCTGCGCGACCGGGTCCAGCCCCACGATGTCGACCGCGAAGCGGGTAGCACGCTGGAGATCGGTCACCCCCGATCGCACGTATGCAATGTCCTGCAGTTCGATCATCTCCGACCTTCCTGAACCTAACGAGGCAACTCAGCCCGCACCGCGGCATTACAGATGCGCCACTCGGTTTACTTATGCTCCTGAACTATATTGCGTACTGCCCTTCGGGTCAAAGCCATCCCTGTGCACCTAGGGAGGTGGCGAGCGCAATGACCCGTGTTGGGTCGGAATCGCCAGATTCATATTGCGCAACAGGCCATTACGTGACCTGCTGCGGTCGCGTGGCGGTGTGCGGTAGCGTCGGACTTAGTTATTATTATGAAATATTTGTAGATATAGCCTCAAGGGCGAGGTCAACCGCTAGAGTCGGCTTACGCCGGACGAGTGGTCCTCCAGAAAGTGGGCATAGCACGTGAAATCCTCTCTCGAAAGCAACAAGACGGACGTCGCGACGCTGCTCGATCGTGACTGGCGGATGCTGATCGGGGGCGACCGCGTCAGCGCCGCTGACGGCGCGACGATGGAGATCACCGCCCCGCACGACGGCTCCACCATCGCCCGCGTTCCTGCCGCGGGGCCCACCGACGTTGACGCAGCTGTCGCGGCCGCGGCGGCGGCGTTCCCGCAATGGCGCGACACCACATTGCTCGAGCGTGCGGAGATGATAAGGTCTTTCGCGCAGAGACTGCGTGCCCGCGCAACCGATTTCGGTCTGCTCGACGCTATCGACACGGGCAATCCCGTCACAGCCATGGTCGGCGACGTCATGATGGCTAGCCGGTGGCTCGACTACCACGCAGCGGTGGCCTTCAGCGTCACCGGCGACACCCTTCCGTCGATGACGCGCAGCTGGCTGATGACCCGCAAAGAACCGTACGGCGCGGTAGGGCGGATCATTCCCTACAACCACCCGATCCTGTTCGCCGCCGCCAAAGTAGGCGCTCCGCTGATCACCGGCAACACACTGATTCTCAAGGTGCCCGATCAGGCTCCGCTATCCTCGCTGCTGATGGCCGAAGTGGTACTCGAGTCGTTTCCGGCCGGCGTTGTCAACATCATCTCGGGAAGCGGTGCGGTGGCCGGAGACGCACTGGTCCGACACCGCGACGTCAAGCGCATCGCACTGATCGGCAGCGTGCCCACTGGCCAGAAGGTGATGGCTGCGGCAGCCGAGGCGGGCATCAAACACGTCACCCTGGAACTCGGCGGCAAGAACGCGATGATCGTCTGCCCGGACGCCGACCCGAGCGCCGTCGTCGAGGGCGCAGCTTTCGGCATGAACTGTCATTGGAGCCAGGGACAGTCCTGCGGGTCAACGACCCGGCTCTTTCTTCACGAGTCACTTCACGATCAGGTGGTTTCCGGCTTGGTCGAACGATTGAAGTCGATCAGGATCGGCCATCCGCTGGATCCGGCGACCGAGATGGGATGCCTGGTGTCCCAAGCCCAGTTCGACAAAGTGAATCACTACATCGAGATTGCGAAACGCGAAGGGGCTAACTTGGTCACCGGCGGCGGACGGCCGCCGGGCAAGGCATTCGAGGCGGGCTTCTATGTCGAGCCGACGGTCTTCGCCGACGTCGACATGTCGATGACCGTTGCGCGTGAGGAGATTTTCGGTCCGGTCTTGTCGGTGCTGCGATTCACAGACCTTGACGCCGCCATCGCTCAGGCCAATGCACTACCGTTCGGTCTTACCGGCGCGATCTGGAGCAACGACATCGCCACCGCAGTCTCGGTGGCAGACAGGCTCGACACCGGCTATGTGTGGATTAACGGCAGCGGCAGCCACTTTCTGGGTGCGCCCTTCGGTGGTCGCAAGGACAGCGGAACAGGTACCGAAGAGGGAGTCGAGGAATTGGAGAGTTACCTCCAGACGAAGACCGTCAACATTCCTCTCCGGTGAGTTATTAAACAATCCACCCGACACCGCGACAAATTTGTTGACGTCGGTACTGTACAGAACCAGAACTATCCACCATCGTGATCGATCGGGAGGCGATCCCATGCCGCGACGGCCCCGTAACCCACGCTCGATCGCCGAGGAGATCGCCAGGGCGGCCGACCGGGAGGATCCGGGATTCGACACCGCCGTCCTGGGACTGACACTGGCGCTGTTCCGTACCGCGACCGCCTTCGAGCGGGCTCACGTCAGCGAACTACTGCCGCATGACCTGAACATCAGCCAGCTCAATATCCTCACGGTGCTCGACCGCGCCTCGGAGCCGCTGACGATGGGGGCGCTTGGTCAGGCGGTCTCCGTGCTGCCGGCTAACCTGACCGGTGTCGTGGACGGGTTGGCGCGGCGAGGTTACGTCGAACGCATAACGAATCCCGACGACCGTCGGTCCTTCCTGATCCGCATCGGTAAACCCGGGCGCGCCTTTCTACGCAAGTTTCTGCCCGGACATTGGGCATACCTACAGACCCTGATGAGCGATCTGACACCCCCGCAGAAGCGTCAGTTGCAGACGTTGCTCGGCAAGTTCTTCGACTCGATCGAACAGAACTGCCAGACCGTCACCAATGGCGCCGACCTCAAGCGCCCACAGCCGAGGCTCCGTGGTCAGGTGTCGTCATGAGACTCTCGGCGTCTTATCAGGCGATATTGTGATCGATCTGCACACCCATGGCCTGCCCCGCTCCCTACCCAACTTCGGCCGACGCTTCGCGGGTTCCTGGCCTGAACTGGTGGAAACCGGTCCGTGCAGCGCCGACATCATGCTCGCCGACCGGCACTTTCGTTCGATCACGGAGCAATGCTGGAACCTGGAGCGACGACTCGCCGACATGGAGACTGATGGCGTTGCACGACAGGTTATTTCACCTATACCGATAACCTTCTCTTATAACCTAAGCGCCGATGGCGTGGCCGAGATGGCGCGGGTGCAGAACGAATGGATCGCCGATGCCGTTCGCGCATATCCGACGCGGTTCAGCGGGCTGGGCACAGTCCCGCTGCAGGACCCGGACCGGGCCGCGGAGATGGTCGTCGAAATTCGGCAGGTTCTCGGCCTCGCTGGCGTCGAGATCGGCTCGAACGTGCGCGGACTTAATCTCGACGACCGCGCCCTGGATCCCTTCTTCGCGGCCTGCGCCGATCACAGCGCTCTGGTGTTTGTACATCCGTGGCAGGTGCTGGGTTCGGATCGGCTGACAAAGTACGGACTCGCCGATTCCATCGGAATGGGCGCTGAGACAGCGGCGGCTGCAGCGTCATTGGTAATAGGCGGCGTTCTGGACCGCCATCCCAACCTCGACATTCTGCTCGCTCACGGCGGAGGTGCGTTTCTGGCGCTGCTCCCGAGAATCGAGCGATTCTGGGAGAACTCATCGACAATGACGTACTGCGGCGACCGTCCGTCGAGTTATGCCAGCCGCTTCTATTACGATTCGCTGCTCTTCGACGCGGACGCGGTTGCGGCTCTAGTCGGGCGCGTCGGGGCCGATCGGGTGGTGGTCGGCACCGATTATCCGTTCGCCATCGCCGAACGACCAGCAGGAGCGGCGCTGCTCGGCGCCGGTCTCCCCGACGCGGTCACTTCGGCGGTCAGTGTGCTGACCGCCGAGAGAATTCTCGGACTCGCCTGAGGCACAACGGGTTTCTCGGGACTACACCCGCGCTGCGCTGACCGTCGACGGTACGAACACATCCTGGAGTCGCAGCAGGCGTTCGCTGAACCCCTGCTCGTGCGCGTAGGCCAGCAATGCCTGTAGGGCGGCGACGTTCTCAGCGACGCCGCCGCGGAAGGGATCGCCGAGAACGTCTTTTTCTGCTTCCGCGTAGGAGGACTCCCATATCAGGCTGGTCGTGCACACTGCGGTGTCGATAAGCTCCCGCTGTACGGGTTTGCGGGCCCGTTCGAACGCATCGACAAGATTGTTGGCCACCCAGGGATGAGCGGTGAGCACCGAACGCTTGACGACTACCACGTGCATGATCGGAACAATCTGCGTGACGTCGAAATAGGCGCGCTCCACCGCACGGAAGTCGGGCCACAACCGTCGAATCCGCGGATCGCCTTGCAGGAACGCCCGTGGGGGACGCGCGGTGATCAGTCCGTCGAGCTCGCCACGAATCAGCTGGGCGCTGAGGGTGTCCTCGTCGCCAATATGGGAGACGTCGAAATGGTCGGGAGGTGCCACCGGCGCCTTCTCCTGACGACCCGGCTCCTCGAGACCACCTGTGCGCCAACGGACTGACGCGAGATCGACACCGTGATGCTCGCCCAGTATGCCGCGCATCCACAACGAGGCGGTCATGCTCCATTCGGGGGTCCCGATGACGCCAGCGTTGAGGTCGGCCGCCTCAGCCACATTCGTGTCGGCACGGACGTAGACACTGGAGTGCCGGAAGAGCCGAGACGGGAAGATCGGGAGGGCGACGAAAGGCCGATCGGGATCGTCGACCGTGGACAGGTATGCACCCATCGAATACTCGGCCACGTCGAACTCGCCGTACTTGCCCTGGCGCCAGAAGAGATCTTCGATCGCGGTGTGCAGGTAGCGCATCCGTATACCCTCAGGTGCGACCTCGCCCGTGTAGAGGCGACGCGTTCTGTCGTAAAGTTCGCCACCGTAGGTCAATTCGAGACGCTCTGCCCGATTCATGGCAGCAGTGCCCCGATCTCATCGGTAGCCGCAATCAGCTCACTGAGCACAGTTCGACGCAAGCTCCTAGTCATTCGGCTGACGGGCACCGAGGCGTTGAGGGCATACGATCCGCCGCGCAGCGCTACTGCGATGGAGATCACGCCCACCTCGCCTTCTTCATTACTGATGGCATACCCGCGCCTGCGCACCTCGGCGAGCTCCGCATCGAGCGCCACCCTCGACGCAATGGAATTCCGCGTCATCTGGATCAGATCGGCGTGCGGATAGAGCCGGTCGAGCTCCCCGGGCCCGAGAGCGGAAAGCAACGCCTTGCCGGTCGACGTGCAGTGTGCGGGCATCGCCACGCCCAGCCGG
Source organism: Mycolicibacterium vulneris (assembly GCF_002104765.1). Taxonomy (GTDB): domain Bacteria; phylum Actinomycetota; class Actinomycetes; order Mycobacteriales; family Mycobacteriaceae; genus Mycobacterium; species Mycobacterium vulneris. The sequence goes on from NZ_NCXM01000014.1 coordinate 144,473, forward strand.
TTAGACACCCGCAGCGCCTGCGGACTCTCGATGGACGCGACGAAGTCGACCTCGGCGCCCTCCAGCCGCCCCAGATGCACGGTCTCCCTTAGGCCGGCGTTCAGTTTCTCCAACACCGGTCGGGCCCGGTCGCGGACATCCAGCTGGCGCAGCACGCTGAAGGCGAGCAGATCCAGACCCGGTCCTACACGGTAGGCCTTCGTTTTCGGATCCTGGCGGATCAGTCCGCGATAGGCCAGCATGGCGAGTAGCCGGTGCGCCGTCGAGCTCGCCACACCGAGGTAGGCGCTTACATCGGTGAGCCGGAGTTCATTCCGGGCCGCTAGGAGCATGACGATCTGCAAGGCGTTGTCAACCGATTCCACCGGGTACTGGGGTATCGGCCCGTATGCCCGGGCAACGATCGGTTCTGCTTCCATCGTCATCAGGTGATCACCCTCCAGCTGATTGGCCTATGTTGAGCTGCGGTAAGCGTTCCACTTCCGCCAGGCAGTCGGCGACGGTCGTTCCCGCGCCGATCATCCTGCGGCACATCATCAGTGCCTTCGGCCAATTGACGGTGACAGCCCCAGTCAGCATCCCGTCCTGATCGCCGAACACTGCTACGCCCTGCGGCGAGTCGCTGTTCAGGTCGCCGACGATCCGATCAAGCACCGCTCGGTGTGGCCGCCCGGCGATTTGTATCTTCCAGTCGTACTGGTCACTCCACACGTATTCGGTCGGCGCGTAGGAACGCAGCTCGTCGGGGTGGGTGATGTTGTGGGCCACACAGGCGGCCTGCTCAGCGGCGTTGGTCCAGTGCTCGACCCGGACATCTTCCCGATACCCACGATGACGCCAGCGCGCCACGTCGCCGACCGCGAACACGCCCGGATGCCCTACCGCACGGCAGAATTCGTCACACACCACGCCATCGTCGATCAGCAGTCCGGAAGAGGATAGCCAGGCGTCGTTGGGGATGGCGCCAATACCGACGACCACGATGGCAGCCCGCAGCGTCTCTTTGCTGGTTAGGGTGACGCGCAGATCCCCTTCGCGTCCGTCGACCGACTCGACACCGGCGCCGAACCGCGCCTGCACCCCGTGCCTCGCGTGCACGCTGGTGAGGATCGCTCCGAGTTCAGCCCCGACGACCCGGCCGATCGGTGCGGTCAACGGATCGACGATGGTCACGTTCCGCCCCGCGGCGTGCGCAGTCGCGGCGACCTCGGCACCGATGAATCCGCCGCCCACGACTACTACCGGTCCGGCAGTCGCCAGCGCGCGAGCCAGTCCACGGCTGTCGTCCAGCGTCCGCACGAGATAAACACCGGAGGCCACCGGCCACGGGCTCGGTCGCGCATCAGCGCCAGTGGCCACGACCAGGATGTCGAATTTGACCCGCGCGCCGTCGGCGAGGACCACCGCTCGATCAGCAAGGTCCAGGTGCTCAGCTGCGTTGCCGAGGCGCAGTTCGATACCGGCCTCGTCGGCTTCTTCGGCGGTGAGCATCGTCAGCCGGCTCTGATCCCACGAGCCTGCGAGAAACTGCTTGGAGAGGGGCGGCTTGTCGTAGGGCAGACTGCTCTCACGGCCGATCAACACGATCCGGCCGCCGAAGCCCTGGGATCGCAGCGCCTTTGCGGTGCGCACCCCGCCGACGGACGACCCCACGATGACGACGGTCTGTCCGGACATCAGTCGCCCTCGATGCTCAAGGCGTTCACGGGGCAACTGCCAACCGCGTCCTCGATTCGTGAGCGCTCAGGCTCTGCGAAGGTGTCACGCAACAGCACCACCACGCCGTCATCGTCGACATCGAAGGTGTCGGCAGCGCCGGTCACGCAGTTGCCATAACCCTGGCACAACTGGTAGTCAGCGTGGAGTCTGGGCATGATGTCCTCTCTGTTCCGATCGTGCGGTGCCAGTGCTCAACTGCGCTTCCTCGGCGCCGCGGCGACGCTCATGCCTCCGTCGGGGTGGATGACGTCGCCGGTGATGCCGCGGGCGCGATGCGATGCCAGGAACACATAACTCCACGCGTGGTCCTCAGCGGACAACGCGACCTGGAGGGGAACGCGCGCCGACATCTCTTCGGCACGACCGGGCACTTTCGAGATGCTGCGGTCCGCCATGCCCAGAACGGCCAGGCCGCGAAGGTCGGTACCCAGGGTGGCGCCGGGGGCAACACCGTTGACCCTGATCTGCGGCGCCAGGTCATGAGATAGCGCAGTGACCAATCCGCGGACGGCGAATTTGGAAGCCACGTAGAGCACCCCACCTCGCCCCGCGTAGTACCCGGACGTGGACTCGGTCAGCACAATGACGGGCCGCTCGGATTCGCGCAGCGCGGGAAGCGCCGCCTTGACCGAATGCAGATAGCTTCTGACGTTGATGCGAAAGATCTCATCGAATGCCTCGTCGAGGACGTCCACGTCGATCTCTTCGATGCTGCGGTAAAAGTCGAACACGCCGACGCAGTTGACGAGCACGTCCAGACCGCCGAACGCCTCGACCGCGGCGCCGACGGCCGCGTCATTGGCGCCGCGCAAGCTCCCGTCGCCACACACTACGGGGACATCGGGATGCTGGGCGCTCAGCGCCGAGCACTTCTGCTCATCGCGTTCCAAAACAGCCACGCGCGCACCCTCATCCAGAAAGGCGTCGACCACCGCCCTGCCAATCCCCGAACCGGCGCCCACGACAAGAGCCCGCCGACCGGTGAGCCAGCCGGTCACCACGACTCCGGAGCGGGCTGACCGGACCGCTCGTCGACCAGGGATCCGAAGGGGTGTCCGATCATTGCCGAGAATGTCGCGGTCGACTGCCACGTCAGGGCCTCAACTTCGAGAGGACACAACGCCACCCACTGCCCGGACTTCTGCGATTCGATCAGCAGCCGCGAGCCGTTGCGGGTGTCGACCCGGGTGAGGCGCACCTCACTGAACTCGTTACCGATCGTGATCGGTTCGCCGACAACATGTCTGAGCAGCTCACTGCGTGCCGCTCCCGTCGGGGCAGTCTGCTCATGCTCGGGGCGCGTCACAGAAACACCGCCAGATTCTGCATGCGGATGACGGATTCGTCGACCGAGATGATGCGACGGGCCAGCCGCCACTGCTCGCCCTCAAGTCGCAGCAGGTCCTCCCGGCCCGCGGATAGAAAGGCACCCTCACGCACGTCGCCTCTACTGCGGAACAGCAAGGTGGCGGACTCGACGATCAGGTGGTCCGGGTCGTCGGTAGCGAAGGTCCGCACGTTCGACAAGTGGTGGCGCAGCCGGGACGGCGGATCCTCGGTCCAGGCGTGTTCGGTGAGGAAGCGGGCTACCCGGCGAGACAACGAGTACTTGTCTTCATCGAAATGTGCCATGCCGGGCGAAGTGTCGTAGCCGGCGGCCAGCGCCGTCGTGACCCTGACCGGCATCAGATAGTGGATGTCCTCAGAGAGAACCTCGAGCCACTGCGAATACGCCTGCCCGTCCAGCAGATAGGACTCGTCCACCAGCCACTGGTGGGCGCACAGGTGCCGCTCATCGTCGAATCGCAGCGTCTTGCCTGTCCGGGTGACGCGCGATGCCGACCCTCCGAGGCGGGACCGGCTGGAATCGGTGTCGGGGGCAGTGCTCATACGCGCACCACCGTCCCGTGGTCGCCGCTGACCGTCATACCGTCGGACAGTTCGGGGCGTGCCGTTTCGGCAGAACCGGCTTGTAGATCATTTGCCCAGCGTCGCAACAGCTCTCGCTGATTGAACTCGCTGTAACCTTGACGGGCGATCCCCGGCCCGCTGAATCGGTCTGCAGACAGTGGAGGCGCCACCTCCGAGTCATCGGCGAGCAGACCCATGCGGCTGTTGAGCAGTAATCGCCGTGCCATCGAGCCGGCCGCAGTGTTGGTCAGCGACACCCAGTTCTCGACATCGTCCTGTTCGAACATGCCGGTACTACCGAAGCACATGAGATAGGCTTTGTAGGACAGCGCCTTGAACTCTTCCGGGGCGTCGGCGTCTACGGCGAACCATGACAGCACCTCGGTCTCGTCCTCGCTGATCGGCTGCCACTGCCGCAACGTGATGAACGGAAGCACATCGTCGCTGTCGGCGACCTTCGGCCAGTTGTGCACGAAGGACAGGTTGGGATACAGCGTTGCGGCACTGAACATGAAGCCGTCGGTACCGATAACGGCGATCTGATCTGGCGACCAGCTCTGCTTCATCCGCTCGATCATCTGGTCGGGATAGCCGACGTACCGAAGCCGGTCCTCCAGTGATCCGTCAGGCAGTTTGTAGGTGGTTCCGCCGCCATTGCCGGCCCAGTACAGCGCACCCTCTTTGCGCTTCTGCGCGTTGGGCTCGCGAAAGAGTCCGATCTCGACCACCGAAGTGTGCGTTTGGGGCGTGTGGTACATATCGCCGGCGAAGTTCTCCGCGCCGATCTTCCAATTCGCCTTGATCCGCCACCGTTGTGGTCCGTGCAGCTCAATTCCACTCGAGCTCTGCCGCGTGTAGAAGTCGAGGTAGAACCGGAAGTCCCCCAGATAATCCTCCAGCGGTGGCGCCTGGGCGTCCAAGCTGAGAAAGATCATGCCGTTGTAGACGGCAATGTTCGGAGCCGGCAGCAGCTGTTGTCCTTTGCGGGCAAATCCTTCCTCGCCACCGTAGGCATCCTGGTGGAAGGGTAACCCCACAAGCCTGCCATCATTGCGGTAGGACCATCCGTGATACGGACAACGGAAGTGCGAGGCGTTGCCCATCTCCGCCCGGCATACCTGCATGCCGCGGTGCAGACACATGTTGAAATGCGCACAGACCCTGCCGTTTTCGTCACGGGTGATAATGAACGAGTCATCGATAATCCGCCGCACGACATAGTCTCCTGGCTGCGCGATCTCCGATTCGTGGCCGACGAAAACCCACGCTCGAGCGAAGATGTGCCGCTTCTCCAGCTCATAGATCTCCCGGTCGTTGTAGATGTGGGCCGGGATCATGCCTCGGCGAACCTCATCGAGGACCATGGACTGGTCGGTCATGACACCTTCCTTCGGCAACGGGGCAACGCCCCCTTGGTGGCAGGACCGCTCTCTGCAGGAAGACATGAACTGCAACTGAGTTGGGTCCTATGAGCGGGAGCTACGTTGGACAACGCCTGTCCCACAACGACGGAGTCGATACCCATGCCTGGTCGCAACTCTCCGTTCGTTGGCTCCGAGGGTATGAATTACGGCAGCTCAGTTGGTGAGACGTCTACTACGGATAGTACAGATATCATAATATTTGTTCAATAGATAACCCTTGCCCGCCGGTACGGTGCTGACAGCGAACAGGCCCCAGATCGCCGACCCCTCAATCCTTCGGCGTCGACCGTCCCCAACCCGCGTTGCGCGTCATCTCCTTGAGTAGCGGCACGGCCCGAAAGGTCAGCGGAGTCGTCAGCGCCAATGTCGTCGTCGAGTGCACAACCCCCGGAATATCGACCACCTGCTCGATCAACTGTTGCAGTCCGGCCTGTGTCTCGGTAGCGACGCGGACCAGAAGATCTTCGCGCCCCGTGGTCGCGTGGATCTCCAGCACCTGAGGTATCCCGATGAGAGCCTCCACGATTGGGCCGAGGCGGCCCTGTTGCACTTCGAGTCCGATGAAAGCCTGCGTGGCGATTCCGACCCGTGCGAGGTCGAGTTCGGGGCGGTAGCCGGCGACCAGTCCGCCCTCTTCCAGTCGCTTCAGGCGCGATTGCACGGTGTTACGCGAGATGCTCAGCCTGGACGCCAGTTCCAGGACTCCGGCCCGCGCGTCGCGCGCGAGCATCTCGAGCAGATCGACGTCAAGCCGATCGATGCTGAACATTCGAGTCACCTCACTAAGTTACTTTACCCTTATAACTGAACTATTTGCTCAGTTGAAACGAGGTTAGTTGACCTGAAATCTATTCCGGACCAACCTGATAGGAACTTTCGAACCACATGCCATCCGCGCATCTCATCAATCCCTGAACGGCGCATCACCTTGACTGATCTTTGTACAGCCGGGCCTGACCCCGACCTCAAAGCGCGGTACCGGACGTCCTCCGGGCCAGTCCTGCTGACCGGAGTTCAAGCAATCGCTCGATTGATGGTCGAACAACACGAACGGGACGCCCGCGTGGGCCACCACGTCGCCACCTTCGTCTCGGGGTATCAGGGCAGTCCGCTTGGCGGACTGGACCAGCTGTTAGCCAGCCTGCCCGACCTCGAATCCGACCACCATGTCTACCTTGTGCCGGGAATGAACGAAGAACTCGCCGCCACGTCGGTGTGGGGTAGCCAGAATGACCTGCCCCGGGGTAGCCGCAGCTACGACGGGGTGATCGGTGTCTGGTACGGCAAGGGCCCTGGGCTCGACCGCGCCAGCGACGCCCTGCGCCATGGCGCGATGTACGGGGCAAACCCCGCAGGCGGTGCGCTCGCCCTGGTTGGTGACGACCCCGGCGCGAAGTCCTCGAGCCTCCCCGTCGCCAGTGAGCGATCCCTGGCGGCCCTATCGATGCCGATCCTGTTCCCCCGCAACGCCGAAGAGATCATCAGGTTCGGCATGTACGGCATCGCGTTGTCGCGCGCGTCGGGATGCTGGGCTGCCATGAAGATCGTCGCCGACGTCGCAGACGGACTCTGGACGCTGGACCGCGACTTCTCCGACTTCGACATCACCGTCCCCACCATTGAATGGGACGGCCGACCTTGGACCTACCGCCAACGCATCTGCGCCGCTCCGCCGGACAGCCTGCTCGCTGAGGCGGACCTGTACGGCCCCCGCTGGGCGATGGTGCGAGCGTTCAACGCCGCCAACGACATCGACCGTATCGAGGTTGATCCCGCGCAGGCATGGCTGGGCATCGTCGCCGTCGGCACGGCCTACGACACGGTGCGCGAGGCACTCGTCGACCTGGGGTTGACCGATCCGGACCTGACCCGATCAGGCATCCGCATCCTGCGCATCGGTATGCCCTATCCTCTTGACCCACAGATTGTCTCCCGCCTGGCCGACGGCGTCGAGCGGATACTGGTGGTTGAGGACAAATCGGCGTTCGTCGAGACGCAGATCAAGGACATCCTCTACGGCCGCCGCAAGGCGCCCGAGATTCTGGGTAAAGAAGCGCTCGACGGGAGCACGCTGATACCCCCGGATGGCGAACTCACCACCGCACGCCTTCTCGTACCGCTTCGCGCGGTGTTGAAGGAACGGGTGGCGCTCGCGCCCGCCCCGCGGCCGACGCTCGACCTGACGGTGCTGCCCTCCACCCGGACGGCGTACTTCTGCTCCGGTTGTCCACACAACCGCTCCACCACGGTGCCGGACGGATCGCTGGCCGGCGGCGGAATCGGCTGTCACACGCTAGTCACGATGTCCTCGCGAACAGATTCTGCGGTCACCGCCCTCACCCAAATGGGTGGCGAGGGTGCGCAATGGATCGGCCAGGCGATGTTCACCGATGTCCGACACATTTTCCAAAACATCGGCGACGGAACGTATTTTCATTCTGGACAGCTTGCGGTGCAGGCGTGTGTCGCCGCCGGTGTGAACATCACCTACAAGATCCTCTACAACAGCGCGGTCGCGATGACCGGAGCCCAGGACGTCGCGGCAGGACTGACGGTTCCCGAACTCACGCACAAACTCGTCGCCGATGGTGTGTCGAAAGTGATCGTCTGCGCCGACGAGCCCAAGCGACACAAAGGCGCGGTGTTCGCCGACGGAGTGCTGTTGTGGCCCCGCGATCGCCTCGACGAGGCTCAGCGTCTGTTGCGCGACACCGAAGGCGTCACGGCACTGATCTACGACCAGCAGTGCGCGGCAGAAGCGCGCCGCAAGCGTAAGCGGGGAATGCTGCCGCCGCGACGCACTCGGGTGGTGATCAACGAGGCGGTCTGTGAAGGCTGCGGCGATTGCGGCGTCAAGAGTAACTGTCTGTCGGTTCAGCCGGTCGAAACTGAACTCGGCCGCAAGACCCGAATCGACCAGAGCACCTGCAACACCGACTACTCCTGCCTGGACGGCAACTGTCCGTCCTTCGTGACCGTGGAACTGCCCCCGACAAAGAACCCATCCACGCCCGACCGACCCATCCCCCCGTACGTGCCCGACCCCGAGGTGGCACCGATCTCGGGTGTCTACAACGTCTTCCTGGCCGGCATCGGCGGAACGGGGATCGTGACCGTCAACCAGGTGCTCGCGATGGCCGCGCTTCGCACCGGCTTCTACGCCGAGGGCCTGGACCAGACCGGCCTGAGCCAGAAGGCTGGACCGGTCACCTCCCACCTACGGCTCAGTACCGAACCCGTCCCCTCATCCAACCGGATCAGCGCCGGGGCGGCCGATTGCATCTTGGCCTTCGACCTGCTCACCGCCGTCGATGCCAAGAACCTCGGCTACAGCGGCCCGGATCGCACCGTTGCGATCGCCTCGACCAGCAGGACGCCCACCGGAGACATGGTCTACGACGCCGCCGTCGGGTACCCAAGCGATGAATCGCTGTTGTCCCGGTTGGACGCCCGGAGTCGGTCGCTCGTGTCCTTCGACGCACTGGCCGCCGCCGAACGACTCTTCGGCAACACCACCACCGCGAACTTTCTCTTGGTCGGCGCCGCGTATCAGGTCGGCGGGCTCCCGTTGACCGCCGCCGCGATCGAGGACGCGATTTCGATGAACGGGGTCGCTGTGCAGATGAATCAAGCTGCCTTCCAGTGGGGTCGGGTCGCCGTCGCCAAGCCAGAGGAATTCCGGATCGCCACCGCAGACCCGGTCGACGAACGGACGCCACAGGTGCCGACCCATCTTTTCACGATGAGCACGGTCACTGGGACCGTGCGTGAACTCTTGGAACGGCGGGCGGCGGACCTGGTTGCATACCAGGATGACCACACGGCTGCTCGGCTGATCAACCTGACGCAACGTGCGTGGGATCAGGAGCGCACCATCACCGACCGCACCGACCTGTCTGAAGCCATAACCCGAAACTTCTTCAAGCTCATTGCATACAAGGACGAGTACGAGGTCGCCCGAATGCTCACCGACCCGGTGTTCCTCGCATCGGTGCGAGCACAGGTCCCCGGCGGAGAAAACCTGACCTTCAAGCTGCACCCACCGATATTGAAGGCACTCGGTCGCAAGAAGAAGATCAGCATGGGTCCGCGCACCCACGTAGCGCTTCGGCTCCTGGCGAAGGCCAAACATCTCAGGGGAACAATTCTGGACCCCTTCGGGTACACCGAGATGCGACGGATCGAACGTCAGTTGATCACCCACTACGAAGCAACCATCAACGACCTCCTGCGGTCGCTCACACTCGACTCCTACGAATGGGCACTGGCCGTCGCCTCAGCCCCCGATCTCATTCGCGGCTATGAGGAAGTCAAGGTGCGTAACCTTGGCGCCTATTTGGCGCGTCTCGGCGAACTTGGGATCGCTACTGACTCGCTGCCGCACCTGTGACGGACGACGTGCGGCTTGCCGTTGGCGGCGCAGGGGCCGCGGGCTGCAACACGACCACACCGCATGATCCGGGCGCGCCGACCGCATCCCGGTCAGCTTCGCCGACTAAACCTTGTACCCGATCCGGAACTTGCTGTGCACTCGGGTATCCCCGCGGTCCGGTGCAACGAAGCGCTAATCTGCCGGGTCTCGGCGTGAGCTGCAATGCTGGCAGCCCAATCCTGCTTGGGTCACCGTGGTTCCCGTGCTGGGCGTCCACCTGTTGCCGCCATCGGAGACGTGGCCAGGGTCGACCTCAAGCCACGGCCAACGGCGGCCGGATGAAGTTCGGGCTCAGTCGGAGATTCCAGTTGCGCTCGCTGAACAGTTCTTTTCAAACGCTGCACGCCAATATGAGGAGCACATATGCCGACTAAGGCGAGTGTGGCCATTGTCGGGTCGGGGAACATCAGCACTGACCTGCTCTACAAACTGCTGCGTTC
>NZ_NCXM01000015.1 GCF_002104765.1 Mycolicibacterium vulneris
ATCGACGTGAACGCAGCGGGTTTCGCCAACCCCGCCCGATTACCCAACGCATCCAACCGGGCACGCTCCGCCTCATCAAGCACATCGATCGACGACAACGACCGCCCCACATCGGCCGCCATCGCCACCAACACCCGCTCTAGCCGTTCCGCGAGATCGACGACATCAAGGTCCGAAAAGAACTGTCCAGAACCCACCGTGCTGAGGAAAAGCTGATCGCCGTCTCTGAAAAAGACCAGCCCGAACTCGACGGGGCCGGCATGGGTCAGTGTGCCCGATACCGGAGCACCAGCAAGATCCCCCATATGTGTAGCAGGAATAAAATTGACGACGACCCGATTCGAAGCCTGTCCAGAGCCGCGGAGGCGAGCCTTATAGTCAATGGTGTGCACTGGGAATCGCTGATGCTGCAGTGCTTCCCGCATTCGGCTGTCAACATTTCTGCAAAAATCGGCGACTGCGGACTCCGGTGAAGTCTTCAAGACCAGCGGCACAAATCCGGATACCATTCCGGCCACCAACTGCGTTTCCGGTCGCACACGCCTGCTTACCGGGAAATCGAGCACCACCTCCGGACTCTCGGTGTCGAACGCGCGCACCAAGAGGGCGCACGCCGCGGTGATCACCGACGATCGGCGCACTCCCAAAACGTTTGACAGCACTTGGATCCCGGCGACGGCGGAAGGATCCAATTGAATCGTTTCGGGAGCTTCGTCCGGATCATGCCCGTCCGCGGCGGTGGGCGCCAACCGACGACGCGGTTCGCTTTCCGGCGGAAGATTCTTGCTCCAGTAAGCCTGATCATCGAGATAATCGGCCGATGCTTCGTAATCCAATTCGCAATCGATCAGATCGCTCAGCGATCCAAAAAAAGCCGGAGGAATCGACACGCCGGCAGCAATTGCATTGTATATAGCCGCAACACGATGACAGACGAGCGTGATACCGATGCCGTCGAGGACTATATGGTGGCAGCACGCGAACCAGTAAAATTCATCAACTCGTGTCTGCAACAACGCGAATTTGAACAGCGGGCCAGCAAGCGGCATGGGTGTGCGCTGGATCGATGACGCCAGCCGATAGGCATTCCGTGCAGGATCCTGTGAGTCCACGAGGTCATAGCGAGCAAGCTCGACGTCCGGGTAGTCGACTAGTTTCTGGAAAACCTGGCCATCCGACTCGAAAAATCCGGCTCTGAGTGGCTCGGCCTCGTGCACCGCTTGGACGATCGACCGCTCGAGCAAATCGGGGTCGACTGGGCCCTCGATTCGCAGGAGCTCGCCCAGCTGCCACTTCGCCCCGAAGCTGCCCGATTTCTCGGCAAGCCAAATGTCCAGCTGCCCCCGTGTCAGCGGAAAGGCCCGGTCATCACGTTCCATCCGACTACCCCACCTGCTAAGTGCCTCTGATTAGCAGGGCGGCCCGATTCCAGCCTCTCGCCCAGATTTTTCGGCCAGTGAAACCGTCCAGAACCTCCGAGTGGCTGCCATGTGCGCGAGCGTATGGCCTCTCAAGCGGGCCTCGTCAGAATTCTCAGTCAAGTCGAGTGGTGAGCGCGCCCGGGTAGAGTAGGCGTCTGCAAAGCTGCCGGATCCGACCGGCTCGATACCGGATGTCCGCGGGGCCGGCCCGGGTATTGGCAAATTCTCCGATGGGACTGCCGGCAAGCTCAGCAACTCACGCGCGATGCAGGAAACGGCCGACCGGTCCTTCTCCTTGTGTGACCTGCAGTGATGTTTCGGCTTGTAGCTTAACGCTACCGGACACCCCCGCGTCTCCTTGGGGAAATGTGGTCATGGGTGCTTGTTAGTTATGCTAGCGAACACCGGTTCGACAAACTGTTGCGAATCAGCAAAGGGGGACGGGTTAGGCCGGACGATCTCCAGCTGCGCAGCGACCTTCTCATCACTTGCTGCCACGTCAACGATGCGTGCGCTCGTTGCTCGCGACCAATCGTCGGCGGTTTGCGTATTGCAACTCGAAATCAACGAAGCCCGCGACGAGCTGAGAAAAGCGGGAACAACGAGTCCGCCACAAAACAAATGCAGAGCAGTTCGCGATGCTCAATCCATCGGCGGCAACTGCGATAGGTCGACTGGAGAGCCGACGGCCGCTGGGTCGAACCGAGAGATCTTTGCGGCCGGTGGACTTACCCTTCGGGCATGAAGTCGTCAGCGCACGCTGCTGCCACCCCCGCCATCCATGTCGATCGTCTGACCAAAAGGTTCGGTCGTGTGGCGGCCATCCAGGATCTGAATATAAGCATCGCGCCGGGCGAGGTCTTCGGGTTTTTGGGTCCCAACGGTGCCGGAAAGTCGACGACGATCCGCCTGCTGCTCGGATTGATTCGCCCGACCGCGGGCAGTGCCAAGATATTTGGGTGTGCTGCGGATGACGTCCGCCGGTCCCATCGTCACATCGCGTACGTGCCCGCCGATGTTGCGCTGTGGCCGCGACTGACCGGTGCGGAAATCCTTGAGCTGCTTGGTTCCGTGGGTCCCGGTGTCGACGCGGCCTATCGTGCGGAGCTGGTCGATCGCTTCGATCTCGAGCTCGACAAGCCGGCCAGGACCTATTCGACCGGCAACCGACAGAAGGTGGCACTCGTCGCTGCATTCGCAACACGGGCACCGCTTCTGGTGCTCGATGAACCGACAAGCGGCGTGGATCCTTTGATGGAGAGGGAATTTCGCGGCTGTGTCGCAGAGGCACGCGAGCGAGGTCAGACGGTGTTCCTAAGCTCTCATCAGCTGGCCGAGGTGGAGGCCGTGTGCGACCGGGTGGCGATTCTGCGTGCCGGGCGCCTCGTCGAAATCGACACCATCGCCGATTTGCGCCGGTTGCGTCGGACGGTGGTGGAGGTGTCCTATCGCGGCGCGCAACCATCCCTGCAGGATGTCGCGGCTGTCTCGAATGTCGAGCAATTGGATGGGGAACGCTTGCGGTTCAACCTGACTGGATCACCGGTGGGCGCGCTTCAAGCGCTCGCCACGGCGGACCTCACCGCGCTCGCGATGCACGAACCGACTCTCGAAGAGATCTTTCTCGACTACTACGGAGAAGCTGCACGATGACAACGGCCACCCTGGCTGGTTCACCCGTGGCCGCCGGGCCGCAACGCGAGCCGGGCCGGGCCGTGAGCCGGCTGGCCGTGCGCCAGCTTCGCCGGAGCGCCGTGATGGTCGCCCTGATCTGCGGGACTATGTCGGCCTTGGTCGCCTTCCAGTACCAGCCGATCGGCGCTTTGCTGGATCAGTCAGATCTGCGCGTACTTGCCGAGAATCCCGCGATAAGGATCTTGTCGGGCCCGCCGGTCGCTATCGACAACCCCGGCGGTTTCACCGTCTGGCGAACCGGCACGGCCGTTTCGGTGCTCGCGAGCGGATGGATCGTGCTTGCGGCTACACGCATCACCCGCGGTGAGGAGGATAGCCGGCGGTGGGATTTGATCCTCGCTGGACGCCTGCGGATTATCGACGTGGTCGTCCGCTGCCTGGCCGCTCTGGTGGGGTCCACGACGCTGATCGGAGTAGCGGTCGCGGCGGGCCTTTTGGTGGCCCGCACCGAACCGACCGGTGCAATGGTTTATGCAATTGGCATCTCCCTCGTCGCTGCAACTTTCGCGATATCGGCCCTGCTCGCCGCACAGCTCATGCCGAGCCGATCCGGTGCCACGGGCGTTGCGGTCGCAGCTTTGGGACTGAGCCTGATGCTGCGCATGATCTCCGATGGCTCGCATCAATGTGCATGGACGGCTTGGATGACGCCGTTCGGGCTTGCTGCCCGTTCGGCGCCATACGCCGAAAACCGCATCATCCCGCTGATCGTGTTGGGCACGTTTCCGATAGTGCTGGCCGGTGCTGTCCTCCTCGCGGCAAGCCACCGTGATTTGGGTGACGGGGTGGTGACGGTCCCCGTCAGCCGTTCGCCACGAACTCGCTTGTTGCGGTCGATCGGTGGGTTCGCGTTTCGCCGGGCCGCCCGGACCACGCTCGGTTGGGCCACGGGCATCGCCGCGTATTTCTTCCTGGTCGGGGTATTGCTTCCTTCGATTGTCAAGTTGTTTCAGACGAACCCGCGCATCGCCAAACTCGCCGCGCCCGCCGGGATGGGCGGCCACGAATTGGTGAACGTCGGAGCCGCGGTTCTGTTCGGTGTTCTCGCCGTACCCACCGGGCTGTACGCCGCAGTGCGTCTCGCCGCGATGGTTTCCGATGAGAAGGCCGGTCGATTGAACCTGATTGTTGCCCAACCTATTTCGCGTATGCGTCTGCTGGCCACCGAGATCGTGGTGACGGTCGGTGGGGTCGTCGTCCTGCACTGCTCGGCTGCGCTCGCCGTTTGGGGTGGCGCCAGAATCACCGGCGCCCCACTGCAGTTGAGCGATTCACTGTCGGGTGCGCTGAATTCCGTTCCCGTGGCGTTGCTCGCGGCCGGCGCGGCCGCGGTGGGCGTCGGGTGGCTCCCATCCGGTGTCGCCGCGATCGGTGCAGTGCCGGTTGTGGGCGGGTTCCTGCTGAACGTCATCATGAAGACCACGGACGCCCCTGGCTGGGTCGTCAACCTGTCGCCGTGGACGCACCTCGCCGCCGTACCCGACGCACCGCCCAATTGGGCGGCCACCGCAGTTTTCCTGCTCACCGGCGCTACCCTGACCGCGCTCGGAGTGTATGGATACCTCCACCGCGACTTGGAAACCTGAATAAAGGACGCGTCGATGAAGGTCAATTCCCCGATCTTGGCGGCGTCCGATCCGACGAAATTGAATCGCGTGTCAGCTACCCATTGTCGAGCTGCCGGAGAATTGCTCGGCCATTTTGGAATGCGCGACCACTTGCGTCCCCGAGCCGCCGGTCCATCGATCTTCGGGTCGGGCACCCGGCCACCGGCGGTGGTGTACTCGCTGCCGGGCAGCAGCGCACCGCGTCCGCCGTCCATGGCGGACCGTTCGAATGGTCGGCGTGGATCGCAGACATTTTGACTGAGGCGCTCGCCGGTTTGCTGGCCTACGATGGCCCGAATGAGCACACGCTCATCCGAACGGCTTGAGGTTGCAGCGCGCGAGGGAAATCCCGATAGGAGGGGAAGCTCAGATGGGATTGATACCCGGTTTCAACGAAATGAAGGAGTCTGTCGAGGAATCCATCGACCTCCTCAGGCGCGCAATCGCCGCACTGGAAAAGCTTGCGGCGGAGCAGCAACGCGCCAATGACCTGTACGCCGAAGTGAATCAGGTCGGCCGGGCGCAAGCTTCGAACGTGACCAAGCTATCGCGCTGAGCAAGCACAAGTCGTCGGCTCACGTGGGACCGCACCGGCGGGCGGGGGCGGGCACGTGATCCGTTCGTAGGCAATCGGACTCAGCGCGCCTGGCCCTGCGAGGCCAGGAATCCCGCGACACCGCGGACCAGCGCGTCGGCGTATTTCTGCCGGCCCTCGGCCGACTCCATCAGCGCCGAATCGGCGGGGTTCTTCATGTTGCCGCACTCGACCAGGATCGACGGGTACTGCGCCAGGTTCAGGCCGGTCAGGTCCGAGCGGCCGTAAAGGCCGTTCTGGCCGATGTAATTGGCCGGCGGGATCCCCGAGCCCTGCATCTGGTCGCGCATGATCCGCGCGTACTGCACCGACGGGCCCGCCTGCACCTGGTTGAGCGGCGGGGCCGAGTAGTTGACGTGGAATCCCCGACCGGACGGCGGGCCGCCGTCGGCGTGGATGGACAGGATCGCGTTGGGGTGCAGCGCGTTGGCCGCGTTCGCGCGTTCGTCGACACACGGCCCCAGGCCGTTGTCGTTGGCGCGGGACAGCGCGGTCCGCACTCCCAGGGCGTTCAACTCGGCGCGCACCCGCAGCGCGGTGTCCCAGGTGAAGGTGTGTTCCTGGTAGCCGGTGTTGGTCGCCGTTCCGCTCGTCTGGCAGTCCTTGGTGCCGCCGCGACCGGTGGGCACCTGACGGTTGATGGAGCCGTCATTGGAGCCGTTATGACCCGGATCGATGAAAACCACCATGCCGGCGATGTTGGATGGGACCGCCGTCGCGGTCGGCATGATCGCCGTCGAAGCGGCGACGAGCACACCACCCGCCAATTTGATCCCGACACGTCTGCTCAGTCGTAGGTCCACGGCGCAAAGCTAACGCTGCGCGGTCTACGCTGGGGGTTTCGAATCGCCGGAGACTCACGAGCGAAACCAACTCGAGACCAACATGCGAGGGGATTGTCATGCAACCCGGAGGCGATATGTCGGCGCTGCTGGCCCAGGCGCAGCAGATGCAGCAAAAGCTCATGGAGGCCCAGCAACAACTGGCGAACGCTGAGGTGCATGGTCAGGCCGGTGGGGGCTTGGTCAGCGTCGTCGTGAAGGGCAGCGGCGAGGTGGTCGCGGTGAAGATCGATCCGTCCGTCGTCGACCCGTCGGACGTCGAGACCCTGCAGGACTTGATCGTCGGCGCCATGGGTGACGCGTCCAAGCAGGTCACCCGGATGGCCCAGGAGCGGCTGGGGTCGTTGGCCGGCGGCTTCGGCCCGCCGCCGGGGCAACCGCCCGCGCCGGCGCAGGGGCTTTAGGCTCTGCGACCGACATGTTCGAAGGACCCGTCCAGGATTTGATCGACGAGCTCGGCAAGCTGCCGGGCATCGGGCCCAAAAGCGCCCAGCGCATCGCCTTCCACTTGTTGTCGGTGGAACCGCCGGACATCGACCGGCTGACCGCGGTGCTGGCGAAGGTCCGCGACGGGGTGCGGTTCTGCGCGGTGTGCGGCAACGTCTCCGACAACGAGCGGTGCCGGATCTGCGCGGATCCCCGCCGGGACGGCTCGCAGGTGTGCGTCGTCGAGGAGCCCAAGGACGTCCAGGCCGTCGAGCGCACCCGCGAATTCCGCGGCCGCTATCACGTGCTGGGCGGTGCGCTCGATCCGTTGTCCGGGGTGGGGCCCGATCAGCTGCGGATTCGCGAGCTGCTGAGCCGGATCGGGGAGCGGGTCGACGACGTCGACATCACCGAGGTGATCATCGCCACCGACCCGAACACCGAGGGCGAGGCGACGGCCACCTACCTGGTGCGGATGCTGCGCGACATCCCCGGCCTGACCGTGACGCGGATCGCGTCGGGGCTGCCGATGGGCGGTGACCTGGAGTTCGCCGACGAACTGACGCTCGGTCGCGCCCTGGCCGGCCGCCGGGCCATGGTCTGAGCTGCCGGTCGCGGGCTGTCACGCACCGGTCAGTTCGCCGGCCTCGGTGCCGACCGAAGGCCCGGATCCCGGCAGCGGCTTTCCGGCGACTTCCGGCATGAATCGCAGGGTGACCGTCCCCACCAAGCCCGCGAAGATCAGCATGTAGGCCGGCACCATGGCGCTGCCGGTGCCGGAGATCAGCGCTTGAGCGATCACCGGAGTGGTTCCGCCGACGGTCGATAGCGCGATGTTGTACGAGATGGCCAGCGCTCCGTTGCGCACCCTGGTCGGGAACAGTGCCGGCAGGGCTTGGGGCGTGGTGCTGTCGAAGCACAGTTCCATCAGGCCGACCAGCAGCACACCGATGAAGACCAACGGAAGGACGCCGCCGAAGCGCATCAGCAAGAAGGCGGGGACCGATGCCAGCACGAGCAATCCGCAGCCGGTCCACATGATCGGCTTGACGCCGACACGGTCGGACAGCATGGCGACGAACACCACCGCGGCCATCAGGATCGCCAGCGTCGCCACGATGATTACCAGCCCGGCCGTGTTACCCACGTGCACAACCACTTTGAGGTATGTCGGCAAGTATCCGGTGAGCATGAAGTCGGGGACCTGTGAGGTGACCACAATGGCCGCGCAGACCACCATCGGCCTCCACTGCTCCATCACCGTGCGCCGAAATTGCGGCCAGCCGCGGTCAGGCGTGCTATCCGGGGTGCCGCTCAGCTGTTTGTAGGCGGGTGATTCCTCGATCCGCAGCCGTAAATAGAGGGCGAGGACGCCGACCGGTGCTCCCAGCAACAGCGGAATCCGCCAGCCCCACGCCAACATGTCGCGGCTTGGCAGCCAGGCCTGTAATGCGGTCACCAGCAATCCGGCGAGCACGAACCCGACGAGGTTGCCCAGCGGCAGGAACCCGACCACCTTGCCGCGTGTGCGGTCGGGGGCCCGCTCAACGAGATATGTCATCGCGCCGACAAACTCACCGCCGGTGGACAAGCCTTGAAAGATCCGGGCGACCAGCAGCAGGATGGGCGCCCAGATGCCGATGGTGGCGTAGCCGGGCAGTAAACCGGTCATGGTGGTCCCGACTGCCATCAGCAGGATCGTGATCAACAGAACCCGCTTGCGCCCGACGCGGTCACCGAGCGGTCCGAGGACGAACCCGCCGAGCGGCCGCACCACGTACGCCGCCGCCAGCGTGCTGAAGGTGGCGATGAGGTGGACCGCGCTGACGCTGTTACCCGGATAAAACACCTGCGCGATGATCGTCGCGATATAGCCGTAGACGCCGAAGTCGTACCACTCCATGAAATTGCCGATGGCTGTGGCCAGGGTGTCCCGGCGCATCGCCGAGCCGGCGTCCAAGGTGTCGTTGGGCGTGCCGCCATGCCGGTGGCCTCGGATGCTCATCGACACCTCTTTTACCCACAACTTTGCGGCGTGGAACTCCTAGCGAGCCGCCAGCCGTTCGCGGCGCAACAGGTCCACCTCCGGCATCGGCAGCGGCGGCAGCTCACCGATCACCGTGCCCAGCAGCAGGTCGGCCAGTTGCGGGTTGCGGGCCAGGCACGGCCCGTGCATGTAGGTCGCGATCACGCTGCCCTGCACCACGCCGTCGAAGCCGTCGCCGGACCGGTTGCCCGCGCCCTTGACCACCGCGCCCAGCGGCGACGCCGCGGGTCCCAGCACGGTGCCGCCGCGGTGGTTCTCGAAGCCGGTGAGACGCTCGGTCAGGCCGGCCAGCAGCGGCTTGGTCGCCAGCTCGCCGATGGTGCGCGCCTCCTGCGGTGACGTCGTCGCATCCAGCATGCCCACGCCGTCGACGCGTTCCCCGGCCGACGTCTCGTACCAGTGCCCGAGCACCTGCACGGCCGCGCAGATCGCCAGCACCGGGGCGCCCCGTTCGGCCGCGCGCTGCAGGCCCGGATGTTTGATCAGGTGCCGGGTGGCCAGCCGCTGCGCGTAGTCCTCGGCCCCGCCCAGCGTGTACAGGTCCAACGACTCGGGCACCGCGTCGGCCAGGGTGATCTCGACGATCTCGGCGGCGATGCCGCGCAGCCGGAGGCGCTGCCGCAGCACCAGGGCGTTGCCGCCGTCGCCGTAGGTCCCCATCACGTCGGGCAGCACCAGCCCGATCCGCACCACCGAGTCAGCCACGGCGCGCCAACGCTCGTTGCAGCTGCAGGAACGCCGTGTAGTTGGCGACGACCTCCACCCGGCCGGGCGGGCAGGACGCGATCGCGGCGACGGTGTCGTGCACCAGGGTGTGCTCGACGCCCGCGTAGCCCAGCCGCACCGCAAGGTCGGTCCCGCGCTCCCCGGCTGCCACCACTTCGGTCTCCTCGAAGTGCTCGAACCGCACGTCCCACAGCCACGACAGGTCCTCCCCGTCGGGCACCTGGCCGTTGACCGAGATGACCACCCCGGCGGCGTGCTTGTCGACCATCGACAGCGCCTCCTGCCAGCCGGCCGGGTTCTTCGCCAGCAGGATGCGCACCTCGTGCACACCGACCCGGACGGTCCGATAGCGACCCGCGACCTCGTCGATCGCCGAGACGGCCGCGACCGCCGACGCGGGATCCGCGCCCAGCGCGACCGCGGCCGCGACGGCCTGGGCGGCGTTGCCCCGGTTCACCGCGCCGGGCAGCGCCAGCCGCATCGGCAGGGCCAGGCCGTCGGGCCCGTAGAGGGCGTCGTCGTCGAACCACCATTGCGGGCTGGGCCGTTTGAAGTCCGCGCCCGTGGAATACCAGTGCCCCCGGTCGCGGACGATGATCTCGCCGCTGCGCGGGCAGCTGACCGAGTCGTTCGACCACGAACCGCCCGCGGCCACCCACACCACGTTCGGGCTGTCGTAGGCCGCGGACGTCATCAGCACGTCGTCGCAGTTGGCGACGACGACCGCCCTCGGGTGCCGGGCCAGGCCGGCGCGCAGGGTCCGCTCGATGACGTTGATCTCGCCGACCCGGTCCAGCTGGTCGCGCGACAGGTTGAGCAGCACGACGACGCCGGGTTCGACGGCGTCGGAAACGTGCGGGACGTGCATTTCGTCGACTTCCAGGGCCGCCAGCGGGGCATCGCGGTTGCCGGCTAGCGCGGCGACCAGGCCGGCGTCCATGTTGGCGCCCTCGGCGTTGGTGGCGACCCCGCCCAGCGTCGCCAGCGCGGCCGACGTCATCCGGGTGGTGGTCGACTTGCCGTTGGTGCCGGTGACGATGACGGTGCGCCGGCCGGCGGCGAGTTGCCGGAGGATCGAGCGATCCAGCGTCATCGCGATCAGGCCGCCGATCATCGCCCCGGCCCCACGTCCGGTCACCCGCGATGCCCAGCGCGCGCTCGCTCCTGCGGCGAGGGCCAGACGGGCGCGGGTGGTGACCACCCGGGAAGTTTAAATGTGCGGGTGGCCCGCATCGAAGTCCGGACGACGCCGCATCGATTTCCCGGGCCGACACGGCTCGCAGCGGCCGGGTGATGTCGGTCGGCCGTGCCATCCTCAGTGCATGAGCGGGGTGTCCTGGGGTCGGCCGGCCAGCGAGCCGGACGCCGGCTGGGCCGTCGTCGATGTCGAAACCTCGGGCTTTCGGCCGGGTCAGGCGCGGATCATCAGCGTTGCCGCGCTCGGCCTGGATGCCGACGGCAACGTCGAACACTCCGTGGTGAGCCTGCTCAACCCCGGCGTGGACCCCGGTCCCACCCACGTGCACGGCCTGACCGCCGCGATGCTGGAAGACCAGCCCCAGTTCGCCGACATCGTCGGCGACGTGGCCGAGGTGCTGCGCGGCCGCCCCTTGGTGGCCCACAACGTGGCGTTCGACTACGCGTTTCTGGCCGCCGAGGCCGAACTGGCCGAGACCGAACTGCCCGTCGACAGCGTCATGTGCACCGTCGAGCTGGCCCGGCGGCTGGACCTCGGCGTCGAGAACCTGCGGTTGGAGACGCTCGCCGCGCACTGGGGCGTCACCCAGGAGCGGCCGCACGACGCCTTCGACGACGCGATGGTGCTGACCGGTGTGCTGGCGTCGGCACTCAAGCTGGCCCGCGCGGCCGACATCTGGCTGCCGATCCACCCGGTGACCCGGCGCCGCTGGCCGAACGGCCGCGTCACCCACGACGAACTACGACCGCTGAAGGTGTTGGCGTCCCGCATGCCCTGCCCGTACCTCAACCCGGGCCCCTACGTCGGCGGCCGGCCGCTGGTGCAGGGCATGCGGGTGGCCCTGGCCGCCGAGGTCAGCCGCACCCACGAGGAACTCGTGGAGCGCATCCTGCACGCCGGGCTGGCCTACACCGACGTCGTCGACCGGGAGACCTCGCTGGTGGTCTGCAACGATCCCGCCCCCGAGCACGGCAAGGGCTACCTCGCCCGGCAACTGGGCGTACCGGTGCTCTCCGACGCGCAGTTCATAAACTGCGTCGGCGCCGTCATCGGCGGCACCAGCATGGACGAATTCACCGACGCCAGCGCGCTGGACCAGCAGCTAGCGCTGTTCTGATCAGCCGCGGGCGGCGCGGTTGACCGCCGACACGACCGCGCGCAACGACGCGGAGGTGATCGACGGCGCGATGCCGACCCCCCACACCGTCCGGCCGTCCACCGACGCCTCTACGTAGGCCGCGGCCTGCGCGTCGTCGCCGGCGCTCATGGCGTGCTCGGAGTAGTCCAGGACGGCCACGTCGAAACCGACGCTGCCCAGCGCGTGAACGAACGCGGCCAGGGGGCCGTTGCCCTGCCCGCTGATCTCGGTCTCCGTCCCGTGGAGCTTGACGGTCGCGGTGATGCGGGTGACGCCGCTGTCTTCCTCGGAGGCGTCGACGCGCTGCTTGATCCGCTCCAGCGGCGAGACCGGGGCCAGGTACTCCTCGGAGAAGGCGTCCCACATCTCCTTGGGACTGACCTCGCCGCCTTCGCCTTCGCTGATCTTCTGCACCACCTGCGAGAACTCGATCTGCAGCCGTCGCGGGAGGGCCAGGCCGTGATCCGCCTTCATGATGTAGGCCACCCCGCCCTTGCCGGACTGCGAGTTGACCCGGATCACCGCTTCGTAGGTGCGCCCGACGTCCTTGGGGTCGATCGGCAGGTACGGCACCTGCCAGAGCATGTCCTCGACGTCGGTGTCCGCCGCGTCCGCGTCGATCTTCATCTGGTCCAGGCCCTTGTTGATGGCGTCCTGGTGGCTGCCGGAGAACGCGGTGTAGACCAGGTCCCCGCCGTAGGGGTGACGCTCGTGCACCGGCAGCTGGTTGCAGTACTCGACCGTGCGGCGGACCTCGTCGATGTTGGAGAAGTCGATCTGCGGGTCCACACCGCGGGAGAACAGGTTCAGCCCCAGCGTCACCAGGCAGACGTTGCCGGTGCGCTCGCCGTTGCCGAACAGGCATCCCTCGATGCGGTCGGCGCCGGCCTGATAACCCAATTCCGCTGCGGCGACGGCGGTTCCGCGGTCGTTGTGCGGATGCAGGCTCAAGATGACCGACTCCCGGTTGGCCAGGTTGCGGCTCATCCACTCGATCGAATCGGCGTAGATGTTGGGCGTGGCCATCTCCACCGTGGCGGGCAGGTTGAAGATGATCGGGTTGTCCGGCGTCGGCGCGATGATCTCGCCGACGGCGTCGCACACCTGCTTGGCGTACTCCAGCTCCGTGCCGGTGTAGGACTCCGGCGAATACTCGAACCGCCACCGGGTGCCCGGGTGTTTGGCCGCCTCCTCCACACACTTACGCGCGCCTTCGGTCGCGATGGCTTGCACCGCGGCCCGGTCCGCGCGAAAAACCACGCGGCGCTGCAGGATTGACGTGGAGTTGTAGAAGTGCACGATGGCCTGCGGCGCGCCGTCGCACGCCTCGAAGGTGCGCTCGATCAGTTCGGGCCGGCACTGGGTCAGCACCTGGATGGTGACGTCGTCGGGGATGGCGCCGTCGGTGATGATCTCGCGGACGAAGTCGTAGTCGGTCTGGCTGGCCGACGGGAATCCGACCTCGATTTCCTTGTATCCCATGCAAACCAGTAGATCGAACATGCGGCGCTTGCGTGCCGGGCTCATGGGGTCGATCAACGCCTGGTTGCCGTCGCGCAGATCGACCGCACACCACAGCGGCGCGCTGTCGATGACGCGGTCGGGCCAGGTGCGGTCGGTCAGCCGGATGGGCTCGACCTCTTCGGCGAAGGGCCGGTACCGGTTGACCGGCATCGACGAGCCCCGCTGCGGGTTCCACGCGGGCTGTCCGGGGCCCGGGGGGCCGGCCGGCTGGACGATGATTCGTGTCGAGCTGAATGCGTCGGGATTGGTTGTCACGGTGATTGCTCCGGAAATCTCAGAAGGGGGACTTCAGACCGGCGCATCGCGAACACCCGCGACGGGAAGCCGGTCTGGGATCAGACCCCGTCGCGGCGTCCGAGGAGGAGCACCCGCTGCACGCCCTGCACTTTACCGCTTTTGGCGCCTTGGCAAAAATGCCGCTGAGACCGTAGCGAATGCGCAGGCCGGGGAACCAGGTATCGCGACGTAAACCACCATGCGGTGGCACGTATTCTGTTGTGGACTTATACCCGAATTGAAGTGCGCAGGGCCGGAGAGGCAGGAAAAATCGTGGCGCTCGTCGTGCAGAAGTACGGCGGATCCTCAGTGGCGAACGCCGATCGGATCCGGCGGGTGGCCGAGCGCATCGTCGCTACCAAGAAGCAGGGCAACGACGTAGTAGTCGTCGTCTCCGCGATGGGCGACACCACCGATGACCTGATGGATCTGGCCCAGCAGGTGTGCCCGGCCCCGCCGCCGCGCGAACTCGACATGCTGCTCACAGCCGGCGAGCGCATCTCCAACGCGCTGGTCGCGATGGCGATCGAATCGCTGGGTGCGCAGGCCCGCTCGTTCACCGGATCGCAGGCCGGGGTGATCACCACCGGCACGCACGGCAACGCCAAGATCATCGACGTCACGCCGGGGAGGCTGCAGACGGCGCTCGACGAGGGGCGCATCGTGCTGGTGGCCGGATTCCAGGGCGTCAGCCAGGACACCCGGGACGTGACCACGCTGGGCCGCGGCGGTTCGGACACCACGGCGGTGGCCTTGGCCGCGGCGCTGCGCGCCGACGTCTGCGAGATCTACACCGACGTCGACGGCATCTTCAGCGCCGACCCGAGGATCGTGCACAACGCCCGCAAGCTGGACACGGTCACCTTCGAAGAGATGCTCGAGATGGCGGCTTGCGGCGCCAAGGTTTTGATGCTGCGCTGCGTGGAATACGCGCGCCGCTACAACATTCCGGTGCACGTCCGATCCTCGTATTCGGAGAACTCAGGCACCGTCGTCGTCGGATCGATCAAGGACATAGCCATGGAAGACCCCATCCTGACCGGAGTCGCGCACGACCGCAGCGAGGCCAAGGTGACCGTCGTCGGCATTCCCGACATCCCCGGTTACGCCGCCCGGGTCTTCCGGGCGCTCGCGGACGCCGACGTGAACATCGACATGGTGTTGCAGAACGTGTCCAAGGTCGAGGACGGCAAGACCGACATCACGTTCACCTGCTCGCGCGACAGCGGGCCCACCGCGGTGGCCAAGCTGGACGCGCTCAAGGAAGAGATCGGGTTCAGCCAGCTGCTCTACGACGACCACGTCGGCAAGGTGTCGCTGATCGGGGCGGGCATGCGCAGCCACCCCGGGGTCACCGCCACCTTCTGTGAGGCCCTGGCCGAGGTGGGCGTCAACATCGAGCTGATCTCCACCTCCGAGATCCGAATCTCGGTGCTCTGCCGCGACACCGAACTAGATAAGGCCGTCGTGGCGTTGCACGAGGCGTTCGGGCTCGGCGGCGCGGAGTCGGCGACGGTATATGCGGGGACGGGTAGATAGATGGTTGCCATCGGAGTTGTCGGCGCCACCGGCCAGGTCGGCCAGGTGATGCGCAGGTTGCTCGACGAGCGGGACTTCCCCGCGACGTCGGTGCGGTTCTTCGCGTCGTCGCGTTCGCAGGGCCGCAAGCTGGAATTCCGCGGTCAGGAGATCGAGGTCGAAGACGCCGCGACGGCCGACCCCAGCGGCCTGGACATCGCGTTGTTCTCCGCCGGAAAGACGATGTCGCTGGTGCAGGCGCCACGGTTCGCCGCGGCCGGGGTGACGGTGATCGACAATTCGTCGGCCTGGCGCAAGGACCCCGAAGTGCCATTGGTGGTGTCGGAGGTGAACTTCGACAGGGACGTTCGGGATGCCGCCAACCGGCCGAAGGGCATCATCGCCAACCCGAACTGCACCACCATGGCAGCGATGCCGGTGCTCCAGGTGCTGCACGAGGAAGCCGGGCTGCTACGCCTGGTGGTGTCCAGCTATCAGGCGGTGTCCGGCAGCGGGATCGCCGGGGTCGAGGAGCTGGCCACGCAGGCGCGCGCGGTCATCGACGGCATCGAGCATCTGGTGCAGGACGGCCGAGCGGTGCAGTTCCCGGCGCCCAAGACCTACGTGGCGCCGATCGCCTTCAACGTGGTTCCGCTGGCCGGCTCCCTGGTGGACGATGACTCGGGTGAGACCGACGAGGACCAGAAGCTGCGTCACGAGAGCCGCAAGATCCTGGGCATCCCCGACCTGGCCGTCAGCGGCACCTGCGTACGGGTGCCGGTGTTCACCGGGCATTCGCTGTCGATCAACGCCGAGTTCGCCCGGCCGCTGTCACCCGAGCGGGCCCGCGAGCTGCTCGACGGGGCGCCCGGCGTGAAGGTGGTCGACGTGCCGACCCCGTTGGCGGCCGCCGGCGTCGACGAATCCCTGGTCGGCCGGATCCGCCACGACCCCGGGGTGCCCGACGGCCGCGGGCTGGCCCTGTTCATCTCGGGTGATAACCTGCGCAAGGGGGCTGCGCTGAACACCATCCAGATCGCCGAGCTGCTGGCCGCCCAGCTGTGACAAGCGGGTGAGGACCACCCACACTCGCCTGATCGCGCGGTGCTCACTGTTCGCCGCGATGTGTTTGGTTGCACCGCAATGGTTTTCCAGCGTCGCGCACGCCGATCCGGCGGCGCCGGCGCCCGAGCCCGTGCTGCCGCCGCTGGCGCCCGGTCAGGTGTTGCGAATCGGTCCCACCGCGGGAACCGGCACGCCGACCGGCGACTACGGCATCGGCGCGACCGACCTCTGTGAGTTCGTCGAGTTTCCCGCCGAGTTGCTCCAGGTGTGCGGCGACAGCTTCGCCGGCCAGGGGGTCGGCTTCGGCGGTTGGTACGCGCCGGTCGCGTTGCGCGTCGATACTTCGTCCGTCGACGACCCCGGCGGGGTGCGCTACACCGGGGTCACCGGCATCAGCAATCCGTTGCTGGCCGACCCCGCCCCGCCGGGGGCCTCGCAGCTGCCCGCCGGGGTGGTGGAGATCAACCGGCGCAATTATCTGTTGGTGACGACGACCAAGAACCTCGAGCCGCAGACCTCGCGCCTGGTGAGCGCCGAGCCGGCGCGTGCGGGCTGGCAGACGATCCCGGGATCCCGCCGGCCCGCGTCGTATCAGGGCGGCTCGCAGACGCAGATCAGCGGCTATTACGACCCGATCCCCACCCCTGATTCGCCCAGCGGGTGGGTGTACATCGTCGCCGACAGTTTCACCCGCAGGGACCCGGTGCTCCTGTACCGGGCCACCCCGCAGACGTTTACCGACCGGTCGCGGTGGCAGGGCTGGGCGACCGGTCCGGGCGGGGGCTGGGGCAAGCCGCCGACGCCGCTGTGGCCGGACGCGGTGGGCGAGCTGTGCATTCGGCAGATCGACGGTAAGGCGGTGCTGTCCTATTTCAACGCCGTCACCGGCAACATGGAGGTCCGGGTGGCCAACGACCCGACGGGCCTGGGCGACGCACCGGTCACCACGGTGGTGCAACACGACGAGTGGCCGGATCCGGCGGAGAGCCTGCCGCCGCCCTACGACAATCGGCTCGCGCAACCGTACGGCGGCTACATCTCGCCCGGCTCCACGCTGGATGAGCTGCGAATCTTCGTGAGTCAGTGGGACACTCGCGCGCGGGTGGCCGCGCCGTACCGGGTGATCCAGTTCGCGGTCAACCCGTTCCGGCCCGAGTAGGGGCCAGGGGTCCGAGGCCCGTTCGCGGGCGGCTGATCGTCCGGTGATCACCGGAGCTTTGCCAGGCCGATATACCCTCTGAGCGGGGGCTTTAGTTCACAGCTGCTACATAAGTAGCGCATAGCCGCCACTACTGTTAACGGCTTCATCATTTGTCTCATGAGTGAAACATCTGAAACCCCCACTGTGCGGCACTCCACCGCCACTGCACCGGTCGCCGCCGAAGCGGCAGCGGCCTACCGGGCCCCGCGGGTCTTCCAACTCGCCGCGTGGGTCGCCATCGTCGCCGGGATCGTGTTCATCGTCGCGGTCATCTTCTTCACCGGCTTCATCCTCGGGCACCGCGGCGGCCATCACGGCCACCACCACCACAAGCACCACCACGCGATGGTTCACCACCGCGGTCCTGGTGGCCCCGGCAGCTTCGGTGGCCCGGGCGCACCGGGTGGCCAGGGCGGTCAGAACGGTCCGGGAGCCACCTCCGCTCCTCCGGCTACCTCGGGCGTGCGTCCCAGTGGCATGGCCCCGGGTCAGCTCCCGGCGTCGGTCTTCCACTCCGCGGCCACCGCGCACGGCGCACCGGGACAGGCCCCGAGCGTCATCGTGCTGACCAACTGAAAAATCGTTGTCAACCAGTGGCCCGGCGCTCCACGTGAGCGCCGGGCCACCTTCTGTTGCGATCACCGAGGTCTAACCACCGCGTCTCGATTCACCACAATTTTGTCGCCCAGACCTGTTAGGGACCAGGTATCCGGGGCAATATGGCAAGGCATGAGCGAGACACCCGAACCACCAGTTGAGCCAACCACTGAGTCAACACCGGCCGCGCCCGTGACCGCGCCACCCCCGCCACCCCCGCACCGGGTGCAGCCGCCACGGCTGTATACGGCGGCGGCCTGGGTGGTGATCGTCGCGGGCATCGTCTTCATCCTCTCCTCGGTGTTCTTCGTCGGCGCCTTCATCTGGAAGCACCAGCACCACTGCCACTATCACCACAGCGTGTTCCATCCGGGCGGCCCCGGCGGCCCCGGGCCGGGCAACGGACCGTGGGGCGGCCCCGGTGGGCCCGGGCCGGGCAACGGCCCCGGGCAATACGGACCCGGGCAATACGGACCCGGCGGCTACGGCCCGTGGTACGGCGGCCCGGGCGGACCCGACAACGGGCCATGGGGATACGGGCCGGGTGGCCCCGGCTTGATCGTTCCGATGCCCCCCGGCGGCCCGGGTGGTCCCGGCGGACCGGTCACTGGCCCGGGTGTCAGCGGGCCCGGGCAAGTTCCGGGCAGCAACCCGGCCCCCGCCCCCGCGCCGCGCCCCTGACGGCGCCGCACAAGTCACGCCTTAATCCTGCCCGGAATGGGTATCAACCCGTAGTGGGCGACCAACCGGAAGTCGCGCACTTTCTTGACAGGTCAAGATGAGGGGAATACTCGATTGCAGGCCGGAAGATCCGGGGCGCTCACTGCGGTACGGAAAATGCCTGATGCTCAGGCGATTCGGTACCGCGGTGTGCGACCTCGGGCACCGCGGCCTTCAGCCCGGTGACGAGGAGAGAGCGAAATGACTGAGCCTTTCACAACCAATGACGCCGGCATCGCTGCGCCGAGCGACGACCAGTCGCTGACGATCGGCCCGGACGGCCCGATTCTGTTGCAGGACCACTACCTGATCGAACAGATGGCGATGTTCAACCGGGAGCGCATCCCGGAGCGCCAGCCGCACGCCAAAGGCGGTGGCGCATATGGTCATTTCGAAGTGACCAATGACGTCAGCCAATACACCAGGGCCGCGGTGTTCCAGCCCGGCACCAAAACCGAGATGCTGGCAAGGTTTTCCACCGTCGCCGGCGAGCGGGGCAGCCCAGACACCTGGCGCGACCCGCGGGGCTTCGCGCTGAAGTTCTACACGAGCGAGGGCAATTTCGACTTGGTCGGCAACAACACCCCGGTCTTCTTCATGCGTGACCCGCTGAAGTTCCAGCACTTCATCCGGTCCCAGAAGCGCTTGCAGGCAAGCAATGTGCGTGACCACAACATGCAGTGGGACTTCTGGAGCCTATCCCCGGAATCGGCGCACCAGGTGACCTGGCTGATGGGCGACCGGGGAATCCCGAAGACCTGGCGGAACATGAACGGCTACAGCAGCCACACCTACAGCTGGATCAACGCGGCCGGCGAGATCTTCTGGGTGAAGTACCACTTCATCACCGATCAGGGCATCGAGTTCCTGACCCAGGAGGATGCCGACCGGTTGGCCGGCGAGGACGGCGACTACCACCAGCGGGACCTGTTCGAGTCGATCGAGCGCGGGGACTATCCGAGCTGGACGCTGAAGATGCAGATCATGCCGTACGAGGAAGCCAAGGACTACCGGTTCAACCCGTTCGATCTGACCAAGGTGTGGCCACACGGCGACTATCCGTTGATCGACGTCGGCAAGATGACGCTGAACCGCAACGTCACCGACTACCACGCCGAGATCGAGCAGGCCGCGTTCGAGCCGAACAACACGGTGCCCGGCACCGGGTTGAGCCCAGACAAGATGCTGCAGGCCCGTGGGTTCTCCTACTCCGATGCGCACCGCGCCAGGCTGGGGGCCAACTACCGGCAGATCCCGGTCAACGAGCCGAAGGTGGAGGTGAACAGCTACTCCAAGGACGGCGCCATGCGGATCAAGAACGTATCCGACCCCGTGTATGCGCCTAACTCCTACGGCGGCCCGCACGCCGACCCGGCGCGCGCTGCCGAGATCCGCTGGCACGCCGACGGCGACATGGTCCGCTCCGCGTACACGCTGCACGCCGAGGACGACGACTGGAGCCAGGCCGGCACGATGGTTCGCGAAGTCCTTGACGATGCCGCTCGGGATCGCTTGGCGCACAACATCATTGGTCACGTCTCCCAGGGCGTCAAGGAACCGGTGCTGTCGCGGGTGTTCGAGTACTGGCGCAACGTCGACCCCGATCTCGGCAAGAAGGTCGAGGAAGGCGTCCGGGGCAACGGGGGCTGACCGCGCGTCGGTGCGCCTGGCATGATCGCTGCATGACCAGGCGGGTTACGCAGGTTGCCCAGCTGCACGGGGCCGCGATGGCCATCGGCTTGGCTTTGGCGGGCGCGGCCGCAATTCCGGTCGCGGCCGCGCACCCGTCGGAGCCGGGCGTGGTGAACTACGCCGTCCTGGGCAAGGGGTCGGTCGGCAACATCGTCGGTGGCCCCATGGGTTGGGAGTCGGTATCCACGCAACCGGTCCAGGACGAATGGGTGGATCTCCCGGTCTGCAACAACTGGGCGGACATCGGGCTGCCCGAGGTGTACAACGATCCGGACCTGGCGTCGTTCAACAGTGCCGTCACCCAGACGTCGGCCACCGATCAGACCCACTTCGTCAAGCAGGCGGTCGGGGTGTTTGCCACCAACGACGCCGCCGACCGGGCGTACCACCGGGTGGTCGACCGGACCGTGGGCTGCTCGGGACAGACCACCGCGGTCCACTTGGACAACGGCGCCACGCAGGTGTGGTCGTTCGACGGGGGGCCGGCCGGCCCGGCCGACGAGAATTGGACGAAGCAGGAGGCGGGCACCGAGCGGCGGTGTTTCGATCAAACCAGGCTGCGCGAAAACGTGTTGTTGCAGGCGAAAGTGTGCCAATCGGGCAACGCCGGGCCCGCGGTCAACGTGCTAGCTGGGGCGATGCAGAACGCGCTGGGTCAATAGTCGGGCGATTGGGTAACCGTCTTTCCCGAGCACCCCAAGAGCGGAGAAGGGAATATGTCGGGGGCGTCTGATAGATGAAGCACTAGACGAAGTACTGCCGATTATCGTTCGATTAGCTGCGCAGGGAAGCGGTCCGCAGGTGCATGTCAGGCTTGCCCGGGCCCGAAGGGATCGTGATATGACGTTCGCGCCGATCACTGACGCGGCTTCGCAGTCGGAGTCGCGCGTGGCCGGTGTCGAACCCGCCCCCGAGCTCAACATCGCCGAGCTGGCCGACTCCGCGGCCGTCGCGCAATACATCGCCGAGGGATGTCTGGTGGACGCCCCGCTGGGCCGCGTCGGCCTGGAGTTGGAAGCCCACTGCCACGACCCGGCCGACCCGCACCGCAGACCGAGCTGGAGCGAGATCGCCGATGTGCTGGACGCGCTTCCCGCGCTGCCGGGCGGCAGCAGGATCACCGTGGAACCGGGCGGCGCCGTTGAACTGTCCGGGCCGCCGGCCGACGGCGTGGTGCCGGCCATCGAGGCCATGCGCCGCGACCAGGCCGTGCTCCAGTCGGCGTTTGCTGCGGCCGGGCTGGGCCTGGTCTTCCTCGGTGCCGACCCGCTGCGCCCCCCGAAGCGCATCAACCCCGGCGCCCGGTACCGCGCCATGGAACAGTTCTTCGCGACCAGCCACTCCGGGGAGGCTGGCGCGGCGATGATGACGTCCACCGCATCGATTCAGGTCAATCTGGACGCCGGGCCGCGCGACGGCTGGGCGGCGCGGGTACGCCTTGCACATGCGTTGGGGCCCACCATGATCGCGATCACCGCCAACTCGCCGATGCTGGACGGTGACTTCACCGGCTGGGTGTCGAGCAGGCAGCGGGTGTGGGGCCGGATGGACTCGGCGCGCTGCGGACCCATCCTGGGCGCCAGCGGCGACGACCCGGGCACCGACTGGGCGCGATATGCGCTCAAGGCCCCGGTGATGCTGGTGCACAACCCCGACGCCGAGGCCGTCACGCATTGGGTGCCCTTTGCCGACTGGGTCGATGGCCGCGTGTTGCTCGGGGACCGTCGCCCCAGCGTCGCCGACCTGGAATACCACCTGACCACGCTGTTCCCGCCGGTACGGCCCAGGCAGTGGCTGGAGATCCGCTATCTGGACAGCGTGCCCGACGCGGTGTGGCCCGCCGTCGCGTTCACCCTGACGGTCCTGCTCGACGACCCGGCCGCCGCCGACATCGCGGCCGAGGCCGTCGAGCCGGTGGCCACCGCCTGGGACACCGCGGCCCGGGTGGGGCTGCGGGACCGGCGGCTCTACGCGGCGGCCAACGCGTGCATGGCCATCGCCGTCGCGAAGGCGCCCGCCGAACTCGGCGATTCGATGGAGCGGCTGGTCCGCCTGGTCGACCAGGGCCGCTGCCCCGGCGACGATTTCTCCGACCAGGTGGTCGAGCACGGCTTGGCCCCCACGGTGGCGCGACTGGCGCAAGGGGGGCTGTGACGTCACGGGAGGGCTTGGCCGACGACCTGGCGCGGACGCGAACGCGCACGCTGCGGCTGGTCGAATTCGACGATGCCGAACTCTGCCGGCAGTACCACCCGCTGATGAGCCCGCTGGTGTGGGACCTGGCGCACATCGGCCAGCAGGAGGAGCTGTGGCTGTTGCGCGGCGGTGACGCCGCGCGCCCCGGGATGCTGCCGCCGGCGGTCGAGGGACTCTACGACGCCTTCGTGCACTCCCGCGCCAGCCGGGTCGATCTGCCACTGCTGTCGCCGGACAAGGCGCGGGCCTACTGCCGGACCGTGCGCTCGGCCGTGCTCGACGCGCTCGACGCCTTGCCCGACGATCCCGCCGGCGACGAGGCCGCGTTCGTCTACGCGATGGTGGTCAGCCACGAAAACCAGCACGACGAAACGATGCTGCAGGCGCTGAATTTGCGCAGCGGTGCACCGCTTTTGCGGGATGCCTCCGTGCTGCCGGCCGGTCGAGCGGGGTTGGCCGGCATGTCGGTGCTGGTGCCCGGCGGCGAATTCGTGCTCGGCGTGGACGCCGCCGCCGAACCGTATTCGCTGGACAACGAGCGCCCGGCCCACGTCGTCGACCTGCCCGCGTTCCGGATCGGCCGGGTCCCGGTCACCAACGGCGAATGGCGCCGGTTCGTCGACGACGGCGGCTACGGCCAGCCGCGCTGGTGGTCGGAGCGCGGCTGGCAGCACCGCCAGGCCGCGGGCCTGACCGCGCCGCAGTTCTGGAGCTCCGACGGCGCGACCCGCACCCGATTCGGTCACGTCGAGGACATCCCGGCCGACGAACCCGTCCAGCACGTCAGCTATTTCGAGGCCGAGGCCTACGCGGCCTGGGCCGGGGCCCGGCTGCCCACCGAGATGGAATGGGAGAAGGCCTGCACCTGGGATCCGTCCACCAACACACGACGCCGGTATCCCTGGGGCGAGCGCAAACCGGACGAGGCGCTGGCCAACCTCGGTGGCGCCGCGTTGCGGCCGGCGCCCGTCGGCGCCTACCCGGGAGGCGCTTCGCCGTGCGGGGCCGAGCAGATGCTCGGCGAGATCTGGGAGTGGACCTCCTCCCCGCTGCGACCCTGGCCGGGCTTCGTCCCGATGCTCTACGAGCGGTATTCGCAGCCCTTCTTCGACGGCGATTACCGGGTGTTGCGCGGCGGCTCGTGGGCCGTGGAGCCGGGCATCATGCGCCCGAGTTTCCGCAACTGGGATCACCCCTACCGGCGCCAGATCTTCTCCGGCGTCCGGTTGGCGTGGGACGTCCCCGACGCCGGGGCTCGCGCCTGATGTGCCGGCACCTGGGCTGGCTGGGAACTGATGTCACGGTTTCCTCGCTGGTGCTCGACCCGCCGTTCGGGCTGCGGGTGCAGTCCTATGCGCCGCGCCGCCAAAAACATTGCCTGCTCAACGCGGACGGTTGGGGCGTCGGATTTTTCGACACGTCGTCAGGCTCCCCGCAGGACGGGTTGCCCCGCCGCTGGCGCAGCCAGGCGCCGCTGTGGGGCGACGTGTCGTTCGATTCCATCGCTCCCGCGCTGCGCAGCCACTGCGTGGTGGCGGCGGTACGCTCGGCCACCGTCGGCATGCCGATCGAGGCCAGCGCGTGCGCGCCGTTCACCGACGGACGGTGGTTGTTGTCGCACAACGGAATCGTCGACCGGGCCGTGTTGCCGACGACGGCGCGCGCCGAATCGGTGTGTGACAGCGCGATACTGGCGGCCACGATCTTCGAGCGCGGCGTCGACGCGCTGGGGGAGACCATCGAAGAGGTCGCCGCGGCCGATCCGAACGCCCGGCTGAACATATTGGTCGCCAACGGCTCTCGCATGCTGGCGACGGCCTGGGGCGACACGCTGTCCATTCTGCGGCGCCCGGACGGAGTGGTCCTGGCCAGCGAGCCCTACGACAACGACTCCGACTGGGAGGACGTGCCGGACCGCCACCTTGTCGAAGTCACCGCGAACGGTGTCACGATGACGCCGCTGGATCAGTCGAGAGGATCTTGATGACGCTGTCGCTGTCGAACCACCTGGCCGCCGACTCGGCGTACCACGCGTTGCGCCGCGACGTCCTGTACGGCCTGCAGAAGACACCAAAGACATTGCCGCCCAAATGGTTCTACGACTCCGTGGGCAGCGACCTGTTCGACCAGATCACCAGGCTGCCCGAGTACTATCCGACGCGCGCCGAGGCCGAGATCTTGCGGGCTCGGGCGGCCGAAGTCGCGTCGGCCAGCGAGGCCGACACTCTGGTGGAACTGGGCAGCGGGACATCGGAAAAGACGCGCGTGTTGCTCGACGCGCTGCGGGCGCGGGGCGCGCTGCGCAGGTTCGTCCCGTTCGATGTCGACGCCAGCATCCTGTCCACCGCCGCCGCGGCCATCCAGCAGGAATACGAGGGCATCGAAATCAAGGCCGTCTGCGGCGATTTCGAAGAGCACCTGACCGAGATACCCGACGGCGGGCGCCGGCTGTTCGTGTTCCTGGGGTCGACGATCGGCAACCTCACGCCCGGACCGCGCGCGGAATTCCTTGCGGCACTGTCCGCGCAGATGCGGCCCGGCGACAGCCTGCTGCTGGGCACGGACCTGGTCAAGGACACCGAGCGGCTGGTGCGCGCCTATGACGACGCCGCCGGGGTGACGGCGGCGTTCAACCGCAATGTGCTCGCGGTGGTGAACCGGGAGCTCGACGCCGACTTCGACGTCGACGCCTACCGGCATGTGGCCCGGTGGAACGCGGCGGAAGGACGCATCGAGATGTGGCTGCGGTCCGACCGGCGCCAGCGGGTGCGGGTCGGTGCGCTCGAGCTGACCGTCGACTTCGACGCCGGCGAGGAGATGCTCACCGAGGTGTCGTGTAAGTTCCACTCCGACATGGTGACTGGTGAATTGGCCACCGCGGGGTTGCGCCGCACCCGGTGGTGGACCGACGAGGCGGGCGACTTCGGGTTGTCGTTGGCCGTGAAGTGACCGGCGCCACCGCGCTGGCCGATCAATGGCGGTCAGCCCGCCCGCCGATGGCCGGGCTGCACCTCGACAACGCGGCCTGTTCGCGGCAGAGCCTGGCGGTGATCGAGGCCGCCGCGCAGCACGCCCGCAATGAGTCCGAGCTCGGTGGCTATGTCGCGGCGGAGGCGGCCACACCGGTGCTCGACGCCGGACGCGTCGCGTTCGCCGCGCTGACCGGAATGGCCGGTGCCGAGGTGGTTTTCACCACCGGCTCGCTGAACGCCCTGGATCTGCTGCTGGGCAGCTGGCCAGCGGAGCGCCGAACGGTGGCTTGCCTGCCCGGCGAATACGGGCCCAACCTGGCCCTGCTGGCCGCACACGGATTCGGCCGGCAGCTGCTGCCGAGCATGGAAGACGGCCGAGTCGCGCTGGACGACGCGGCGCTGGCCCTGCAAACCGATCCGCCCGACCTGGTGCATCTGACCGCGGTTGCCAGCCATTGCGGTGTGGTGCAACCGGTTTCGATGGTCGCTCAGCTCTGCCGGGAGTTGGGGCTGCCGCTGGTCGTCGACGCGGCCCAGGCGCTGGGCCAGGTGGACTGCGCGGTGGGCGCCGACGTGACCTATTCCTCGTCGCGCAAGTGGATCGCTGGACCGCGCGGTGTCGGGATGCTCGGGGTGCGCCGCGAGCTGATGGGAAGACTGCGCCCACGCCTCGCCGCGCCGGACTGGGCGCGCAAAAACGGCTCGCCGACGGTGGCCGAACAGCTGGAATTCGGCGAAGCGAATGTCGCCGCGCGGGTGGGATTTTCGCTGGCGCTGGGCGAGCATCTGGCGTACGGGCCGCAGGCGATGCGTGCGCGCCTGGCCGAGGTGGGCAGCCTGAGCCGCACGGTGCTGGCCGATGTGGCCGGTTGGACGGTGGTCGAAGAGGTCGAAGAACCCAGTGCCATCACCACTTTGGCGCCGAACGACGGCGCCGACCCGCAGGCGGTGCGTGACTGGCTGCTCGCCGAGCGGCGGATCCTGACGACGTTCGCCGGCGTGCAGCGGGCGCCGCTGGAGCTCACGGAACCCGTGCTGCGGATCTCGCCGCACGTGGACACCACGGCCGACGACTTGGAGACGTTCGCCGAGGCGCTCATCGCCGCCACCGCGGCGACCGCGACCGGCTAGCCCGCTTTGTGCGCGGTCAGCAGGTAGGCCGGCATCTTCATCCGGCCCTTCTCGTCGCGGACGTGCTGCGGGCCGTCGGGTGTCGGCGGAATGTTGGCGTGGATGAAGGCCGGCCGGATCTCGTCGATCTCCCAGTACTTGCTCACCGCGTCGCGCAGCTCGCCCTCGTCGACTTCGTTGGGCTTGGTTTCCCATTCGTCGGGAAAGGCCCCCTTCGCGAAGACCAGCACGAAGTAGCCGGCCCCCGGCGCCGCCGCGCGGTGCACCGCGCTCAGGTAGCCGTCGCGGCCCTCGATCGGCAACGAGTGGAACAGCGTGCTGTCGGCCACGGTGGAGAACCGTCCGTCGTAGCCGGTGAACGACGTGATGTCCGCCTGCACGAAGGTGGCCGTGGTCAGGCCGCGGTCGGCCGCGGCCTTGGTGGCCGCCGCGACGGCGGTGGGGGTGAGGTCGATGCCGACCACGGTGTAGCCCTGGGCGGCCAGGGTCAACGACAGCTCGGCGACGCCGCAGCCGGCGTCCAGCACGTCGCTGCGGAACTTGCCGGCCGCGATCAGGGCGGCCAGTTCGGGCTGAGGCTCACCGATGTTCCACGGCGGCGGGCCCTCGAAATCGCCCTGCTCGCGATAAGCGCTGTCCCAGTCCATTACTTGATCAGGCATGGTGTTGAACCTACCCGCGGTCAGGACTCCCAGGTGTGTACCGGCTCGTTGGCGTGCATGTGCTCGCAGTACCGGCGCAGCATCTGGGCTAGCGCCGCCTGCCTGCTCATGCCGCCGTCCTGAAGGGCCCGCACGGTGGAAACCTGCCAGCTGGCGCCGTTGCGACCCGTTCGCGCCCGGCCCTCTATGACCCCGAGGAACCGGTTGCGGACATCGGCGTCGACGCCCCAGCGCTGCAACCCGTCGTCGGCGATCGGCAGCAGCGTGTCGAGCACCAGCTCGCGCGCCGTCACCTCGCCCAGCCCGGGCCAACGCAGCCGGGCGTCGATGCCGTCCAGCGCGGCCGCCAGGAAATTGGTTTCCGCCACACCGAAATCTAAGGCGGTCCACAACGGCTTGTCCGCTTCGGACAAGCCGCGCAGCATGCCGTAGAAGAAGGCCGAATTCGCCAGCATGTCGATGACGGTCGGCCCGGCCGGCAATACCCGGTTCTCCAGCCGTAGATGGGGGCGACCGTCGACCACGTCGTACACCGGACGATTCCACCGGTAGACGGTGCCGTTGTGCAGACGCAATTCGGCAAGGTGTGGGATGCGCCCGGCGGCCAGCTCGGCGACCGGGTCTTCGTCGGACACCTCGGGCAGCAGGAATTCGAAGTGGCGGATGTTCTCTTGGTACAAGTCGAGGACCGAGCTGATCCACTGTTCGCCGAACCACACCCGCGGCCGCACACCTTGGGATTTCAGCTCATCGGATCTGGTGTCGGTGGACTGCGCGAACAGCTCGATACGGGTTTCCGCCCACAGCCGGTGCCCGAAGAAGAACGGTGAGTTGGCGCCCAGCGCCAACTGCGGTCCGGCCACGATCTGCGCCGCGTTCCAGTTGTCGGCGAATGTCTCCGGATCCAGCTGCAGATGCAATTGCATGCTGGTGCAAGCGGATTCGGGTGCGATCGTCGAGGTGTGCCAGCTCAGCGGCTCGGGTCCGGAAATGTTGATGTGGATGTCTTCGCCGCGGGAGGTGAAGATCGATTCGTTGAGGGCGGCGTATCGCTTCGATTCGCTCATCCAGCCGTGGTCCACCAGGTGTTGGGACATCAGTGTGGGCAGGATGCCGATCATGACGATGTGGGCACCGCCTGCGGCGCCGGCTTTGTTCTCGGCCTCGTTCAGGCTGGCCCGCACCTCGGCCTCGAGATCCAGGCCGGTGTGCCCGGGCAGCGCGTGCGGCGGAACGTTGAATTCAATGTTGTAGGCGCCCAATTCGACCTGGTACGCCGGATCGCCGATGGCATCCAGCACGTGGCGATTGGACATCGCCGGCTGGTAGTCGGCGTCGACCAGGTTGCACTCGATCTCCATACCGGTGAGCGGCTGCGCGGAATCGAAGCTTGACTGGGCGAGCATCGTCTCGAAGGCGTCCAGACACAGCTGTATCTTGCGCCGGTATTCCCGTCGGTGTGCGCTGTCGTACGTGGTGCGCCTGACCTCTTCGCCCACACCGCAGATGCAACAGGGTTACCGCCCGTAACGCAAGCTCTCACGAGTCGCAGTTGTGGCCTCGCCCGCCCGGTGGGTAGACCATGATGGACTTTTGCCGCAAACGTGTCCGAGCTCACGGGTGGAGGAGAGCAGTTGGCCGAGTTCGCCGAATTCGTCGCCGCGATCGACCAGGGGACCACCAGCACTCGCTGCATGATCTTCGATCGCAAGGGTGCCGAAGTGGCACGCCATCAACTCGAGCACGAACAGATCCTGCCCCGGGCCGGCTGGGTGGAGCACGACCCGGTCGAGATCTGGGAGCGCACCTCCTCGTTGTTGACATCGGTGTTGAACCGGGCCAACCTGAGTACGAAAAACCTTGCTGCGCTCGGTATTACGAATCAGCGTGAGACAACTCTGGTGTGGAACCGCAAGACCGGTCGGCCCTATTACAACGCGATCGTCTGGCAGGACACCCGCACCGACCGGATCGCGTCGGCGCTGGAACGCGACGGTCGCGGCGAAATGATCCGGCGCAGGGCCGGCCTGCCTCCGGCCACCTACTTCTCCGGCGCCAAACTGCAATGGATCCTGGAGAACGTCGACGGGGTGCGCGCGGCCGCCGAAAACGGTGACGCCCTGTTCGGCACCGCCGACACCTGGGTGTTGTGGAACCTGACCGGAGGGCCGCGCGGCG
The DNA here is from genome assembly GCF_002104765.1 of Mycolicibacterium vulneris. Lineage (GTDB taxonomy): Bacteria > Actinomycetota > Actinomycetes > Mycobacteriales > Mycobacteriaceae > Mycobacterium > Mycobacterium vulneris. The sequence continues at coordinate 29,428 of NZ_NCXM01000015.1, forward strand.
GTGTACACGCCACCGACGTGACCAATGCCAGCCGGACCATGCTGATGAACCTGGAGACCCTGGACTGGGATGACGAGCTGTTGTCGATCTTCTCCATCCCTCGCGCGATGTTGCCGAAGATCGGGCCGTCGTCGTCGCCGCAGCCCTATGGCGTGACGTCGGAGACCGGGCCGGCCGGCGGCGAGGTACCGATCACCGGGATGCTCGGCGACCAGCACGCGGCGATGGTGGGCCAGGTGTGTCTGTCCGAGGGGGAAGCCAAAAACACCTACGGCACCGGAAACTTCCTGCTGCTCAACACCGGTGAGACCATCGTGCGGTCAAACAACGGGCTGCTGACCACCGTCTGCTATCAGTTCGGGGACGCCAAGCCCGTGTACGCGCTCGAGGGTTCGATCGCGGTGACCGGCGCGGCCGTGCAGTGGCTGCGCGATCAGCTGGGCATCATCAGCGGTGCCGCGCAAAGCGAATCGCTGGCACGCCAGGTCGACGACAACGGCGGAGTCTATTTCGTTCCTGCGTTTTCCGGATTGTTCGCACCATACTGGCGGTCCGATGCGCGCGGCGCGATCGTCGGCCTGTCCCGGTTCAACACCAACGCGCATCTCGCGCGCGCAACGCTCGAGGCGATCTGCTATCAGAGTCGCGACGTGGTGGACGCCATGGCGGCGGATTCCGGTGTGCACCTTGAGGTGCTGAAGGTCGACGGCGGTATTACCGGTAACGACCTGTGCATGCAGATCCAGGCTGACGTGCTGGGCGTCGACGTCGTGCGTCCGGTGGTCGCCGAGACGACCGCGCTGGGCGCCGCCTACGCGGCCGGTCTGGCGGTGGGGTTCTGGGCCGATCCGGCCGACCTGCGCGCCAATTGGCAAGAGGGCAAGCGCTGGGCGCCGGCCTGGACCGACGAGCAGCGCGCCGCGGGTTATGCGGGGTGGCGCAAGGCCGTGCGGCGGACCCTGGATTGGGTCTCCGTAACCTGAGGGTCACGTGACGTCACCCGATCCAGGGCCCGCCGGAAGCACTCAGTCTTCGCCGAGAATGCCGTAGATCTCACGCCGCGCATTGTTGAGGATGTCGACGATGCGCTGCTGCTGTTCGGCCGAAGCGGTGTGGGCGGACTGCCCGACCGCGCCGAACAATTGGCCAACGGCCGCCCGCAGACTCATGTGACCCGGGTCGGCGCCTTCGGAGATCTCGTCCCACGGGGGGGTCTCGATCTTCTCGGCCGCCGCGCGGCCCTGTTCGGTCAGCTCGAAAAGCTTCTTGCTGCCGTCGGCTTCGCGCGCGGTGATCAGGCCCTCGTCGTCGAGCAGCTGCAGTGTCGGGTACACCGAACCGGGACTCGGCTTCCACAGTCCGTTGCTGCGTTCGGCGATCTGCTGGATCATCTCGTAGCCGTGCATCGGGCGCTCGGCCAGCAGTGTCAGGATGGCCGCTCGCACGTCGCCGCGCTTGCCGCGACCCGGGCCGCCGCGGCGCCATCCGCCGCGCCGGCCACCGGGGCCGAAGCCGAAGCCCGGGCCGAAGCCGGGACCGAAGCCCGGACCGAAGCCGGGACCGAAGCCCGGGCCGAATCCGAGCGGGCCTTCGTGGCCACCGGCTTGATCGCGCAGATGTTCGCGGAAGTCCCGTCGGGCCTGGCGCCGTGCCTCGTGCAGGGCGCGCCGGTCAACCGGGCCGGAGCCGAAGCCGAATCCGAAACCGGGCCGACCGGCGAATGGTCCTTCGGGGGGAGTGAATGGGTTGCTCATTTTTCTGTCCTTACGTTTATGGGTCGCGCACCGACAGTGCGTTTCGAAACATCACGATATATCGGGAACTAACGTGATGCAACGGGATATGTTGAAATATCGCAATGAACTGCCGCTGACCTGGGCAAATCGGGTGATGCCCGTGCGTGGCTGCGCGGTTTGCATGCACCAGACGACGGGTAGGAACTAGTGAGATGAACGCTGACTACCTGAAGGTCGAGGGCGGTAGCGCGGGCGCGGCCGCATTCCGGCGACCCGACGGTGCCCGGCGCCGCAACAGCTGGACGTGGATCAACTGGGGGCTGGCGCTGGCGACGGTGCCCGCGGCCGCGCTCGTGATGCTCTTCGCGCTCGGTGCCGTAATGAGCACCGACGGCTGCAGCGACCGCAGCTGTCCCAACCTGGGCCACGGCGGGATCGATTTCGGCTCCGCGTTCTACGGTGCGCCCGCGGTCGCCGTGGTCGTCATCATCATCTCGTTTTTCACCGCGAAACGACGCGGCGGCATCGCGGTTCCGCTGTGCGGATGGGCGCTGCTGATCATCGACGTCGCCCTCATGGCGGCGAGTGTGGCCGGCTAGTGCGGCACTGAGAAACCTTCCGGCGTACCGGGGTCTCCCGGACCGGGACCATCCGATCGCGGGCCAGGCCATCCGACGGATTGTTGTGGCGGTGGCGGCACCGCACCAGGCGGCGGGCTGGTCCAGCCCGGGCGGCCCGGGTATGCGCCGCCGGGCGGTGGCCACGGCGTCGGCCCCATCGGTCCTGGCGCCGGCATGACCGGGCGCAACCGGGCCAGTTCGCGGCGGTGCCGCTCGGCGAGGACGGCCGCGAGAACGAGCTCCGGTGGGGCGCCGGGCGGTGGCGGCGGCGCGATGCGGGCCACCACGTCACCGGCGATTCGGTACCCCATCTGCAGGCGCAGCTGACGGTCGAGCTGCGTTGCCCTGGAAAGGAATTGGCGTGCCACCTCGGCCTGCCCGGCCGACAGGCCGGATAGCTGCAACGAGGACGCCCACCATGCCAAGGAGGGCGGCATCATGGGCGGTGGCCCGAGCCGGGGTCCCCGTTCGTTGACCACAACCGTGCCGGCGAAGATGTCGCCGATCCGTTTGGCCTTCGGAGACAGGATGCTGCAGATGACGGCGGGACTACCGAACAGCATCCAGATCTCCACCAGCGCCGCCAGGGCCCGAAACAGCGCCTGGCGGAAGCGTTCTGGGCCGCCATCGTCGGACACCACACGCAGGCCCATCGCGATCTTGCCGACCGAGCGTCCCCGCGTTGCCGTTTCGAGAACCAAGGGGTAGCCGACAATTACCAGAACCGTAAATATCAGCAGGATCGCGTTCGTCAGTGCGGTATCGAATTGAGTCAGGGTGGCCGCCCACAACATCAGGCCGAGCAGGTAGCCGATGACCATGACCACGATATCGATCAGCGCGCTGAGCGTCCGCACCGGCAGCTGGGCGATCTGCACATCGAGCACCACAGCGTCCCCGGTCACCACCTCCGACATAACTTCGAACGGTACAGGCTGGGTGCGTGTGGCCGGCCGCACCTTGTCATGCCGGCGGTGCGATTAGGCTGCCGAGGGTGGATGTCGATGCATTCGTGCTGGCCCATCGCCCGACCTGGGACCGCCTCGACCGATTGATCGGGCGGCGCCGGTCGCTGTCCGGCGCGGAAATCGACGAACTCGTCGAGCTTTACCAGCGGGTCTCCACCCACCTGTCGATGCTGCGCTCGGCGTCGTCGGATTCCGTGCTGGTCGGCCGGCTCTCGAGCCTGATCGCACGGGCCCGTTCGGCGGTGACCGGTGCCCACGCGCCGCTGAGCAGTGCGTTCACCCGGTTCTGGACGGTGTCGTTCCCGGTCGTGGCCTACCGCACCTGGCGGTGGTGGCTGGCCACCGCGGCGGCGTTCTTCGCAGTGGTCGTCATCGTTGCGCTCTGGGTCGCCGGCAGCCCGGATGTGCAGTCCTCGCTCGGAACCCCCAGCGACATCCAGCAATTGGTCAACCACGATGTCGAGTCGTACTACAGCGAGCATCCCGCCGCGGCGTTCGCGCTGCAAATCTGGGTGAACAACTCCTGGGTTTCCGCGCAATGCATCGCCCTGTCCGTGGTGCTGGGCGTGCCGATTCCCTTTGTGCTGTTTCAGAATGCCGCCAACCTGGGTGTCATCGCCGGCCTGATGTTCCCGGCCGGCAAGGGCGCCCTACTGCTGGGTTTGCTTGTCCCGCACGGGCTATTGGAGCTCACGGCGGTATTCCTCTCGGGCGCAACGGGAATGCGGCTGGGCTGGTCGGTGATCTCGCCCGGAGACCGGCCCCGCGGCCAGGTGCTGGCCGAACAGGGCCGCGCCGTCGTCTCGGTCGCCGTGGGTCTGGTTGCGGTGCTGCTGGTCTCGGGGTTGATCGAAGCGCTGGTGACCCCGTCGCCGTTGCCGACGTTCGTGCGGGTCGGCATCGGCGTCATCGCCGAGGTGGCGTTCTTGTCCTACATCGTCTACTTCGGCCGCCGCGGGGTGAAGGCCGGGGAAAGCGGCGACATGGCAGAGGCGCCGGACTTCGTTCCGACCCGCTGAGCGGGTGTCGCCGGCGGGCTACAGACGCCCGGTCGCCTTCATCGCCAGATAGTGATCGGCAAGGGCGGGTGCCAGTTCGGTGGGCGGGGCGTCGACGACCTCCACGCCGCTGCGGCGCAGCCGCGTGGCGATCGCGCCGCGGTCATTGCGAGATCGTTCGGCGGCCGCCGCGTCGTACACCGCCGCGGCATCCGAACGCCCGGCGGCCATTTGGTCGACGCGCGGATCGGAGACCGCCGCTACCAGCAGGTGATGCTTGGCCGACAGCTGCGGCAGCACGGGCAGCAGGCCCTCGTCGAGCGCAGCCGCGTTGAGGTCGGTCAGCAGCACCACCAGGGACCGCCGACGGGCGCGCAGCGCGATCGCGGAAGCCATTGCCCGCCAATCCGATTCGACGAGGGTAGGTTGCAGGGGCGCCATCGCGTCGACCAGCTGGGCAAGCACTTCGGTGCGCGAGGCGCCGAACACGCCGGCCCGGCTCACCCGGTCGTGAGCGAGGAAGTCGACATGGTCGCCGGCCCGCGACGCCAGGGCCGCCAGCAGCAGCGCGGCGTCCATCGACCAATCCAGCCGCGGCCAGCCCGCCGGATCGGACGCGGTCGGGTCGACACCGACCCGGCCTGCCGCCGTGCGGCCCGTGTCGAGCACGATCACCACCCGCCGGTCGCGTTCGGGCCGCCAGGTGCGCACCACCACGTCGGCGCGGCGCGCGGTGGCGCGCCAGTCGATCGAGCGCACGTCGTCGCCGACGACATACTCTCGCAGCGAGTCGAATTCGGTGCCCTGCCCGCGTACCAGCGTGGGCAGCAGGCCGTCGATCTCGCGGAGCTTGGCGAGCCGCGACGGCAGGTGCTTGCGGGCCAAAAACGGGGGCAGCACCCGCAGCTGCCCGGGCACCGGTCGCGAACCCTGCCGTCCCGCCAGCCCAAGCGGGCCGATCGATCGGGCGGTGACGACCGTCGCTCGCTGGTCGCCGCGGCGAACGGGCAGTAGCTGGGTTTGGACGTGCTGGACTTGCCCGGCGGGGATGTCGATGGGATGGATGCGCGGTCGCGCCTGGGCGCTGGGCGGCCAGGCGTCGCGGATCTGGCCGCGGAACCGGCGCGCGCCGTCGTTGTGGATCGACAGCCCGCACTCCACCTGCTGCCCGAGCCGCGCCGAGCGATCCGGGGAACGCACGTAGCGCAGTTTGGCCGTGCCGGCCGCCAGGACGATGTCGAAGACCACCGCGATTGCCAGCGCGGTCAGCAGGGCCGCGAAAGTGGTTGCCGGCCAAGGAGACAGCGCGATAGGCAGGACGCAGATCAGTGCGACCAGCCCGGTGCGTCCGGTCAGGACCACTAGCGGGGCACCGGAACCGACGCCAGGATCCCGTCGAGCACGCCGTCGGGCGTGGCCCCCTCGAGTTCGGCCTCGGGCCGCAGCATCAACCGGTGCCGCAGCGTCGGGCGGGCCATGGCCTTCACGTCGTCGGGCGTGACGTAGTTGCGACCGGACAGCCACGACCAGGAGCGCGCCGTGGCCAGCAGGGCGGTCGCCCCGCGGGGTGACACGCCCAGTTGCAGCGCAGGGGAGGAACGGGTGGCCCCGACGATGTCGACGATGTAGCCCAGCACCTCGTCGGCAACCAGCACGTTCTGCACGGCGTCGCGGCCGGCCGCCAGGTCGGAGGGTCCGGCCACCGGCTTGATCGCCGACAGATTGCGCGGGTCGAAGCCGTGCGCGTGCCGGTGCAGGATGGCGATCTCGGCATCGCGCGGCGGCAGCGTCACATTCAGTTTGAGCAGGAAGCGGTCCAGCTGGGCCTCGGGCAACTGGTAGGTGCCCTCGTACTCGACCGGATTCTGGGTCGCGGCCACGATGAACGGGTCGGGCAGCGGCTGCGGTTCGCCGTCGACGCTGACCTGACGCTCTTCCATAGCCTCGAGCAGCGCGGCCTGGGTCTTGGGTGGGGTCCGGTTGATCTCGTCCGCCAGGAGCAGATTGGTGAACACCGGGCCGGGCCGGAAGACGAACGCGGCGGTCCGCGCGTCGTACACCAGCGAACCCGTCACGTCGCCGGGCATCAGGTCGGGGGTGAACTGCACCCGCTTGAATTCCAGCTGCAGCGCCGCCGACAGCGCCCGGACCAGCAGCGTCTTCGCCACTCCCGGAACACCTTCCAGCAGCACGTGGCCGCGGCACAGCAGCGCGATCACCAGGCCGCTGACCACGCCCTCCTGTCCGACGACGGCTTTGGCGAGCTCGCCGCGCAACGCCAGCAGCGCCTCGCGCGCCGATTCAGCGGTGGGGGACTGAGCGGTAGTGGGTTGTGTCACGGGTGTGCGACCTGCCTTTCGATTTCGTCGAGCGCACGGGCAAGTTGTAACAGGTCGTTGTCGGTCGTCGGGGGCGGACCGAACAGATGGTAGGAGACGAACGCCGGATCGGCTCCGGCGCGCTGGGCCGCGGTGGTCACCACCGCCGCCGGCGAGGCGCCCGCACCCAGGCCGAGGCGCGGCAGCAGCCGCGCCACCGTGGCGGCGCGCAAAGCCGCGGCCGCGCGATCGCGAGCCCGTCGGGACCGGTACAGCCGCCCGCGGCCCTCCACGGTCTCCGATGCGCGCACCACCACGGGCAACTCCTCGGCCACCAGCGGTCCGGGCCGACGGCCCTTCCAGATCGCGACCAGCAGCACCACCAGCGCCAGTTGCCCGACGATCCAGATCACGTTGGGCGGAATCAGCTGGAAAAGCGTTGCCTTGGGCGAGGATTCACCCTCGATGCGATGGGGCGCGTACCAGATGAGCCGGGGCCGGTCGCCCGCGAGGTTCATCGCCAGCGCGGCGTTGCCCGCCTGCAGCAGACTGCCGTTGGTCATGAAGCCGGTGCTGCCGACGGCGGTGATGGTGCGCCCGTCGTCGCGGAAGCGGATCAGCGCGCCGTCGTAGCATCGGGTCATCGCGCGGCCGTCTTTGGACTGGTAGGTGTTGGTGGCCCCGAATCGGACGGACCCGGCCCGAACGGCCTCGCGCAGAGTGCAATTCGGGTCGAGGTCAAAGCCGCTGGCGCCGGAGACCCGCACCCCGGGCAGCAGCGCCTCGCGGGTCCGGGTGGTCGGTTCCACCAGCAGCAGATCCGAATGCACGTTGCCCAGCCGGTCCAGCAGCGTGTCGGTGAGGTATTGGCTCTGGGCCACCAGTATCAGCGCGTCCGGGCGCGCCGCGTGTTCGACGTCGGCGATGTTGTTGGCCACGACGACGTCGACTCCGGCACCGCGCAGCAACTCCACCAGCGCGTGGGCACCGTCGGAGCCGGTCGACGCGGGGTCCATGCGGGCCCCGGGTCGCGATGCGCTCAGGTATGCGTCGACGCCGGCGATCACGGCGAGCACCAGCAGGGTGACGAACACCCAGCGCCAGGTGCGTCGGCGGCGCGGCGTGGTTTCGGGACCGGCGTCGGTGGTCGTGGCCATCACCGCACCTGAGCCCATGACTCGGGCGCGGCGGGCCGGCCGGGCTCGAGCGGACCGCCCTGCCAGTGGGACCGCAAGTGGTCGTCCAGCTCGGTGATCATCTGGTAGGCGTCCTGGGTCCCGGGCTGTTCGCCATACGTGACGTCGTTAAAAGCCGTTGCCGCTTGGCTTAATTCGCCGGCCAGGTGGGGGAGCGCTGCACCCGCGTCGCGGGCAAGCTCGTTGGCGGTGCGACCGGGGGCCGGTGTCAGGACCCCGGTCTCTTCGAGCTGGCGGGCGACGGCGCGCAGCCGGTGACGAATCGCGGCGGCCCAATCACCCTCGACCGCATAGTTTCCCGCAGTTGCGCGGTGCTGGGCGGCGGTCAGTTGGGCGGCTTCGAACAGCGAGTAGTCGCCGCCGCGGCGGGTGCGCATGGTGCGCCGCAGAATGTAGATACCGACGATCATCGCGATGGCGAGCAGGATGAAAAGCACTGTGGCGGTGAGCCATCCGCCCGGCACCGAGGAAGTCTTCTGCAGCAGCCGGTAGATCAGGTCGTTGACCCAGTCGACGAAATGCTCCCGCGCGGAGCCCTTGGAATAGATCGGTTTGTTGAGCTCGTCCTGCGCGGCGCGATGTGCGGCATCGCGGTCGATGTCGATGGAAGGCATCCTTGAGCTAGTCCTCGCTCGGCCCTTACAGGGGCCGCGTCAGCCAGAGGTTGTCGGTGGACGCGGCCGCATATGGCCCCTGGGCGGCTCCGCTCTGCAGCACCAGGTCGAATGCCTCGGCGCGCATCCGGCGGTCGGCGTACAGCAGCACGATCACCCCCGCGTTGAACGGTGCGGTGATGATCTCGCCGATGGCCGCCCCGACCGAGAGAACCGCCGTGCTGACCAGGAACGCCGTGCCGGACGAGGTGATCTGGAAAAACTGGCCGACGATGCTGAACGGCACCGCCACGGCGTTGGCGACGACGGCCGTCACCAGGAACGCGAGCACCCGGATACCCAGCACTCGCCAGAATCCGTTGCGCACCAGCTTGAACGATCGGGTGATGGCGTCCATGACCGGCAGCCGCTCCAACACGATCAGCACCGGGGCGAACAGCACCACGGTGTAGAGGAACACCAGCAGCGCGACGACGACCAGCACCAGCGGAATGCCCAGGACCACGGCCGCCGCGGCGCTCCCGATCGCCGCCAACACCCCGATGATCACCGCGACCAGCCCGGCAAGCGCCGCGACCACGACGGCTTCCAGCAGGGCAAGGCCGAGCAGGGCCAGCAGTCGCCCGCGGATCTTGGCCCAGGTTTCGCCGATGGTGATGGGTGACCCGAACACCGCCCGCCCGACGATGACGGTGAGCATCCCGGACAGCAGCATGCCGCCCAGCCAGCCGACCAGGATGCCGCCGCCCACCGACACGGACCAGGCCCCCAGGACACCCGAGCTCAGTTGGCCGGGCTGATCGCTGGCGAGCTTGTCGGCCGCGGCCAGTGGCCCGAAGAAGGCGACCTTGGTGACGATCTGCATGATCACCACGACGATGGCGGTCAGGCCCAACGTCGCTTTCGGGTTCGCCCGGATGTAGCCGACCGCGCCGTTGAAGATGTCGCCGAGGGTCAGCGGCCGCAGCGGGATGATGCCGGGTTTGACGGCCCCGTAGCCCGGCGGTGTGCCGAAGGGTGGCGGCGATCCGTAGCCCGGCGCGGGCCCGTATCCGGATGGTGGCCCGTAGCCCGGCGGGGGTCCGTAGCCGGGCGGGGGTTGGTATGCGGGCGGCGGGCCGTACGCCGGTGGCGCGCCGTATGCCGGCGGCGGGCCGTAGCCCGGAGGGGGACCGTATTCAGGTTGTGGGCCGGATGCCGGTGGCGGGCCAGCCGGATAACCAGGCGGCGGCGCGCTCACCGAACCCCGCGGCCTTTACAGCCGGGCGCGTCGTTCGTCATGGGCTCTATCCTGTCGGCGGCCGGGGCATTTCACAACGTTGACCCCCCGCCCGGCGCGTAGCGTCTCAGATATGGCGGAACTCAAATCCCGGATCAGGACCGACCTGACCGCGGCGATGAAGGCCCAGGACAAGTTGCGAACGGCCACCCTGCGCATGCTGTTGGCTGCGATCCAAACCGAGGAAGTTTCCGGCAAGGTGGCCAAGGACCTCACCGATGAGGAAGTCATCAAGGTGCTGGCCAAAGAATCCCGCAAGCGGAGCGAATCCGCGGAGATCTATACCCAGAACGGGCGCGGAGAGCTCGCCGCCAACGAGCACGCCGAGGGGCGGATCATCGACGAGTACCTGCCCACCCCGCTCACCGAGGCCGAGGTGGCCGACGTCGCCGACACCGCGATCGCGCAGGTCGCCGAGGAAATCGGCGAGCGGCCGGGGATGAAACAGATGGGCATGGTGATGAAGGCCGCCACCGCGATCGCCGCCGGCAAGGCCGACGGTGCCCGCCTCTCGGCCGCCGTCAAAGACCGGCTGTAATCACCCGGGTTCCGTCGTCGCCGCGGCGCGTCACTCGCCGGGCATCGAGCTGCTCCAACAGCGGCACTGCCACCCGCCGGGTGGTGCCCAGTGCGCGGCGCGCCTCGCTGACGGTGAACGGTTGCGGCAGCGCCGCCAGCACGCCGGCGGCGCGGTCCAGGGCGTCGGGCCCCAGCACCACCCCGTCGGCGATCCGCGTCAGCCGCCCGGCCCGCACCGCCGCAGCCAGCTCGCGCGGGCCCAGCTTCAGCTCGGCCAGCTCGTCGGCCTCGGGCGCCCAAAACGGCTCGGCGGCCAGCCACTCCTCGACCGCGGACACGGCCTTATCCACCCGGGCCGGCAGGCCCGCCCCGGGCGGGCGGACCAACCCCTCGGCCACCTCCAGGCCCGCGCCGTCCAGCAACTTGGGCATCAGGTCGGCGGCGGGCAGCCCGACCTGTTGTCGCAGGGTCTCCAGCGGCATGCCCGCCGCGATGTCGTGATCGCCCGCCCAGCGCCGGACCGCCTCGGCCGCGTCCTCGCGCCGCGCTGCCCACCATCGCGGATCCACCACCCAGTCGCCCACCCGCTGCCCGCGCAGCGGCAGACCCATGGCGCGCAGGTCCGCGGCGCGCGCGACGGCGGGTGCGGCGACCTCGCCGGTGGCCAGTTCGTCGGCGCGCGCCCGCGCAGCGCCGCGCCGTCGCAGCCCGGGCGGGCGGACGTCGAGCACCTCGACGCCCGCCGCGATCCGGTGCTGTCCGGGGTCGCGGAGCAACCCGATGTCCCCCACGCGCAGCGGCAGGGGCCTGGCCAGCCGCAGCCGCGCCGCGGCGGCCCCTAGCCGGCGCACCTGCACCGGCACCGCCGCCGACCCGATGTGCAGCACGAGCTGGCGGTGCAGCGTGCCCGCCGACCGCAGGGCGACGTCGATCTCCGCGGTGTCCAACCAGGCCCCCGGCGTGCGCACGGTGTTCCCGCGGCCGATGTCGTGCCGGTCAACGCCGCGCAGATTCAGCGCCACCCGGGCCACCGCGCCGATCTCGGAGTGGTTGCGGCCCAACGATTGCAGCCCGCGGACGGTGACGCGCCGCCCGGCGTGCTCGAGCTCGTCGCCCACCCGCACCGTGCCGGCGGCCAGCGTGCCGGTGACCACGGTGCCCGCGCCCCGCACGGTGAAGCTGCGGTCCACCCACAGCCGTACGTCGGCGACAGGGTCCGGCGCGGGCAGCCGGTCGGTCAGCGCCACCAGTTCGGCGCGCACCCGGTCGAGGTCGGTGCCGATGGCCACGGGAACGCCGGCAAGTGATGTGGCGGCAAGCTTTTCGGACGCCTGCGCGACCGCCGGGCCCGGATCGGCGAGGTCGGCCTTGCTGATCACCAGCAGTCCGTGGCGGACCCCGAGCGCGTCGAGGGCAGCCAGGTGTTCCTCCGACTGCGGCATCCAGCCCTCGGTGGCCGCGACGACGAACACCACCGCGGGGACCGCACCGACGCCGGCCAGCATGTTGGCCACGAACCTTTCGTGGCCGGGCACGTCGACGAACGCGAGCTGGCGGCCGCCGAGCTCGGTCCACGCGAAACCCAGGTCGATGGTCAGGCCGCGCCGCCGCTCCTCGGCCAGCCGATCCGGCCACATGCCGGTAATCCGTTGCAGCAGAGTCGATTTGCCGTGGTCGACGTGTCCGGCGGTGGCTAGGACAAACACGCCCGTACCGCCGCGGCCAGCAGCTCGTCGTCCTCGGGCGACACCGTGCACAGGTCGAGAAGGCACCGGCCGCCTTCCAGGCGGCCCACGACGGGTGGGCTGCCGAGGCGCAGTGCGGCGGCGTAGGACTCGGGCAGGCTCACCGCGGCGCTCGGCAATTCCACGCCGGGCGCCCCGCCGCCGCCGACGGCCGCGACGCAGTCCACCGCCATGGCGCCGGGCATCCCGCCGGCCAGCGACTCGGCCCGGGCGCGCAACCGCTCGACGTCCGCGGCCAGCGCCTGCGCCACCGGCGGGGGCGGCCCCAGCAGCGTCGCCTCCAGCGCGGCCAGCGTCAGCTTGTCGACCCGCAGGGCGCGCGCCGCGGGATGGCGGCGGATCCGCTCGATCAGCTCGGCGCGGCCGAAGAGCAACCCGGCCTGCGGCCCGCCCAGCAGCTTGTCCCCGCTCGCGGTGACCAGGTCCGCGCCGTCGGCCAGCATCGACGTCGTGTCCGGCTCGTCGGGCAGCACCGGGTGCGGCGACAGCAGGCCGGAGCCGATGTCGACCACCAGCGGTACGCCGAGCCTGCGCAGTTCCGGCGCCAGCGTGGCGACGTCGACGGCCGAGGTGAAGCCGCTGACGTGGAAGTTGGACGGATGCACCTTCAGCACAAAACCGGTCTGCGGCCCTAGCGCCTCGGTGTAGTCGCGCAGGCTGGTGCGGTTGGTGGTGCCGACTTCGCGCAGCCGCGATCCGGTGGATTCCAGCAGCTCAGGGATGCGGAACCCGTCGCCGATTTCGACGAGCTCACCGCGGCTGAGCACGATCTCCTTGCCCGGGGCCAGCGCCATGGCGGTCAACAGCAGCGCGGCCGCGTTGTTGTTGACGATGTGCACGCCGCCGGCGGTCGGCACCGCACCCGCCAGCGCGGCCAGCGCACCCCGGCCGCGGCGCGCGCGCCGGCCCGTCGCCAGGTCGAACTCGACGTCGGTGGCACCGCCGGCGGCGACCACCGCGTCCAGCGCGGCCCGCGACAGCGGGGCGCGGCCCAGATTGGTGTGCACCACCACCCCGGTGGCGTTGATGACCGGTCGCAGGCTCGAGGCGGTGGCGGGAAGCGCGGCGACCGCGTGCTCGGCGACCTGCTCGGGTGCGATCTCGCCGGCGCGCGCCCGCCGCTGGGCCGCGGTGATCACCGACTTCACCAGGTCGCGGCCCAGCACCCGCTGCGCCGCGACCAGCCGCGGATCGGCGAGCAAGGTGTCGGTGCCGGGCACCCGTCGGCGTGGGTCGCTCATGTCGGGCTCGAAAGAACATGGCGGAGGCGGACGGGAATTGAACCCGCCAACGGCAGCGACTGCCGTTCGACGGTTTTGAAGACCGCGCCGGTCACCAGACCGGACACGCCTCCTTCAGCCATGGCGCCAATTGTCGCAGCCTCCGCGGCGCGGGCACCATGGACGTCGTGACGTACCGGCTGACTCAATACGCCCATGGTGGCGGCTGCGCCTGCAAGATCCCGCCCGGTGAGCTCGAGGAGGTTGTCCGCGGGCTGGGTTCGAACCCGCCGCGGGACGCGGTCGGGGAGCTGCTGGTGGGCCTGGACAACGGCGACGACGCGGCGGTGGTCCGCATCCAGGACGGTACGGCGCTGATCGCGACGACCGACTTCTTCACCCCGGTGGTGGACGACGCCTACGACTGGGGCCGGATCGCGGCCACCAACGCGCTGTCCGACGTCTACGCGATGGGCGGGCGCCCGGTGGTCGCGGTGAACCTGCTGGGCTGGCCGCGGGAGGTGCTGCCGTTCGAGCTGGCCGCCGAGACGCTGCGCGGCGGGCTGGACGTGTGCGGCCTGGCCGGCTGCCACCTGGCCGGCGGGCACAGCGTCGACGACCCCGAACCCAAGTACGGGCTGGCGGTCACCGGGATCGCCGACCCAAACCGCTTGCTGCGCAACGATTCCGGTAAACCGGGAACGCCGCTGTCGCTGACCAAGCCGCTCGGTGTCGGTGTCCTGAACAACAGGCACAAGGCCACCGGGGAGCGCTTCGCGGAGGCGATCGCCATGATGACCACGCTCAACGCCGAGGCGGCCGCCGCGGCGCTGGCGGCCGGTGTCGAATGTGCCACGGACATCACCGGTTTCGGGCTGCTCGGACATCTGTACAAGCTGGCTCGGGCCAGCGGCGTGACGGCGGTGATCGACTCGACGGCGGTGCCCTACCTGGACGGCGCGCGCGAGGCGCTGGCGGCCGGCTACCTCAGCGGCGGCACCCGGCGAAACCTCGACTGGGTCGCGCCGCACGCCGACCTGTCGGCCGTCGGCCAGGACGACGCCCTGTTGCTCGCCGACGCGCAGACCTCCGGTGGGCTGCTGATCGCCGGCGAGATTCCGGGGGCGCCCGTCATCGGCGAGCTGGTGCCGCGCGGCCAGCACACCATCGTGGTGCGCTGAGCGGGCCGATCGCATCAAGGTGCATGGCGACCCGCTGCGCCCGGCTTCGCCGCGCTTGCGATCGCCATTAGGGTGAGGACATGGCCCTGCGCGAAGTCTTTCTGGAATGGCCCGTCCTGCGCCAGTTGCGGTCGACGGACAAGCTCGGCCGCGGCTCGGCGGTGACGTCCAAACACACCCGCGCGATCACGCCGCGCACCACGACGGCCGACCGCGTGGTGCAGAGCATCTGTCCCTACTGCGCCGTCGGCTGCGGGCAGCGGGTGTACGTCAAGGACGAGAGGGTAGTCCAGATCGAGGGCGATCCCGATTCGCCGATCTCGCGAGGACGGTTGTGCCCCAAGGGTTCTGCCAGTGAGCAACTAGTGAATTCGCCCGGACGACAGTTGCAGGTGCTCTACCGCGCACCGCGCGCGACCGAATGGCAACCGCTGGAGCTGGACACCGCGATCGACATGATCGCCGACCGCTTCCTGGAGTCCCGCCGCCACACCTGGCAGGACATCGACAAGAAGGGCAACCTGCTGCGCCGCACCATGGGGATCGCCGCACTCGGCGGTGCGACGCTGGACAACGAAGAGAACTACCTCATCAAGAAGCTCTTCACCGCCGCGGGCGCTATTCAGATCGAGAACCAAGCTCGTATTTGACACTCCGCCACGGTTCCCGGTCTGGGAGCCTCCTTCGGGCGTGGCGGCGCCACCCAAACACTGCAAGACATGGCCAATGCCGACTGCATCGTCATCCAGGGCTCCAACATGGCCGAATGCCATCCCGTGGGGTTCCAGTGGGTGGAGGAGGCCAGGGCCCGGGGCGCCCGCATCATTCATGTCGATCCGCGGTTCACCCGCACGTCGGCGGTGTCGGACAAACACATTCCGATCCGCGCCGGTTCGGACGTGGTGCTGCTCGGCGCGTTGATCAACCACATCCTGTCCAATGACCTGTGGTTCAAGGAGTACGTGGTGGCGTATACCAATGCCGCCACCCTGATCAACGAAAACTTCAGGGATACCGAGGATCTCGGCGGCCTGTTCTCCGGATTCGACCCCGAAACCGGGCAGTACGACACGTCGAGCTGGGCTTACGACGAGCAGGACAACGGCCAGATCGAGTCCCCGGGCGGGGGCCACACGCACGGCGCCGCCGCCTCGGAAAGCGGAGCCGGGCAAGAGCACGGTAGCGGCGGTCCGCCGCTGGCGCACGCCAAGGTGAAGCGCGACGAAACCTTGCAGCACCCGCGCACGGTGTTCCAGATACTCAAGCGCCACTACGCCCGCTACACCCCTGAGATGGTCAAGGACATCTGCGGTATCAGCCGCGAGGACTTCGACTATCTGGCCCAATCCATCGTGGAGAACTCCGGGCGCGAGCGCACCACCTGCTTCGCCTACGCCGTCGGCTGGACCCAGCACACTCTCGGCGCCCAATTCATCCGCACCGCAACGATTTTGCAGCTGCTGACGGGCAACGTGGGCAGACCCGGCAGCGGTATCATGGCGCTGCGTGGTCACGCCACCATCCAGGGCTCCACCGACATCCCCACGTTGTTCAATCTGCTGCCCGGGTACCTGCCGATGCCGAAGGCGGGCACGCACGACACCTTCGCCGATTACCTCGACCAGGTGAGCTCCAAGAAGCAGAAAGGCTTCTGGGCCAACGCCGATGCCTACACCGTCAGCCTGCTCAAGGCGTGGTGGGGGGATGCGGCCACCGCGGACAACGACTGGGCCTACGACTACCTGCCCCGGTTGTCCGGTCCGCACGGCACCTATCAGACGGTGATGGGAATGCTGGACGACGAGGTCGAGGGCTACTTCCTGCTCGGACAGAACCCCGCCGTGGGTTCGGCCCACGGCCGCATGCAGCGCCTAGGCATGTCGCATCTCAAGTGGCTGGTTGTCCGCGACTTCAATCTCATCGAATCGGCCACCTGGTGGAAGGACGGGCCGGAGATCGCGTCGGGTGAACTCAAGACCTCCGACATCGAGACCGAGGTGTTCTTCCTGCCCGCCGCAACGCATGTCGAGAAGGCGGGATCGTTCACCCAGACCCAGCGACTGTTGCAATGGCGTCACAAGGCCGTCGAGCCGCCGGGCCAGTGCCAGAGCGAACTGCAGTTCTTCTACGAGCTCGGCAACCGGATCCGGCAACGGCTGGCCGGCTCGACCGACGAGCGGGACCGGCCGCTGCTGGACCTGACGTGGGACTACCCGACGGACGAGCACGGCGATCCCGACGGGGAAGCGGTGCTGGCCGAGGTCAACGGGTATCGGGTCGGCGGCGCCGACACCGGAACACCGTTGACCTCCTACACCGAGCTGCGCGCCGACGGGTCGACGGCCGCCGGCTGCTGGATCTACACCGGGGTGTACGCGAACGCCACCAACCAGGCGGCCCGCCGGGTGCCGCACGGCGGTGACTCCCCGAGCCAGTCCGAGTGGGGCTGGGCGTGGCCCGCCGACCGGCGGGTGCTCTACAACCGCGCCTCGGCCGACCCCGAGGGCAAGCCGTGGAGCGAACGCAAGAAGTACGTCTGGTGGGACTCGGACGAAAAGCGCTGGGTCGGGTACGACGTGCCGGACTTCGTGGCCGACCGGGCGCCCGGTAGCCGGCCCGACCCCGAGCTGGGTGGCCCCGACGCGCTGGCCGGGGACGACCCGTTCATCATGCAGGCCGACGGTAAGGGCTGGCTGTTCGCGCCGAAGGGCATGGTCGACGGGCCGCTGCCGACGCATTACGAGCCGCAGGAGTCACCGGTCACCAATGCGCTCTACCCGCAGCAGCGCAACCCGGCGCGAATCACGTTCCCGCGCAAAGATAATCTCAGCGCACCCAGCGCAGGCGATCCCGGCGCCGAGGTCTACCCCTACGTCTTCACGACCTACCGGCTCACCGAGCACCACACCGCCGGCGGCATGAGCCGGTGGCTGCCGTACCTGTCGGAGCTGCAACCGGAGATGTTCTGCGAGGTGTCCCCGGAACTGGCCGCCGAACGCGGCCTCGAGCCCTACGGGTGGGCCACCATCATCTCGCCGCGCTCCGCGATCGAAGCCCGGGTGCTGGTCACCAAGCGGGTCAGCCCGCTGATCATCAACGGCCACACCGTGCATCAGATCGGGCTGCCGTACCACTGGGGCGTGGGTAGCGACGCGGTGGTCAGCGGCGATGCGGCCAACGACCTGCTCGGCGTGACGCTTGATCCCAACGTGCAGATCCAGGAGTCCAAGGCCGGCTCGTGCGACATCCGCCCGGGGCGCCGTCCGCAGGGCGAGGAGCTGCTGCACCTGATCGCCGAATACCAGTCCCGATCGGGCGCCACCACCGAGACGGACAATGTACGGATCGACGATGCGGTGTGGGACATCATCGGGCCGCCGGACACGAGGAGGGCAGATGGGCCAGCTGATCGGACCGACTGACCCGGCCACCGATGCCGGTTGGTCGGATCGCAAGCCGCGCAAGGGGTTCTTCACCGACACCTCGATCTGCATCGGTTGCAAGGCCTGCGAAGTCGCGTGCAAGGAGTGGAACCGCAACCCGCGCGACGGCGACCTCGAGCTGTTGGGGTCGTCGTACGACAACACCGGGGCGCTGGGCGCCAGCACCTGGCGGCACGTTGCCTTCATCGAGCAGGGCCGTGACCGCATCGAAGAGGCCCGCGAATCCGGTCGCGCGCTGATCAATCTCGGCATGCCCGCCATCCCCGGTGCCGCTAAACCCGAGGAACCAGAGCCTGTTTCGCAGCCGCTGCACACCCCGGAATTCCGCTGGCTGATGTCGTCGGACGTGTGCAAGCACTGTACGCACGCCGGCTGCCTTGACGTCTGTCCGACGGGCGCGTTGTTCCGCACCGAATTCGGCACCGTGGTGGTGCAGAACGACGTGTGCAACGGCTGCGGAACCTGCGTGGCGGGATGCCCGTTCGGCGTGGTCGAACGGCGCAGCGACGGCACGTACGCGACTCCGGTGGAGCGCCCGGGGAGGCCGAAAGAGGAATTCGTCACCGGCGTCGCCCAGAAGTGCACGCTCTGCTACGACCGCCTGGTCGAGGACCAGGTACCGGCATGCGCCAAGACCTGCCCGACGACGTCGATCAAGTTCGGCAATCACGACGAGTTGGTCACCCAGGCGCGCGAGCGCGTCGCGCAGCTGCACGCCGAAGGCCGCACCGAGGCAAGGCTTTACGGTGCCAACGAGAACGACGGCGTGGGTGGGATCGGGTCGGTGTTCCTGCTGCTCGACGAGCCGGAGGTGTACGGGCTGCCGCCAGATCCGCGGGTGTGCACGGCCGACCTGAAGACCATGTTCAAGCGGGCGAGCATGGCCGCGGCCGGCATGGTCGGCGCGGCCGCGTGGGCATTCTGGAGTAGCCGGTGAGTACCTCGGAATTCGACAGCTTCCGCCCGCCGGAACCCGGCAGGCGCCGCAAAGGCAGGCGTGCGGGCCGTCGCGGCGGCGGCGACGGGTCACGCGAGATGCCGATGGTTCCCGACGCCGAATTCATCTCGTATTACGGACGCCCGGTGGTCAAGCCGGCGCCATGGGGACACGAGGTGGCGGCGTACCTCTTCCTGGGCGGCGTCGCCGGCGGGTCCGGTCTGCTGGCGGCCGGCGCCCAGCTCACCGGGCGAAACACGTTGCGCCGCAATACCAGGCTGTCCGCCCTGATCGCCGTGTCGCTCGGCGCCGTCGCCCTGGTGAAGGACCTGGGCCGGCCCGAGCGTTTCGTCAACATGTTGCGGACGGTCAAGCTGACCTCGCCGATGAGCATCGGCTCGTGGATCCTCAGCTTCTTCTCCGCCGGCATCGGTGTCGCCGCGGCCGCCGAGGTGGACCGGATGACCGGTGAGCGAATACCGTTGGGCCCGTTGCGGCCCGTCCTGCGCGCCGCGGAGGGGCCGGCCGGACTTGAAGCCGCCGTCTTCGCGGCACCGCTGGCCGTCTATACCGCGGTGCTGCTCACCGACACCGCGACCCCGACGTGGAACGCCGCGTATCGAGACCTGCCTTTTGTGTTCGTCAGCTCGGCGAGCCTGGCCGCGTCCGGGTTGGCGATGATCACCACCCCGGTCGCCGAGGCGGGGCCGGCCCGCAAGCTGGCCGTCATCGGCGCGGTCAGCGACCTGATCTCCGCACGGTTCACCGAGTACCGGATGGACCCGGTGACCCGGGAACCGCTGCACCACGGAACACCCGGGCGGTTGCTGTCGGCCAGCGAATGGCTTGCCGCCGCAGGGGGTTTGGGCGCGCTGCTGGGCGGACGGCACCGCGGTGTCGCCGCCCTGTCCGGCCTGACGTTGCTGACGGCGTCGGCGCTGCTGAGGTTCGGCTTCTTCGAGGCGGGCAAGGAATCGGCCGGCGACCCCCGCTACACGATCGAGCCGCAGAAGCGCAGGCTCGCAGCCCGCCGGGCGGCCGGCGTCACCGGGGACTCCATCACCACCGCGGACTGAACGCCGGGGTCGTTTGCGTCCGGAGTAGCCGGGTACTCCTCACGCATGACGAATTTTGGCTACACTTTGATGACCGAACAGAGTGGACCCAAAGACCTTGTCCGGTATGCGGTTTCGGCTGAGGAATGCGGCTTCGACTTTCACGTGTGCAGCGACCACTTTTCGCCGTGGCTCACTTCGCAAGGACACGCGCCGAATGCCTGGGCGGTGTTGGGCGCGGTGGCGCAGGCCACCGAGCGGGTCGACCTCTACACCTATGTGACGTGCCCGACGATGCGATATCACCCCGCCATCGTCGCCCAGCAGGCGGCCACCGTGCAGATCCTGTCCGACGGCCGGTTCACCTTGGGCCTGGGCAGCGGTGAAAACCTGAATGAACACGTCGTCGGCAAAGGCTGGCCGACCGTCACGCGCCGGCAGGACATGCTGCGCGAGGCGATCAAAATCATCCGCGAGCTGTTCGGCGGGCATCTGGTGGACTTCACCGGCGACTATTTCCAGGTCGATTCGGCGCGGTTGTGGGACGTACCTGAGGTTCCGGTCGGCATCGGGGTGGCCATCGGCGGCACCAAGGCCGTCGACAAGTTCGCCCAGCTGGCCGACCACCTGATCGCCACGGAACCCGAGAAGCAACTCGTCGACGCCTGGCACGCCGCCCGCCAAGCCGCCAATCTCGCCGGCGGTGGACGCGTGATCGGCCAGATCCCGGTGTCCTGGGACCCCGACCGTGACACCGCCGTCAAACGCGCGCACGAGCAGTTCCGCTGGTTTGCCGGCGGCTGGAAGGTCAACGCCGACCTGCCGACGCCCGCCGGCTTCGCCGGGGCAACCCAGTATGTGCGCCCCGAAGACGTCGCCGAGACCATTCCCTGCGGCCCTGACCTCGACGCGATCGTCGAGGGCGTCCGGCCCTACTGGGAAGCCGGGTTCACCGACATCGCCCTGGTGCAGATCGGCGGCGAAACCCAGGAACGCTTCCTCGAAGAAGCCGCGGAGCCTTTGCTCGCGGCGCTGCGCGACGCAGCAAACTGATCGCAGGTTTGACCGCTGCGCGCCCGGGTACCCGCCTCGCAGTCGTGCGCAGCCAGCCAACGCGCGTCGGACGCCGATAGAGCTGGGACGTGAACGGTCGTTCCGGCGCGCGTTGGCCTTAGAACAACTGCTGCCGCGCAGCCGGCTTGCAGGCATCCGCAATCCGGCAAAGCAGGGGGAGTGAATTTGTGAGCGACCAAACAGGCGACACCACAACCACACTCGTCAAGGCGCTCAGCGGCGCCAGTTTTGGCCTGGGAGTGAGTGAAATGGCGGCCCCGGGGAAAGTCGCCGCCATCGCGGGTGTGGACGACACCGGCCGGTCGCGGCGGGTGATCCACGCGCTCGGGGTGCGCGAATGCGGCCATGGCGCGGCGCTGCTGGCCGGGCCGGCCAAGCTGGTGTGGACCCGCGTGGCCGGTGACGTCCTGGACATGGCGCTGTTGATCGCGGGTGTGGTCGCCCGCGGGCCGGGGCGACGGCGCCGGGGTGTCATTTCGGCCGTACTGCTTTCTGGCATCGCCGGACTCGACCTCTACACGGCGTTGCGAACCACCGGGGCTCGACGCGGTGCTCCGCAGCCACGAGCTCTTCAATCCGACGGGTAATGCAGGAAGGGATGCGACGTATGTCAAATGAGTTGCAGGGCAAAACAATAGCGATTCTGGCCGCTGACGGCGTGGAAAAGGTGGAACTCGAACAGCCGCGTGCGGCGCTGCAGGATGCCGGCGCCCGGGTGCAGCTGCTGTCCCTGAAGGACGGCGAAATCCAGGCACGCAACCACGATCTCGAACCGGCCGGAACCTTCGCCGTCGACCGGTTGGTATCCGAGGCGTCGGTGGACGAATACGACGGCCTGGTGCTGCCGGGCGGCACCGTCAACCCGGACAAGCTGCGCATGGACAGCTCCGCGGTGTCCTTCGTCCGTGATTTCGTCGGGTCGGGCAAACCGGTGGCGGCCATCTGTCATGGCCCCTGGACGCTGGCGGAAGCCGGTGTGGTGGTGGGCCGCACGCTGACCTCGTATCCCAGTATTCGCACCGATCTGCGCAATGCGGGCGCACACGTCGTCGACGAGGAGGTCGTCGTCGACGGCAATTTGATCTCGAGCCGCTCGCCGTCGGACCTCCCGGCATTCTGCGCGGCCATCCTCAAAAAGTTCGCCCATGCGACGGCGGGTTAGCTGCCAAGACTTTCCGACTGGTCCGTTTGAATCCGCCGGTTTGCGGGCATTATCCCGCCAAGCCGTGCTAAGCGGCAATCCTTATAGGGTTCTCGAAAGGCCAACAGTGACAACCACGTATCCCGAGCCCGCGGTCTCGCCCGTTCCCAACGTGTATCAGCCGCAAGAGGACTCTCGATTGCTGGTCGACGTGATGCATGACACCGGCCTGATACCGGGGCGGCGGGTTCTCGATCTGTGCACCGGCAGCGGTTTCGTCGCCATCGCGGCCGCCGCGATGGGATGTGCCGGCGCGACGGCGTTCGACATCTGCCCGCATGCGGTGCGGTGCGCCCGGGAAAACGCGGCGGTGGCCGGCGTCGAGGTCGACGTGCGGGAAGGATCGTGGATCGCGGCGGTGGATTGCGCGCCGTTCGACGTGGTCGTGTCGAATCCACCTTATGTGCCCACGCCGCCCGGTGCGGAGATGGAAGCGATCTGCCCGACCGCGGGACCGTCCTGGGCGTGGAACGCCGGCGTGGATGGCCGGATGATCCTCGACCCGCTGTGCGAGTCGGCACCAAAGCTCCTGCGCGATGGCGGATCCCTGCTGCTGGTGCATTCCGCGCTCGCCGGCGTTCAGCAGTCCCTGGATTCGCTGAAGTGGGCCGGCATGGATGCGAAAGTGATTGCCTCCAAATGGATACCGTTCGGCCCGGTGATGTCTTCCCGGGCGAAGTGGCTGGAGGAGGTCGGCCTGATCCCGCGCGGACGGCGCGAAGAAGAGCTGATCGTGATCCGCGCGGAGAAGCGATGACCACCACCCGGGTGCAGATGGTGCCCAACGGGCCCGTCCTCGTGTCGGGTCCGGTGCGCATCGAGATGCCCGGCGGCGAGGTCATCGAGTCCGACCGCTTCATGGTGGCGATCTGCACCTGCCGGCGCAGCGACCGCTACCCGCTGTGCGACACCAGCCATCGCCGGTGCCGGCGCCTCAAGACGTCGGCAAGCTCGTCTGCTCCAGCGGCCTCCGCAGCGACGTCTGATTCCGCCCCCACGACGTCATAATCCGTTCTGCCAAGCGGTCTTCGACGGCGGCATGGGCACGGATGCCGAAGATGACATCGTGCTCGAGCCGTGGGTCATGGGCGACGAGATCGCCCACCACATCGTTGCGCACGACGTGTTCGTGCACCGCGTCGGCCTCGACGTGCTCGCTGTAAAACTCGATGCAGGCCGCTGGTGCCTGCAGGCGACGCAAGGCCTTCACCATGCGCTGTGATCCCGGCGGTGAGGTGATCTCCGTCGAGGCGAAGTGCCCAATCGCCGCGCCGCGCATCGAGCGGTGCAGACCGAACAGTGACATGAGGTTGACCACCGCCAAGGATTCGGCGGGCACCGCGTCGACGTAACCCCAATATGTCGCGTCCAGACCCGCCGCGGCCAGCAGATCGGCGAACAGCTGCTGGTGCAGCCGGGTGCCCCGGCCGGCGCCGTATTCGTCGAATTCGATTGCCACAAACGCCGCTTTGGCCACACCAGTCAGGCGCGGGATGGCAAAGGCATGCGGATCGCCCTCTTTGAGGTGGTATAGGGAGCGATGCACGAAGTACTCGCACATCTGCTGCCAGGTTCCGGTGTCGCGCAGATGATACGACGGGCCGGTGCCGTCGATGGCTTCGACCGTGAGCGCTTCCATCTCGGCCGCCGCCGTCTGTTCGGGATCGATGTGCCCGACGTCGCGGCGCACGCCGGCCAGGAACACCCGTTCCAGTTCGGCGCGCAGCCCCAGCAGCGCGGGATTCCACTCCCAGGCCGGGTCCACGCCCGCGAGACCGCGGTAGTGCAACTCGTAGCACATCGACAGCGCCAGTTGCAGATCAAGGCCATAGGGATCGGAATCGCGCACGGAGGCACCGATGCGCGCCAGATGGTCGACCGACGGTGGACCGGCCAGCGCGCAGCGTACGGCCGTTGACAGGGGCCCGTGCGCCGCAGGCAGGACGGGTTCGGTCAGGGTCGATGCGGGGGTCACGCCGAAGTCTACCCGCTGCGCGGGGCAGGCAAACGACATGCCGGCCGCCGCTAACGGCCGTCAACGCGCCTCAGGAGGCCCCTGAGAGCAGACGGAAGGTGATGTCCGCGGTGGTGCCGCTGGCCGTGGTGTCGAGTTCCATCGAGTCGCTGAGTACCCGCATCAGCGGCAGGCCGCGCCCGCCGTTGCCCGGAGGATTGCCCGGCATCTTCCACGATCCGTAATCGGTGATCCGGGTGCGCACTTCGCCGTCGGCGAGATCGACCTCGAGCAGCATGGTTCCGGCGGCGAAACCACGGTAGGCGTGTTCGACGCAATTGGTGCACGCCTCGTTGACGACCAGCACGATGTCGGCCGCCCGGTCCTCCGTCACGCCGCCTGCGTGCAGCCAGGCCGCCAGCCGATGCCGGATGAGGACCAATTGGTCCGCGGTGGCGCCGGTTTCGATCCGCAGCGGTGTGTGCTGGTGCCGGTAGATCACCATCGCGACGTCGTCGTCATACCCCGTCGCCGGGGCCAGTTCGCGAAGCACCACATCGGCGACGGTGTCCGGCGGCGATGTCCTGGTCTGCGCCAGAACGTCTGCCGCACGGGCTATTCCGTCGTCGATCGGCTCACGCTTGCGTTCGACGAGCCCGTCGGTGAACAGCATCAGCGTAGAGCCGGGCGGCAGCACCTGTGTGGTCTGGGGGCGAGGCTCGTTGCGGCGGACCGCCAGCGGCACCGACGCGGCATCGGTCAACAACGTCGTCGTGCCGGGCTCCGGGCCGGCCAGCACGGCCGGCATGTGGCCGGCGTTGCTGTATTGGAGCGCCCCGGTCTCGGTGTCCAGGATGGCCAGAAACACGGTCGTGCAGTACGCGTTCGGGATGAGCGAGGCCGCCGAGTCCAGCTGGTCGAGCAGCACTGCGGGCTCGGCGCCGTTGATCAGCAGCGCCCGCGCGGAACTGCGCAGCTGACCCATGATCGCGGCCGCCGGCAGGCCGCGACCCACGCAGTCTCCGACGACGATGCCGATGTGGTGCTCGCCGATCGGCAGCACGTCGTACCAGTCACCGCCAATCTCCAAGGGCGGTACCGCGGGTTCGTAGCGAACGGCGAAGCCCGGCGGCGGCTGAACCGGCGGTAGCATGGCCCGCTGCAACGTCAGCGACGTCTCACGCGCGCTCTCGAACTGGCGCACGTGCTGCACGGCCAGGCTCAGGTGGCCGATGAGCACGGTGACCAGCAGCCGGTCCTCACCGCTGACCCAGCGAGGGGTGCGCAGCTCCAGCCACAGCGTCAGGTCCCCGGTACCGGAGAGCACGGCGACCAGTCCCCGGGCCTTGCCCGGATGATCGCGTGCCTCAACCGTTTTCGCAGTGAGCGGCAGCTGGTGACGCGCGTCCTGGAAGGTACGGCGCAACCACGGGTCCAGCCGGCGCCACGATAAGGTCGAGGGCTCGCCCGCCGCCTGCACCGTCGGGTCGCTGTCGCCGTTGGGCCACGAGACCGCGATCACCCGTTGGACATCGATCGCCGCGCTGCACTCGTCGAGCGTGATCGACAGCAGCTCGTCCACGCTCTTGGCCACCGCCACGGCGGTGGCCAGCCGCAACACCGCGCTTTCCCGGGCCGCGAAGGCACGCTCGGCGGTGACGTCGCGGATCGTCCCGACGTAGGCGTCTCGGTCGCTGCCGGTTTCCTTGACCGCGTTGATGCTCACCTTCACCCACGCCAGGTGGCCGTCGGCGTGGCGGATCGGTGTTTCGTAGTCGGCCCGGCCGTGGGTCAGCACCTGTGATATCTGTTCGGCCGCCGTCTTGGTGTCGACCAGCCAGGGGTGCGGCCACCGGTACGGCAGGCCCTCGTTGGGAAACCCGAGGATCTCGATGAATGCGTTGTTCATCTCGACCACGGCGCCCTGGTGATCGGCGACGAAGAAGCCTTCCTGCAGCGAATTCACCAGTGCGGTGCGAAATTTGTCACGGTCTGCCAGCCCCTCGGCGCGGGCCCGCTGTTCGGCGTAGCGCCTGTTGCCGTCGATGAAGCCGCGTGTTGCGACGTCAAGCGGAACCAGCAGCTGCAGCAGGAACTCCAGCGCGATCGGCGCGTCGATGCGCACGTCTTGCGAGATTTCGAAGACCAGGCGGACGTGCTGCTCGACGATGTCGAGCAGGCTGATCTGTTCCTTCAGGGCCCTGCGCCCGAGCTCGTTGCCGACCGACAGGCTGGCCTCGTCGTGTGAGTTAAGGTAGGCGCGTAGGGCGGTCTCGTACTGCGCGTGAAAGTCGTTGTCGCTGCTCAAATCGATACTCCCCTGTGACGCGCCGCCAGCACCATCGCGTCGTCGGTCTCTTTCGCGTCCTTGCCGAGGAGCCCCTCCGCGATAGCGACAGCGGTGGCCGAGAAGTCGATGTGGTCCAGGTAGCCTTCGACGATTCCGTCGGTGCTCATCACGATCAGATCTCCGGGGCGGATCGAAACCACTTGCGCCGGCCTGATTTCCGGCATTCGGTAGCCGACGATACCTCCGGTAAGCCGTGCGCTGGAACGAATCTGGATACCGGTTGGCGCCTTCGCCAGCAGGTCGGCGGTGACATTGCCGACGCCGGTCCAGGTGAGCGTGTTGGCGGCAAAATCCACCCGCGCCAACGTCATTGCAACTCCACGGGTGCCGGCCAATACGCGGTGGCAGAGCTGGATCAGCACCTCGACCCGCTCGGAGCCGGCGCGCGTGACCACGTCGACGGCGCGCAGCGCGGCTTCTGCGGCGGCCGGCCCATGGCCGAGGCCGTCCACCACCCCGAACAGCGCGGCCTCACCGCCGACATCGACTGCGATACCCCGGTCACCGGAGGTGTATTCGCTGGGCAAAGGCCGCCCCGCCCTTGCCCATTCGATAGGTCCGAAGCGACCGCTAGCGTGCACGAGGGGGGACCCATTTCCACATTTCGATGACGGTTCCCTGTCCCAGGGTGGACTCGACGACCAACCGGTCCATCAGGCGGCGGGCGCCCGGCAGACCCAGGCCCAGCCCGCGTCCGGTCGTGTAACCGTCTTCCATCGCCCGTTCGATGTCGGCGATGCCGGGGCCCTCGTCCTCGGCGCGCACCACCAGGGCCTTGCGTCCCTCCCGGTCGGCGACGGCGACCCGGACTGCGCCGCGGCCGGCGTAGCTGGTGATATTTCGGGCGATCTCGGAGATCGCCGTGGCGATCATCGTGACGTCGGTCAGAGAGAAGCCCAAATCAAGGGCGAGCTCGTGTCCGGCTTTGCGGGCTTCGACGATGTCGTCGGGGTGGTCGATGGCGACGACGATATCAGCCGCCACCGTCGAGCCCGATCGTCGACTTCCCCGCTGCGCCTTGGCGATTCAGCAGCGCGAGGCCCTCTTCGAGATCCAGTGCGGTGTTCATGTCGTCGAACTCCAGACCAAGCTGGACCATCGCGAAGGCAACCTCCGGCTGCAATCCGACGATCACGGTGTCCGCGCCGCGCAGCCGCGTCATGTGCGCAATCGTCCGCAGTGACCTGGCGGCGAAGGAATCCATCACATCGATGGCGGTGACGTCGACGATGATGCCCTGCGCGCGGAACTGGCTGACCCGTTCCATCAGGTCGTAGCGCAGGCGTTCGGCGTCGGAGTCGGTGAGGGCGGCCTGTACCGACGCGATCAGGATCGAGCCCTGTTTCAGGATCGGTACTGGCATGGGGTGCTCGCGTCGATGGTGCTTATCCGGTCTGCTCGCCCGTGCGGGTCACCTCATAACCCAGCAGGCGTTCGGCTTCCTCGATGCCGCCCTGCAGGTCGCCGACGGCGTTCATCTTCGACAGGTCCAGCCCGATCGTCACCAGCGTCAGCGCGATCTCGGACGACAGGCCGGTGATGATCACGCTGGCGCCCATCAGGCCGGATGCGTCGACCGTCTGCACCAGGTGGTTGGCCACCGTCGAGTCGATGGTCGGCACACCGGTGATGTCGATGACCACCACTTTGGCGCGGTTCGCGCGGATGGCCCGCAGCAGCTGTTCGGTGACCTGGCGGGCGCGCTGGCTGTCCAGCACGCCGATGATCGGCAGGATCAGCAGCTGTTCACGCACCTGCAGCACCGGCGTCGACAGCTCGCGGATGGCCTCCTGCTGCTGGCGGATGATGCGCTCGCGTTCCTGCACGAAGCTGACGCCCACGGTGTTGGCGATGCGGTTGGCCGCCGGCTCGTAGGCGTCGAGGACACGGTTGAGCATCTCGAACTCGGTCTGATACTTCTCGAACAGCGAGCGGGCGAGCACGTCACGCAGCAGCAGGACGATGCCGAGCACCTCGTCGGTCTCCACGCCCCGCGGAATGATGCGTTCGGACAGGTCACGCGCGTAGGCCTGCAGCCTCGACGCTACCGGTCTCGAGCACCTCGACGTAGTTGTCGTAGACGGCCGTGGCTTCGGAGAAGAGCTCCTCCGGCGTCATCGCGGTGAGCAGCTCGGCCTCGGTAATGCGGCGGGCCCATTCCTCCCGCAGGACGGTTCGATTCTGGCGCAGATGCTGGACTAGCTGGGGAAGCAGACCCTCACTGGAGATACCGACGGTCTGTGCTGCGGTGCCGGTACTGTTGAAATCCGACGGCGAATCTGACATCTGGCCTCCCGAGTGCCACGTCGCGCCCTGCGGTCTGCAGTTCCTTTTGCGAGACTAGCGTGGGTTGTCGCGGGGCACGTGTAGAGGGCATATTCTTCTCGCAGTTCGGTAACGCAGGCTAGGGTTGAACCACGCCACGGCCCAGGACAAAGGATTTGCATTGTCAGCTCCTGATTCGATTACCACGTTGGTTGAGGACCATGACGGCGTGTCCGTGGTCAGTGTCAGCGGCGAAATCGATTTGGTCACGGCTCCAGCCCTGGAACAAGCCATCAGCGCGGTCGTCGCGGACAGCCCCACAGCACTGATCATCGATCTCTCCGCGGTGGAGTTTCTGGGCTCGGTCGGCCTGAAGATCCTGGCGGCGACCTACGAGAAGCTGGGCCGGGAGACCGGGTTCGGCGTGGTCGCGCGCGGTCCCGCCACCCGCAGGCCGATCCATCTGACCGGCCTGGACAAGACCTTCTCGCTGTATCCGACGCTCGACGACGCGTTGACCGGGGTGCGGGACGGCAAGCTGAACGGCTAGTCGCCCACCCCGCCGGCCTGGCGGCGCCGTCCCCATGGCCCGGTCCCGGTGAGCTGAATTCTGACAGGTTTAGTTGCCTGACAACATGTTTGGCTCAAATGCGGTGAGGTTGACCCCCCATTGCATCGATTTCGGGGCTCATTCCGAATTTTTCCCGGAAACGCCGGCGGCGGCCGGAATTCACCCGAACAAAATCGGCGAAGACCTTTATCGGCGGCCGGTCGGCTCGAACCGGTGTCCCTGCGCAGCCCAGGTGCGATGATCAGGACTATGGACGTCGACCATCCGCAAGACGACCAGCGGTGGGATCGCCGCGAGCGAGGCGAGACCGAAGTTCAACGGCTGGACCGCAATTGGAACAGCCTGCTGCAGGAGCTGCGGGTGGTCCAGACCGGGGTGCAGCTGCTGACCGGCTTTCTGTTGACCCTGCCTTTCCAGCAGCGCTTCGACGTGTTGGGCCCGCACATGCGCGTCGTCTATCTGGCCACCGTGGTGTGCGCGGTGTGCGCGACCGTCTTATTGATCGCCCCGGTCGCCATGCATCGCATACTCTTCCGGCGTCATCGGCTTCAGGTCCTCGTATCGGCGGCGCACCGGTGCGCCTTCGCCGGGCTCGGCCTGCTCGGTCTGGCGCTGATCGGTCTCACCACGATCATTTTCGCCGCGGTGGCCGGGCGAAATGTCGGCCTCATAGCCGGAGCGTGCGCGTTGCCGCTGTTCACCTTCTTCTGGTGGGTGCTGCCGCTGATGCTGCGGACGTGCGGCGACTGACGCGAAACTCGTCGGTCAGCGGTCCCGCGCGAGTGCCGCTATTCGGGTGGAGTCCAGGTGTTCGAGAAGGTCGCGTGGATCGGCGAAGACGGGTTCGGCGCCCGCCTCCTGCAGCTCGGCGCGGGAGATACCGCCGCTCAGCAGCCCGATGCACGGCAATTCCGCGCCGCCCGCGGCGTGCGCGTCCCACACGGCGTCCCCGACGAAAACGGCGTGCTGGGCGTCCACGCCGGCGCGGTCCAGCGCCACCCGCACGATGCCGGGTTCGGGCTTGGCGGTGTCGACGTCGCGCGAGGATGTCGTCTCGGAGATCACGTCGTCGCAGTCGAGCGCCTTGCGCAGAATCTTCAGCTCGTCTTCGGGCGCCGAGCTGGCCAGCACGACCTGTAAGCCCAGGTCGGCGACGCGGCGCAGCAGGTCGCGGGCCCCGGGCAAAGGTTGCAGCAGCGGCGTGATCTCCCGGTAGTACTGGCTGTGTTTGTCGCTGAGCCGCTCCTGCACGTCGTCCGGGGCGTCATTGGAAAGCGCTCGGACCAGTCGGGCCCCGTCCATGCCGATGCAGCGATGAATTTGCCAGGACGCCACCTGCATGCCTTCGGCGTCGAACGCGCGCTGCCAGGCGTGCACGTGCAGATAGTTGGAATCCACCAGCGTGCCGTCGACGTCGAACAGGACGGCCGGTGTGCCGCCACGCGCCATCAGGGCAGGCTCCAGGCGTCGGAGTCGAGAAGCGTGCCCGCCTGCGGTCGTGAAGTCATGTGTGCGGCATACCCAGGCCGGGTGCGGCTGACACAGTGCGAGGTCTCGTTTGGTCACCGGCGCGACGGGTACACGTGCGTGGTGATCCGCGACATCGGGGCGTCTTCGCCGCGCCCGCCGTCGGATCGATCCCGACCGTACGCGTACGAATGATGCTGGTACACAGTAATTCCCGACGAGGAATGACATGGGATTACCCCACGAGCCCCGCGGTCGACCAAACCATGCCCGTGCCACTCGTCAGCACGCCGGCGAATCTTCAAGAACGGTGCCAACGCCCCAAGTCTCGCCGGTGCGGCCGTCACGGTCATCGTCCTGACCGTGGGCCTGTTCGCCGTGGCGGCCGGACATCTGGTGGTCGGCGCCATCGCCCTGCTCGTGGCGGTGGTGCTGGGCGGGCACAGTGCGGCGTGGCTGCTGCGCGCCCACCGCAAAGTCCGCGACGCCGAACTGCGCTGGCTAGCCGCGCATTCCGATCAGCCAGCGCCACCGCACAGCAGCTGAGGACGGAGGCTTTGCCGTCGGTGCGGCACACCGCGCGCGAGCTCACCACTGTCGGCCATTTCCCGGCTGCCGCAACTTTTCGGGCCGCGACGGTGTAACGCACCCCCGAACGGGGTACTGCCTGCGCCACGGGTGAGTACAGGAAAGTGCGTCAACCCGTTCCATCGCAGGAAGGAACACCAATGGCGACCACCACTGACTATGACGCACGCCGTGTATCCGACGCCGACAGCCAGGAGAAATCCTCGCTGCCCGAACTGGCGCCGACCCTGCACGGGTCTGCCATCGCCGTGGTCGACGAGGACCCCAACGATGTGAACTTCTTCGAGCTGCCGGGCGCCGACCTGTCCGGAGAAGAGCTGTCGGTGACGGTGATTCCCCAGCGGGCCGACGAGTTCACCTGCTCGAGCTGCTTTCTGGTGCAGCACCGCAGCCGGATGCGGGTCTCCGGCGCCGGCCTGCCGGTGTGCGCCGACTGCGCTTGACACCCACCCTCTCGGCCGGGCGAGGCGCCTCGCGGGCCTGCCGTGACCGTGAACCTGCGCTGGATTGCCCTGAATTGTCTGTGGCATCGACTAGGTTCACCGGACAAATGGAGAAGGTACTCGGGTCGCTCCTGCTGCTTGGTTTGGCGCTCCCTTGGTATTTCGCACAGAAGGCCACCGGCAGTCTGCCGGCGGGATGCCTCGCCGGACTCGGCGGGCTCGCCGTCGCCGTGGCGATCTTGTGGTGGCTGTCGGTACAGCGGGACCGCTATCAGGCCGACGCGCACCGGCGACGCGACCTCAAACTGTCGAAATCCGGGCTGCGGGCGATCGACCGGATGTCGGGCACCGAGTTCGAGGAATTCGTTGCGGCGCAGCTTCGCGTCGCGGGCTACAGCGTCACCCCGACCGCCAGCACCGGTGACTACGGCGTGGATCTGATCGCCAGGAAAGACGGCGCCCGCATGGCCGTCCAATGCAAGAGGCTGGCGAAGGCCGTCGGAGTGGCCGCGGTCCAGCAGGTCGTGGCCGGGGCGCTGCACCACGGCTGTAACCGGACGGTCGTCGTGACCAACCAGACCTTCACCAAGGCGGCCCGCCAGTTGGCCGGTACCCACCATTGCCGCCTGGTGGGCCGCTCCCAGGTGCAGAGCTGGACGCGAATTCAGCCCGTCGGCGTGCGGGGTCCGCGGCGCACCCATGGGGTCGCACCGCAGGCCAGACCGCAACGGCTGGAACCGGAGTGGGAGAGCTAGCGAGATGCCCTGGGCCACAGCATGTTCGGCCGGGCCCGCCAGCCCCCGTGGCGTCAGCGCCCGGTTGCGTCCTCGATCACCCGGCGCGCGATGTCGCGCAGCGGGGTGTTCATGCTCTGTGACAGTTTGATCAGGGTGTTGAAGGCGGTCTGGTCGTCGAGGTCGTAGCGCTCGATGAGGATGCCTTTGGCCTGTCCGATCATGTCGCGGGTGCTCAGGGCTTCGCGGAACTGCTGGGTGCGCACGACATTGCTCCACGCCAGGGCGCCCAGCGTCGCGAAGATGGCGGCAATCCGGCGCGAGTCCTCGGAGAAGGACTGGGGGCGCTCGGCGTAGAAGTTCAGCGCGCCCATGCTCAGCTCGTCGGCGAACATGGGCAACGACAGCACGCTGCGAATCGGCGTGTGTTCGAGCGCGTCGGCCCGATACTTCGGCCAGCGCTCATCGGCTTCGAGGTCGTCGATGACGACGACCTTGCGCGTCCACGCGGCGTGGACGCAGGGTCCCTCGAGGTGGCGTTGCTGGAACTCGTCGAGCAGCCGGGCGCAGTCGTGCGTGACCGACGGGGTGCTGACCTCGTTCTGCCGGCTGGTGACGGTGATCCCCGCTTCCTGGGCGCCCGGCACCCAGCGCGCGGCCGCCCTGGTCAGGTCGTCCAGCACCTGGGGGAAGTCGCCGGTGTCCGCCGAATAGATGGCCCGCAAAACGTCGGTGAGCAGGCTGAGATCGTCAAGATTGGTCACTGAGTGTCGCCCTCATGCTTCGAGACCGGTGGCAGGCATAACCCGTACCGTTCAGGAGCCTGCGGTCTCGCGAGGCGATCACTTGGAGTTTTGACGGCGACGAATGTCAATGCTGTTTGCTCAGCATTACGGTGAGATCGATTATATCGGCCTGGTTTCGGGGTATCGCGCCCGATACCGGTCCGGTAAATGCGTGCCGGGCGGCCGGGGCGGCCGCCATCGGTCGATCCGGGTTGCGCGGGCGGGGTCAGGTGGTAGCGTCCGGCGCACCGGCCTGACTTTGGAGCGACGATGGCGGCAACCGAAGACGAGTGGAGCAAACCCGCGGCCCTGGCCATCCCCAAGGAAGGCTATTTCGAGCTGGAACGCGGTCGGTACGGGCCGCTGTATCCGCGCACCCCGGCCTGCTACGGCTTTTCCATCATCGCCAAGGTCAAGGAAGGCCGCGAGGAAGCCGTTCGCGCCTACGGCAAACAGATCGAAGAAGCCGTCAAGGCAAACCCGGAAGTGCTGGGACCGCTGCGGCTGCACTACCTGCGCTGGCAGCTCTTCGACGTCGGGTCGGGGCTGCACTTCCAGTACCAGGGCATCTTCGACACCGACTTCGACAAATACACCGAGGACGCGGTGCAGCTGTTCAGCCAGACCGGGATCACCACCGTCTTCACCAACCTCGAGGGCTTCCCCGAGGACTGGCGAGAGAACCCGGAGGCCTTCGTCAAGTTCGTTCGCGAGCACCAGTGCCCGAGCTTCCTGGAATACGGGGAGTACCCCTATGTCACGGCCGACGAGATCAAGAAGGGGCTCCGGCTCAAAGCCGCGTTCCAGGCCATGCTGGATCAGATGCAGTGACGCACATCGGAGCGTGCAGATGCTTGAGCTCGACGACATCCAGCACATCCTGCTGACCCGTACCCCGGCCCTGACCGGTCGTTACGAGTTTCTTTCGTTCGACGATCCGGCGGCCGGCCGGGCCTGGTTGTCCGAACTGGTGGATGTCGTGGAGTCCGCCGCGTCGGTGCGAGACACCATGGACGACACCAGGCGCTGGGTCACCCTGGGTTTCACCTGGAGCGGTCTTCGGGCGCTCGGTGTGCCGGAGGACGCGCTCGCGACCTTCCCGGAAGAGTTCCGTCAGGGCATGGCCGCCCGGGCCGAGATCCTCGGCGACACCGGACGAAACCACCCCGACAACTGGGTGGGGGGACTGGCGGGCGACGACCTGCACGCGATCGCGATCCTGTTCGCGCGAGACGACGCCGAACACGCCCGCGCCACCCGGGCCCACGACGACCTGGTGCAAAGGTGCGGCGGCGTGCGCCGGTTGTCGTATCTGGATTTGAATGCGACACCCCCGTTCAACTATGCCCACGACCATTTCGGCTTTCGGGATCGGTTGTCGCAGCCGGTGATCGAGGGATCGGGTGAGGAACCCACGCCCGGCTCGGGCGCGCCGCTGAAGGCCGGCGAGTTCATCCTCGGCTATCCCGACGAGGTCGGCCCGGTGGCCAAGTCGCCCCAACCGGATGTGCTCTCGCGCAACGGGACCTACGCCGCGTACCGGCGACTGCGCGAGCACGTGGCGTTGTTCCGCGACTACATCCGTTCGCAGGCCCGCACGCCCGACGACGAGGAACTGTTGGCCGCGAAATTCATGGGCCGCTGGCGCAGCGGCGCCCCCTTGGTGCTGACGCCGGACGCCGATGACCCCGAGCTGGGCGCAGACCCGATGCGCAACAACGACTTCAATTACAAGGAGATGGACCCGCTCGGCTACGCGTGTCCCCTGGGTGCGCACGCCCGGCGGCTCAACCCGCGAGACACCGCGCCCAACATGAACCGGCGACGGATGATCCGCCGCGGGGCCACCTACGGGCCGGCGCTTCCCGACGGGGCGCCCGACGACGGAGTGGACCGCGGCATCGCCGCATTCATCATCTGCGCCAGCCTGATCCGGCAGTTCGAATTCGCGCAGAACGTCTGGATCAACGACCGCACATTCCACGAACTCGGTAACGAGCACGACCCGATCTGCGGAACACAAGACGGCACAATGGAATTCAAGATACCGAAGCGGCCGATCCGCCGAGTTCTCAAGGGCCTTCCAGCGTT
This sequence comes from Mycolicibacterium vulneris, assembly GCF_002104765.1. Classification (GTDB taxonomy): domain Bacteria; phylum Actinomycetota; class Actinomycetes; order Mycobacteriales; family Mycobacteriaceae; genus Mycobacterium; species Mycobacterium vulneris. The sequence continues at coordinate 64,780 of NZ_NCXM01000015.1, forward strand.
CACGACGCTGACCGGTGGGGCGTATTTCTTCCTGCCGGGCATCACCGCCATGCGCTACCTCGCGGCGCTCGAGTGACAACCGGGAATCATCATGAGCAATTTGCCCGCCGCACGCACGTACAACCAGACCCACGTGCCGCGACCGCGCACGGCCGGACGGCGCATCAGCATCTACTGGACGTGGAGCTATCCATGGGAATCCCAGCGCGACGTCGAAGCGCTGGACAACCGGTTTTCGACGATGACCGAAGTGCGCAGAGCGGCCTGGCCGCACTACGAGGGACCCGACTGGGATGAGGCGCACTTCCTGCAGGGCATCGCCGGCACCCTTGAGCTGTTCCACCGCTCGACGCTGGCGTTCCAGGAGCTGGCGGGCTACGCCACCAGCCATCCGGTCGCGGTGTTCCAGCGCATCGACCAGGCGGGCTACCAGCAACTGGTCGACGAACGGATATTGGCCGACGCCGACACCCTGATGGTGTTCGGGCTCGACCATCTCGTCGGCCAAGAGGACGCGCGGCCCGACGAGATCGCCGCCCTGCGCGAGTGGCTGAAACGCGATGGCACCTGCCTGCTGCTGGCGCCGCACCACGACGTCGGCTTCACCGACGACCCGGCGCAGCGTCAGGTCGAATACCTGCACCACGGGGATCCGCTGGTGCCACGACAGCAGCGGTTCACCGCCTACACGCGCTCACTGATGAAGGCGCTCGACGTTCCCGTGCACAACACGTGGGGGTTGCGTCCCGCCCTGGTCGAGGGGACCGGCGAGATCGCGCCGCTGACCGGCTTCCGGGATCTGGACGCGCCGGGCCTGCTGAACAACGTCACGACGCTGAACTTTCACCCGCACCTGCCGCACTACGAACTCACCGCCCCGGAAAGCGACCTGCTGCGCGTCCTCGGCAGGCAACGCGTGGACCCGCAACGGCCCCATCCCTTTACGGCGGCGGGTAACAGCGAATTCAATGCTTTGATCTGGATGCCGCCAGCCGGCGACCGGGCCGGTGACATCGTGCTCGTCGACTCCACGAATTTCACGACGCTGTTCGGCGGAACGGACAGCCTCAAGAACTTCTGGCACAACCTGGCGACGATGAAGTGATACTGAGACAGCAGAGCTTTGATCAGTGCACGACGTGCGCGGCCTCGATGTGCGCGATGTGTTCAAGTTGGCGGTCGATCGATTCTAGTTGCCCGGAAAGCGTGCGAATCTGTGCAAGCACGTCCACGCGCTGGCGAACGAGCACGTCTCGCCTTCAAGGCTAAGGTGACGAGCAGATCGTCCCACCGCGCCGGACTCACCGACTGCGAGGTGTCATTGACGGCCATACCCCACATGGACGCATGGACGGATCGCAGAGGTCCACCAGCCGTCCCCAGCGGCATCTACCTTGGCGTCAGCTAGTCGGTTCCGATGACGCCGCAGGCAACCCGCCCCGTTGCCATGCCGCCCATGCTGCCATCTTCGGGGCCGTGGAGCATCAAAGCGGTCTTGTTCCCTGCCAGCAGCTCGTCCCTGGTAAAGGCATCGGTGGTGGTTACCAGGTAAGCGGAGCCGTCTGAACGTACCTCAAGCGAAGTTAGGTCGCCGCTTTCGGGCTTCGAGGTGTGTCCGGGCGCCTGGTAGTGACCGCCTGCGGACAAGAAGTCGCCGGGCGGACCGCCGGTGGGAGCAACCGAGTTCGGCTCACACTTGCCGATCTCGTGGACGTGCATGGGGTGGAAACCGGGCGCCAGGATTCCGGCGGCAACCGTCTTGACGGTGACGGTGGCATAGCCGTTGGTGAAATCGAAGGTGGCCGTGGCCACGTCCCGGCCGTCAGCCGTTTTCAGGTGCGCGGTGAGCGATCCGGCACCGGGCGCCGGGCTAGTCGTCGCCGACGATCCTGGTGAACCACTGTTGACAGGCGGGGTGGTGCCCGGCTGCGTGCTCGGATGCTGAGGTGAACTGCATGCGCTCATGGCCACTACGGGAAGCGCCAGCAAGAGGGTGGCAACGGCGGCGAGTTTGGTCATGACGGGAGCCTAATCCCGGATTCCAGCGAAAAACACCGCTAAGGACTCGCCTGACGGCGTCAGTACGTGCGATGAAGTTGCGGTCGAGGACCAAGGGCTATGGGGCCATGCCGGAGTCGATCCAGCGTTGGAAGACGTTTATCTTTTCGGCGCTCCAGGCTCCGTCACACGGCATCGACCCATCGCGAAGGCGTTGGACGATGGCCGCTGCGTGGGACTTGACGTCGGTGTAGGACCAAAGGTCGAACGCCCACGTCATCGACTCACGGTCGTCTTGCCGGAACAGCGGTTTGATGTTGCGGTCGAACACGACCGGCTCGCCTGCGCCTGGTAGTGGCACAGGCGGCGGGGTCGACGATTCGGTGTGACTCGTGCCGGGAGCGGGGGGCGCCGGCGGCCCCTGCCCCGCCATTCCGGGTGTGGTGCTGGCTTGTGAACCGAAGGTGATCGACGGCTGCCCGTGAGGTATCGGGCCGGAGCCGGAGCAGCCGGAGGCCAACGCGACAGCAGTCGCGGCGACGGCGGGCAGCGCGGTGAGCGAGCGATGAGGCTGGGGCATGACGGTTAAACCTCCCTGATCGATGACGAGCCAGCGGAGAGCCGGGGCACTCGCCGGGAGATAGGGCGGTGGGTTACTGGGCCGACCGACCTCAATGATCTCCTATCCGCCCGCCTGGGGTAGCGCAGATTTCATATGCCAATCGCGGCGAGTGCGCGCGTGGCGAGGTGACAATAATGCGCAGGCCGACCCGCGTCATGAAATCTACAAAGGGACGTCAGGCGGTCTTGTAGTTGTGCCCCAAATGGACGCATTGAAGGAGAGTGGTGGGCGGGACGCTGGCGGTACGAGGTGCAAACCGACGCGACGCAAGGGCCGCCCCCAAGCCTCCGGTACAGAGTTTCCTGAATACAGCTTCCGATGTATCGTCGCTGAATGCAGACTTTGATGCAGCGCGACGCTTTGGCTCGCTTCGGGTACGCGCTCTCGGATGCGACCCGCGCCCTGATCCTGCTGAGGCTTCGAGATGGCGGACGCTACCCATCCGATCTTGCCGACGAGATGGAGGTGTCTCGTCAGATCGTATCGAATCATTTGGCGTGCTTGCGCGGGTGCGGGCTGGTCGTTGCAGTTCCAGAGGGGCGACGCAGCCGCTACGAGCTTGCCGATGTGCGCATTGCCCACGCGCTAAACGATCTTGTGGGACTGGTGCTCGCCGTCGATCCGGTGTGTTGCTCGTCTAGTGACGACGGGTGTTGCTGATGGCGCACGACGTGGGCCTGCCCTCGCCACGGCCCGCTTTGCCGGAACTCCGCCGCCGCGTGCTGTTCCGTCGAGTCCGGCTCTTCGTGGCTGCCACGATCACCTACAACGTCATTGAGGCCGCCATCGCGCTGGCCGAGGGAACGCGGGTGTCATCAACGGCTTTGATTGGGTTCGGCCTGGACTCGGTGATCGAAGTCTCGTCAGCAGCGGCGGTGGCGTGGCAATTCGCCGGTCGCAATCCCGAACCCCGCGAGAAGGTCGCACTCCACGTAATTGCGTTCTCGTTCTTCGGTTTAGCGGCGTTTGTGACCGTGGACTCGGTGCGGTCGCTGTTTGGGTTTGGAGAGGCTGAGCATTCAACGATTGGGATCGCTCTTGCAGCGGTCAGCCTTGCCGTGATGCCAGTGTTGTCTTGGGCACAGCGTCGGGCCGGTAGAGAAGTCGGCTCTCTGTCGGCGGTAGCAGACTCCAAGCAGACGCTGCTATGCACCTACCTGTCGGCGGTCTTGTTGGTCGGCTTGCTGCTCAACTCGCTATTCGGTTGGGCGTGGGCTGATCCCGTCGCCGCGCTGGTGATCGCCGCTGTAGCTGTCCGTGAGGGCATAGAAGCGTGGAGGGGCGATTCATGCTGCGCCACTCCGATTGTCAGCGATGTACGTCGCACCAATAGCGGCGGCTGCGACTGCTGCGGACTAGGGCGCGAGGGCGTAACCGTCATCACTCGGCGTCGTCGGCTTGCTCAGCCAGTACACGGTGAACAGTCGCACGGCGTCAGATAGCTCAGTTCCGACGCAGCCCCAACTCGGCCAGAAGTGCGTACTCGGCCGCGAATGGCTTCTCCCGCTTCCACTTAACCCTTCTCCCATACCGTCTGATCGGCGCGTTCATGTGCTGTCCCGAACGCCAGCGGCGGTAGTGCGTCGTGCACCAACTAGACGCATGGAAGGGGAATCAATGGCGAGCACGCTATGTCGACAGCAGCGGCAAGGAACGCACTCGACGATGCAGGTATAAGGCCGACGGCTATGAATGGCTAAAACAGATCACCCGTTCTGGGGTGGACATCGCGCCCCCCGTGACGGGCGAATGGACGGTGGCGCAACAGTTCTCACTGTGGATACGTAAGGCGGACATTGCGGAGACCACCAGAGCTACCCGCCAGCACATCTGGCGGGCGCACGTCGCCGAGAAGTGGGGCGACTTGCAGGTGACAAAGGTTTTGCCTCCGGACATCAAGGCATGGGTTGCTGACTTGGTCGACGCAAAGACGGGCGTGCCGACCATCGAGAACGCGCTCGGCTGGGGATCACGGACTGGTGATCCGCCTTTTGGCCTATACCGGGCTGCGGTGGGGTGAACTGGCGGCGCTCCCGGTGGGGTCGGTAGACATGATTCGCGGCCGCCTGCAGATCACCCAAGCAGTGGCCGAGGCCGGTGGCCGCCTGGACTGGAAGTCACCCAAGGACCACGAGCGCCGCTCGGTACCTTTTCCCGCGTTCTTGGTGGACGAATTGGACCAGCGGATGCTTGGCAAGGGCCGCGACGATCTGATCTCTCGGCGTCAAACGGTGGCCCGCTCCGGGTGTCTCACTGGAGCCGCGTGTGTTCAATGTGGCTAGGGACTCTCTGAACGACTTCCCGAAGGTGACGCCGAACGACCTGAGACACACAGCCGCCAGCTTGGCGGTGTCGGCCGGTGGCAACGTTCTTGCGCTCGCGAGGATGCTCGGTCACGAAGACCCGAGCCTCACACTGCCGACATACGCTGACCTGTTTGACTCCGACCTGGATGCCCTGGCGGACGTGTTGGATCAGCACCGCAAGGCGGCGCTGCAACCATCAACTGTCACAACAACAGTGAAACCTGACGGGAAAAACGTACCGAGTACGCTGCCGCAAACTGCCTAGCATTCTCGGTGAGCCTGCTACCAGGCCCTTTAAGTCGGGGTGGCGGGATTCGAACCCACGGCCTCTTCGTCCCGAACGAAGCGCGCTACCAAGCTGCGCCACACCCCGCTTGAAGCTTCGACAGCCTATCGCACCAGCCCGTCGGGAGGCCAAACCGCGGTGGGGCAGGTCACTTCCAGGAGCACGATCGCTCGAACTCCACCAGCGCCTCGGAGGGTCCCGCCGGGTCCAGCCCCTGCGCCGTCACCCATTCGTCGCTGAAATAGGTGTCGCGGTAGCGGTCGCCGCTGTCGGCGAGCAGCGTGACCACCGAGCCGCTGCGACCCTCGGCGACCATCTCGGCGAGCAGGCCGAACGCACCCCACAGGTTGGTGCCCGTCGACGGCCCGACGCGGCGGCCCAGCACGGCGCTGACGTGCCGCGCGGCCGCGATCGACGCCGCGTCCGGGACGGACACCATCCGGTCGACCACGCCGGGCAGAAACGACGGCTCCACCCGTGGCCGGCCGATGCCCTCGATGCGCGACGAGGTGGGCATCACGACGTCCTCGCGGTCCTCGGCGTAGGCGGGAAAGAACGCGGAGTTCTCCGGGTCGACGACGCACAGCCGGGTGGCGTGCCGCCGGTAGCGGATGTAGCGGCCGATCGTGGCGCTGGTTCCGCCGGTGCCCGCCCCGACCACGATCCAGTCCGGCACGGGGTAGCGCTCCTCGCGCATCTGCTCGAAGATCGACTCGGCGATGTTGTTGTTGCCCCGCCAGTCGGTGGCGCGCTCGGCGTTGGTGAACTGGTCCAGGTAGTGCCCGCCCGTCTCCCGCGCGATCCGCTCCGCCTCGGCGTAGACCTCGCTGGCGCTCTGCACCAAATGGCAACGGCCGCCATGAGATTCGATCAACGCCACCTTCGACGTGCTCGTCGCCGCGGGCATCACGGCGACGAACGGCAGACCCAGCAGCGCCGCGAAATAGGCCTCGGACACCGCCGTGGAACCCGACGATGCCTCGACCACGGTGGTGCCCTCGTCGATCCAGCCGTTGCACAGCGCGTAGAGGAACAACGAGCGGGCCAACCGGTGCTTGAGGCTGCCGGTGATGTGCGTCGTCTCGTCTTTGAGGTACAGCGCGACGTCGGCGCCCGCGCTCCATGCCGAGGGAAGCGGGTAGCCCAGCAGGTGGGTGTCGGCGCTGCGCCGGGCGTCGGCCTGGATCAGCCGGATGGCGTTGTCCGTCCAGCAGCGTGAGCGGCTGCGAACCGCGATCCGGGTCTGGTCGGTCAACGCACCGATGCTGTTGGCTGCGAACGGCTCAGGTCACTGGCCGCGTCGCGGTCGCCCGTCGGGGTGGCGATCAACGTCAACAGGGTCGCCTCCGGCCGGCAGCAGAATCGCACCGGCGCGAAAGGCGAGGTGCCCATCCCGGCGGACACGTGCAACTGCATGTTGGCGCCCCAGCGGGACGGCCCCTTCGCGCGCGAGCGGTCCAGACCGCAGTTGGTCACCAGCGCGCCGTAGAACGGCAGGCACACCTGACCGCCGTGGGTGTGTCCGGCCATTACCAGCTGATAGCCGTCGGCCGCGTAGCGGTCCAGCACCCGCGGCTCGGGCGAATGGGTCAGTCCCAGTCGCAGATTCGCGGCCGGACTGGCCGGGCCCGCGATGGTTTCGTAGCGGTCGCGGTCGATGTGCGGGTCGTCCACGCCCGCGGCGGCGATGTGCAGACCCGCCACCTCGAACTCGCGCCGCGTGTGGGTGAGGTCGAGCCAACCGCGCTCGGTGAACGCCGCCCGCAGGTCCTGCCAGGGCAGCGGTTCACCGCGAACCCGGTGCGACGGGTTGGTCACGTAATTCAGCGGGTTCTTCAGGCGCGGGCCGAAGTAGTCGTTGCTGCCGAACACGAAGACACCCGGCCGCGACAGCAGATCGCCCAGGGCCTGGATGACCGCCGGGACCGCCTTGGGGTGGGCCAGGTTGTCGCCGGTGTTGACCACCAGATCTGGTTCCCAGCCCGCCAGTTCGCGCAGCCACGCCTGTTTGCGGCGCTGGCCGGGCGTCATGTGGAGGTCGCTGACATGCAGCACCCGCAGCGGGGTCGAGCCCGGGGTCAGCACGGGCATCGTGATCTCGCGCAGGACGAACGCGTTGCGCTCGATGACCGCGGCATAGCCGAGGCCGGCGACGCTCGAAGCTACGGTGGCGGCGCCGGCACGTATCAGGACGGGCAAAACATCAGCCATGCTGGCAGCCTACTGCCGGGCGGGGACTGGCAGCGTATCTCTTGGGTCACGACGCCTAGCCGTACGACGATGCGGCCCGCGAAGCGGGGTGAGGAGGAGTGCGGCAATCACGCCTAGCCGTACGACGATGCGGCCCGCGAAGCGGGGTGAGGAGGAGTGCGGCAATCACGCCTAGCCGTACGACGATGCGGCCCGCGAAGCGGGGTGAGGAGGAGTGCGGCAATCACGCCTAGCCGTACGACGATGCGGCCCGCGAAGCGGGGTGAGGAGGAGTGCGGCAATCACGCCTACGGGGGCGGCTGACCGGGTGGCGGCGGCGGTGGCGCCAGCAGCGGGATCGTGATCGGCGGCAGACCCGGAATCTCGACGACCTGCGAGCCGACCGGCGGCGGCGCGCCTTCCGGTGGCGGCGGCGGCGCCGGCGGGATGCCGTTGCTGACCTGGATGGTGATGATCGACCCCGGAATGGTTGCGCCGCTGGGTGTCGTGCCGACCACCTCGCCCTGCTTGGCGCTGCTGTTGACGAAGTTGTTCTGGTCGGCGACCTGGAAGCCCGCCTCCTTGATGCGCTGGCGCGCCGCGTCGATATCCAGGCCGGCGACGCTGGGTACCCGGGAGCCCGGTGCCCCGTCGACGTAGCGAGGGTCGGTGGGCGGCATCTGCACCGGTCCGAAATTGGTGGCGATCGGCTTCATCGCGGTGAACCACGTTCGCGCCGGCTCGTTACCGCCGTATAGATCGCCCTCGCCGCAGTGCCGTAGGGGGGCGGAGCACAGATCGGTGGGGTTGGTGGAGTCGTCGTAGATGTAGTTGGCCGCCGCGTAGTGGTTGGTGAAGCCCACGAAGCCCGACGAGCGGTGGGCCTCGGTGGTGCCGGTCTTACCGGAGACCGGTAGGTCCCAACCCGCGGCGCTGGCCGAGCCGGCCGCCGTCCCGCCCCCCAGCGCATCCTTGCTCATCGCGTTGGCCAGGGTATTCGCCAGGCCCTCGGGCACCACCTGATCGCAGGTCTCGGTGGTCACCGCGACCTCGTTGCCCTTGCGGTCGACCAGCTTGTCGATCGGGTTGGGCGGGCACCAGGTGCCGCCCGAGGCGAGGGTGGCCGCGACGTTGGACAGCTCCAGCGCGTTCACCTCGATCGGGCCCAGGGTGAACGAGCCGATGTTCTGCCGTTTGACGAAGTCGGCCAGGCTCTCGTTGCTGTCGGGGTTGTAGTCGCGGGCCGTGCCCGGGTCGGCGTAGGACCGCAGCCCGAGTTTGATCGCCATGTCCACCGTGCGCGTCACGCCGACCTGCTGGATCAGCTTGGCGAACGCGGTATTGGGCGAGGTGGCCAGCGCGTCGGTGACGTTCATCGACCCGCGATAGTTGCCGGCGTTGACCACGCACCAGTTGTCCTTGGGGCAGCCCTTGGCCCCACCGCTACCCATACCCTTGGCCTGGAAGCGGCCCGGCACCTCGAGGGTGGCGTTGGTGCCCATGCCCATGTCCAGGGCCGCGGCCGTGGTGAAGATCTTGAAGACGGATCCCGCACCGTCGCCGACCAGCGAGAAGGGTTGCGGGCGCATGGTTTGACCGGCGTCGACGTCGAGCCCGTAGGTGCGGTTGCTGGCCATGGCCATCACCTTGTGCGACGTCTTGCCAGGCTGGATCACGCTCATCACGCTCGAAATGCCCGGCAGGGTCGGGCTGGCGAACTTGTCGATGGCCGTCTTGACCGGGATCTGCACGTCCGGGTCCAGCGTCGTCTTGATCAGGTAGCCACCCCGGGCCACCTGTTCCTTGCTGATGCCGGCCCGGGACAGGTACTCCTGGACGTAGTCGCAGAAGAACGCGCGGTCGCCCGCCGCGATGCAACCGCGGGGCAGCTCGTTGGGCTGCGGCAGGATGCCCAGCGGCGCCGCCTTGGCGGCGCGCAGCGCCTCCTCCTCCTGCGGGATGTTCTCGATCATGGTGTCCAGCACCAAGTTTCGCCGTGCCAGCGCGCCGTCGGGGTTGATGTACGGGTTGAGCGCACTGGTCGACTGCACCATGCCCGCCAGCAGCGCCGCCTGCTGCCAGTTCAGGTCGGACGCGTTGATGCCGAAGTACGTCTGGGCGGCGTCCTGCACGCCGAACGAGCCGTTGCCGAATGAGACCAGGTTCAGATACCGGGTCAGGATCTCGGGCTTGGTGAAGGTCTTGTCCAGCGTCAGCGCCATGCGGATCTCGCGCAGCTTGCGGGCCGGGGTGGTTTCGACCGCCGCGCGCTTCTCGGCGTCGGTCTTCGCGGTGACCAGTAGTTGGTAGTTCTTGATGTACTGCTGCTCGATGGTCGAACCGCCGCGGGTGTCGACGTCGCCGCGGGCATAGCCGGCCAGACCGGTCAGGGTGCCTTTCCAGTCCACCCCGTTGTGTTCGGCGAACCGCTTGTCCTCGATGGAGACGATCGCCAGCTTCATCGTGTTGGCGATCTTGTCGCTGGGCACCTCGAACCGGCGCTGCGAATACAGCCAGGCGATGGTGTTGCCCTTGGTGTCGACCATCGTCGACACGGCGGGCACTTCGCCCTCGAGAAGCTGAGCCGAGCCGTTGGCGACCACTTCCGACGCCCGATTGGACACCAGTCCTATTCCGCCGGCGAAGGGGAACAGGAGAGCCGTGGCGACGACGCTGGCCAACAAACAGAGCCCCGCAAGCTTGAGGATCGTGAGCGCGGCCGGGGGGCGGTCTGACATGGGTACTACATTAGCGGCCCCCAGTCACGCCGCCACGCTGCGCGTTCTCCAGAAAATTTCGTCATCTCAAGACCGGCGGCGACGGGCGCGAATTCGGAATTGCGTCACAGGTCAGACGGGCAACGGCGTGTCCAAGATCACTTCGTCGCCCATCGTGTGGTACGAGGCTGGACGCTCGTCCCAAAAAAAGCGTTATCGGACTGTTGCGCAATTGGCACCTGACCACCTAACTTAGACACACGGTGAGATTCAGGTAACACCGAAGTACACAGTGTGGCGTAGATCGCGAGACTGGATCTGCACCCCAAGGAGGGCGGCCGTGACGGGCGGCCGGTAGGGAAAGGGAACAGTTCGTGTCACCAATACGGCCGGCGGCGCGTAGGACAAACATTGCAGCCGCACAAGGGGTACTCCACAGTGTCGATGCCGAAGAAAGGATCGCGTGGGTCTCGAAGGCGCTATGCCGGACCACTGATCCCGACGAACTGTTTGTCCGCGGCGCGGCCCAGCGCAAGGCGGCAGTGATCTGCCGGCATTGCCCGGTGATGCAGGAGTGCGGGGCAGACGCGCTGGACAACAAGGTCGAGTTCGGGGTCTGGGGCGGCATGACTGAGCGGCAGCGCCGCGCCCTGCTCAAGCAGCACCCCGAGGTAGTTTCCTGGGCGGACTTCTTCGACAAGAGGCGGACCCGCAGCGTCGGCTGACCCTTTGCCCGTGGACGGGTACCCGTCCAATTGGTGGACCGTAGGCCTGACCGGCCTGCCGCTCGTGATTACGTTTCTGTTACGGCAGGCCCGGGGCCGCGGAGTGGAAAGTGGTTCACCGGGCCGCTGCGCGGCCGTCATCGACCGAAGTGATCTGATCGGCCAGCGCGCGCAGGGCCTCGAGATCCGAGACATCAAACGGCAGCGACGGAACGCCGATGACCGGCACGTGCGGATTGGCGCCGGTGAACCGGGAAAGCAATCTGATTTCCCGCTTGGCGGTCTGCGCCCGGTCGGCGTGGATCTTCAGCACCGCCGAGGCCAGCGACGCCACCTCGGAGTCGGCGTCGTGGTCCAGCATTTCGCTGCCGTCGATCGCCCGCTCGGCTGGCAGCGAGCACAGCGGCGGATGGGTGCGGTTGAGGACCAGCCCGGCGAGCGGCATCCCTTCCTGCGACAGCCGGTCGACGAAGAATGCCGCCTCGCGCAGCGCGTCCGGCTCGGCCGCCGACACCACAATGAACTGCGTCCCACGCCTTTTCAGCAGCGCATAGGTGCGATCGGCCTTCTCGCGGAAGCCGCCGAAGGTGGCGTCGAGCGACTGCACAAACGCTGCGGCGTCGCCGAGCATCTGTGAACCCAGGATTGTCGACATCGCCTTCATCGCCAAACCCATTGCGCCGGTAACCAACCGCCCGATTCCCCGGCCCGGCGCGAGCAGCAGCCGCCACAGCCGGCTGTCCATGAAGCTGCCCAGCCGTTTGGGCGCATCCAGGAAGTCCAGCGCGTTGCGCGACGGCGGGGTATCGACCACCACCAGGTCCCAGCGATCCTCGGCCAGCAGCTGGCCCAGCTTCTCCATCGCCATGTACTCCTGCGTGCCGGCGAGTGAACTGGCGACCGTTTGATAGAACTGGTTATCCAGAATCGCTTGTGCCCGACCGGGTCCGGAGTACTGGATCACCATCTCGTCGAAGGTGCGACGCATGTCGAGCATCATCGCGTGCAGCTCGCCGGGAACCTCCGCCGCCAGCGGGACCCGCTGGGGCGTGTTGCCGAGATCGCTGACCCCCAGTGCCTGGGCCAGCCGTCTGGCCGGATCGATCGTCAAAACGCAGACGTTGCGGCCGTACTCGGCGGCGCGCAGCGCGATCGCGGCCGCGGTGGTGGTCTTGCCCACCCCACCCGCGCCGCAGCACACCACTACGCGGTTGGTGGTGTCGGCCAGAATGGCGGCCATATCAAGCCGTTTGGGTGTGACGCTCATCGAACCCCCTGCTGTGCAAGCGATTCCGACAGCTCGTAGAGGCTACCTAGGTCGACCCCATCGGAAATGGCCGGTAATTCCAGTCGCGCTACTTGCAACGCATCGAGCTGCTGCGCGATCTCGGCGCGCGTAGCGATGACAGTGGCATGCTCGATGGTCTCCGTCAGCAGGCCCGCGAAGTCTTTGTCGGTCAAGCTGATTCCGGATTTTTCCAATCCGGCCCGCACTGAGTCCGCATCGACGTCTCCCTCGGCGGCCTTCGCCAGATCGGCCGGCTGCAAGTAAGTGGGGATGTTGCGGTTGACGATGACGCTGCCGATCGGCAGCTGCATCTCGGCAAGCTCCTCGATGGCTTCCAGTGTCTCCTGTACCGGCAACGCCTCCAGCAGGGTGACCAAGTGAATGGCCGTCTGCTCGGAGTGCAGGAGCTTCACCACGCCTTCGGCCTGCGAATGCACCGGCCCGCCCTTGGCCAGATCGGACACCGCCTTGGTGACATCCAGGAAGCGCGCGATCCGTCCGGTCGGCGGGGCGTCGACGACGATCGCGTCATAAACCGGGAGCCGATTCTTGTCGACCCGGATCACCGTCTCCTTGATCTTGCCGGTCAACAGCACGTCACGCAGACCCGGCGCGATCGTCGTCGCGAACTCGATCGCGCCGATGCGGCGCATCGCGCGGCCCGCAATGCCCAGGTTGTAGAACATGTCGAGGTATTCCAGGAAGGCGGCCTCGATGTCGATCGCCAGGGCGTTGACCTGACCGCCTTGTTCGGCGGTCGCGATCTTCACCTCCTGATACGGCAGGGGAGGGACGTCGAAGAGTTGCGCAATCCCTTGGCGGCCCTCGACTTCCACGAGCAGTACCTTGCGGCCCCCGGCGGCCAGGGTCAGCGCCAGCGCGGCCGCGATGGTCGACTTGCCCGTGCCGCCCTTGCCGGTCACGAAATGTAAACGGGCCTTCGTCAAGCGCGCAGGCCAGCCGACGGCAGCTCCGCCGCCCGATGTGGTTGCCACCTTCGCATGCTAGCCCGATGGGCCCTTGGGCTGGTCGGAGCGGTTCACCTGCGACCGATAAGCTCGCGGCATGAGCCAACCGACCGCATGGGAGTACGTCACGGTTCCGCTGCTGACGCATGCCACCAAACAGATCCTCGACCAGTGGGGTGCCGACGGCTGGGAGTTGGTGTCGGTGTTGCAAGGGCCGACCGGCGAACAGCACGTCGCGTATCTGAAGCGCCCCAAGTAAAGGGTCGCGTCCAATGAGTGCTCCACCTTCCTGGAAGGCCCGGCTCGGGCAGCTCGGCCTTGCGCTGCCGGAGGTGGTTGCGCCGCTGGCCTCCTACGTACCAGCGGTGCGCACCGGAAACCTGGTCTACACCGCGGGCCAGCTCCCGATGCAGGACGGCAAGCTGTTGGCCACCGGCAAGGTCGGCGCCGGCATCAGCCCGGATGAGGGACAAGCGATGGCGCGGATCTGTGCGCTCAACGCGCTGGCGGCCGTCAATTCGCTGGTGGGTATCGACGAGGTGGCCCGGGTGGTGAAGGTGGTCGGATTCGTCGCCTCGGCCCCGGGATTCAACGGTCAGCCCAGCGTCATCAATGGAGCCTCCGAGCTGCTCGCCGAGGTGTTCGGCGAGCGCGGCGCGCACGCGCGCTCGGCGGTCGGCGTCTCCGAGCTGCCACTGGATGCGCCGGTGGAAGTGGAGCTGATCGTCGAGGTCGGCTGACGCCGTGACCCAGGCCGCCGAGTCGCTGACCCATCCCGCGTACGCCAAGTTGCGGCCGGTCACCGAAACCGCGTCTGTTCTGCTGGCCGATAACCCCGGGCTGCTCACGCTCGAGGGCACCAACACCTGGGTGCTGCGCGGCACGCGCAGTGACGAGCTGGTCATCGTGGACCCCGGACCCGACGACGACGAACACATCGCACGGGTGGCCGCGCTCGGCCGTATCGCCCTGGTCCTGATCAGCCACCGGCACAGCGATCACACCGACGCCATCGACAAGCTGGTCGAGCGCACCGGCGCGACCGTGCGCTCGGCGGGCAGCGGTTTTCTGCGTGGCCTCGGCGGTGAGCTGACCGACGGCGAGGTGATCGATGCCGCCGGCCTCAAGATCAAGGTCATGGCGACCCCCGGACACACCGCCGATTCGCTGTCCTTCCTGCTGGACGACGCCGTGTTGACCGCCGACACCGTCCTGGGTCGCGGCACGGCCGTCCTCGACAAGGAGGACGGCAGTCTGACGGACTACCTGGAATCGCTGCGGCGACTGCGCGGCCTGGGCCGGCGGACGGTGCTGCCCGGGCACGGGCCGGACCTGACCGATCTGGAAAGCGTCGCGCAGGGCTACCTCGAACACCGGCGGGAGCGACTGGATCAGGTGCGATCGGCGGTGCGGGAGCTGGGGGAGGACGCCAGCGCCCGCCGGATCGTCGAACACGTCTATGTCGATGTCGACGAGAAGCTGTGGGACGCCGCCGAGTGGTCGGTGCAGGTGCAGCTGAATCACCTGCGTTCGGAGCCGTCGGCGTAACTGCGTCCGCATAAGTCACGGATGTGACTGGTGTGGCCAAGACCGGCCGAACGGCCCGGCGGGTTCGCGCGCGCTTACCTCGCTCGCTGTTTGATTCCTCGCTCGGTTGCGCCCGCGCTCCGCGCGCGCTTACCTCGCTCGGCGCGCCAGCCGCTCGGAGTCCGAGATCAACACACTCTTGCCCTCCAGCCGGATCCAGCCCCGGTGGGCGAAGTCGGCCAGCGCCTTGTTCACCGTCTCCCGGGACGCCCCGACCAACTGCGCGATCTCTTCCTGCGTCAGGTCGTGGGTGACCCGCATGGCGCCGCCCTCCTGGGTGCCGAACCGCTGGGCGAGCTGCAGCAGCTGCTTGGCCACCCGGCCGGGCACGTCGGTGAAGATGAGGTCGGCCAGGTTGTTGTTGGTGCGGCGCAGCCGTCGGGCCAGCACCCGCAACAACTGCTCGGCGATCTCGGGACGATCGGCGATCCAGGCGCGCAGTGCGTCGCGGTCCATCGACACCGCGCGCACCTCAGTGATGGTGGTGGCGCTGGACGTCCGCGGACCCGGGTCGAAGATCGACAGCTCGCCGAACATGTCCGAGGGGCCCATGATCGTCAGCAGGTTCTCGCGTCCGTCGGGCGAGCGGCGACCGATCTTCACCTTCCCCGAGACGATGATGTACAGCCGGTCGCCGGGTTCCCCCTCGGCGAAGACCGTGTGTCCGCGGGGGAAGTCGACGGGTTGCAGCTGCTTGGTCAGCGCTGTGACTGCGCCGGGTTCAACCCCTTGGAAGATTCCTGCCCTTGCCAGGATCTCGTCCACGTTGCCTCTTCAACTTTCCCAAAAAATTAATGTGATACGGGCAGGCTAACCCCTTGCTCGCGTGACGAGTCTAGAGGAACGCCGTTGTTTCCAACGTGCCAACGCTACACACGATTGGCGTGTCGAGGTGCCCTAAACTGCGGATTAACGTGCGAATGGCCGTGGATCCGGGTCGGCAAGGTCATCTCTTCGTGGTCGACGAAGCTGACGGCAAACGACGGCGCGGCGTGTCGCGGTCCGCCGCTCCGCCCGTTCGCCGGGGCCTCGGACAGCTGCGCAAGCTCGCGCCGATGCAGGTATTCCAACGCCTCGGGCATGCCCTCGGCGGCCAGCGTGTGCATGTCCACACCGCCGGCACGCTCCAGGAATTCGTCGACGTCGGCCACCGCCAGTGCGCCGGGGGCGAGCTCGGACTCGAGCCGCCCAAGGCCCAGCGCCGCCAGCATCAGCAGCGCCGGAATACCGGCCACCAGCAACCACGACACACGAAGAGTAAACATCGCCTGGAATCAACTCGGGGTCTCGGCGAGATTACGAAATCAGTACTCTGTCGTAGGTGACAGCGGCTAAGTCGTCCGGGCGTTCGAAATCGACTCCGGCCCCGTCCGGCGGCGGTGATGCCCGACGCTGGTCCGAGGAAACTCGAGTCGGCCTGGTGCGGCGGGCGCGGCGCATGAATCGTGCCCTGGCACAAGCATTTCCGGACGCTCACTGCGAGCTGGACTTCACCACGCCGCTCGAATTGACGGTCGCCACAATCCTTTCGGCGCAGAGCACCGATAAGCGGGTCAATCTGACGACGCCGGCACTGTTCAAGCGGTACCCGTCGGCGCTCGATTACGCCCAGGCGGACCGCGCCGAGCTGGAAAACCTGATCCGGCCGACCGGATTCTTCCGCAACAAGGCGTCCTCGCTGATCGGCCTGGGGCAGGCCCTGGTCGAACGCTTCGACGGCGACGTGCCGTCGACCATGGCCGAATTGGTCACCCTGCCCGGTGTCGGACGCAAGACGGCCAACGTCATCCTGGGAAACGCCTTCGGCGTCCCCGGCATCACGGTCGACACCCATTTCACCCGGCTGGTGCACCGGTGGCGCTGGACCGAGGACAAGGATGCCGTCAAGATCGAGCACTCCGTCGGTGAGCTGATCGAACGCGGTGAGTGGACCATGCTGAGCCACCGGGTGATCTTCCACGGCCGCCGGGTCTGCCACGCGCGCAAACCGGCGTGCGGCGTCTGCCTGATCGCCAAAGACTGCCCCTCCTTCGGCCTTGGCCCCACCGAACCGGCGTTGGCCGCGCCCCTGGTGAAGGGCCCGGAAACCGAGCACCTGCTCGCGCTGGCCGGGCTGTAAGCCGGCCCGCGACCGACTCGCAGGGACCCCAATGCCGACGCTGACCCGGAAGGCTCGCTGGCACATCGCGATTCTGGCTGTGGTGGCGGCGCTGATTGTGGCGCTGGTCGCCCAGCTGCGCGACGACTCCGCCTCGACGCCGCCGCCCGCGAGCGATCAGCCGGCAGCCGACCGGGAACACCGCGACGCCGACACGGCCGCCGCGCTGGCGGGTCCGCGACAGCGCGCCAACCTGGCGCCGTGCCCCGGCGCCGGAGCTGGCGACGGTCCCGCCGCGCTGCGCGGGGTGACGGCCGTCTGCGCCGCCGACGGCTCCCTGGTCGACGTCGCCCGCGCGCTGGCCGGGCGCCGGGTGGTCCTCAACCTGTGGGCATATTGGTGCGCGCCGTGCGCGGCCGAACTGCCCGCGATGGCCGAGTATCAACGTCGGGCCGGTGGGGACGTGACGGTGGTGACGGTTCATCAAGACGAAAACGAGACCGCGGCGCTGCTGCGGCTGGCCGAGCTCGGGGTGCGGCTGCCGACCCTGCAGGACGGTCGTCGCCGGGTCGCCGCCGCGCTGCGGGTGGTAAATGTGATGCCCGCGACGGTGGTCCTGCGGCCGGACGGTAGCGTTGCCCAAACGCTGCCACGAGCTTTCACCACTGCCGATGAGATCGCGGCCGCGATCGGCAACGACAGGGGATAAGCGGAAAAATTGAACCGACTGGAGGGGCCGTGAGTGCTGGGGGTTCTCCCCTGCGGAGTGGGGACCCCGCCCCCCCGCGCGGGTCCGTTCCGGTGAGGCCTGACGCCTGCCCGTCCTGGCTGCGTCCGCTGGTAGACCACGTCGATGACGTTCCCGACGCGGCCCGGCGCCGCCTGCCGGCCGACGTTCTCGCGATGATCACCAGCAAGGCCGCGTCGGCGGTGGCGACCTTGCGCGGCGCGAGCCGCGAAGCCGCCGTGCTGGTGTTGTTCTCCGGGCCGGAATCCGGCGCACCCGACGGCGGTTTCCCCGACGACGCCGACCTGCTGGTCACCGTGCGGGCGTCGACCCTGCGCCACCACGCCGGCCAGGCGGCGTTTCCCGGCGGTGCCGCCGATCCCACCGACGACGGCCCGATCGATACCGCGCTGCGCGAGGCCCGCGAGGAAACCGGCATCGACGTCAGCAGGCTGTCCCCCCTGGCGACGATGGAAAAGATGTTCATCGCGCCGTCGCAGTTTCACGTCGTCCCGGTGCTCGCCTACTCGCCGGATCCCGGCCCGGTGGCCGTCGTCAACGAGGCCGAAACGGCGATCGTCGCGCGAGTTCCGTTGCGCGCCTTCATCAACCCGGACAACCGGCTGATGGTGTACCGCGGCGATCTCGGCCGCCGATGGGCCGGCCCGGCGTTTCTGCTCAACGAGATGCTGGTCTGGGGATTCACTGGCCAGGTGATTTCCGCGTTGCTGGACGTCGCCGGCTGGGCCGAGCCGTGGGACACCACCGACGAGCGGGAGTTGGACGCGGCGATGGCGCTGGTCGGCGACGGGGGCGGATCTCGATGAATTCCATGAGCCCGTCGCAGTGGCTGGACGTCGCCGTCCTGGCGGTCGCCTTCATCGCGGCGATCTCGGGCTGGCGGTCGGGCGCGCTGGGCTCGTTGCTCTCGTTCGTCGGCGTGTTACTCGGCGCGATCGCGGGCGTGCTGCTGGCGCCCCACCTGGTCAGCCACATCGCGGCGCCGCGGGCGAAATTGTTTGCCGCACTGTTCTTGATCCTCGCTCTGGTCGTCATCGGCGAGGTCGCCGGTGTGGTGCTGGGACGCGCCGTGCGCGGCGCGATCCGCAGCCGTTCGATCCGAACGGTCGACTCGGTCATCGGGGTGGCGGTCCAGCTGGTCGTGGTGCTGACCGCGGCCTGGTTGTTGGCGACGCCGCTGACCCAGTCCAAGGACCAGCCGGAACTGGCCGCCGCGGTTCGCGGTTCGCGAGTGTTGGCTCAGGTCAACGACGTAGCGCCGCCCTGGCTCAAGACGGTGCCCAAGCGGCTGTCCGCGCTGCTGAACACCTCCGGCCTGCCCGCGGTACTGGAGCCGTTCAGCCGCACCCCGGTCATTCCCGTCGCCTCACCCGATCCCGAGCTGGCCGGCAACCCGGTGGTGCAGGCCACCGCGCCCAGCGTGGTCAAGGTGCGCAGCCTGGCCCCCAGCTGCCAGAAAGTGTTGGAGGGCAGCGGATTCGTGATCGCGCCCGACCGGGTGATGACCAACGCGCACGTGGTGGCCGGATCCAACAGCGTGCAGATCTACGCCAGCGGAAGTCCACTGGACGCCACCGTGGTGTCGTACGATCCAGCGGTCGACATCGCGATCCTGGCCGTGCCCAATTTGCCGCCTCCCCCACTGGCTTTCGCGCAAGGCGACGCGAAAACCGGTGCCAGCGTGGTCGTCCTGGGTTATCCAGGTGGCGGTAACTTCACCGCAACCCCGGCCAGGATTCGCGAGCTGATCAAGCTGAGCGGGCCCGACATCTACCGGGATCCGGCCCCGGTCACCCGCGACGTCTACACCATCAGAGCCAGTGTGGAGCAAGGTAATTCGGGTGGGCCGTTGATCGACCTCGACGGTCACGTGCTCGGTGTGGTGTTCGGCGCGGCGGTCGATGATCCCGACACCGGGTTCGTGTTGACCGCCGACGAGGTGGCCAGTCAGCTCTCCAGGATCGGTGATACCCAGCCGGTGGGCACCGGCTCCTGCGTCGGCTGAACCGGCGCGCTTATCCCGCTCGGGTCAGGTGCACCTGTTCGAGGAATTTCGTCAGGTGCCGATTGATTTCCTCGGGCGCCTCTTCATGGCTGAAATGTCCTGCGCCCGCGATGGATACGTAGCGGCCCTGCGGCGCGTAGCGCCGGGTACGGTCGACCGGATCGGCCAGCACGTACGGATCCGCATCGCCGCGCAGGTGTAACAGCGGCACGCTGAGCTGCCGGCTCATCGACCTCATGAAGCGCCGGCCTTCGTCGCGCAGCTGGCTGCGCGCCGCCCAGCGCTGGTATTCCAGTGCGCTGTGCGCGGCCGCCGGGATCTGAATCGCCGTCCGCAGGTGGCCGATGGTTTCGGAGAAGTCTTCGGAGGCAAGCCATTTGCCGCAGCTGCGACTGCGGACCAGGCGCTCGATCTCGGCGCCGTCGTCCCGGGTCAACACGCGCTCGGGCCATAACGGTAGTTGGTATTGCAGCAGTGTGGGCAACAGTGCGTAACCCTGGTCGCGTCGCGTCAACGTGGATCGCCGCAACGCTGCTGGGTGGGGTGAACTGATCAGCGCGATCGCCGACACCAGCCGCGGATGCAGCAAGGCGGTGGCCCAGCACGCCAGCCCGCCGTCGGCGTGGCCCACCAAGGTGGCCGAGGAATGCCCCAGCGCCCGAATGAGTCCGGCGGTATCGCCGGCCATCGTCCAGCCGTCGTAGCCGCGGGGCGGCTTATCGCTGCCGCCGTAGCCGCGCAGGTCGACGGCGACCACTCGCGCGCCACGCAGTCCGCGCAACTGGTGGCGCCAGGACCACCAGAACGATCCGAAACCGTGTAGCAGCATCACCAGGGGCCGGGCCGTCGCCGGCGGGCCGTCGGCCTCGCTCAGCGCCTCGACGACGTGGAAGCGGATGCCATTGGCGTGCACATCGAGATGGCTCCACGGCCCCTCGATGCGGGTTACCGACGGATCCGGCGGCGCCATCTACCAACCCGATGGATCGCCGGCAGCGCCCTGACCGGGCTTCGCGTGCTTGCCGTGGGGCTCGGGGAGCGCCTTGGCGCCGCCGGGGGCCTTGTCGTGGCCCGGCGTCAGCGCGCTGCGCGTCTCCTTGACCGATTCGATCGTCTCGCGCGGTCCGCGGATCCGGCGCACCTTGAGGAACCCGAACAGGGCCAGCACGGCGCCGACCACCACCATGATCCCGAAAACGATCAGGAACGACACCCAGCGCCACAGCCAGGTGTCCAGCAGCTCGGCGAGGAAGAAGAAGAAAAAGAAGGTGGAGTAGAACAGCACCACCAGCGCGGCGACGAAGAAGACGCTGCCGGTGAGACCCTTTTTGACGTCCCGGGTAATTTCGGCGCGGGCCAGTTCGACTTCGGCGCGCACCAGCGTGGAGACTTGGGTAGTCGCGTCTTTGATCAGATCACCGATCGACGGCTCGGCAGGTTTGGCATACGGGTCGGTCAACGGAATCGTGGTCAGGGTGCTGGGCACACCGTTCTTGCCATCGGCTTTGCTCACAGACGGTCCTCTTTCGTCGTCACCCGGCTCGCTGTCGTCGCGGTTCATGTTGCCATGCGGCGCCTGGACAGGAGAAGCCAGACGAGGCCAGTCGAGCACTGCGCCGCGGGTTTGAGCGCCCGACGGCCAGTTCGGTTCGGCCAGAAGGTGGTCGGCGACGACGCGGGGCCGTGGCGCTTTCAGAGCGCGAACATCACATCCCGGCCGATTACACTCGGCCAAGCCGGTCGCGATGTCCGGCCTACCGATAGGAGTGGGGCTGTGCGGAGGCCGCACCGATGCTTCTTAGTGGCGATTGCTGCCCTGCTCGTGGCCGCGATGGGTTCGTTTGCCCGCGCCGCCGCCGCTGACGTCCGGATCCCGTTGGGCGGTGGGGCGGGCATCGTCATCAACGGCGACACGATGTGCACGCTGACCACCATCGGCGGCGATGCCGCAGGTGAGCTGATCGGCTTCACCTCCGCGCACTGCGGCGGCCCGGGAGCGCAGGTGGCGGCCGAGGGTGCCGAGAACGCGGGCGTATTGGGCACCATGGTTTCGGGCAACGACAATCTGGACTACGCGGTGATCAAGTTCGACCCGGCCAAGGTGACACCGGTGGCCAACTACAACGGTTTTGTGATCAACGGCATCGGACCGGACCCGGCCTTCGGCCAGATCGCCTGCAAACAGGGCAGAACGACGGGTAATTCGTGCGGCGTCACCTGGGGACCGGGGCAGGACCCGGGCACGATTGTCATGCAGGTGTGCGGCCAGCCGGGTGACTCCGGGGCACCGGTCACCGTCAACAATTTGCTGGTCGGCATGATTCACGGCGCATTCAGTGACAACCTGCCGACTTGCATCATCAAGTACATCCCGCTGCATACCCCGGCCGTGGTGATGTCGTTCAGCGCCGCCCTCGCCGACATCAACGCAAAACATCGGCCGGGTGCGGGGTTCAGCCCGCTGCCGGGCTGACCGGCAGCGACTAATTCGCCGCCCTGATCGCGTCGAAGACGCCGGGATCCAGCAGCGTCGACGTGTCGCCCAATTCGCGGTTTTCGGCGATGTCGCGCAACAGCCGGCGCATGATCTTGCCGCTGCGGGTCTTGGGTAGTTCGGGCACCACGTGCACCTCGCGCGGGCGGGCGATGGGTGAGATCTCCCGGGCCACCTCGACGCGCAACTCGTCGACGATCCCGTCGTGCACGTGGTAATCCGCGCGCAAGACGACGAACGCGCAGATGGCCTGGCCGGTGGTCGAATCAGTCGCCCCGACCACCGCCGCCTCGGCCACCGCGACGTGGCCGACCAGCGCCGACTCCACCTCGGCGGTGGACAGCCGGTGTCCCGACACGTTCATTACGTCGTCGATGCGGCCCACCACCCAGATGGCGCCGTCGCGGTCGTAATAGGCGCTGTCACCGGCGAAATACCAGCCCCGCTCGGCGAACCGGGACCAGTAGGTTTCGACGTAACGCTCGGGATCACCCCAGATGCCGCGCAGCATGGACGGCCACGGCTGGTCCAACACCAGGTAGCCGGTGATGTGCTCGCCCTTGTGGATGCCCGGCACCAGTTGATCACCGTGGTCGTCGACGATCTTGGCCGAGATGCCGGGCAGCGCCCTCATCGCCGAACCCGGTTTTGCCGCAGCGACTCCCGGCAGCGGGGAGATCATCGCGGCGCCCGTCTCGGTCTGCCACCAGGTGTCGACGATGGGCAGGCTGTCGGCGCCGATCACCTTGCGGTACCAGCGCCAGGCCTCGGGGTTGATCGGTTCGCCCACCGAACCCAGCAGCCTCAGGCTGGACAGGTCGTGTGCGTCCGGTATCTCGCGTCCCCACTTCATGAACGTGCGAATCAACGTGGGTGCGGTGTAATAGATTGTCACACCGTACTTTTCGATGATCTCGAAATGGCGGTGCTGGCTGGGTGAGTCGGGCGTGCCCTCGTAGAGGACCTCGGTGACGCCGTTGGCCAGCGGACCGTACACGCCATAGGTGTGTCCGGTGACCCAGCCGATGTCGGCGGTGCACCAGAACACATCGGTTTCGGCCTTGATGTCGAAGACGTAGTAGTGCGTGTAGGCGGCGTGGGTCAGATAGCCGCCGCTGGTGTGCACGATGCCCTTGGGCTTGCCGGTGGTTCCCGAGGTGTACAGCAGGAACAGCGGCTGCTCCGCCTCGAAGGATTCCGGGGTGTGTTCGGGGGAGGCGGCGTCGACGACGTCGTGCCACCACAGGTCGCGGTCGTCATTCCAGGACACGTCAATTCCGGTGCGCCGCACCACAAGAACGTGCTCGACGGTGCTGTCGGCGCTCTTGACGGCCTCGTCGGCCGCGTCCTTCAACGGCGCAGGCTTGCCGCGGCGGAACTGGCCGTCGCTGGTGATGAGCAGCTTGGCCTGCGCGTCGGCGATCCGGGCCTGCAACGCCTTGGCGGTGAAGCCGGCGAACACCACGCTGTGCATCAGGCCCAGGCGTGCGCAGGCCAGCATCGCGATCACCGCCTCCGGGATGAGCGGCAGATAGATCGCGACCCGGTCGCCGGCGACCAGACCGAGATCGGTCAGCGCGTTGGCGGCCTTGCACACCTCGGCCTGGAGATCGGAATAGGTCAGGCTGCGGTGGTCGCCGACGGGTTCGCCCTCCCAGTGGATGGCGACCCGATCCCCGTGCCCGGCCTCCACGTGGCGGTCCACACAGTTGTAGGCGACGTTGAGCTTGCCGTCGGCGAACCACTTGGCGAACGGTGCCTCGGACCAGTCCAGCACCTCGGTGAACGGCGTCGCCCACGACAGCCGGTTGGCCTGCTTGGCCCAGAAGGCCAACCGGTCCTGCTCGGCTTCGCGGTACAGCTCCTCGCCGGCATTGGCCTGCTCGGCGAATTGCGCCGCCGGCGGGTACGACGACGGGCCTGCGGTATTGGTGGCGGTCACTGGATTCTCCTGTGTCGAGACTGCGCCGTTCGGTGGCCGACTGCGAGCCTAACCGTGTGAGGTGTAGCCGTGCGAGTGGTGGCTGCGCGCGAATCCGGGGTCAAAATCTGCCCTGATGCCGGATAATCACCCGTGTGCCGGGTCATGGGCGGGGCATCCGCCGACCCGTGCACGCTCATTGGATGTGCCGGGGTCGACTCGGGTGCGGGCGGACCGTAGATTCACGCCCAGCCCACGCTGCGCGGATACCTGGGCGGCCTGCGGGCCGCCTAGGGTCGGGTGTCATGTGTCGGATGCGGACCCCGGTGGCCTTGCTGGCCCGGATTGCCGCCGCGATGCTGACGGTCGCCTTGCTGGCCGGTTGCGGCGGCGGCGCGCTGAGCCCGGATCTGGTGGTGGTCAACGGCGGGGAACCGCCGAACCCCCTGATTCCCACGGGCACTAACGACAGCCAGGGCGGCCGGATCCTCGATCGGCTCTTCGCCGGGCTGATGTCCTACGACGCCGCCGGCAATCCGTCGCCGGAGGTCGCCCAGTCGGTCGACACCACCGACAACATCAATTACCGAATCGTCCTCAAACCCGGCTGGACGTTCACCGACGGCTCGCCGGTGACCGCCCATTCCTTCGTCGACGCATGGAACTATGGGGCGCTGAGCACCAATGCCCAGCTGCAGCAGAGCTTTTTCAGTCCCATCGACGGGTACGACGCCGTCGCCGGCCTGGCCGGCGACGGCAAGCCGACGGCCACCACCATGTCCGGACTACGGCTGATCAACGACCGGGAGTTCACCGTCCGGCTGAAGGCACCCACCATCGACTTCAAACTGCGACTGGGGCACAGCGCGTTCTATCCGCTGCCGCAGGCGGCTTTTCGCGACATGAGCGCCTTCGGCCAGCACCCGATCGGCGACGGTCCGTACCAACTCGCCGACGGTCCCGACGGGCCCGCGTGGGAGCACAACGTCCGAATCGACCTGCGGCCCAACCCCAATTACCGCGGCAACCGTAAGCCACGCAACAAGGGGCTGAGGTTCGAGTTCTACTCCAACCTGGACACCGCCTACGCCGACCTGCTGTCCGGCAACCTCGATGTGCTGGACACGATCCCGTCCAGCGCGTTGACGATCTACCAGCGCGACCTGGGCGGCAACGCCGCCCACGGGCCCGTCGCCGTCAGCCAATCCGTCGACACGCCGCTACGACTCCCGCACTTCGGGGGTGAGGAAGGCCGACTGCGCCGGCTGGCGTTGTCGGCGGCCATCAACCGTCCGCAAATCTGTCAGCAGATCTTCAACAACACCCGCAGCCCGGCCCGCGACTTCACCGCCAGCTCGTTGCCTGGATTCGATCCAAACATTCCGGGCAGTGCCGCACTGGACTTCAACCCCGCACGGGCACAACAACTCTGGGCCCAGGCCAACGCGATCTCGCCGTGGAGCGGGCGGTACGCCATCGCCTACAACGCCGACAGCGGCCATCAGGAGTGGGTGGACGCGGTGGCCAACAGCATCAAGAACGTACTGGGGATCGATGCCGTCGGTGCGCCGCAGCCCACCTTCGCCGGGTTCCGCACCCAGATCACCAACCGCACCATCGACACCGCGTTCCGGGCCGGCTGGATGGGCGACTACCCGTCGATGATCGAATTCCTCGCCCCGCTCTACGCCACCGGTGCGGGATCCAACGACGTCGGATATTCCAGCCGCGACTTCGACGCCGGCCTGGCCGCCGCCGAGGCGGCTCCCGACCTCCGGCAGGCCGCCGCGCTCGTCAACGTCGCGCAGCGAATCCTGTTGCACGACATGCCCGCCGTGCCACTGTGGTACTACATCGCCGTGGTCGGATGGTCGCCGGAGGTCAGCGCCGTCAAGGTCACCTGGAACGGGCTGCCCGACTACGAGAACATCGTCAAGGCGTGAACATGGGTTGGTACATCGCACGCCGAATCGCCGTCATGGTACCCGTATTCCTGGGCGCCACCCTGCTCATCTACGGCATGGTCTTCCTGCTGCCCGGCGACCCGCTGGCCGCCATCGCCGGGGATCGCCCGCTGACGCCGGCCGTGGCCGCCGCGCTGCGCGCTCGCTATCACCTCGACGATCCCTTCATCGTGCAGTACCTGCGCTACCTGGGCGGCGTTGTGCACGGCGACCTAGGCCGCGCCTATTCCGGCTTGCCGGTCAGTGCCGTTCTCGCACATGCGTTTCCGGTCACGCTCCGGCTCGCCTTGATCGCCTTGGTCGTCGAGGCGGTGCTGGGCGTGGGGTTCGGCGTGATTTCCGGGCTGCGCCAGGGGGGATTCTTCGACGCCACGGTGCTGATCGCCGGACTGATCATCATCGCGATCCCGATCTTTGTGCTGGGCTTCCTGGCCCAATTCCTGTTCGGGGTCAAGTTGGGCATCGTGCCGGTCACCGTCGGCGAACGCGCGACTTTCGCGCGCCTGCTGCTCCCCGGAATCGTCTTGGGTTCCATCTCATTCGCCTACATCGTCCGGTTGACCCGATCGGCGGTGGCCGCCAATGCGCACGCCGACTATGTCCGCACCGCCACCGCCAAGGGACTGTCACGGCCACGGGTGGTGACGGTGCACATTCTGCGCAACTCGCTGATCCCGGTGGTGACGTTCCTGGGCGCCGACCTCGGGGCGCTGATGGGCGGGGCCATCGTGACCGAAGGCATTTTCAACATTCACGGCGTGGGCGGCGTGCTCTATCAGGCCGTCACCCGGCAAGAAGCGCCCACGGTGGTCTCCATCGTGACCGTGCTGGTGCTGATCTATCTGATCACCAACCTGATGGTGGACCTGCTCTACGCCGCCCTGGACCCGAGGATCCGCTATGGCTGAGCACTCTGGCTTTTGGGGGGAAACCTGGCGAAAGCTGCACCGCCGTCCGAAGTTCGTCATCGCCGCCGTGCTGATCCTCCTCATCCTTCTCGTCGCACTGTTTCCCGCGTTGTTCACCCATGCTGACCCCGGGTATGCCGATCCCAGCCAAAGCCTGCGCAGCCCTTCGGCGGCGCACTGGTTCGGCACCGACCTGCAGGGCCACGACATCTACGCGCGGACCATCTACGGGGCCCGCGCGTCGGTGACGGTCGGGTTGGGCGCCACGCTGCTGGTCTTCGTCGTCGGCGGGGCGTTGGGCGCGTTCGCCGGCTTCTACGGGGGATGGCTCGACGCCGTCATCTCCCGCGTCACCGACATCTTCTTCGGGCTGCCGCTGCTGCTGGCAGCGATCGTGCTGATGCAGGTGCTGCACCATCGCACGGTGTGGACGGTGATCGCGATCCTGGCCCTGTTCGGCTGGCCGCAGATAGCCAGGATCGCCCGCGGCGCGGTGCTGGAGGTGCGGGGCAGCGACTACGTGCTCGCGGCTAAAGCGCTGGGGATGAGCAGGTTTCAAACGCTGCTCCGGCACGCCCTGCCCAACGCGGTGGGTCCGGTGATCGCGATGTCCACGATCGCACTCGGTGCCTTCATCGTCACCGAGGCCACGTTGTCCTACCTCGGCGTCGGCCTGCCGAGTTCGGTGGTGTCGTGGGGCGGTGACATCAACCTCGCCCAGACGCGGCTGCGGGCCGGATCGCCGATCCTGTTCTATCCCGCCGGCGCGCTGGCGATGACGGTGCTCGCGTTCATGATGATGGGCGACGCGCTGCGCGACGCCCTGGATCCGGGCTCGCGGGCCAGACGCGCATGACCGCCGGCGACGATGCAGAGCGCAGCGATGAGGAGGAGCGGCGCAAAATGACCGTCGGGGATGCGCCGCTGTTGACGGTCGAGGGCCTGGAGGTCAGGTTCGGCGACCACGCCCCCGCGGCGGCCGGAGTGGATCTGAGCGTCCTGCGCGGCCAGACCGTCGCCGTGGTCGGCGAGTCGGGATCCGGGAAGTCCACCACGGCCGCCGCGATCCTCGGGTTGCTCCCCCCGGGCGGGCGAATCACGGCCGGCCGCATCACGTTTGACGGAATCGACATCACGTCGGCGGATCGTCGGCTGCTGCGCTCGATCAGGGGGAGCCGCATCGGCTACGTGCCGCAAGACCCGATGACCAACCTCAACCCCGTGTGGAAGGTCGGCTTTCAGATACGAGAGGCGTTGCGGGCCAACACCGATGGCCGTCGGGCGCGGCGGCGGGCGGTGGAACTGCTCGCCCAGGCCGGCATGCCGTATCCGGCCAATCAGGCGGGCAAGTACCCGCACCAATTATCGGGCGGTATGTGCCAGCGCGCGCTGATCGCCATCGGGCTGGCGGGTCGTCCGCAGCTGCTGATCGCCGACGAGCCGACGTCCGCGCTCGACGTCACGGTGCAGCGTCAGGTCCTCGACCATCTGCAGCGGCTCACCGACGAACTGGGCACGGCGCTACTGCTGATCACGCACGATCTGGCGCTGGCCGCCGAACGGGCGGAGCGCGTCGTCGTCGTCCACCGCGGTGTCGTGGTGGAAACCGGTGCCGCACAGGCCATTCTGCGGGATCCTCAACACGAGTACACCCAGCGGTTGGTGGCCGCGGCTCCGTCGCTGACGCGCGCGAGCCGGCGGACGCCCACCCGAGGCGACGACATCCTGGTCGCCTCGGAGCTCACCAAGGTGTACCGGGATTCGCACGGCGCACCGTGGCGGCGTGGCGAGTTTCGCGCGGTCGACGCGGTGTCATTCCGGCTACAGCGGGCTCGCACCCTGGCCATCGTCGGCGAATCGGGCTCGGGAAAGTCGACGGTGGCCCGCATGGCGCTCGGCCTGCTCCAACCCACCTCGGGCACAGTCTTTTTCGACGGCACGCAGATCTCCGACGCGGCCGACCGGGACACGATGATGGTCTTTCGCCGGCGCGTGCAACCGGTCTTCCAGAATCCGTACAGCAGCCTGGACCCCATGTACTCGGTGTTCCGCGCCATCGAGGAACCGCTGCGGATCCACCGCGTGGGCGACCGCCGGCACCGCGGGAAAACGGTGCGCGAACTCGTCGACCAGGTGGCGCTGCCGTCGTCAGTGCTGAGCAGGTTGCCGCGCGAGCTGTCGGGCGGACAACGTCAGCGCGTCGCGATCGCGCGGGCCTTGGCGCTGCGGCCCGAGGTGCTGGTCTGCGACGAGGCGGTGTCGGCGCTCGACGTGCTGGTGCAGGCACAGATACTCGATTTGCTGGCCGAGTTGCAGGCCGAACTGGGCCTGGCCTACCTGTTCATCAGCCACGACCTGGCGGTGATCCGGCAGATCGCCGACGACGTTCTGGTGATGCGGGCGGGCCGCGTCGTGGAACACGCGCCCACCGAACAGCTGTTCACCAACCCCGGGCACGAATACACCCGGCAGTTGCTGGACGCCATCCCGCGTGGGCCGAATTACGACGGGGATAGGTTGTGAAGTTGTGACAGCTGATCCGCTGGCCCCCCTGATGGAGCTGCCCGGCGTCGCCGAGGCCAGTGACCGCGCCCGCGACGCGCTGGGTCGTGCCCACCGCCATCGCGCCAACCTGCGCGGCTGGCCCGTGACCGCCGCCGAGGCGGCGCTGCGGGCAGCGCGCGCGTCGTCCGTGCTGGACGGTGGCCCCGTCCGGCTGGAGGATCTGGCCGACGCCGGACAGATCAGTGATCCGGTGTTCGCCGGGGCGCTTCGGGTGGCCCAGGCGCTGGAGGGCGGCGAAGGCCCGGTCGTCGCCATCTGGCGACGGGCACCGCTGCAGGCGCTGGCCCGCCTGCACGTGCTGGCCGCGGCGGAGCAGGTCGACGACGAGCGGTTGGGTCGCCCGCGTGCGGACGCAGGCGTTGGCCCGCGACTGGAGTTGTTGGCGGACTTGGTGAACGGACGAACCCGGGTGCCGGCGCCCGTGCTTGCCGCCGTCGCCCACGGCGAACTGCTGACGCTGAAGCCGTTCGGCAGCTCCGACGGTGTGGTGGCCCGGGCGGTGTCGAGGTTGGTGACCATCGCGAACGGGCTGGACCCACACGGGCTGGGCGTGCCCGAGGTCAGCTGGATGCGTCAACCCGCCGCGTATCGCGATGCCGCGCAGGGGTTCGCCGACGGCACACCGGAGGGCGTGGGGGCCTGGTTGGTGCTGTGCTGCCGGGCGATGAAAGCCGGTGCGCAAGAGGCCGTGTCGATTGCCGACTCGATGTCGAACCGGTAGCTGAAGCGGTGCCCGGAGGCCGGGAGACGTCACCGCAAAAACGGCCGGAAAAATGTAGAGCGGGCGACGTTCCGAATGTTCGGTCCGCCGCCCGCTAGCACGGGGCTCGGTTACCAAGCGTGCATCTCAAGGTTGCGTGGGTTGGCCTCGGCGATCTCACGACGCTTGTGGTTGCAACCCCACCCAAAGGGTCGTCGATACCTTCCGCATCTTCGCAATCTCGCAGGCCCGCAACACTTTTGCCATTTTCGCGGCTATGGCTCCGCGTGGGTGCCGAGCACCGTGCTGGGCGCCCGGGTCGGGAGAACGAACCTTCTCTTCCGGATCGACCTAGGCCTCACCGGGCTTCCGTGGTTCCTTTGTACTACTAGACCCCTAGCACAGCAAGGCCAATTCGCGAAATGGCACCCAGTCCATTTTGGATTGCGCGTTTAACGAGTTTGCTGTCGCGTGCCGCGGCGCTCAGAACGCGTAGCGGCGCAACAACGAATACGTGACCGCGCCGGCGGCCAGGGCGCTGATGCCTACCGCGGCCGTCGTGGCGATCGCCGCACCGGAGGGCGCCGGGATGCGGTCACGCAGGGATACCGGACGGGAGAACGACATCACGGGCCAACCGCGTTCGACGGCTTCGCGGCGCAACCCGCGGTCCGGATTCACCACGTTGGGGTGGCCGACGGATTCGAGCATCGGCAGATCGGTGATCGAGTCGGAGTAGGCGTAGCAGTGTTCCAGCGGGTAGCCCTCGCGCGCGGCCAGCTCGCGGATCGCCTGCACCTTGCCCTCGCCATAGCAATAGAACGCGATCTCGCCGGTGTACCGACCGTCCTCGACGACCATCCGGGTCGCCATCGCGTGGGTGGCACCGAGCGCCCGCGCGATGGGGGCGACGATTTCCTCGCCGGAGGCCGACACCAGCACGACGTCGCGCCCGCACAACTTGTGGGCGGCGATCAGGTCGGCCGCCTCCGCGAACACCAGCGGAGTCACGATGTCGTGCAGCGTCTCGTTGACGATCGACTTGACCTGTTCGACGTCCCAGCCGGTGCACATATTGGTCATGTGCGCGCGCATCCGATCCATCTGGTCATGATCGGCACCGGACAGCAGATAGATGAACTGCGCATAGCTGGACTTGAGCACCGCGCGGCGGTTGAGCAGGCCCTGGTTGAAAAACGGTTTGCTGAACGCCAGGGTGCTGGACTTGGCGATGATCGTCTTGTCCAGGTCGAAGAAGGCCGCCGTTCGGGCGTGGGAAGCGGTGCTTGCCGCTGATTGCTCCGAGGCTGACTGCTCCGCGGTGGGGTCGAAGGCGGTCACCGACCCAGCATAGGTCGACGGTCCCGCGTCGCCGCGATCCCGCACCGGAAATGGCCGCTCAGGGGGGGTTCGGGGGGCGGACGGAGCAGTGTTTACGCGGCTCAAGCTGTTTTTTCAGAAAATGATGTCTTGCGTTACTCCGGCTTGGCATGTGTATAGTAAGCATTACTCGGCCTGAGCCGAGGGTGTATCAGCCCGACCCCCCGGGGCTGATACACGACGACCCTCGCCTCCTCCCCCCCTGGCGGGGGTCGTCCCTTTTCTAGGGTCAGTTTTTTCTCGCTGCATGGCGCCGGGCTCGGCCCTGAGTGCGTTGCGGGAAAGCGTGTCCGCCGTCGCTGGCGGCGTGCCAATGCGACGCGTTGTGCACACTCGCGTCTCTATCCACAAATTCGCATTTGGGACTGTTGTGCCGCGGTCACGGCCCCCCACAGTGGTCGGGTGGGTAGCAGCTCCGGAGTTGACGCGACGGGTTCCGCGGGTGTGTTCGCGATGCTGGCGGAGCCCGAGATGCGCGCCGAGTTGGACCGGGTGGCGGCCGCCGCCGGTGTCCGAGTGGTGCATGCCGGTGACGGCTCTCCGGTCAGCCGCAAGAGTTGGGCGGCGGCCGCGGCCGTCGTGCTGGACGCGCGGGCGGCGGCGCGCTGCGGGCGATGGGCGCTGCCGCGCCGCGATCACGTGACCGTGCTGTCGGTTGCCGAACCGGAGACGACGACGTGGGCGGCCGCCGTCGGGGTCGGCGCCGCGCATGTGTTGCGGCTGCCCGGGCAGGAAGCGGATTTGGTCCGCGCACTGGCCGAGGCCGCCGAGTCGTCGCGTGATGACGGGGCGCGCGGCCACGCGGTCGCCGTCATCGGGGGCTGCGGCGGGGCGGGTGCGTCCCTGCTCGCGGTTGCCCTGGCCCAGGCCGCCACGGATGCGTTGTTGGTGGACCTCGACCCCTGGGGTGGCGGCCTCGACTTGTTGCTGGGCGGTGAAAGCGAGGCGGGGCTGCGCTGGCCGGATCTGGCGTTGCAGGGCGGGCGGCTGAACTGGTCGGCCGTCCGCGATGCGCTGCCACGGCACCGCGGGGTCAGCGTGCTGTCCGGCACCCGGCGCGGTTACGAGCTGGACGCCGGGCCGGTGCACGCCATCATCGACGCCGGCAGGCGCGGCGCGGTCAGCGTCATCTGCGACCTTCCCCGTCGTCTCACCGACGCCACTCAGGCCGCGCTGAGCGCGGCCGATCTGGTCGTCGTCGTCAGCCGCTGTGACGTGCGGGCCTGCGCGGCGACCGGGGCGCTGGCGCCGGTCCTGGCGTCCCTCAATCCCAACATCGGGCTGGTGGTGCGGGGCCGTCGCCCGCCGGATTGCGGCCGTCCGAGATCGCCGATATCGCCGGCCTGCCGCTGTTGGCCTCGATCAAGGCGCAGCCGCAACTCGCCGAGCAGGTCGATCGCGGCGGCCTGCGGTTGGGGCGGCGCTCGACACTCGCGCTGGCGGCCCAACGAGTGCTCGGCGTGCTCCCGTCCGCTGGGGCGCGGCGGAACGGCAAGGCGGCGTGAGCGGTTCGTTGATCGAACGGGTCCGCGAGCGGTTGGCCGGCGAGACCGGCCCGCTGGGCCCGGCCGTGGTGGCCGCCGCGATCAGGGCCGAGTCCGGCGGGATGCTCGGCGACACCGAGGTGCTGGCCAACCTGCGGGTCCTGCAGACGGAGCTCACCGGTGCCGGCATTCTCGATCCGCTTCTCTGCGCCGACGGCACGACCGACGTGTTGGTCACCGCACCGGATGCGGTGTGGGTCGACGACGGCAACGCCCTGCGGCGCACCGAAATTCGCTTCCCCGACGAGGCGGCGGTGCGGCGGTTGGCGCAGCGGCTGGCGCTGGCCGCCGGCCGGCGTCTGGACGACGCGCAGCCCTGGGTGGACGGCGAGCTGAGCGGCATCGGCGCCGGCGGGTTCGCGGTGCGGCTGCACGCGGTGCTGCCGCCGGTCGCGGCCGCGGGCACCTGCCTGTCGCTGCGCGTCCTGCGGCCCGCCAGCCAAGACCTGGCGGCCCTGACCGTCGCTGGTGCGATCGAACCCGCGGCCGCCGCGCTGGTCAGGGACATCATCGGGGCCCGGCTGGCGTTTCTGGTCAGCGGTGGCACCGGCGCCGGCAAAACGACACTGCTCGCCGCGATGCTGGGCGCCGTGCCGCCGGGCGAACGGATCGTCTGCGTCGAGGATGCCGCGGAGCTGGCGCCGCGGCACCCGCACCTGGTGAAGCTGGTCGCGCGGCGCGCCAACGTCGAAGGCGTCGGCGAGGTTCCGGTACGCGAACTGGTCCGGCAATCGCTGCGCATGCGGCCCGACCGCATCGTGGTCGGCGAGGTCAGCGGCGCCGAAGTCGTGGACCTGCTGGCCGCGCTGAACACCGGCCACGACGGCGGCGCGGGCACCGTGCACGCGAACAGCCCCGGGGAGGTGCCCGCCCGCCTGGAGGCATTGGGCGCCCTCGGTGGCCTCGACCGGGCCGCGTTGCACAGCCAACTCGCTGCCGCCGTGCAGGTGCTGCTGCACGTCGAGCGCGACCGCGCCGGCCGGCGGCGGCTAAACGAAATCGCCGCCCTGCAAAACCACCAAGGCCGCGTGCGTGCGGTCACCGTATGGCATGCGGATCGGGGAATGACGGATACCGCGCCGCATCTGCAACGCCTGCTGCGCAGCCGGATGCCGGCATGAGCGGCCCGCTGGCCGGCGCGCTGCCGTTGTCGCTGGCGCTCATCGTCGTTCGTCCCTCACCGCGACGACGCCTGTCGGCCTCACGACGCCGGCGGCTCCCGAGGGTCGGGCTTCGTGAGGCGGGCTGCGCCGCCGCGGGTATCGGCTGCTTCGCCGCTGTCATCCTGCCGCTGACCACCGTCCTCTGCCTCGTGGTCGTGGGCGCGACCGCAGGTCTGCGATATCGGCGCCGCCGGAGCATCCGGCGCGCCACGGCTGGGGGCGACGCGCTGCACTCCGCGCTCGAGGTGCTCGTCGGTGAATTGCGGGCCGGTTCGCACCCGGTGCGCGCCTTCGGCATTGCCGCCGACGACACGGCCGGCGCGGTTGCGGCGGCGCTGCGTTCGGTTGCGGCGCGGGCCCGGCTGGGCGCCGACGTCGCGGCCGGCCTGGCCGCCGCGGCCCGCGGCTCGGCGCTGCCCGTGCACTGGGAGCGGCTCGCGCTGTGCTGGCGGCTGGCCAGCGACAACGGGCTGGGAATAGCCACCTTGATGCGCGCCGCCCAGCGCGACATCGCTGAGCGGCAACGGTTCTCGGCCCGCGTCTCGGCGAGCATGGCCGGCGCGCGGGCAACCGCCACGATTTTGGCCGCGCTGCCGGTGCTCGGCGTGCTGCTGGGCCAGTTGATCGGGGCCCGGCCACTGGGCTTCTTGCTCGGTGGGCACGCGGGCGGGTGGCTGCTGCTCGTCGGCTCGACGCTGGCCTGCGTCGGGCTGTTGTGGGCGGATCGCATCGCCGATCGGGTGGCGTCGTGAGGGGCGGCGCATGAACCGCGCCGGCGACGATGCAGACCGAAGCGATGAGGAGGGGCGGCGCATGAACCGCGCCGGCGACGATGCAGAGCGAAGCGATGAGGAGGAGGGGCGCATGAACCTGGTGGCGGTGCTGCTGGCCGTGGCGCTGTGGGTCGGCCCCGGTCCCTGGCTGGTGCGCACCCGCGCCGGGACGCCGAGGCGTGGCGGGCGACGGGTGCGGGGCCGGGCACCGTCGCGCGGGCCGGATCCGCTGGCGGTCGCCTCCTGTCTGGACGTGCTGGCCGTGTGCCTGGGGGCGGGAATGGCCGTGTCGACGGCCGCCGCGGCGGCGGCCCCGGCGGCGCCGCCAAAGCTGGCCAGGGTGTTGCGCCGCGCCGCCGACCTGCTCGCGCTCGGCGCCGATCCCGCTGTCGCATGGTCTATTCCACCCGGTCCGCAGAACGAGGCCGATCCGAAGATAGATGCGCTGTTGCGGTTGGCCAGGCGTTCGGCGTCCTCGGGCGCGGCGCTGGCCGGCGGTGTCACCGAGCTGGCCGAGGAGTCCCGCCACGCGGCCGCGCACGCGGCGACCGCCGCGGCCGAGCGGGCCGGCGTGCTGATCGCCGGACCGTTGGGCCTGTGCTTCCTGCCGGCGTTCGTCTGCCTGGGCATCGTCCCGGTGGTGGCCGGTCTGGCCGGCGATGTCTTGCAGTCGGGCCTGCTGTGAAACGAAAGGAAACTATTGATGGTCAAGATGTTTCGCGGATTCTCGGCACGCGTGGCCGTGCTGATGGCCGACGAGTCGGGCATGTCGACGGTCGAGTACTCGAATGTCGAGAATTACATCCCGACTACCAGGCGTCCACCGCCGCGCAGGTTCCGTCAGGGTTGACGACGACGAATCCCAGGCTTTCGAGCCGAGCCGCGCTCAGCTCGTCAATTGGCATCGTCGGGTCCACAAGTAAGGACACAGCGGCATCGTAATCTTCGTCGGTGGTCTGGGGGTGAGCAGCGATTCGTGCCAGCCAGGCTTCTTTCTTCGCCTCTTGGCCAGGCGTCCCTTTGGGCCAAGGACGTTGCCCATGGAAGGTATCGGCTGGGCCGTTCGGGTTCGAACATTCGGGGAGGTGGGCCAACGCCGCGTCAATGTCCCGCGGGTCCTCCCCGAGATAGATGCCGGTGTCACATGGAAGGTGGTCTACGAAGACGGCGCCGGCGGCAGCACCGCGAAAACTGAATTGGTTATCGGCGAGGTCTTGTATCTGCTGCTCGGTTAGCGCCATGGCGGTGAGGTTATCAACACGCCGCGAACCTGGGCACCGCTTTCTGGGGAACCGCTCAGTATGGCCCTGCGACACGCCGGTGATCGACATCAACACGCCCGGTAGCCAACGGATTTCAAGAATATCGCTCCGAACATCTTGTGTTACCCGGTCTTGTCATACCCCAGGGGTAGTGTTTCGAAGCGAGCTGAGATGACGAAACCCCCGACTGGGGTGAGTCCACCAGTCGAGGGTTAGCGCCTCTCTGCATTTGGCCGTGCTAGGGCGACGTTACACCGCAGGCGAGTTCTGGCCTATTAAGGGGCCAGTTCGGTGGGTTCGTGTTTCCCCTCTCTCAGCGGGAAGAAGCCATGCCAGCACCACAACCGAAAGATCCGCTGGACGATCCGATCGCCCGGTTCGTCACCGCGGTGAACGAGTTCATCGCGATGAAGCGGGACGTCGATCCGCCGTCGAAGCACAACACCGGGAACCCGATCCAGGATCTCATGCAGAACTGGCAAGAGTTCAAGCGGCACATCCAACGCTGCCGTGAGGCGTTGGTCGGTGCCCAGCCGGAGGTCGCGCAGCGTCTCGAGCAGATCATCTCGGTGGGACGCGAGATCAAGGCGCTGACCGACGATCCCAACATCGTGAATCCTGTCGACGCGGTGGTGATCCGGGCTACGGATGAGCGCGCCGAGATCGGGAACATCATCCCGCGCATGGCCAACGCGACCTCGTTCGCGACGGTCATGTCCCTGATCGGCGAGCTGTTCGGGCTCGGCACGCGGACGGTCACCCGCCGCAAGGAGATCGCCAAGGCGTTGGACGACCTGACGGCGTACTTCCTGCTGCGGATGCCTCCCCGCGATTCAGCCTGACCTCCGGGCTCGGGGGGCGGCATCATCTTCTTCGGTGGTGCCGTCCCCCACTTCAGGCGCGCCCTTGGAAAGCATCTGATGGAACCAATCGGCAGCGGATAACCCCGCTGCGTTCATCACAGGCGTAAGCCGTTGTCCGTCAACGAGAAATGCGCTCAGAGCCCGTATGTAGTCGTTCAAACCGCCTGGGTAGTACCAGTCGTCAAACGAGCTGAGTTCGTCTGGGAGCGTGAGGCTCTGGTCCCCAGGGCCGCCACGACTACGTCGGATGGTCACGAGCGGTTTTCCCTGGCGGCTCTCCGCCGTGTGCGGGAGAGCTTCTCGGCCTTGGCCTCTGCCTCCTCCTCGGTGTCGGGAAGGTCCAGCTTCCCGAGCAACTGAGCCAGTAGACCCCGCTGGACTCGAGCCTCTGCGATGAATGGGCTAATCACCTGTTGGCCCATGCTGCCTTTGACGGTCAGCGGGGCCTCGTCGGCAGCCTCGTCTAATTCTGCGATGACATCGGCAACGCGGCACGCCTGCCTGAGTATCTGCACCTTGTGCGGCTCGTCGGTGAAGTCAAAGACCTCTACCGTCGCCTTCCACAGCCGGGTGCCGGCGGTGCCCAAACCTACTGGTGTACGCAAGATTTCTCCTTTTGATCATGCAGTGCCCCTCGCGGGGCGTGGAAACTTACTGACTCCAAAAAATGGGGAATGGTTTTGCTCAGCGGATCGGCCAGGCGCATTACCGTCCGGTCAAAGTCGTACGGGTGGGGGGTAGCCCCCTGGGGCAGGCGGGAGCCTGGCTGCCCCTGCTGCACGCTGTGCCCTGGGTCTGCCCTTGTGTGCTGTGCCCTGTTGTGCAGCGTGCCTGTGCCTGCCTCTAGGCAGGGGTGCCTGCCTCTGCTACCTGCACCCCACGCCTAGCCCCCGGCCAGAGCGGAGTAGCACACGCGACCCCTGCAGCACCCCACACGCCCTGCCCAGGGGCAGGACGGCAAACTCAATTGGGTCCAGCGGGTCTAGGTGGCGTGCTCGATCCACAGCACGCGCTGGCAATTTCCCCAAGCGTCAGCCTGAGATATGTCACCATGCGGGCCATGTGGAAACGGCTGGAACAGTTGTGGCGCTACATAACCGCGAATCCCGGCGATCCGATACCGCGCACCGTGACGATTCTCGGTGGTGCAATGAGCCTGTGTTGGTGGGTCTACGGCTGGTTCGCCGGATTCGACGGGTTCATGCTGAACGTCGCTGCGGCCCTGGCGCTGGTCGGACCCGCGCTGTTCTTCTCGAACATCGTCGTCAAGAAACTCCAGGACGCAAGAGCGCGAACGAGCGTCGAGCCGCTCTTAAGAGCGGTCAACGAGATGCTGTGTAGTGTGTTCGAGACCGCCGACCCGGCCTTTGCCGTGCTTGGTTACGAGGGCCCGGAGCCGGCACGTCAATCACATTGGGAGGAACCAGATTTCACGAAACTAGCGGCAGCGCTGCGCCGCACTCTTGGGCAATGGATGTCGGCAGGACAATCGCTTGAAGCGACAGGGACTGTCGGGCCTTACACCATAGTCCGCAACATGCACCCGCTGACGGTGCCCATGTTCAGCCTGGTGTCCAAACTCGTCCAGCAGGCAGATCGCCACTACCAGATGCCGTGGTCCGTCACAGGCGCCCTCATGGCGGAGGACTGGGGCGATACCTGCGGATTCGACTTCATTGACCAAATTCCCCCGCACAGGGGCGCATACTACGACCCAACGCGTGAGACGAAAGTTGGTCTTGCCGAGATACGGCGATACTCGGAATCCCAACCGATAGTTATCGGGGCGCATCTCCACAGCTACTTTGATTTCGTTCGGGGCTGCCTTCACTTTGGGCACGACATAGCCCGCAAGCTCGCCAATGAGGCCCCAGCGGGCTTATTCCTGGATCCCGCTGATCGACCGTGGGCTGTGCGGTGGCGCAGAGTGACCCTACGAGGGCAGCAAGCGCAGTGGATAGCGAAACGCACCGCGTGGGGCGCGAAGGCAGGACCACGCCCCTGGTAGTTGGAAGCCCTCGACATAAACGCCGGGGGCCTCCCGCGCTAGCTATTCACTTTGGTTGTCCCGTAAGGGGATCAAGCTGCGTCATGCCAGATGCGGACCACACCAGCCGGGTTGAGGAACCCGATACCGATACGGCTGATCGCACGGATGTAGAGCCCGTCATTGGTGACCGAGTCGAACCGCTCCACGGTCGTGCCACTGCGGAGCACATAGCGTTGCTGGGTCTTGTCGACGCCCCAAGCGACGGTGTCCGCATCGACATGAATCGATGTGATGACAGGCAGACCCGCGACGGTGATCCCGTCCTCGACGAACTGAATCAGCGACTGGTTCGAGCCGCTCGCAATCTTCAGCTTGGACAGCGTCTCCGCAACGGTCGGGCTCAGCAGCCAGTGAGACAGCTTGGCCCCGTGGGCCTCTGCCGCATACCGGGCGCTGACGAAAGCGTCCAGGTTGGCCACCGAGGTACCGGGGTCCACCGCAGTCGAGGCCAGCGACAGCAGGCCATTCGGCCCCTTGGCCGTGGTGTTGCCGAAGTAGGCGGTGTCGATCGCGTGGGCGATCTGGTTACCCAGAGCCGAGGCGATCTGGTTCGCAATCGCCGGGTCCGAGTCATCGGCCAACTCGTTGGAAACCAGAGTCAGACCCGCGGTCTTGCTCGGGGTAACGACAACCTCGTCGGTGTCACCGTCAGCAGCGGTGATCTCATCCAGCTCGTTGTACCAACCGACAGCCGGGTCCGCGACCCACAGGGGGAAGGCAACCTTCTGCTTGGTGGTCGGGAACAGGGTAGACGCCCGAGCCGCGACGGACTTGGCCTGAACGACCAGATCCAGCATCTTGCCGAAGTCTTCGGGCAACCATGACTGTGCTTGGTCTGCGCGCTTCATGGACATAGTTTCTCCTTTAGAAACAGTTCAGCCCCAAGGCAATTGAACCTTGGGGCCAAGATGATTGATTGACAGTCACTAGGCCGCGGGCCTAGATCAGTTGGGGCACAGCCCCTTTAACTGCGGTTGCAGCTACCGCCACAGACGGATAACGTCACAACCAAAGCTGCTACTTGAGCAAGTCTCCCCACGTCGGGGATGGCTTACCGGGATTACTGCCGAGACCCTGCGAGGGGTCCACGGCACGCTGCCGGGGATTCTTCGCCAGGCCCGGACGGGCCTCGACCAGAGCAGCAACCGCCTCGGCTACCAGCTCGGCGTCTACTTCCCCGTCCTGCCCGATGAAGTCAGCGAGGGAGTTCCCGCCTATCTCCAACAGATCCGACGGTTGGGCGAGGTCTGCAGCGAACCGCTCCACCTCGCGAAGCTGGAATTGCTCGATCTTGGCCTGCGCCTGGGCAAGAGCTTCGCGGGCCTCGTTCCGCTCAACACGGTAGCGAGCCTCCCGGTTACCCTTTTGGCCCTCAGGGCCGCTCCGGGGGTCTCCGGTATCAATACCCTGCCCCGGTACCGTCTGTCCGTCAGCGGTGCTCTCCGCTCCAGCAGCGGGGGTCTGTGTGTCAGTCATCAGTTACCTTCCTGTGGAAATGACAAAGCCCGCCTGCTGAGGTGCAGACGGGCCGAATGGTGGTGACGGCATTTAGTTGTGGGCTAGCGCCAGCCTGGCTGGTTCGGTCGATACGTCGTGAATGATCAGCCCGTCCCGGATCATCTGCGGGATGATCACGTTGGCGTCTTGACCTACCGCGTCCGCTACGACAAGGCACTTGGCTGGGACTGAGCCGCCTTCAGCGCGGATCGCATTCAAGAGCCTCTGCTCGGGGGTGTCCGGTGCGATGCGGACATCTCGGGCACCAAACCGTACACCTGTGTCCTTCTTGGCAATGCGGACATCCATGTCCGCCTTGAACTCAGAAGTTGTGTTCGCTGGAAGATATATATCCGACCCCCCGAAGGGGTCGGGAATGCGGACATCTATGTCCGCCTTCTCTGGAGAAGTTCTTGAGTAGTTGCCAGGAGTAGTTACAGGAGTAGTAGGGAGGACATCCATGTCCGCCTTCTGGTCACGGATGTCCGCTTTAAGGAGGGCATCAGTGTCCGCCTTTGGGAAGGTGAGCCGATAGCTTGAGGCGAGACCGGACGAGTTCCCGAGGCTCGTGACCTCGAGCCAACCTGCCTCCACGTTGGCGGCGATGTGCCGCCGAACCTGTCGGACGCTGAGCCCCGTGTACTCGGCCAGGGTCTCTTGCTTGATCCATCCCGTCAGGGAGCGGTTGTCCATGTGGGTGCGGATCGCGTTGACGACCGCACGCGGGAGCGCCGGGTCACCGTTCCGGTTGTATGCCTGGTCCCAGGCGATGATCGGGAGCTTCTCAGGCATCGGCCCGAGCCCGGAGAGCGTCCAGTTCGGCGCGAAGGGCATCAGCTTCGGCGCGGGCAGCGTTGCGCTGCGTCCGAAACTTGGCGCACTCTCGGCGCAGGCTGCGAATCTCACGGTCTACGGGATCGGGTAGGTCGATGGTGAACTGCATGGTGTTTCCTTTCGTAGGGTCGCCGGCAGCCTCCGGGGCATCGGCATTTTTATTGGGGCACAACCATCTTCGGGTAGTTGCGTTCGTCCCTCTCCGTCCGTCTGGGACGGCAAGATGGTGTGGATCTCAGGCGATCTGCAGCAGCTCTTGGAGCTGACGCATCTTCCGGGCATCGCGGCGTATGCCTGCCGCGTACTCCCGCTGCCGCTCGCGTCGGCAGTGGATACAACCGGACCAGCGGTCCCGATCGTCGGGGCCGTGCTGCGGGTGCTTGCTGCATCTGGCGGGTCCTGGCATGGCGTTTCTCTGGTTCCCGAGCGCCACTGACGCTCATCGTTGGAAGGCCCGCCGCTGACAGGCCGATCTACTGAGTTAGGTCAAAAAGAAAGCAGACCCCGGCGCGCTGGAAGTTAGGAAACAGCGCACCGAGGCCGAATCGCCTGCCACTCCCAACAGGCGTGCTCGACGCTCCCCCATAGCCGGTCGAGGCTCGGAGGGCATCTGTGTCGGGGAGCCCCATCACCCGACGTTTCCGCGCTGGGGGAGATAAGTCCCAGCGGGAAGCTGAGCGGCAGACCGGAGAGAGGTGTCAGCCTGCCGCTACTCGGAGCGGGGTACAACAGGCCCGCTCTGTGGCAGCCGGAAGGTGGGGGCTGCCTCTTGACGGCGCTCGCTAGGCCGAAGCCCGGTCGCTCGCCAAGTCTTGGCGAGGGGCCAGTGCCCTACCCCTCTACCCTTTGGTACGTAACACCGACCAAAAGCCCAGCTGGCAGACGTTGGAAGCTGCCTTAAACTAACGCATCTAACTCCGCTTCGTCGGCATAGTACTTCGCCATCCGGTAGTCCGATATTCCGCCGTGCTTGCGGCGGTGATCAGCTTCTCGCTTTCTGCGGGCTTTCTTGGCTTTCATGTCCCGGAAGTACGCCTCGTCGTCGGATACCCGGCACTCTGGGTGCAGGTCTTTCCACCGCTGCTGATCGCCGAGGCCCATCCGACGCCTATACGGATTCTCACGGCGGACCTGGGGCGGCAACGGCTTGCCGCACCGGGCGCAGTCCACGTAGAACGTGTACTCGCCGTTGTGAACTACCCAGATAGCGGGTCTGCCGTCTGCCCGCTGGTAAAACCTCACGACCGGCATCGCTGCCTTGGCGGGGTTCTCACGCCGCCACTGGTCGACTCGGTCTGGTACGGAATCACTCATGTTTTTCCCTCCGGGATGTCAGGCGCTCACCTGGAGCGCAAAAAGGCCAGACCCGGTTTGGGTCTGACCTGTCCGTCTGGTGTTGTCGTTCGTTGGCCCGTCGTCGTGTTCCGAGCACGCACTGGTGGGCTAGACCAATTCTGCCTTGCCAAGGTCGACAGCGGCCTCGGCGCCTTAGACGCCTCTAACCCCGGTGCAAGCGGGGCTTAGACGTATGTCTACCAGCCCACCAGGCCCTCGCGATAGGGGTACAGGTGGATTTCACGGATTCTCATACGCCATTCATAGGTAGCCGTCACTAAGCACTATTTGGGCTCAAGCGACGCGAAGTAGTCACCCTCAATCTTCACGTCCTCGACCACTCGTTCGGTGGTGGTCACGCCCAGCGATAACTCCTTCAGAAGGTCGCAGAGGCGGTCGCCGTCGATAAGATCTATAGGCGGCGCACCGTCACGGGTAGCTTCCTTACGGGCATCGCTGGTGAAAGTGCCTGTCGTGATGAGCAGACCCTTATCGCCCCGGCCTGCCATCGCGCCCCGGAAGTCACGTACGGCGGACGGGGTGACGCTTCCCCTATACCTCTTGCACTGGAAGAACACAGGGAAGCTCAACAGGTTGAGCTGGTAGACGCCCAAGCCGTCGATGCCGCCATCACCCGAACGCCCCGTCACAACAGCGCTGGAAAATCCTGATTCACGCAGGAGGCGCTGAGCTAATCGCTCGAAGGCAGCCGGCGACATCGCAAGAAGGGTCTCAAGCAGCTCTTCTTTCCACTCAACCTCGGCTTCGGCCTCGACTTGTTCGACTTCGGTCGAAACAGCGGATTGTGCGCCGTTCTTACGCTTGTCCTTCCTTTCGGCGTAGGCGGCGTCGTACTCCGCCAAGAGTCTGCGGACTTGGTCCTTACCGTTAACGCCCTGGCCAGCCTCGGTCACCGTCCAGACACCGCGCTGGCTATTGGTCAGAAGGCCCAGTCCCTTGAGATAGGTCCGCGCCCAGGCCAGGCGGTATCGGATCTCGGTCTGCGGTCCATCGCCGTGCAGGACGTTTTGTTGCTCACTGGAGAATCCCTCGCGGTCTATAACGGCGGCGTCCAACTCAGCGATGGACGCCGATCCGCCGAGCGCAGTGGCAGCTTGGAGGGTTGGCCACAGGAGGTCTCTGTGTGGGGGCACGGTCGCAATCACGGTCCGAGCATGTCAGATTCCACGGTTGGCCCGATGCGGAACGCGGGTGACCCGCCGGGCGTCTAACTGGGCGGTGCGCGAGTGTCATCGCCCTAAGATGCCCTCATGCAGCAGTTTTGGACCCATAGCCTGTCGCTGTGGGTATCGGGGGGAGCTACCGTTGTTTCGGGCGTCGCTGTGATCGTTAGCTTGTATGGCGCCGTCGTCGCGGCAAGAAACTACAGGCGGGTACGGGATGCGATCACCGATACTTCGTTGGAGTCGCGCCTAAAGACAGTGGCTGCCAGCATGGCTCGCGCTTCCGAACTACTGGTTTTGGTGCAAACCGAGATTCAGGCTCGCGCGGCGAAGGCGAAGCAACTCGCAGAAGAGGTCGAACGGGGCGAGCAGCTCGCACTTCTCACCCAACCGCAGAAAGACGCCGTGGCGGCAGTACTGCGGGCCGAGGTCTCAGCCGAGGGGAGGCGTTCAATTTGGTGGACTGTCGGTATCAGCGTGCTGACATTCGTCTTCGGCAGTGCGGTCACCGTTCTGGTCACGTTGCTTGTCCACCCTCTCCACTAGGGCCAATCCTCCCGAAGGCAGCGCCGAACCTGGGTTGAAGCTGGGAACCAAACTTGGCCAACCGGCGTCTAACCCGGCATGGACGACTACGAACGCGAAGCGATCCGCGGCGATGGGTTCGACCCCGACGACCCGGCTCTGCAAACGGCGCTGCATCTCGTGCGCTGGGAGCTGGAGTTGCAGCAGCCCAGCAGCGAAGTGCCGCAATGCGACCGCCTTTGAGAGCTT
This sequence comes from Mycolicibacterium vulneris, assembly GCF_002104765.1. Classification (GTDB taxonomy): domain Bacteria; phylum Actinomycetota; class Actinomycetes; order Mycobacteriales; family Mycobacteriaceae; genus Mycobacterium; species Mycobacterium vulneris. Next base: position 109,529 of record NZ_NCXM01000015.1, read on the forward strand.
GGGGCGTGTCGCCCTGGCTGCCAAAAGAAAGGACGCCCGGTGTCGACCTGCCGGGCGTCTTTCTTGATTCGAATCAAATACGCTTGTACGTGGGCGTGTGCGTGTTGCGCGTGTGGCCGGGCCCGCCCAACTTTCCGCGGGGCTGCCGGCGGCGAACCAGTCAACGTTTCGTCCCGGTTCGGGTCTTGCCTTCACCGCCATCGGGACGGCTTTCGTACATTTCGGTGCAAACCGACCGCACCGTTCTCGCGTCTTCTGGCCAGAAGACGGTCGGGGACCTTCCCCGAAAACCAGGCCGGAGTAGCTACTTCCGCTGCTGGTCTTGTCCGACCGCCTCCGTGGTAGCTAACCGTGGAGCCGGTGGACGAGGTCGAAGATCAACCGGGTCGCAGTGAGAACCAACGGGCCCCACTTGGCGATTCGGTCCCTCGACTGGCGCTGCTCGTCGTCAGTCTCGGTCGTCATCGTCCCTCTCCTTTCTTCTTTGTCGGGTTCGACGGCCCCCCGCGGGGTGGCCGGTGTTCCCGATGCCGAAGAAAGGTGATGTCAGAATACCTGCCGTTCGCCTGTCTGGCGAACTAGTGAATGCGAGGGAAACACAGCGCCAGCAAGTGCTCTTCACCGTTCGGGTGATCGGCCGCCAGGACCGACTCCAGGAAGCCCAGCGCGATCAGCTCCTCCACGGAATCCGTCACGATCGCCGGGTCGACGCCTTGGACCTCGGCGTCCCCGTTGGCTAGGGTTGTGGCCACCACCAGATCGGTGTCGATCGTGTCCGGGTGGGCGTCAATTGCCATCAGCCATTCGGCGGTATTAACAGCGGGCATGAGTCAGGCCCCCTTCGGGGTGAGCTGGATGTCATCGCCGTCTATCTCGATACCGGCAATGTCGTTGTCTCGCATAGCGGTTAGCAGTTGCTGCCATTCGGCCACAGGGCCGCTGGCTTTCAGGTGTTCGGTCAGTGCGAACAGGTCTCCGAGGTCTAGGGAGAAATCCCCCTGCCGGAACTCAAGCCGGATGTTCATCGAACGGAGCCACACGTTGCGCTCTGTTATGCCCTGGCGTGCCCACCACGAGCCGAACAACTCCCCGGTGGGCTCCCAGGTCCAGCCCGCAGGCTTGACAGCCAGGGAGGACAGCTCAGCTTGCCGAGCCGCAAGCTGGGAGATCTGCTGGTTGAGCGCGATCCGCTGCGGTGTGCCTTGCCGGAAGTCCTCGGAGCCGATTAGACCCGTGAGGTCTACCAACCGAGCGTCAATCTCGGCCAGGTCTGCCGAGTGGTCCGAGCCCGACTCCCAAACACGCTCTAGGCGTTCAGACTTCCCGAGCATCCCGAGAAGGATTCGCTCTACGCACTGATCGGCATATTCCATCGGTATCGACGCATTACCGCACGGTTCTTTGTATTGTGCTGAAGCACAACGGTATCGGGGAGAGCGCCCAGGGCCACCCTTGAGCCGGTATGCGGGCCTTCCGCAGACGCCGCAGTGAATGACTTTGAGCAGGAGCCCTGTGCTTCGCTTGGTCGGTTCTTTGCGGTTCTCTCGCTCGGTCAGCTCGACCGCCAACCGATCGAACACCTCGCGGGTGAGGATCGGATCGGCCCTTATCACGGGCGAGCCGTCGTCGGCTCGTACTGGCTTGCCCCCTGATACCGCATACCCGAGGAGTGTTTCACTCGTTAGAGAGCGTTTGAGTCCCACCGAATGCCACTCGTAGTTCTTCACCTCTCGGCCTTGGTGCTGTGCGAACCGGTCTCGTGGTGTGAGGATCTTTCGGGCGGTCAGATCGTGGGCTACAGACCGGAGCGGCTCACCGGAAAGGACCCGCTCCACTACTTCGTGGATCACCCGGACCTGTTCGGGATCTTGGACTAGTCGCCACTCTCCGGTGGCGTTGTCCGGGAGGTACCCCCACGGCGGCACGCCGCCGCGATACTTCCCCGCTCTGATGTTGAACCGGGCAGCCGAGGCGTTGCGCTCGCGGATGGCTGCTAGCTCCATCTCGGCGACCTTGGCCACGAGCAAGGCGATTATGTCGCCCCACTCGGTGGACAGATCGAAGTGGGACTCGGTGGCAGACACGAGCGTGACGGAATACTCACGAGCCCAACGGATCAGGTCCGCTAGATCGAACAGTCGACGGACGATCCTGTCCGCTCGGAAGAAAACCAGAACATCGAACTCGTGGGGACGGTTCTTGATCCAGTCCCCGAGCTGGGAACGGTCGAACGGGGAGGTTTTCCCCGCCGACACGTCTAGATCTTCCGCTATGCCGACCACTTCGTATTCACGGCGCCGGCACAGGTCACGGCATGTTTCGAGCTGCCGCTTGGGAGAGGTAGTAGCGTCCGTAACTCGGGAGAGTCGGATGACGATCAGAGCTCGCTGAGGCACGGTGTAAAGCTACCCTTTCGAATACGCCATCGGCACCATCGCGGCGGCCGCCTTCGGCGCGGTGCTCTACACCGTCGTCACCGGCGATTCCATCGTCTCGGCGCTGACCAACATCATCGGCCGTGCGCTCAACACCAAGGTGTAGCCGGCGATGCCGGTGCCTCCACCGTGGAGGCGGCACTGGGCATCGCCGCGCTCGTGGTGGTGCTGGTGCTGTGCCTGGCCGGTGTCAGCGCGGTGTCGATGCAGGTGCGCTGCGTCGACGCCGCCCGCGAAGCCGCCCGGCTGGCGGCCCGCGGCGACGAACGCTCCGCGGTGGCCGCCGCGCGCCGGCTGGCTCCCGGTGGTGCGAGAGTCGACCTGCGCCGCGACGGCGACTTCCTCGTGGCCACCGTCGTCGCGCATTCGAAGTTGTTGCCCACCATCGACATTGCGGCCAAAGCGGTCTCGGCGGCCGAGCCGTCGCGGTGAGCGGGGCTCGGCCACTCTGGTCGCGGCCTGGATGATCGTGGTGCTGCTGGCGGTGACCGGCGCCGGCGCGTACCTGGGCTCGGCGGTGGTGGCGCGGCACCGCGCGCAGGCGGTCGCCGACCTGGCCGCCTTGGCGGGCGCGGCGCGGCTGACTTCTGGAGCGGATGCGGCCTGCGCCAGTGCTACGCGCGTGGCACGCCGGATGCTGGTCGATGACATCGGTTGTGCGGTAGACGGTCTCGATGTCATCGTCACCGCGCGGGTGGCCGTCGCGTTCGGCGGCGCGGCGCGGGCTGCCGCGCGGGCGGGGCCGGCGACGGGAGAAGTGGATCAGGGCGCGACGTCGGGGCCCGGTGACAATCCCGCGGTGGCCAGTTCCTCGTCGGTGGGCAGGCGCAGCGAGACCAGTCCGGCGTACGCGTCCGGTTCGAGCTCCACCCGGTTGACGGTGACGTGCACCGGCACCCAATCCCCGTCGTGCCCGGGCATCCGCAACACCCGGCTGGTGGCACCCCCACTGAATTCCCTTGTCATGGTGGACATCAGGTCGTGGTCATCGGGGTGAACCCGGGGCTTGCCCGTCTCACTGCTGCGCCAGTCGTAGAACATGCAGGGCTCGTCGAGCCATTTCAGCAACGACCAGGTGTTGAGGTCGATCAGCGCCCGGTGTACACCGGCCTGGGCCAGGCCGCTGAGGATCCGTTGCGCCAGATCATCGGTCGACACATCCGGGCCCCTGAGTTCGGACTGCCAGTTCATCGCCCGCGCCACCAAGTGCTCCCGGCCGTCGGGTCCCGGTTCCAGAATCGTGCGTGCGACAAAACCTATCCGGATCGCCTCTCCTCGCCAGTCGGTGAGATCCCAGGTGCTGCAAAGTGTTTGGTCGGGCTTAGCCTTGACCGCCATCGCCAGCACTTTGGTCTCGTTCGGGTTGAGTTCGCGGGATGGGAGGTCTTCGGCGAAGGCCCTGCCGAAGGTGACCTCGACTTCCGGATTCTTGCCGCTGTTGATCAGCGATTCGCGGGTGTCGGTGGCCACGCCGAGGGTCAGGTCCCACTTCAGCGGCCCCGGAATCGGCCGCTCGGGCGGCTCGACGTCGGCGGGGCCGGTCCAGACGTGCACGCCGTGGATGAAGCCGTCGGACATCACCACCGGTTCGGTGCGAATGATGCGGTCCCGCTTGGTGGTGATGCTGGTCAGGGCCTGGCCGGTCTGCACCGACTCGGCGATCGCGGTGCGGACCGCGGCCAGAAAGGGACTGCGGCGCAGGAATGTGGTGATGGGGACCCGATTTTTGAGCTGGCGGCCCTGCGCCACCACGGTGGGATCACCCCCGAGTGTCTCCACGAGTAACCAGTCGTGGGCCATGCGGCCGATTTTACGGTGAGGCGACGGGTCCGGGGGAGTGCGGCCGATTCGCCGGGGGCCGAAGGCTCCCGGCAGCCGGCAGCCGGCAGCCGGCACCGGCGTTCACGGTGCTTGCGATACCGTCTGGGCCTTGGTACTTTCCTGCTGCGTCCGCATCGTCGGGGTTGCGGATGGCGCACACCCAATCGTTTTCTCATTGAGTGCGACAGCACGCCGCCATTTCTTGAGCGGCAGGAAATGTGTTCTTGGCGTGGGCGTCACGAGGCAAATCCGCTGGGTCGACCGTCGAGGGGTCGGTCGTCATCCGCGGAAATTGTTCTCCCGTGCCCCCGCGCCAGCTCTGCGAGGACCAGCTTCAGCACCAGCACCGCGCCCGCCTTGTCGAGCGGGTCGTTGCCGTTGCCGCACTTGGGGGACTGCACGCACGACGGGCACCCCCGGGGGCACTCGCACGCTTCGATGGCGGCTGCTGTCGCACCCAGCCAGGTGCGGGCCTGGCGAAAGCCCCGTTCGGCGAATCCCGCGCCGCCCGGGTAACCGTCGTAGACAAAGACGCTGGGCAGGCCGAGGGGGTCGGGCCCGACGGCGGTGGACAGCCCGCCGATGTCGCCGCGGTCGCAGCTGGCCACCAGCGGCAGCAGCCCGATCGCCGCGTGTTCGGCGGCGTGCAGCGCTCCGGGTATACGCGTGGCCTCAATGCCTTTGCGCTGCAAAGCATCTTCGGTGATGGTGTACATCACCGCCGTGGTAGCCAGGGTGTGTTCCGGCATGTCCAATTCGATGAAGTCGATCACCTCCCCGGAGAGCCTGCGGCGCAGATACCCCATCACCTGATGGGTGACCCTGACCGGTACCAAACCCAGCGTGACCGGCCCGAACGTCAGGCGCTCGCCGGTTCCGGTGACGGCGATATCAGTGATCTCGCGCGCGAACGTCGCGTAACCGGGGTCCTCGGCATGCACGAACGCGATGCCTTCCTCGGTGTCCAGGGAGTCCACCACGTAGCTGTCGCCTTGATGCAGGTACACCGCGCCGGGGTGGACGGTGGCCGGCGCCTGACCCGCGCCGGCGCTGCCCAGCAGCCTTCCGGTATCGGCCTCCACGATGACGATCTGACCGCCGGCCGAGCCCCGGATGTCCACCGCGGCATGGGGTTCCAGGCCGGGCACCGGAAAGTACTTGCCGCCGCGCCGCCGCAGCAGCCCGTCGTCGACCAGGCCGTCGGCCACCTCGGTGGCGTCGAGGGCGCGCACCTCCGCTTCGTCCAGCGGTAGTTCGGTTGCCGCGCAGAGCAGCTGCGGACCCAGGATGTAGGGGTTGGCCGGGTCGATCACGACCCGCTCGACCGGCTTGTCCAGCAGCGCGGCGGGGTTGTGCACCAGATAGGTGTCCAGCGGGTCGTCGCGGGCCACCAGCACCACCAGCGCGCCCTGGCCGCGCCGCCCGGACCGGCCGGCCTGCTGCCAGAACGAGGCCACCGTCCCCGGGAAACCGGCGAGCACCACCGCGTCCAGTCCGGCGATGTCCACGCCCAGTTCCAGCGCGTTGGTGGTGGCCAAGCCCCGTAGCCGGCCCTCGGCCAGCGCGCGCTCCAGCGCGGTGCGGTCCTCGGCGAGGTAACCGGCCCGATACGACGCGACCTGTCGGGACAGCCCCGGGGCGATCTCGTCCAGCCGCGCCTGTGCGCCGAGCGCGGTCAATTCCGCGGCGCGGCGCGACCGCACGAACGTCAGCGTCTGCGCGCCCTCGGCGATCAGGTCGGCCATCACGCGCGCCGCCTCGGCACCGGCGGAACGGCGGACCGGCGCGCCGTTCTCGCCGGTCAGGTCGGCCCGCAGCGCGGGCTCCCACAGCGCCACCGTCCGGGCGCCCTGCGGTGAACCGTCCTCGGTGACCTCCTCGACCGGCAGCCCGATGAGTTCGGCGGCCGTCGCGCCCGGCGAATCCGTTGTCGCGCTGGCGAAGATCACAGTCGGCGAGGACGAATAGCGGGCGCACAACCGCAGCAGGCGGCGCAGCACCATCGCCACGTTGGAACCGAAAACCCCACGGTAGTAATGACATTCGTCGACAATCACGAAGCGAAGGCCACGCAACAGAACAGCCCAGCGGGCGTGATTGCGCAAGATCGACAAATGGATCATGTCGGGATTGGAGAACAACCACCGCGAACGTTCCCGCGCGAAGCGTCGGACCTCGGTTGGGCTGTCGCCGTCGTAGGCGGTGGGTGCGACGTCGCGCAGCCGCGGAATCGCCGCGGTGAGCGCGTGCGCGGCCCGCAATTGGTCGTGGCCCAACGCTTTGGTGGGCGACAGGTAGAGCACCTGGGCCCGCGGATCGGTCGCCAACGCGTTGAGGACCGGGAGCTGATAGGCCAGTGACTTGCCCGACGCGGTACCGGTGCTGAGCACGACGTGACGGCCCGCGTACGCCAGGTCCGCGGCCGCGAACTGATGCGACCACGGTGATTTGATGCCACGGTCGGCGAACGCGCTGATCACGTCGGGCTCGGCCCAGGCCGGCCAATCACGCGGCCGGCCGCTGCGCGGTGGCAGTTCGGCGACGTGACGCAGGGGGTGCTCGTCGGACGCCGTTCCGGCGAGCGCGGCGGCAAGCAGGTCGCTGCCGAAACTCGCCATCTCACTCCCTCCGGGATTCGTTGTGAAGTCGGCCTCCGAAACGGCCTTCGAAACGGCCTTCGAAACGGCCTTCGTAACGGCCTACGCGTCGGCGGCAGACACAAGTCTGTCGCCGACGCGATGAACATGGTTGACTAATTGCGGTCGCAGCTTCTGTGTTCGTGTAAAACTTTCGCAGGATCGACGTTGCGGCCGCGGTTCCTGCGAGGTTAATCGGTCGGGTGAAGTTCCGGCGACTCAGCGAGGTATGGCGGTCGTACCAGGCCCGGGGCATCGAAAGGCGATGCTCCGCACCCAGAAGAAAAGGAAAGATCGAGAGATGCCACAGGGAACTGTGAAGTGGTTCAACGCGGAGAAGGGCTTCGGGTTCATCGCCCCCGAAGACGGTTCCGCCGATGTGTTTGTCCACTACACGGAGATCCAGGGTTCGGGCTTCCGCACCCTCGAAGAGAACCAGAAGGTCGAGTTCGAGATCGGCCACAGCCCTAAGGGCCCCCAGGCCACCGGAGTCCGCTCCGTCTAAGACAGAGCAGACCTGAACGGATCCCCCCGTGCAGACCCGCCCAGCGGGTCCGGCCGGGGGGTTTCCTCTTTTACCGCCGCGACCACGTGCGCATCCCCGCCGGCCCCGGACGCCGCGCCGGTTGCCTCAAGACGCGGATGGGCTCCCTGGCCTACTGTCGGTGGCGTGAGCCAGCTTTCCTTCTTTACAGCGGAGTCGGTGCCGCCCGCGGTCGCCGATCTTTCCGGGGTGCTGGCGGCGTCCGGGCAGATCGTCACCGTGGGTGCCACCGGCGAAAGCCAGGTCGCGGGTGCCCGGCTGTCGGTGGTCGTGGACCAGTCCTGGCGGGCCTCGGCGCTCGCCGAGATGATCCGGGAGGCGGGCCTGGTGGCCGAGATCAGCCGGACCGACGAGGACACCCCGCTGGTGCGCACGGCGGTAGACCCCTCATTGAGCACGCTGGCCACCGAATGGACGCGCGGTGCGGTCAAGACGGTGCCGCCGCGCTGGCTGCCCGGGCCGCGCGAGCTGCGGGCGTGGACGTTGGCCGCCGGAAACCCCGAGGGGGAGCATTATCTGCTGGCATTGGACCCGCACGCGCCTGACACGCACTCGCCGCTGGCGTCGGCATTGATGCGCGTCGGCATCGCGCCCACCCTGATCGGCACCCGCGGTGGCCGGCCGGCGCTGCGGATCAGCGGGCGCCGCAGGCTATCACGCCTGGTAGAGAACGTGGGCGAGCCGCCCGACGGCGCTGAGGCGCTGTCGCGGTGGCCGCGAGTCTAGGCTGGAGTAAACGCCCGAAATGGTGTCGGCTTTCCGGCATTTTCGCGGATGTCAGTTTGCGCAGGCCCGGCCAAGGGTGCGAAATTGTCAGATGCCGCAGGGCGAAGGAACGGTCGCGTACCTGAATTTCACCGGAATTTTCGATGCCGACCTGTCATTCTTCCTGCAGGTGGTCTCGCAGGGGGGACCAATCAGGGATGGAGCGTAAGGGCAGTTGGCTGACCCGAAACTAAAGGACACCGGCCGCGGCGGGAATGGCAGCCGCCGGCGACTCGTGATTGTCGAGTCGCCCACCAAGGCGCGCAAACTGGCCAGCTACCTGGGCTCCAGGTACATCGTCGAGTCGTCACGCGGTCACATCCGCGACCTGCCCCGGGCCGCCGCCGACGTGCCGGCGAGATTCAAGTCGGAGCCGTGGGCCCGCCTCGGGGTCAACGTCGACGCGGACTTCGAACCGCTGTACATCATCAGCCCCGAGAAGAAGAGCACGGTCACCGAGCTCAAGGGCCTGCTCAAGGAAGTCGACGAGCTCTATCTGGCCACGGATGGTGACCGCGAGGGCGAAGCGATCGCCTGGCACCTGCTGGAAACCTTGAAGCCGAACATCCCGGTCAAGCGGATGGTGTTCCACGAGATCACCGAGCCGGCCATCCTCGAGGCCGCCGAAAACCCCCGCGACCTGGACATCGACCTGGTCGACGCGCAGGAAACCCGGCGCATCCTGGACCGCCTGTACGGCTACGAGGTCAGCCCCGTGCTGTGGAAGAAGGTCGCTCCGAAGCTGTCGGCGGGCCGGGTCCAATCGGTGGCCACCCGCATCATCGTGCAGCGCGAACGCGACCGCATGGCGTTTCGCAGCGCGTCCTACTGGGACATCGTGGCCCAGCTCGATGCCAGCGTGTCCGACCCGCAGGCCTCACCGCCCACCTTCACCGCCCGCCTGACCGGCGTCGACGGCCTGCGCGTGGCCGCCGGCCGCGACTTCGACTCGCTGGGGCAGCTGCGCAAGGCCAACGAGGTCACCGTTCTCGACGAGGCGAGCGCGACGCAGCTGGCAGCGGGCCTGCGCGGCGCCCAACTCAGCGTCGCGTCGGTGGAGGAAAAGCCCTACACACGGCGCCCCTACGCGCCGTTCATGACCTCGACGCTGCAGCAGGAAGCCGGCCGCAAGTTGCGGTTCTCCTCCGAGCGCACGATGAGCATCGCCCAGCGGCTCTACGAGAACGGCTACATCACCTATATGCGTACCGACTCCACCACGCTGTCGGAGTCGGCGATCAACGCCGCGCGCACCCAGGCCCGCCAGCTCTACGGCGCCGAATACGTGTCCCCGTCGCCGCGGCAGTACACGCGCAAGGTCAAGAACGCCCAGGAGGCCCACGAGGCCATCCGCCCCGCGGGTGAGACGTTCGCGACCCCGGACGCGGTGCGCCGCGAACTCGACGGCGACGAGTTCCGCATCTACGAGCTGATCTGGCAGCGCACGGTGGCCTCGCAGATGGCCGACGCCCGCGGCACCACCCTGAGCCTGCGGATCAACGGCCAATCCGCCGGCCGCGAGGTCGTGTTCTCGGCCAGCGGCCGCACCATCACGTTCGCGGGGTTCTTGAAGGCCTACGTGGAGACGGTGGACGAATTGGCCGGCGGCGAGGCCGACGACGCCGAGAGCCGGCTGCCGCAGCTGACCCAGGGCCAGCGGCTGGACGCCATCGAACTCACCCCCGACGGGCACGCCACCAACCCGCCGGCGCGCTACACCGAGGCGTCACTGGTCAAGGCGCTCGAAGAGCTGGGCATCGGCCGCCCGTCGACGTACTCGTCGATCATCAAGACCATCCAGGACCGCGGCTACGTGCACAAGAAGGGCAGCGCGCTGGTGCCCTCGTGGGTGGCGTTCGCCGTAACCGGTTTGCTGGAACAGCATTTTGGCCGCCTCGTCGACTACGACTTCACCGCCGCGATGGAAGACGAGCTCGACGCGATCGCCTCGGGACAGGAACGACGCACCGACTGGCTCAACAACTTCTACTTCGGCGGCGAGCACGGGGTGGCCGACTCGGTGGCCCGCTCCGGTGGCCTGAAGAAACTCGTCGGCGTCAACCTGGAAGGCATCGACGCTCGAGAAGTCAACTCCATCAGGCTCTTTGACGACGAGCAGGGCAGGCCGGTCTACGTCCGGGTGGGCAAGAACGGGCCATATCTGGAGCGCATGGTGATCGGCGACGACGGTGAGCCCAAGCCGCAGCGGGCCAACCTCAACGACTCGCTGACGCCCGACGAGCTGACGCTGGAGGTGGCCGAGCAGCTGTTCGCGACGCCGCAGGAGGGTCGCGTGCTGGGCGTGGACCCGGAGACGGGTCACGAGATCGTCGCCAAGGACGGCCGTTACGGGCCATACGTTTCCGAGGTCCTGCCCGAGCCGCCGCCCGACGACGACGGCAGCGCCGCGCCGGCGAAGAAGGGCAAGAAGCCCACCGGTCCCAAGCCGCGCACCGGATCGCTGCTGCGCACCATGGACTTGCAGACGGTCACGCTCGAGGACGCGCTGCGGCTGCTCTCACTGCCCCGGGTGGTCGGTGTCGACCCCGCCACCAATGAGGAGATCACCGCGCAGAACGGCCGCTATGGCCCATACCTGAAGCGCGGCAACGATTCTCGATCGCTGGCGACCGAGGAGCAGATGTTCGACATCACCCTCGAGGAAGCGCTGAAGATCTATGCCGAGCCAAAACGCCGTGGCAGGCAAGGCGCCGCCGCGCCGCCGCTGCGTGAGCTGGGCGCCGATCCGGCGACGGGCAAGCCGATGGTGATCAAGGACGGCCGGTTCGGTCCGTACGTCACCGACGGCGAGACGAACGCCAGCCTGCGCAAGGGCGACGACGTCGCCTCGATCACCGACGAGCGCGCCGCGGAACTGCTGGCCGATCGCCGGGCTCGTGGTCCGGCGAAGCGTCCCGCCAAGAAGGCCGCCCGCAAGGCCCCGGCGAAGAAGGCGGCGGCCAAAAAGGCCGCCAAGCGCAGTTAGTCAGTAGCCCGGGCCGATGGCCTCGCCGGACATCTCTTCGGCGCGAGCCCGTGTGGGCTCCGAGTCGGCCGTTCCGGCCAGGTGCACCGGACGCGCCAGTTGGGTGGGGGCCCGTCGGCCGCGCAGCTCGACCACCTCGCCGACGTCCCAGCACAGGGCCTCGGCGTCCAGCGCCCCGCTGACCGCGATGGCCGACGCGAGCACGTGTCCGGGCTCCAGCTTGGCGAGTTCGGTCAGCCGGGCGGCCTCGTTGACCGGGTCGCCGATCACCGTGTACTCGAAGCGGGCCTGCGCGCCGATGTGACCGGCGATGGCGCGCCCGGATGACACCCCGATGCCGAACTCCGCCGAACCGATCACCGGCAGCAGCGCGTCGTGCAATTCGCGGGCCGCGGCTAGGGCGCCGCCGGGTGAGTCGGGGTGTTCGATCGGCGCGCCGAAGATGGCCAGCGCGGCGTCACCCTGAAACTTGTTGACGAAACCACCATGTTTGCCAACGGTTTCCACGACCACCCGGAAGAACTCGTTGAGCAGGTGGACGACCTCGGCGGGCGGCCGGGTCGAGGCCAGCTGGGTGGAGCCGACCAGGTCCACGAACAGCACCGCGACATCGCGCTCCTGGCCGCCCAGCTCGGTGCCGCGCTCCAGCGCCCGGCGGGCCACATCCTCGCCGACGTAGCGGCCGAACAGGTCACGCAGCCGCTGCCGCTCGGACAGGTCGCGCACCATGTCGTTGAAGCCCGCCTGCAACAGGCCCAGCTCGCTGGCGTCGTAGATCTGCATGTGCGCGTTGTAGTTTCCGCGCTGCACCTCCGACAGCGCCCAGCGCAGCTGACGCAGCGGGTCGGCGATCGACATGGCCACCAGCAGCGTGCTGACCAGCCCGATGCCCAGCGCCGCCACCGCCAGCAACAGGATGGGGGTGAACAGCTTCTCCGGCGTGGCGTGCAGCAGCGAGATCTTGTCGGCCACCACCGCCAGCACGATCGCCAGCACCGGCACGGCGGTGGACAGCATCCAGGTCAGGATCAGCCGCAGGATGACGCCGGGCGCCTTGACGTTCTCGGGCACCCCGCTGCGCAGGGCGGCCACCGCCACGGGCCGCAGCACCCGCTCGGACTGCAGGTAGCCGATGATCGAGGTGGCCGCGGCGCCAAGCCCGGTGGACACCGCGACCACGGGCGCGGCGAATCGGGCCACCGACCAGCTGGCGATGATGAACACCACGCTGCCGATGGCCCAGGCCACGATGCTGATCAGGGTGCGGTAGAACGGCATTCGCAGTGCGCGGCTGCGAGCCAGTTCGGTGGCCGCCGGGTCGGCCTCGGCGAGCATGTTGTCGCGGCGCTGCCACCGGAACACCGGCATCAGCAGCCGCAGCGTCACGGCCAATCCGGTGAGGAAGACGACCATCAGTGCGGTGGCGAAGATCGCCAGGTTCAGGACCGGCAGATCCTGCAACTGGATGCGGTCCTCCGGCGGCAGCGCGTAGCGGAGGAAGCCGAGCACGAACAGGGCGCCGATGATGTCGGCCTGCAGCATGCTGAGCGAGAACAGCGGCCATGGCGTGCGCATCACCCAGCGGACGAATGCGCTGATCCGCCCCGGTAGTGCCGCCGCCGTTGTCACTAACCCACCGTATCGGTCACCGCCGACCTCCCGGAAACTTAATAAGGATCTCGGCAGGTCGTTCGGATACCCTCGCCGACGCCAAGATAACGGAATGGTCGCGGTACGGTGGCCGTTCGGTATCTGTCGACAGCGCCATTATTGTTACCGGTGATGTCCGGGGTGTTTACGCGGCTGGTAGGCCAGGACGCGGTGACGGCCGAGCTGCTGTCCGCCGCCAGAGCCGCTCGTGGTGACTCAGGCCACAGTGGGGCGGGCGCCGGGACTATGACACATGCGTGGCTGATCACCGGTCCGCCGGGTTCGGGGCGGTCGGTGGCGGCGTTGTGCTTCGCCGCTGCGCTGCAGTGCACGTCAGACGGGGAGCCGGGCTGCGGGCGCTGCCACGCGTGCACGACGACCATGGCCGGCACCCACGCCGACGTGCGGCGGGTGATTCCCGAAGGCCTGTCCATCGGCGTCGACGAGATGCGGTCGATCGTGCAGATCGCGTCGCGGCGCCCGGCCACCGGGCACTGGCAGATCGTGGTGGTCGAAGACGCCGATCGGCTGACCGAGGGCGCCGCCAACGCCCTGCTGAAGGTGGTCGAGGAACCGCCGCCGTCGACGGTGTTCCTGCTGTGCGCGCCGTCGGTGGACCCCGAGGACATCGCCATCACGCTGCGCTCCCGGTGCCGGCATGTGGCGCTGGTGACGCCTCCTACCGAGGCGATCGCGCACGTGCTGGTTGACAGCGACGGCCTCAGCCCGGACACGGCGAGCTGGGCGGCGTCGGTCAGCGGCGGCCATGTGGGGCGGGCCCGCCGGCTGGCCACCGACCCCGAGGCCAGGGAACGCCGGGAGCGGTCGTTGTCGCTGGTGCGCGACGCCGCGACCCCGTCGCGTGCCTACGCCGCCGCTGAAGAGCTGGTGGCCGCGGCCGCGGCCGAGGCCATCGTGCTGACCGCGGACCGCGCCGAGGCCGAGACCGAGGAGCTGCGCACCGCCCTGGGCGCCGGCGGCACCGGCAAGGGCACCGCGGGAGCGATGCGCGGCGCGGCCGGGGCGATGAAGGACCTTGAGCGACGCCAGAAGTCGCGGCAGACCCGGGCCTCGCGCGACGCCCTGGACCGCGCGCTGATCGACCTGGCGACCTATTTCCGGGACGCGCTGATGACCTCCGCGAATGCCGGGGCGGTGCGGGCCAACCATCCCGATATGGCCGAGAAGGTCGCCGCGCTGGCCGCACACGCGCCGCCCGCGCGGCTGCTGCGCTGCATCGAAGCGGTGCTCGAATGCCGCGAGGCGCTGGCGATCAACGTCAAGCCCAAGTTCGCCGTGGACGCCATGGTCGCCACCATCGGCCAGGAACTGCGCGACTGATTTCGTGGTGCCAGCCCGCCTGCCGTAGACTCGTGCCGCCCGGCGTGCGGGTATGCCGCCTTAGCTCAGTCGGTAGAGCGATTCACTCGTAATGAATAGGTCGGGGGTTCGATTCCCCCAGGCGGCTCCATAGCTTCAAGCCGGCGCCACGAAGCCCACCGGGCCCGACGCGATGCACAACGCCAGCGCGGTGGTGTTGGCGCGCACGGTGATCGCGTCGCCCGCGCCCGGCAGCCTGGCGAACACCCGATTGAGTCCGGGGTGCAGCGGCACCTTGACCTCCGGACCCTGCGTCATCTTCAACGTCATCGAGCCGTCGCTGTTGGCCAGGTAGTTCAGTTCGACGGTCCAGTCGGCGGGTAGCAGCGGGCCGTCCAGGACCAGGCGGGCCGGCTTGTCCGGCTGGGCGAAGTACCCGCACTGCGGCATCGGCCCGGGCACGATGGTCCGCACCCAGGTGACCCGCGCCTTGATCAGCCGGCCCGAGCGGTCGAACATGCGCAATTGCGTTGTCGCGGGCGCGAATTCGGGCCTATCCGGCAGCAGCGCGAACAGGTGGCTGGCCAGGTTCTCCGGAGCGGCCACCCGCTGCAGCACCAACGGATCGACCTCCTGGTCGAGCAGCGGCGGGTCCGAGGCGGCGTGGGCCGCGGCCAGAGAAGCCCGGGCGTTGCGCAGATACGGCTGGGCGGGGTTGTCGCGCCAGCTGGTCAGGAACGTCGCCGTCGAGTACAGGCTGCTGGCCGCGAACAACACCGCCAATGCCGCGACTAACGCGGTGCGTTTCGGCGAGGCGTCCAGCCAGCGCGGCCCGGCCCGCCGGTTGGGGGCACACAACGCCACGGCGGCCAGCAGCGCCAGCACCACGACCAGATCCGGCAGGTAGCGCAGCGTCTGCGCGAGTTCCAGCGCGGTCTGCTTCGACGACCGCATCAGGTAGATCGGCACCTGGCAGGCGACGGCGTAGCCGACGGCGATCAGCCACACGGGCCCGATGCGCTCCTTGCGCACCAGCGACACCACCAGGATTGCGGCCAGCACCAGCCAGCCCAGCGCCATCACCGACGGCGGGGGCGTCGCCCAGGGCGAGGCAGGCGCCCACCGGTCCCAGTGCCACGGCCCGCCGGCCAAGCCGGGCACGATGCCGTGCGTGACCGAACGCATCAGCAGCCGCCCCGTCATCGATAGGTCCGAACTCCACCGCTGCTGGTTGACCACTGCCAGATACAGCGCGATCCAGGCCGCGGTGAGGGCCAGCGCGGCGATCCATAATCGCAGGGCGGCCCGCCACGCCGTCGCCAGCGCCGATCCCAGGCTTCGATCGCTGGTGACGTGGCAGAGCAGCGCCGTCACCGCGAACGCGACGAACGGGATCACCGCGGCCTTCTCGAAGAACAGCAGCCCGCCGAAGTAGACCAGCACCCCGGTCACGGCGTACCGCTGTTTGCCGGTGCGCACCAGCAGGATGGCGTCGGCGCACACCCAGGCCAGCGCGGCCAGCATCGGCAGCGAGTTCAGCGCCGCCGCCCACCACGCGAATCCGGGCACCGCCAACGGCGTGAACAACGCGAACGTCAACGGGATCAGCAGCACCGGCCGCCAGCCCAGGATGACGTAGAGCGCGCGCAACAACGCCAGCGACGCCAGCAGTTGCAGCACCAGCAGGCTGACCGCCGGCCAGGTCCAGTTCAGCGGCGCCAGCCGGATGACGGTGCCCGCGAGCAGAAATGCCCCGGGCATGACGTGCCCGTCGTGGTCGTCGAACAGATACGACGGCGCGAGCAGGTTGTGAGTGCCGGCCTTGCCGATGAGGATCAGGTCGTCCCAGTAGAAGTAGCCACCGAACGCCAGCACCGCCCGCACCGCCAGCTGCACCGCGATGAGCGCGGCGGCCGCGGTCGCTATGTATGGTGGGCCGGTGCGTGCACTGGTTACCGGGGCGGCCGGATTCATCGGCTCGACGCTAGTCGACCGTCTGTTAGCCGACGGTCACGCGGTGGTGGGGCTGGACAACTTCGCTTCCGGCCGCGCGACCAACCTGGAGCACCTGGCCGACAATCCGGCTCACGTCTTCGTTGAGGCCGACATCGTGACCGCCGACCTGGAAGCCATCCTCGACGAGCACCGCCCGGAGGTGGTGTTTCACCTGGCGGCCCAGATCGACGTGCGGCACTCGGTGGCCGATCCGCAGTTCGACGCCTCGGTCAACGTCATCGGCACGGTGCGCCTGGCCGAGGCGGCCCGCCGGGCGCAGGTCCGCAAGATCGTGCACACCTCCTCGGGCGGATCCATCTACGGCACCCCGCCGCGGTACCCCACCCCCGAGACGGTGCCGACCGACCCCGCGTCGCCGTATGCCGCGGGCAAGGTGGCGGGCGAGATCTACCTGAACACCTTCCGCCACCTGTATGGCCTGGACTGCTCGCACATCGCCCCGGCGAATGTCTATGGCCCCCGCCAGGATCCGCACGGCGAGGCCGGCGTGGTGGCGATCTTCGCCCGGGCGCTGCTCTCGGGGAAGCCCACCAAGGTCTTCGGGGACGGCAGCAACACCCGCGACTACGTGTTCGTCGACGACGTCGTGGACGCCTTCGTCAGGGCGTCCGGGGACGCCGGCGGCGGGCAGCGCTTCAACATCGGCACCGGCATCGAAACCTCGGACCGCCAATTGCATTCGGCGGTGGCGGCCGCTGTCGGGGGACCCGACGATCCGGAGTTCGCGCCGCCGCGGCTCGGCGACCTCAAGCGGTCCTGCCTCGACATCGGTTCGGCCGCAGAGGTTTTGGGTTGGAAACCGAAGGTCGGGCTATCCGACGGGGTAGCCCGCACGGTGGACTTCTTCCGGCAGGCGCAGGCCGACTAGCCCGCTTCGGGCGCCTGCGCAGAGTCCAGCGCCACCGCCCGGGCCAGCCGCGCGTAGCGCAGCTCCAGGTCCTTGAACCGCATGTAGGTGCTGAGCGTGGTGAAGCAGAACGCCATGATCAGTGCGTAGAGCATCAGGTCGGTGCCGCGCCGCACCCCGAACCAGTGCGCCACCACCGTGGTGTCGTCGGGCCGCAATACAGCGTAGATGCCGGCCAGCACGAACACGACATAGCCGACCTTGACCCACGCCTTCGACCGCGAATTGCGGCGCGACCGCAGCAGATACACCAGCAGCGCAACGATCGACCCGATCAGCAGCACCTGGATCCAGTTCATGGAGTCCTCCCTCGCAGGAACCCGTCGAAAATGATGTTGACGCCGTTGAGCAGGGGTTGCCCCTTCGACCTCGAGTACTCGGTGTAGAGCACCTCGATCGGCTCTTCGGCCACGCGCCAATGGTTTTCGTCGATCAGCATGATGAATTCGTTGGCGTGGCTCATGCCGCTCATGGTGATGTCCAGGCCGTCGGCGACCTTCTTGTTGAACACCCGCAGCCCATTGTTGGTGTCGGTCAGGCCAAGTCGGCGGCCGCGCCGGCTCAGCCGCGCGGCGGTCTGCAGCACGATGCGCTTGACGAACGGCGGCCGGGCGCTTTGTTGCGTGCCGAACCGGGTGCCGATGACGACGTCCACATCGTCGGCGCGCAACCGGTCGACCATGGTCGCCAGGTCCTTGACGCGGTGCTGGCCGTCGGCGTCGAAGGTGGCGAAGATCTGGGCCCCCGGCTGCTTGCGGGCGTACTCGACGCCGGTCTGGATGGCGGCGCCCTGCCCGAGGTTGATCGGATGCCGCACCAGGTGGGCCCCGGCCCGCAGCGCGATCTCACCCGTGTCGTCGGCGCTGCCGTCGTCCACGCAGACGACATGGTCGAACACCGAGCGCACATCGGCGACCACCTCGCCGATGACAGCTGCTTCGTTGAAGGCGGGAATGACGACCCAGACGACCGAATAATGCGTTTCAGTACCCATCTAAGCCCACAAGGTACACGCTGGTGCAGGTCATATCAGCCGGTAGAGCGCGCGGCGCGCGACAGCGCCAGCAGATGCACGCCGATCCCCACCACCGGGCCGCACAGCAGCCCGACCACGGTCCGGGTCTGCAGGGACAGCGGCAGCAACAGCAGCAATCCCGACGCGACCGTGGCGCTCACCCAACCCAGCGAGTAGGCGCGGTGCAGCGCGGCGGCCACCGCCGCCGCCCCGGTCAGCGTCAGCACGGCGATCGCCACCGCGGCCGCGGTCAGCCAGGCCAGCAAGGCGCTGCTGGCGTGGTACTGCGGCCCGAACGCGACCCGCAACAGCCAGGGGCCCACCACGCCCGCGGCCACCACCCCGACCGCGCCGATCGCCCCGACGATCGCCGCCGGGGCGAGCAGCGCGCGGATCCGGTCGCTGCGCTCGTCGACGAAATGGGCGATCAGGTTGCCCTGCATGGCCGTCAGCGGCACCAGCAGCGGCGCGCGGGTCAGCGTGACGGCCAGAATGATCACCCCGCCCTGCGCGCCGAGCTCGGCGCTGGTCAGCTTCAGCAGTACCGGAAATCCCATCACCAGGATGGCGCTGGCGCCGGCCGCTGTGATCGAATGCGCGGCGCCCCGTAGGAAGGTCGCGGTGCCGCCCGGGGTCAGCAGGCGGGCGGTGCCCCTGGTGGCCGGCGAGGCCACCAGCAGGAGCAGCCAGGCGACCGCGCCCGCCACCGTCGCCCACAGGAAACCGACCAATCGCCAGCCCAGCGCCACGGTGGCCGCGGCCACCAGCACCCGGATGACGGCGTCGGTCACCATCAGCGCGCCGTAGCGGGTCCACTGGTTGGTGCCGGCCAGCATGCCCAGCAGGGTGGCGTGCACGCAGAACCCGGCCAGCCCGACGCTGAGCAGGGCCACCGACAGCAGCCGCGACTCGACGAACATCCGCCCGCTCCACAGCGGGGAGCTGCCGGCGATCAGGACAGCCGCGGCGATTCCGACCAGCATCGCGACGCGCATCGGGTGGGTGCGGGGCTCGCCCGGCGCCGGCAGGGCGGCCAGGTCGCCGATGTAGGGGGTCGAGCGGACTTCCCGGGTGGTTTCCTGCAGCAGGCCGTTGGCCGCGCCGGTGACCAGTCCGAACGCCCCCCAGAACACGCCGAATATCGAGAACCCGCTCGGCGCCAGGTCACGGGCGGCCAGATAGATCACCGCGTAACCGCACAGCGCCGTCACGGCGGTGGCGGTGCCGACCCGGGCCATGCTGCCGCGCGCCACCGGCCCCTGCGAGGCGCTGATCTCGGTCATCGGGCCCGCGGCGCTTTCGGCCGACTGCCCCGATGTTTCGCCACAATTTGAAAATTCTATGCGGCCCGCGGCGATCGCCCCTCGCGGCGATCCGGTTCGCTAGTGTGATCGGCTGTCGGAAAGGATCCATGCCCGCGTTGCGCACCTTCGGGATCTCGCTGGTGGTCACCGCGGCGGCCCTGTGCCTCGGATACGCCTACGGCGGCTTCAAAGGTCTTTATCTGCTGCTGGCGCTGGCCGCGCTCGAGGTGTCGCTGTCGTTCGACAACGCCGTCATCAACGCCTCGATCCTGAAGCGGATGAGCCGCTTCTGGCAGCGGATGTTCCTGACGATCGGGATCCTTGTCGCCGTCTTCGGCATGCGACTGCTCTTCCCGCTGCTCATCGTCTGGGCGACCGCGGGGCTCGAACCAGTGCGCGCGATGGAGCTGGCGCTGCATCCGCCGCCGCACGGCGCGCTGGAGTTTCCGGACGGCTCGCCCAGCTACGAGAAGCTCGTCATCGCCGCGCATCCCCAGATCGCCGCGTTCGGCGGCATCTTCCTGTTGATGCTGTTCCTGGATTTCGTCTTCTATGACCGAGACATCAAGTGGCTCAAGTGGATTGAGATCCCCTTCGCGCGCATCGGCCGACTGGGGCAGGTGTCGCTGGTGGTCACCGGTCTGGCGCTGGTGCTGGTGGGCACGCAATTGACGCACTCGGGAGACGAGGCGGCCACGGTGCTGACCGCCGGGTTGCTGGGCATGGTGACCTATCTGGTGGTCAACGGATTGAGCCGGGCATTCCGGCCGACCGACACCGACACCGACACCGAAGCCGGCACGGCGACGCGCTGGGCCGGCCTGGCCCTGTTCGGTTACCTCGAGGTCCTCGACGCCGCCTTCTCCTTCGACGGCGTCACCGGCGCGTTCGCCATTACCTCCGACCCGATCGTCATCGCGCTGGGGCTGGGCCTGGTCGGCTCGATGTTCGTCCGGTCGATCACCATCTATCTGGTCCGCCAGGAGGCCTTGGGCCGATACGTCTACCTGGAACACGGGGCGCACTGGGCGATCGGGGCGCTGGCCGCGATCATGCTGGCCTCCATCGAGCCTAAGTTCGAGGTCCCCGAGGCCGTCACCGCCTCGGTCGGCGTGGTCTTCATCGCGGCGGCGCTGGGCTGGAGCATCCTGCGCAATCGCCGCGACGCCCGCGCCGGGGCCCAAACGGTCTAGGCCTCGATCTGCCCGGCGATGCGCTGTTCGATGGCGGCCCGGGCGGGGGCGGAAAGCGCGATCAAACCGTCGAGCTCCTTGGTCGCCCGCGCGTAGGCGTTGTGGCGCTCCTCGCGCGTCGCCGCATCGTCGTTCGCCAGGTGCAGCAGGTTCTGGGCGCGCGCCAGCCGTTGCTGGTCGTCGGCCGAGAAGTCGCTGCGCCGCCGCCGGATCGCCTCGGCCTCGGCGATCTCGAACGCGCTGAGGTACTCGTGGACGGCATGGCGGTAGTCCAGCAGCGCATCCCGGTCGCCCACCAGGGCGTCCGGCGGTTCGGGCCGCAGCAGGTCGGCGCGGCGCTTCGCCTTATGGAAAGCGATGGTGAGCGGATCGCGCATGTTGGTCATCAGCGGGAAGTCCAACAGCTTCGCGATGTCGACCTCATAGTCGAACCACCGGGCGTCGGTACGGTCATGCGCGGCAACGAGCTTGGCGAGTTCCCGGCGGTCGGCTTCCTCGTGGGTCCGCCCCCGCCCGGATGCCTCGGCCACCGCGATCTTTGCCTGCTGCTTCAACCGGTAGCGCTCCATCCGGCGCTCGGCTCGACGCTCGTTGGCCGCGCCGATGGCCCGAAGCGCGCCGCCGATCGCACCGCCCAGCGGGAAAACCAGCCACCAGAAATTCGCGGCGAAATGCAGCACCGGGGTCACCTCGCCAGGATGCCACCGAGAATCCCGCAGCGGCGCGGGCGCGATTACGCCGAAAGCGTCAACGCGCCGGTGGAGTTCAGTGCCCTTCGGCCTTGAACCGCTCGATCGAGCGCTGGATCTCCGCCTCGGCCTCTTCGCGGCCGACCCAGTCCGCGGCCTTGACGAACTTACCCGGTTCCAGGTCCTTGTAGTGCACGAAGAAGTGCTTGATCACGTCCAGCTCGAACTCCGGCACGTCGCCGATGTCCTGGATGTGTTCCCAGCGGTGGTCGCCGGCCGGCACACACAGCACCTTGTCGTCGCCGCCCTTTTCGTCGGTCATCCGGAACATGCCCACCGGACGGGCCTCCACGATGACGCCGGGGAACACCGACTGCGGCAACAGCACCATCGCGTCCAGCGGGTCGCCGTCCTCGCCGAGGGTGTCCTCGATGAAGCCGTAGTCGGTCGGGTAGGCCATCGCGGTGTACAGGTAGCGGTCCAGACGTAGCCGTCCAGTCTCGTGGTCGACCTCGTACTTGTTCCGCTGGCCCTTTTGGATCTCGATGGTCACGTCGAATTCCACCGCGTCGACTCCTTCTTCTAGGCAGGCCAATTTTGCTCTGCTACACCCTAGTCGAGCGCATCGCCGCCGATTCGGCAGAATGGGTTCAGACAGTCAGGAGAGTGATGACCCGTACTCGCTGGCAAAAATCCACCCCAGTGCTCATCGGGTTGGGTGTGCTGGCGTTCGTCGTCGCCGTAGTGGTGGCGGCAACGTTTTTCACCACGACCGGACACGGCGCCAACAGCGCGCATGCCCCGATCCCGCCCCCGCATGCCCCGGCGGTCAAGCCGGGCATGGTCCCGGTGAGCGACACCGCCGAGCTACCCAGCGGACCCGGCGTCGCCGCGATGCTCGCGCCGGTGGCGGGCGACCCTAACCTGGGCCGGCTCGGGGGCCGGGTCACCGACGCCATCACCGGCAAAGAGCTGTGGCAGGTAGCCGGCGACATGCCGCTGGTTCCGGCGTCGACCAACAAGGTGTTGACGGCCGCCGCGGCCTTGCTGACGCTGGACCACCAGGCCCGGATCACCACCCGCGTGGTGGCCGGCAGCCAGAACGCCCAGGGGCCCGTCGTGCTGGTGGGTGCGGGGGATCCGGCGCTGTCGGCGGCGCCGCCCGGCGTGCCCACCTGGTACCGGGGGTCGGCACGCATCAGCGACCTGGTCGAGCAGATCCGCCGCAGCGGCGTGACGCCGACCGCGGTGCAGGTGGACACCTCGGCGTTCAGCGGGCCGACGATGGCGCAGGGCTGGGATCTGGCTGACGTCGACAATGGCGACATCGCGCCGATCGAGTCGGTGATGATCGACGCCGGACGCATCCAGCCCTCGACGGTCAACTCGCGGCGGTCCCGGACCCCGGCGCTGGATGCCGGGCGGGAGCTGGCCAAGGCGCTGGGCCTGGACCCCAACGCGGTGACGACCGCGACCGCGCCGTCCGGGGCCCGGCAACTGGCGGTCGTGCAGTCGGCGCCGCTGGTCCAGCGATTGTCCGAGATGATGGACCACTCCGACAACGTGCTGGCCGAAAGCATCGCCCGCGAGGTTGCGGCGGCGATCAACCGGCCGCGCAGCTTCGCCGGCGCGGCGGACGCGGTGACCAACCGGCTGACCACCGCCCACGTCGACACCACGGGTGTGGCGCTGCTGGATTCCAGTGGGCTCTCGGTGGACGACCGGCTGACGGCCAGGACGCTCGACGGCGTGCTGCAGGCCGCCGCGGGGCCCGACCAGCCGTCGCTGCGGGCGCTGCTGGATCTGCTGCCGATCGCCGCCGGCAGCGGGACACTGGCCGACCGGTTCACCGACGCCTCCACCAACCAGGGCCCGGCCGGCTGGTTGCGGGCCAAAACCGGTTCGCTGACCGCCATCAACGCGTTGGCCGGGGTGCTCACCGACCGCAGCGGCCGGGTACTCACCTTCGCCTTCATCTCCAACGACGCGGGCTCCAACGGCCGCAACGTGATGGACGCACTGGCGACCCGCCTGTGGTCCTGCGGGTGCTCATGACGCCGGCGCCGGACCTGACGCTGGGTACCGCCGTCGACTGGCAGTTCGCGGCCAGTGTCGGGCGGCGGCTGGCCCGTCCGGGTCCGCCGTCCAGCGACTACACCCGCCGCCAGGTGATCGACGAACTCGCCACCGCGTCCACCAAAGCCGAACCGCTGGTGCGTGACGTCACCGGCCTGGTCACCGACGGCGCGGTGCCGGCCGCGCGCATCGTCGACCGTCCGGACTGGGTCGCCGCGGCCACCGAGTCGATGCGGGTGATGATGAACGGCTCCGAGAAGCCGCGCGGGTTTCTCACCGGCCGCGTCACCGGCGCGCAGACCGGCGCCGTCCTGGCCTACGTGTCCTCGGGGATTCTCGGCCAATACGACCCGTTCGCCGCCAACGACGGGGCCAGAACCGGCTGCCTGCTGCTGGTGTACCCCAACGTCATCGCCGTCGAGCGGCAGCTTCGGGTTCAGCCGTCCGATTTCCGGCTATGGGTGTGCCTGCACGAGGTGACCCATCGCGTGCAGTTCACCGCCAATCCGTGGCTGCCCGACTACATGTCGCAGGCGCTGGGCCTGCTGACCCGCGACGCGGGTGAGGACATGGGGCAGGTGATCGGCCGCCTCGCCGACTACGCCCGCAACCGCGGCGCCGGAACGCAGGAATCCGACGCCAACGCGTCCGGCATTCTCGGGCTGGTGCGCGCGGTGCAGTCCGAACCGCAGCGGCAGGCGCTGGACCAGCTGCTGGTGCTGGGCACCCTGCTGGAGGGTCACGCCGACCACGTCATGGATGCCGTCGGGCCGATGGCGGTGCCGTCGGTGGCCACCATCCGCCGCCGGTTCGACGAGCGCCGCCACCGCAAGCAGCCCCCGCTGCAGCGGTTGTTGCGCGCACTGCTGGGCCTCGACGCCAAGCTCAGCCAGTACACCCGCGGCAAGGCGTTCGTCGACCACGTGGTCGGCCAGGTGGGGATGGCCCGGTTCAACGCCATCTGGACGGGCCCCGACACGCTGCCGCTGCCCACCGAGATCGAAGAACCCCAGCGGTGGATCGACCGGGTGCTGTAGGCCTGCTGCGTGCGGCTGTCGAGGCGTTCGTCAAGACCCACCTCGCCACCGTCGAACAGTGGTGCGTGGCGCTGTCCGGCGGTCCCGATTCCCTGGCGCTGACCGCGGTGGCGGCCCAGCTGCGGCCCACCACGGCGGTGATCGTCGACCACGGCCTGCAATCCGACTCGGCCGCCGTCGCCGAGGCCGCAAGGGCGCAGGCCATCGCGCTGGGATGCGTTGGGGCTCAAGTGGTCCGGGTGCAGGTGGGCAACCAGGGCGGCCCCGAGGCGGCGGCGCGCGCGGCCCGCTACGCCGCGTTGAGCGCCTATCACACCGGCCCGGTGCTGTTGGGGCACACGCTCGACGACCAGGCTGAGACGGTGCTGCTGGGGCTGGGCCGCGGGTCCGGGGTGCGCTCGATCGCCGGGATGCGCCCCCACGACCCGCCGTGGTGCCGGCCGTTGCTGGAGGTCCGGCGCGCCACCACTCACGCCGCCTGCGCGGAGCTGGGGCTGACCCCCTGGCAGGATCCGCACAACGCCGACCGCCGCTTCACCCGAACCCGGCTGCGCACCGAGGTGCTGCCGCTGCTGGAGGACGCCCTCGGCGGTGGCGTGGCCGAGGCGCTGGCCCGCACCGCGACGTCGTTGCGCGAGGACTCCGAGCTGCTCGACGCGCTGGCGGCCCGGGCGCTGCCCGGGGTCAAGGCGGACTCCGGCCTGCGGGTGCAGGCGCTGGCGACGCTGGACGGCCCGGTGCGGCGCCGGGTGATCCGGGCCTGGTTGTTGGCCGGCGGCGCAACGAACCTGACCGACAAGCAGATTCGTGGGGTGGACGCCCTGGTCACCGGCTGGCGCGGGCAGGGCGGGGTGGCCGTCGGGTCGTCGCTGCCCGACGAGCGATTGTTCGCGGGCCGCCGCGACGGCGTCCTGATGCTGTGGCGCGAGCCGGTCGGCA
This sequence comes from Mycolicibacterium vulneris, assembly GCF_002104765.1. GTDB lineage: Bacteria > Actinomycetota > Actinomycetes > Mycobacteriales > Mycobacteriaceae > Mycobacterium > Mycobacterium vulneris. The sequence goes on from NZ_NCXM01000015.1 coordinate 134,862, forward strand.
AACCGATCCATTAGCCGCAATATCGGGGCTGCCGTTGGTTATTCGCCCGCCGTCGTGGCACTCTGTGGGCGTGGCCCAGATCTCCTCGGCGATCACCCCAGCCCAACCCGGGGAGCTGTACCCAGGGGATATCAAGTCTGTCCTGCTGACGTCGGCGCAAATTCAGGCGCGAATCGGCGAACTCGGCCGCGAAATCGGCGAGAACTACCGCGACGCCGCGACGGAGACCGGACAGGACCTGCTGCTGATCACCGTGCTCAAGGGCGCTGTGATCTTTGTCACCGACTTGGCCCGAGCGATCCCGCTGCCCACCCAGTTCGAATTCATGGCCGTCAGCTCCTACGGGTCGTCGACGTCGTCCTCGGGCGTGGTGCGGATCCTCAAGGACCTGGACCGCGATATCGAGGGCCGCGATGTGCTGATCGTCGAGGACGTCGTCGACTCGGGCCTGACGCTGTCCTGGCTGTTGCGCAACCTCAAGACGCGGCACCCGCGTTCGCTGCGGGTGTGCACGCTGCTGCGCAAGCCCGACGCGCAGGGCGCGCACGTCGACATCGCCTACGTGGGCTTCGACATCCCCAACGACTTCGTCGTCGGCTACGGCCTCGATTACGACGAGCGCTACCGCGACCTGTCCTATATCGGCACCCTGGACCCCCGGGTCTACCAGCAGTAGACCCCGGGCTCAGTCCAGCTCCCACACCGCCGTCACTGAGAAGTTCACGGCCTGCTGGCCGGGCTCCAGCGGAACCATCGAGGGCATGGCCCGAGGCGCCCCGACCGGCGGCGGGGTGTTGCCGGTGGCTTCCGAGATGGACAGCACCCGGCCCAGCCGCAGCCCGGACAGCTGGGCGTACTGATCGGCGCGGTTCTTGGCGTCGTTGAAGGCGCGCGACCGGGCGTCCTTCACCAGCTGGGAATCGTCGGCGATGGAATAGCGGACGGACTTGATCCGGGTGGCGTCACCGCCCGTGCCGACGATGAGGGCCAGCAGGCGCGACGCGGCATCCGTCGGATGAATCTTGACCGCGATGGCGTTGGTGGCGCGGTACGCCGTGATGGCGGCGGTACCGCTGGGCTCGGGGTTGCTGTATTCCGGCGACAGGGTGACCTCGGTGGTGCTGATGTCCTTGCGGTCGATGCCGGCGCCGGTCAGTGCGTTGATGACCGCCCGTTGACGGTCGTTGGTCTGGTTCATCGCCGTGGTGACGTCGGGCGCGGTGAACTCGATGCCGACTTCGGCGGTCAGGGTGTCCGGGACGCCCTGCACCTGACCGGTGCCCACGACCGTGACCTGACGGGGGTTGGCCCCGGGCTGCGGCGGGTTGTGTTTGTCGCACGCGGAGATCGCTGCGATCGTCAGGCCGGCCGCGGCCACCGCGATCGATCGGCGGATGAACTTCGAGGCCTTCGTTGCGACCGGCATGCCTGGCACCCTAGCCGCTGGGCCGCCGCGAGACGATAATTCTTCGCCAAGGATGCATCGTGCGGCGCGGGTTGCGGGTTTTCGCCGCTCGGGGCTGCTCGCGATCGTGCTTGCATGAGTGGATGATTGGTGCGCTTCTGGGCCGCATCCGCGACCAGCCCGCGCTAGAGAAGCGGCAGCAGCCTTCCGCCTTGACGCCCATCGTGTGGTCCGGTCAGTTCGGACCTCACCCCGGCGAACCCGCCGCCCGCGGAACGCCATTCCCTGATCCGCTTCTGGGCATCGTCGGGTAGCCGGTCCCTGCGGTCTGGTGAATTCCACAGTTCGACGGTTTGAACCGCCCAGTACACGGCGAACTCGATGATCACCAGCGCTTCGATCAGAAGGACCCAGAGCTCCCACCCGGGATGCCTGAGATGCAGTGCGACCACTGCGATTAACGTCCCCACCATCGCCCAGCCAATCGCCCGGTACCAGCACTGATAGCAGCGCCGATGCGGTGACTTTTGAATATCCTCTTGCCCGGCGACGTATGCGGCGCAGAACACGGTGATGATGAAGGACGAGAGCAACAGGAAACCCGCAATACCGTGGACATGCGCGTTGAACCAGCCCGGGAAAAAGACAAGGGCAATAAAGCCGAGCGCCATGATCGACCAGAAAATCCACAGCGCCAGGGTTCCCAGCGGGCTTCTCTTATGCCGAGTGTGGTTGAACAGATGCAGCAAGGCCATCGCCACCCAGCCCACAATCAGTGCGACTACGACGGCCCAGACATTGGGTTGAATCGCGGGCTCGAATTGGGGCGGAAGATCATTTCGCCCACACAGGTTCGCGGGTCGACCCTGCGGCACCATCGCGATCATCAACGCGGAGACCCCGGCCAGAGTCAAGAACACGTCCTCGGTGTCGTTGCTGCCCTTGTACATGATTAATAGCGTGCCCAAGGCCAGTAGCGCGGCGATCAGGATGCTATGCGCGGACGTGTAATAGTAAGCGCTGATTGCGAATTGCCAGCAGGTTGCCGATAACTGTTCGATGATGATGGCCACCCCGAGCATAAGCGTGATGATCACCATGCCAACCCGTAGGTCACGGTATATGGCAAGCGTGGTGGGAGTCGATTTCCGGTCGTTCATGCCGCCTACTACTGCCGGATCACGAGCGATTTTCTTATGTTCGCTTCCGGCGTGCCCGGTTTCTGTCCGCGGAGAGTATCGGGTGATCTGGCTGGCTGCAGAGTTTTTGGGGAAATGAGGTAACCCGGTGGTTTTAGAAGGGTGGGTCGTCCGGCAAGGGCTGCAGCACCGGCTCGTCGGGCAACCAGTCCAGCGGCAATTCCTCCGGTTCCCTGGGATCGTTCACCCAGGTGCAGTAGGGGCTGGTGCTCGGGGCGCCCTTGAACAGGAAGAGCATGTCACGCATGTGGTTTCGGAATTTGCGCGCTTCGATCTCCTGTTTTCGCGCCTCTTCGAGCCGCAGGTGGGCCTCGTTTATCGGCCTTTGCTCGCGATTGTGCTTACGCGCTCGGGCAATTCGTGCGCTGCGCTGCCGTGATCCGGTTCGCGGGTTCGGGGTGGGCGTCACGCAGGACGGCCGGTGCGGCTGCGCGAAGAGGTCGGTGCCGGCGGCCGAAGTTTGATAGGTCCGTCCACTCGGCGACGTCCACACCACCGTGCCGTTGGGGAGTTGCCTGTCACGCCAGCCGCCGAACGTCTTGAGCCGATGATGTTGACGGCAAAGATATTTCAGGTTTTCGGCTGTGGTCTGCCCGCCTGTCGCCGGATTCTGGTGGTTGAACGGAACGGTGTGGTCGAGGTCGCAGACCACCGCCGGCCGACTGCACCCTGGGAAGCGGCAGGTCAGATCCCGGCATCGAACGGCCCGCTCCAGTGCCGCGGACGGCTGATAGCGCAGCGCCTCGACCGGGCTCGTCGTCGGATCGGCGATGAGGACGGATGCCGCGGCGGCCAATTGGCGCACCTGGTCGGCATCGATGACGCCGTAGCCCTCCAGATAGCCGGGCTCGGCTCCATTGGCGTAGACGGTTTGCTCGCTGGCCACCACGTTGATGACCACGCGAGCCCCGGCCGGGCCGAGGTCGGGGTCGCCTGAGCGGGCGGGGCACTCCGATTGTCCACAGGCGCAGGCCAATCCACGGCCTTCAGCCAGCGCGGCCAGCGCGTCGGCTCGTCGCTGGTCCATGGTTCGCGTGTCCGCCGGGCACACCTGCTTGGCGAGCTGGGACAGCCGTCGGTCGAAGGCGGCGGCGGCCGAGGCGGCGACTGAGCCATGAATTTCCGCCATCCCATTGTCAGAGGCGCTGATTTCGATGCGGCGGTCGTCCTCGGCCGCGAGGCGGCGCTCGCGGGCGGCGTCGGGGTCGGCGGTTCGCACGGCGGCGTCGACGGCGTTGACTATCCGTTGCCTCGACCAGCTGTGCCAGTTGCCGATGCGGTCGGCCAGCGAATGGTCAAGGTTGGCGATCAGTTTGTGGTCGGTGACCAGATCGGTACGGCTGATGATCAACCGCACTGTGCGCCAATCTGTTCGGCCCTCGGCCAGCAGGGCCCCGATCTTGGGCAACCTGACGTCGAGCGCCTCCGCATAGGTCACCAGGTAGCTGGCGCCCGAGGGGGATAGGTTCATCGCGGCGGCGACCTCGGCGGCGGTCTGCTCGAAGCCGGCGATTTCCGCGTACTCCCGATCCGGGCGCTCGGCGGTCGCCACGCGATGTCGAAGCAACGCCGCCACCGCCGAAAGCCGACGGGCCACCAGCATCGATTCCTCCCGATGCGTGGACTCGATCACCGCCACCAGCGCGGCGGGATCGGGCGGCAATTCGAACATACGTTCGATTATAGCGTCGCCCGCTGACATTCAGGGCGTGACGAGGATCTTGCAGTGTCGCTCGGGGTCGGCGAGGTCGTCGAACGCCGTGCCGACCGCGTCGAGGCCGACCTCGCCGGTGATCAGCGGACTGACGTCGACGTCGCCCTCGGCCAGGGCGCGCAGCGAATCGCCGAACTCCTCGGGCGTGTAGGCGAGTACGAATTGAACGTTGATCTCCTTGGCGACCGCGAAGAACGGGTGCACGGTGTCGGGTTGCATGCACACGCCGGCGACCACCAGGCGGGTGCCGGGCCGCGCTCGTAGGAGTACGTCGTCGATGATGCCGGGCACGCCGACCGCCTCGAACACCACCGCAGGCTTGACGGTGTCGAAGGGTGAACCCTGCGCCGGATCCAGCGTCTGGTCGGCTCCCATCGCGGCGGCCAGCTCCCGCCGCTTGGGCGAAAAATCGGCCGCTAAAACGGGTTCCACGCCCTTCGCCCGCAGGGCGGCGATGATCGCAATCCCGATCGGGCCGCAGCCGAGCACCAGGGCCGTCTCACCGGGCGCGATATTGGACTTGTTGACCGCGTGCAGCCCCACCGCCATCGGCTCGGTGAGGGAGGCGTGTTTGAAGTCCAGGCCGTTGGGGATGGGCAGCAGCAGCGGCGCCGACAGCAGCATCCGCTCGGCGTAGCCGCCGACCGTGCTGTTGCTATAGACGATCGGCTCGGCGCCCTTGGCGGACAACAGCACCGGCAGCGATGTGACCAGTGTGCCCGGCGGATGGGTGTCCGTGCCGGGGCCGGCTTCGAGTATCTCGGCACTGAATTCGTGACCCATGAAGATGTCGTGGTTCAGGTCGACGTGCATGGCGCCCGAACCACCGGCCACCCGATCGCTCATCTCCAGCACCTGCGCGCCGTGGGCGGCGAAATGCAGGTCGGAGCCACAGATTCCGCACGCGCGCACGCCCACCAGCACCTGGCCGGCTTCGGGTATCGGGTCAGGCACGTCGTCCCGATAGACCATGCGGCCGTTCCGCAACACCGCCGCGCGCATCAGTGCACCGCGTCTTTCTGCTCGTCGACGTGCTCGGTGATGGCTTTGACGACGGCCTCACCGGCTCGGCCGATCAGCTGGTCGCGCTTGCCCTTGGCCCAGTCGTGCGACGAGCGGGACGCTTCGAGCTGGCGTTTGAAGTGGGGAATCACCTTGCGCGCCATCAGGTCATAGCTGTGGTACGTCGCCTGCGGCGAGGCCCAGTCGTGGCCGAGCATCAGCAGGGTGCCGAAGCCGCCGGACCGGTCGAGCAGGTCCTCGATATGGGCGATGGCGTCCTCGGTCGTGCCGATGCAGCAATTCCCCTTGGCCGCATAGTCGGCGACGAACTCGTGCGGCGTCTGGGTGCCTTCCACGCTGTTGGCCAGCGGCACAAATCCAGCGGCGCCAAAGTAATTCGCGAAATCCTGCAGCCCGTAGGTGCAGTCGTCGATGGCCTGCTCGCGACTGTCCGCGATGTGCATGATGCTCAGCACGCGCCAGTCGCCCCGGTCCGGCTCGTCCCGCCCCACCTTCGCGGCCTGCTCGCGGACCACGTCCCAGGTGGTTTCCAGCGCCGCGTAGCCGCCGGGCACCGACATCGACAACGACAGCAGCGAGGTGCCGAGCGCGCCGGCCAGCCGCGGTCCCGACGGCGAAATCATTGCCGCCGTGGATATTTCGGGGTAAGGCCAGGTGTAGGGCCGGATGTGCAACTGGGCGTCACGCAGGGTGAACCAGTCGGAGTGCCGGTCGATGCGCTCGGTGGGTGCGGCACGGAACAGCGCCAGGATCGCCTCGAGCGATTCCTGCATCATCCGGCGCTGCTCGATGGGGTCGATGCCCATCATGTAGGCGTCCGACGGCAGCGCGCCGGGCCCGGCACCGAACATCACCCGGCCGCGGGTCAGGTGATCGAGCAGCACCCACCGGTCGGCCACCATCAGCGGATGGTGGTAGGGCAGCGACACCACGCCGGTGCCCAGCCGGATGTGCTTGGTCCGCTCCGCCGCGGCCGCGATGAAGACTTCCGGGCAGGCGATCAGCTCGTAGCCGCCAGAGTGATGCTCGCCGAACCACGCCTCGTCGAATCCGAGCCGGTCCAGGGCGACGACGCGCTCCATGTCGTATTCCAGTGCCACCGTTGGGGATTGGCCGATGGGGTGAAACGGGGTGATAAAGACACCGAAGCGCGGAGGCGCGCTCATTGCAGCTCCAATCCGTTGAGGAATTCCAGTAAGGCCGCATTCACCTCGTCGGGGCGCTCCTGCTGCAGCCAATGCCCGGCGCCGTCGATCATCACCTGTCGGTACGGGCCGGAGATCGCCTCAGCGGCGCGATCGGTGCGGGTGAAGGACAGGACGGGATCGGCCGTGCCGCCGATGAACAAGCACGGGACCGAGATCTTCACGCCGTCGAGCTCCGCAGTGGTCTCCCAGTTGCGGTCGAAATTGCGATACCAGTTCAGGCCGCCGGTGAAGCCGGTGCGGGTGAATTCGGCGATGTAGTGGTCGAGCTCGTCCTGGCTTATCCAGTCCGGCAGCCCGTCGGGTTCGGGTAGCCGCTCGATGAAGCCTTCGGGACCGGGCGCCACCAGTCGCAGCGCAGCGGCCTTGTCGCCGGACGTGCGCAGGCTGCCCATCATGCGTCGCATCACCCGGGCGGCATCGGCGTTCAATTCGGCGTCGGCGACGCCGGGCTCCTGGAAGTACAGGATGTAGAAGAAGTTCTCGCCGAAGGTCTTGCGCCACGCCGTGGTCGGTGCGACGCGCGGACGCGGGGTCACCGGCACGCTCATCGCCGCGACGGCCGCGACCCGGTCCGGGTGCAGCAGCGGCGCGTTCCACACCACGGCGGCGCCCCAGTCGTGCCCGACCCAGACCGCGCGCTGCGCGCCGACGTCGTCGAGCAGGCCGACCAGGTCGGCGGTCAGCTGATGAATGTCGTAGGCGTCGACGGCGTCCGGACGGTCCGAACCGCCGTAGCCGCGCTGATCGGGTGCCAGCACGTGGTAGCCGGCGTCGGCGAGGACGGGTATCTGGTGACGCCAGGAGTAGGCAAGTTCGGGAAAGCCGTGCGCCAGGAGCACCACCGGTGCGCCGCGGTCGCCCGCTTCGATCACCCGTAGCCGCGCACCATTGGTCTCTACTAACCGTTCGGTTGGGGGCACCGTCCCACCAAAGCACAACGGTTGCTGCCTGAGAAGGCCCGAATCTGTCTCGTCGCCCGCGCCGTGTTGACGATCAAAAAGGCGCACGGCGGGAATACTCGGTTCGATGCGCTTGGACCACGTGGTGCTCTGGACGAGGAACCCGCGGGCGTCGATGGACTTCTACGCCCGCGTCGTCGGGCTGGAACCGGTCCGCTTCGCCGAATTCGAAGCCGGCGACGCGCCGTTCCCGAGCGTGCGGATTTGTGCGGACTCCATCATCGACTTGATGCCCACCGAAGGCATTTCGGCCACCGAGACTTTGACGCGCATCGCGGGCAGCGCCGGCCATCCGGTGAATCACGTCTGCCTGGCGCTGTCGAAGGCCGAATATGACGCGTTGGACCGGCGGCTTCAGGCCGAAGGCGTCGATACCAGCGCGCGGCTGAACCGGAGCTTCGGCGCGCGCGGGTGGGCCCCACAGGGGTACTACTTCGCCGATCCGGACGGAAACGTGGTCGAGGCCCGGTATTACGACTAGCCGGGAACTGCCGGTCGTTAACTGATGGAGACGGTGGCGACCGCTCTGCCGGAGCTGGCGATCGCCGCTAAGCAGATGGCGGCGAGCCGCTGCGCCCCGGCTCTGCCGGAGCTGGCGATCGCCGCTAAGCAGATGGCGGCGACCCGCTGCGCCCCGGCTCTGCCGGAGCTGGCGATCGCCGCTAGCGGTAGCCTGGACTTTTTCAGCTGCGTGTATATCGGGGAAGGACCTGGCCGCTAAGGCCGATGATTGATGAACCGGAAAAACGTGATTCGCACCATCACGGCAATTGCTGTCGTGGTGCTGCTCGGTTGGTCGTTCTTCTACTTCAGCGACGACACCCGCGGCTATAAGCCCGTCGACACATCCGTGGCGATGTCCCAGATCAACGGCGACAACGTCAAAAGTGCGCAAATCGACGACCGCGAACAGCAGCTGCGATTGACCCTGAAGAAGGGCAACGGTGACACCGACAATTCCGACAAGGTCATCACCAAGTTTCCCAGCGGCTACGCGGTCGACCTGTTCAACGCGCTGAGCGCCAAGAACGCCAAGGTCAGCACGGTCGTCAACCAGGGCAGCATCCTGGGCGAACTGCTGATCTACGTCCTGCCACTGCTGCTCCTGGTGGGCCTGTTCGTGATGTTCTCCCGCATGCAGGGTGGCGCCCGGATGGGCTTCGGCTTCGGCAAGTCGCGCGCCAAACAGCTCTCCAAAGACATGCCCAAGACCACGTTCGCCGACGTCGCCGGCGTCGACGAGGCGGTCGAGGAGCTCTACGAGATCAAGGACTTCCTGCAGAACCCCGGCCGCTATCAGGCGCTGGGCGCCAAGATCCCCAAGGGCGTGCTGCTCTACGGCCCGCCGGGAACCGGTAAGACGCTGCTGGCCCGCGCGGTCGCCGGGGAAGCCGGTGTCCCGTTCTTCACGATCTCGGGCTCCGACTTCGTCGAGATGTTCGTCGGAGTCGGTGCTTCCCGCGTCCGCGACCTGTTCGATCAGGCCAAGCAGAACAACCCCTGCATCATCTTCGTCGACGAGATCGACGCCGTGGGCCGCCAGCGCGGTGCGGGCCTGGGCGGCGGGCACGACGAGCGCGAGCAGACGCTGAACCAGTTGCTGGTCGAGATGGACGGATTCGACCCGCGGGCCGGCGTCATCCTGATCGCCGCCACCAACCGGCCGGACATCCTGGACCCGGCGCTGCTGCGCCCCGGCCGCTTCGATCGGCAGATCCCGGTGTCCAACCCGGACCTGGCGGGTCGCAAAGCGGTGCTGGAGGTGCACTCCAAGGGCAAGCCGATCGGCCCGGACGCCGACCTCGCCGGGCTGGCCAAGCGCACCGTGGGCATGACCGGCGCCGACCTGGCCAACGTCATCAACGAGGCCGCCCTGCTGACCGCCCGGGAGAACGGCACCGTCATCACCAGCGCCGCGCTGGAGGAAGCGGTGGACCGGGTGATCGGCGGGCCGCGCCGCAAGGGCCGGATCATCAGCGAGCAGGAAAAGAAGATCACCGCCTACCACGAGGGCGGACACACCCTGGCGGCCTGGGCGATGCCCGACATCGAGCCCATTTACAAGGTGACGATCCTGGCGCGTGGGCGCACCGGCGGGCACGCGGTGGCGGTGCCGGAGGAAGACAAGGGCCTGCGGACGCGCTCGGAGATGATCGCGCAGTTGGTGTTCGCGATGGGCGGACGCGCCGCCGAGGAACTGGTCTTCCGCGAGCCGACGACCGGCGCGGTTTCCGACATCGAGCAGGCCACCAAGATCGCGCGCGCGATGGTGACCGAATTCGGGATGAGCTCCAAACTCGGTGCGGTCAAATATGGTTCGGAGCACGGCGACCCGTTCCTGGGCCGCACCATGGGGACGCAGGCGGACTATTCACACGAGGTCGCCCGCGACATCGACGACGAGATCCGCAAGTTGATCGAGGCGGCCCACACCGAGGCGTGGGAGGTCCTGACCGAATATCGCGACATACTCGACACTTTGGCCGGCCAGCTGCTGGAAAAGGAAACCCTGCACCGGGCCGAGCTGGAGGCCATCTTCTCCGGAGTCGAAAAACGGCCCAGGCTTACCATGTTCGACGACTTCGGCGGCCGCATTCCGTCGGACAAGCCGCCGATCAAGACACCCGGCGAGCTGGCCATCGAGCGCGGCGAGCCCTGGCCGCCGCCGACCCCCGAGCCGGCCTTCAAGGCGGCCATCGCGCGGGCCAGCGAAGCCGCTGCCGCCGCGCGGGTAGAGGCCGACCGAAACGCCAACGGCGGCAACGGTTCTCACGGCACTCAAGGCAGCGGCAATCGTCAGGGGGAGCAGCAGGGGCCCACCCAACCCGACTACGGCGCCCCGGCCGGCTGGCGCGCGCCCGGATGGCCGCCGCAGCAACAGCAGCCGACCTACTGGCACCAGCCCGCGCAGCCCGGCCAGCAGCCCTACTGGCAGCAGCCGGCCCGCGGCTACCCGGGCCCGCAGGGCTACCCCGGGCCGCAGGGCCACCCGGGCGGTCAGCAAAGTTATCCCGGTCAGCAGGGCGCCGCGGGTCACCCTGGTCAGGCGCGTCCCGCCTACCCGCCGTATCCGCCGTATCCGCCGCCCGGCCAACCCGCCCCGGAGGGTGGCTCGCCCGACCGGCAGGATGACGACGTAAGCCGGTCCAACCCGCCGGCTCACGGCTGAGCAAACGGAGGATTCGATGGCGCTGCCGCATACCGCGATGCCCACGACGCGGGTATTCGATCAGGAGCGCGCCGAGGCCGCGGTCCGCGAGTTGCTGCATGCGATCGGCGAAGACCCCGACCGGAACGGCCTGCGGGAGACGCCGGCGCGGGTCGCGCGCGCCTACCGTGAGATGTTCGCGGGCCTCTACACCGATCCCGACAGCGTGCTGAACACCATGTTCGAGGAGGATCACGACGAGCTGGTGCTGGTCAAGGAAATCCCGCTGTACTCCACGTGTGAGCACCACCTGGTGGCGTTCCACGGCGTGGCCCACGTCGGCTACATCCCCGGCAACGACGGCCGGGTCACCGGCCTGTCGAAGATCGCGCGGCTGGTCGACCTGTATTCCAAGCGGCCTCAGGTGCAGGAGCGGCTCACCAGCCAGATCGCCGACGCCCTGGTGAAAAAGCTCAATCCGCGCGGCGTGATCGTCGTGGTCGAGGCCGAGCATCTGTGCATGGCGATGCGCGGCGTCCGCAAGCCTGGAGCTATCACCACCACCTCCGCGGTGCGCGGCCTGTTCAAGACCAACGCAGCTTCTCGAGCCGAAGCGCTCGACCTGATCCTGCGTAAGTGAGCCTGGCGCCTGTGCAGGTAATGGGAGTTCTGAACGTCACTGACGATTCGTTCTCCGACGGCGGCCGCTATCTCGACCCCGACAAGGCCGTGGCGCAGGGTTTGGCCCTGGTCGCCGACGGCGCCGACATCGTCGACGTCGGGGGAGAGTCCACCCGGCCCGGCGCCACGCGGATCGATCCTCACGTCGAGACATCCCGCGTCGTACCCGTCGTCAAAGAACTTGCGGCACAAGACATCACCATAAGTATCGACACCATGCACGCCGACGTCGCGCGAGCGGCGCTGTGCGCCGGAGCGCGGATCGTCAACGACGTGTCCGGCGGTCGCGCCGATCCCGCCATGGCGCCGCTGCTGGCCGACGCGAAAGTGCCCTGGGTGCTGATGCATTGGCGTTCGGTGTCGGCCGAGCGGCCGCACGCGGCGCCGCATTACCGCGACGTGGTCGCCGAGGTGCGCGACGAGCTGCTGGCCAGTGTCGACGCCGCGGTATCCGCCGGCGTCGACCCCGGCCAGCTGATGATCGATCCCGGACTGGGATTCGCCAAGACGGGACAACACAATTGGGCGCTGCTGCATGCCCTGCCGCAGTTGGTCGCCACCGGCATCCCGGTGCTCCTGGGTGCATCGCGCAAGCGGTTCCTCGGTACGTTGTTAGCCGGGGCCGACGGTTCGCCGCGACCACCCGATGGGCGCGAGACGGCCACCGCGGTGGTGTCCGCGCTGGCCGCACTGCACGGGGCCTGGGGGGTGCGTGTGCACGACGTGCGGGCCACGGTCGACGCCCTCAAGGTCGTAGCGGCCTGGACCGACGGGTCGCACACGGAACTGGCTGGAGACAATGGCTGATCGAATCGAGTTGCGCGGATTGAAGGTTCGCGGACAACACGGGGTTTTCGACCACGAGCGCGCCAACGGTCAGGACTTCGTCGTCGACATCACGGTGTGGATCGACCTCGCCGGCGCCGCCGCCAGCGACGAACTGGCCGATACCTACGACTACGGCGCGCTGGCCCAGTTGGCCGCCGACGTGGTGGCGGGCCCCGCGCGCAATCTGATCGAAACCGTCGGGGCCCAGATCGCCGACCAGGTGATGGATGACGAACGCGTGCACGCCGTCGAGGTGGTGGTGCACAAGCCGCAGGCCCCGATCCCGCAGCAGTTCGCCGATGTCGCGGTGGTGGTGCGACGGTCGCGCCGCGGCGGCCGCGGCTCGGTGGTCCCGGCGGGCGGGTCGGTATGACGCGCGACGACGACGATGACGCCGGCTCAGCCGGCGTCGAGGAGCAACGCTGATGACCAGAGTCGTGCTGTCGATCGGCTCCAACCTGGGTGACCGGCTGGCGCGGTTGCAGTCGGTCGTCGACGGGCTCGGGGAGAAGGTGCTCGCCGTGTCGCCGGTGTACGAGACCGACCCCTGGGGCCGCGTGGACCAGGCGCCGTTTCTCAACGCGGTGCTGATCGCCGACGACCCGGCCTGCGACGGGCGGGGCTGGCTGCGTCGGGCGCAGGAGTTCGAGCGGGCGGCGGGCCGCGTGCGCGGCGAGCGCTGGGGCCCGCGCACCCTCGACGTCGACCTGATCGCCTGTTATGGCCCCACCGAGGTGATCTCCCGGGAGAACAACCTCACCTTGCCGCATCCGCTGGCCCACCTGCGGGCGTTCGTGCTCATCCCCTGGCTGGATGTCGACCCGGACGCGCAGCTGACGCTGGCCGACGGGCCGCAGCCGGCCGTCGGCCTGCTGGCCCAGCTGGAAGCGGCCGACCGGGACGGCGTGCGCCCGACCGGCCTGACGCTCCGGCCGAACGGGAAGCCGCCGGGTGATCAGGGGCCGACGGCCTGATGGGGCCCACCCGCAAGCGTGACCTGACCGCCGCGGTGGTGGGCGCCGCCTTTCTGGGGTATCTGACGGTCAAGGGCCTCTACCGGTGGTTTCCGCCGATCACAGTGTGGACCGGCCTGTCGCTGCTGGCGGTGGCCATCGCCGAGGCGCTGTGGGCGCGCTACGTGCGAGCCAGGATCAGCGAGGGCGAGATCGGGTCCGGTCCAGGTTGGCTGCACCCGCTTGCGGTGGCGCGCAGCCTGGTGGTCGCCAAGGCGTCGGCCTGGGTGGGGGCGGTAACGCTGGGTTGGTGGGTCGGCATCCTGGTGTACTTCCTGCCGCGCAAGTCCTGGTTGCGGGCCGCCGCCGAGGACACCTCGGGGACGGTGGTCGCGGCCGTCAGCGCGCTGGCGCTGCTGATTGCCGCGATGTGGCTGCAACATTGCTGCAAATCGCCGCCCGATCAGACCGAGCACGGGGAGGGTGCGGAAACCTAGCCCGGCGCCGCGATTGCCGGCCGCCGGCAGGCGATCAACTCCGCTGGTGACGCCGCCGGTAACCCGCGCGAGAATCGCCGGAGTCGCGCGACACGCGGATTGACCTCGCGCAGGTACTCTCAGGCCATGACCGTTCTGTCCCGCGGCGCCCGGGTGCGGCGCGGCGGCCGCAGGCCGGGGTGGGTGCTCTTGACAGCGTTGCTGGTCCTCGCGATGGGGGCCAGTTCCGCATTGGTTTTCACCAATCGGGTGGAACTCCTCAAGCTCGCTGTAATCCTGGCGCTGTGGGCCGCAGTCGCCGGCGCCTTCGTCTCCGTGCTCTATCGGCGCCAAAGCGACGCCGATCAGTCCCGCGTCCGCGACCTCAAGCTCGTTTACGACCTGCAGCTGGACCGCGAGATCTCGGCCCGGCGTGAATACGAGCTGACCGTCGAGTCCCAGCTGCGCCGCGAGCTGGCCTCCGAGCTGCGCGCCCAGGCCGCCGACGACCTGGCCGAGTTGCGCGCGGAGCTTTCCGCCTTGCGGACCAGCCTGGAAATCCTGTTCGACACCGACCTCGCGCACCGGCCGGCGCTCGGCGGCACGCCCGAGGCCGAGCCGCAACCGGAGCGTGCGTACAGCGAGTGGGACCGCAACGGCGAGAACCCCCGCGACACCCCGGTCGATTGGGTGTCCAGCGACAGGGTGACCTCGGTGCCGCAGGACAACGCCGGGCGCGCCGACGACGCCATCATCGACGTGCCCGAGGAACCGCTGATCCCACCGCGGCAGCAGCCGCCGCCCCGGCGAGAGCGGGTTAATCACCTGTACGAACCGGCCCCGGATCCGGCGTACGCCGAAGAGCCCTCGTACGCCGAGGAGTCCTCGTATGCGGGACCGGTCGAGCCGCGCTTCGAGCCCCGTCAGCAGCCGCAGCCGGCGCCCGCGGCCCAATTCCAGCCGGAGCCCGCACCGCGGCCCGAGCGGGAGCCGGCAACGGAACCGGAACGACAGTCCCAGGCGCAGTGGCCGGGGCAGGGCTGGCAGCCGACCGCCGCCGAAGGCCAGTGGTTGCCGCCCGGCGCCCCGGGCAGCAATTGGGCCGGCGCCGATCCCCCCGCGTCGACCGGCGGCCGGCGGCGTGCCCGGCATTCGGACGTCGACGAGGCCTGGGATGCCCTGCCCGTCGAGCCGGTGGCGCCACCGTCGTACGGCGACTCCGGCCGCCGGGTACGGTCGCGCCATTCGGCGGAGTACCGCGACTACGGGGTGCGCAACTTCTCGCCCACCAACGAGCCGCCGGCCGGACCGTCACCCGCCGCCCCGCCGCCCCCAC
>NZ_NCXM01000016.1 GCF_002104765.1 Mycolicibacterium vulneris
GTCGAACAGTTCCTCGACTCGCTCGGCAGGGCTCACCGCCACCGGAGACGACGCAGTCGAGGACATAACGACATCATCGCAGCCGGGTACGACAAATCACGGCCGCCCAAACCGCCGGGGAGTGACCGCCATACAACTGCCAAGAGGTGCGCGGCCGCGCGCGATCCATGTCACGAAGACCAACGGCCGGTTCCCGGCTCAGTCGATGTGCGTCGGTGGGTCGCCGAAGGTGAAATCCGATGGCTGCTGGCCGGGACCCATCAGACCGCAGTGGTTGTCGGGCACGAGGTAGGAACTGGCGCCATTGGGAACCAGGCGGGTGACTGCGACGCAGCGTTGCCAGGTGCCGTCGGGCTGGACGGGTCCGTCGCACTTGCTGAGAACGGGTCCCCCGTACTGACAACCGGCGCCGGCCGGCGGCGCTGCGGCGATCAGCCCTGCGGCCGTCAGCAGGGCCGCCGATCCACCAACGATGCCGCGCTTCATGGTTGCCTCCCGTCACGACGCTACCGCTTGATTAAGCGATTCTGGCCGTTTAGTCCCGGCTACAGCGGGCACGCCGCCAGCATGTCAGTTACAGCCTTTCAAGATCTGCCGTTGGCCGACCGTGACCGCAAGTGGGACGGCGACGCGGCCGAAAAGCGGGTGCGGCAGTGGGCCGATGCGCAGGACGGGCCGAACCAGAAATACCGCGACGCGCACGTCTGGTACGACGGCGAAAAGAAGGACAACTTCACGGCCTACAAGCTGCTGATCGCCGACGTCATCGACGGCGACCTCAAAGCCGTGCCACGCGGAGTGATGGCGGCCGGCGCGATCATGGACGGCGCGCGCGGCGGTATCGACGTGCCCGCATCCGATGTCGATCGGATCAAGAGCCACCTGGCGAAGTACTACAAAAAGATGGGCGAGAAGCCACCCTGGGAGCGGGACTAGACCGCGACCATGAGCTGCGACAGCCCGCGCAGTGTGACGTTGGTCTTGTACTGGGGCTCGCTGTCCAGCCGGGCGTTCGGGAAACGGGCCGTCACCGCCGACAGGGCCACACCGGCCTCCAGCCGGGCCAGCGGGGCGCCCAGGCAGTAATGCGCACCGCGACCGAATCCTAAGTGCCGCAACACTTTCCGGTCCGGGTCGAAGACATCGGGGCGGTCGTATTCGGCGGGATCGCGCTGGGCGGCGGCGGTCAGCAGCATCATGATGTCGCCCGCGGGTACGTCGATGCCCCCAATTGCCATGTCGTCGCCCGCAGTTCGGGCGATCATCTGCACCGGCGGGTCGTAGCGCAACGTCTCCTCGATGACCGCCGGGGCACGGTTGGCGTCGGCGCCGAGCGCGGTCCATTGCGACGGTTGGCGCAGCATCGCCAGGACCGCGTTCCCGATCAGGTTCACCGTGGTCTCGTGACCGGCGACCAACAACAGGACGCAGGTGGAGACGATCTCCTCCGCGGTCAGCTGGTCGCCCGATTCTTCCACGGCGATCAGCCCGGACATCAGATCGTCACCGGGCCGCGAGCGTCGCCGGTCGATCAGGCCATGCAGGTAGGCGCGCAACCACATTCCGGCGTCCATCCGCTCTTTCAGGTTGTCCGACGGCGTTCCGGTGAAGGCGACGAAAGGGTCCAGGGATTGCGCCAGCAGCGCGGACACCCGGCTGAATTGCGGCTCGTCCTCGATCGGTACGCCGAGCAGGCGGCAGATCACCGCCACCGGCAGTGGATAGGCTAGGTCCCCGACGACTTCGAACCGTCCCCGTTCGGCGATCCGGTCGAGCAACCCGTCGATCAGCTCGGTGATGTCGGGTTGCAGCGCGTTCACCACCTTCGGCGCGAACGCCTTGCTGACCAGTTTGCGCAGCCGGGTGTGGTCCGGCGGGTCCTGGAACAGGAATCCCGGCGGGGTTTGCGGCGGCGCTTCGGCACCGGCCTCGATGAGCTGCCGGGACTGCGCCTCGATCTGCGCGCGGGCGGCCGTCGACTTGAGCCGGTCGTTGCTCGACGACGGGTGGCGCAGCACTTCGTCGCAGTCGCGGTAGGTCGAGAACACCGCGAGGTTGCCCTCCGGCAAAGCGAACGATCCGCGTTCGCGAAATTGCGCCAACATAGGGTAGGGGTCGGCACGGACCGCCGGGTCCAACAGCCGCACCAACAATTCGTCGGGCTTTGTGGACTCGGTCGGCGCTGTCGTCATGCTGACATTGTGCCCGCCGTCCGGCGGCGTCCGATTCAGCGGCGCAGGAACTGCACGATGTGGCCGGCCAGTTCCGCTCCGGCGTCCTCCTGCAAGAAATGGCCGGCACCGCGGACGACCGGGTGGTCGATCCCCTGTGCGCCGCGCATCTCACGCCGGAAGATCGCGGCCATCGGCCCGGTGATCGGGTCGCTGTCGCTGAAGGCGACCAGCATGGGTGTCGGGCTCACCGACAGCCTGGTCCAGGCGGTCTTGTTGGCCGCCGCCGCGGGATCGTCCGGCGAGGTGGGCACCAGGCCGGGCATGGCGCGCGGCCCGGCGCAGTATTCGTCGGTGGGGAACGGCGCGTCGTAGCCCGCGCGCTCCTGCTCGCTCATCTGGTGGCGACAACCACCCTGCACGAACGCGCCGATGTTCAGGGTCGGGGCCGACGTGATGGCTTCGCGGAAGCGCCACCAGACGTCGGCCATCGGCTGCTCGCCGTTCGGCAGCCCGGTGTTGGCGACGACCACCCGCGCGAACCGCTCGGGATGCTCTGCGGCAAGCCGCAATCCGATCAGCCCGCCCCAGTCCTGGCCGACCAGGGTGACGTTGCGGAGGTCGAGCACATCGAAGGCCACCGCGCGCATCCACTCGACGTGGCGCGCGTAGCTGTGGTCTTCGCGGCGGGTGGGTTTGTCCGAACGCCCGAACCCGACCAGGTCGGGGCAGATCACTCGATGACCGGCGGCGGCCAAAATCGGAATCATCTTGCGGTACAGATACGACCACGACGGTTCACCGTGCAGCATGAGAATCGGATCGGCGCCTTCCGGCCCGTCCTCGACCCAGGCGACGCGCAGTGTGCCGCCTTCATCGTCGGGCACTTCGCCATACCTTGGGGCGTAAGGAAAGTCGGGAAGACGGTCGAATCGGTCGTCGGGTGTTCGCAGCGTCTGCATGTCACGCCCCTTCGGATAGTCCGGCCAGGCCCGGATCCGCGATCAGGCGATCGAGAAAGCCGAGCTGGCCCTTCAGCAATTTGATGCGCGCGGTCGCGACCGCGAACCAGCCCACCCGGTCGACCTCGGGAAACTCCCGCAGCTTGCCCGACCCTTTCGGCCACTCCAATTCGAAAGTGTTGCTGCGCGCGTCGGTGATATCGAGGTCGCCGTGCACGGCGAAGGCGGTCACCACCTTGCCGCCGGATTGCTTCAGCTGACCCAGGTCTATTCGCGGGCCGGCCGGCACCGCCAGCCCCAGCTCCTCGGCGAACTCACGCCGCGCGGCAGCCCAGGGATCCTCCCCGTCGGTGTACTCGCCTTTCGGGATCGACCATGCGCCGTCGTCTTTGCGCGCCCAGAACGGTCCACCGGGGTGCGCGATCAATACCTCGACGACGCCGTCGCAGGTCCGGTACAACATCACGCCCGCGCTGAGTTTGGCCATCGAGTCCTATTCTCCCACAGCGTGTTCCAGATCCTTGAGCGAGGACTCCAGGTGCGCGAGCAGGCGCTGCAGATGCGGCACGCTGCGCCGGCACCCCACCAGACCGAAGTCCAGATTGCCGGCGTTGTTGGCCAGGGTGATGTTCAGCGCCTGGCCGTCCAGTGCGATGGACAGCGGGTAGTTGCCGTCGAGCCGGGCGCCCCCGTAGTAGATCGGCTGCGTCGGTCCCGGCACGTTCGAAATGATGATGTTGAACGGGGGCGACGTCGACGCGACCCAGCCCGGGACCGCCGCCAACGCCAATGCCGACGTGTTGACGCCCGACAGTGCCAGCGCCTGAAACCGCGGCAACTGCGAGAAAACCTTCTTGTTGCTGCGCATCGAGTCGCTGATGGTCAGCAGACGCTGCGCGGGATCTTCGGCGTCAGTGGCGAGATTGCACAGGATGGCCCCGACCAGGTTGCCACCGGCGTCGGCCTCTTCCTCGGTGCGCAGGCTCACCGGGACCATCGCGATCAATGGCGTGTCCGGCAGCGCGTCCTGCTCGAGCAAGTAATAGCGCAGGGCGCCCGAACACATCGCCAGGACGACGTCGTTCACCGTGACCCCCGCGGCCTGCTTCACGCTTTTTATGCGGTCCAGTGACCAGGACTGCGCCGCGCAGCGGCGGGCGCCGCCGATCTTGACGTTCAGCATGGTCTTCGGCGCCCCGAAGGGCAGGGTCAGTTGCTGCTCGAACAGCGCCGAACGCGCCAGCCCGATTGTCGAGGGAGCAAGTGCGGCAAGGGATCCCGCCGCGCGGACCAACGAGCTCAAGGGAGAGGACGGGCCGGATCTGCGCTGGGGTTTGCGCAGGCTCCATGGGGCACGGATCTCGACGTCGTCGGGGTCGGTGGACAGCGCGCGCTGCATCAGCTTCTGCGCGGAGACACCGTCGATCAGCGCGTGGTGCACCTTGGTGTAGATCGCGAACCGGCCGTCTTTCAGGCCTTCGACGACGTGCGTCTCCCACAAGGGGCGGTGGCGATCCAGCAGGGTGCTGTGCCATCGCGAAGTGAGCTCGAGCAATTCGCGGACCCGTTTGGGCGACGGCAGTGCCGAACGCCGAAGGTGATAGTCGATGTCGACGTCGTCGTCGTAAGTCCAGCCCAGATTTGCGATTCCGCCGACGAAGCTCGCGGGGTGCTTGCGAAACGTGGGCTGGAAATCCGGCTGGGCGGCCAGGCTCTTGTAGAGGTCACGAACGAAGCCGCGGCCTGTGCCCGATGGCGGCTCGAACAACTGCAAGCCTCCGACGTGCATGGGATGTTCGCGAGATTCTCCCAGGAGAAAGATCGCGTCGGTGGGCTTTATCAGTTCCATCCAACTATTAGACCCCTCCTGACATCGCGGCGAAGGCTCTCTCTCTAGAACATC
This sequence comes from Mycolicibacterium vulneris, assembly GCF_002104765.1. Taxonomy (GTDB): domain Bacteria; phylum Actinomycetota; class Actinomycetes; order Mycobacteriales; family Mycobacteriaceae; genus Mycobacterium; species Mycobacterium vulneris. The sequence goes on from NZ_NCXM01000016.1 coordinate 5,037, forward strand.
GCCGCCGAGCCGATGTCGGGATGGCTGCGCATGTAATCCACGAGCCGATCGACATAGCTCCGGAACGCGGGCGGCTCGATACCGCTGCCGGCGAGATCGGCTCGGCAATGATCGGTCAAGTAGAAGGTGGGTTGCGCGAAGTAATCGACCGCTTCGGGGGGAATCCGCATCAACCGGTGGAGCCCCGGGACGTGTGCCAGTGATGCTTTCGTCAATTTCACGGGCAGCTTAACTTTGAGGAGCTCGCGATTTGTCGCCTGGGCCAGCGTATCCGCCATCTCATCGACCGTGAGCGGACGCGAATCCGCCAGCTGGTAGGTACGCCCTTCGGAAACGGAGAGTCCACTCAGATATCCGACGGCGTCAACGATGAAGTCGCGCGGGACCACGTTGACCCGCGTCGCCGTGGGATCACCCACCACCGGGAGGATCGCGTGCCGAGGCTGTCGCAGCAGCCACTGCATGACGAAGTAGGGACCGTCGAATTTTTGTGTCTGCCCCGTGCGACTGTCGCCGACGACAATCGAGGGGCGATAGATCGTTACAGGCATGCCCGTGGACATGCGCCGACGCACGTCCGCCTCGGCGAGGTTCTTGGTCTCTTCGTAAAAGTTGTTGAACCGCGCACCGACTTCGAGGTCGTCCTCGCCGAATGGGCCGGCATAGCGGCCGCTGACATAGCAGGTGCTGAAGTAGTGCAAGCGCGTCAGGGAGGGACAGCGCTGGAGCGCGTCCAGGACGTTTCGGGTGCCGTCGACGTTGACGCGAAGCGCCACGTCGCGGGGCACCGCCAAGTCATACGCGGCGGCCAGGTGCCACGCCTCGGTGACGGAGGTGAGGATATCCGCAGCGAGGCCAAGACCGGGCTGGGTGATGTCGCCTTCGACTGGCTGGATGCGCCCCTCGAGGAACGGCTCCGCATAGCTCAGTTCCTCCACGCGGCGCTGTGCCAACGCGCCGTATTTCGGCTGCACCAAACAGATTGCCGTTTCGCCAGTGCGCTTGAGGATGCCTGGCAGCAACGCGCTACCGAGAAAGCCGGGAAAGCCCGTCATCAAAACGGTCATGACTGCACTCCTTGCCGGGCGGTTTGTTGTCAAAGTGGTTGCGGCCAAAAAATCTGCCACCACGCAGCGCATGCGTACGGAGCGTCTTTCCTCGAAGAGCGGGCAGGGCGTGCATCGCTGTCTCCCCTACCGAAAAGGGTCCCGTCGCACAGAAAACGCTATCGACTTCAGGCCGCGTTAGGTCGGGTCTTTTGGCCCTCCACGGCGGCCATTGGTCCTCAGGTTGGGAGGACTGCACCCCGGTGACGCGCAAGCGCAGATACTGCTGAGCAGATGCCCCAGAAGACAGCGCAGGGAAGTGATGCACGGCAACGAAGCCGACCAGCCCGAGCGGGCCAAATGGGATCCAGTCTTCACCGAGCTGATGATCAACCTGGTCACGCCCGTCATCAGGAGATGGTTCCGGCCGGAGGTAAGGGGCCTGGACGCCTTCCCGCCGAAAGGCGTCGTCTTGCTGGTGTCCAATCACTCGGGCGGTGTGCTGACGCCCGATTGGAACGTGCTCGCCCCCGCGATGTACGACAGGTTCGGCTATGACCGCCCGTTGTTCACCGTGGCCCACTATGGGGTGTTCTTTACGCCGTTCCGTGCGTCGCTGGGCCGGCTCGGCGTCATTCATGCCACCCGGGAGAACGCTGCCGCAGCGTTATGTTCAGGTGCGGTCGTGCTGGCGTTTCCCGGCGGTGACTACGACGCGTTCCGGCCGACGATGAGGCAGACCGTTATCGATTTCGGTGGCCGTACCGGATACGTCGGCCCCGCAATGCAAGCCGGTGCGCCAATCGTCCCCGCCGTCTCGATCGGCGGACAAGAAACGCAACGTTCGTCACTCGGGGTCATTCGCTGGCAAAACGGTTAGGGCTCAAGCGGTTCCGAATCGAGATTCTGCCCGTTACCATCGGCATCCCCTTCGGTTTGACGGTGTTCTTCCCGCCAACCTTCCGCTGCCCGCCAAGGTCGTCTATCAAATTCTGCAGCCGATCGACGTCGCCGCGCAGTTCGGCATGGACGCCCGACGTCCACGAGGTCGACGCCTACGTGCGCTCGGAGATGCAAACCGCTCTGGACCGGCTGGGCCACGAGCGCCGGTTACCCCTATTGGGCTGAGGGGTCGCTTCCGTCGAAAAAGTCTTTCGACCCGGCGTCAGGGGTGGCAGCATGAATTCGTGACGACAGCACCGTTGACATGGGATGTGGTGGCCGTTGACAAGCCAGAGGATGTCAACGTGGTCATCGGGCAGGCGCATTTCATCAAAACCGTCGAAGACCTGCACGAGGCGCTGGTCGGAGTGAGCCCGTCGCTGCGGTTCGGAGTGGCCTTTTGCGAGGCGTCCGGACCACGGTTGGTTCGCCGCAGCGGCAACGACACCGATCTAGTGGAATCGGCGACACGCGCCGCGCTGGCCATCGCGGCCGGACACAGCTTCGTGATCTTCTTGCGTGACGGCTTTCCGGTCAATGTCCTCAATCCGGTGAAAGCGGTGCCTGAAGTGTGCGGGATCTACTGCGCCACAGCGAATCCGGTTGAGGTCATTGTCGCTGTGTCTCCGCACGGTCGCGGCATCATCGGCGTCATCGATGGGCAGCCTCCCGTCGCTGTGGAAGGCGATCGTGATGCCGCCGAGCGCCACGATCTACTGCGCGCCATCGGTTACAAGCTCTGAGGGTCAGGAGTGCCCGGTCTGGATCAGGGTCGACTCACTCGGATGCCATCGACCATACCGACGTGGCAATCAGATCACCGCGCTCCAATCCCGCGGCGCGGTGTTGGTGCACCTTGGCGTAGTCAGCAGTCGTCACCATGTCGATGAACGCCTGCGGGGTCGGATACTCGACAATGAGGATGGCGTCCCACCAAGGCTTTTCGCTATCACCGATAACAAAGGCCGGCGCTGTTCCCGCGTAGCGCAGGGTCGCGCCGACGCGTTGAAGGTGTGGGGCCACTTCCCGGCCGTACTGCAGATAGCTCTCCACGCCGCCCTCGGGTTTGAACTTCAAGAGGTTGACCATCACCACCGGCGCGTCAGCCGGTCGCGCCGCGAGCGCGGCGAACTGGTCGGGCGTCGGTTCCAAGCCGCCCATGTGAATCTCCTTGCGTTGTTTTGTTCTAGAAGCGGACCGGGCAGCTACAGCAGATCGGTGATGGTCTTCAAGCCCGCGTCGTAGAGCACGCCGGGCAGCATCCCGCCGTCGCATTCGATGGTGGTGCCGTTGACGAAGTCGACCTGTCCGCCGGCCAGGAAAACGCAGACGCGCCCGACTTCGGCGGGCTCACCCGCACGGCGCATGGGCACGGCGGCGAAATACTTTGCGCCATCGGGGTCGTCCTTGGGCAGCACGAAGGACCGGAAGTTCTCGGTCATCGTGGGCCCCAGCGCTATGCAGTTGACCCGCACCTCGGGTCCCCACTCTTCGGCCAGCGACCGGGTGAGGTGGTTGAGGCCGCTCTTGGCCGCCCCGTAGGAGACCAGGGTTGGCGAGCCCGCCGGATGTCCGGCGCCGCTGGAGATGTTGATGATGCAGCCGACGCCGTCCTGGGTCTGCATCTGCCGATAGGCGCGGATCGCGAACCACAGCGGGCTGATGAGATTCATCTGCACGGCGAAGGCGTGGAACAGGGCGGTGCGTGCGTAGTCGTCATCATCGGCGGGCGCGCCCTGAATGCGTTGCACCAGTTCGGGAATACTCTCGGCATGCGGCGCCGGGACGGTTCCGCCGGCATTGTTGACCAGGATGTCGACCCGTCCGTGGGTGGCCACGACGTCCGCGACGAACGCGTCGATCGAGCGGTAGTCACCCTGATCGCACACTTGTTGGGAAGCGCGGTCCGCCCAGTCCGGTTCGATGCCGGGGATGCTGTCGAGCGGTGAGCGCGAGCAGCCGATCACGGTCGCGCCGGCGCGCAGCAGTTCGTGGGCGATGCCCACCCCCACGCCGCGGCTCGTGCCGGTGACGATCGCGATCTTGCCGTCGAGGACGCTCATCAACGGACCCTCTCACCGAACGGTCGATTATTGACAGTCACTGCCAGCAAGTCATAGCCTGCCATTTCATTCGCCGATGTGTAAAGGCCGCACACCGTCCGGGAGGTCAAATATGAGTAGCCCGTCCAAGCTTCGTGTCGTCCAATGGGCCACCGGGGGCGTGGGGAAAGCGGCGATCGCATGCGTCATCAATCACCCACTGCTGGAGCTGGTGGGGTGCTGGGTGCACAGCGCGGACAAGAACGGCGTCGACGTCGGCAAGATCATCGGGACGCAGGACCTCGGTGTCAAAGCCACCACCAGCATCGACGAGATACTGGCGCTGGACGCCGACTGCGTGATGTACAGCCCGCTGATACCCAATGACGACGAGGTGATCGCGATCCTGCGGTCCGGGAAGAACGTGGTGACCCCGGTCGGCTGGGTGTATCCCGACCCGGGCAATAAGCGCCACCAAGCCGTCGCCGACGCGGCGACGGAAGGCGGTGTGACGCTGCATGGTTCGGGAATCCATCCCGGCGGCATCACCGAGCGCTTCCCGTTGATGGTGTCCTCGCTGTCGTCGGCGATCACGCATGTGCGTGCCGAGGAGTTCTCCGACATCCGCACCTACAACGCACCCGACGTCGTGCGCCACATCATGGGTTTCGGCGGCACCCCCGAGGAAGCCACGCAAGGGCCGATGGCCGGACTGCTCGACGCGGGCTTCAAGCAGTCGGTCCGGATGATCGCCGATCACATGGGATTTCGCATCGATCCCAACATCAGGACCATCCAGGACGTTGCCGTTGCGACCGCCGATATCGACTACGACCCCTTCCCGATCACGACCGGCACCGTGGCCGCGCGCCGGTTCCGCTGGCAGGCGCTGGTTGACGGCGAGCCGGTCATCACCGCGGCCGTCAACTGGCTGATGGGTGAGGAGAATCTGGAGCCTGCCTGGAATTTCGGCGACCGCGGCGAACGCTTCGAGGTGGAGATCACCGGCGATCCCGATGTGAGCCTCACCTTCAAGGGTCTGCAACCGGAGACGATCGCGGAAGGCCTGGTGAAGAACCCGGGCGTCGTCGTCACCGCCAACCACTGCATCAACGCCATTCCCGACGTCTGCGCCGCCGGGCCGGGCATCAAGACCTACCTCGACTTGCCGTTGTTCGCCGGGCGTCCGGCCGAGAAGCTCGCCGCGGGCAAGCCATGACGAGAAGAGCGTGCTCGACGGCACCCACCGCCGCGTCACCGACGCCCGTTGTACCGCTGACCAGGATCCGTTCGAGATCGGCGGCGTCCGAATGTCTTTCGTGAATAACCCGGACGGGATGCCGGTCCAGTTCATCGAACGACCCCACGGGGCGCGCGGCACGTACGAGATGCGCCGCGGTGTGCGGTTGCAGATGGGAACCGCCAGATGAGTTATAGCCACCCCGATTCGATGCGCGGGCACGTCGCGATCGTCACCGGCGCCGCCCAGGGCGTCGGTAAGGGCGTCGCCACCGCGTTGCTCGAACGCGGCGCCGAGGTGCTGCTGGTCGACATCCAGGAAGAGACCCTCGGCCGCACGGCCACCGAGCTCGAGGCGATCGGGCGGGTGGAACAACTCGTCGCCGATCTGCGTGACCCGGACAGCGCGCAGCGGATCGCGGCCGCGGCGGTCGACGCCTTCGGCACCGTGCACGGCCTGGTCAACAACGCCATCGCCACCAACGAGCCCAAGGCGTTCATCGACATCACCACCGAAGACCTGGCCCTCGGCTATGACGTGGGCCCGCGCGCGACGTTCCTGCTGATGCAGGCCGTGCACCCGTTGATGGTCGAGGCCGGCGGTGGTTCGATCGTGAACCTCGGTTCGGGGACGGGCACCGGCGGCGAGCCCAAGTGGGGCGGCTATGCCGCCGCCAAGGAAGGCATCCGCGGCCTGTCCAAGGTGGCCGCGCTGGAATGGGGCCGCGACAACATCCGCGTCAACGTCATCTGCCCCTTCGCCGAATCCGACGGCGTCAAGTTCTGGAAGTCGTTCGCGCCCAAGGAGTACGACAAGGCCGTGGGCCGGGTTCCGATGAAGCGCATCGGCGACGTCCGCACCGACGTGGGCGCGCTGGTGGCGTTCCTGCTCGGCACTGACGCCACCTTCATCACCGGCCAGACCATTCACGTCGACGGCGGGATCGGCTGCTTCCGATGACCTTTCCCACCAGACCAGTGTCGCTCCGCGACCGGCAGCGCGCACAGGTCCGGGCCGATATCCGGCGCGCGGCGTTCCGCCTGTTCGTCGAGCGCGGGTACGACGCGGTGACCACCGAGGAAATCGCCATGGCCGCAGGCGTTTCCCCGCGCACGTTCTTCCGGCACGTGCCGGCGAAGGAAGAGCTCCTGCTCGCACCCGTGCGCTACGGCGGCGCCGCGATCGTCAATCTCCTCGAGGGGCGGCCCGCCGACGAGTCGCCCGATGTCGCGCTGATCAACGCCATCATCACGCGGACTCGCTCATTCGAACAGTCCGACACCGAAGAGTGGCGCGAAGCCCTGCTGGTGGTTCCCGACCTGCTCGACAAGGTCACGGTGCACCGGCCAGCCGACAAGGAGCGCGCGACCAAGCTCATCGCCGAACGGATGGGCGTCGATCCGGATGCCGACCTCCGGCCGGGCCTGCTGGTCCAACTCGCGTTCGCGGCAGCCGATTTCGCCTTCCAGCAATGGGTGCGGCAATCCGGAAAGCCGCGGCCACTGGATCGATACGTCACCGATGCGCTGGACGCGGTTAAGAGCCCGCACTGGAAACGGAAGTGAGCCGGTTTCAGATTCGTTGCGTAACTTCGGGATTAGCGATCCTGATGGGCTGCCCGTCCAGGAAGGCCACCACCGATTCCACCGTGTCGGAGTAGAAGGCACCCAGCATTTCGCGCGTGACGTACCCCAGGTGGGGAGACAGGGTCACGTTCGGAAGCAGCCGCAGCCGATGGTCTTTTGGCAGCGGCTCGGTGTCATAGACGTCCAGCCCGGCCCCCGCGATGCGCCGGCTTTCCAGCGCCGCCAGCAGGGCTGCCTCGTCGACGATCGGGCCCCTAGAGGTGTTGATCAGGTAGGCGTGTGGCTTCATCAGTGCCAGCTCGGCCGCGCCGACCAGCCCCCGGGTGCGTTCCGAGAGCACCAGATGAATGGAGACCACATCCGATGATTCGAACAGTGTGACCTTCTCGACCCGGCGGGCGCCCGCACTCGCGGCGGCCTGCTCGGTGAGATTCTGGCTCCACGCAATGACTTCCATGCCGAACGCCGCGGCGTATTCAGCCATGCGCCGGCCGACTCTGCCCAGGCCGAGCAGCCCGAGGGTCTTGCCGGACAGGGTCATACCCGCGCTGCTCTGCCACCCGCCGTCCCGCATGTTGCGATGCTCGTCGGCGAGATTGCGCACCGTCGCGATCATCAGCCCCCAGGCGAGTTCGGGCGTGGCGTCGCGCGTGGACCTGAATCGGGGATGGGCGAAATCCGAATGCGCCACCAAAATCCCGTGTTCGGTGGCCGCGGCCATGTCGAGGTTCGGCAGGCTCCTGCCGACGATCGTGATCAGCTTCAGTTGCGGCAGCCGCTCGATCAGGGTGCGCGGAAACGCCATCCGCTCGCGCAGGGTGCACACTACATCAAACGGCCGCAACGCGTCGGCCGCCTCGTCCTCGCCAAGGTGCCGATCGAAGACGGTGACCTCGGCCCGCTTTTGCACCGGAGACCAGTCGGCCACCTGCAAGGCCACGCCGGCGTAGTCGTCGAGAATCGCTACCTTGGGCATGACGTCTCTTTGGTCCAGTGCATGGCTCACTGGACCATCATGTCGTCGGTGGCGTCAAGACCGTGACGGCATCGCGCGGCGCGCTAATGGCCTTCGATCCGCCACCGCATGATTTCCGGAGGGCAGCCGCGCTGCCAATCGTCGCGTGGCTCACGATGGCTTTATCGGGGCTCGCTGTTGCTCGTCGGAATGCCCCGTTCAGGTCGTAATCGCGGGTGGATACGGCAGATCCGTGCTGCTGTGTGGGTCGACGTATACCGGGCGGCCGAGATACGGGAAGGCGCGTTGTGGGCAGGCGGGCCGGTCGCAGATCTTGCAGCCGGCACCGATCGGCACGATCGATTCGGTGTTGGTCGGATCGATGCCGACGGAGTAGATGAGTTTTCCGGCGTGGGCGACGTCGCAGCCGAGCCCGATGGCGAAGCTCTTGTCCGGCCCGAGGTAGCGGCTCGGCTCGGTCGTGGTGGTCCGGGCGATCCAGAAGTAGCTGCGTTCGTCGGGCATCTGCGCGACCTGCGTCAGGAACTGGCCGGGCCGCGAAAACGCGTGATGCACCACCCACAGCGGGCAGTTTCCGCCGACGCGGGAAAAGTGAAACGCCGTGGCGGACTGGCGTTTAGAGATGTTCCCCGCGCTGTCGGTGCGGACGAAAATGAACGGGATGCCGCGGGCGTTCGGGCGTTGCAGGGTGGACAGCCGGTGGCAGATGGTTTCAAACCCCACCTCGAAACGCCTTGCCAACTGGTCGATGTCGTAGCGGACGCCCTCGGCGGCATCCAGGAATCTCAGGTAGGGCAACAGCAAGGCGCCGGCGAAATAGTTGGCCAGGCCGATGCGGGCGACGCCGCGCGCATCGTCGCTCAGCTGATCGTCGCCGGCGATGATCCCGGTGATCAACCTGTCCTGGGTCAGTAAGGCAATCTGGGTGGCGAGCTGAAAGGCACGCTGGCCGGGGTGCAGCCACCGGGCCAGATACAGGGTTCTTGATTCGGGCGCAAACAGCCGTTTGGAGTTGGGATCTAGCACCTGGCCGTCGTCGATCACCACCGTGACGTCGAGTTGGTCGGCAAGCAACTGCGCCAGCTGGCCGTCGAGACCGCCTATGCGCAAACGGTTCTCGTTGAACAGGTCTTCGGCCGCGACGTCCAGTTCGCCGATGTAGTTCTTGCGGTCGTAGAAGAAGTCGCGGACCTCTTCGAAAGGCATTGGCTGCTGGGACATTCCCGACGTGTCCGAGGTTTCCGAGTTGGCGCGACTGTGCAGCGCTTCGAGGTCGGCGGTGGCGTCGTGCAGCCGGCGGTGCAGATTGACCAGTGTCTGCCCGATCGCCGGCATCCGGGCGACCAGCTCCTCGACTTGCGCGGCCGTGGCATGCGTGTCGGCCAAAACTTCGCGCAGGTCCGACACCAAGCGGGCGTCGGATTCCGGTGCGAAGTAGTGGGTCGGCAAGTCGAACCGCTCGGTGAGGGTGAGCAGCACCGGCACCGTGATCGGGCGCTGATCGTTTTCCAGCTGGTTGACGTAGCTGGTCGACAGTCCCAGGACGCGCGCCAGCGCCACTTGGGTCAGCCCCTGCTCCTCGCGCAATCGCCGTAGCCGCGCTCCGGCGAACGTTTTCGCCACCCATCACACGGTACGCCCGGCCTTTTCACAAAGTTCGCAAAATGCCGTTGGTAAGGACACACGATTACGCTTTTACAGGGCATTTACCTCCCACACGGCGTTGCGTACTGTGCGGCTTATGCGCCTTCACGACGTTCGATCCCGACGCAGCGCCGACGACTTCCCACGGAATGAGCACCTGGCCTGGAAGATCGCCGAGGTCGCGGCCGACCCGGTCGCCGTGCCCGCCGACACCGAGGCGATGGTGATCAGCCGGATCATCGACAACGCCGCGGTGTCGGCCGCCTCGGTGACCCGCCGCCCGGTAGCCGCCGCCAGGGCCCAGGCCCAGGCGCACCCCAACTCGTTCAAGGGCGCCAAGGTCTTCGGCATCCAGGGGGACTACTCCCCGGAATGGGCGGCCTGGGCCAACGGCGTCGCGGTGCGCGAACTGGACTTTCACGACACGTTCCTGGCGGCCGAGTACTCCCACCCGGGTGACAACATCCCGGCCCTGGTGGCAGTGGCCCAGCACCTCGGGATCAGCGGAGCCGACCTGATCCGCGGCATCGCAACGGGTTACGAGGTCCAGATCGATCTGGCCAAGGGAATCTGCCTGCACAAGCACAAGATTGACCACGTCGCGCACCTCGGTCCGTCGGTGGCAGCCGGACTGGGCACCATGCTGCGGCTCGACAAGGACACCATCTATCAGGCGATCGGGCAGGCGCTGCACCTGACGACGTCCACCCGGCAATCGCGCAAGGGCCTGATCTCCAGCTGGAAGGCGTACGCGCCCGCCTGGGCGGGCAAGGTCGCCATCGAGGCCGTCGACCGCGCCATGCGCGGCGAGGGCGCACCCGCCCCGATCTGGGAGGGCGAGGACGGGGTGATCGCCTGGCTGCTCTCGGGTCCGGAGCACACCTACCGGGTTCCGCTGCCCGAGCCCGGCGAGCCCAAGCGCGCCATCCTGGACAGTTACACCAAGGAGCACTCGGCCGAGTACCAGAGCCAGGCGCTGATCGACCTGGCCCGCCGAATGCGGGATGCCGTCGGCGATCTCGACCAGATCGCGACGATCGTGCTGCACACCAGCCATCACACCCACTACGTGATCGGCACCGGAGCGGGCGATCCGCAGAAGTTCGACCCGGATGCCTCCCGCGAGACGCTGGATCACTCGGTGATGTACATCTTCGCGGTCGCCTTGCAGGACGGAACGTGGCATCACGAAAGGTCTTACGCCCCGGAGCGGGCGCACCGGCCCGACACCATCGAGCTCTGGCGCAAGGTGTCGACGGTCGAAGATCCCGAATGGACCCGGCGCTACCACTCCCCGGATCCGGGCGAGAAGGCGTTCGGAGCCCGCGCCGAGGTCACCCTCAAAAACGGTGAGGTCATCGTCGACGAGATCGCGGTCGCCGACGCACACCCCTTGGGGGCCAGGCCGTTTGCGCGCGAGCAGTACATCGGAAAGTTTCACGAACTGGCCGAGGGCATCGTCAGCGACACCGAGCAGCGGCGCTTCCTCTCCGCGGTTGAGGCCCTTTCGGACCTGCAACCTGGCGCGCTGGGCGCGTTGAACATCACGGTCGGTCCGCTGGTGCTCGACAGGGCGCCCACGATTCCCTCTGGCATCTTCTGATGAGCGGGCTGATCGAAGGCACCCTGTCGGCGTCGACCAAGCGGGTGCGATTCCATGCGGCGCTGGAAAGCGGCCGGTTGCAACGGTTCCCGGGCGCCTTCTCGCCCCTGGTCGCCAAGCTGATCGCCGAGCTCGGGTTCGACGGGGTGTATGTGTCCGGGGCCGTCCTGTCGGCCGACCTCGGCCTGCCCGACATCGGCCTGACCACCCTGACCGAAGTTGCCGGCCGCGGGGCGCAGATCGCGGCGGTCACCGACCTGCCCACCCTGGTCGACGCCGACACCGGCTTCGGCGAGCCGATGAGCGCCGCGCGCACCGTGACCGTACTGGAAGACGCCGGGCTGGCCGGCTGCCATTTCGAAGATCAGGAAAACCCGAAGCGGTGCGGGCATCTCGACGGCAAGGCGGTGGTGTCGGCCGCCGAGATGATCAAACGACTGCGGGCCGCCGTGGCCGCCCGCAGGGACCCCAACTTCATCATCTGCGCGCGCACCGACGCCGCCGGCATCGAGGGCGTGCCCGCCGCGATCGACCGCGCGAAGGCCTACGCCGACGCAGGCGCCGACCTGATCTTCACCGAAGCCCTGTACACACCACGCGAATTCGAGCGGTTCCGGGCCGCCGTGGACACGCCGTTGCTGGCCAACATGACCGAGTTCGGCAAGTCGGAGCTCCTGACCGTCCAGCAGCTCTCGGACATCGGCTACAACGTGGTGATCTACCCGGTGACCACGTTGCGGCTGGCCATGTACGCCGTCGAGGCCGGCCTTCGCGAAATCGCGGACGAGGGAACTCAATCCGGCCTGTTGGACCGCATGCAACACCGCAGCCGGCTCTACGAGCTGCTGCGCTACGCCGACTACAACCAATTCGATTCCGACATCTACAACTTCGCCCTCGGAGGAGATGCGCAATGAGCGCCATCGAAGACAACCAACCCCGCATCTACAAGGGCCTGGCCGGTGTCGTCGTCGACACCACCGCCATCTCCAAGGTCGTCCCGGAGACCAACTCCCTGACCTACCGCGGGTACGCGGTCCAGGACCTGGCGGCGCATTGCAGCTTCGAGCAGGTCGCCTACCTGCTCTGGCATGGCGAACTCCCCGACGAGCAACAGCTCGGGCTGTTCACCCAGCGGGAACGAGCTGCCCGCCGGCTGAACCGATCCCAGCTGTCGTTGTTGACCAAGCTGCCCGAGACCTGCCACCCGATGGACGTGGTCCGGACCTTCATCAGCTCGATGGGCGCCGAGGACCCCGAAGAGGACGACAGCAGCCCGGCGGCCAATTACGCCAAGGCGTTGCGGATGTTCGCGGTACTGCCCACCATCGTCGCCGCGGACATGCGTCGTCGGCGTGGCCTGGACCCGATCGCCCCGCGCAGCCACATGAACTACGCGCAGAATTTTCTGCATATGTGCTTCGGTGACGTGCCCGAGCAGGTGGTGGTGGACGCCTTCGAGCAGTCGATGGTCCTCTACGCCGAGCACAGCTTCAACGCCTCGACCTTCGCCGCGCGGGTGGTCACCTCCACCCAGTCCGACATCTACAGCGCGGTCACGGCCGCCATCGGCGCACTCAAGGGCCCGCTGCACGGCGGCGCCAATGAGGCCGTCATGCACGACATGCTCGACATCGGCACCGCTGACAGGGCCGCGGAATGGCTGCGGGGCAAGCTGGATCGCAAGGACAAGATCATGGGCTTCGGCCACCGGGTCTACAAGAACGGTGACTCGCGGGTGCCGACCATGAAGGAGGCCCTCAGGCGCGTCGCCGCGGCGCGCGACGGCCAAGAGTGGCTCGATATCTACGAAGTCCTGGAGAAGGGCATGGCCCAGGCCAACGGCATCAAACCCAACCTGGACTTCCCGACCGGACCGGCCTATCACCTGATGGGCTTCGACATCGGCACCTTCACGCCGATCTTCGTGATGAGCCGCATCACCGGGTGGACGGCACACATCATCGAGCAGACCGCGTCCAACGCGTTGATCCGTCCGCTGAGCGAGTATGTCGGACCTCCGCAGCGCGCTCTATCGTAAATACCGTGTTTGCGAAGGTATTGGTCGCCAATCGCGGCGAGATAGCGATCCGCGCGTTCCGCGCAGCCTATGAGCTGGAAATCGGCACGGTCGCGATCTATCCCTACGAGGACCGCAATTCCGTGCATCGGCTGAAGGCTGACGAATCCTACCAGATCGGCGAGGAGGGCCACCCGGTCCGCGCGTACCTGTCGGTCGACGACATCGTCGCGACGGCCCAGGCATGCGGAGCGGATGCGATTTACCCCGGCTATGGCTTCCTGTCGGAGAATCCTGACCTGGCGGCGGCGTGCGCCGCGGCGGGCATCACCTTCGTCGGCCCGAGCTCGGAGGTGCTCGAACTCACCGGCAACAAGTCGCGGGCCATCGCGGCTGCGCGGGAAGCTGGTCTTCCGGTGCTGGCCTCCTCGGCACCCTCGACGTCTGTGGACGAACTGCTGGCGGCCGCCGAGTCGATGGAGTTCCCGCTGTTCGTCAAGGCGGTCGCCGGCGGCGGCGGACGCGGGATGCGCCGGGTGACCGACGCTGCGTCGCTGCCCGAGGCGATCGAGGCCGCCAGCCGTGAGGCCGAGTCCGCGTTCGGGGACGCCTCGGTGTTTCTCGAGCAGGCGGTGATCAATCCGCGGCACATCGAGGTGCAGATCCTGGCCGACACCCAGGGCAACGTCATGCACCTCTACGAGCGCGACTGTAGCGTTCAGCGCCGCCACCAGAAGGTCGTCGAGATCGCGCCGGCGCCCAACCTGGACCCGGAACTGCGCCAACAGATCTGCGCAGACGCGGTGGCGTTCGCGCGCAGCATCGGCTATACGTGCGCCGGGACGGTCGAGTTCTTGCTCGACGAACGCGGCAATCACGTGTTCATCGAGATGAATCCGCGCATCCAGGTCGAGCACACGGTCACCGAGGAGATCACCGATGTCGACCTGGTGTCGGCGCAGCTGCGGATCGCCGGCGGGCAGAGCCTGGAAGACATTGGATTAAGCCAGGATTCGGTTGTCCCGCACGGCGCGGCGCTGCAGTGCCGGATCACCACCGAGGACCCGGCGAACGGCTTCCGCCCGGACACCGGCCGGATCACCGCCTACCGCACCCCGGGCGGCGCGGGCATCCGGTTGGACGGCGGCACCACGCTGGGCGCGGACATCAGCGCGCACTTCGACTCGATGCTGATCAAGCTGACCTGCCGGGGCCGAGACTTCGCCACGGCGGTGCGCCGGGCGCGGCGGGCGGTCGCCGAGTTCCGGATCCGCGGCGTGTCAACGAATATCCCATTCCTGCAAGCCGTTCTGGATGACCCCGACTTTCAGGCCGGACGCATCACGACGTCGTTCATCGAGGAGCGCCCGCAGCTGCTCACCGCCCGCAGCTCCGCCGACCGCGGCACCAAGATTCTCAACTACCTGGCCGACGTCACCGTTAACAAGCCTCACGGTGAGCGTCCGTCGGCGGTGTACCCGCACGACAAGCTGCCCGACATCGACCTGTCGGCTGACCCGCCTGCGGGATCCAAGCAGCGGTTGACCGAACTCGGGCCGGAGCGGTTCGCGACCTGGCTGCGCGAGTCGCCCGGCGTCGGCGTCACCGACACCACGTTCCGCGACGCGCACCAGTCCCTGCTGGCCACGCGGGTCCGCACCAGCGGCCTGATCAAGGTGGCGCCCTATATCGCCCGGACCACGCCGCAGCTGCTGTCCATCGAATGCTGGGGCGGGGCGACTTACGATGTGGCGCTGCGCTTTTTGAAGGAAGACCCGTGGGAGCGGCTGGCCACGCTGCGCGAGGCGCTGCCCAACGTCTGCCTGCAGATGTTGCTGCGCGGGCGCAACACCGTCGGGTACACGCCCTATCCGGAGACGGTCACTTCGGCGTTCGTCGAGGAGGCGACGGCGACCGGCATCGACATCTTCCGGATCTTCGATGCGCTGAACAACGTCGACTCGATGCGACCGGCCATCGACGCCGTGCGGGAAACCGGGGCGGCGATCGCCGAGGTGGCGATGTCCTACACCGGTGATCTCAGCGATCCGGCCGAAAAGCTGTACACGCTCGACTATTACCTGAAGCTGGCCGAACAGATCGTCGACGCGGGCGCGCACGTGCTGGCCATCAAGGACATGGCCGGCCTGCTGCGCGCCCCCGCGGCCGCGACGCTCGTCTCGGCGCTCAAGTCCCGCTTCGATTTACCGGTGCACGTGCACACCCACGACACCCCGGGCGGGCAACTCGCGACCTATGTGGCGGCCTGGCACGCCGGCGCGGACGCCGTCGACGGTGCCGCCGCCCCCCTCGCGGGAACCACCAGCCAGCCCGCGCTCTCGTCGATCGTGGCAGCCGCGGCCAACACGGCGTATGACACCGGGTTGTCGCTGCCGGCGGTCTGCGACCTGGAGCCGTACTGGGAGGCGCTGCGAAAGGTCTACGCGCCGTTCGAATCCGGGTTGCCGGCGCCGACGGGGCGCGTCTACCACCACGAGATCCCCGGTGGCCAATTGTCGAACCTGCGCCAGCAGGCTATCGCGCTGGGACTCGGTGACCGGTTCGAGGACATCGAAAACGCCTACGCCGGAGCCGATGCCATCCTGGGGCACCTCGTCAAGGTCACCCCGTCCAGCAAGGTGGTCGGCGACCTGGCGCTGGCGCTGGTGGGAGCGGGCGTCAGCGCGCAGGAATTCGCCGATGATCCCGCGCGCTACGACATCCCGGATTCAGTCATCGGCTTTCTGCGCGGCGAACTCGGTGACCCGCCAGGCGGCTGGCCGGAGCCGTTGCGCACCAAGGCATTAGAGGGACGCGGTCCGGCGAAGCCGGAGCAGCAGCTGTCGGCCGACGACGAGAAGGCGTTGGCCACGCCCGGTGCCGACCGGCAGGGGGCGCTGAATCGGTTGCTGTTCCCCGGGCCGGCAAAAGATCTCGAAGACCACCGCGAGGAATACGGCGACACTTCCGGACTCAGCGCCAATCAGTTCTTCTACGGATTGCGCCAAGGGGACGAACACCGCGTCCAACTCGAGCGGGGTGTGGAGCTGCTCATCGGCCTGGAAGCCGTCTCCGAAGCCGACGAACGCGGCATGCGCACGGTCATGTGCATCCTCAACGGGCAGCTGCGCCCGGTCGTGGTTCGCGATCGCAGCATCGCCGCGGATGCGCCCGCCGCCGAGAAGGCCGACCGCGCCAACCCGGACCACATCGCCGCGCCCTTTGCCGGCGTTGTGACAGTGACCACCGAGGTCGGCGAGGAAGTCGAAGCCGGCCAGACCATCGCGACGATCGAAGCGATG
Organism: Mycolicibacterium vulneris; assembly: GCF_002104765.1. Lineage (GTDB taxonomy): Bacteria > Actinomycetota > Actinomycetes > Mycobacteriales > Mycobacteriaceae > Mycobacterium > Mycobacterium vulneris. The sequence goes on from NZ_NCXM01000016.1 coordinate 21,438, forward strand.
AAGATGGAGGCCGCCGTCACCACCCCCAAGGCCGGCAAGGTCGAACGAATCGCGGTGTCGCAGACCGCACAAGTGGAGGGCGGCGACCTCCTGGTGGTGATCGACTAGCGGCGATCGTGAGCGCGGCCGTGGCGATCGCGAGCGCGGCCGTGGGCGATCGCGAGCGCGGCGCAGCCGGGCGAAGCGGGTCGCCGCCGTCAGGCGAGGCTGCTCTTGACCAGGGCGGCACGCGCCAGTGTCTGCTCGGCCTGCTTCACGTGGGCCGCGTCGACCAGGACGCCCTTCACCCCGACCGCGCCGCGGCCCTTGGCCTCGGCTTCCCGGTAGGCGGCGACGTTGGCTTCGGCCCGGGCGATTTCGTCGGCGGTCGGGGCGTAGACCTCGTTGGCCACGGGCACCTGGTCGGGATGGATGGCCCACTTGCCGGTGTAGCCGAGCAGCGACGCGCGCCTGGCATCGCGCTCGTACCCCGACAGGTCCCGATAGTCGGGATAGGGTGCGTCGATCGCGTCGATGCCGGCGATGCGCGCGGCAACGATCACCTTGTTGCGCGCGTAAGCCCAGAATTCGCCAGGGTATTCGCTGAGCGGGACGAAGTTGGTGTCCACCCGCGCGCCCTGCGACAGCGAGAAATCGCCGACACCGAAGATCAGGGCATCCAGGCGAGGACTGGCCGCCGCGATCTCTTCGGCGTTGGCCAGGCCTTCCACCTCTTCGATGAGCACCTCGAGCCGAATGGCCTTGGCCAGGCCGAGTTTCGCTTCCAGTTGGGTGAGCAGCACGTCCACCCACCAGACGTCGCGGGCCCGGCGGGCCTTCGGGATGATGATCGTGTCGAGGTTCTGACCGGCCTTGGTCACCACATCGACGACGTCGTCATGGCACCACTGGGTGTCCAGGCCGTTGATGCGGATGGCGCGGGCCGTACGGCCCCAGTCGATGTCGTTGAGGGCGGCGATGACCTTGGCGCGCGATTCGACTTTGACGCCGGCGGGGGTCGCGTCCTCGAGGTCGAGGAACACCAGATCGGCACCGCACCGGGCGCCCTTCTCGAACATGTTGTCGTTGCACGCGGGGACCGCGAGTTCGGAACGACGGAGCAGATCGGTCACTAGTCAATTCCCTCTGTCACAACACGCCGCGGGCGCGCAGACCGTCAATGTCGTTGGCGGTCAAGCCGAGTAGCTCGCCGTAGACCTCGGCGTTGTGTTCGCCGAGGCACGGTCCGAGGTGGCCGACAGTGCCGGACGCCGATGAGAAACGGGGAACGGGAGCCTGCACCGTCATAGCCCCGAGCTGTGCATCGTCGACCGAGATGAACACATCACGATGCGCCAGCTGCTCGTCGGCGACCAGATCGCCGACGTCGTAGACCGGGGCCGCGGCCACCTCGTGGGCGTCAAAGACCTCCATCGCCTCCGAAAGCGTCTTTGTGGCAACCCAATCGGCTACCACAGCGTCGACCTCACGCGCCCTGGCAAGCCGGCGCTGAGGATCGGAGAAGTCGGGGTCTGTCACCAGGTCGTCTCGCCCGATCGCCCGGAACACCCGGAGCGCCAGCGCCGGTGAGCTCCCGGACATGGCCAGCCACCGCCCGTCGGCCGTCTGATAGGTGTTGCGGGGCGCCGAAATGTCCCACCGATTGCCGGACCGTTCGGGCACCAGGCCCAACTGGTCGTAACCCAACAACGTCTGTTCGAGCAGGCGGGCCAGCGGGTCGATCAGGTTCACGTCAATCAGCTGACCCGGCCCGCCGTGCACGTCGCGGTGATACAGCGCCATCATCACCGCGTAGGCGGCGTTCAGCGAAGCCACACCGTCGGCCAGCATGAACGGCGGCAGCGTGGGCGGACCGCCGGCCTGGCCGGTGATGTGTGCGAACCCGCTCATCGCCTCCCCCAGCGTGCCGAACCCCGGGCGCTCACTCTTGGGGCCGGTCAACCCGTAACCCGTGATGTGCAGCATCACGATCCGGTCGTTGACCGCGCGCAGGCTCTCGTAGTCCAGGCCCCACTTGCGCAAGGTCTGCGGACGGGTGTTGACGATGACGACGTCGGCATGCTCCACCAGGCGGCGCACCAGCGCTTGGCCTTCGGCGCAGCGCAGGTCCAGGGTGATCGATCGCTTGTTGCGCGACAACGACTTCCACATCAGTCCCACCCCGTCGCGCTGGTTACCCCAGCCCCGGATCGGGTCGCCATTGCGGGGATCCTCGACCTTGATCACATCGGCGCCGAACTCGCCCAGGTAGGTCGCCACCAGCGGCGCGGCGGCCAGGGTGGCGAGGTCGAGTACCCGCAGTCCGTCAAGCATTGGCACTGGCGGCCACCCGTGCGTTCGAAGGACGCTGCAGCCCAAGGTGTCCGCGCAGCGTGGACGACTCGTACTCGGTGCGGAACAGCCCCCTGCGTTGCAGCTCCGGAACGACCATGCGCACGACGTCTTCGAAGGCACCGGGCAGATGCGTTGCGGCCAACACGAATCCGTCGCAGGCGCGGGTTTCGAACCAGTCCGCCATCTGGTCGGCGACCTGCCGGCCGGTGCCGACGAAACGCGGTCCCTGCAGCAGGGTGGCGCGATGGTTGGCGAGGTCGCGCAACGTGACAGGGCGGCCTCCGCCGCCAGAAGAAATATGTGTTCGCAGGTTCTGCACCAGCCCCCGGATGCCGGAGACAGAGGCGAGCAGTTCGTCGGTCACCGGGTCGTCGAGATCATGTTGCGCGAAGTCGTAATTCATCAACTCCGACAAAAGCGTCAGGGATGCCATGGGATGAACCAGATCATCGAGGAAAATGGCTTCGCGATCCTTGGCGTGGGCTTCCGATTCGCCGACGACAGCGTATGCCATGGGGCAGATGCGGACCGCGGCGGGATCGCGGCCTGCGTCGGCGATCCGGTCCTTCTGATCCGCGTAGTGGCTGCGCGCGACGTCGATGCCCGGGTCGCCGGTGAAGATCAATTCGGCCCACCGCGAAGCGAATTCGCGGCCTCGGCCCGACGAGCCGGCCTGGATGATGACCGGGCGGCCCTGCGGGGTGCGCGGCACCGTCAACGGGCCGCGCGCGGAGAAGAACTGGCCGACGTGCCCCAACTCGTGCACCTTGGTGGGGTCCGCGTACTGCCCGGACAGCCGGTCGTGCAGGACGGCGTCGTCCTCCCAGGTGTCCCATAGGCCGGTCACCACATCCATGAATTCGTCGGCGCGGTCGTAACGTTCGTCGTGGCCGAGGTGGGCGTCGACGCCGAAGTTCTGCGCTTCGCTGTCGTTGACCGACGTGACCACGTTCCAGGCGGCACGGCCACCCGAAAGGTGATCCAGCGAGGCGAAAGTCCGCGCGACGTGGAACGGCTGGTAGTAGGTCGTCGAGTAGGTGGCGCCCAGCCCGATCTTCGACGTGGCCTGCGCGAGCACCCCGAGGATGACGCTGAGGTCCAGCTTGATCGGCCGCGCGCCATAGTGCACCGCTTCGTCCACCGAGCCGCCGTAGACCCCCGGCATTGCCAGGCGATCGTCGAAGAACATCAGGTCGAAGCAGCCCTCCTCGAGCTGACGACCGATCTTGGCGTAATAGGACGCATCCAGGTATCGGTGCTCGGTTGCGGGGTGCCGCCACGATCCCGCGTAGACGGAAGTGCTGCCGGCCTGCATGAAGGCGACAAGCGCCATCTTGTCGGTACGCATGTTTTGAAACGTAACATCTGATATTTCAGATATCAAACGCTAGGTCTGTCGTTTGGTATTCTGCGCAGGTGGCAGGCATCGACATCTCCGGAACGGTCCGCGAGCGCGCCGCCCGCGAGCTGCGCGACCGGATTCTCACCGGCGCCCTGCCTGCCGGATCACGCGTCGACCTCGACGCCATCACCGAGGAATTCGCGACCAGCCGCACGCCGGTGCGCGAGGCGCTGCTGGAGCTGTCCTTCGAAGGGCTGGTCCAAGTCGCGCCGCGCAGCGGCGTGACGGTGCTCGGCATCAGCCCGGATGACGTGCTGGACAGCTTCACCATTCTCGGTGTGCTCACCGGGCAGGCCGCGGCGTGGGCCGCCGGGCGGATCGAGGCTGCAGAACTCGCGACCCTGCGTGAACTCGCGGCCGACGTCGTCGCACGGTCCGGCGACGACAGCATCGGCGAGGCCAACTGGCATTTCCACCAGATGATTCACCGCGCCGCGCACTCGCCGCGGCTCTTGAATCAGATCAAGCAGGCGGCCCGCGTGGTGCCGAGCAATTTCCTCACCTTGTTCCCCGAGCACGAGAAGCACTCACTCGACGAACACCAGGAATTGCTGGACGCCCTCGGTGACAACGACGCCGAGCGGGCACGCACCATCGCCGAACGACATGTGCTGGATGCGGGGCGCTCGCTGGCCGAGTGGCTGGAGCAGCGCCGCGACGGTTAGGCGAGTGCGGGCAGGACTTTATCGGTGAGCAGCTGGACCGACTTCCACGCTTCGTCGACCGGCATGCCGCCCACCAGGGGGTGCATGACGAGCGGGCCGTAATTGTCGGTTTCGCGCACTTCGGCGATCACCTGATCGGGAGTGAGGAAGCGGTAGCGGCCCGACGCCCTCACCTGGTCCAGGGTTTGGACGCCGGGCAGGTGCATGAGCGAGCGCTGGTCGGTTGACCATCGACCGTAAGTGACTGCCTCCCAAAGGATGTGATCGCCGAGCTCCGCCCATGCCCGGTCGGGATCCTCGTGCAGGTAGATCATTCCGCGATTGATCGGACCCGGCATCAGGATGAACGGCGACATGCCGGCCTCGGCACACAGCTCGCGGTAATACGCGGCGATCTCCGGCAGGTGATCGGCCAGGCTGAGCGGCAGCCGGAACCGGGCAGCGCGGCGTGCCGTGGCACGGGCGCCGCCGCCGACGTACAGGGGTGGATGCGGCCGCGTCCAGGTGCCGGCGCAGATTGCGTTCTCCGGATCGCCGCCGGACCAGACGGCCAGCATCCGCTCCAGCAGGCTGTCCATCAGCGCACCGCGCCGGCCGAAATCTGCTCCCAGAGCGTCGTATTCGACCGTCCGATACCCCAGACCGACCGTGGTGTGCAGGCGGCCGCGACTCATGTTGTCGACGAGTGCGATGTCTTCGGCAAGCCGCACCGGGTTCCACAGCGGACCCAGTGCGCAATCGACGCTCGCGATCAGCGTCGAGGTCCGGGCCAAGAACATCGCCGCGGCCATGATCGGATTGCAGCTCCAGCCGTGCCCAGTCGCGTGATGCTCGTCGACGCTGATGGAGGTGATGCCGTGGGCCTCCCCCCACTGCCCCAGCTCGAGCGCCGCGGAAAGGAGCTTGCCCTGCGTGCGTGGATCACCTTGCGGGGACGCGAAGTTGAAGCGAAGTACCGTCAGGAGCATCGGCGATCCCGCCTCACGACGCTTCCGGCCCGGCCGCCGCCTGCAGGAAGGCCGGAAAGTCGGGGAACAGTGCGCGGTCGACGATCTCGATGCGGGTTCCCGCCGCGTCGACGTAGTAGGCGAAGAGGGCCAGATCCGGTGGAGCGGTGTCGGCGGTCGCTTCGAAGGTGAAGCCGTTGTCTTCCAATCTCTTCGCGCTCTCGGCCAAATCGTCGGTCCAGTAGCCGAGGTGGTGAATCGCGTTGCCGGGTGCCGCCGTCCAGGCCGTCCCCGGCACCTCCTTGATTAACTCGACGTGCGGCGCCTGCAGCGAATAGACGAAAGTCGAAGTCACCTCTTGGGTTCCGGTCGTCGTGCGGAACGGCAACGTGTAGCTGACCGGGGTGATCCAGCGGTAACCGGCCAGCGCGGTCAGCCGGGCCATCGCCGCGTCGAGGTCGGACACGATGATGCCGGTGTGATAGAAGTCCTCGGGCCGTAGCGCGAATGCCGTCATGTGTTCCTCGCTATCTGGTTGCGGAGCCAGGCACTTTCCCAGAAGTTCGTGCTGCCGGCGAGCAGTTTTTCATGCGCATCCCGCAGCACGCCGCGAGCCCCCGGATGGTCCGCCGGGACAAGCTCGGCGAGGTGGATGGCCTGCAGCGCACGATCGGCGGCCAGGTGTGCACGCGCCCGCTCCACCAGCGCATCGGCGCCGGCCAGCTCGACCACATCGGCGGCGACGGAATCGAACGCGACCGGGTAGAGCTCGGTGGTCGATTCGTGGTGGAACCAGCCCGAGTAGTTCTCCCAGACGGCCCGCACATCCCACGCGACTTTGCCGTAGCCCTGGCCCACTTCGTATTCCGCGGGCAGGGTGATCTCCCGCATCAAGGCGCGAACGTCTTTGCCGGCGTTCATCCCGGCGACGGTCTGATCGTGGATGTATCGAATCGCATCGCGCAGCCGGGTCAACTCCGCGTTGATGCGTTCGGCACCCCTGATCGGCTCGAAGTGGCCGGTCACCAGCAGGTCAGCCTGCAGGTCGCGGACCCTCTCCACCGATGCGATGGCCGTCAACGCGTCCCGATACCGGTCGCCGCGCATGGTGACCAGATTGGGAATGTGCCCGATCAGGGGTCCGAACGTGTTTCCGCACAGACAGATTCGTTCGTGGGGCAGCCAGATCACCAGGGAGTCGGTGGTCTCGCCGCCGGGGACGGAAACCAGTTCCATGAGCCGGCCGCCGACCTCCAGGCGCAGGGTGTCCTCGAAGTCTATGTCGACCACGGGCACGCTCTGGCCGGCCAGCCGCGTGGTTCCCAGGCGCCGCTGGATGGCCTGAATGCCACTGGCCAGCGTGTCCTTGAAGGCGAAGGCGCTGCGGTTGGCCCGGTACGGGATCAGCCGGTCGTTGTCGTCGCGCCAGGCCTTCCAATTCGCCTGTGCGACAACGGTCGTCTCGGGATCCCGCACGCTGTCCAGGCCGCCGACATGATCCACGTGGCCCTGAGTGAAGATGATGTAGCGCACCGGCGACGAGTCCACGGCGTCGAAGTTGGCGCGATGCACCGGACCCTCGAAGCCCATGCCGGTGTTGACGATCACCCGGCCCTCGGTCGTGGTGAGCAGATACGAGTTGGACAAGCCGGGCGAGCACCACAAGCTCGGGGCGATCTCTTCGGCTTTCTCGGCAGACGCTGGGCGCATCGCGTCGGCACCCGGCCTGCTCCGATAGACAGGTTCGGACATCGCTGGTGACTCCCTCATTCCGGACGGACGTCGAACTTGTCGAAGTAGAAGCCGAAACGGCCGCGCAGTCCGTCGGCGGAGGTGCCAAAGTGCCGCTGTAGTTCGTAGCGGATGCGGCCGTGTTTACCCCGAGGATTGCCGTCCAGGTAGCGCTGGAAACGTTGCTGCACCTTGGGCGGTAGGTCGACACCGGCGCACTGGTAAAGCCGTTCGAGCACCGGCATCTCGTTGCCGTTGAGCTGCTGGAAGTTGATGTCGATACTGCGTTCGGGCGCCACCAGGTCGCGGTCACGCACGCACGCGCTGAGCAGTCGGTGCACGCGATCGCTCCAATAGTCCAGCAGCCACTGCGGATCAATGCTGTTGCGGCGCAACCGATCCGAGTACGCCATCATGGTGATCGCCGACTGGATCACCGCGACGGGATCGCGGTGGGTGAAAGCCACTGTGGCATCGGGGAAAGTCGCCATCAGCGGGCCGAGCTGCTCGCAGTGCTGCGGACTCTTCAGCACCCATGTCCGCGGCCCGCGCAGGAAGGTCAGCGCCTGCAGCACCTTCTTCATATAAGCGTAGTGCCGGGTCTGGTCGAGACCCAGATAATAGTCACGCCAGTCGGGCACGCGCGCATGCCATTCCAGCACGTATGAGGCCAGATCGAGGTCGAGGAGCTCCACCTCCTCCTCGATCGCCTCAGGGAACCGGTCGTGCATGGCGGCCACCACGGGGGCGCTCACCATCAGCGCATCGTGTTCCGACTTGGCGCGCGCGTAGCGGGGATCGACGCCGAAGATGTCCGGACCCTGCCCGAGAGCGGGGATGGGATCCTGGCTCTCCCAGTACGGCAGGGCGCGCCGGCGTGGGTCGGAGGCAATGAGATTCACCAGATGTGTGGTGCCGGAGCGCGGCATCCCGACGACGATGAATGGCTTCTCGATCGGGATGGACTCGATCTCCGGAAACCGCCGGATGAGTTCGGTCAGCGACATGCGGTTGCGTAGCAGGCGCACGATTCGTTGGCGCAGCGAGCCGCGGGTGAGCTGAAGCAGGCCTTCGTCGGCTTCGATCGCCGCGACGTGCGTGCGCAGGCGGTCGGCGAAACCGTCGGTGTCGTCGAGATCGGCGGCTCCGGCTGGCAGGCCCGTCTGCTGGACGGCCTCCGCGAGCATCCGGTCGGTGTCGAGGTCGACGGGCCTGGCTTCGGTGAACTCCAGGATCTGACGCTGCACGTCGGTCAGTTGCGGCGCGGTCAAGTCGTCGAAGTCGATGTCGTCAACCGCAGAACCCACCGGAACCCCTATTCGACGCGTCAGGTGAGAAATATGACACAGACGCTAGACGCGGTGGAGATGCGTCGTTCATCCACCTCGCCGGTGCCCCGGCACTACAGATTGGCCAGATCGTCGGGCACGTCGACCATGTGTTCTTGCAGCGCCTCCAGGGGCACCACTTCGAGGGTCCTCTCGTGAGTGGCCGCCAACACCACCGGCGCGGCGCATCCGTCCTGGTGAGCGCGCAGCCAGTTCAGCGCGGTCACGCACCAGCGGTCCCCCGGCAGCAGGCCCGGGAACCGATACTCGGGCACCGGTGTCGACAGGTCATTGCCGATGGAACGCTGGTGTTCCAGGAATTCGGCGGTCATCACCGCGCAGATCGTATGCCGCCCAAGGTCCTGAGGGCCGGTCGAGCAGCAGCCGTCGCGGTAAAAGCCGGTCAGCGGGTCTGAGCCGCAGGGTTCCAGCGGACCGCCTAACACATTTCGATCAGGCACCTGTTCAGTATTGCGCCCTCGGGGGGAAAGTTTGAAGCAATTTCGCCGACTGCGCGGTCAGGTTTTTTTCGGCGCCGGTGCCTCGGCCGCCGTGTGGACGCCCGGCCGGCGGACGTGTTAACTCGAACTGATGTCGACGCCACCCAACCCATCCGAAATTCCGCCCGGCGAGCCACCCTGGGGATGGCAGCCGCCCGGTTACGGGTCGCAGCCGAATCCGTACACGCCCTCGCCGGGATATCCGCCTCCGCAGGCCTACCCCGGGCACGCCGGCTATCCGGCATACCCTGGTCACCCGGGATATGTTGACCCGCAGGCGCCCTACGGCCGCGATCCGGTTACCGGGCTGCCGCTGTCGGACAAGTCCGCCACCACCGCCGGCCTGCTCCAGCTGTTTCTCGGCTTGTTCGGTATCGGCCGCTTCTACATCGACTCGACTCAGATTGCGGTGGCGCAGTTATGCCTTGGTCTGTTCGGAGTTCTCTTCAGCGTGTTCTGTTTTCTGGGGTTTCCGGTCCTGCTCGGCGGCATCGTCTGGGCGATCGTCGACGCGATCTTGATCTTCACCGGCAGCGTCAAAGACAACCACGGCCGCAAGCTGCGATAGGAACTTGCGATGGACAACGGTTTCGATTGTCCGGCAACGTTTTTGACTCGCGCTGGGGCCAGATTTTAACCTGGGCGGCTTGGCAAGGGTCCAGGGCACGCCGGTGATACTGGTCACGGATTGGTCACGATCGCGCGCGAAAGTCGCGACTCGGCAGCTCTGACGACGAACCCGTCGCGACGCGCTGAGCAAATCCCGGGGAAATCGCCCCGAAAACTTATCGTCACATCGTGGAACGACGTACGGCCCTGAAACTCCCCCTGTTACTGGCGGCAGGCGCCGCAGTTGCCCGGATGCCCCGGGCTTCCGCGGAGGAAGCGGGCCGGTGGTCCCCCGACCGCGCGAACCGTTGGTATCAAGCGCAGGGCTGGCTCGTTGGAGCAAACTACATTCCGGCGAACGCCATCAACCAACTCGAGATGTTCCAGCCCGACACCTTCGATCCGCGGCGCATCGACACGGAACTCGGCTGGGCCCAGTTCTACGGCCACAACACCGCACGGGTGTTCCTGCACGATCAGCTCTGGGCGGCCGATCAGCGCGGCTTCCAAACCCGCCTGGGTCAATTCGTCGACATCGCGGCTCGCCACCGCATCAAACCACTGTTCGTTTTCTTCGACTCTTGTTGGGATCCGCAACCGCGAGCGGGACGCCAGCGCGCGCCGCGGCCAGGCGTGCACAACTCGGGCTGGGCGCAGAGCCCGGGCGCCGAACGTCTCGGTGACCCGAAGTATGTCCCGGTCATGCGCGACTACGTCACGGCGGTAATGACCCAATTCCGCAACGACAACCGGGTTTTGGGCTGGGACCTGTGGAACGAGCCTGACAACCCCGCGCGCCAGTACCGCAACACCGAACGAAGCGACAAGGAGCAGCTGGTCACCAACCTGCTCCCCCAGGTCTTTCGCTGGGCCCGGGCGGTGGATCCCAGCCAGCCGCTGACAAGCGGTGTGTGGCGCGGGGATTGGGGACAGCCGCAGGGCCGCAGCGCGATCAGCGACATACAGCTGGCCAACGCCGACGTGATCACCTTCCACTCCTACGCCGGACCTTCCGGGTTCGAGAACCGGATCAACGAGCTCACTCCGATGGGCCGCCCCATCCTCTGCACGGAATACATGGCGCGGCCCCAGGGCAGCACCGTCGAATCGATCCTGCCGGTTGCGAAGCGCCACAACGTCGGCGCCATCAACTGGGGCCTGGTCGCCGGCAAGACCCAGACCTACTTTCCCTGGGACTCATGGGACCACCCCTACACGTCGGTCCCGAAGGTGTGGTTCCACGACCTGATCCGGCCCGAGGGACGGCCGTTCCAAGACATCGAAGCGCTGACGGTGCGAAAGCTGGCCGGTAATCAGACGTGAGCCGGTTTCGGTCTTCGTGACCCTTCGCTGAAGTCAATCAACGCGAACCCGCCATAGACCTCCCGGTAGTAGGGTTATACCTGCTCAGAAGGGGGCGGCGATGCTCGTCGGTGCTGGTCGGCTACTGGCGACGCCATGACGTGGGAAAACCTGAGCGAAGCAGAACTGATCGCGTCGGCCGGCGGCGATCCGTGGGCGATCAACCAGAGCCTGCAGGCGGGCAGCCCATTTCAGATCTCGCGGCTGGCAGAGGCCTTTCATGGCGCCGGCCGGCACACCGCCGAAGCCGACCACGCCTTCGAGGACGCGCAGAAACGCTTCGCCGCGGCCTGGAACCATCAGGATGGTGGCCACCCGATCAATGACTCCGATGAAGTCCAACGGGTTACCAAATCCCTTGGTGCGCAGTCTGAGCTACTGCCGAAGATCGGCGCCGAGCTGCAGTCCATCGCGGCCGCCCTGGCCGACGCGCAAAAGCAAGGGGCTCAAGAGATCGCCCTTCTGGACAGTGAGCTGCGGGGGCTCGACAGACTCATCGGCGCGATAAAACATGACTTGACGCTCGACCTCACTCAGGCGGAACGCACCAAATTGCAGAAACTGAAGGAGGCTGCGCACGCCCAGGCCGTGGACGACGTCCGAGATGCCGTCAAACAGTTGAATTCAATTCGAAACGCCTACTCGGACACGTTGCGCAAATCGATGGACGCCCTGCATACCGACGGGTACGACCCTCCGAAAGCCGTGGACGACTGGATCGAGAGTCCGCTGAAGCCAGGCGAGGTAAGGGATCTCGGGCCGATCGCCGGGACCGGCGGCATTCCCGGCATCCCAGGGATCGGGGCGGCTGACTTAGGGGAAGTGATCGAGGTTCCCGGGCAGCCCGGGAACTACCTCGCGATCTTCGGGGATTCGTTCTCCGGCGATAAGGTCGGGGAGGGCGAGCATTATCGATCTGTGGCAGTACCAGTGACTTTCGACGCCGACGGGCGTCCGCATTTCGGCGCGCCATTGACGGGAGCAAAAGATAGCGGCCGTGAGCTGTTCCCCATGCCGGCAGAGGCGGTCAAGGCCGGAATCAACGACACGTTGCCAGCCGGGACGATCACGCTCGGCGACAAAACGTACATGATGGTGACGGGCACTCAGGGTGATTTGAAGCCAGTGGCTTCGTGGCTGGTCGAAGTCAACGGCGATCCCGGCAGGGGGTGGGCAATGGCGCCGGGGTCGTATCGGGGCGCGGGCGCCGCGCCCACACAGGTCAGCGGCTACAAAGGGTCAGACGGCAAGGTCTACATTGCCGCCGATTCCTTCGACCGCAGCCGAGGCATCACCATGTACCGCGCGGATCCCGGCAACGTGTTCGATCGTTCAACCTGGCAGCCTTGGAACGGGAACGACTGGGGAAAGCCCGGACAACAGGCCACACAGGTAACCGCCAATCGCTACGGAGAGCTCAGCTTCCGGGAAATCGGCGGGAAGCCCGTCTTGTCTGGCTTTAATGTAGATGCGCGTAAGGGAAGTATTGAAGTGCGAGTAGGAGCCAACCCGACCGAAATGTTCGGCGCGAACGTGCCCACGACTCTCGTCGCGCAGAACGGCGATCCAGGCGCCCCGAAGTTCATCTCACAACCGTACGGTGGATATATCTTGCCAGGATCAACGCTGGACAATTTGAAATTATTTGGCAGTCAATGGAATACGCTTAAAGATGCGAACGGCGTGCCGTTCGGTACTCCGTACAACACCCGAGAATTTCAACTCAGCCCCTACCACTGACCGTCTGAACCGATTGGATGCATATGGTCATCAAGAAGCTGGCCGGCGCCATGACACTCATCGGAGCTGCTTTCGCAGTTGCCTGCACGGCGCATGCCGACCCGCCCAGATTTCCGGACCTGAGCGCAGACGCCCCGGTGAACGTCGGCGATTACACGATCGACGTTCCCAACCCTGGCCGGCCGCCCCTGCCAACGGTGTATTTCCTCACTCCCGATGGGGTCGTCTGCAGCTACACGCCCGATCAAGCACAGTGCAGTGGAAATAACTTGCCGGCGGTCCCGCCCGCGCCTTCGAATCCCAATGCGGGAATCACCGGGGTCAATTGGATCGGAACAACTACTGGGCTGAAGCAGACGAATGAGGGCGAACCATCACGCGTGATTGACGGACAGCCGGTCAAAACGCTTCCTCCGGGTCATTCCATCACCGTCAATGGCATCATCTGCGGGGTCGACAACGCCGGCACGACAGCGTGCAAAGACGCGCAAGGCCGCGGCTTCGTGCTGTCGCCGAAGGGATCTGGGTGGCTGCCCCACGTGTGAGGGCCGCTCAAGGGTGGCGGCACGGTCACCGGACGCGCATAGCGACCAGAGTCGTGATCCGAAAAGCTTGGCCTAGAAGGCTTTACGATGCAGCGAAGTCGCCGACGGCGGTCATCTTGTTGCCGTCCCAAGCGGTGGCGAAGCCGCCCGCGTTATATGCGCAGTTCAAAATGATGTCTCGGTGTGGCGGACTCTGCATCCACATGTCGAGGGCTTCCTTGGGAGTCGCAGCGGATCCGGTGCCCCAGAAGACGATCTCACCCGAGTACCGGCTTCTGTAGCCCGCCGCGGTGATTCGCGCCTGCGGCGACGATCCGTCCGAACCGATGTGTCCGCTCACCCCGTTGCGCAGCATGTCATCGGCGTGGCGCTGGGCGGCTTCGGTTAAACGCGGATCGTCGCTGATCGGCCCGCATCCTGGGCGAAGCTGGTTGATGCCGCTGTAGAGCGCTGTCCCCGAATCGTCTGCGTTCGCGACGAAACCGGACAGTGTCCCGGGAGCCGTGATGAAGGCAGTACAGATCGCGAAGACGGCGATGATCTCGACTTTCTTGGCCATGATGCCTCTTGTCGCGCGCTCGCTTTGCTGTTTTCGGTATCTAAATGTTACCCATTTTCAACCAAGAACGATCACGAATCGCAAATCGGTTCCGCGGCACCGACATGCTTACCGGCTCAACCCCAAGGCCGTTCTAGTGACCGGCGTTGTGAGCGAGATCGATGGCGTACTGGCTCACGAAGTTGCCGGCCGGCGGATCACCTTTGCCGCAGGTCCCATCGGACTCACCGGGGCGTTTGATCCACAAGTACGCGTCGGCGTGCGCACCCGCGGTGCTGGCGGTCGGCGGAGTGCCCAATGCTCGGCCGCTCGGGTTGCACCAGTTGAGGTCGGAGTCGGGGGCCGGTCCCGCACCGTTGCGCGACGTGTCGATCACGTAGTGCGACCCATTGGTGAGCCCCGAAATCGCCTCGCCATAACCGATTTCGTCGTCGGTGGTGAAGAAGTTCGCGGTGTTGATGCTGAAGCCCCGGGCGTGGCCGACGCCGGCCTGGTTGAGCCGGGCGGCCATGTCGTCGGCGCTGTGCCAACGCAGGTGACCCGCGTCGACGTACACGGCCGCGTTCGGATCCTTGGTCAGCGTGTCGACGGCGTAGCGGATCAGGTCGAAGCGTTCCTGGCGCGCATCACCCGACAAGCAGTCGGCCATGGCAAGCGCGTCGGGTTCGACGACGATCGCCACCCGCGAAGCGCCCACGCCGGATGCGATGCCGTCGATCCACGAGCGGTAGGCGTCGGCCGAGCCCATCCCGCCGGCCGCAAAGCTGCCGCAGTCGCGGTGGGGGATGCCATAAATCGCCAGAACCGGGATGGCGCCGGCACCATTCGCGTCGCCGACATACTTCCCGACGGTTGCCGCCGACCCACCCGGGACGATCCAGTACGCCTGCGGTGTGTTGGCGATGGCGGTCAGCTCGGGGCTCGGCGGATCGGCGCTCTGCGCGGCGCGCATGGCCGCCGAGGCCGGGTTGACGTAGAACGGCGCTCCGGCCAACGGGTCGCCGTCGGCGACCAGCCGCACTGCAGGGGCGGGACGGACCTGTACCGGGTCGGCGACAAGACCCATGCCGGCCACGGCTGCAACCGTGAGCAAGGGGACGATCCACCGCGCGGCTGCACCTGCAGCTGAGAAGTTCACCTGAGGAAAATTAGTGGCTCGGAAGCATCGAGCGCCAATCGGCGCCGGCCCGAGCCGTGCGTCCGGTCGGCTAAATGAGGACGACGACGGCCATCCGCTTACATCGAGCCGCGCCCGCCAGGACCGCCGGCTAGAAGGCCGGCCGCGAAGGACGCGCCCTTGTCGATCGCCGCGGCGTTGGTCGAATACCACCTGCACGTCCGGGCACGGACCGGCGGTGGCGGAGGGGACTGCAGAGGCGAGGCCGGAAGCGGCAACGCCTGACGCCGCGGCTAGAGGAGAAACAAGGCGACGAAGGGTTTGACGTGCGATCATGCCGCCGGCCGCCCACAAACGGGACTCCTAAACAGCGATTTTTCGCCACCGAATGACCTGGACGCTGTCGCGACCAGGCACGGCACGCAAAATACGCTCACGGAGCGATCAGCCAGTTTCCAGCAAATCTGGAAACCGCTTACGTCCGTGCAATCTTTGGCGGTGGCGGAGGGATTTGAACCCTCGGACGGTTTTAGCCGTCACACGCTTTCGAGGCGTGCTCCTTAGGCCGCTCGGACACGCCACCGCCGAGCAGCTTACCGAACGGCATGCCCCTCACCCCAATCGCTGGCGGGCGAAGAAGGCTTCCAGTGGCGCGGCGCACTCCTGGGCCAGCACACCGCCCCGCACTTCCGGGCGGTGGTTGAGCCGCCGATCCCGGACCACATCCCACAACGACCCGACCGCTCCGGTCTTGGGCTCCCACGCGCCGAACACCAGCCGGGCGATGCGCGACAGCACCAGTGCGCCCGCGCACATGGTGCACGGTTCGACGGTGACCGCCAGCGTGGCGCCTTCCAGCCGCCACCCGTCCCCGAGGACCTCGGCCGCCGCGCGCAGCGCCACAATTTCGGCGTGGGCCGTCGGGTCTCCCCACGCCTCACGGGCATTGACCGCGCGGGCCAGCTCGGTTCCGTCGGCGCCGACCACCACCGCGCCGATGGGCACGTCGCGGGGACCCGCCGTCGCGGCAACCGACAGTGCGGAACGGATCAGGTCTTCGTCAGTGATCACCGACCGAGGCGGTCGATCACCGCCGACAGCTGATCGGCGAAGCCCATCTCGCGGGCGATGCGGCCCAGCTGCTCGTCGGCGTACAGGTCGGTCTCGTCGAGGATGACCCCGAGGACCGCGTCGGGCAGCCCGACGTCGGACAGCAGACCTAAGTCGCCCTCTTCGAAGGGATCCGAGTCCTCGAGATCCTCGGGATCGATGTCGGCGTCCAGCTTGTCAAGCACTTCCGCGGCGATGTCGTAATCGAGGGCCGCGGTGGCATCAGAGAGCAACAACCGCGTGCCCGACGGCGCCGGCCGGACGATGACGAAGAATTCGTCGTCGACATCCAGCAGGCCGAAGACCGCCCCGGAACTGCGCAATTCACGCAGCTCCGTCTCGGCGGCCACCAGGCTCAACAGCGATTTACGGGCCATCGGAGCGCAGCGCCACTGCCCCTCTTCGCGCACCACCGCAACGCCGAACCCGTCCGGCGTGTCCGCGGACAGGCCCTGGGCAGAGGCCCGTTGTGCTCCCATGGCCGCTTACGGTAGTCCCTGACCAGGCCCCTGACCAGATGGCTCCTGGTAACCGCGAGATCTGGCGGCGCCGTTCCCGTCCGGATGTGCCAACCTTGGAATGTGGCAAGCCCTCCTTCTAAGACACCGGTGTGTGTGCTCGGGCTGGGGCTGATCGGCGGCTCGATAATGCGGGCCGCCACGGCAGCCGGCCGTGAGGTCTTCGGCTATAACCGCTCGGTGGAGGGCGCGCAGGCCGCGACCGCCGACGGCTATGACGCCACCACCGATCTGACCGCGACCTTGTCTCGCGCCGCCGACTCCGGTGCGCTGATCGTGCTGGCCGTGCCGATGCCGGCGATGGCGGGCATGCTCGCCCACATCAAGGAGACGGCCCCGGCGTGTCCGCTGACCGACGTCACCAGCGTCAAGCAGGCGGTCCTCGACCAGGTCGTGGCCGCGGGTCTGCAGGAACGCTTCGTCGGGGGACATCCGATGGCGGGCACCGCCCACTCGGGTTGGACCGCCGGCTACGCCGGGTTGTTCACCGGGGCCCCGTGGGTGGTCAGCGTCGACGATCACGTGGATGCGGCGGTCTGGTCGACGGTGATGACGTTGGCGTTGGACTGCGGCGCGGTGGTGGTGCCGGCCAGGTCCGACGAACACGACGCGGCCGCGGCTGCAATCTCGCATCTGCCCCACCTGCTCGCGGAGGCGCTGGCCGTCGTCGCCGGAGACGTCCCGTTGGCCTTCGCCCTGGCCGCCGGCTCCTTCCGCGACGGGACCCGGGTGGCGGCCACCGCGCCGGACCTGGTGCGGGCGATGTGCGAAGGCAACTCCGACCAATTGGGGCCGGCGGCCGATCGCGTCATCGAGCTGCTGACCCGAGCCCGCGAATCGCTGGCTTCCCACAACTCGGTCGCCGATCTCGTCGAGGCCGGCCACGCCGCGCGCACGCGCTACGACAGCTTCCCGCGCCACGACATCTTCCACGTCGTCGTCGGCGCGGAGAACTGGCGTGGGGAACTGGCCGCCGCGGGCCGGGCCGGCGGGGTGGTCAGATCCGCTCTGCCAAGCCTGGATAGTCGACGATGAATCCTTCGTCGTCGACGCTCACCGTCGTGTCGGAGATCGGCGAGCGCAATTTGATCTCGTCCAGGCTGCCGGTACTGCTGTAGCTCACGGTGTCCGCGGCGATGGACATATCCGGCAAGTTCACATAGACGACGGGCAGCGTGACCGAGGCCGCCCGCTCATACAAGCCGAGCCGCCGGATGGGGAGCGCGTTGAAGAACGGGCTGAACTCGACGTCGACGTCGAGCGCGCCGTTGTAGGCCGCACGGCGTTCGCCCTGATGGTCGGTGACCAGCCACATGTTCTCTTCGTCACGGGCGAAGGAGAAGACGCGCTCTCGCTCGGCGAGGGTGACGGTCATTCCGAGGCGCCTGGTGGCACCGGCCTCGTCGGTCAGCAGGTCGTAGTAGGCGCCGAACGCGGGATGGGTGTCGGTGGCGGCGGCGATGATGCGGCCATTGGCCTTGATTCTGTTGCCGGACACCTGGACTCGTACCGATTCCATCCGGGGGTCATCCTTTGCGCGCCAGGTGAGCATCGCCTGCCACACGCGGCGAGACGGATCAGAGGGGGCTGCGTTCACTCGTCTACCGTAAGACGTGCCTGCCAACCGCTGCGGCGTGCCCGGTATGTTCGCCGTAATCGCCCGGTGCCCGGCACCGCAATCCACACCGCCACCGCGAGCAATCCATCGAGCACCAGCGCCAACGCGGCCACCATCAGCGCACCGACCAGAGCGAGATGAAACTCACGTTCTTTGATCCCGTCAATCAGGTATCGGCCCAGACCGCCGAGGCTGGCGTAGGCGGCCACGGTCGCGGTGGCGACCACCTGCAACGTGGCGTTGCGCAGCCCGCCCAGGATCAACGGCAACGCGTTGGGCACCTCGACGCGCAGCAGCACCTGGGCCTCGGTCATGCCCATCGCGCGGGCGGCGTCGACGACCGTCGGCTCGACGTTGGCGATCCCGGCGTAGGTGCCGGCCAACAACGCCGGCACACCCAGCAGCATCAGCGCCACCAACGACGGACCCAGGCCCAGCCCGAACAACAGCGTTCCGAACAGCAGCACGCCCAGCGTCGGTAGCGCGCGCAGGCCGTTAACGGCCCCGACCACCAGCAGGGTGCCGCGCCCGGTGTGCCCGATGATCAGGCCGACGGGGATCGCGATCAGCGCCGAGGCCCCCACCGCCAGGGCGGTGTACTCGAGGTGCTCCAGAATGCGGGCCGCGAGCCCGACCGGGCCGGTCCAGTTGTCGGCGGTCGATACATAGGAGAGCGCCCGCTCGATGAAGTTCACCGCGCACCACCCACCACCGGTGCGACGACCGAGCGGCGGCCGGTGCTGCGCGTGGCGTGCGCCCACGGTGTGGCCAGCCGGCCGGCCAACACGATGAGCACGTCGATGACGACCGCCAGCAGGAACAGCGCGATGATGCCGGCCAGGATCTGATCGCTCTTGTTGGTCTGGTACCCCTGGGTGAACCAGCTGCCCAGCCCGCCGATGCCGATGACCGAGCCGACCGAGACCATCGCGATGTTGGTGACCACGACTACCCGCAAGCCAGCAACGAGAACCGGAACCGATAGCGGCAGTTCAACTTTCAGCATCCGCGTGATCGTCGGGTAGCCGACCGCGGTGGCGGCGTCGCGCACCTGGGTGGGCACCGCGTCCAGCGCCTCGAGCACCGCCCGCACCATTAGCGCGGCCGTGTAGGCCGTCAACGCCACCATCACGTTGGCCTCGTCGAGGATGCGGGTCCCGATGAGCATCGGCAACACCACGAACAGCGCCAGCGACGGAATGGTGAACACAACGCTGGCGGCCGCCGTCGTGAGCCGGCGGGCGATCCGGGTGCGCTGCACCAGCATGCCCAGGGGCAGCGCGATCGCCAGACCGATCAGCACCGGCACCAACGCCAGCCGCAGGTGTACGACGGCCAACCCCCGGGCGTCGTCGAGATGGGTGAGTAGATAGTGCATCGGCTAGGTCCCCCGGGGTTCCGAACCCAGCCGTCGGGAGTCCACCGCGGCCAGCACGTCGGCGGCCAGCACACCGCCGATCACCCTGCCGCCGTCGTCGACGGCGACACCGATGCCCGACGGCGACGACAGCGCCGCGTCCAGCGCCTGGCTCAGATTGCCCCGCGGCCGAAACAGCGATCCGACCCCGCTCATGCTGTCCGGCAACGCCACACCGTCACGGTGGCGTCGCAAGCCCTCGCCGTCGATCCAGCCGAGCGGAACTCCGACATCGTCGACGACCACGGCCCAGCCGTCGGCAAGCCCTGTTGCGGAGAGCTTGTCGGCCGTGATCCGTTGGACGTCGTGCAGCGGCAGCCCGGCCGCGTCGAGGAGTTGCAGCCATCGGTAGCCGCGGCCCAGGCCGATGAACCGCGACACGAAGTCGTTGGCCGGCCGCGACAGCAGTCGGGCGGGCTCGCCGTACTGCTGTAGCGAACCGCCCTTGAACACCGCGACCCGTTCGCCGAGCCGCAGTGCCTCGTCGATGTCGTGGGTGACGAAGACGATCGTCTTGTGCAATTCGCCTTGCAGGCGCAGTATTTCGTTCTGCAGATCGTGGCGGACCACCGGATCGACGGCGGAAAACGGCTCGTCCATCAACAGGATCGGCGGGTCGGCGGCCAGCGCTCGTGCCACGCCGACCCGCTGTTGCTCGCCGCCGGAAAGCTGTGCCGGATAGCGGGTCGCGAGCTTGGCGTGCAGCCCGACCCGTTCTAGCACCCCGTAGGCTTCTTTGCGGGCGGCCCGGCGAGTCTGGCCCCGCAAGACGGGAACCGTTGCCACATTGTCGATTACGCGTTGGTGGGGCATCAGACCGGCGTGCTGGATGACGTATCCGATGCCGAGGCGCAGCTTCACCGGGTCGCGGGTGGAGACGTCGACGCCGTCGATCGTGATGGTGCCCGAGCTGGGCTCGATCATCCGGTTGATCATGCGCAGCGCCGTGGTCTTGCCGCTGCCGGATGATCCGACGAACACGGTCAGCTTGCCGGTGGGGACGCTCAAGCTGAGCTCGTTCGCGGCGGTGGTTCCGTCGGCGAAGACCTTGCTGACTTTGTCGAAGATGATCAAGTCATCCTCCGATCGGATGGTCGAAGCCGTTGTCGCGTACCCAGTTTCGCGCCGCCTGGTCGGGATCGATGCCCGAATTCCCCGACACCGCGGCGTTGAGTCCGGCGACGCCGGACGTCGTCAGCTTCACCGAGACCGCATCCAGCACCTCTTTGAGCCGCGGAGATCTCTTCTGCGAATTGAGCAGCGGCACAATGTTTCCGGCCACAAAATTATGCTCGGGGTCGTCGAGGGCCACCAGGTGGTTCTGCGGGATGGCCGGTGACGTGGTGAAAATGTTGGCGGCGTTCACCCTGCCCTCGACCAATGCGCGCACGGTGACCGCGCCGCCGCCGTCGTCGATGGCGACGAAGTTGCCCGGCTTGATCTCGAGTCCGTACTTCTGCCGCAGCCCGGGCAGCCCGGCCGGCCGGGTCGCGAACGCCGAGGGCGCCCCGAATCGCACGTCGGCCGAATGGACGGCCAGATCGGCGATTGTCTTCAGGTTCCAGGAGTTGGCCGTTTGCCCGGTCACGCTGACGGTATCGGTGTCGGTGGCCGGGGCGGGCGTCAGAATTGAGAGGTCAGCGGGCAGGCGCTGGTCAAGCTCACGCTCGACGGAATCCAGCGTGGTGGCGTTGGACTGCGGCGAGATGTAGAGGAGCAGATTGCCGATGTATTCCGGCACCAGATCGATCGAATGGTCTTTGAGCGCAGGAATATACGTCTCCCGGCTCCCGATGCCCATCCGCTTACCTACTTCGAAACCATTGGCCTGCAAGGCTTGTGCATAGATCTCGGCGATGATCTGCGATTCCGGAAAGTCGCCGGAGCCGATGACAATGGAGTTGGGGCTTCGAACCTGCGCTCCCAGCGGATCGGAATTGCTGCACGCTGCAACGACGGACATGGCCATCACCAGTATCACCGCGCGCGTGATCACGCCCCGCACGTGCGGCCATCCCGTCATACCGCCGACCCTAACGCCCGAACCCCGCAAACGCTGGCCTGCAAGGTTCGGTTGTCCGAATCGGTTTCAATCGGCGTCCGATAGGGCAAAGATGGCAGTATGAGCAGCCACACCCCTGCCTCGCCCGGGCAGCCGCCCCCCAAGCCCGACCCCGCCGCCAAGACCGGCGCGCCCGCCAAGGAACCGGCCATCGGGTTCACCCGCGCCGGCGCTCTGTGGTCGTCGTTGTTCGCCGGCTTCGTGATCCTGATCCTGTTGCTGATCTTCATCACCCAGAACACGACACCCGCAGAGTTTCAGTTCTTGGGCTGGCACTGGAGTCAGCCCAAGGGTGTTGCGATCCTGCTGGCGGCCGTGGTCGGGGGGCTGATCACGGTTGCGGTCGGCACCGCACGGATCTTGCAGCTGCGCCGCGCGGCCAAACGGCAGCACGCGGCCGCCCAGCGCTAGCCGGGCAGCTTCGCCAGTTCGGCCAGACCCCGGGAGATCAGCGGCGCGACCACCTCGGGTGTGTGCTCGGACGCGTCGACCGCGCCGCGGGCCTGATCCGACATCCGCCGGCGGAAGTCGATGCCCGCGGCGATGATGGCGAGCTTGAAGTAGGCCAGCGCCATGTAGAACTCCCAATGCGCCAGCGGTGTACCGGCCACCAGCGAATAGCGGTCCGCAAGTTCGTCGGCCGTCGGCAACAACGGTGACGTCCACGCGGCCTGCGCATTGACGATCAAATCCAGGGCGGGGTCGCGGTACACGCACATCAGGGCCGCATCAGACAGCGGATCCCCCAGCGTGGAGAGCTCCCAGTCGACCACCGCACGAACCTTGGTCGGGTCGTCGGCGTCCAGAATCGTGTTGTCGATCCGGTAGTCGCCGTGCACGATCGACGTGCGGCTCTGCTGCGGAATCGCCTCGCCCAGACCGGAATGCAGCCGTTCCACATCGGCGTCGCGCCGATCCTCGGGCAACCGCACCAGCGACCATTGCGAGCCCCACCGCCGCACCTGACGCTCCAGATAGCCGCTGGGCTTGCCGAAGTCGGCCAGGCCGACGGCGTTGGGATCGACGGTGTGGAGGTCGACGAGCACGCGGATCAACGAGTCGACGCAGCCGCCGATGACCGTGTGGCTGAACGACTCGAGTTGAGCGCGGCGGCGCACCACTTGCCCGGCGACGAATTCGACGATCTGGAAGGGGGCGCCCAGCACCGAATCGTCCTCGCAGAGCCCGATCGTGCGCGCCACCGGAACGGGTGTGTCCTGCAGCGCCGCGACGACGCGGTACTCGCGGGCCATGTCGTGCGCCGACGGGGTCAACCCGTGCAGCGGCGGCCGGCGCACCAGCCAACTGGTGCTGTCGTCGTAGACACGGAACGTCAGATTGGAGCGACCACCGGAAATAAAGTCCGCGCGTAACTCGCCGTCGCGCTCGATCCCGAGCGAACGCAGATAGGAGTCCAGCGAGGCCAGGTCGAGGCCCTCGAGTTGGCCAGCTGAAGTCACCGAACTTGTCTACCATCGCCGGGCTCGACGCGGCGCACCACCTGCGATTTACCGGACTTCCGCTCAGGCCTTGCCACGGCTCGCGTCGTCGTCGAGCAGCCTCTGGTTTCGCGGCAACAGGTCCCAGACGTGTTCGGTGGTGTTGACCGCCGCCACCGTCGCTTGCCCGGACCGGGAGAACAACAGCCGGGTGACCGACGCATAGTCGACCGGAAAGGACAGCAGTCGGGCTGTGCCGAGGATTTCGTGCAGGAGGACGTTGATGACCCCGCCGTGGCTGAACACCGCGACCGTGTCGTCGGGGTCGCCGGTGGCGACCAGGTCGTCGACCGCGGCGCGCACCCGGGCACGAAAAGCGTCCTCGTCGACCGCGCTGGGCAGATGCCCCTGAGCCAGGCGCGCCCACTCGTCGGGCATCTCCGCGCGGATCTGCTCGACGGGGATGTACACGGGAAGGTCGCGGTCGTATTCGGCGAAGCGATCGTCGATCTCGACGGTCAGGCCGCGATCCGCCGCGACCGGTTCGGCGGTCTGGATGGCCCGGCGCTGCGGGCTGCTGACCACCCGCGCGATGGGAAACCTGGCGAGCGCCTTGGGGAGTCGCTCGATCTGGGCCAACCCTTCCTCCGACAGATCCGGATCGGAACCTTGCCCGTGTTCGCTGCGCAGCGGGAGCGCGTGCCGGACCAGAAGCACTTGCATGTTTCTTCCTGCCTTGTCGAAAGGTTGTGCCGGTCCGAAGTCTCTCATCGCCCCTTGCCCGTCGTTCACGGCGTGCACAATGGCATCGCTGCACTAGCTTCATTCCCCCAGTGCCGAGAAGGACGGATGACTGAACCGGACAGCTCGCCCGACGGCCCCCTGGCGCACCTGGACCACGACGGCGAGGGCCACTTCATGGCGCCCGGGTTCCTGCTGAGCGCGCGCAAAGTGGGCTGACAGCCGCACTTGCCTCTAGCCCGGAGAATGCTATTCTCCGGGCAGAGATCGGGATGTGCAGAGAGGGTTGGCGAGTGACTGGTGGATCGGGACTCGACGCGGGCGTCCTCGCTCGCTGGCTGGATGCGAACGACGCACCGGGCGGTGGCGAAGAGGCGCGACCGACCCAGCTGAAAGGCGGCTCGCAGAACACCCTTTATCTGATCGAGCGCGGTGGCCAGCGGATGGTGCTGCGGATGCCCGGCGCCCGGGCCGACGCCGCCCGCATCGACGGGCTGCTGCGGGAGATCCGCCTGGTCCGGGCGCTGTCCGGCACCGATGTCCCGCACGCGGCGCTGATCGCCGCCGACGAGACCGGCGCCGTGCTCGGTTTGCCGTTCTACGTCATGCAGGCGATCGACGGGTGGAGCCCGATGGACGGCGGCTGGCAATCACCGTTCGACACCGACCTCGAGGCCCGGCGCGGCCTGGCCTTCCAATTGGTCGACGGCGCGGCCAAGCTGGGCCGAGTGGATTGGCGCAAGCAGGGACTCCAAGGGTTCGGCCGCCCGGACGGATTCCACGAGCGGCAGGTCGATCGCTGGCTGGCGTTCCTCGATGCCTACAAGGTTCGCGAGCTGCCGGGTTTGGACGATGCCTCCGACTGGCTGCGCCGCAACCGTCCGGCGCAGTACCGGCCGGGCATCATGCACGGCGACTATCAGTTCGCCAACGTGATGTTCGCCCACGACGCCCCCGCACGCCTGGCCGCGATCGTGGACTGGGAGATGACCACGGTCGGCGATCCGCTGCTCGACCTGGCGTGGTGCCTGCTGGGCTACGACGGCGAAAAGCCGCGCGAGGACGGGTTTTATCTCGACATGCGCGGCATGCCGACGCGCAGCGAGCTGTTGGAGCATTACGAAACCGTCAGCGGTTTGTCGACCGAGAACATCGACTACTACCTGGTGCTGGCCAACTGGAAGCTGGGCATCGTGCTGGAGAAGACGTACGCAGCCGGGGTACGGACCGGCAAGGTCGACCCCAAGATCGCCGACGCGTTCGGCCCGATGATTCTGCAGCTCATCGCCACCGCGGCAGAACTCGCCCGATCTAACAAGGGATCTTGAAATGGGTTATGCCGACGAGCTTTTCGATCTGACCGACCGCGTCTTCCTGATCACCGGGGGTAGCCGCGGCCTGGGCCGCGAGATGGCGTTCGGTGCGGCCCGCTGCGGTGCCGACGTGGTGATCGCGAGCCGCAACATGGACAACTGCGTCTCCACCGCCAAGGAGATCGAGGCGGAGACCGGCCGTTCGGCCATGCCTTATCAGGTGCACGTGGGGCGCTGGGATCAGCTCGACGGCCTGGTCGGTGCGACCTACGAACGGTTCGGCAAGGTCGACACGCTGATCAACAACGCGGGCATGTCCCCGCTGTACGACAAGCTGACCGATGTGACCGAGAAGCTGTTCGACGCCGTGGTCAACCTCAACCTCAAGGGCCCATTCCGCTTGTCGGCGTTGGTGGGTGAGCGCATGGTGGCGGCCGGCCGGGGCTCGATCATCAACGTGAGTACGGCCGGCTCACTGCGGCCTACGCCGGACATCATCCCCTACGCCGCGTCCAAGGCCGGGCTCAACGCCATGACCGAGGCGCTGGCGAAGGCGTTCGGTCCGGCGGTGCGGGTCAACACGCTGATGGCCGGCCCGTTTCTCACCGACGTGAGCAAGGCCTGGAATCTCGGGGCGGCCGAACAGAATCCGTTCAAGCACCTTTCGTTGCAGCGCGCGGGCGATCCGCGCGAAATCGTCGGCGCGGCAATGTTCCTGGCGTCCGACGCGTCCAGTTTCACCACCGGCTCGATCCTGCGGGCCGACGGCGGGATCCCCTGACGTGGCGATCGCAAGCGCGGCGCAGCCGGGCGCAGCGGGTCGCCACAATCGACATGAGCCGGGCGCAGCGGGTCGCCACAATCGACATGAGCCGGGCGCAGCGGGACGCCACCAGTGAAAGGAGTGTTCAAATGTCCTGGGACTTTTCTACCGAGCCGGAGTTCGAGGAGAAGCTCGAGTGGATCCGCGGCTTCGTTCGCGACGAGGTGGAACCGCTCGAGGTGCTGTTTCCCGGCTGCGAGTTTCTGCCGCTGAACGACGAGCGGCGCCGCATTGTGGACCCGCTCAAGCAGCAGGTGCGCGACAAGGG
The DNA here is from genome assembly GCF_002104765.1 of Mycolicibacterium vulneris. Lineage (GTDB taxonomy): Bacteria > Actinomycetota > Actinomycetes > Mycobacteriales > Mycobacteriaceae > Mycobacterium > Mycobacterium vulneris. The sequence goes on from NZ_NCXM01000016.1 coordinate 47,586, forward strand.
TTTGTGGGCACCGCATCTGGGGCCCGAACTGGGCGGGCAGGGATTCGGTGCCGTCAAGCTGACCCTGATCAACGAGATCCTGGGCCGCAGCCCGTGGGCGCCGATCGTGTTCGGAACGCAAGCGCCCGACACCGGCAACGCCGAGATCATCGCCCGCTTCGGAACCCAGGAACAGAAGGACCGTTACCTGGCGGGCCTGCTGTCCGGTGAGATTTTCTCGTGCTTCTCGATGACCGAACCGCAGGGCGGCGCGGATCCGCGGGTCTTCACCACCCGCGCCGTCCGCGACGGCGACGACTGGGTGATCACCGGGCGAAAGTACTTCTCCTCCAACGCGTCCGTCGCCTCGTTCTTCATCGTCGTCGCGATCACCGATCCCGATGTGCCGGTCCATACCGGTGCGTCGACGTTTTTGATCCCCGCCGGCACCGAGGGGCTGGTCCTGGAGGCCAATCACCACCTGGTCGGGGCCGACCCGCACGAGCCGGGCCATTCACTGGTGCACTACAACGACGTGCGGGTGCCCGCCGACGCGCTGCTCGGCGAGCCCGGCCAGGGCTTTTTGATATTGCAGACCCGGCTGGCCGGTGGGCGGCTGCATCACGCGATGCGCTCCATCGGGATGGCGCAACGCGCCGTCGAGATCATGTCCCGCCGGGCGAAAAGCCGCTTCACTCAGGGCAGTCTGCTGGCCGACAAGCAACTGGTCCAGGAGTTCGTCGCCGACTCGTACACCGAGCTGATCCCGTTCCGGCTGACCGTGCTGCACGCCGCATGGCTGATCGACAACGGTGAGGAGCGCGCCGCCCGCGCCGAGATCGCCGCCTGCAAGATCCTGGCATCGCAGGTACTCAAATCGATTGCACTGCGGGCCATTCAGGTGCACGGGGCGTTGGGGCTCACCGATCAGCTGCCGTTGGTCAACGTACTGCTGGGCGGCATCGCGCTGGGCCTGGCCGACGGACCGACCGAGGCCCACAAGGTCAACCTGGCCCGGATGCTGCTCAAGGGTTACGAGGCCGAGGAGGGTGACTGGCCCAGCGAGATGCTCGACGTGCGACGCGCGGCTGCGCGCTCCAAATACGGTGAGTTCGTTGACCTCTGACCGGGTGACCGCAGCGGTCGAGCGGGCACTGGATGACCGCCAGCGGGAGGCCACCGAGGAGGTGGAGCGCATCCTGGCCGCCGCGGTGCGCGTCATGGAACGCGTCGCACCCGAACCGCCGCGGGTCAGCGACATCGTCGCCGAGGCGAATTCGTCGAACAAGGCGTTCTACCGCTACTTCGCCGGCAAGGACGATCTGATCCTGGCCGTCATGGAACGCGGGGTGGGCATCGTGGTGTCCTACCTCGAGCATCAGATGGCCAAGGAACCCGAGCCGCGCGACAAGGTCGCGCGGTGGATCGAGGGCACGCTGGCCCAGGTGGCCGACCCGCACCTGATCAGCATGACCCGCGCGGCGGCCGGCCAGATGTCGGCCGGTACCAGCTGGCGCGCGGCCGACCAGGAGATGATGCGGCCGCTTCGCGAGCTTCTGGTTGAACCCATTGCGGCGCTGGGCAGTAGCGACGTCGAGCGCGATGTCCAGGCGGTGTTCAGCTGCACCGCCGCGACCATGCGCCGCTATGTGGGCTCGGCCGACCGGCCCGGCCCCGACGACATCGCACACGTGGTGCGGTTCTGCTTACGTGGTCTGGAGGCCAGTTGATGCGCGCGGTGATCTGTCGTTCCTACGGCGCTCCCGAGGATCTGGTGATCGACGACGTGCCCGATCCCGTCGCGGCCCCGGGCCAGTTGCTGGTGCGGGTCCGCGCGGCCGCGGTCAACTTCCCCGACGTGCTGTTCATCGCCGGCAAGTACCAGGTCAAGATTCCGCCGCCGTTCATCCCCGGCAACGAGATCGCCGGCGAGGTCATCGCCGCCGGTGACGGCGCGCCGTTCCGTCCCGGACAACGGGTTTCCGGAACCACCTTCGGGGCGTTCGCCGAGCAGGCGCTGCTGGACGCGGGGCAGGCCGAACTCGTGCCCGACGATGCCGACTTCGCCTCCGCCGCCGCATTCGGCGTCACCTACCGCACCGCCTATCACGCGCTGCGCTCGACGGCCGCTGTCACACAAGGACATTGGGTGGTCGTGCTCGGCGCCGCGGGCGGCGTGGGACTGGCCGCGGTCGACCTGGCGGTCGCGATGGGGGCCCGGGTGCTGGCCGCGGCATCCAGCCCGGAGAAGCTCCAGCTGTGCCGGCAGCGCGGCGCCGAGGCGACCGTGGACTATGACCGCGAGGACCTGAAGACGCGGATCCGTGAGCTCACCGGCGACAGCGCCCGCGTGGTGCTGGACCCGGTGGGCGGATCGTATTCGGAGCCGGCGCTGCGCGGGCTCGCGCGTGGCGGCACCTTCGTCACGCTGGGCTATGCGGCCGGCACAATCCCGGCGATTCCGCTGAATCTCATTCTGCTCAAAGACATCTGCGTGCGCGGCATGGAGATTCGCACGTTCATGACCGACCGGCCCGACGACGCCGTTCGCGACCTCAGGGAGTTGGCACAGATGTTCGCCGCCGGCACGGTGCGGCCCTACATCGGCGCGCGGTTCCCGCTGTCGGAGACGGCCGCGGCCTTACGGCATGTGGCCGACCGCAAGGTGCTGGGCAAGGTGGTGATCGACGTCGCCTGACGCGGCGTCACGGCGTGACGATGTTGAAATTCGGGTCTGGGCCGTCGAGCACACTGAGCAGGTCCTGCAGCGCGCTCTGATCACCGGTAAGCTCCAGGCCGGGCGAGCTGAAGTCGCCCAGCAGCACCGCGAGAAGCCGAATCTTGTTGGTCAATCTTATCGTAACGGTTGCCGCCGAGGGATCGGGTGCCGCCTTGCGGCGCACCAGCACCCCGTTGCGCAGGGTGAGCCGATAGTTGACGGCGGTATCGGCGAAGGCGACGTCGATGGCGATATCCAGATCCCAGCTGCGTGGCCCGTTGACCCGAATGGCCAGACCGTCGAAGATCTGCTCCGGCGTCAGTTGCGACATCATGGTGGGCGAGGCAACCTGGCCCGCGGTGCCGAAGTTGCCGTCGCGCAATTCGGTGGCCCCGCTCAAAAAGAAATTGCGCCAGGTCGCGTTTTCGGCACCGTAGGCGAGTTGCTCGAGGGTGTCCGAATACAGCGCGCGGGCGGCCGCGTGCTCGCTGTCGGTGAAGATCGCGTGGTCCAGCAGCGTTGCGGCCCAACGAAAGTCCCCGGAGTCAAAAGCCGCCCTGGCGAGCTCGACGACTCGGTCGATTCCGCCCATCGCCTCGACATACCGGGGCCCCAGCGCCTCGGGAGGATGGGGCCATAGCCGGCCGGGGTTGCCGTCGAACCAACCCATGTAGCGCTGGTAGATCGCCTTCACGTTGTGGCTGACCGATCCGTAATAGCCATGCGTATGCCAGGCCCGCTCGAGAGCCGGTGGCATCTGGAATATTTCGGCTATCTCGACGCCGGTATGGCCCTGGTTGAGCAGCCGCAGCGTCTGGTCGTGCAAGTACGCGTACATGTCGCGCTGCAGCGACAAGAACTCGACGATGCTGTCCCGACCCCAGGTCGGCCAGTGATGGGAAGCGAACACGACATCGGCGCGATCGGCAAACGTGTCAATCGCTTCAGTGAGATAACCTGACCAGGCGTGCGGGTCACGCACCAGTGCGCCGCGCAAGGTCAGCAGATTGTGCAGGTTGTGCGTGGCGTTCTCGGCCATACACAAGGCGCGAAAACGTGGGAAATAGAAGTGCATTTCGGCGGGCGCCTCGGTGCCCGGCGCCATCTGGAATTCGATCTTCACACCGTCGATGGTGTGTGTCTCACCGGTGGCGCGGATGTCGACGGTCGGCACGATGAGGGCCACCTCGCCGGTGGACGTCGCCTGCCCGAGCCCACAACCGACGTGAGTCCGGGGCCCGCGTTCCAGCATCGAGCCGTACATGTAGGTCGCCCGTCGCAGCATCGCCGGTCCGGCGTAGACGTTCTCCTGCACCGCATGCTCGACGAAGCCCTCCGGCGCCAGGACGGCCACCGCACCGGCATCCACCTCTGCCTGCGAGGTGACGCCCAATACGCCGCCGAAATGGTCGACGTGGCTGTGCGTGTAGATCACCGCGACGACGGCGCGCTCGCCACCCCGGTGGGTGCGATACAACGCCAGCGCCGCCGCGGCCACCTCCGTGGACACCAGGGGGTCGATGACGATGATGCCGTTGTCGGATTCCACGAACGTGACGTTCGAGATGTCAAAGCCGCGAACCTGATAGATGCCCGGAACCACTTCGTAGAGGCCCTGTTTGGCGGCCAGCGTCGACTGTCGCCAGAGACTGGGATGCACCGACGCCGGTGCGGGGCCGCCCAGGAACGAGTAGGCATCGTTGTCCCAGACCACCCGCCCGTCGGCCGCTCTGATCACGCACGGCGACTCCGCGGCGATGAATCCCCGGTCGGCGTCGGCGAAATCCGTTTCATCATGAAACGGCAGCACATGGTCGCGATGAGCCGACTCGATGACGGCGCTGGGAGGCTTGTGGTCCACCCTGACAACCATGCCATTAACGCGCCGCCCGCCAAGGCCATTCGGACGGCTTTTCGTCGTCCAATTAATGAATACAGCAACAATTTCTTCGGGTTCTGGATCGCGGCCCAGTTAACCCGCATACTGCCCAGACGGCCCTCAATGCCGAGGACCGCAACTATCGGGCAAAGGAGAACAGGTGAAGCGTCAACTGACGGTGGCGGTGGCCGGTGCGGCAATTCTTGCCGCGGGAATATCGGGCTGTTCAAGCAACAAATCAAATGGCGTTTCGACCTCGGTGCCGGGAGGCTCCGTGTCGGCCGGCGGCAACAACTCGTCGAAGGTCATCATCGACGGCAAGGACCAGAACGTCCAAGGCACCACTATTTGCACCAAGGCCGGCGGCAACATCTCAATCGCGGTCGGTGGGAACCAGACCGGGATCAGCGTCGTGCTCGCCGACGCCAATCCGCTCGCGGTGAAGGCGGTCCAGCTCGGCAACGTCAACGGCGTGACGCTTCAGTACGCACAAGGTAGCCAGGGCAATGCCTCGGCGACCAAGGACGGCAACACCTACAAGATCACCGGCAGCGCCACCGGCGTCGACATGGCGAACCCGATGCAGCAGGTGAACAAGCCGTTCGAAATCGACGCGACTTGCTCCTGACCTAACCGACAGCGGGCGGTTGCCATCCGTTGGGTGGCAACCGCACCGTGAATTCGGTACGACCCGGCGCGCTGTCCACCGCGATAGTTCCGTTGTGCGCCTTGACAACCGCCGAGGCGATCGCCAGGCCCAGCCCGGTACTGCCGCCCTTGCGAGAACGCGACGAGTCACCGCGGGCGAACCGTTCGAAAACCTCGGATTGCAGCGCCGCCGGGATGCCGGGCCCGTTGTCGATCACCTGCAGCACGGTGTGCGACGGCTCGGCGCTCAACCGCGTCGTCACGACGGTGCCCGCCCCGGTGTGGACCCGGGCGTTGGCAAGCAGATTGGCCAGCACCTGGTGTAGCCGCGCCGCATCCCCGGTGACGACCACCGGCTCTTCGGGCAGGTCGAGTTCCCATTGATGATCGGGCCCGGCGACGTGAGCGTCGCTGACCGCGTCCACCGCCAACCGCGACAGATCCACCGGTTCGCGTTCCAGCGGACGGCCGGAGTCCAGGCGGGCCAGCAGCAGCAGGTCCTCGACAAGGCGCGTCATCCGCTCGGTCTCGGAGGCCACCCGGCTCATCGCCTGCGCCACCGCCTCGCGGTCGTCGCCCATCCGTTGAGTCAGTTCGGTGTAGCCGCGGATCGCCGCCAGCGGCGTACGCAGCTCGTGGCTGGCGTCGGCGACGAATTGGCGAACCCGCGTCTCGCTGGCCTGCCGCGCCGACAGCGCCGCCGCGATGTGGTCCAGCATCTGGTTGAGGGCCGCGCCGAGTTGCCCCACCTCGGTGGAGGGGTTCGCGTCGGATTCGCGCACCCGCACCGGGAGTTCGACCTCGCCGCGCGCCAGAGGCAAGCCGGCTACCTCGCTCGCCGTTTGCGCGACGCGACGCAGGGGCGCCAGCGCCCGCCTGATGATGACCACACCGGCCGTGGTCGCGGCAACCAGCGCGATGACGGTGACAATCCCGAAGATGACCAGCATCCGCATCAGGGTGGCGTCGATGTTGGCCATCGACAGGCCGGTGACGATGACATCGCCGCCGTTGCGGCTCGGGGCCGCGACCACCCGGTAGCGGCCCAGCCCGTCGAGGCTCAGGGTCACCGGCTTGCGGCTGTCGGCGATCCCGGACAGCTGCAGCTGGGCGGTCGGGGTCAGCTCGGCCCGGTCGCCGCTGCTCGTCGTGTAGCCGGCATCCACCGTGTTCCCGTGGCTGACGACCGCTGCCACCATGCCCGCCGGTTGGCCCGGGGCGTCCAGGAATCGCGGGCCGGGGCCCGGCCTCGGATAGACGTGTTGATGCCGCCAGCCCGAGTGCGGCGGCTCGGGATACATGAGCGCCGAGCGGTAGGAGGTGCCGGCAAGCTGCCCGTCGAGCTGGGCCACCAGGTGATGCAGCAGCGCCAGTTCGGTCGCCGCGGTGATGCCCACGCAGACGAGCGCCAACACGACGATCTGACCGACCAGCAGCCGCAGGCGAAGCGACCAGGCCCTTCGCGTGTCAGCGGGCCGGCTTGAGGACATAACCCGCGCCGCGCAGCGTGTGGATCATCGGTTCCCGGCCGTTGTCGATCTTCTTGCGCAGGTATGAAATGTAAAGCTCGACGATGTTGGACCGGCCGCCGAAGTCGTAACTCCATACCCGGTCCAGGATTTGGGCTTTACTCAGCACCCGCTTGGAGTTGCGCATCATGAATCGCAACAGCTCAAACTCGGTGGAGGTCAACGAGATTGGCTCACCCGCCCGGGTGACCTCATGACTGTCCTCGTCGAGCACGAGGTCGCCGACCACCAGTTGCGCGCCGCTGTCCACCGTCGTCACACCGGTGCGGCGCAACAGCGCGCGCAGGCGCAGCACGACTTCTTCGATGCTGAACGGTTTGGTGACATAGTCGTCGCCGCCCGCCGTCAGGCCGGCGATGCGATCTTCCACCGCGTCCTTGGCAGTCAGCAACAGCACCGGCAGTTGCGGGTTCTCTTCGCGAAGTTTGTGCAAGACGTCAAGGCCGCTCATGTCGGGCAGCATCACGTCCAGAACAACCACATCGGGTCGCTGCGAGCGGGCGTTCGCGATGGCCGATGCCCCGTCACCGGCGGTGGATATGTTCCAGCCCTCATACCGCAGTGCCATCGACACCATGTCGGCCAGGACAGATTCGTCGTCTACGACCAAAACGTTGATGGGGTTGCCGTCTGCACGACACATAACAACCCGCTCTACTGAGGCTCGGGGCTGCGTCACAAGTTCCAGTATCCGCCGCGGACTGAGGCAAAGCTATGCCGAACCTATGCTTATCCTGTGAAACGAGTCGCGCGACTCGATACTCCAGTCGAATTGTTAATACCAGTAGCGGCGGCCGGCGACGGGGCGACCGATCGAGCCCAGGATCCACAGGACCGCGCCGATGACCAACAGCACGATACCCAGAGTGGTCAGGATGGGTACGTGGAAGAAATAACCGAGAATAAGCAGGACAATTCCTAAGATAACCATGTCGATTCCTTTGGTTGAGCGGTTAGGCGTTGATTGATTGCATTGAACTTGGTTGCGGCAGATGGCAATCCGTGACTTTTGGATTGACACCGAAGTAATTCAAGGGTCCCGCGATTACGGTCACCGCAACCGTGCCCGCCGAGGCGCAAGATGTGTTGTCGTTTTTGAAGTAATCGCGCTGCCACGCCGCGAAGACTCCGATTAGCAACCACACCAAAGCAACCGTTCCGATGATCCCGCTGCCACGCATCGTGACCTCCAATGTGGTCGAGAAGAAGTTTTCTCGTGGACGAGAAGTTACCCGTTCGACTTATGTCTAAACATGCAATGGGTTATGCGGCAGTACTTGTCGGCGCAGCTCGCGGGGCTAGAGGTGGTCTGCGAGCCAGGTGGCGGCCCGCTTCTTCGACGCCCGGGACAACCAGGCGTCCTGAATCAGCTCAGCTAATTCCGTTCTGCTGATTTCCGCCAGCCGACTGGCCCGCACCAGGACCGAAGGATGACCGTCGAAATGGTCCGTGGTGAAGAACGGCGACGTGGGATCGGAGACCAACGCCAACTTGTCGCTCTCCGATTCCACCCAGAGCATGATCACGTCCGGATAGCGTTCGCCGGTGTCCGGATCGGCAGCGTCCGGCCGGGGTGTCCGGAAGAAGACGAACGACTTGCCGCCGACCTGGTAGATGGCGTTGCCCTTGGGACCCTCCAGGCGCTGAACGTGCGGCATCGCGGCGGCGATCTCACGCACGTCGTCGAGCCGCGCGCATCGTGCAGGCATAACGGCGAGCGTACCGACCGCTCGCGACGGTGGCGAGAGACGTTGCGGCTAAGGGGGTTTGATCAGCCCGCCGCCCGCTGCGCAGACACGTAGAGGGTGGGCGGCATCGAGTCCTCCGCGCCCTGCGGAACGCGGCGGCCGTAGCGGACCATCAAGTCCGCGAACGACGCCGTCGTGACGTCCCAGCCGTGGTCACGCAGCCAGCCGTCGACGGGCGTGCGCTCCTCCGCGTACCAGAGGTCGTCGAAGTCGGTGATCTCGGCGTTGACCAGTTCGGCGGCCGCGGCCCGCATCCGTCGCATGTCGTCGCGCTGGCGCTGCACACGAGCGGGATCGGTGAAGCCCGCGTCGGGCACGTTGGATGCCAGCCGACTGCCCGCAGCGCTCAGCGAGTCGATCCGCTCGAACAGCAGGTCCTGGGCCTGCGCCGGCAGGTAGCGAACCAGTCCCTCGGCCGACCAGACCGCCGGCTTGGAGGCGTCAAATCCCGCCTGCTGCAATGCTTTCGGCCAATCCTGGCGCAGATCGATCGGAACGTTGACCAGCTGCGCCTTGGGCTCCGCCCCGTGCTCACGCAGCGTCTTGGATTTGAACTCCAGCACCTTGGGCTGGTCGAGCTCGTAGACGACCGTACCGTCGGGCCACGGGAGGCGCCAGCTGCGTGCGTCCAGGCCGGCCGCCAGGATCACCACCTGCCGAACGCCGGCGTCCGCGGCGCCGAGGAAGAACTCGTCGAAGAACGCCGTCCGGGTCGCCATGAAGTCGACCATCAGCTGAAGGCGATCGCGCAGATCCGGCTCGATGTCGCCCGCCTTGGCCAGCAGCGCCGGATCGGCGTAGATGCTCCACATGCCCTCGCCCGCGGCGTCGACGAACACGCGCGCGAACGGATCGTTGATCAGTGGGTTCTCGCTCTCGGTTTCGGCCGCGCGAGCTGCGGCGACACCCAGCGCCGTGGCGCCCACGCTCTGAGTGATCTCCCAGGAATCATTGTCGGTCCGCGGCATCGCCAGTTCCCTTCCCCAGAAAGTAAGTTATGCACACTATTCTTCCAGCCGCCGCCGCCCGGGGCCGCCCGTCGCCCCTGCCCTAGTCTTTTTCTCAGACGGTCCACAGGTTGCAAGGGAGTGCCATGACGACCACCCCGCGCACGCCGCAGGAGGTGTTCGCCCACCACGGCACCGCGCTGGCCGCGGGCGACCTCGACGAGATCGTCGTCGACTACGGCGAGGATTCGGTGGTGCTCAGCCCCGCCGGCACCGCCCGCGGCAGGGATGCCATCCGGACCGTCTTCGCGACATTGCTCGCCGATCTGCCGGATGCGCGGTGGGACTTGCGGACTCAGCTGTTCGACGGGAACGTGCTGTTCCTGGAGTGGACCGCCGATTCGCCCGTCAACCGGGTTGACGACGGTGTTGACACCTTCGTGTTCCGCGACGGCATGATCCGAGCGCAGACCGTCCGATACACGCCGCACCCGAAGGGCTGAGAAGTGGATTACGTCAACCTGGAAGCCGTAGCGGAGTGGATGTCCGGGCAGGGGCTCGGCGAGGGGCCGCTGCAGGACGTTTCCAACGTCACCGGCGGAACCCAGAACGTGATGCTGCGATTCACCCGGGCCGGCCGCCCGTACGTGCTGCGGCGCGGACCACGGCACCTGCGCCCACGCAGCAACAGCGTGATCTTGCGGGAGACGAAAGTCCTTGCTGCACTGGCGGGTTCCGACGTTCCTCATCCCCACCTGATCGCCGCCTGCGAGGACCCGGGTGTGCTGGGCGATGCCGTCTTCTACCTGATGGACCCGGTCGACGGCTTCAACGCGGGCGAAGGCCTGTTACCGCTGCACGCCGGCGATGCCAAGATCCGGCACGGCATGGGCCTGTCGATGGCCGACGCGCTGGCCAAGCTGGGCGCAGTCGACCACGTCGCGGTGGGTCTCGCGGATTTCGGCAAGCCCGAGGGCTTCCTGGAACGTCAGGTGCCGCGCTGGCTCTCGGAGCTGGAGTCCTACAACGAGTACGACGGCTACCCCGGGCCCGACATCCCCGGCATCGAGGAGGTCTCGGCCTGGCTGGACCGGCACCGGCCGGCCAACTGGACGCCGGGCATCATGCACGGGGACTACCACGCCGCCAACGTGATGTTCTCCCGCACCGGGCCCGACGTGGTCGCGATCGTCGACTGGGAGATGTGCACCATCGGCGACCCACTGCTGGATCTGGGCTGGCTGCTGGCCACCTGGCGCCAGTCCGACGGTTCCAGCGTCTTCAGCCACGCGCTGGGCGGCCAGGACGGATTGGCCAGCACCGAGGAGCTCCTCGAGCGCTACGCCGCCAACACCACCCGCGACCTGTCCCACATCACCTGGTACACCGTGCTGGCCTGCTTCAAGCTCGGGATCGTGATCGAGGGGACGCTGGCCCGGGCCTGCGCCGGCAAGGCGGAGAAGGAGGTCGGCGACCAGTTGCACGCGGCCACGGTGCATCTGTTCGAGCGGGCGCTGGGCCTCATCTCCGACGAGGGATGACCGACTACCATCTCCTCTCGTGCCGCCCTATCCCGAGGAACCGGATTACTACTCCGAGCCCACCGCGTCCGCGCGGTACGGCGGGTCTTACGAACCCGAGCCGCAACCGCCGGAGCCTCCCACGCCGTGGTACCGCCGTCCGGCGGCGCTGGTCGCGACCGGCGCCATCGGGGTCATCCTGCTGGCCGCCCTGGTATACGCGGTGGTCAAGCTCACCAGCGGCTCGCACGCGCCCAGCCCCGCCACGACGACGCCCGTCCCGTCCACCACCGCGCCGGTGACCACCACGGAGCGGGCGCCGCGGCATCACGGGGGCGGCGGCGGTGGCGCGCCGACCGAGACGGTGACCGAGACGGCCCCGCCGCCGAGCACCGACACTCCCACGACGACGGAGCCGCCCACCACGGCAGCACCGAGCACGGAAACCAGCACCGTCACGCAGACCGTGACCGAACCGCCCCGCCGGGGGCCGTTTCAGCCGTTCCAGCCGCGCCCCTAGCGCGGACGACATGCACGCGAGCGGCGGCCTGTGCCGCCCGGCATCGGCAGCGGATGCGGCTGCGTGCGTTGCCATTTACCGGCCGTACGTCGAGCACACGGTCATCAGCTGGGAAACCGACCCAACGGGCAGCTGGCATGACGTCGCGTGGCTACAGCTTGACCTGTCCGCTGCCGCACCGGATGAAGCGCGTGTGGCCGTGCCCGCAGTGGTCAGCGAAACCCCTTAGCGTCACCGCGGCCGCGCGGGCGTACGGATTGTCCCGCCAACACATCTACACCAACTCGGCGGCGTCGACGCCGTCGCCCCCGACGAGCTCTTCGAGCGCTACGCCGCCCGCTTCAAGCTCGGGATCGTGATCCAGAGGACCGCCCCGGGCCTACGCCGGTAAGGCGAAGGAGGCCGACGACCGCCTGCACGCGGCAACGGTGCGCCTGTTCGAGCGGGCGCCGGGCCTCATCTCCAACTACTGATTGATCCGGACGTGAGAAATATGCTCGATTAATTTACTTTGCTATGTCGCTTTAATTGCGGTGACACAGGTGATCAAAATGAATTCAGCACAGACAATCTGCTGGGTAAGTCCTAGCGATGATCATGACACACTGAAGTACGGATGTACTCGAATCAGTAGATCAGTTTATACGCGATGATCTGCGCAGATAAGCATTTCTGTAAATACTGATATCCGTAATGCGCGAACATCATAACCTCATGAGACCACTATGTCTACGGCTAGGTTTATCAGCTTTATTGGTCCTTTTTATTAGCCGATATTCAGGGTTAGCCCTTAGCGTTCTTGGTGTCAGTCCCGAGAAGAAATGAAGGAGCAGCAAATGTCGATTTCCCTGGTTTCAGCCCGCACCGCTATCGCAGGTGCAGTAGGTGCCGGCGCGCTGAGTGGAGCGATGCTGTTCGGCGCCATCCCGATGGCGCAGGCTGCCTCGACGCCCGCCCCCGCCGATGCGGCCACCTCGGCTCCTGCGGTCGCGCCGGGCACCGCCCAGGTCGCGCCCGCGTTCTTCGGGATTCACCACCACCACGACCACCACCACGGCGGCATCCACATCGCGTAGGCCCTGAGCCGGGTGACATCCCGGCAAGCCCCGCGCCGAATATAGGTTTATGCCGATCTGACAACCGTCAGGTCGGCATAAACCTGTTACGGAAGCTTGAGGTGAGCGCGCCCGAAGGGATTCGAACCCCTAACCTTCTGATCCGTAGTCAGATGCTCTATCCGTTGAGCTACGGGCGCTTGTTCTTCAGTTGTCGTTCCGTGTTGCCGCTAAAGGATCTAGCGGAGGCGAGAGGATTTGAACCTCCGGTCCCCTTTGAGGGGGACAACTCATTAGCAGTGAGCCCCATTCGGCCGCTCTGGCACGCCTCCCTTGGACTTTCTGAGGGTACCGACCCCTTTCCGGTCACGCGGAACCGGCCATACTGTACACAGTCGAGACATAGACTGTCGAAGTGACCGCTCGCCTTCGCAACGAACTGGCCGGACTGCCAGTGTATGTCCCCGGTAAGAACGTCCCGGGCTCCATCAAACTGGCCAGCAACGAGACCGTGTACGGCCCGCTGCCCAGCGTGCATGCGGCCATCGAGCGTGCGGTTGCCGTCGTCAACCGCTACCCGGACAACGCCAGCGTGGACCTCAAGGCCGCGCTGGCCATGCACCTGGGTTCCGACGTCGCCCCCGAGCAGATCGCGGTCGGTAGCGGCTCGGTCACCTTGTGCCAGCAGCTGGTTCAGATCACCGCCGCGGCCGGCGACGAGGTGATGATCGGCTGGCGCAGCTTCGAGTGCTATCTGCCCATCATCCAGGTGTCCGGCGCGACCACGGTCAAAGTGCCGCTGACCGATTACACGCACGACCTCGACGCGATGCTCGCCGCGATCACCGACCGCACCCGGCTGATCTTCGTGTGCAACCCGAACAATCCGACATCCACCGTCGTCGACCCGGACGCGCTGACGCGATTCGTCGAGGCCGTGCCGCCGCACGTCCTGATCGCCATCGACGAGGCCTACGTCGAATACATTCGCGACGGCATGCTGCCCAACAGCCTGGAGCTGGCCCTGACGCACAGCAACGTCGTTGTGCTGCGGACGTTTTCGAAGGCCTACGGGTTGGCGGGGCTGCGCTGCGGTTACGCGGTGGGCCACCCGGACCTGATCACCGCGCTGGACAAAGTCGTCATGCCGTTCGCGGTGACGAACGTCGCGCAGGCGGCCGCCATCGCATCGCTCGAGGCGTCCGACGAGCTGATGGCCCGCACCGACGCGCTGGTGATCGAGCGCACCCGCGTGAGCGACGCCCTGCGCGAGGCCGGATTCGAGCTGCCCGCGTCGCAGGCCAACTTCGTCTGGCTGCCACTGGGCGAGCGCACCATGGACTTCACCGAGCAGGCCGCCGACGCGCGCCTGGTGGTGCGGCCGTTCGCGGCCGAAGGCATCCGTGTCACGATTGGTGCGCCGGAGGAGAATGACGCCCTGCTGCGTTTCGCCTGCGACTGGATTGCCCGCACCGAATCGTAAGGAGTCGCCGTGGACCTCGCGCGGAAGAAGTTCATTGAGTTCAAAGAGCGCAGCGGCGACATCGCGGATTCCGAGCTCGACGAATTCTGGGCCGAACTTGCGCCCGCGACGATCGACGGGATGCTCGGCGAGTGGAAGGGCGGCGAGTTTCAGACCGGCCACAAGATGAACGGCCAACTGGAAAAGGCCGGCTGGTACGGCAAGACCTTCAAGTCCGTCCGCGACGTGCAGCCGCTCGTTTGCCTGGACGCCGACGGCAACAAGTTCTCCAACGTGGAGATGGGCAAGGGCGAGGCCAGCCTGTGGCTGGAGGACTTCCGCGGCGAGGTCACCGCCACAATGGTTTACGACGGCCAGCCGGTACACGATCACTTCAAGAAGATCGACGACGCCGCCGTGATGGGCATCATGAACGGCAAGGGTGTCCGGGATAACGGCAAGTACTACTACTTCTATCTCGAACGCGAGCAGTAGCCGCGTCGTCTCGCCGTCGAGCGTGCACTGACGGCTTGGAGTGTGCGTCTAGGGCGGCGACACGCCGTGCGGGCTCGCCGTGGCTTCACATTCAAAGCCCAGGTTTCACACTCGGCCGGATAGGCGGCCCGAGCTAACCCGCCGGGTTGCGGCCGGTGAACGCGACCAGCTGCTCGAGAGCGCCGGCGTCGGCCGGAACCTCGACCGGGTCGTCGAACCCGGCCTGACCGCGTAACTCCGGCCCGATGATCTGGCGCGCCAGCCCTAGCACGTATTCAGACAGCGGCTCGGGCGCGTGGATGTCGTGCCCCACCGCGGTGGCGTAATCCCAAGCGTGGACCAGGAATTCGATCGACAGGACGCCGCACGCGCTGTTCGCGGGCATCTCGCCCTTGCCGAACGGCACCGACCCGTCCAGGCCGTGGCGGTGCCAGGCGTCCAGCGCGGGCCGGGCCGCGGCGATCACCTGGCGCTCGACCGAATCGCCTTCCTCGCGCTCCGGAATCTTCGCGCCCACCATGCCCCCGAGCGCCGAGATCGAGTTCAGCAGATGCCCGGTGAGCGCCGACACGTCGAATTCCGTGCACGGCGTCGGTCGCGACAGGTCGTCGGCGGCGATGGTGTGCAGGACCCGCTGCAGCACTCCCAAGGTGTCCTCGGCGCTGTTCAGCTCGTCGGTGGGCGGGGAATGCGGTCCGGGTCGCAAGTCAGGAGCCATATTCGCCACGCTACGGTCTCGATATGGCGCAAGCATACGAATCCGTCACCGTCGAGACGAAAGACCACGTCGCCCAGGTGACGCTGATGGGACCGGGCAAGGGCAATGCGATGGGACCGGCCTTCTGGTCGGAGATGCCGGAGCTGTTCGCGGCGCTGGACGACGACCCCGAGGTGCGGGCCATCGTGCTGACCGGCTCGGGCAAGAACTTCAGCTACGGCCTGGACGTGCCGGCAATGGGCGGCTCGTTCACCCCGCTGCTGTCCGGCGACGCGCTGGCCGGCCCGCGCGCGGTGTTCCACCGCGAGGTCAAGCGCATGCAGGGCGCGATCACCGCGGTCGCCGACTGCCGCACCCCCACCATCGCCGCGGTGCACGGCTGGTGCATCGGCGGCGGCGTCGACCTGATCTCGGCGGTGGACATCCGCTACGCCAGCGCCGACGCCAAGTTCTCGGTGCGTGAGGTCAAGCTCGCCATCGTCGCCGACGTCGGCAGCCTCGCCCGCCTGCCGATGATCCTCAACGACGGGCACCTGCGCGAGCTGGCGCTGACGGGCAAGGACATCGACGCGGCCCGCGCCGAGAAGATCGGTCTGGTCAACGACGTGTATGCCGACGCCGACGCCACCCTGGCCGCGGCGCACGCCACCGCCGCGGAGATCGCCGCCAATCCCCCGCTGACCGTGCACGGCGTCAAGGACGTTCTCGACCAGCATCGCACCGCGGCCGTCTCGGCGAGCCTGCGGTATGTGGCGGCCTGGAACGCGGCCTTCCTGCCGTCCAAGGACCTGACCGAGGGCATCTCGGCGACGTTCGAGAAGCGCCCGCCGCAGTTCACCGGGGAGTAGTCGCGCGCCACGTACCCTCGCTGAGGTGACGACACCAGACGGCAAGATCCGGCTCCCGGCAGACCTAGACTCGGTGACGGCGATCGGCGCCGAGGACCACTCCGAAATCGACAGCGCCGCCGTCGACCGGATCTGGCAGGCCGCCCGGCATTGGTACCGGGCCGGCTTTCATCCCGCCATCCAGCTCTGCATCCGCCGGCATGGCCGCGTCGTGCTGAACCGCGCGATCGGGCACGGCTGGGGCAACGCCCCGAGCGATCCGCCCGACGCGGAGAAGATCGCGGTTACGCCGGACACACCGTTCTGCGTGTACTCGGCGGCCAAGGGAATGGCGGCGACCGTGGTGCACATGCTCGTCGAGCGCGGCGTCTTCTCGCTCGACGACCGGGTGTGCGAATACATCCCCACCTTCACCAGTCACGGCAAGCACCGGATCACCATCCGGCACGTGATGACAC
This sequence comes from Mycolicibacterium vulneris, assembly GCF_002104765.1. GTDB lineage: Bacteria > Actinomycetota > Actinomycetes > Mycobacteriales > Mycobacteriaceae > Mycobacterium > Mycobacterium vulneris. Next base: position 64,111 of record NZ_NCXM01000016.1, read on the forward strand.
ACAGCGCGGGACTGCCCTTCCCTACCGGCCCCAGGCCGGACGTCACCCGCGCCGACGACCACGACTACGCGCAGCAGAAGCTGGGCGAGTTGCGGCCCCTCTACCGTCCCGGGCTGGTCCACATGTACCACGCGCTGACGTGGGGTCCGCTGATCCGCGAGATCGTGTACGCGGCCACCGGCAAGGAGATTCGCGAGATCCTGGCCACCGAGATCCTCGACCCGCTCGACTTCCGCTGGACCAACTTCGGCGTCGCGAAAAACGACGTCCCGTTGGTCGCGCCCAGCCACGCCACCGGGCGAACGCTGCCGCCGGTGGTCGCCCAGATCTTCCGCAAGGCGATCGGCGGAACCGTGCACGAGATGATCCCGTACACCAACTCTCCGGCGTTTTTGACCACCATCATTCCGTCGTCCAACACGGTGTCGACCGCGCAGGAGATGTCGCGGTTCGCCGAGATATGGCGCCGCGGAGGCGAACTCGACGGCGTGCGGGTGATCAGCCCGGAGACCATGTACGGCGCGGTGACCCAATGCCGAAGGCTGCGACCGGATTTCGCGGTCGGCCTGCAGCCGGCCCGCTGGGGCACCGGCTTCATCCTGGGCACCGACCGGTGGGGTCCGTTCGGGCGCAACGCGCCGCACGCATTCGGCAACCTGGGCCTGGTGAACATCGCCATCTGGGCCGACCCCGCGCGCGGGCTGTCGGCCGGCGTGGTGAGCAGCGGCAAACCCGGCCGGGATCCAGAAGCCCGCCGGTACACCGCCCTGCTGGACACGATCACCGCCGAGATGCCGACCGGTTGATCACGACGGCAGTGTGGGAACACTGCCAGTCATGGCTACCTATCGAGTGCTCGACCCGAAGGGCGAGGTCGTCGCGACCAAAGACATCGAAAGTGCCGACGACGCACACGCATGGTTCGTCGACAACAAGGCCGACAACAGCGAGCTCGGCTGGCGCATGGAAGTCCAGCACGACGGCGAGTGGCACTTTTTCGACGACAGCGAGGGCGACCGAAGCTAGGTGTTTGCCCCCGGCTGGTGGGCAACCAACAAAGCATGGACTCGCACCGCTTCCGCAAACTGCTGGACGCACCGGGGCTGTTCGCTTCGGTGTATTCCGATGACTGACACGACACCCATGGCGCCGAGGCTCAGGTCGAGGGACTCGGCGCGGTCTGCTCGGCGCTTCGTCAAGGCGCGGTGGAGACACTGATCCTCGGCGACATCGGCGATGCGACCGTCGTCGCGGACGAGGGTTTGACGACATCGCCCCGGACGAGAACGTTTTGTCCGAGCAGGGCGCCGCGCCCGCCAAGACGCTGCGGGCCGACGAGGCGCTGCCTGTGTCGGCGATCTCGGTCGGAGCCGCGCTGGTGCGCACCGACGAGCGGATCTCCCCGGCCGACGGCGTGGGCGCGGTGCTGCGCTACGCCCCGACGCTGCACCAGAGTGCCGACCGATAAGAGCGGTGGCGGAGGGATTTGAACCCCCGGACGGTTTTAGCCGTCTCTCGCTTTCAAGGCGAGTGCATTAGGCCGCTCTGCCACGCCACCGCTGATTAGGGTAGCGGGACTCGGTAGCGTGGCCACCATGCGCGCCATCGTCGCCGAATCCGCCGAGCAACTCTCCTGGCAGGAAGTGCCGGACGTTTCCGCCGGGCCGGGCGAGGTCCTGATCAAGGTCGCCGCCGCCGGCGTGAACCGCGCCGACCTGCTGCAGGCCGCCGGTAAATATCCGCCGCCGCCGGGCGCCAGCGAGATCATCGGCATGGAAGTGTCCGGCATCATCGCCGATACCGGCCCCGATGTCACGAATTGGTCTGTCGGACAAGAGGTTTGCGCGCTGCTCGCCGGGGGCGGATACGCCGAGTACGTCGCCGTCCCCGCCGGCCAGCTGCTGCCGATTCCCCCCGGTGTCGACCTGGTCGATGCGGCCGGGCTGCCCGAAGTGGCCTGCACCGTGTGGTCGAACCTGGTGCTGACCGCCCACCTGTGCGAAGGGCAGCTGCTGCTGATGCACGGCGGGGCCAGCGGCATCGGCACCCACGCCATCCAAATCGCCAGGGCGCTGGGTGCGCGGGTGGCGGTGACCGCCGGGTCGGCGGAAAAGCTGCAGACCTGCCGCGAACTGGGCGCCGAGATCACCATCAACTACCGCGACGACGACTTCGTCGCACGGGTGCAGGAGTTCGGCGGCGCCGACGTGATCTTCGACATCATGGGCGCCTCCTATCTGGACCGCAATCTCGACGCCCTGGCCACCGACGGCCAGCTCGTCATCATCGGCATGCAGGGCGGCATCAAGGGCGAGCTCAACATCGGCAAGCTGCTCGCCAAGCGGGCCCACGTCATCGGCACCACGCTGCGGGGCCGCCCGGTGAGCGGACCGAACAGCAAGACCGAGATCGTTCAGGCCGTGACGGCCAAGGTGTGGCCGATGATCGCCGACGGCCGGGTTCGGCCCATCATCGGCGAGCGGATCCCCATCGAGCAGGCGAGCACCGCCCTCCAGAAGCTGGCAGCGGGAGAGGTGCACGGCAAGGTCGTGCTGACGCTGCCGGCCTAGGCCCGGCCTCTAACCCAGGGACGCCAGCGCGCGCACCAGCTGGTCGACTTCGGCCGTCGTCGAGTAGTGCGCCAGCCCGACGGTGACCGCGCCGCCGACGTCGTTGACGCCCAACACATCGAGCGCGCGGGAACTTTCGTTGGTGACGGCCAGAATCCCGTTGTCCGCCAACCGCTGCACGACCCGCTCGGCGGGCACGCCGTTCAACGCGAAACTGACCACCGGGATCCGCACCTCCGGGCGGCCGATCACCATCACCAATGGCAGCGAGCGCAGCGACACCATCAGGTAGTCATAGATCCGGTTCAGATACGACGTGGCCGATTGCATCGAGACCGCCAGGCGTTCGCGCCGGGTGCCGCGGGCGGATTCGTCGAGCGACGCCAGGTACTCGATGCTGGCCACCACCCCGGCCAGCAGGCCGAACTGGTGCGCGCCGATCTCGAGGCGCGCCGGCCCCACGGCCTTGGGGTCCGGCGAGATCGAACTGAACGAGTTGAGCAGCGCCGGGTCGCGGAACACGATCGCCCCGATCGGGGGACCGCCCCAGGCCGCGGCGTTCACCGCCACCACGTCGGCGTCGGTTTCCTTCACGTCGAGCAGCCGGTAGGGCGCCGCGGCGGAGTGGTCGACGACCACCAGCCCGCCCACGTCGTGCACCAGCTTGGTCATCGCCCGCAGGTCGGTGACCGTGCCCAGCGTCCCGGAGGCCGAGGCGACGGCGACCAGCCTGGTCGACTTCCCGATCAGGCCCTCCCACTGCCACGTCGGGAGCTCTCCGGTCTCGATGTCGATCTCGGCCCACTTGACCTTGGCGCCGTACCGGTGCGCCGCGCGCAGCCACGGGGCGATGTTGGCCTCGTCGTCCAGCCGGCTGACGATGACCTCGTAGCCCAGGCCGGCCCGCGACGACGACGCCTCGGCCAGCGCCGACAGCAAGATCGCCCGGTCGGCGCCCAGCACGACACCGGCGGGTTCGACGTTGAACAGATCGGCCACCGCCGCCCGCGCCGCCTCCAGAACGGCGGCGCTGCGCTGCGCGGACGGGTGCGCGCCCACGGTGGTGGGACCGGACCTGCGGAAGGCCGTCGACACCGTGGTCGCGACGGAATCGGGGACCAGCATCCCGCTCGGGGCGTCGAAGTGCACCCACCCGTCACCCAGCGACGGATGAAGTCCGCGCACCCGGGCGACGTCATATGCCATGTGGGCCACCTTAGAGCTTCCGCTTTTTTGCGAAACTGTGACGGTAGCGGGTGCCACAGACGTTCCGGCCAGTTGGTGGCTTCCCGAGCCAGGGCACCCGGCCAGCCATACTAGTCGAGTGGGGCTCTGGTTCGGAACGCTCATTGCATTGTTTTTGCTGATAGCGCCCGGGGCGATCATCGCACGCATCAGTCAGTTGTCTTGGCCGGTGGCTGTCGCGGTCGGCCCGGCGCTGACCTACGGCGTGGTCGCACTGGCCATTATTCCGTTTGGTGCCATCGGAATTCCGTGGAACGGCTGGACGGCGCTGGCGGCGCTGGCTGTGGTATGCGTGCTGATGATCGGGCTACAACTGCTGCTCGCCCGCTACCGCGACCGCGAGGCGGAAGCCCTCGAAGTGAGCCGCCGGCCGGCCCTCACGGTAGCGGGGGGCGTGCTGCTGGGCGCGCTGCTCATCATGTGGGCGGCCTATCGCGGCATCCCCCATTGGGAGTCCATCCCCAGCACCTGGGACGCGGTCTGGCACGCCAACGAGGTGCGGTTCATCCTGGACACCGGCCAGGCGTCGTCCACCCACATGGGCGAGCTGCGCAACGTCGAGACGCACCAGGCGTTGTACTACCCGTCGGTGTTTCACGCCCTGGTCGCGGTGTTCTGCCAGCTGACCGGGGCGGCGCCCACCACCGGCTACACGCTGAGCTCGGTCGCCGCGTCGGTGTGGCTGTTTCCCGCCAGCGCGGCGATGCTGACCTGGCATCTGGCCCGGCCGCGCACCACCGAATGGCGCAGTGCGGGGGTGGCGGCCACCGCGGCGGCGTTGTCGGCGTCGTTCACCTCGCTGCCCTACGTCGAGTTCGGCGTCGCGGCGATGCCCAACCTGGCGGCCTACGGGGTCGCGGTGCCGACGTTCATCCTGATCGTGTCCACGTTGCGGCACCGCGACCGGGTGCCGCTGGCCGTGCTGGCGCTGGTGGGCTTGCTGTCGGTGCACCTGACCGGGGGGTTCGTCGCGATCTTGTTCCTGCTGGGCTGGTGGCTGCTGGACGCGGTCTGGCATCCGGTGCGGGGCCGGCTCGCCGACGCGCTGACCCTGGCCTGCGTGGCGGTGCCGACCGTGCTGATCCTGGCGCCGCAGTTCCTGGGGGTGCTCAGGCAGGCCGACATCATCGCCGGGCACTCATTCCCCAGCTTCAAGGGCGCCAAGCAGGGCCTGATCGACGCCGTGCTGCAGCACACCCGCCACCTCAACGACTTTCCGACGCAGTACAAGCTGCTCGCGCTGGCGGCCGTCGGCATGGCGATCCTGCTGTACAAAAAGGTCTGGTGGCCGACGGCTGTCTGGCTGCTGCTGATCGTGGCCATCGTCTATTCGGGGGCGCCGGCGCGATTCCGCGGGCCGATCGGCAACACGATCGAGGAGTTCAGCCAGTTCTTCTACAACGACCCCCGCAGGCTCTCCGGTGTGGTGGCGATGCTGCTGGCGCCCATGGCGGGCATCGGGTTGTTCGCGCTGGTCGTGCTGGTGATGGCCGCCGTCAAACGGCTGACCGGGCGATACCGGCAGTTACCCGGACCCGTGTGGATCGCGGCCACCGCGGTGGTGCTGGCGATGGCCTGCGTCTACACCGCCCGGCACTACTTCCTGCCGCACAAGGTTCTGCTCGGCGACAAATACGACTCGGTGATGATCGACCAGCGCGACCTGATGGCAATGGCCTACCTGGCCAAGCTGCCCGGCGCGCACGACACCTTGATCGGCGACTCCAACGTCGACGGCACCGCGTGGATGTACGCGGTCGCCGACCTGCATCCGCTGTGGACGCACTACGACTTCCCGCAGCAGACCGGGCCGGGCTACTACCGATACATCTTCTGGACCTCGGCCCGCAAAGGCGATTCCGATCCGCGGGTGCTCGAGGCGATTAAAGCGCTCAATATTCGGTACATCTACACCAGCACGCCGACTGTCCGAGGGTTCGCCGTACCCGAAGGACTAGTGTCACTGGATAAGTCGAAGTCGTGGGCGTTGATCTACGACAATGGCGGTGCCCGAATTTATGAATGGCGCGGAAACGGCACGACGCCACACTCATAGCCCACAGAGGATGGTGATGCATTGACTACCCGCAACGATGACGACGACGTCGAGATCATCGGCGGCGTCGACCCGCGGATTATGGCGCTCTCCGACGACGAAGCCGACGAGCGTTCCCTGACCGACCTGGTTGAGCAGCCGGCGAAGGTGATGCGCATCGGGACCATGATCAAGCAGTTGCTCGAGGAGGTGCGGGCCGCACCGCTGGACGAGGCCAGCCGCAACCGGCTGCGCGAGATCCACGCGACCAGCATCCGGGAACTGGAAGAGGGCCTGGCGCCTGAACTGCGTGAGGAGCTAGACCGCCTCACCCTGCCCTTCAACGAAGACGCCGCGCCGTCCGACGCCGAATTGCGCATCGCCCAAGCGCAGTTGGTCGGCTGGCTGGAGGGGCTGTTCCACGGCATCCAGACCGCGCTGTTCGCGCAGCAGATGGCCGCCCGCGCGCAGCTGGAAAAGATGCGCCAGGGCGCCCTTCCCCCGGGCATCGGCAAGCCGGGCGGAGCGCCCGGGCACGGTCAGTACCTGTAAGCAGACGCAGCACCAATGGCGCCGGATTCTGGTCCTCACATCGAGACATACAACGCGTGGGTGGAGTTTCCCATCTTCGACGCCAAGTCGCGCTCGTTGAAGAAGGCCTTCCTGGGCAAGGCCGGCGGCACGATCGGCCGCAACAGCTCCAACGTGGTGGTGGTCGAAGCGTTGCGCGACATCACCATGTCCCTCGAGCTTGGCGACCGTGTCGGCCTGGTCGGCCACAACGGGGCGGGCAAATCGACTCTGCTGCGCCTACTTTCGGGCATCTACGAACCCACCCGCGGCTGGGCGACGGTCACCGGCCGGGTGGCGCCGGTCTTCGATCTCGGCGTCGGCATGGACCCCGAGATCTCCGGCTACGAGAACATCATCATTCGCGGCCTGTTCCTGGGCCAGACGCGAAAGCAGATGCTGTCCAAGGTCGATGAGATCGCCGAGTTCACCGAGCTGGGCGACTACCTGTCGATGCCGCTGCGCACCTATTCCACCGGCATGCGGGTGCGGCTGGCGATGGGCGTGGTCACCAGCATCGACCCCGAGATCCTGCTGCTGGACGAGGGCATCGGCGCGGTGGACGCCGACTTCCTGAAGAAGGCGCAGTCGCGGTTGCAGAGTCTGGTGGAGCGCTCCGGAATCCTGGTGTTCGCCAGCCATTCCAACGAATTCCTGGCCCGGTTGTGCAAGACGGCGATGTGGATCGACCACGGCGTCATCCGCATGTCCGGCGGCATCGAAGACGTGGTGCGCGCCTACGAAGGGGAAGACGCGGCCCGGCACGTCCGCGAGGTGCTGGAAGAGGACCGGCAGGCGAACCGGGTCGAGACACCCCTGGCCCAAAGAGCATCCGGGGATGAGTGAGACCGTCTTCGCCGTCGTCGTCACCCACCGGCGCCCCGACGAGCTGGCCAAGTCGCTGGATGTGCTGAGCACGCAGACCCGGCTGCCCGATCACCTGATCGTGGTGGACAATGATTTTTCCGGCGAAGGGCCGGGCTCCGGCCGGATCCGCGATCTTGTTGCCGGCCAACCGATCCCGACCACCTACCTGGGATCGCACCGAAACCTCGGCGGCGCGGGAGGTTTCGCGCTGGGCATGCTGCACGCGTTGGCTCAGGGCGCCGATTGGGTGTGGCTGGCCGACGACGACGGGCGCCCGCAGGACTCGAACGTGCTGGCCACCCTGCTGGCCTGCGCCGAGAAGCACGGCCTGGCCGAGGTATCGCCGATGGTCTGCAATATGGACGATCCGGAAAGGCTGGCGTTCCCGCTGCGACGCGGCCTGGTATGGCGCAGGCGCGCAACCGAATTACGCACCGAGGCAGGCCAAGACCTCCTGCCCGGGATCGCGTCGCTGTTCAACGGCGCCCTGTTCCGGGCCGCCACCCTGGACGCGGTCGGCGTCCCGGATCTGCGGCTGTTCATCCGCGGCGACGAGGTGGAGATGCACCGCCGGCTGGTTCGCTCCGGCCTGCCGTTCGGGACGTGCCTGGACACGATCTACTTGCACCCCTGCGGATCCGATGAATTCCGCCCGATTCTGGGTGGCCGCATGCACACCCAGTATCCCGACAACCACACCAAGCGGTTCTACACCTACCGCAACCGCGGCTACCTGCTGTCGCAGCCTGGCTTGCGCAAGCTGCTGGTGCAAGAGTGGGTGCGGTTCGGCTGGTTCTTCCTGGTGACTCGTCGCGACCCACGCGGCCTGCTGGAATGGATCCGGTTGCGGCGCTTGGGACGTCGCGAGCAGTTCGGCAAGCACGATGCGGGAGGTTCCCGATGACGTTCCTCGACGCGGCGGCACAGTCGCGGACCTTCAGTCGCGCCCGGGGCGACCTCGCCGACGGCTTCCGCCGGCACGAACTCTGGCTGCACCTGGGCTGGCAGGACATCAAGCAGCGCTACCGCCGCTCCGTGCTGGGGCCGTTCTGGATCACCATCGCGACCGGAACCACGGCCGTCGCGATGGGCGGCTTGTACTCCAAGCTGTTTCATCTCGAGCTGTCGGTGCATCTGCCGTACGTGACGCTGGGGCTGATCATCTGGAACCTGATCAACGCCGCCATTTTGGAGGGCGCCGACGTCTTCGTCGCCAACGAGGGACTGATCAAGCAACTGCCGACGCCGCTGAGCGTGCACGTCTACCGGCTGGTGTGGCGGCAGATGATCCTGTTCGCGCACAACATCGTCATCTACGTCGTCATCGCGATGATCTTCCCCAAACCCTGGTCGTGGGCCGATCTTTCGGTGATCCCGGCGTTGGCGCTGATCGTACTCAACTGCATCTGGGTGTCACTGTGTTTCGGCATCCTGGCGACCCGCTATCGCGACATCGGCCCGCTGCTGTTCTCGATCGTGCAGTTGCTGTTCTTCATGACGCCGATCATCTGGAACGACGACACCTTGCGGCAGCAGGGCGCCGGACGGTGGTCGAAGATCGTCGAACTCAACCCGCTGCTGCATTATCTGGATATCGTTCGCGCCCCGCTGCTCGGGTCACATCAGGAACTGCGGCACTGGGCCGTCGTGCTGGTGCTGACGGCCGTCGGCTGGATCCTGGCCGCCTTCGCGATGCGCCAATACCGCGCCCGGGTGCCCTACTGGGTATAGCGACTTTTCGGGTGTGGCCCGGCGACAGCTGTTCGCCAGGGAGCCTCCGGGGCATGGTCGGGCCACCGGTTCGTGACGGCATTTCCTTTGAGCTTCTAATCAGCACATTCCCATCAATCCCTCAGCGTTCGATGGGCCGGAAACCGGGTACGGACGTGAGTGTGACCAAATCCATTCGCTCGCGCGGTGTATCGCTGTCATTTTCTCAGGTGTGCAAGCGAATCTTTTTGGGCAAGCCGCTGATCACCGAGGCGCTCGAGTCCGAGAGACTGTCAAATCCGGTTGCCCTCGGTGCGCTGTCACCCGACGCGATCTCCTCGACCGCCTACGGCCCCGAGCAAATCCTGGTCGAGCTGGTGCCGCATGCCGGGCTGGCTGCCTTCGTCTTGTTATTGCCGACCACTGGCGTCATCATCATTGTTCTGGCGCTGGTGGCCGCCTCCTATCGACAGGTCGTCATGGCCTACACACAGGCTGGCGGCTCCTACATCGTCACACGCGAGAATTTCGGACCGCGGGTGGCGCAGATCGCGGCGGCGGCATTGCTCATCGATTACGTCGTGACGGTGGCGGTGCAGACGTCCGCGGGCACGGTCGCGGTGGCCTCCGCTCTGCCCGCACTCGGGCCCTACAGCTTGGAGATCACCATCGGCATGGTGATCGTCATCAGCTACCTGAATCTGCGCGGCGTGCGGGAAGCCGGTCGACCGTTCGCCGTGGCCACCTACTCGTTCGTTGCGCTGATCATCCTGACGATCGTCACCGGAGTCATCCGCGAACTCTTCTGGGGTTTACCCGAATACGATCCGCAGCACATGCCGGGGACGGTGCCGGTCCATCAAGGCAACGGTCTGGTGCTGGGCGCCACGGTGCTGGTGATTCTGCGGGCGTTCGCCAATGGCGGTTCGTCGCTGACCGGCGTGGAAGCGGTCTCGAACACGGTCAACATCTTTCGCGATCCGCAGGGCCCGAACGCACGGCGGGTGATTACCACGATGGCCTGCATCCTCGGCTTCTTGCTGGCCGGAGTCGGCTACCTGGCCTACGCCACGCACGCCACCCCGTATGTCGACGAATACCCCTCGGTGCTCTCGCAGGTTACCCGGGCTGTCTTCGGTCACGGCCTGATCGGCAGCAGCATGCATATCCTGGTCCAGGCATCGACCGCCGCCATCCTGTTCACCGGCGCCAACGGCAGCTTCAACGGATTCCCCGCACTGGCCAGCTTCGTAGCGGAAGACCGGTTTCTGCCGCGCCAACTCATCAAGCGCGGGCACCGGTTGGTGTTCTCCAACGGCATCATCGCCCTGACGGCGTTGTCGGTGGCGTTGCTGGTGTTCACCGGCGGCACGGTCCAATCCTTGGTGCCGCTTTACGCGATCGGCGTGTTCACCGGCTTCGCCACCGCCGGCTACGGGATGACCAAACACCATCTCATCCAGCGTGAACGCGGCTGGCGACACAAGCTGGCGATCAACCTGTCCGCAGGGATCATGTCGACCATCGTGGTGGGGATCTTCGCGGTAGCCAAGTTCACCGAGGGCGCCTGGCTGATAGTTGTCGTATTCCCCGTGCTGGTGTTCGTACTGATACGGCTCAATCGCGAATACCGCTCCGAGGCCGCCGTTCTCAGCGACTTCCACGCCGATCACAAGACCCTGCGAAATGGGGCGCGACACCACGTGTTCGCCTGTGTCGACACGGTCGACATCGCAACACTCGAAGCGCTGCGCTACGGGAAGGTCCTCAAACCCGACCAGTTGATCGCCGTGCATTTCGTGATCGACGCGGAACATGCCCGGCGCCTGCAAAAGCTTTGGGAAAGCTTCGATCTCAAAACGCCGCTGCGCGTGCTGGATTGCCCGGACCGCCACGTGACCGCGGCCGCACAGGAGCTGGTTGCGACCGAGCAAGAGGAACATCCGGATACGAGCGTGACGATATTGCTGCCACGCCGGGCATACGGCCCCTTCGAACGACTGCTTCACGACCGCACCGCCGACAAGATCGCCAAGGCGGTCAGTCGGATCCCGAACGCGGCCGCCACGATCGTGCCATACGACGTGCAGTCCGAGATCAGCGAAGCGTTCCCCAACAGCGTGGGACCGCGAATAGCCGGCGAATTCGCGCGGATCGAGCAGCGGATCTGGCGGGGCGAGAGCCGGAAAGTGGCTTCCTATGAACACCCGGAGCGGCCGACCACGGTGGTCGCGATCGACAGCCTCGTTCCCGGGCGCAGCGCGACGATCGAAGGCAGGGTCAGTGAAGTCGAGGAGTTCACCCAACGGAGCCGGACCTCGCGTTCGATAGTGGTCGGCGACGAAAGCGGGCAGGTCCGCATCACCTTCGCACCCGATTGCGGTGGCGCAGACATCATGCCCGGCCAACTGCTGCACATCACCGGAGAGGCACACCGCAACGCAGACCACGAAGCAGTGTGCATTGCCGACCCCGCATACCGAGTAGTCGGGTGAACAAGGAGGTGAGCTTTATGACCACGTCGGCTCGCCGCCTGAGCATCCCGGCGTCGATCGGAGACCGGTGGAAGCGCGCATTTTTAGGTGAGCCGCTGATCAGCGAGCGCCTGGAGTCGGAGACTTTGTCGAATCCTGTTGCGCTGGGCGCTATTGCGCCAGACGCGATCTCGTCGATAGCCTATGGCCCCGAACAGATCGTGGTAGAACTGCTACCGCAGGCCGGCCTGGCCGCATTCGTGTTGGTGCTGCCGATCGCCGGGGTCATTCTGCTGATTCTCGCGTTGGTCACGGCTTCATATCGCGAGGTTCTGATGGCCTACACCCGAGCCGGCGGATCGTACGTGGTCGCGCGGGAGAACTTGGGGCCCCGGATGGCCCAGATCGCCGCCGCCGCATTGTTGATCGACTACGTGGTCACCGTGGCGGTCCAGCCTGCGGCCGGCACGGTCGCGGTAGTCACGGCAATACCTCAGCTTCGCCCCTACCACTTGGAAATCTCGGTGGCTGCAGTGCTGCTGACCTGTTATGTCAACCTGCGCGGACTACGACAGTCGGGCCGAGTGTTCGCCGTGATGACCTATGGCTTCATCACCATGCTGGCGGTGACGATCGCGACCGGCGTAATCCGCGAAATCTTCTGGGGTCTACCCCGTTACGTCCCGCACCACACCAGCGGGCTGGTGCCGGTACATCAGGGCAGTGGACTGGTGATGGGGGCGACGATTCTGGTATTGCTGCGCGCCTTCGCCCATGGCACCACCTCGATGGCCGGGATCGAGGCGATTTCCAATACAGTCGATGTCTTCCGTAAGCCACAGGGCCCCAATGCGCGCCGCGCATTGACCGCGATAGCGTGCATCATCGGGTTCTTGCTGATGGGTGTGGCCTACCTTGCACACCACACCCACGTCATTCCCTATACCAGCGAGTATCCGTCAATGCTGGCCGAGATCGCCCGGACCGTTTTCGGCAACGGGGCGATCGGGCACGCCTTGTACTTCCTGGTCCAGGCGGCCACCGCAGCGATCCTGTTCACCGGCGCCAACACCGCCTTCAACGGGTTTCCGGCACTCGCCAGTTTTGTTGCCGCCGACCGTTTCCTGCCTCGGCCGCTCACCAAACGAGGGCACCGACTGGTGTTCTCCAACGGCATCGTCACGCTCACCGCGCTGGCCGTTGCACTGCTGCTGGTGACCCGCGCGTCGCTGCACGCACTGATACCGCTATACGCGATGGGCGTGTTCACCGCATTCGCGATGGCCGGCTACGGGATGACCAAACACCATCTGACCCAACGTCCGCCGGGTTGGCGATACAAACTGGCGATCAATCTGTCCGCCGGTATCACGTCGACGATCGTGGTGGGAATCTTCGCCGTGGCCAAGTTCACCGAGGGAGCCTGGCTCATCGTCGTCGTCTTCCCCGTGCTGGTGTTCGTGTTCATCCGGCTCAACAATCAGTACCGGGCTGAGACGGCGATCCTCGAAAAGTTTCGCACCGACCGCCCCGACGAGAAGAAGTACGCGAAACACAATGTGTTCCTCTGCGTCAACACGGTGGACATTGCGATGCTCGAAGCACTGCGCTACGGGAAGGACCTGGGGGCCGACGAGCTGATCGCGGTGCACTTCATGATCGACGCGGAGCACGCCCAGCACCTGCGGAAGCTATGGCGGCGTTACGATCTCGACACCCCCCTACGCGTGATCGATTGCCCCGACCGCCAGCTGACCCGGGCCGCACAAGAGCTCGTCCTCAGCGAGCGAGACACGCGTCCGGATACAGAAGTGACCGTACTGCTGCCGCGCCGCGCATATGGCCTGCTCGGAAGGGTGCTTCATGACCGCACCGCCGACGCAATCGCCAAGGCCGTCAGCCGGTCCCCGAACGCCGCCGCCACAATCGTGCCCTTTGACGTACGCAATGGTCATCGCCCCCCGCGACTCGATCACCACCACACGGCGGGTTGTTCAGCGAGCGCTGGTGCGGCTGAGCCGACTGGACCGGCGTCAGCTACCTAGCGGATTCGGTGCAACACGGCGAACCACTGCTCTCATCGACACCGAAAGGCAAGTTACCGCAACGGCTTTATCCGGTGTTGACTCGGCCACAATGCCCCTGTACGGCTACACGCTGGCAGGCGATATTCCGAGGACACGCCCGCGTTCGCTTAGCCCCACCGCGGGCGGGGCGGCGTGGGGTTCGGTTGGTGGCGGGAAGACACGTGCACCGCGTGGACTCCCGGTTTCGTCGACAGCTGCGCGAGAAGGCCGTCGAGGTGCGCCTTGTCGGTGTGCCAGTGCTGCACCGACTCCGGTTCTGCTGATATCTCCGCGAGGACACGCGTCAGTTTCTCGGACGTCTTGCTTTCCCTCTCGTTGCCCGCGCTGTCCTTGATATCGGCCGATCTGGAACCCTCTTCTCTTGCAGGGGTTTTCGCCGAAGCGCGGGCAACGGCTCCGCCGGCAACGCCACCAGTCAGACCCGCCAGCGCCATCTGGCCAAAGATATTGCCGCCGCTTTCCACCGCGGCCAAAGGCACCGCAGCCTGGCCGGTGCCCTGCAAGACGGTGGCGGCCAGTCTGACCGCCGGGGTGGCCGCAGCCCAGCTCGGTGGCACCGACAACGCTCCGACCACGCCCGCGCGGCCCACGTCTGCGGAGACCGCCGACGCCGCCGCGACCGGACCCGCCGCAGTCGGGTTGTAAAGCACTCCCGGCACCAGCGGAACCGGGAGCTCGCCCGTGTTGAAGCCCCGCGCCGCCAGCCCGTAGCCCAAGGTGCTACTCACCAATGCGTTTCTACCCGGCAGGCTCGCTGGGCTTATGAACTCGGTCAGCCTGAGGGCCGTCCCGAGCGGGGTTGTGTTCAGGCTTGCAAGTGAACTCGCCGGGGTGGGTGGATCGGTCGCGGCGGGCGCCGCGAGCGGTTGTAGCGACGAGGGCGCCGCAAGCGGCTGTGACGTCAGCTGCGACAACATCGACTGCGCGCTTGTACCGGCCGATGTGCCGGCGGTTTGGGTGGCCGTGGCAGATTGGGCGGCCGGTCCGCCGGGGTTGGTGGTCTGCGGCGCCGGGGTGAACGGCGTCACCTGTGCGGCGCCCGCGGACTCGCCGGCATAGCCGTACATCGTGGCGGCGTCTTGGGCCCACATGTCCGCGTACTGCGCCTCGGCGGCGGCGATCGCAGGCGTGTTCTGCCCGACAACGTTAGTCGCGACCAGCTGTGCCAGCTCGGCGCGGTTGGCCGCGATCACCGGCGGTGCAACCGTGCCCGCAAACGCCGTCTCGTAGGCTGCGGCGGCCGCCCGGGCCTGGGCCGCGGTCTGCTCGGCTTGCGCGGCAGTGGTGTTCATCCACGCCGCGTACGGCGCCGCCGCGGCCGCCATCGCCATCGACGACGGGCCCAGCCAGCCGGCAGTCAACCCCGAGATCACCGAAGAGTAGGACGCCCCCGTCGCACGCAGCTGGGCGGCCAGCCCGTCCCAGGCCGCCGCGGCGGCCAGCATCGGTCCCGACCCGGGACCGGAATACATACGGCCGGAATTGATCTCCGGCGGCAACACCCCGAAATCCATTGCCATGATCCTCAGCCTGCCGCTACCGCGTCCGTGGACCCGGTCGCCGCATACGACTTCTCGGTGGTGCCCGGACTGGCTGCGAATGACATCTGCATCTCCTTGGCTGGTAGGTGTGGACGGATGGGCGGTGCACGCCGAAACGGCGGTCAGTCTTCGGGAATCACGATGATGGTCGCGGTGGTGGCGGCCCCGCCGGTAACAGCGCCCGCGCCGGCAGAGCGGGTGGCGGTACCGCCGGTGCCGACCACGGTCCGTCCCGCCAAACCCGACAGGGCCATATTGCTGAACAGGCTTCCCTGGCCCTCCCCCGCGGCCGTCGCGGGCAGGGCATCAAGACCGGTCTGCGGCAATACGACGGCGACCGGCCTCATCGCCGGTGCGGCGCTGGCCCAGGCCTGGGGCACCGACATGCTTCCGACCAAGCCGGCTTGCCCCATGCCCGCCGATACCGCTCCGCCCGTCGGCCCCACCGCGATTCCTGGGCCCACGGCGGCGATCGGGAATCCCGCCCGCCCGAGGGCGCCCGCGTACGCCACCTGCATGTTGAAGTTGTTGAAGGGAGCGAGAAAGCACTGGACTCCGAGGTCGTACATGGATCCGAGGGGCGAATATATGTGCATCGGATTAAAGGGCCCGAAGCCGAAGGCCAGGAGATCGTCCAGCGATGAGCTCGATGGCGGATCGGCCACTGCCGCAGCGGCCGCAGGCGTTGCCAGGCTTTGCAGCGTCTGGGGTGCCCCAGCGGTCAGCTGCGGCAGCGTCTGCGCGTTCGTCCCGGCGGCCTGCGTGACCGCCGCGGCTTGTTCGGTGGTCCCGGACGCATTCGTGGTCCGCGGCGACGGGCTGAACGGAGCCAGCTGCGCCGCGCTCGCCGATGTGCCGGCATACCCGTACATCGCGGCCGCGTCCTGGGCCCACATCTCGGCGTACTGGGCCTCAGTCGCCGCGATGGCCGCGGTATTCTGCCCGACAATATTCGTCGCGATCAGCGACATCAGCAGGCTGCGATTCGCCGCGACCATTGGCGGGGGAACCGTTGCCGCAAAAGCGGTTTCGTACGCGGCAACTGCCGCCCTGGCCTGATTCGCGGTCTGCTCGGCCTGGGCGGCGGTGGTGCTCAACCATCCGATATACGGCGCGGCCGCGGCCGCCATCGTGGCCGACGAAGGACCTCGCCACGCAGCAGTCAGCCCCGAAACCACCGAGGAGTAGGAGGCCGCCGTGGAGTGCAACTCGGCGGCCAAAGCGTCCCACGCCGCCGCCGCAGCCAGCATCGGCCCAGGCCCCGGCCCGGCATACATGCGACCGGAATTGATCTCCGGTGGCATCAGTCCGAAATCCACCGGTCTAGCCCTCCCCCGGCCACGGTGTGACCCGCGCCATAAACATCACGGACATGCGGGCAATACCCACATTGAGTTCGCGTAAACAATTGTTTTGCCCCTCGTGATCCAAATTTCGTCGCTCCGTGAGTTCGGTCGACACGTCCGGGTGTGGGGCTCTCGCCGATGCCATGCGCCGATACGTCGAACTGATCGAGCGAGCTGATCGAAGACGCCGGGCTGATCGCTCGGCTGGACGCCGCGATTGCTGGGCACGCGCGAGGATGGATGCGGCTCTCCAGTCCGAACTCATTGAGCGCATCGATATGTGAGTCCCGCGGGTCGATCCCGCCGGGCTGCGCGTGCCGGGGCAGCGCACCCAGGGATCGCCGTATCGAGGTCGACGCCACCAGTCCCGGGCTGGCAGCGGTGGGGGCCGCAACTGCAGGCCACCGACGGGGCGGCGTTGGATCGCAAACTGAATGCTGTAGCCGCGACGGCGTGCCGCGATGACCCGCCAACGGTCGCATCGGTTTCGTCGGCCGGAACGCTGGCGGGTGCGTCATCGTGGTGTCACACTGGAACGCCATCTGAGCAACCGGGCGAAAGGTTCACCGACGTGAGCAAAAAGGTCCCATCAGCAGCGGACGCCGCGCGGCACAACCTCGAAGCGGAGCTGGACCGGTTACGGCAACGGCGTGAGCGGCTCGAGGCCGAGGTCAAGAACGACCGCGGCATGGTGGGCGACCACGGTGACGCGGCCGAGGCGATCCAGCGCGCCGAGGAACTGGTGGTTCTCACCGACCGGATCAACGAGTTGGACCGGCGCCTGCGGACCGGGCCGTCGGACGTCGACGCGACGGAGACGCTGCCCGGCGGCACCGAGGTGACGCTGCGGTTCGCCGACGGCGAAGTCGTCACGATGCACGTGATCTCCATCGTCGAGGAGACCCCCGTCGGCCGGGAGTCCGAGACGTTAACCGCGCGCAGCCCCCTGGCCCAGGCCCTGGCCGGGCACAAACCCGGCGACACGGTGACCTACACGACGCCGCAGGGCGAGAACCAGGTCGAGCTGATCTCGGTCAAGCTGCCCCGCTAGCGCTTGCCGGGGAGGGCTCACCGACCCCGTTAGACTCCCCTCGATGGTTGCCCCGCTGCCCGATTCCGCGTCTGAAGACGTGCGCCCGCACTTGAGCCTGACTACGCAGGTCACCCGATTCGTCGTCACCGGCGGGTTGGCGGGAATCGTGGACTTCGGGCTCTACCTGCTGCTGTGGAAGGTCGTGGGCGTCCAGGTTGACCTGTCCAAGGCCACCAGCTTCATCGTCGGCACCATCACGGCCTACCTGATCAACCGCCGCTGGACCTTCCAGGCTTCTCCCAGCACCGCCCGGTTCGTCGCGGTCATGGTCCTCTACGCCATCACGTTCGCCGTGCAGGTCGGGCTCAACCACGTGTGCCTGGCGCTTCTGCACTACCGCGGCTGGTCGCCGCTCGTCGCGTTCGTGATCGCGCAGGGCACCGCGACGGTGATCAACTTCGTGGTGCAGCGGGCCGTAATCTTCCGCATCCGCTGAGCCGCCCTCGGCAAGCGGTACCCTCTTTGACGATGTCGAGCACCGATCCCCTGGCCAAGCCCACCCAGCTGATGGGCTTCGGGCGCACCGCACCGTCGGTGGCCCAGGTGCTCTCTACCCGCGATCCCGAGGTGATCGCCAAGGCGGTGACCCGGGTGGCCGACTCGGGCGATCCCAAAAGCCGGGGCGTCATCGCCCGCGGGCTGGGCCGATCCTACGGCGACAATGCCCAGAACGGCGGCGGCCTGGTGATCGACATGACCGGGCTCAACCGCATCCACTCGATCAGCGCCGACACCCGGCTGGTCGACGTCGACGCCGGCGTCAGCCTGGACCAGTTGATGAAGGCGGCGCTGCCGTTCGGGTTGTGGGTTCCGGTGCTGCCGGGAACGCGCCAGGTCACCGTCGGCGGCGCGATCGCCTGCGACATCCACGGCAAGAACCACCACAGCGCGGGCAGCTTCGGTAACCACGTTCGGTCGATGGACCTGCTCATGGCCGACGGCACCGTTCGCACCATAACCCCCGACGGGGACGGTGCCGAGCTGTTCTGGGCGACCGTCGGCGGCAACGGCCTGACCGGGATCGTGCTGCGCGCCACCATCGCCATGACACCGACGGAGACGGCGTACTTCATCGCCGACGGTGTTGCCACCCACGACCTCGATGAAACGGTCGCCGTTCACCTCGACGGCAGCGAGGCCAACTACACGTACTCCAGCGCGTGGTTCGACCTGATCAGTCCGCCGCCGAAGCTGGGCCGGGCCTCGGTCAGCCGCGGCAGCCTGGCGAAGCTCGATCAGCTGCCGAAGAAGCTGGCCAAGAACCCGTTGAAATTCGATGCGCCGCAGCTGTTGACGGTGCCGGACGTGTTCCCGGTCAGCGCGATGAACAAGCTGTCGTTCATGGCGATCGGCGAGGTGTACTACCGGCTGGGCGGGACCTACAGCGGCAAGATCCAGAACCTGTCGCAGTTCTATCACATGCTCGATCTGGTCAGTGGCTGGAATAACGCATACGGCCCAAGGGGTTTCGCGCAACACCAGTTCCTGGTTCCGCCGGACGCGATGAACGAGTTCAAGGCCATCATCCGCTGGATCCAGACCACCGGCCATTACTCGGCGCTGAACGTGTTCAAGCTCTTCGGGCCGGGCAACCGCGCGCCGCTGAGTTTCCCGATGGCGGGCTGGAACGTCGCCATGGACTTCCCCAACAAGCCGGGGATCAACGAGTTCCTCAACGAACTCGACAGGCGGGTGCTGGAATTCGGCGGAAGGGTCTACACCGCCAAGGATTCCCGCGTGAACGCCGAAACCTTCCACGCCATGTATCCGCGCATCGACGAATGGATCGCCGTGCGACGCAAGGTAGATCCGACAGGGGTGTTTGCCTCCGACATGGCCCGACGTTTGGAGCTGCTCTAAATGGTGCTCGATGCCGTAGGTAATCCGCAGACCATCCTGCTGCTCGGCGGTACCTCCGAGATCGGCCTGGCCATCTGCGAACGCTACCTGCAGAACGCGCACGCGCGGATTGTGTTGGCCGCCATGCCCAGCGACCCCGGCCGCGACGCCGCGGTGGCGCAGATGCAGGCCGCCGGCGCGCGTTCGGTCGAGCTGATCGATTTCGAAGCCACCGACCCCGACACCCACCCCAAGATGATCGAGGCGGCTTTCGCCAACGGTGACGTCGACGTGGCCATTGTCGCGTTCGGCATCCTGGGGGACGCCGAGGAGCTATGGCAGAACCAGCACAAGGCGGTGCAGGCCGTCGAAATCAACTACACCGCAGCGGTTTCGGTGGGAGTGCTGCTGGGCGAGAAGATGCGCGCCCAGGGTTTCGGCCAGATCATCGCGATGAGCTCGGCGGCCGGCGAGCGGGTGCGGCGGTCCAACTTCGTCTACGGCTCCACCAAGGCGGGACTGGACGGCTTTTACCTGGGGCTCGGAGAAGCGTTGCGCGAGTATGGAGTTCGCGTCCTGGTGATCCGGCCCGGCCAGGTGCGCACCCGGATGAGCGCGCACGTCAAGGAAGCGCCGCTGACCGTCGACAAGGAATACGTCGCCAACCTCGCGGTGACCGCGGCCGCCAAAGGTAAGGAATTGGTTTGGGCACCAGCAGCATTCCGTTATGTGATGATGGTGTTGCGACACGTCCCGCGTCCCATCTTCCGCAAGCTTCCCATCTGACCATGCGTAACGCGCTGGCCACCCTCGGCCAGATGGCTTTGGCGGTGCTGGTCGCGGTCGTCGTCGCGGTGGTCTCGCTGGTCGCCATCTCCCGGGTGCAGTGGCCGGCGTTCCCGTCCTCCAATCAACTGCACGCCCTGACCACCGTCGGGCAGGTCGGCTGCCTGGCCGGCCTGGTCGCCGTCGGCTGGGTGTGGCGCCGCTGCGCGCGCCCCCGCGGCCGGCAGCTGACCCAACTGGCCGGGCTGGTCTTCGTGTCCGCGTTCACCGTCGTGACGCTGGGCATGCCGCTGGGGGCGACCAAGCTGTACCTGTTCGGCATCTCCGTCGACCAGCAGTTCCGCACCGAATACCTGACCCGCCTGGCGGACAGCCCCGCCCTGCGCGACATGACCTATCTCGGGCTGCCGCCGTACTACCCGCCGGGCTGGTTCTGGATCGGCGGGCGCGCCGCGGCGCTCGGCGGGTCGCCAGCCTGGGAGGTCTTCAAGCCGTGGGCCATCACCTCGATCACCATCGCCGTCGCGGTCGCGCTGGTGCTGTGGTGGCGGATGGTCCGGTTCGAATACGCCCTGATCGTCACCACCGCGACGGCCGCGGTGACGCTGGCCTACGGCTCTCCGGAGCCCTACTCGGCGATGATCACCGTGTTATTGCCGCCGATGCTGGTGCTGACCTGGTCGGGTCTGCGCGCCGGTGACCGGCCGGACGCGTCCGGCCGTGCGGGCTGGGCCGCGGTGATCGCCGCCGGGCTGTTCCTGGGCTGGACGGCCACCTGGTACACGCTGCTGTGCGGGTTCAGCGCGTTCACCGTCGGGTTGATGGCCCTCTGGCTGGCCGGTGTGCGCTGGCAGGGGAACCGCAGGCGCGGCGGGCTCAAAGCCGCCCTCGATCCACTGCGCCGGTTGGTCGTCATCGCCGGCATCGCCGTGGCGATCGCCTGCACGACGTGGTTGCCGTTCGTGGTGCGAGCGCTGCACAGCCCGATCAGCAACTCCGGCAGCGCCATGCACTATCTGCCGGCCGACGGCGCCGAGTTGACCTTCCCCATGCTGCAGTTCACGCTGCTGGGCGTCGTCTGCCTGATCGGCACCCTGTGGCTGGTGCTGCGGGCCCGATCGTCGGTGCGGGCGGGCGCCCTGGCCATCGGCGTGCTGGCGATCTATCTGTGGTCGCTGCTGTCCATGCTGACCACGCTGGCGCGCACCACGCTGTTGTCGTTCCGGCTGCAGCCGACGCTGAGTGTGATGCTGGTCGCCGCCGGGGCGTTCGGCTTCCTCGAACTCGCGCAGGCGCTCGCCGCCGCGGGCCGCGACCGGAGCTGGGGCCGCGGCTTGCAGAGCTCGATCGCCCCGGTGGCCGGCGCCATCGGCCTAGCCGCCGCCATCGCCTTCAGCCAGGACATCCCCGACGTGCTGCGACCGGACCTCACCATCGCCTACACCGACACCGACGGTCACGGGCAGCGCGGCGACCGCCGGCCGCCCAGCGCCGAAAAGTTCTACGCCACCATCGATCACGCCATCACGCAGGTGACCGGCAAGCCGCGCGACCAGACCGTCGTGATGACCGCCGACTACAGCTTCCTGTCCTTCTACCCCTACTGGGGATTCCAGGGCCTCACCTCGCACTACGCCAACCCCCTCGCACAATTCGACCTGCGGGCCGCGCAGATCAACAAGTGGTCCACCCTCAAGACCGCCGACGAGTTGATCCACGCCCTGGACACCTGTCCCTGGCCCCCGCCGACCGTCTTCCTGATGCGCCGCGGCGCGAACGGCAACTACACGCTGCGGCTGGCCGAGGACGTCTACCCCAACCAACCCAACGTGCGGCGGTATACCGTCGATCTGCGCGGAGCACTGTTCGACAACCCGCGTTTCGTCGTCCAAAGCGTCGGCCCATTTGTGCTGGCCATCCGCAAACCCGGGACGTAACTGCTGATGAGCACCGACACTGCGCCTCAAACGGGGCCCCGTACCCCTGAAGAACTAGCATCTAGCTCCGTGAACGACACGGAAGCGAATCACCGGATCGCCCGGTTGGTTGCTTCCGTCGCCGGGCTGCTCGGAGTGCTGCTGGCGATCGCCACCCCGCTGCTTCCGGTCAACCAGACCACCGCCCAACTCGACTGGCCGCAGAACGGCACTTTCGGCAGCGTCGACGCGCCGCTGATCGGCTACGTCGCCACCGATTTGACCGTCACCGTCCCCTGCGAGGCCGCCGCCGGTCTGGCCGGGCCGGGCAACGCGGGCAAGACGGTGTTGCTGTCGACGGTGCCCAAGCAGGCGCCGAAGGCCGTCGACCGGGGACTCCTGATCGTGCGCGCCAACAACGACCTGGTGCTGGTGGTGCGCAACGTCCCGGTGGTGACCGCGCCGTTGAGCCAGGTGCTCAGCCCGGCCTGCCAGCGGCTGACCTTCACCGCGCACGCCGACCGGGTCACCGCCGAGTTCGTCGGCCTGACCCAGGGACACAACGCCGAGCATCCCGGCTCGCCGCTGCGCGGCGAGAAAAGCGGCTACGACTTCCGACCCCAGATCGTCGGCGTCTTCACCGATCTGAGCGGACCGGCACCGACCGGCCTGAAGTTCTCGGCGACCATCGACACCCGCTACAGCAGCAGCCCCACCCCGCTGAAGATGGCCGCGATGATCCTCGGGCTGGTGCTGACGGCCGCCGCGCTGATCGCGCTGCACATCCTCGACACCGCCGACGGGACCCGGCACCGCCGCTTCCTGCCCGCCCGCTGGTGGTCGATCGGCGGTCTGGACGCCCTGGTCATCGGCGTGCTGGTGTGGTGGCATTTCGTCGGCGCCAACACCTCCGACGACGGCTACATCCTCACCATGGCCCGCGTATCCGAGCACGCCGGCTACATGGCCAACTACTACCGCTGGTTGGGCACGCCCGAGGCGCCGTTCGGCTGGTACTACGACCTGCTGGCGCTGTGGGCGCACGTGAGCACGACAAGCGTCTGGATGCGGTTGCCCACCCTGGTGATGGCGCTGACGTGCTGGTGGGTGATCAGCCGTGAGGTCATGCCGCGGCTGGGCCACGCCGTCAAACAGAACCGGGCCGCGGCCTGGACGGCGGCGGGCATGTTCCTGGCCGTATGGCTGCCGCTGGACAACGGCCTGCGTCCCGAGCCGATCATCGCGCTGGGCATCCTGCTGACCTGGTGCTCGGTGGAACGCGCGGTGGCCACCAGCCGGCTGCTGCCGGTGGCGATCGCCTGCATCATCGGCGCGCTGACCCTGTTCTCCGGGCCGACGGGCATCGCCTCGATCGGCGCACTGCTGGTCGCGATCGGGCCGCTGCGGACCATCCTGCACCGCCGCTCGAAACGGTTCGGCGCGCTGCCACTGGTCGCGCCCCTGCTGGCCGCGGTCACCGTCACCGTCATCCTGATCTTCCGCGACCAGACGCTGACCGGCGAGATCCAGGCCACCATGCTCAAACGCGCCGTGGGGCCAAGCCTCAGCTGGTTCGACGAACACATCCGTTACGAGCGGCTGTTCATGGCCAGCCCCGACGGATCGGTCGCCCGCCGCTTCGCCGTGCTGGCGCTGATCCTCGCGCTCGGGATCACGGTCGCAATGTCGTTGCGCAAGGGGCGGATTCCGGGCACGGCCGCCGGGCCGAGCCGGCGCATCGTCGGGATCACCATCATCTCCTTCGTCGCGATGATGTTCACGCCCACCAAGTGGACCCACCACTTCGGGGTGTTCGCCGGGCTGGC
This sequence comes from Mycolicibacterium vulneris, assembly GCF_002104765.1. Taxonomy (GTDB): domain Bacteria; phylum Actinomycetota; class Actinomycetes; order Mycobacteriales; family Mycobacteriaceae; genus Mycobacterium; species Mycobacterium vulneris. Next base: position 88,016 of record NZ_NCXM01000016.1, read on the forward strand.
CGGGCCGCTGGGCGCGCTGGCCGCGGTCGCGGTGACCTCCGTGGCGATGCGATCGCGGCGCAACCGCACGGTGTACGCCGCGGTGGTGCTGTTCCTGGTGGCGTTGTCGTTCGCCAGCGTCAACGGCTGGTGGTACGTCTCGAATTTCGGTGTGCCGTGGTCGAATGAGTTCCCGGCCTGGCATTACGCCTTCGCCACCGCGCTGCTCGGGTTGACCGTGGTGGTGCTGCTGCTGGCGGCCTGGTTCCACTTCGTCGCCCCGGACAACGGGCCACCCAAGACCCGCCTTGGCGCAAGGGTTGCCGGAATTGTCCAGTCCCCCTTGGCAATTGCGACCTGGGCGCTGGTGGTGTTCGAGGTGGCATCGCTGACCCTGGCGATGACCGACCAGTATCCGGCGTGGTCGGTCGGTCGCTCCAACCTGCAGGCTCTGACCGGAAAGTCGTGCGGACTGGCCGAGGACGTGCTGGTGGAGCAGGACCCTAACGCGGGGATGCTGACGCCGGTGAACGCGTCGGTGGCCGACGCGCTGGGCGCGGGTCTGTCGGAAGCCTTCACGGCCAACGGAATTCCCGCCGACGTGCGTGCCGACCCGGTGATGGAACGCCCGGGCGACCGCAGCTTCGTCAACGACGAGGAGAAGACGGGCAGCAACCAGGCCGGCACCGAGGGCGGCACCACTCCGGCGCCGGGAATCAACGGTTCGTCGGCCCAGCTGCCCTTCAACCTCGACCCCGCGCGCACCCCGGTGCTGGGCAGCTGGCGCTCGGGCATCCAGGTGCCCGCGCACCTGCGGTCCAGCTGGTACCGACTGCCCGCCCGCGACAAGGCCGGGCCGCTGCTGGTGGTGAGCGCCGCCGGGCGCTTCGACCTCCGCGAGGTCCAGGTGCAATGGGCCACCGACGACCAGGCGGCCGGCGGACACCCCGGCGGCTCGTTCCAATTCGCGGACGTGGGCGCGTCGCCGGCCTGGCGCAACCTGCGCCTGCCGATGTCGGCAATTCCGAGCTCCGCCACCCAGATTCGGTTGGTCGCCGACGACGAAGACCTGGCCCCGCAGCACTGGATCGCGCTGACCCCGCCGAGAACTCCGCAACTACGCACGCTGCAGGACGTGGTGGGCTCCGCCGACCCGGTGTTCCTGGACTGGCTCGTCGGCCTGGCCTTCCCCTGCCAGCGACCGTTCGGCCATCAGAACGGCGTCGACGAGACCCCGAGATGGCGCATCCTGCCCGACCGCTTCGGCGCCGAGGCCAACTCGCCGGTGATGGACAACAACGGCGGCGGCCCGCTGGGCGTCATCGAGCTGCTGACCAGGGCGACCACAATGGCCACCTACCTCAAGGACGACTGGTCTCGTGATTGGGGCTCGCTGCAACGGCTGTCGCCCTACTACCCCGATGCACAACCCGCCCACCTGTTGCTGGGGACGGCCACGCGCAGCGGCCTGTGGGGGCCGGCGCCGCTGAGACACTAAGGCGCACAACGAGTTCTGCCCCGCTTCCGGCCGAAGCAGGGAAGCGGGGCAGACTACTGCGCTAGATCGACGTCAGATCATGGCAGGGCGGCGTTGAACGGGTGCGTCAGGGTCCAGCCCGGGTTCAGGAAGTTGGCGGCGTAGTGGCGCACCGGGTGCAGGTGGCCGCTGTGCGGGACGTAGGGGCTTGCGGAGGCGACGGCCGGCATCAGCGACCCGGCGATCGACAAACCGATGGCGCCCAACCCGACACCCGCGGCGACGCGGAGCTTGGAGACCTTCTTGGCCTTGACGTCGGTCTGGGTGTCTGCGCCGGCGATGTTGTCCTTCATGGTGGTGATTCCTATCTGCCGTACTTTGCGTATTTGCGTACTTTTTCCTGGGACCGATCTTGCTGACCGGCAACACCAGGTTGCGACAGACGGCTTGCCAGATGGTTCAGAGATTCTTGCGGAATTCTTGCGTCCGCCGGTTGACGTGCGGCGCAACCCTTGAGGCTCGATATCGATGGGTCTAGATTTACGGTTCGTGGCCGCTGCAGCCGGGCTGCGGCAGGACCTGTTGAGCGATGGTGACCCGCGATGACGTCCGACCTGATGGCCATGGCCCGCGCCGAGCGCGCCGACCTCGCGGAATTCCTCGCCACTCTGACGCCGCAGGACTGGGAGGCGCCGACGCTGTGTACCCGCTGGAACGTCAAAGACGTTGTCGCGCATGTGATCAGCTATGACGAACTGGGCGCACTGGGGCTGCTGAGACGGTTCGCCAAGGGCTGGATCGTCCGGGCCAACCAGGTGGGCGTCGACGAATTCGCGGCCCTCACGCCGCAACAGCTGCTGGAATTCCTGCGCAGTCATCTCCAACCACGCGGTCTGCCAGCGGGTTTCGGCGGAATGATCGCGCTGGTCGACGGCACCGTCCACCACCAGGACATCCGCCGCTCGCTGGGCCGGCCGCGCGTGGTGCCGCCCGATCGACTCGAGCGGATTCTTCCGCTGGTGCCCGGCAACCCCCGGCTCGGCGCGGGACGCCGGATCAGGGGCCTGGGACTGCGCGCCACCGACGTCTCGTGGACACACGGCGACGGACCCCAGGTGAACGGCCCCGGCGAGGCACTCCTGCTGGCCATGACGGGCCGTCCGGCCGCCCTGGCCGACCTCGAAGGTCCCGGGCTTGCCACGCTGGCCGACCGGGTCCGCGGATAGCGTTCAGGCGGGCCGGATTTCGAAGACGAACTCCGAGTTGCCGATGCGGATGTGATCGCCGTCTTCCAGGGTGGTGCTGCGCCGCACGCGCCGGCCCCGCACCTGCACACCATTCGTGGATTTCATGTCGGTGATCAGGAAATCCGTTCCGGTGTCGATGATCACGGCATGGTGGCGGCTGACCTCGGTGTCGTCCAGGACGATCTCGTTGTCGTCGAGCCGCCCGATCCGGGTGGTCACACCGTTGAGCTGATAGTGCCGGCCGGCCTTGTCACGCAACCGGGCGACAACGGGATCGTCGACCAGCGCCGCCGTCGACTCCGAGCGCACGGTGCTCTGCTTGTGGGTGGTCATCACCGCCCGCTTGCCGACCCGCTTGGGTTGCTCGGGACCCAGTGGCTCCTGGCGCAGGATGCGCTGTTGCAGCGCGTTCACCGTCGGGCCCGGATCGATGCCCAGCCCGTCGGCCAACGCCGTCTTCAGGCGCCGATACGCGCCGAGCGCATCCGACTGCCGCTCGGTGACGTAGTAGGCGGTGATCAGTTGCGCCCACAGTGGTTCGCGAAAGGGATGCCGTGCAACGAGCGCCTCCAGCTCGCCGATGACGCCATCGGCGCGACCACAGGCGATCTCAGCTTCGGCGCGCGCGGTGTGGCTTGCCACCCGCTCCTCGAGCAGCATGCCGGCGAACGCGTCGACGAACGCGAAGTTGTGCAGGTCGTCGAGCACCGGTCCGCGCCATTCGCTCAGCGCCGCCGACAGATGGCTGCTGGCTTCCTCGAAGCGCCCCAAGCTGGCGGCCTGGACCCCGGCCGCCTTGTGGGCGCGGAAGCGTCCCAGGTCGCAGTCGGCGTCGGCGACACTCAGCTGATAACCGGGCGGGGCGCTGGCGAGCACCCCGTTCGGGTTGGCCACCACGCCTCGCAGCAGCCGACGCAGCGTGGAGATATAAGACTGGATGCTGGTGCGCGCCGCCGGCACCGGGGCCTCACCCCACACCGCATCGATCAACGCGTCCACGGACACCGGCCGGTTGCGGTGGACCAGCAGCATGGCCAGCACCGCGCGCTGTTTCGGGGCGCCCAGCGGCAGCTGGGCGCCGTTGGCCGTCACCGACAACGGGCCCAGGACGCCAAAGCCCAGACCTGCGTTCATCACGCGCTGTCAGCCTCCCAGGGGTCGTCGGCCGCACTCAAGGCCTCAGCCCCCCATTTTGAACGCATAAACGCAACGGATGCCGAATCGGCAGGCGGGTTTTGCTGTGATTCGCACCCGGTTTTTACGGCGTGAGCAGCACGTCCTGGGCGCTGGGCGGCCCCGCGTCCTCATCGGACAAAGGCGCGTCGCTTACGATCGAGCCTCGTGCCCCACGACGGTAAAGAGCGATCGCAGCGGATGCCCCGGTCGGTGGCTGCCATCGCGGGAATCGTGGGCCTGCTGCTGTGCCTGTCAGTCCCGCTGCTTCCGGTAAAGCAGACCACCGCAACGATCCTCTGGCCGCAGGGCAGCACAGACGGGCACGTCAGCCAGATCACCGCGCCCCTGGTGTCGGGGGCGCCCCGGGCGCTGGACATCTCCATCCCCTGCCCCGACATCGCCAGCCTGCCCCCGGCCGGCGGCCTGGTGGTCTCCACCCTGCCGCCCGGCGGCACCGATGCCGGGAAGAACGGGCTGTTCGTGCGGTCCAACGCCGATGTGGTCGTCGTCGCCTTCCGCGACACCGTGGCCACGGTCGCACAACGTTCGGCGGTCGCCGCCGGGGCGTGCAGCGTGCTGCACGTCTGGGCCAACGCCGGCGCGACGGGCGCCGATTTTGTGGGCATACCCGGCGCCTCCGGGGTGCTGCCTGCCGAAAAGAAACCTCAGGTTGGCGGCGTCTTCACCGACATGAAGGTGCCCGCAGGGCCGGGGCTGTCGGCCCGCATCGACGTCGATACCCGGTTCCTCACCGCGCCCACCGTGATCAAGGAAATCGTGATGGTCCTGGGCGCCCTGGCGGTGCTGACGGCCATCGTCGCGCTGGCGGTTCTGGACCGCCGCAGCCGAGGCGGCAGCACGCTGCTCAACTGGCGCTCCCCCATCGCCTGGCTCTCCAGATACCGCCCCGGCACGCGCCTGGCCAACTGGCGGCGGGTGGGAATCGCGACCTGGATCGCCGACGCCGGGGTGATCGCAACCCTGTTGCTGTGGCACGTCATCGGCGCCACCTCGTCGGACGACGGCTACAACCTGACCATCGCGCGCGTCGCGCCGGGTGCCGGCTACATCGCCGACTACTACCGCTACTTCGGCACGACGGACGCGCCGTTCGACTGGTATCTCGGGCTGCTGGCGAAGATGGCCGCGGTGAGCACGGCCGGCGTGTGGATGCGGCTGCCCGCCACGCTGGCCGCAATCGGGTGCTGGCTTATCATCAGCCACTGGGTGCTGCGCCGGCTCGGTCCGGGCCGCGGCGGCCTCGCGGCCAACCGGGTCGCGGTGTTCACCGCGGGCGCGGTGTTCGTGGCCGCGTGGCTGCCCTTCAACAACGGCCTGCGGCCCGAACCGCTGATCGCCCTGGGCGTGCTGGTCACCTGGATGCTGATGGAACGCGCGATCGCGCTGCGCCGCTTGGCACCCGCGGCGGTGGCCATCATCGTGGCGATGCTGAGCGCGACGCTGGCGCCGCAGGGCCTGATCGCCGTCGCCGCACTGCTGACCGGGGCACGGGCCGTCGCCCAGACAATCCGGCGCCGCCGGGCGACCGACGGACTGCTGGCACCGCTGGCGGTGCTGGCGGCCTCGCTGTCGCTGATCCTGGTGGTGGTGTTCCGCAGCCAGACGCTGGCCACGGTCGGCGAGTCGGCGCGAATCAAGTACAAGGTCGGCCCGACCATCGCCTGGTACCAGGATTGGCTGCGCTACTACTTCCTCACCGTGGAATCCAACCCGGACGGATCGATGGCCCGGCGATTCGCCGTGCTGGTGCTGCTGCTGTGCATGTTCGGCATGCTCGTCACCCTGCTGCGCCGCGGCCGGATCCCCGGCGTGGCCAGCGGGCCTGCCTGGCGGTTGATCGGCACCACCGCGTTCGGACTGCTGCTGCTGACGTTCACCCCGACCAAGTGGGCGGTCCAGTTCGGTGCGTTCGCCGGGCTGGCCGGGGCGCTGGGCGCGGTCACCGCGTTCGCCCTGGCCCGGATCGGGCTGCACAACCGCCGCAACCTGACCCTGTACGTCACGGCCCTGCTGTTTGTCCTGGCGGTGGCCACCTCCGGCGTCAACGGCTGGTTCTACGTCGGCAACTACGGGGTGCCGTGGTGGGACATCCAGCCCGTCATCGCCAGCCACCCGGTGACGACGATATTTTTGAGCCTGTCGATCGCGACCGGCCTGCTGGCCGCCTGGCAGCACTTCAGGATGGATTACGCCGGGCACACCGAGGTCAAGGACAACCGGCGCAACCGGGTGCTGGCGTCGACGCCGCTGCTGGTGGTCGCGACCATCATGGTCGTCGGCGAGGTCGCCTCGCTGACCAAGGGCGCGGTGTACCGCTATCCGCTCTACACCACCGGCAAGGCGAACCTCGCCGCGATCAGTTCGGGGCTGTCGAAGACCAGCTGCGCCATGGCCGACGACGTGCTGGCCGAGCCCGACCCCAACGCGGGCATGCTGCAGCCGGTGCCGGGGCAGACCTTCGGTCCGGACGGTCCACTGGGCGGTAGCAACCCGGTCGGCTTCAAACCCGACGGCGTGGGCGACGACCTGAGGTCGTACCCGGTGGTGACCAAGCCGGGCGTGGTGAATTCGACCGGGTCACCCAACAAACCCAACGCCACCATGAGTGACTCCGCGGGCACGGCCGGCGGGAGAGGCGCGGTCGGCGTGAACGGGTCGCATGCCGCGCTGCCGTTCGGACTGGACCCGGCCCGCACCCCGGTGATGGGCAGCTACGGCGAGAATTCGCTGGCCGCGACGGCCACCTCGGCCTGGTACCAGCTGCCGCCGCGCACCAGCGACCGGCCGATCGTGGTGGTGACGGCGGCCGGTGCCATCTGGTCGTACAAGGAGGACGGCACCTTCACCTACGGCCAACAGCTGAAACTGCAGTGGGGCGTCGCCCGTCCCGACGGCACCACCCAGCCGCTGGCAGAGGTCTATCCGATCGACATCGGGCCGGAGCCGGCGTGGCGCAACCTGCGGTTCCCGCTGGCCTGGGCGCCACCGGAGGCGAACGTGGCGCGCATCGTCGCCTACGACCCAAACCTGAGTTCGGATCAGTGGTTCGCGGTCACACCGCCACGGGTCCCGGTGCTCCAGACCCTGCAACAGCTGATGGGCTCGCAAACCCCCGTGCTGATGGACATCGCCACGGCTGCCAACTTCCCGTGCCAGCATCCGATCTCCGAACACCTTGGCGTTGCCGAGCTTCCGCGGTACCGCATCCTGCCCGATCACAAACAAACGGCGGCGTCGTCGAACGGGTGGGAGGCCAGCGAGGACGGGGGTCCGTTCCTGTTCACTCAGGCGATGCTGCGCACCTCGACGATCGCGACGTACCTGCGTGGCGACTGGCATCGCGACTGGGGATCCGTGGAGCAGTACTTCCGACTGGTGCCGGCTGATCAGGCGCCGGACGCCGCAATCGAACAGGGTGTGATGACAGTGCACGGCTGGAGCCGGCAGGGACCGATTCGGGCGCTGCCATGAGTGTCACGACCGTCGACACGCGCGAAGACAAGGCGGCCGCCCGCCAGGACGTGCGGGTGACGCGCTGGGTCGCGACGATCGCGGGGCTGATCGGTTTCATCCTGTCGATCGCGACGCCGCTGCTGCCCGTCGTGCAGACCACTGCGACGCTGAACTGGCCGCAGAACGGCCAGCTGAGCAGCGTAACCGCGCCGCTGATTTCGCTCACACCGGTCGACGTGCACGTGACCGTGCCGTGCTCGGTGGTGCGTGCCTTGCCGCCGGAGGGCGGGATCGTGCTCAGTACGGCGCCCAAGAAGGGTAAGGATGCCGCGCTCAACGCGTTGTTCGTGGTCGTCAACGGCAAGCGCGTCGACGTCACCGACCGCAACGTGGTGATCGCGAGCGCGGTCCGCGATCAGGTGGAGTCGCCACAATGTCAGCGCATCGAGATCAGCTCGACGAAGGCGGGCGCCTTCGCCACCTTCGTCGGGCTGACTGATCCAGCGGGCAAGCCGCTCGGCGGCGGCTTCCCGGACCCGAACCTGCGGCCGCAGATCGTCGGGGTGTTCACCGACCTGAGCGGGCCGGCCCCGGCCGGTTTGAAGCTCTCGGCGACCATCGACACCCGGTTCTCCACCACACCGACGACGCTGAAGCTGGCCGCGATGGTGCTGGCCATCGTGTCCACCATCGTCGCCCTCATCGCCTTGTGGCGGCTCGATCAGCTGGACGGCCACCGGATGCGCCGGCTCATTCCGGCGAACTGGCGCAAGTTCACCCTGGCCGACGCCACGGTGATCTCCGGCTTCGTGCTGTGGCACGTGATCGGCGCGAACTCGTCGGACGACGGCTACATCCTGGGCATGGCCCGGGTCGCCGACCACGCCGGCTATATGTCGAACTACTTCCGCTGGTTTGGTAGCCCGGAGGACCCCTTCGGCTGGTACTACAACCTGCTGGCGCTGATGACCCACGTCACCGACGCCAGCCTGTGGATGCGGTTGCCGGACCTGATCGCCGGAATCGTGTGCTGGCTGCTGCTTTCGCGGGAGGTGCTGCCCCGGCTGGGGCCCGCGGTGGCCGCCAGCAAGCCGGCGAACTGGGCGGCCGGCATGGTGCTGTTGACGGCCTGGATGCCGTTCGACAACGGCCTGCGCCCCGAGCCGATCATCGCCGTCGGCTCGCTGATCACCTACGTGCTGATCGAGCGCTCGATGCGCTACAGCCGGCTGACGCCCGCCGCGCTGGCCGTCATCACCGCCGCGTTCACCCTCGGGGTGCAGCCCACCGGGCTGATCGCCGTGGCCGCGCTGGTCGCCGGAGGCCGCCCGATCCTGCGGATTCTGGTGAAACGCCATCGCCTGGTGGGCACCTGGCCGCTGGTGGCGCCGATGCTGGCCGCCGGCACGGTCATCCTGACCGTGGTGTTCGCCGATCAGACGCTGTCGACGGTGTTGGAAGCCACCAGGATTCGCACCTCGATCGGTCCCAGCCAGGCCTGGTACACCGAGAACCTGCGCTACTACTACCTGATCCTGCCCACCGTCGACGGCTCGCTGTCACGCCGCTTCGGGTTCCTGGTCGCGGCGCTATGCCTGTTCACAGCCGTCTTTATCATGTTGCGGCGCAAGCGAATTCCCGGTGTCGCGCGCGGGCCGGCCTGGCGGCTGATGGGTGTCATCTTCGGCACCATGTTCTTCCTGATGTTCACCCCCACCAAGTGGGTGCACCACTTCGGGCTGTTCGCCGCGGTGGGAGCGGCGATGGCCGCGCTGACGACGGTGCTGGTGTCGCACGAGGTCTTGCGCTGGTCGCGCAACCGAATGGCGTTCGTGGCGGCGCTGCTGTTCGTGCTGGCCCTGTGTTTCGCCACCACCAACGGCTGGTGGTATGTGTCGAGCTTCGGTGTCCCGTTCAATAACGTGATGCCGAGGTTCCACGGAATCAGCGTAAGCACAGTCTTTTTCGCGCTGTTCGTGATTGTCGCGCTGTGGGCGGCGTACCTACACTTCGCGCCCAGGGACCGTGGCGAGGGGCGGCTGGCGCGGGCGCTGACCGCCGCGCCCATCCCCGTGGCGGCCGGCTTCATGGCGCTGGTGTTCATCGGGTCGATGGTGGCCGGCATCGTGCGTCAGTACCCGACGTACTCCAATGCCTGGGACAACCTGCGGGAGTTCAGCGGGGGCTGCGGGCTGGCCGATGACGTGCTCGTCGAACCGGACAGCAATGCCGGCTTCATGGCTGCCCTACCCGGCGATTACGGCCCGCTGGGGCCGTTGGGTGGGGTCAACCCAACCGGATTCACGCCCAACGGGGTACCGGATCGCACCCTGGCCGAGTCGATCAAGGAGACGGAGGTGCCGCAGCCCGGCACCGACTACGACTGGGACGCGCCGACCAAGCTGAAGGCACCGGGCGTCAACGGCTCGACGATGCCGCTGCCGTATGGACTCGACCCCAGCCGGGTGCCGCTGGCCGGCAGCTACACCACCGGCGCGCAGCAGCAGAGCAGGCTGACCTCGGCCTGGTACCAGCTGCCCAAACGCGACGACGGGCACCCGCTGGTGGTGATCACGGCCGCGGGCACCATCGCCGGCAACAGCATCCTGCACGGCCACACCAACGGGCAGACCGTGGAGCTGGAATTCGGCAGGCCCGGTCCCGGCGGCTCGGTGCAGCCTGCCGGCCGCCTGGTGCCCTACGACCTCTACGGCGAGCAGCCGAAGGTGTGGCGGAACCTGCGCTTCGCGCGCTCCCAGATGCCCGCCGACGCGGTCGCGGTGCGTGTGGTCGCCGAGGACCTGTCCCTGACGCCGGACGACTGGGTCGCGCTGACCCCGCCGCGGGTGCCGGAGCTGCGCTCGTTGCAGGAGTACGTCGGTTCCAAGCGGCCGGTGCTGATGGACTGGGCGGTCGGCCTGGCCTTCCCGTGCCAGCGGCCGATGCTGCATTCCAACGGCGTCACCGAGATCCCGGAGTTCCGCATCACCCCGGACTACAACGCCAAGAAGCAGGACACCGACACGTGGCAGGACGGCGTTAACGGCGGCCTGTTGGGCATCACCGACCTGTTGCTGCGGGCCCATGTCATGTCGACGTACCTGTCCCATGACTGGGGCCGCGACTGGGGATCGCTGCGCAAATTCGACACCATCGCCGACGCCCACCCGGCGCAGCTCGACCTGGGCACCGCCACCCGCACCGGATGGTGGTCGCCCGGACCGATCCGCATCAAGCCGTAGCGAGCGACCAAAAGTTTGAAAAATGGCTTTGCCCCGTCATTATTCACCGGTGTAATAGTGCGCTGAATTAACGGCAGAGTAATTACTGGCCAAAGGTTTAATTCCGCCATTTCCCGGTCAATACTCATTCCGCTGTGATCCATTTCACATGACGGAAAAGGATGGCCGATACACATGCTGACACGCCTAGGAAAATGCACGGCCGCGGTCACGCTGCTGATCGCGCCGGCCGCAAGTTCGGCCATCGGTACGGCGGCCGCCGAGGGCGGCGGTACGACGGTCGTTTTCGACAACTATCTGCGGCGTTGCGATTTCAGCAAGGTCAGCACCGCCCCCAAGGTGCCCAGCCCGATGCTCGGCAGCGGTTCGGCCATCGTCCGGGCCGGCGGGTCCCGGGCCGTCGCCGAGGTCCATCTGGTCGACGGGCCCGAGCCGGGCATGCATTTCGACGTCGGCCTTATCGAAGAACCCCGACCGTCCTCGTCGACTTGTGGGCCCGGTGACCCGGGAACCGCCTTTACCGGCATGGATCTCGACGGCGCTGGAAACGGAACGACGACCGTTGCCGACACCATTCGGCCGGGCACCACCGGCGTGTGGGTGATTGTCGAGCGGGCGAACGCCGACTCGCAGAACCCGGCGGAGTTCTATACATCCGAGTTCGTGGTGCCGGTGGGGTCGTAGCCGCGCCGCGCACCGCCGAGACAACCGCCTCAGAAGAAACAGGGACTTCGGCCCCTATCTTGACGCTCACGTCAACTGCTGCGATGGAGGTATCGACGAGAACCTGGTGAAAGGGAGCGGTGTCGGCGTCATACGGGGAGACAAGCCAGCAACCAATCGCGCCGGATGAACCGACCGGCGACATCGGTTCGGTGCTGCGTGCCGACGTCCGCGACGAAATAGACACATCGTCGGTCGTCGCCGAAGCGGCGGCGACGCTGGCCCGCGGCTCGGCCATGCTGGTGGTGAAGCGGGGCCCCAACGTCGGGGCGAAGTTCATGTTGAACGAGCCGGTGATGAACGCCGGGCGGCACCCGGCCAGCGACATCTTTCTCGATGACATCACGGTCAGCCGCAGGCATGCCGAATTCCGCAGCGAGAACGGCGAATTCCGCGTCGTCGATCTCGGCAGCCTCAACGGGACCTATCTCAACCGCGGCGCCATCGACTCCGCGGTGCTGACCAACGGCGACGTGCTCCAGATCGGCAATTTCCGGCTGGTTTTCCTGACCGCCCAGACGGGCTGACACCGACGAAGGGGGGACGTCCGTGACCACAGGAGCCGGCCACAACGGGGGGGCGCGTTCAGGTCCACACCTCCGAATTCACGCCCGGCGAGACGATTTTCGTTCAGGGCGGCCCCGGTGATCGCGTCTATCTGATCGTCGAAGGCACGGTGCAGATCGCCGCTCGTGGGCCCAGCGGCCGCAGCAGCGTCCGGGCGATCATCGGCCCCAAGGACATCTTCGGCGAGCTGGCGGTGTTCGACCCCGGCCCGCGCGCCTGCACCGCCACGGCGATCACCGACGTGCGCGCGATGTGGATGGACCGCGCCACGCTGCGCGCGTGGATGGCCGAGCAGCCCGCGATCGCCGAGCAGCTGCTGCGTGCGCTGACCCGGCGGCTGCGGCACCGCGAACGTCAACTCGTCGAAATGGTTTCCAGCGACGTCACCGGGCGTGTCGCCCGCCAGCTGCTGGTGTTGGGCGAGCGTTTCGGCACCCCCGAGGGCGACGCGCTGCGGCTCGCCCACGAACTCAACCAGGACGAGCTGGCCCAACTGGTCGGCGCCGACCGGGTTTCGGTGAACAAGGCGCTGCGCGGTTTCACGACGCGCGGCTGGATCCTGTTGGACGGCAAGACCGTTGTGATCGTCAAGCCCGAAGCGCTGGCTCGCCGCGCCGACGCGGGAGACGGCCCCGGCCCGGACCCGAATCGCCGACGGCGCCCGCTGCGCGCTACTGCCTGACGATCGGCTCGGCGCGTAGCGTCTGAGCCATGAGCGACTACGCCGTAGAGGCCGTGGATCGGTTGCCGTTTTCCACCGACGAGAAATCGCAGCGCTACGCGACGGAGAACTACCGCGGGGCCGTGGGGCTCAATTGGTACCTCACCGACCCCACTCTGCAGTTCACCATGGCGTACTACCTCAAGCCCGAGGAACTGACACTGGCCGAACGCCACCTGACGCGCATCGGTGAACTGATGGGCGGCCCGGTGGCGCGGTGGGCCGAGGAGACGGATCGTAATCCCCCGCAGCTGCAGCGCTACGACCGGTGGGGCCACGACATCAGCGAGGTGGTCATGCCGACCTCCTTCAGGCAGTCCAAGCGGGCGGTCCTGGACGCCCAGCAGGCGCTGCGGACCGAGGCCCGCGAGGCGAAGACGAGCTCGTCGTTCACCATGTTCGCGTCGAATTATCTGCTCAACCAAGCCGATATCGGCATGGGCTGCGCGTTGGGCACCGGCGGCGGCATGGTCCAGTCGCTGGTGGCCGGCTACGCGCCGCCCGATGTGGCCGAGCACGTGCTGGCCAAATTCGCCTCCGGTGAGTGGGCAGGCGAGACGGCGCAGCTGCTGACCGAACGCACCGGCGGCTCCGATCTGGGGGCGCTGGAGACCACCGCCACCCGGCACGGCGACGCGTGGTTGTTGAACGGTTTCAAGTGGTTCGCGTCCAACTGCGCCGGGGAGGCGTTCGTCGTCCTGGCGAAACCCGAAGGGGCACCGGATTCTTCGCGCGGCGTCGCCAACTTCCTGGTGCTGCGCACCCGCCGCGACGGCTCACGCAACGGCGTGCAGGTCCGCCGGCTGAAGGACAAGCTGGGCACCCGCTCGGTGGCCTCGGGCGAGGTCGAATTCGTCGATGCCGAAGCGTTTTTGCTGTCCGGTGAGCCCACCGACGCCGACGCCGGGCCGTCGGACGGCAAGGGGCTGGGACGCATGATGGAGCTGACCAACGCCGCGCGCCTGGGCATCGCCTTGTTCGCGCTCGGTAACGCGCGGCGCGCGCTGGTGGAATCGCTGTGCTATGCCCGGCAGCGCCGGGCGTTCGGCGGCGCGCTCATCGACAAGCCGCTGATGCGGCGCAAACTCGCCGAGATGATCGTCGACGTCGAGGCCGCGCAGGCGCTGGTGTTCGACGGCACCGGCGCCACCAACCATCGTCAGCCCCGCAGCATGCGGCAACGGATCGCCGTGCCGGTCACCAAGCTGCGGGTGTGCCGGCTGGGGATCACCGCGGCATCGGATGCGATCGAAATCCACGGCGGCAACGGCTATATCGAGACCTGGCCGGTGGCGCGGCTGCTGCGCGATGCGCAGGTGAACACCATCTGGGAAGGGCCGGACAACATTCTGTGTCTGGATGTGCGGCGCGGGATCGAGCAGACCCGCGCGCACGAGACGCTACTCGCGCGGATGCGCGACGCGGTGTCGGTCGCCGACGGCGGCGAAGCCACCCGGCTGGTCGCCGGCCGGATCGAGGATCTCGACGCAGCGATCACCGCGTGGACCAAACTCGACAGGCAGACGGCGGAGGCAAGGCTGTTCCCGCTTGCCCAATTCATGGGTGACGTCTATGCCGGTGCGTTGCTCATCGAGCAGGCCGCCTGGGAGCGGGCCACCCGAGGCGGCGAGCGCAAGGCGCTTGTCGCGGGGCTCCACGCGCAGCGCTATCTCGCCGATCGCGGGGCGCTTCGCGGCATCGACGCCGACTCCGACGAGGCGCAGGAGCACTTCGACGAACTGCTCGACGGCGCGCTGCGGCTCTAATACTTTGCAGCGTTCGTTAGCGGACGATTACACCTCGCGCTCTTGGCTTTTGACGCCGGTTCCGCTGCGCCGAATCACAGCCGCACTTCAATATCGGCAGACCAGCCGTCAGGTCAGCCGGCCGGTGCTGGTGTGACCGGAGTGGTGCCGCCGCGCCGAGTTAGATCGGGATGAGCCCGTGCTTACGCGCCGTGCGGAACCACAGTTGCTTCTCCCGCAGCAGCTTCATCGACTTGCGCAGCAGCAGCCTGGTCTCATGCGGGTCGATGACCGCGTCGATGAAGCCGCGCTCGGCGGCGGTCCACGGGATCGCCATGTTGAGGTTGTAGCCCTCGATGAAGTCCTTCTTGATCTGCTGCGCCTCGGGCGTGGTGGGGTCGGGGAACCGCTTCATCAGCAACTGCGCGGCCCCCTCGGCGCCGATCACCGCGATGCGCGCGGTCGGCCAGGCGAAGTTGAAGTCGGCGGTCAGCTGCCTCGACCCCATCACGGCATAGGCGCCGCCGTAGGACTTGCGGACCGTGATGGTCACCTTCGGCACGTCGGCCTCGACGACCGAGTACAGGAACCGGCCGCCGCGCTTGATGATGCCATTCTTCTCCTGCTCGGCGCCCGGCAGGAAGCCCGGTGTGTCCACCACGAACACCAGCGGGATGTTGAACGCGTCGCAGAACCGGATGAATCGCGCCGCCTTGTCGGAGGCCTCGTTGTCGATCGACCCCGACAGGTGCATCGGCTGGTTGGCGATCACGCCCACCGGATGCCCGTCGACGCGGGCGAACCCGGTGATGATGGCCGGCCCGTGCTGGGCGGCCACGTCGAGGAAGTCGCCGTCGTCGAAGATCCGCAGCAGGATCTCGTGCATGTCGTAGGCCATGTTGTCCGAGTCCGGCACGATCGAGTCGAGCTCCAGATCGGTCGGGGTCGTCTCCGGCTCCAGACCTGGGTTGACGATCGGCGGCTCGCTGACGGCGCTCGACGGCAGGAACGACAGGAAGTCGCGCACGTACTGGAACGCGGCTTCCTCGGAGTCCACCACCTGGTGGATGTTGCCGTTGCGGGCCTGCGCGTCCGAGCCACCGAGCTCGTCGAGCGTGACGTCTTCGCCGGTGACCTCCCGAATCACGTCCGGCCCGGTCACGAAAAAGTAGCCTTGGTCGCGCACCGACACCAGCAGGTCGTCCTGGATCGGTGAATACACCGCTCCCCCGGCGCATTTGCCGAAGATCAGGGAGATCTGCGGCACCAGCCCGGACAGCGCTTCGTGGCGGCGGCCCAGCTCGGCGTACCACGCCAGCGAGGTGACGGCGTCCTGAATCCGCGCGCCGCCGGAGTCCTGGATGCCGACGATCGGGCAGCCGACCATCGCGCACCACTCCATCAGCCTGGCGACCTTGCGGCCGAACATCTCGCCCACCGTGCCCTGGAACACCGTCTGGTCGTGGGAGAACACCCCGACCGGCCGGCCGTCGATCATGGCGTGCCCGGTGACGCACCCGTCGCCGTAGAGCGCGTTCGGGTCGTTCGGCGTCTTGGCCAGCGCGCCGATCTCAAAGAAGGTGCCCGGGTCGACCAGCGCGTGGATGCGGGCGCGGGCGCTGGGGATGCCCTTCTTGTCGCGCTTGGCGACCGCCTTTTCACCGCCCGGCTCTTTGGCCAGTTCCAGGCGAGCATAGAGCTCGGCCAGCTTCTCGGCGGTGGTGTGCTGGATGGGAGCTGCCCCCGAAGCTGGCACGGTCTCCGTCACTACTTGCCCACCTCACTCGTCTGACTGGTTTCGGCCTCCACCTTATTCAGCACGTCGGAGAGGTGAGCACCGACCTTGCCGATGATCGGTTCGTCGATGGCCTGGATGTGCTCGCCCCCGATCGCCACCACCTCCAGGTCGGCCACGTACTCGCCCCAGCCGCCGTCGGGCTGCCGGACCGCATATCGCGGCTCGAACTCGATGACGTCGTCGTGGTAGCGATCGGCCATGTACAGGGTCACGTGGCCGTCGTACGGCTCGATCTGGACGGTCTCGAGCGCCCGGTTGTCCAGGTAGGACGTCCGCTGGTGCTCGACGATGCCACCCGGGATCTGCACGCCGCTCTGCTGGACGATGTCCAGCACGAACTTGACCTGGCCCTCGTCGTCGAGCTCTTCGAGCTGCTCGTAGGGGATCGCGGGAATCTCGACGTTGAAGGTGCGCTCGGCGAACTTCGCGTACCGGTCCCAGCGCTTGCGGGTCTCCTCCTGCGTCTGCGGGATCTCCTCGCCGGCTCGCACCGTGTCGATCATCCCGACAAAGCGCACGTCCTCGCCCGCACGCTTCAAACCGATCGCGCAGGCGTACGCCAACGCGCCACCGAGCGACCACCCGGCCAGGATGAACGGCTTGCCGGCGTTCATCTCCAGCAGCTTCGGCACGTACTGGGCGGCCCGTTCCTGAACGGTGCCCTCTACGCGCTCGAACCCGTACATCGGCGTGTCCGCCGGCAACCGGTTCAGCAGCGGCTCGTAGACCACGGTCGAACCGCCGGCGGGATGGAACACGAACACCGGGGGTTTCGAGCTGCCCTCGGGGCGCGCCCGCAGGGTGCGGACGAAGCCGTCGATCTGCCCGGCCTCCAGGTACTGGCGGACCTTCTCGGCCAGTGCCTCGATGGTGTCCGACGTCAGCACGTCCTCGGCGGTGATGGCGCCCTCGGCGCGCTCAGAGAGACGCTGCGCCATCTTGGCCGCGGTGTCCTCGTCGAGCTTGGGCAGCGGGTTAAAGATGCCGCCCGGCGACTTGCCCGTGACGATCGCCCAGGTGGCGAAGGTGACCCGCTCGGCGGCATCACGTGGCGGCACATCGGAATTCAGCGCCTTGGACACCGCCTCCTGGCTGAGCGCCCCCGCGAGATCCGGCTTCGCGCCGTTGGTCGCCGCGCCCTTCGGGCCGGACGGATCCGTCGGTGGCGGCGGGATCGTCGCGTCCGGCGCCGGCTGCGTCTCGGGCTCGGCCTGTGGGTCCGGTGCGGGTGCGGCGGCCGACGTCGGCGTTGCCCCGCTGAGCAACTGGGCCTGCTCCCGGGCGATCTCCTCGGGCGTCAGCGTCTTCTGATGCTCGTGCAGTTGCTCGACCTCGTCGCGGTGCTCGATCGCGTACTCGATCAGCTTCTCGACGGCGTACAGGTTGGCGTCGCGCACGGCCGTCAATTGGATTGGCGGCAGGTCGAAGTCGTATTCGACGCGGTTCTTGATCCGCACCGCCATCAGCGAGTCGAGGCCGAGCTCGATCAGCGGCACCTCCCACGGCAGGTCCTCGGGCTCGTAACCCATGGCCGCGGAGACGATCAGGCCCAGCCGCTCGCCGATACTCTCGCCGGAATCCGGCGTCCACCGGCCCACGCTGGACGGCAGGTAGCGGTTGGTCAGGCTGTCCGACAGCGTCTCGGCGTCGGGCTCCTCGGCGGGCGCGGCGGGCGCGGCGGTCGTGGTCGGGGCGGCGATGGCCGCACCGGCGCCCACCGCGGTGGGCAACGCGGCCACACTCTGTCCTGCCCGCGACACCAGCGCGTCGTAGACCAGCGTGAAGGACTCGTCGATGCGGGCATGCACCTGCACCGCGGCGCCACCGGGGTGCCGGGTCATCGTCGTCACCAGCCGGGCGCCCGCGCCGGGCACCGCGCGCTGCTCGGAGGCCACCAACTGGGCATCCGAAAGAACTTGTGTCGCAGCGGATTTCACCAGTGCGGCCAGATCTGTCTCGCCGTTGCGCGGCGCGTACTCCCAGACGTGGCGGCCGTCCGGCAACGCGACGTGGGTCCCCGGCATGATCACCGAGCCGTCGCCGGAGAAGTGCACATCCAGCCAATGCTCTTTGCGCTTGAACCGGGTCGGCGGGATGTTCGCGTAATCCTCGGGGCTCTGGGCGCGGCTGAACAAGGTGCGGATGTCCAGGTCGTGGCCGTGGACGTAGAGCTGGGCCATCGCCGAGATCATCGACTCGACGTCGTCCTGCTTGCGGGCCAGCGTCGGAATCAGTTGGGCGTCATGCAGTCCCGCGGCGGCGGTGGTCAGGCCGATCTGCATCAGCGCCACCGGGTTGGGTGCAAGCTCCAGGAAGGTGGTGTGGCCGCTGTCGACCGCGTTGCGCACGCCGTGGGTGAAATACACCGAGTGCCGCATTCCCTTGACCCAGTAGTCGACATCGTGCACCGGCTCGCCGCCGGGCTTGATGTAGGTTCCCTCGTGCACCGTCGAGAAGATCCCGACCGTCGGGCTCAGCGGGTGAATGCCCTGCAGCTCGGCGGAGAACTCACCGAGGAGCGGGTCCATCTGCGAGGTGTGGCCCGCGCCCTTGGTCTGCAGCTTGCGGGCGAAGCGGCCCTCGGCCTCCGCGCGTGCGACGATCGCGTCGATCTGGTCCGGCGGCCCACCGATCACGGTCTGGCTGGGCGCGGCGTAGACACACACCTCCAGGCCGGGGAAGTCACCGAACACAGTCTTGAGCTCGTCGGCGGAGTACTCGACGAGCGCCATGAACCGGATGTACTCGCCGAACAGCATCGACTCGCCCTCGCCCATCAGGTGCGAGCGCGACGCGATCACGCGGGCAGCGTCCGCCAGCGACAAGCCACCGGCGAAGTAGGCCGACGCGGGCTCGCCGAGCGACTGGCCCACCACCGCAGCGGGTTTGGCGCCGTGGTGCTTGAGCAACTCGCCCAGCGCGATCTGGATCGCAAAGATGACGACGTTGCTGGTCTCGATGCCGTAGTCGACCGAGTCGTCGAGGATCATCTCGAGCACCGAGTAGCCGCGCTCGTCCTGGATCAGCGCGTCGACCTTCTCGATCCACTCGGCGAAGACCTCGTTGCGCAGGTACAGGCTCTTGCCCATCTTGCGGTGCTGCGCCCCGAAACCGGCCATCGCCCACACCGGGCCGCTGGTCACCGGCCCGTCGGTGCTGAACACGTTGGGCCGTTGCTTGCCCTCGGCGATCGCGCGCAGGCCCTTGATGGCCTCCTCGTGGTCGTGGGCCAGCACCACCGCGCGCGAGCGGCCGTGGTTGCGCCGCGACAGCGCCCGACCGATGGATTCCAGCGACGACGCCTGCCCCTCCGGGCTTTCCATCCAGTCCGCGAGTTCGGCGGCGGCGGTCTTCTTGCGCGATGTCAAAAAGGCGGACACCGCGAGCGGGATCAGCGGCTTGGTCGGCTCCGACTCCTCTTGTGCGGCAAGCTCTTCGAGCGCGATCTCTTTGAGGCGCAGCGCCTCGTCGGTCACGCCCGGCAGCTCGTACTCTGGCTCCTCGGCCTCCAAGGCGTCGGGGATGATGTTGCCGAAGTCGTCGAACCGCAGCGAGTGGCTCTCCAGCGTGGGCGCCTCGGCCGCGTCGGCGGCCGGCACGGCGGCGACGGGCTGCGGCTCGGCTTCGCGTTCGATGACGTCACGTGGTAAGACCTCGCGCACCACCAGGTGCGCGTTGGCCCCACCGAAGCCGAAGCTGGACACCCCGGCCAGCGCGTAGCCGCCGTAGCGCGGCCAATCACTGGCACTGTCAATGACTTTCAGGCGCATGCCGTCGAAGTCGATGTAGGGACTGGGGCCGGCGAAGTTGATTGACGGCGGCAGCTTGTCGTGCTGCAACGCCAGCACCACCTTGGCCAGGCTCGCCGCGCCGGCGGCCGACTCCAGGTGTCCCACATTGGTTTTCACCGCGCCCAGCAGCGCCGGACGGTCGGCGGGGCGGCCCCGCCCGACGATGCGGCCCAGCGCCTCAGCCTCGATCGGGTCACCCAGGACGGTGCCGGTGCCGTGCGCCTCGATGTAGTCGACGGTGCGCGGGTCGATGCCCGCGTCTTTGTAGGCCCGCCGCAGCACCTCGGCCTGGGCGTCCTGGTTGGGGGCGATCAGGCCGTTGGACCGGCCGTCGTGGTTGACCGCGCTGCCGGCGATGACGGCCAGGATCTGGTCGCCGTCGCGGCGGGCGTCGTCGACCCGCTTGAGCACGAACATCCCGCCACCCTCGGAACGGGTGTAGCCGTCGGCGTCCGAGGAGAACGACTTGATCCGGCCGTCGGGTGCCAGCACGGCGCCGATCTCGTCGAAACCGAGCGTCACCAGCGGCGTGAGCAGCGCGTTGACGCCGCCGGCGAGCGCGACGTCACATTCACCGTTGCGCAGCGCCTGCACCGCCTGGTGCGTCGCCACCAGCGAGCTCGAGCAGGCGGTGTCCATTGCCACCGACGGGCCGCGGAAGTCATAGAAGTAGGACACCCGGTTGGCGATGATCGAGCTGGCCGTTCCGGTGATCGCGTAGGGGTGCGCGACGGTGGGGTCGGACACCGCCAGGAATTGGTAGTCGTTGTTGGAGAAGCCGACGTACACGCCGACGGACTCGCCGCGCAGGCTCGACGCCGGAAT
Organism: Mycolicibacterium vulneris; assembly: GCF_002104765.1. Lineage (GTDB taxonomy): Bacteria > Actinomycetota > Actinomycetes > Mycobacteriales > Mycobacteriaceae > Mycobacterium > Mycobacterium vulneris. Next base: position 108,781 of record NZ_NCXM01000016.1, read on the forward strand.
CCGGGCGTGCTCGAGCGCCTCCCAGGTGAGCTCCAGCGCCATCCGCTGCTGGGGGTCGATGTTGTCGGCCTCGGTCTTGGCGACCGCGAAGAACTCGGAGTCGAAGCCCTTGATGTCCTTCAGGTAGCCGCCGCGGGTGCGGGCGGTGCCGACGCGCTGGGCGATGCGCGGCTCCTCGAGGAACTCCGACCAGCGGCCCTCGGGCAGATCGGTGATGGCGTCGCGGCCCTCCATGAGCGCCGCCCAGGTCTCGTCCGGGGAGTTCATGTCGCCGGGCAGCCGGGTGGACAGGCCCACGATCGCGATGTCGACGCGCTCCGCCGGGCCGGTGCGCGTCCAGTCGGCGCCGTCGAGCTCGTCGTCGGGCACCTCGGGTTCGCCCTCGATGATGCGGGTGGCCAGCGATTCGATCGTCGGATGCTGGAAGGCCACCGCAACCGACAGGGTGACACCGGTCATGTCCTCGATGTCGGCGGCCATCGCCACGGCGTCCCGCGACGCCAGGCCCAGCTCGACCATCGGCACCGATTCGTCGATGTCGTCGGGCGATTTCCCGACGGCGCGGCCCACCCAGTTGCGCAGCCACTGACGCATCTCCGGGACGGTTGTTGGGCGCCGCTCCTCATCGCTTCGCTCTGCATCGTCGCCGGCGCGCATGTCGGTCTCTTTGGCGGGCACCTCCCCGTCAGGGCCCGGGGTCTGGTTTTCGGGGTGCTCAGTGTCAGCCATGGTCCTCAGGGATTCAGTCAGTGGAGCTGGCGAAGGCCGTCGGAGAACCGACGCCGCTTCGCAGACTGCCGTCGAGGTAAGCCGCGCGGCAGGCGCGGTGCCCGATCTTGCCGCTGGAGGTACGCGGGATCGTTCCCGACTGCACCAGCAGCAGGTCGCGAACCGTGACGCCGTGGCGCACGGCGATCGCGGCCCGGATGTCGTCGGCGATGGGCTGGTAGTCCAGCTTGTGCGAGCCGGCGGCGCGCTCGGCGACGATCACCAACTGCTCGGAGGCGTCGTCGGGGTCGTACTTGATGCCGGTGTGCGGGTTGTCGAACACTTCCTTTGGCAGCTGGTTGGCCGGCACCGAGAAGGCGGCGACGTAGCCGGTGCGCAGCGCCTTGCTGGCTTCCTGCGCCGAGTACTCGAGGTCCTGCGGGTAGTGGTTGCGACCGTCGATGATGACCAGGTCCTTGATGCGGCCCGCGATGTACAGGTGGCCCTTGTGGTAGGTGCCGTAGTCGCCGGTCTTCACCCACATGCCGTCGTCGGGGGCACCCTCGGCGTGCGACGGGCTGACCCGTGACTTGAGGATGTTACGGAAGACGTCGTTGGTCTCTTCTTCCTTGCCCCAGTAGCCGACGCCCATGTTGTTGCCGTGCAGCCAGATCTCGCCTATCTGACCGTCGGGCAGCTCGCTGGCGGTCTCCGGGTCCACGATGACGGCCCACTCGTCCACCCCGACGATGCCGGCGGAAACCTGAGGAACGGCCTTCGGCGAATCGGCGGGCACCTCGACGAAGCGCTGCTTGTTCAGCTCGTCACGGTCGACGTGAATGACGGTGGGAGCCTGGTCCATCGGCGTGGTGGAGACGAACAGTGTCGCTTCGGCCAAGCCGTAGGACGGCTTGATCGCGGTCTCGCGCAGCCCGTAGGGCGAGAACGCCTCGTAGAACTTGCGCATCGAGGCCGGGGACACCGGCTCGCTGCCGTTCAGGATCGCCTTGACGTTGCTCAGGTCCAGCGGCGGCTCGCCGTCCTTGGGCACACCGCGCACCGCGGCATGCTCGAACGCGAAGTTCGGCGCCACGGTGATGACCTCGCAGTCCGGGGCGTCCTCGGGCTTGCGCGCCATTTCGCGGATCCACCGGCCGGGCCGGCGCACGAAGGCGGCCGGGGTCATGAAGGTGAAGTTGTGACCGATCACCGGCGACAGCAGCGCGGTGATCAGGCCCATGTCGTGGAAGAACGGCAGCCAGCACAGGCCGCGGTCGGCCTCCTTGCCTTCCAGGCCGTTGAGCACCTGCAGCACGTTGGTGGGCAGGTTCAGGTGGGTGATCTGCACGCCGGTCGGGGTGCGGGTGGAGCCGGAGGTGTACTGCAGGTAGGCGATGGTGTCCTCAGTGGCCTCCGGCGGCTCCCAGGTGGACGCGACCTCGTTGGGCACCGCGTCGACGGCGATGACGCGGGGGCGCTCCTTTGCCGCGCGGGCGCGGATGAACTTGCGGACGCCCTCGGCGGCCTCGGTGGTGGTCAGGATCGTCGACGGGGTGCAGTCGTCGAGCACGGCGTGCAGGCGGCCGACGTGGCCCGGCTCGCTCGGGTCGAACAGCGGCACCGCGATCCGGCCGGCGTACAGCGCGCCGAAGAGGGCGACGAGGTAGTTCAGGTTCTGCGGGCAGAGCACGGCGATGCGGTCCTCGGGCTGCGTGACTTGTTGCAGCCGGGCGCCGACGGCGCGGTTGCGGGCGCTGAACTCCGACCAGGAGATGTCGCAGGCGACGCCATCGCGCTCGGTGGAGAAGTCCAGGAACCGGTAGGCGAGCTTGTCGCCGCGAACCTTGGCCCATTTCTCAACGTGCTTGACCAAGTTCGTGTTGTCCGGGAACTTGATCTTTCCATTCACGATGAACGGGTTGTGGTACACCATGCCGCTCTCCTGTCGCACCTGTTTTCGGTCGGCTCGGCCGACGCGTTGTTCCTAGGTCGGCTCCGCCGACGGTTACATGTCTACGCGCACACAGAACCTCGCACCGCACCCGCTGGGGAACGCCGGTGATGTGCCAGCCCAGCCGGCATCGACCCGACCGGGTGCGCGACAAAGGTCCGATAGCTCTTAAATTCCTCTTAATGTTACGGGGCTGCCTACGGCACACCAAATCACAAGGTACCGCTGATCGTCATCGGCAACCGCTTCCTACCGCTTGTGTCCCACCGGCCCCGTCATCCGTGTTTCGGTTGTGGCGCATTTGCAATCAGACCGTGAGCCCAGTTGAGCGTCCAGTCGGTCGCGGGCGCCCCGTCGATGCTCCAGCACTGCGTCGTGGCGTATAGCGCGTGGACCGGCTGACCGGCGCCGCCGGCCAAGGTGTTCAGCGTGGTCGGCAGGTTGGCGATGCTGAACGCCTCCTCCGGAGCGGCGCAGATCAGGTCGCCCGGCGCGCAGATCTCGTTGGTCTTGCCGTTGAGGTCGCCGAAGCCGCCGGGCCGCGCGCCGGTCATGGTCAGACCCATCCCGGACAGGATCGGCACCTCGTGCAACGTGACCTCGGCGCCCTGCCCCGGCGGATTGGGTCCGATGTCGTTGCCGACCCCCATCTGGCGACGACCGTCCGCGATCAACGTCACACCCAACACCAGGTCGTCGTCGACGGGTCCTCGGCCGTTGCCGATATCGCTGGCGATGTCGCCCGCGATCACCGCGCCCTGCGAAAAGCCCATCAGCACGTAACTGGTCAGCGGGCACTTGGTGTTCATGTCGGTCATCGCCTGCACCGTCGCGCGTGTGCCCTCGGCCCGGCTGGCGTTGTAGGACATCTGCGTGTCGCCGCTCAGCGGATTGTGGAACTGCGCGGTGTACGGCGTGCTGTACGACTGCACCCGCGACGACGGGAACTGCTGGGTGAGGGTCGCTGTCACCTTGTGCAGCAGCGCGTTGGGGAATTGGACGGGGCTGGCGGGGTCGTCCTGCACGGAGGACTCCCACGTCCCGGGGACGTTGACCAGGAACACGTCCGGGCACGACGCGTCCTGAGAGGCGGGTCGTGGCTTGTGCGGGTGCGTCGTCGTCGACGGCGGGGGCAGGACCCCGGGCGGCACCGCGCTGGGCTCCGACTGGTGGCCGCGCAGCAAGGTCACCGCGGCCAGGATGCCCAGGAAGACGACGGCGGCGACCGACAAAGCGGCGATCCACGCGAGGGTGCGTTGGCGCTTACGCCGCGCGCTTTTAGCCATGTTCTCCTGCCAGCAGAGTCGGTGGATCGCAGCTACGCGGTCCTCCCGACCCCTGCTGCACCCCTACACGGTACCGGCTCGGCCGAGTGGGCCAGTCGGGCAGCGGACCCGCTGGACCAGTCGCGCCGACCCGCAGCGCCCGGCTGCGCCGCGCTTGCGATCGCCGCCAGCCCAACCGCGCCGACCCGCAGCGCCCGGCTGCGCCGCGCTTGCGATCGCCGCCAGCCCAACCGCGCCGACCCGCAGCGCCCGGCTGCGCCGCGCTTGCGATCGCCGCCAGCCCAACCGCGCCGACCCGCAGCGCCCGGCTGCGCCGCGCTTGCGATCGCCGCCAGCCCAACCGCGCCGACCCGCAGCGCCCGGCTGCGCCGCGCTTGCGATCGCCGCTACCGGATGGCGCCGACGATGTCACCCGACATCGCGCCGAGCTGCCCCGACCACGAGCCCCAGTCGTTGGCACCGCCGCCCGGGAAGTCGAAGTGACCGTTGTGCCCACCGACGCTGCGGTACTGCTGATAGAACTCGCGCGAACTGCCCATCGCCGCGCCGGCCTGCCCGATCATCGCCGCGTCGTCGCCGCCCATGTTGGTCGGGCTCCACACCCACACCCGGGTGTTGTTCTGCGCCAGCAGCGAGGCGTGCACGTAGGGGTCGTGCCACTTCCACCGGCCCAGCTGCGGGGCTCCCCACATGCCGTTGCCGTCGACGCCGCCGAACTGCTGCAGGCCGGCCAGGATCGCGCCGTTGTAGTTGGTGCTCGATGGGTACAGGAAGCCGGACAGCGACCCGGCGAAGCCGAAGCGGTCGGGGTGGAAGGTGGCCAGCGCCATCGCGGCGTAGCCACCCTGCGAGGCACCGACGGCCGCGTGGCCGCCCGGCGCCAGCCCCTTGTTGGCGGCCAGCCAGTCGGGCAGCTCGCTGGACAGGAAGGTGTCCCACTGCTTGCTGCCGTCCTGCTCCCAGTTGGTGTACATGCTCCACGCGCCGCCGGCCGGGGCCACCACCGAGATGCCCTTGCCGCCGAGCGTGTTCATCGCGTTACCGGCGGTGACCCAGTTGCTGACGTCCGGGGCCGCGTTGAAGGCGTCGAGCAGGTAGACCGCGTGCGAACCACCGGCCATGAAGGCCACCGGAATGTCGCGGCCCATCGCCGCCGACGGAACCATCAGACTCTCGTAGCCCGCCGCCCTGGCTTTGCCGACGGTCGCAGCGGTCTGCAGCGCGACGGCCAACCCGACAGCCAGCACGGCTACGCAGAACACCCGGAAAAGCGCCGACATACCCCGCACGACCGTCATGTACACCCTCCATCGTGTAATCGCTGAAAGCACATTAGCCAGGGCCGTAGTTCCCCCGCGCGCCGGGTAGTGAAACAACTCACACACGCTGCGAACGACAAGCGGCGGAAACCCCGAAGGGTTCCCGCCGCTCGTTGTACCGCTTGGCGTGTTTAGGTGCCCTGGCCGTTACCGGCGTTGGTGGCCGCGGCCGTGGCCGGACCCGCACCCGGGGTGGCGCCCAGCACCGACTGCAGGTCAGGCTTCATCGCCTGCAGCTGCGCGCCCCAGTAGGGCCAGTCGTGGGTGCCGTTGGCGTCGAAGTTCCACACCGCGTTGTGGCCACCGGCCCCGTTGTAGGCTTCCTGGAACTTAAGGTTGCTGGTCCGCACGAAGCCCTCGAGGAACTTCGCGGGCAGGTTGTCGCCACCCAGATCGGACGGCTTGCCGTTACCGCAGTACACCCAGATGCGGGTGTTGTTGCCGACCAGCTTGCCGACCTGCAGCGACGGGTCGTTGCGCGCCCACGCCGGGTCGTCCTTCGGACCCCACATGTCGGCGGCCTTGTAGCCACCGGCGTCACCCATGGCGAGGCCGATCAGCGACGGGCCCATGCCCTGCGACGGGTCCAGCAGCGCCGACAGCGAGCCGGCATAGACGAACTGCTGCGGGTGGTAGGCGGCCAGGATCAGCGCCGACGAACCGGCCATCGACAGGCCGACCACGGCGCTGCCGGTCGACTTGACCTGCTTCTGGCTCTCCAGGTACGAGGGCAGCTCGCTGGTCAGGAAGGTCTCCCACTTGTAAGTGACGCAGCCGGCCTTACCGCAGGCGGGCTTGTACCAGTCGGAGTAGAAGCTGGACTGGCCGCCGACGGGCATGACCGTCGAGATGCCCGACTGGTTGTACCACTCGAACGCCGGGGTGTTGATGTCCCAGCCGTTGAAGTCGTCCTGCGCACGCATACCGTCGAGCAGGTACAACGCAGGCGAGTTCGGGCCACCGCTTTGGAACTGGATCTTAATGTCGCGGCCCATCGCGGCGGAGGGAACCTGCAGGTACTCCACCGGCAGACCCGGGCGCGAGAAGGCCCCGGCGGTCGCCGAGCCTCCGACGGCGCCAATCAGGCCCGAGAGCAGCGCCGCACCAGCGGCCGCCACAACGAGCCGGCGCGGCATACCCGCCACGGCGCCGCGCAATCTGTCGACAAGCGTCATCCTTGCTTCCTCATCATCCTTCTTGCAGCCCTCGGCGCATTTCACCGACCGGCCACTTTCTTGATTGGGTCGAACTGCCCGCGCGCGGGCGCGGCAGTTGCTCGTGTAGTCAACCACACGTTGTGCCACTCAGTCGCATCGAGGCGCGGTCGCCAACAGTCGAGCGTCCCTCCTACCCAGCGCTTTTCAATTCAAACATGTGTCTAAAAGGCGCCGTTTTCAGGTGTGCCTAACGGTCATTGCGAGCTGGTGAGAGGCCAAATATGATGTTGCTGCCATTTTTTCGTGCCAAACGCGCTGTGATTTGTTCGGCATCTGCCGAAATTTCTTCTGCGCGACGCTTACTCGCGCGGTGGGGGCGGTGGCTCGGGGGGTATCGGCAGCCCGCACCGGGCCAGTTCGTAACGCGGCACCCGGTCGATCCGGTACCCGGTGAACTGGAAGGAGTTCACCAGGTTGGACACGAATCGGTGCGGGGTCATCGGCGCGCGCACCGAGCTGAGCACCGCCTTCGTCTCGGGGCATTGCAGCGCCGCGACGGCCTCTGCGACCCACTGCGCGTCCAGGTAGCCCGGTATCCCCGGAGGCAGCTTCACCCAGGGGCCGTCGGCGATCACCCAGTCCGGAAAGAGGTTCTTGTCGTGCCCGATGCGGCCGTGCTTGAGCCGTTCGGTGTGTTGAGCAAGCGGATTCGCCAATCCGATCTGATCGATCACCCTGACATCGAGCCCGACGTTCATGCCGACCATGCCGAGGTTGGTGAAAAACACTGCATGCTGCGGTTTTTGCGCGGACTTGTCGCCCGGCGCCGGCTGGGCCTGGGGCACCAGGTCCCACTGGATGTAATTGCCCGACGGCAGCAGCAGCGCCCCTTCGGGCGTGTTGTTCAAGGCGGTCAGGATGGCCGCCATCCGCGGATAGCCCAGGTAGTCCGCGGCGGTCAACGGGTGGGGATTACCGGTGGCCTGGGAATAGAAGCGGCGCTCGTCGACGATCCCGGAGTAGGTGACGTGGGTGGCGTCGTCGCCCATCCCGGGTGAATTCGCCGCCCACAGTGCCCATCCGGCCAACCCCAGCCACAACGCGCCGGCCGCGCCGGCGACCCAGTTACCGGTCTCCCGCGAATAGTCCTGGCCGTCGGGGATGGCGATCGGAATGACGGCGACCGGAGCCAGCAGGCAGAACAGCGGGGCCAGCAGCACGCGGGCGTGCATGAAGTCGCCGCCCTGCCGGGTCCAGTAGAGGGCCTGCAACAGCCCGCTGATCAGCACCCACGCCACCACCGCAGGCGGGCTGTGCACCGCGCGGGCCACCCGTCCGTAGTTGGGCCCCAGCGCGGGGCGCAGGAACGCCGGCCGCCGGCGGGCGGCGAACAGCAGCACGCCCAGCGGCACGAGGAGCACCAGCGGGATCCACACCGCATACGGCGCGTTGAAGTTGGAGAGGTAGATCATGCCCTGGGACCACTTGTCCCCGGCCGCGTCCTTGGCCAGGGCGGTGCCCGGCACCAGCAGGCCGTAGTAGCCCATCCGGAAGATTTCGTAGCCGACCGGCAGGAAACCCCCGGCCACCACGATCAGCACCCGGCGGCGCCAGGTCCGGGCCGCGACCAGCATCATGATCAGCGCCAGCCCGCCCATGAGCGCCAGCTCCGGCCGGACCAGCACGCTGAACCCCGCGACGAACGCCAGCAGGCCGGCGAACACCTTGTTATCGGTGCGGTTGCGCACCGGCTGCGCCCAGCAGACCATCATCCACCACAGCAGCCCGAGGTAGGCGAGCGCCAAACCGCTTTCCAGCCCGGAGGTGGCGAAGTCCCGCGCCGGCGGCAGCGCGATGTAGACCAGCGCGCCGGCGGGCAACATGATGGCCCTGCGGCCCCGCAGGCTCGGGGCGTACAGCCGCGCGGCGCCCAGCATCAGCAGGGCCACCCCCGCCACCGAGAGCGCCAGCGCGAGCGCGAGCGCCACGTACTCCATGCGCAGCGGGCCGCCGACCCAGCTGCCGACGTACATCAGGTAGGTCCAGGCCGTGGAGGTGTTGGCCTCCACCCGCTCACCCTGGTTGAACACCGGTCCGTTGCCAGCGAGCAGATTGCGCACGGTGCGCAGCACGATCAGCCCGTCGTCGGCGATCCAGCGCCGCTGCCAACTCCCCCACCCGAACAGGATGGCGACCAACGCCACGCTGATCCACAGGCTGACCCGCACCATCGTGGTGTACGGAAACAACGGCCAGCCGGGCCGCCTGATCACCGGCCGGCTGCGCATCATGCGCGCTTTGAGAGCCTGCAGTTCGGGGCTAACCGAAGGCAACGGCGGCTCCGACCGTCGCGATCCACGCCAGGAAAAGCAGCTGCAGCACCCGGTCCCGCAGCGCGATGTCTTCGGGTTCGCCGGCCAGCCCGCCATCCACGTCGACCGCGTAGCGCAGGATCGCGATGGTAAACGGAACCATGGACACCGCGAACCAGGATCCCGAATGGTGGTCGCGCTCGAACGCCCACAGGCCGTAGCAGATAACCACCGCGGTGGCCGACAGCGTCCAGACGAAGCGCAGGTAGGTGCTGGTGTAGCTCTCCAGCGACTTGCGGATCGCCGCGCCGGTGCGCTCGGCGAGCTGCAGCTCGGCATAGCGCTTGCCGGCCACCATGAACAGCGAAGCGAACGCGGCCGACAACAGGAACCACTGCGACAGCGGGATGTCGGTAGCCACACCACCGGCGATGGCCCGCAGCAGATACGCCGACGACACGATGCAGATGTCGAGCACGGCTTGATGTTTGAGGCCGAAACAGTACGCCAGCTGCATCACGAGGTAGACGGCCATCACCAGCGTCAGGTTGGGCGTCACCACCCACGCGATGCCCAGCGAGGCCACGCCCAGCAGCACCGCCAAGAAGTAGGCCAGCCACTCCGGGACAATGCCCGCCGCGATCGGCCGGAACCTTTTGGTCGGGTGTTCGCGGTCGGCCTCGACATCGCGCACGTCATTGACCAGATACACCGCCGACGCCCCGAGGCTGAACACCACGAACGCCAACCCCACCTGCGTGAGCACCTGCCCGTAGTCGTAGCGGATACCGCTGCCCAGCCCGGCCACCGGCGCGGCCAGCACCAGTACGTTCTTCACCCACTGCCGGGGGCGGATCGCCTTGATCACACCGGAGACCAGGTTGGCGGGCGGTCGGGTCACGACGTCCTCACTCATGCGGCTCACCTCTTGCAACCTCTTGCACCTGTCCTGCGCGGCGCGCGATCGCCGCAACCACGGCACCGAGGGCGATGCCGAACGCCACGTCGCTGGGGTAGTGCACTCCCAGCAGCATCCGCGACAAGGCCATCGGGGGCACCAGGACTGCGGTCAGCGGCAGACCCGTGGTGCGGCCCATCAGCATCGCCGCAGCGGTGGTCGAAGTGGCATGTGCCGACGGGAAACTCAGTTGGCTGGGCGTGCCGACGTTGACGGCGACGGCAGGATCATGCGGCCGCTTGCGGCGCACGATCCGCTTGACGATGACGGCCGCGGCGTGTGCGGCGAACGCCCCGGCCCCGGCGACCAGCCAGTCCCAGCGCCGCTTCGGGGACAGCACCGCTCCGAGTGCGGCAACGGCCACCCAGCCGATGCTGTGCTCGCCGAAGTGGGACAGCGCGCGCGCCACCGGCAGCATCCCGGGACGATCGCTCAGTGCCGACTGGACGGCGACCAGCGCGGCCACCTCGCCGCGGGGCGCCTGCGCAGCGGCGGCCTCATGCATGTTCTGCAGTGGGCAGCAACGCCGTCTCCCACTTCTGCTTGCTGGACAACACGGGCAGCGCGTCGCGGTACACCCGGCGCATCTCGTCGAACCGGCTGAGCAGCTGGCGCTGCCGGCGCAGCGATGCGAACAACAGCGAGAACATCTTTCGCCGGTCCCGCTGGCGGTAGACCACGCCGCAACCGTCGGCCGTGGTGACCGTGACGCCGTCGACCGTGCACAGCCGGAACCAGCGCGCATCCTGGGTTGGCACGTTGAACTCGGGCCGGGTGTGGGATTCGGTGTCGGCCTTGGTCATGTTGTGCAGGATGCCGCGGGCCAGCCGGTAGCTGATCGACACCGGGTTCACCGGCGGCTTCATCGCCTTGGTCTTGTTCTGCGGCGACGGCAGTTCGCTGGCCGCCGGCAGCACGACGGCGTCCGGGTATTCCTTGCGCAGCCGGTGCACCTCCGGCAGACCCGATTCCAGGATCGAGAAGATGTGCTCCGGGCCGGCGAGGAAGTCGTCGATGGCCCGGTTCTGAATCGCGACGGTCGAATATTCAAGGCAGGCAAGATGTTTCAGTGTCGCCTTGAGATGGCTGCGGACCAGTCCGGTGATGTCGCCGTCCCAGTGCAGTGCCGCCACCACCAACCGGTTGCGCAGGTGGAAGTAGGCCTGCCAGTCGATGGCGTCATCCTTGTCGCTCCAGGCCATGTGCCAGATCGCGGCGCCGGGCAGCGTGACCGTCGGATAGCCGTGCTCGCCGGCGCGCAGGCCGTATTCGGCATCGTCCCATTTGATGAACAGCGGCAGCGGTTGGCCCAGTTCCTCGGCGACCTGCCGCGGGATCATGCACGTCCACCAGCCGTTGAAGTCGACGTCGATGCGCCGGTGCAGCAGTGCGCTCCGATCGTTCTTGTCGTTCAACGGAAATTCGGCGAAGTTGTGGTCGTACTCGGCGTGCGGCGCGGCGGTCCACATGAAGTTCGACTGGTTGACGACCTCGCCCATGATGTGCAGGTGCGACGGCTCCTGCAGGTTGAGCATCTGCCCGCCGATGAGCGTCGGCTTCTTGGCGAAGCGGTTGAGCGCCAGCACCCGCAGGATCGTGTCCGGCTCGATGCGGATGTCGTCGTCCATGAACAGGATCTGTTGGCAGTCGGTGTTTTTCAGCGCTTCGTACATCACCCGGCTGTAACCGCCGGAGCCGCCCAGGTTGGGCTGGTCATGGATGGACAGCCGGCTGCCCAGTCCCGCGGCCGCCGCCGCGAAGTCCGGGTGGTCGCGCACCTTGCGCACACCTTGGTCCGGCACGATGACCGCACCGATCACCTTGTCCACCAACGGATCCGCGGTGAGGTCGGCCAGCGCGTTGACGCAGTCGGCGGGGCGGTTGAACGTGGGGATGCCGACGGCGATGTTGGCCGTGCCCGGTGCGGGCTCGGTGGCATACCAGCCGCCGCTGATGAGGTTGACCGCGGTGTCGGTGGTGATGTCGAACCAGATCCAGCCGCCGTCCTCGAACGGCTTGAGCGGTACCTCGATCTCGACGACGGCCGGCTGGTCGTCGGTGCCGACGAATTGGCGGCCCTCCACCGAGATTCGCACCCCGGTCGCCTTGGTCCGGTACACATCGACGCGCCCGGTTCCGGTCAGCTCGACCCGCAGCGCCACCGACTGACAGATCGACCAGCGGCGCCAGTAGCTGGCCGGGAATGCGTTGAAGTAGGTGGCGAACGACACCTCGGACTCTTTGCCGATCTCCAGCGACGTGCGGCTGGTGGCGTGGGCACGCCGGGCGTTGGTCGTCGACTCCTCGAGATACAGCTTGCGCACGTCGAGCGGCTCGCCGGGACGCGGCAGGATGATCCGGGACAGCAGGCTCACGGCACTCATTTAGGCGCCACTCCTTCTCATCGCTTCGCTGTGCATCATCGTGGCGCGCATCAGCGCGCGCCTTCCTCTTTGTTCTGGGCTTCTATCAGGGATGCGCCGTCCCTCAGGTGCGGCGCGAGCACGTTGTCGTACATATTCAGGGCGCTGGCGATGGCCATGTGCATATCCAGGTATTGATAGGTGCCCAGCCGGCCGCCGAACAGTACCTTCGACGACGCCGTCTCGGCCTTCGCCCTGGCTCGGTAGGCGGCCAGCAGGGCGCGGTCGGCTTCGGTATTGATCGGATAGTAGGGCTCGTCGTCGTCTTCGGCGAAGCGCGAGTACTCCCGCATGATCACGGTCTTGTCGGCGGGGTAGTCGCGCTCGGTGTGGAAGTGACGGAACTCGTGGATGCGGGTGTAGGGCACGTCGGGGTCGTTGTAGTTCATCACCGGAGTGCCCTGGAAGTCCCCGGTGGGCAGCACTTCCAGCTCGAAATCGAGGGTGCGCCAGCCCAGCCGGCCCTCGGCGTAGTCGAAGTAGCGGTCCAGCGGTCCGGTGTAGACGACCGGCGCGTCGGGGCTGTCCGCGCGCAGTTGGTCGCGCACGTCGAACCAGTCCGTGTCCAGCCTGACCTCGATGCGATCGTCGGCGGCCATGTTGCGCAGCCAGGCCGTGTAGCCGTCGACGGGCAGGCCCTCGTAGGTGTCGCTGAAGTAGCGGTTGTCGAACGTGTAGCGCACCGGCAGCCGGGTGATGTTCGCGGCCGGCAGCTCCTTGGGGTCGGTCTGCCACTGCTTGGCGGTGTATCCCTTGACGAAGGCCTCGTAGAGCGGCCGGCCGATCAGCGAGATCGCCTTTTCCTCGAGGTTCTGCGCGTCGGCGGTGTCGATCTCGGCGGCCTGCTCGGCGATGAGCTTGCGGGCTTCGTCCGGGGTGAAGTACTTGCCGAAGAACTGCGACACCAGGCCAAGCCCCATCGGGAACTGGTAGGCCTGCCCGTTGTGCATCGCGAAGACGCGGTGCCGGTAGTCGGTGAAGTCGGTGAACTGCCGCACGTAGTCCCAGACCCTCTTGTTGGAGGTGTGGAACAGGTGGGCACCGTACTTGTGCACCTCGATGCCGGTGTGAGGCTCTGCTTCTGAGTAGGCGTTGCCACCGATGTGCGGTCGGCGGTCCACGACGAGGACGCGCTTCCCGAGCTGGGTAGCCACGCGCTCGGCAATGGTCAGTCCGAAGAATCCAGAGCCGACGACGAAAAGATCGAAACGAGCGGTCATCGGTTGCTTAGGGTATCCGACCGCGTGGCCCTAACCCATTTGGCGAGGCCATGCAGGGGCATTGGCCCTGTGACGACGCCCGTTGGGGCGCCCGGGCTCCGCGATCACAGTCGGGGTCGCAATTGCCTCACGATTCAATATCACCACTCTAGTAACAGGCTCACCACTCGTACCATCGACCTTGTGTGATTCCCACCAGTTAGGAGCGGTGGGACGCGCCGACACAACACATAGTCAGATAGAGGAGACTTCCGTGCCGAACCGACGCCGACGCAAGCTCTCAACAGCCATGAGCGCGGTTGCCGCCCTGGCAGTGGCGAGTCCTTGCGCGTACTTCCTTGTCTACGAATCGACCGCCGGCACCAAGGCGCCCGAGCATCACGAGTTCAAGCAGGCCGCGGTGATGAGCGACCTGCCCGGCGAGCTGATGGGCGCGCTGTCGCAGGGCCTGTCGCAATTCGGGATCAACATGCCCCCGATACCCGCCCTGAACGGGGGTGCGACCGGCACGCCGGGTCTCGCCAGCCCCGGCCTGGGCACTCCGGGCCTCGGGACTCCCGGGCTGGGGACGACGGGCCTGACCAATCCGGGCTTGACCAGTCCCGGTCTGACCAGCCCCGGCCTGACCAGTCCCGGCTTGACGAGCCCGGGCCTGACGAGCCCCGGTATGGCGCCCATGACGCCCGGGCTGACCGCGCCCGGCGCGTTGCCGACCACCCCCGGTGGCGGTGTCGCGACCCCGGGTGCCGGGCTCAACCCGGCCCTGTCCAACCCCGGGCTGACCAGCCCGGCCGGGGTCACTCCGGGCCTGGGTGGCCCGGCGATGTCGCCGAGCGAGGTGCCGATCGACTCCGGAGCCGGGCTGGACCCGGGCGCTGGTGGCACCTACCCCATCCTGGGCGACCCGTCGACCTTCGGTAACGCTTCGCCGATCGGCGGCGGCGGTACCGGCCTGGGCGGCGGTTCGGGCACTGGTGGTGCCAGTGGCGGTCTGGTCAACGACGTGATGCAAGCCGCCAACCAGCTGGGTGCGGGCCAGGCGATCGACCTGCTCAAGGGCCTGGTCATGCCGGCCATCACGCAGGGCATGCATGGCGGCGCGGGTGCCGCGGGTGCCCTGCCTGGTGCCGCCGGTGCCCTGCCGGGCGCCGCTGGTGCCCTGCCTGGTGCCGCGGGCGCCCTGCCGGGAGCCGCCGCGGGCGCTCTTCCCGCCGCCGCGGGTGCGGCCGGTGCGTTGCCGGCGGCCGCCGGTGCGGTACCGACACTGCCCCCGGTCTAGTCCTTACAAACCCTCCACAAGACGGCACCGCAGAATCATCTGCGGTGCCGTCGATTTTGTGCAGATTCGCCGGCGCTCAGTTCGTGTCGTCCCATAGATAACATTAGGAACACACGTAACATCACCTGGTGTCTCGCAGTCGTGCGCCAACGATGTTGCTCACCGCCATGGCGGCGACCGTCGTCCTCGTCTCGTGGGTGGCGGACACGACGCGCGACCGCGGCGCCGCCGGCGCACCGCCGTCACGCGGCACCCAACTGGTCGAGCAGCCGCTGGTCGGGCTGGGCGCGGGCGTCACGGTTCGCGAAATCAGTCAGGCCACCCCGTTCTCTCTGGTCGCCCTGACGGGCGACCTGGCCGGTACGTCGGCCCGCGTGCGCGCGAAGCGCCCCGACGGCTCGTGGGGTCCCTGGTATCAGACCGAGTACGAGACCGCGGCACCCGATCCAGCGTCCCGCGCGGGCGGCGACGAGTCCGCGGGACCCGACCATTCCGGTGCGGCGATGGAGGGGCCCCGCGGCACCGATCCGGTGTTCGTCGGCACCACCACGACCGTCCAGATCGCGGTCACCCGTCCGCTCGATGCGGCTGTGACCCTGGGGGCACCTCCCGCTGGCGGGGGACCGCCGCCGGCGCCGGCGAGCGAGAAGCCCGACCTGGGCTACAAGCCGGCATCCAGGGAACAGCCCTTCGGCCAGAATATCTCGGCCGTCCTCATCTCGCCGCCGCAAGCGCCGGCCGAAACGCATTGGACACCACCGGCCGGGGTGTTGATGCCGGGTCAGGCTCCGCCCATCATCAGTCGAGCGCAGTGGGGCGCCGACGAGTCGCTGCGCTGCGGTAGCCCCCAGTACGACAACGGGATTCGCGCGGCGGTCGTGCACCACACCGCCGGCAGCAATGACTATTCGCCGCTGGAATCGGCCGGCATCGTCAAGGCCATTTACACCTACCACAGCAAGACGCTGGGCTGGTGCGACATCGCCTACAACGCGCTGGTCGACAAGTACGGCCAGGTATTCGAGGGCAGCGCAGGCGGTCTCACCAAGGCGGTCGAGGCCTTCCACACCGGCGGATTCAACCGCAACACCTGGGGTGTGGCGATGATCGGCAACTTCGACGACGTGCCCCCCACGCCGATCCAGCTCCGAACCATGGGCCGGCTGCTCGGCTGGCGCCTGGGCCTGGACGGCGTCGACCCCAAGGGCACGGTGCAATTGGAGTCGGCCGGCAGCCACTACACCACCTTCCCGGCCGGCTCCATCGCGACGCTGCCGACCATCTTCACCCACCGCGACGTCGGGAACACCGATTGCCCGGGCAACGCCGCCTACGCGCTGATGGACGAAATGCGTGACATCGCATCACATGTCAACGACCCGCCGGAGGAACTACTCAGGGCGCTACAGGGCGGCGCGATCTATGACCACTGGCAGGCGATCGGCGGGATGGGCAGCGTGCTGGGCTCGCCGACCTCCCCGGAAGACAGCGCGGAAGGCGATGCCCGCTTCGTCACGTTCGCCCGGGGCGCGATGTACTGGTCACCCGAGACCGGCGCCCAACCGGTCACCGGCGCCATCTACGACGCCTGGGGCTCGGAGAGCTACGAGCGCGGCCCACTCGGCTTGCCGACCAGTGCGGAAATCCAAGAGCCGCTGCAGATTACGCAGAACTTCCAGCACGGCACGCTGAACTACGAGCGGCTGACCGGAAACGTCACCGAGGTCGTGGACGGGATCACGGTTCCGCTGACGACCGAATCACCAAGCGGCCCAACGGTTCCGGCCGAGCACTTCTCGCTGCCGTCGCACCCCACGCCCACGTGACCGACCGCTAAAGCCACCAGCGTTCCAGCACCCGGCCCACCCCGTCGTCATTGTTCGCGGTGGTGACCTCGTCGGCGGCCGCCCGCACATCCGGATGGGCGTTGCCCATCGCCACGCCATGCCCCGCCCAGCGCAGCATCGGCAGGTCGTTGGGCATGTCGCCGAACGCCACCACCTCCTCGCGGCCGATCTCCAGCGGCCGGGCGATCTCCTCGATGCCGGTGGCCTTGCTGGTGCCCAGCGGCACGATCTCGACCAGGCCATTGTTGGTGGAGTAGGTGATATCGCCCTCGATGCCGACGTGCTTGGCCAGTTCGGCCGCCATGTCGGCGCTGCGGGCCCCGGAGCGGCGAATGAGCAGCTTGATTGCCGGGGCGCTGAGCAGATCCTCGATCGACACCTCGGTGTTGTCCGGGTTCAGCCAGGCATGCTCGTAGCCCGGCGAGCTGACGAACTGGGGCGTCGCCGTGTCATGGGCGCTTTCACCGATGCGCTCGACGGCCAGCCCCGCACCGGGGATGACGCGGGTCGCCAGCTCCGCCAGCTCTGCCAGGGTGTCGACGGCCAGCGTGCGGGTCGACACCACCCGGTCGGTCGCGGCGTCGTAGACGACGGCACCGTTGGCGCACACCGAGATAGGTGCGAAACCTAGCGCGTCGACGACGGGCCGGATCCAGCGCGGCGGACGGCCGGTCGCCACCACGAACTGCGTGCCGGCGGCCACCGCGGCGCGGATCGCGTCGCGGGTGCGCGGTGAGATCGTCTCGTCGTCGTCGAACAGGGTGCCGTCGACGTCGCAGGCGATGAGCGCCGGCAAAGTCATCGGAACCGCCTGCCCCGGCGGCTGGCCGGACCGCTCAATGCCGCCCGCTCTGGTTCTCGCCGGGTCGCGTCACGCCGTCGGTTCCATACTTCTGCAACCGCTCCTGCAACTCCGACAACCGGAGGGCCCGGGAATCCTCCTGGGTGGGCGCGCTGCCGCCCAGCCTGCGCGGTACCCAGAATTCGTCTTTCGGGTGCGGATATTCCTCCTGGACCGCATACAGCAGGTCGTTCATCGCCGAACGCAACAGCAGGTTGAGTTCCTCGGGCGTGCCCCGCGGCGGCAACGGCCGACCGGCCGCCACGGTGATCGGCACCTTGTTGCGAAACACCTTCTTCGGGTGGTCCTTGGGCCAGATCCGGTGAGCGCCCCATACGACGATCGGAACGATCGGCACCTGGGCGTCCAACGCCATGCGCGCCGCCCCCGTCTTGAACTCGCGCAGCTCGAAACTGCGGCTGATGGTCGCCTCGGGGTGCATTCCGATCAGCTCACCCTCGCGCATGCGCTGCACGGCAACATCGAGGGCGTCGTGCCCCGACCTGCGATCCACCGGGATGAGCCGGGCGTGATTGATGACGTAGTTGACCGCCTTCACGTCGGCCATCTCCGCCTTGATCATGAAGTACGCGCGCCGCCTGCGCTCACGGACGGCCATCAGCGTGGGGAGCCAGTCCAGGTAGCTGGTGTGGTTCTGGGCCAGCAGGGCGCCGCCGCGCGCCGGAATGTTCTCCAGGCCTCGATAGGTGAACTTGGTCCCCTGCATCGCGACCATCGGCGGGACGATCCACTCCGCCAACCGGTAGAACCCCTCAGGCATGTCTTCTCCTTCGCCTACTGCGACGGGCGCTCGGTCTTTTTGGCCGAGCGGGCCGCCGCCTCGGTGGCCTCCATGCGGGCGGCTTCCTCCAGGGTTGGCGCTCCGCCGCCCAGCCGGTGCGGCATCCAGTACGCCCCGGGCTCGCCCGGATAGTGCTGTTGCGCCCGGTGCAGCAAGGTGGTCATCGCGTCGCGCAGGGCAGCGTCGGTCTGCGCGATGTCTTCGCGCACCTTTATCGGCGCGCCTACCTGCACAGTAATGGGTAATTTGGCGCGGCCCACATTCCGCGGGTGATCCTTGGTCCAGATTCGCTGCGCTCCCCAGACGATCACCGGCACCATCGGGACCTCGGCTTCGATGGCCATCCGTGCCGCGCCGGACTTGAACTCCTTGAGCTCGAAGCTGCGGCTGATCGTGGCCTCCGGGTACACCCCGACGAGCTCACCTTCGCGCAGCCGCTGCACCGCGATCGCATAGGCATTCGCCCCGGCACCCCGGTCCACCGGGATGGTCCGGGTGTGCTTGATCAGGAAGTTGACCGGCTTGACCTGCTGCATCTCGGCTTTGATCATGAACCTCAGCCGACGTCCCCGACGATGGACGGCCAGCGCGGCGGGCAGGAAGTCGACATAGCTGGTGTGGTTGATCGCCACCACCGCACCGCCCCGCTCGGGGATCTGCTCTTCACCCCGGTAGGTGATTGTGGTGCCGGTGGCCTTGACCGCCAGTTGAGCCAGAAGCTCCAAAGCGCGGAAGGTCGGCTCCACCATCGATCACTACTCCGACGCCCCTGCGGACCGGGCCCGACGGGCCGCCCGGGCGGCCGCCTCCTCGGCCTCCAGCTGGGCCGCCTGCGCCAGCGACGGAGCGCCCCCACCCAACCGGTGGGGCACCCAGAACTCGCCGGCCGGGTGCGGCCCGTACATCTCCTGAGCGCGCTCCAGCAGATGCTGCATGCGCGAATGCAGCAGCCCCTTCAGTTCCTCGATGCCCAGCGTCGGCTCGATCGGTTCGCCGACCAGCACCGTGATCGGAACCTTCGGACGCCACATCTTCTTCGGGTGGTCCTTGGTCCAGATCCGCTGGGCACCCCAGACGATGTGCGGAACGATCGGCACCCCGGCCTCGACGGCCATGCGCGCGGCCCCAGATTTGAATTCCTTGATCTCGAAGCTGCGGCTGATCGTGGCTTCGGGGTAGACGCCGACCAGCTCGCCGTCCTTCAGGTGCCGGACGGCGGCCTCGAAGGAGGCGGCGCCGTCTTGCCGATTCACCGAGATGTGCCGCAGGCTGCGCATGATCGGCCCGGTGAACTTGTGGTCGAAAACCTCCTGCTTGGCCATGAATCGCACCTTGCGACCCAGGCCCTGCTTGTAGGCCGGCAGGCCCGCAAAGGTGAAGTCCAGGTAGCCGGTGTGGTTGATCGCGATCACCGCGCCGCCGCTTTTGGGCAGGTTCTCCACACCCGTGATGGTGATTTTCAGACCCTGGACGCGCCAGATCAGGCGGGCGAGCTGAATGACAGTCCCGTAAACCGGTTCCACAGCAGTTCAGCCTAATGCTCCCGACCGGGCGCCGTCACGGGACGGCGGTCGCAGGCCGATGGTGCCGGCTCGCGCTAAGCTCGGGGGCTGAAAAGCCGTCATCCCCGGCCGAGGCCGCATCAGCCATAAACCGGCCCTAGGAAGGTATCAGTGCAGGTCACCAGCGTCGGCCACGCCGGATTTCTGATCCAGACCCAAGCGGGCAGCATCCTTTGCGACCCGTGGGTCAATCCCGCCTACTTCGCGTCGTGGTTCCCGTTCCCGGACAACAGCACGCTGGACTGGGACGACCTGGGCGACTGCGACTACCTGTATGTCTCGCACCTACACAAGGACCACTTCGACGCGAAGAACCTGGCCGAGCACGTCAACAAGGACGCGATGGTGTTGCTGCCGGACTTCCCGGTGCCCGACCTGCGAAATGAGTTGGAGAAGCTCGGTTTTCACCGGTTCTTCGAGACCAGCAACTCGGTCAAGCACCGGATCAGCGGTCCGAAGGGCGACCTCGACGTCATGATCATCGCCCTGCGGGCCCCGGCCGACGGTCCGATCGGGGATTCGGCGCTGCTGGTTTCCGACGGCGCGACAACGGTTTTCAACATGAATGACGCCCGGCCCGTGGACCTGGACGTGCTGGCATCCGAGTTCGGGCACATCGACGTGCACATGCTGCAGTACTCGGGGGCCATCTGGTACCCGATGGTCTACGACATGCCGGCCCGCGCCAAGGAGTCCTTCGGCGTCCAGAAGCGGCAACGGCAGATGGACCGCGCCCGCCAGTATCTCGCCCAGGTGGGGGCGACGTGGGTGGTCCCGTCCGCGGGACCACCCTGTTTCCTGGACCCGGAGCTGCGCGACCTCAACGACGACCATGCGGATCCGGCCAACATCTTCCCCGATCAGATGGTCTTCCTGGACCAGATGCGCAGGCACGGCAACGACGGTGGGCTGCTGATGATGCCCGGGTCGACCGCCGACTTCACCGGCTCCACCCTGAATTCGCTGGCCCACCCGCTACCCACGCACCAGGTCGAGGCCATCTTCACCACGGGCAAGGCCGACTACATCGCCGAATACGCCGAACGGATGGCACCGGTCGTCGCCGCGCAGCGGGCCGGCTGGGCGCCGGCCACCGGGCAACCGCTGCTGGAACCGCTGCGCGCCCTGTTCGAGCCGATCATGTCGCAAAGCGACGAGATCTGCGACGGGATCGGCTATCCCGTCGAGCTGGTGCTCGGACCGGAGACCGTGATCCTGGACTTCCCGAAACGAGCTGTGCGGGAACGGATTCCGGATGAGAAAGTTCGCTACGGGTTCGCGATAGCACCGGAGTTGGTCCGCACCGTGCTGCGCGACGGCGAGCCGGACTGGGTCAACACCATCTTTCTGTCGACCCGGTTCAGGGCCTGGCGAGTCGGTGGCTACAACGAGTACCTCTACACGTTCTTCAAGTGCCTGACCGACGAACGGATCGCCTACGCCGACGGCTGGTTCGCCGAGACCCACGACGACTCGGCCTCGGTCACGCTGGACGGCTGGGAGATTCAGCGCCGCTGCCCGCACCTCAAGGCCGACCTGTCGAAATTCGGTGTGGTCGAGGGAAACACGTTGACCTGCAACCTGCATGGCTGGCAGTGGCGACTGGAAGACGGGCGCTGCCTGACCGCGAAGGGTCACCAGCTACGGAGTTCGCGGGCGTGAGCGACTCCTACGACGACGGCCTGGTCCAGCTGGACCGCGCGGCGATCACGTTGCGCCGCTACCACTTTCCTTCGGGCACGGCGAAGGTGATCACACTCGATGCGATCCGCGGCTACAAAGCCGAGGACCTGGGGCTGTTCACCCACCGGTTCCGGGTATGGGGCAGCTCGGACTTTCGCCGTTGGCTGCCGCTGGACATCAGCAGGCCCTTCAAGTCGAAGCTGATCACGCTGGACGTGCCGGGCACGCGGCCCTCCCCCGCGTTCACCCCGGCGCGGCCCGACGAGTTCACCGCTCTGCTGGACGAACTGCTCAGTCGGCGCGGCTAGAACGCGCGCTCTACCGGCCCCGGTCGGTGAGCGCTTGGCGGGCCGCGTTGT
Organism: Mycolicibacterium vulneris; assembly: GCF_002104765.1. GTDB lineage: Bacteria > Actinomycetota > Actinomycetes > Mycobacteriales > Mycobacteriaceae > Mycobacterium > Mycobacterium vulneris. The sequence goes on from NZ_NCXM01000016.1 coordinate 130,488, forward strand.
AGCCGGGGATGAAGGTGATCCCCGGGCCGCCGTGACAGCCCGCGCTGCCCAGATACAGGCCCTCGATCGGGATCGGCTGGCCGAGGAATCCCCGTGGGCCGGGCCGGTTGGGCCCAATCTGGTTGGCGTTCAACAGCCCGTGGCAGTAGTCGCCGCCGGGGGCGCCGAACATCACGCCCATGTGCCTGGGCGTGAAGGTGGTGTGCCGGATGATGCTCCGCTCGAAATTCGGGGCAAGCCTGGTGATCTTGTCGATCACCCGCTGGCCCATTTCGACCTTGGCTTGCCCGTAATCCACGCCGCCCTCGATCGGGAAGAACAGTGCGAACGCCGACGCGGCGTGCTTTCCCTCCGGCGCCAGGTCCGGGTCGTTCTGCGAGGGGATCTGCAGCACGACGGTCGGGTCGGCCGGGACGATGCCGGCCCGCGCGTCCTCCCATTGCTGCTGGACTTCCTCCGGCGTGCAGAACAGGCCGATCGAGGCCTGCATCGCCGGCTCGTTGAGGGCCTCGTAGGGCGCGGCGAAGACGGGCGCCTCCTCGAGCGCGAAGTGCATCTGCAGGTAGCTGCCGCGGTGGTCGATGCGCGCATAGCGTTCCCGGATGTCCGCGGGTAGCGCGGCGGGATCGATCATCTCGTTGAGCGTGACGTCCGGTGCGATGCCGGAGACCACGATCGGGGCGTTCAACGTCTCGCCCGCCTCGGTGCGCACCCCGGCCACCCGTCCGCCGGCGACCAGGATCTCGGTCACCTTGGTGCGCAACCTAAGTTCGCCGCCATGGCTTTGCAGCACGTGGCACAGGTGCGAGGTGAGTGCGCCGATGCCACCGCGCAGCTTCTTCATCTGCATGGTGTCGCCGTCGGGCACGCCGAGGCCGAAGGCGAGCGCGGCGGCGCTACCGGGCGTGGACGGGCCCCGGTAGAGCGTGTTGACGGCCAGCACGGTCATCGAGCCGCGAAGCGCGCCGAACTTCTCGCGGTCCGGCAGGTAGCGGTCCAACACGTCGGTTACCGAGCCGAACAGCATGTCGTCGATCGCCGAGCGCTCGAATTCGTTTGTCGCACAGGCATACATCTCGTCGATGCTCTTGGGTGGCGTTCCGGCTTCGAACCGGCCCAGCGCGCGGGTGGGCCCCTGACTCCAGGCCATCAGCCCCGCCATGCCGTTGACGGCGTCCGCGCCGTGCACCTCGTTGAGATGGGTGAACAGCTTGACGGGATCGCTGTACTGCACCAGCGGATCGTCACCGACGCCGCGCACGGCCACCGACATCACGTCCAGGTCGAGCGTCGGAATGGTGTCCAGCCCCAGCTCGTCGACCACCACCTGGGACGTCGGGAATTGCACCGAGCCGGCGATCTCGAACTGGTACCCGTCGAAAAGCTCGACGGTGGAGGCCATGCCGCCCGCGTAGAGCTTGGGGTCCAGGCACACGGTCCGCAGCCCGGCCTTCTGCAGCAGCACGGCCGCGGTCAGCCCGTTGTGGCCCGCGCCGATAACTATCGCGTCGTGATGAGTCATGTCCTGCCCTCCGGAATGGAGGCTCGCACGACGCCAAAGTTTTGTCAATTATGACGAAACTTCACGGGCGGTCGCCGTGACCCAGTTGTCTGTGATCCCCGCCCGCAGCGACTCCAGCGCCGCATGGCACAGCCGCGCGAGTTCCCCCAGCGACCGCTCGTCGCTTTCCATCCAGACCTCCATCGCGCCGAACACCGCGGCCGCAATGCATCTCGCGGCGACCGCGGTACGCACCCGTCGGTCCGCCGTCAGATCCGCGGCGCCGTTGGCCCCGCGGCTGCGCCGTTGCAGCTGCGCGCCAATGGCGTCGGCGAAGTCGGCCTGGACCTCCCGGATGTGGCGAACGATGCGGCCGGGGTCCAGCTCGTCTTGCCGCAGGGCGGCGATTTTGGTGACGGCGTCGACGTCATACGGAAACGAGAAGATGGCAGCCTGCACCGAGTCGATGATGGGTTCTCCGGCCGGCCTGGCATCCAGGGCGGAGCGAAACCAGTGCAGCCCGGTGTAGTCGGCGAACAGCAGATCGTGCTTGGAGCTGAAGTGGCGGTAGAACGTCCGCAGTGACACCCCGGCGTCGGCGGCGATCTGCTCGGCCGACGTGTCTTCTACGCCCTGGGCCAGGAATCGCACCAGGGCGGCCTGCCGCAACGCTTCGCGAGTGCGCTCGCTGCGCGCCGTCTGCGCGGGCCTGACCATGGGAAGAAGGTACCAAGCCGGCGGCGTTGCCATTGCATTTGTTGTGTCAATATTGACAAAACTTTGCGGCGGGGGCGAGACTGCGCCCATGGTCTCGCTACTCACGCACGCGGTACTCGGCCTGGCGGTCATCAGCTGGATCGTCACGGCCAACTCGAAGGTCTTCGCCCGGCCGGCCAATGGCCCGCTCTTCTCGCCGATGGAAGTCGTCTACTACGTCGTCGGCATCGCGTCGGTCGCCCTCGGCTGGTATTTCAACGTCACCTTCGTGCAGCAGTACGCGCACGGATCCACCAACCCGCTCTGGGGCGAACACGGCAGCTGGGTCGAATACATCAAGTTGATGTTCACCAACCCTGCCGCCAGCTCGGCCAGCCAGGACTACACGATCGCCAATGTTGTTCTGCTTCCGCTCTTTACGATCGTGGACGGCTACCGCCGCGGTCTGCGCCACCCGTGGCTGTACTTCGTGTCCAGCCTGTTCACCAGCTTCGCGTTCGCGTTCGCGTTCTACTTCGCGACCATGGAGCGCCAGCGCCGGCACGAACGGGACCGCGCGACGGTCGACGCCTAACCGAGCGGCTTGGTGGCCCGCCACTTCTGTCGGCCGCCCCTGACGTCGGTGTGGACGTCGCTGAATCCCACGGCCCGAAGCCGCCCGGGGAGGTCGCTCGGCGTGATCGGGTTGTAGGTGTCGGCGACGTGAATCAGCCGGAACGCCCACGACGGTACGCCGTCGCTGCCGGCGAAGACCCCTCCGGGCTGCAGCACCCGGAACGCCTCGGCGAACACGCGGTCCTGCAGCTCGGGGCGCGGAACATGGTGCAGCATCGTGAAACACACCACCGAGGTGAAATGGTCCGCGGGCAAACCGGTTTCGCCGCCATCGCCGTAGATGACGCGCGCCCGGTCGCCATAAAGACGCTGCAGGCGATCGGCCATCGCGGCGTCCACTTCGACCGCGGTGAGCGACGCCGTGCAATCGAGCAGGGCGCGCAACGTCGCACCGTATCCGGGGCCGATTTCCAAAGTGCGCGTGCCCAATTCAACGTCCCGCAGCGCCCAGGGCAGCAGCTCATCGGCCACCGCCTTTTCCCAGCCGGCTGAGCTGCACCGGCGTCGGTGCAGGAGATTCATCGCCATCGTGATCCCGCCTTCCTGTGCGTCAACCAAAACGCTATGCCGCCGCCGGTACTGCGGGCTTCCGATATCCTGCCTAGATATGTCGGAATTCAGCCACCACGGGCCGGCGACGTCGGCGCAGACATTGCCGCCGGGAGCGCAGATCGAACGGCACCGGCATCCCCTGCATCAGATCGTCTACCCGTCGTCGGGCGCGGTCTCGGTGACCACCCCGGCGGGCACGTGGATCGCGCCGGCGAATCGTGCCATCTGGATACCGGCGGGTTGCTGGCACGAACACAAGTTCCACGGCACCACGCAGTTTCACGGCGTCGCCCTGGACCCCGGCCGCTATAACGGACCCGCGGCGCCCGCCGTGCTGGCGGTCAATCCCCTGATGCGCGAGCTGATCATCGCGTGTTCACAAACCGATGGCACCGATACCGACGAGCATCACCGGATGCTGGCCGTGCTACACGACCAGTTACAGGCGACCAGCGTCGGGGAGCCGCTGTGGATTCCCACCCCCGTCGACGGCCGGCTGCGTCAAGCCTGTGCGTTGATCGCCGATAACCTGCGAGAGTCGTTGACGCTGCAGCAGATTGGCAACCGGATCGGCGTCGGCCAGCGCACGCTGAGCCGCCTGTTCAGCGACGAGCTGGCCATGACGTTCCCGCAGTGGCGCACCCAGGTCCGGCTGCAACACGCCCTCGTGCTACTCGCCGGACGGCGCGATGTCACCTCAGTGGCGGCCGAATGTGGTTGGGCCACACCGAGTGCCTTCATCGACAGCTACCGGCGAGCGTTCGGGCACACGCCCGGCCAGCTGGCCGGCAAGGCGTTCTAGCGGGCGGGCTCCAGCACTTCGGCGCCGACGAACGGCACCAGCGCCTCGGGCACCCGCACGCTGCCGTCGGGCTGTTGGTGGTTCTCCAGGATCGCCACCAGCCACCGCGTGGTAGCCAGCGTGCCGTTAAGCGTCGCCGCGGTCTGCGGTTTGCCGGCCTCGTCGCGATACCGGGTGGCCAGCCGGCGGGCCTGGAACGTGGTGCAGTTCGACGTCGACGTCAGCTCGCGATAGGCGCCCTGCGTGGGAACCCAAGCCTCACAATCGAATTTGCGTGCGGCAGACGAGCCGAGATCACCCGCGGCGACGTCGATCACCCGGTACGGCACCTCGATGCGGGCCAGCATCTCACGCTGCCAACCCAGCAGCCGCTGATGTTCGGCCTCGGCGTCGGCGGGTGTGCAGTAAACGAAGCCCTCGACCTTGTCGAACTGATGCACCCGGATGATGCCGCGGGTGTCCTTGCCGTAGCTGCCGGCCTCGCGGCGGAAGCACGACGACCATCCCGCGTACCGCAGCGGCCCGCCGGACAGATCCAGAATCTCGTCGGAGTGATAGCCCGCCAGCGGCACCTCCGAGGTGCCCACCAGGTACAGGTCGTCGGCCTCTACCCGGTAGATCTCCTCGGCGTGCGCACCCAGGAATCCGGTGCCGGCCATCACCTCCGGACGCACCAGCACCGGTGGAATCATCGGGATAAAGCCGTTCTCGACGGCCAGCCGCAACGCCAGCTGCAACAGGCCCAGCTGGAGCAGCGCACCCTGGCCGGTCAGGAAGTAGAACCGCGACCCGGACACCTTGGCCCCGCGCTGCATGTCGATGAGCCCGAGCGATTCGCCGAGCTCCAGGTGGTCCTTCGGGTTGTCGATCGCCGGGGGCTCGCCGACCATGTCGAGGACGGCGAAGTCGTGCTCCCCACCGGCGGGCACCCCGTCGATGACGACGTTGGAAATCGCCATGTGCGCCGCGGTGAACGCCGTCTCCGCGTCGGCCTGGGCGGTTTCGGCGGCCTTCACCTGCTCGGCCAGTTCCTTGGCGTGTGCCAGCTTGGCCGGGCGCTCCTCGGGGGACGCCGCCCCCACGCTCTTACTCGCGGCCTTCTGCTCGGCCCGCAGCGAGTCCGCCGACGAGATTGCGGCCCGGCGGGCTGCGTCGGCGGTCAGCAGCGCGTCCACCAGCGACGGGTCCTCGCCACGACTGAGTTGGGAGCGGCGCACGACGTCGGGGTCTTCCCGGAGCTGCTTCAGGTCGATCACGGCCCTGAGACTACTTTCACCGCTCCCCGCCGGCTGGCGGCGCATCCACCCCTGCTGACCGCAGGACTCACATCAGTAACTTTTGTCACGCGTCTCAGGCGCTGCTGTCAGAATGGAGCAGATGTCGCAAGCGCCCGAGAAGGAACTTTCGGAAGCCCGGGAAGGCCGGGCGGTCGAGTCGTCCGCCGACTCGACCGATGAGTCGTCCGGTCAGCAGCCGTCCGCCTTCGGTTGGCCGCGCAGCCTGCAGGCCCGGGCGACCCGGCGCGCGCTGCTGCTGACCGCGCTCGGCGGCCTGTTGATCGCCGGGCTGGTCACCGCGATCCCGGTCGGTGGCGGCGGGTCGGGGCGGTTCCTCGACAGCAGCCCGGTGCGCAGCACCGGCACCAAGAGCGACGCCGCCTTCAACCGGGCCTCCCCCGGCGAGTGCCTGATGTGGCCGGACACCACCCCGGAGTCGGCCAGGATCGTCAACTGCGGCGACGACCACAAATTCGAGGTCGCCGAATCCATTGACATGCGGACGTTCCCGGGCTCGGAGTACGGACCCAACGCCGCACCCCCGACGCCCGCGCGCATCCAGCAGATCACCCAGGAGCAGTGCGAGGCCGCCGTCCGTAATTACCTCGGCGCCAAGTTCGATCCGAACAGCCGGTTCACCGTCAGCCTGCTGTGGCCCGGTGACCGGGCCTGGCGCCAATCCGGCGATCGCCGCATGCTGTGCGGCCTGCAGCTGCCCGGCATGAACAACCAGCAGCAGGCATTCAAGGGCAAGGTCGCCGACGTCGACCAGTCCAAGGTGTGGCCGGCCGGCACGTGTCTGGGCATCGACTCGGCGACCAACCAGCCGACCGACGCGCCGGTCGACTGCGCGGCGCCGCACGCGATGGAGGTCACCGGCACGGTCAACCTGGCCGAGAAGTTCCCCGGCGGCCTGCCCGCCGAGCCCGATCAGGACGGCTTCATCAAGGATTCATGCACGAAGATGACCGACGCGTACCTGGCGCCGGTCAAGCTGCGCACCACCACCCTGACGCTGATCTACCCGACGGTGCCGCTGGCCAGTTGGACGGCGGGCAGCCGCGAGGTGGCCTGCAGCATCGGCGCGACGCTGGGCAACGGCGGCTGGGCCACCCTACTGAACAGCGCCAAGGGTCAGCTGCTGATCAACGGCCAACCGCCGGTGGCGCCGCCCGACATTCCCGAAGAGCGGCTCACCATGCCGCCGATTCCCCTGCAGGCCCCGGCGCAGCCGCCGTCGAGCCCGTCCGGCTCGGGTGCGGGCACGGGCTCGGCCCCGGAGATCCCGCCGAACAACCAGCACCTGCCCGGGCAGCAGCCCGCTCAGCAGCCCCAGCAGGCACCGCAGCAGCAGGCGCCCGCCCAGCAGGTGCCGCCGCCGGCGGATAACGGCGCCGCGCCACCGGCCAATCCGGCACCCGAGGCGCCGGCTCCCCCGCCCCCGGCAC
>NZ_NCXM01000017.1 GCF_002104765.1 Mycolicibacterium vulneris
ACCGGCGCCAACTGCGCCCGCGCCGCATACAACGCCGCGGTATACCCAGCAGGACCCGAACCAATAACGATCACGTCATGCACTGTGTCGGCGGTCATGAAAACCTTTCAAGCGATTCGTCTCTGGATCTGTGTAAACGCCAGCGTAGGTACGGCTGTTCCCGGGCGTGTTCTACCCATAGGACCACATTAGGGGCGGGGGACCTGGGTATTGGCGAGTAGTCCGGTATCGGCGGCGCTGCAGTTCGGCGATACCGCAAACACGGCCAGGATGTGCGGGCTGTCGCCCGGTATCACCAGAACGATGCCGGGGCGGGCGTTGATTTCGACCGGGCGCGCCCCCAGTATTTGCGTGGACGCGGGATAGCCGAGACCGGTGAGGCAGGAGGCGCGCCGCGCGGGGTCGTTGAGCGCGCCGTAGTCGGGGGTGCGTCCGAGCAGGCCGAAGATTTCGTTCTGCGAAAGCGGGATCTCCATCGGCGGTGTCGACACCGTGATGTGCTCGACATCGCCGGGGGTGTCCGGTGCGGGTTCGGGTGCGTGCAGGAGGGCGACGGTCCCGAAGCCGATCGCGGCGAGCACCGCGCATACGCCGGCGGCCGCCGCGATGGTGCGGGCCGGACGGATGTGTGGGCGTGCGGAATGATCGGGCGGTCCGCCCGCGTCGGCGGGCACAGGCTCCGCCGAGCGCAACGCCGCCGAAATTCGGCCGCTCACTTGGGGGGGAGGGTCGGGTGGCGCGCCCGGGTCGGTGCCGACGGCGGCAACGTCGCGGCGGACCCGATTCAAGGCATCCAGCACGTCGGCGGCGTGCGGGTCAGCGCGGACTTGGCTGCGGACGCGAGCGGCGGCCTCGTCGTCGAGAATGCCGGCCTGCAGGTCGGCGAGCAGTTCGACGGTCAGCGGTGGGTCTGATCCCGCGCTGCGGTCATCCGCCGCGTCGTTGTCCGCTGCATTCATCGGACCCAGTGTCCGTCATGCGCGCACCGATGGCCACGCACGGCCCGAGGGGGGCCGCTGGCGGTGGACGGGTCAGGCCTGGCCGGCGGCGGCGTCGGGCAGGGCGTGCGCGCCGGCGTTGAGATAGCCCAGCAGTTCGGCGAGCCGTACCCGGGCCCGAGCGCAGCGGCTCTTGATCGTGCCCTCGGCGACGCCGAGCAGGCGGGCGGTGTCGGCCACCGAGTAACCCTGCATGTCGACGGCCACCACCGCGGCGCGCTGCTCGACCGGAAGCCGCATCAAGGCGCGCTGCACCGCCATCGTGGTCTCGACCTGAGCCGTGCGATCGGCCACCGGATAGATGTCTTCCAGCGGCACGGTCGGGTGCGCCTTAGTGCGGCGCAGCCGGTCCAGGCAGGCGTTGACGACGATGCGATGCAGCCAGCTGCCGACGGCGGCGTCATGCCGGAATGCGCCGGCACCGCGGTGCGCGGACAGCATGGCGTCCTGTAGCGCGTCTTCCGCGTCCTCGGGGGTGCGGGTGGTCAGGCGGGCGAGCCGGTGCAGGTGCCGCTGATGACGGAGGAAAAGCTCGCTGAAGGCGTACCGGTCGCCGGCCACATGGGCTGCCAGCAGCTCGGCGTCACTGCGCTCCTGCTTGGTGTTTCTCCCGAAGCCCACGGCCGGACATTAACCAATTGCGTATGGCGCGGCACTTCACTCGCAACGGCTTGTGTGAGTGTGTGGAACGGCCCGGCGGATCAGGACGCGGCCTGGACCGTGATCTCCGAAAAGCCCGCTTGGCTCTTGCCGTTGGTGGAGCCCAGCGTGGAGATCCACACCAGCAGATTCGACGTCGGCGAGACGGCCTTGACCGGGATCACGTTGTGGCCGGGTTTGAGTGTGAAGGCCGGCGCCAGCACGGTGGTGTCGTTGAGGCTGGACGGGCTCGGCGAGGAGGCGGCGCGGATCTCGACCTTGGTTCCGTTGCTGGGGGTGTCGATGCTGACTTGGCCGATCACGGTGGGGCTGGGCAGCTGCAAGATCAGACCCTCGCCCTGCTTGAAGCCGGGGAAGGGAACGGCGTCGGTGTAGACCTCGGTCGCCCAGGCCGTCGAGGGATCGCCGTCGATCGCCTGCCCGGCCGTCCCCGCATTGTCCGGGTCGCCGTCGGGGGAGAAGACGGTCGCCTTGGTCGGTTTGACGACGCTGCCCGCGGCCGCGGGTGGGGCGGGCGCCGAGGCCGACGCGGACGACGACGACGAGGGGCCGTTCAGCCCAAGCTCGTCCTTATTCAGGCCCCCGCCGACGTTGCCGAAGATCTTGCTGACGATCGACGCCAGCACCAGCAGGGCGACCACTATGACGGCAAGGCCGGCGCCGACACCGATGACCACGTTGCGCCGGCGACGCGCGAAGGCCGCTTCCTCCTGACCGGGTGAGATCAGCGCCGTCGACGGCGAGGGCGAATCGTCAATCGGGCCTAGGACCTCGGTGCGGTCGGCGACCGCGGTGGCCTGCTGAAGAAGGTTTAAAAGTGTTGAGGCGCTGCGTATTCCACCGTCCTCCTGGACCGCGCGGACGGCGACCGCGGAGATTTGGAAGGGGATGTCGCGGTCGAGTGACATGGGTTCGACGGGGTTGCCCGACGAGTCGCGCTCCGCCGCCGCGAGCCCGCTGCGCACCCCGGTCTCCACGATGGGCCACCGGTTGACCAGCAAGGCGTAGAGCGCGGCGCCGATGCCGCGGATGTCGTCCTGCGGGTTGGCGTCGGGCATGGTCGCCGGGTAGGCCAGCACCACATCGCCCTCGATGCTGACCCGGACCCGGCTGGGGTGGTCGATCGACAGGGCGACGCCGGCACGGTGGGCCGCGTCCGCGGCGGCGGCCAGCGACTGCATGGCCCGCACCGCGCCCACCGGTGAGGGTGCGGTGTCCGCCACCTCCTGCAGCGAGCCACCCCGAATCCACTCGGAGACGACGAGGCCGCCGGCGCCGGTATGCACCACGTCGAGCACGCGGGCGATACCGGGTTTGTCGATGCGGCTGAGCCGCAGGGTGCGCGACAAGATCTCCTGCAGGACCTCGTCGGGCAGGGCGCCGTCCGGGTCGACGAAGGTCAGCGCCACCTGCCGGTCCAGCGCGGTATCCAGCGCCTGCCAGAACTGCAGCGGCGGGGCGCCGCCGTGAAACACCAGCAGTCGGTAGCGGCCGCCGGCGATGCGGGCGCCGGGGACCAGGTGGACGTCGTCTCCGGCGGAATCCGCGGGACGTTCGCGTGGCGCTTCGAACGGGGTCGGTGCGCGCCGGGCTTCGCCCGGGATATCGCCGTTGGCCTTTTCGGACGGGCGCGGAGCGGGCCGCTTGGGCTCGTCGGCCGGAATGTCGGGCTGGAAGTCGTCGGCGACCGGCCGCGGCAGCGGCGTACCTGAGCCTGCGCCAGGCCCAGCGCTGGGGGCTGCGCTCTCCATCGGGCGGTCGGTCACCTCCGGTCCTTTCACTAGCCGGGCTCGGTTTGCCCGCTCCGGAGGCCTGCGCCGGATCGGCTCCTGGACCGCCGCGTTTGCCCCAGGCGGGGACGAATTCCTCTGCTCAGGGTACGTGACCGGGCGCCGGTGAGACGATCGATCCTTGGCACTCGGTTTGCGCGGGCGCGGTCCGCGGCCCGTGATGCGGTACCGGAGCGCGTCCAGCGCCGCCCGCGCCTCGGGGACCTGAGCGCGCAGCATGACGGCGGCCGTGATCGGCAGCATGATCAGCCCCAGCACCAACAGGCGAAGCAGGGAACCGGCGCCGCCGTGCTCGGTGAGCCCGTCCAGCCCGAGCAGCCGGTCGATCACGTGGGCGATCAACCCGGCCAGCATCGACGCGGTCAGCGTCACCAGGATGGTGCGGACTTCGCCGACGCCGATCAGATGGCCGCCGGCCGGCAGCAGGGCGCGGCGCAGCAGGACGTAGCCGATGATGGCGCCGGCCAGGAATCCGACGCCGTTGGCCAGCCCTAGGAAACCGGCCACCAGCTTGGGGTCGCCGGTGAGGTGCGGTGCCAGCACCGAGCCCAGGATCTTGACGGCCGTGATGACCAGGATGATCACGATCGGCGTCCACGGCTGTTCGCGCGCATAGAACACGCGCAGCTGCAGCAGCACCAGCCCGTAGGGGATCAGCGTGAAGGCCGACAGCGTGATCGCGGCACCCAGGTATCCGGCGTCGACGTTCCCGAAATGGCCGTAGGCGAACAGGGCGCTGCCCATCGCGGGTCCGCCGACTGTCATGAACGCCACGATCGGGATCAGCGTGATCAACGTCAGCCGGGTGGCCAGCGACAGGTCGCCGAGCACGGCCTTGGTGTCGTCGGCGGCGGCGTTGCGGCTCAGCCGCGGCATCACCACGGTCAGCACCGTCACGCCGATCATGCCGAACGGCAGCATCAGGACCAGCCACGTGTAGTTGTAGATCGCGGGGCCGGATGCCGCCGCCGTGCTGGCGATCTGGTTGCCGACTACCAGGCCGAGCTGGCTGATCAGCACGTAGAGCACCATCGCTGCGGCCATGGTGCCGAAGCGCTTGAGCCGCTGGTCGATTCCCCACAGGGGCCGTAGGTCGACGCGCTGGCGTCGCAGCGCCACCAGCAGCAGCCCGGTTTGGGCGAACACGCCCAGCGTGGTGCCGACGGCGAGCACCAGCAGCTTGGCGTTGCCCATCCGGACGGGATCGACCGAGAGCTCGCCGGGCACCAGCGCGTAGACCCCGAGCGTGACCAACGCGACGACGTTGTTGAGGACCGGCGCCCACGCCGTGGGCCCAAACACGTTGCGGGTGTTCAGGATCGCCATGAACACCGAGGTCAGGCCGTAGGCGAGGACCTGGGGGAGCAGCAGGTAGGCGAACGCGATGGTCAGCGGCTCGTTGACCTGCGGATTGCGGCCCAGCATCAGTCGCACCAGCAGCGGGGCGGCCACCACCGACAGCACAGTGGCGAAGACCAGCAGCGCCGTCGTCAACGTGACCAGGCGCCGCACGAACGCCGCGCCGCCGTCGGGGTCGCTCTGTTCGGCGCGCGCCAGCACCGGCACGAAGATCGCGGTGAACGTCGCCTCCAGCACCAGGGCGGCCACCAGGTTGGGCAGCTGGTTGGCCACCGAAAACGCGCTGGACAACGCGGCGCCCAGGATCGCGGCCAGCAGCACCACCCGGGCGAAGCCGGTGAGCCGGCTGATCAAGGTCGCGAAGGCCATCCCCCACGACCGCGACACCAGCGCCGCGTCGGACAGCTCGGGGCGCCGACGGTCGATCTCGGCGGCAACGGGCGGCAGCGGCCCGGTCGGCGGTGAGCCCTGCATCCGGGAATGGCGCGGCGGTTCGGGCAGGCGGTGGTGTGGTTGGGCCTGCCGGTAGGTGGGGGTCATACTCGGTGCTCTTGTTCGACCGGCTGGGCGGCCTCGCCGCGCGCCTGGCCGGGTTGAACGGCGTGCCGGGCGTCGGGTGGGTCGGGGCGGTCCAGGTCGGCGCGGTCGGGCTGGCCGCGGAAGCGGTGCCACAGCCGGCGGCCGGCGAGCAGGACCAGCACCGCCGCGGCCGACAGCGTGATCGCGAACAGAATCTTGCCGTAGGCGTTGGAATGCACCGACAACCGCACCGGTTCGCCCAGCCGCAGACCGTCCGCGGTCCGCAGGGTGACGTCGACGGCGACGCGCTGGGTGAAGTTCACTTCGATCGGAATGCGCAGCGGCAGATAACCCGGCGGCAGTTCGATCTGGCCGACGTCGGTGACGTTCATGCCCGGCGGCGCGTCGACGTGCAGCCGCACCCGGATCGGGACGGCCAGCCCGTTGTGCAGCGCCAGTGGCAGCGGGCTGTGCTCGGTGGCCAGCGTGTAGGAGCCGCCCGGGTTGACGATCGTCACCGCGCCGAACAGGTCGTTGACCGTCTTACCGACCACCGCCAGGCGCTGCTGAGCCAACCCGTTGCGGGTGTCTGGCGGTTCGGACTGGCTCAGCGCGCGCAGCATGTCCTCGCGCAGCGGCGCGGTGTACTGGACGCCGGTCAGCCCGGTGCGATCGTCGGTCATCAGCGATGACGTCAAGCCCCACAGCCGGCCGATCTGCCCGGTGATGCCGGCGGTGACGTCGTCGCTGAACTGGCCGCGCGCGGACGTGTAGCTGCCGACCTCCTGCGGGGGTTCGGGGTGGGCTTGCACAGCCTGGTTGGCGTCCGCGATCACCGCCGGCAGCGGGTGCGGCACTGCCAGACCAGACCGGATGGTGGTGGTCAGCGCGGTCAGGATGACCTGGGCGTCGTCGGCCTGCAGGTTCCACGTCGTCGGCGGCATCAGGATCTGGGTTCGCGGATCGTCGCGGCGCAGCGCGTGCCAGAAGATCGAGCCCAGGGCGTCCTGGCGGCGCGCGGTTGCCGAATCGTGTCCGAGCCGAACCGTTAGGGACGAGTCCAGATAGGTCGGCACCTCGGGGTTGGTCCCGGCTCCGGCCAGCGCGGCGCCCACGGCGGGGTCGAACGGCGCGACCACGACCTGTGGGGACAACCGCCGGGGCGCGGTATCGACGGCGGTCTCCGAGGAGCCCTGCGCCTCGGCGGCCGACAGGTCGGTGGCGGCGATCGCGACGGTGTTGTCGTTCGCGCTGAGCAGCTTGACCGCGCGGCTGGTCAGCGGGCCGTCGGGCATCAACGTGGCGCCGCGGATCGATGAGATGTCGAGGATCTTGTCGATGATGCTGTTGGCGCTCGTGGTGGCGATCGCGCTCAGGCCGGGATCGTTGACGCGCTGCACGGCATCCAGGTCGGCCTGCGCGTAGGGGAGCGGGGTCACGCAGGTCCGGTGCGCGAGGGCTCGCAGGCGGTTCAGCCATTCGGTCGCGGTGGCTTGCCCGCCGCCTGGGTGGGTGGGGGTGCCGGGTAGCTGCGCCGGGCCGTCGGGGGAGTTGGACACGACATAGCCGGCGGTCATCGCGTTGACGGTGACCAGCAGATCCGGGTCGATCGCCAGACACAGCGCGCGGCCGACGGCGCCGTCGGGGTCGACGTCGTGACTGGTGGCGACTTCGGCCGAGGCCAGCAGGATGTCGAGCCGGCCGCCGCTGGCCAACGAGGTGGCCAGGTCATCGTCAACCAGCCGCACCGGGATGGTTCCGCCCGGCACGCCAGGAGCCAGCCTGGGCCGGTCGGCCAGCGGCCACACCATGGTCATCAGCACGGGCTTAGAGGTGTCGGGCGCGACGGCCGAGCCCTCGTCGTCGGCGCGGTCCGGTGGCACACCGACCACGGGCAGCAGGAAGCGCGCGTTGTCCAGCCGCGCGGGCGCGCCGTAGTCGGGCGTGCCGTTCACGTTGACCAGGACGGGATAGATGCCGGGTTTCTCCACTCCCAGGGATGGCTTGGTCAATGCGCGCAGCGGCGCCGACAGGGTGAAGCCCACCTCTTGCCCGCGCTGCAGTTCGGGCGCCACCGTGAGGAAATCCGCAGCGGCCTGATAGCCGTCGGTGTCGCCGTCCAGAGTGGTGCGCAACCCCGCGGAAGCGGTGACCGCGCCGGCGTGCTCGAGCCGGACCATGACGTCGCGGACCGGACGGTCGCCGATGTTGGTCACCATGCCGCTGACGGTCACGACGGGCGGACTGGTCGTGGTGACCACATCCGGGGTGACTTGATCGATGCGGACGCGGACAAACGGCGTCACCCCGGGCTCGCCCGCGGCGGCCCGCGGCATCACCGGCCCGGTGAGCACCGCGAATCCGGTCACGATGGCGAGCACGGCGGCGACATGCGCCAAGCCGGCCCAACGCAGACGCGGAGCTGTCACGGCCCCGGCCCGTGGCCGTTCTTCCGGCCCGCGGCCGGTTTGTCAGAATGCCGGGTCCGCGAATGGGTCTGCGGCCGGCGCCGCGGCGAGCTGGGCGGCAGCGGCGGCAGCGAGGCGGGACCGTCGCTCTGAAGCTTGTCGATCAGCTCGTCGGCCACCCGGGCCAGGCGTCGCTCGTCGGCGTAGGCCAGCCGGGACGGCAGTTCGCCCATGGGCACCCAGGCCACCTCGGCGACTTCGAGATCCTCGTCGGACAGCTCTCCGCCGGAGAAACGCATTAGATAGTGGTGCACGGTCTTGTGCACACGGCGGCCGTCGGTGACGAACCAATAGTCGATGCGGCCCAGCGCGGCCAGCACGCTGCCCCGAATGCCGGTCTCTTCGGCCACTTCTCTTATAGCGGTCTGCTCAGCGGTCTCGCCGAGTTCGATGTGCCCTTTGGGAAGCGACCACAGCATCCGACCCCGTCGGTCGATGCGTCCGATCAACGCGGCGACCTGAGACTCGCGCGGTCCGTCGAGCCCGTCGATGACCAGCCCTCCGGCCGATGTTTCGTGGACGGTGCGCAGCTGTTCGGGTCCGCGGCGAGACGCCCGCGATCGGCGCGACTTGGTGGCCTTCGAGTCCCCGGTCACTTGACCGGCGGTTTGGTTCTCGGACGAAGTCGGGGTGCCACGGCCGCGGCGACGCCCCCGGCGCCGACGTGGTTTGCCTTGTTCGCCGTCCGACACCCAAGCGATAGTAGCTGGCACGGCATGTTCTCCCGGAGATGCTCGCCGCGGGTGGGCGCGGCAGGACGCGGCGGAGGGCCTAATCATCCCGCCAGTGCCTTCGTGGGGCCAAGAGGTCCGGTCTTCGGTCAGATGGGGCCTATCGCGTGGGCGACAATAAAAGTGGGGATGAAGATCAGCAGCGAGATGGGTCCTGACAGGCTGCCAATCATCATCTCGCGGCCTACCTGGCCCATCTGCGCCGACCACCTTCGATGACGTGCGAGGCTCCTCACAGGGGCTTTTCGCCAGCGGCCGACTAGGCTGATCGAACGTGCCAGACGCCGCCCAGGATGCAGACCTGCTGACCGCCGCCGCGGTCGCCCTGAATCGGCATGCGCCCATGCTCGCCGAGCTCGGCGCCGCGTTCGACGCCGCGGGCCACGAGCTCTACCTCGTCGGCGGTTCGGTGCGGGATGCGTTGTTGGGCAGGTTGAGTCCCGACCTGGATTTCACCACCGACGCACGCCCGGAGGAGGTGCAACAAATCCTGCGGCGGTGGGCCGACAACCTGTGGGACACCGGGATCGAGTTCGGCACCGTCGGCGTCGGCAAGGGTGAGCATCGTCTCGAGATCACCACCTTTCGTGCCGACACCTACGACCAAGTGTCCCGGAATCCCGAGGTGCGCTTCGGTGATCGCCTCGAAGACGATCTGGTGCGCCGCGACTTCACGGTCAACGCGATGGCCGTGCGCATCACGCCGGCGGGGCCAGGCGACTTCCTTGATCCGCTAGGCGGTTTGGCGGCGCTGCGCGCCCGGGTCCTCGACACCCCCGCCGCGCCGGAGGTGTCCTTCGGCGACGACCCGTTGCGGATGCTGCGCGCGGCGCGGTTCGCGGCCCAGCTCGGCTTCGATGTGGCGCCGCGGGTGCGCGAGGCGATCGACCGGATGGCCCCGCAGTTGTCGCGGATCAGCGCCGAGCGGGTGGCCACCGAGCTGGACAAACTGGTGCTCGGCGACGACCCGACGGCGGGCATCGATCTGCTGGTGCAGACCGGCATGGGCGAGGTGGTGCTACCCGAGGTCGGCGGCATGCAGATGGCGATCGACGAACACCACCAACACAAGGACGTCTACCAGCACTCGCTGACCGTGCTGCGCCAGGCGATCGCCCTGGAGGACGACGGCCCGGACCTGGTGCTGCGATGGGCCGCGCTGCTGCACGACATCGGCAAGCCCGCGACGCGGCGCCACGAAGCCAACGGCGGTGTGAGCTTTCACCACCACGAGGTCGTCGGCGCCAAGATGGTCCGAAAGCGGTTGCGGGCGTTGAAATATTCCAAGCAAATGGTCGAGGACATCTCGCAGCTGGTGTACCTGCATCTGCGGTTTCACGGCTACGGCGACGGCAAGTGGACCGACTCCGCGGTCCGGCGCTACGTCACCGACGCCGGGCCGCTGCTGCCACGGCTGCACAAGCTGGTCCGGGCCGACTGCACGACCCGCAACAAGCGCCGCGCCGCGCGGTTGCAGGCCAGCTATGACCGGCTCGAGGCGCGGATCGCCGAGCTGGCCGCCCAGGAAGATCTAGCGCGGGTGCGTCCCGATTTGGACGGCAACCAGATCATGGAGCTGCTCGGCATCCCGGCCGGCCCGCAAGTCGGCGAGGCATGGCGGTTTTTGAAAGAGCTTCGGTTGGAGCGCGGCCCGCTGGACAATGACGAAGCGACCGCGGAGTTGTTGGCGTGGTGGCAGTCTCGGGGGAACGACTAGCGCCGGCCACGCGTCCGAATACGCATGGACTACTGCTTGGCTGGCGATAACGGCGCGGCCGCCTTTTGGCACGGACAACCCGACCTCGACCTCGATAGCGACGGTCGCTTCGAATCGATCGGGCTCGATTTCGACCACGACGGCCTGCGCGACGACGCACTCGCGGATCTCGACGGCGACGGCCTCGTCGACCACGCCGTGCTGGACCTCGACAATGACGGCACCCCCGAGGCGTACTTCACCGACGACGGATCCGGGACGTGGGCGGTGGCTATGGACCGGGCTGGTCAACTCCGCTGGTTCGGCCTCGACGGTGTCGAGCACACCGGCGGTCCGATGGTCGACTTCGACGGCCACGGGAGCGCCGACGCCCGCGTGGTCGACACCGATGGCAATGGGCTGGCCGACCGAGTGCTGCGCTCTGACGAAACCGGCGTGACCGGTTACGTCGACACCGACGGCGACGGCAAATGGAACGTCCGGTTGACCGACACCGACGGCGATGGTCTCGCCGACGGCGCGAGCACCTTGTAGCGGCGGGCGTTGCGACTCCGCTACCTCAGCATCCCGTTCCTCGTCGCCGAGGCCGGGGGTGATCCGTGGTCAATCGATACCAGTCTGCAGGCCGGTCGTCCGGCGCAGATTTCCGCTCTGGCCAAGGCTTTTCGTGACGCCGGGGCCAGCACTGCCGAGGCGGTTATCGCGTTCGACGCGGCCCGTCGCCGGTTCGAAGCGGCCTGGAATCACGGCAACGGCGAGCATCCGATCAACGACGCCGACGAGGTGCAGCGTGTGACGAGGTCGCTGGGTCTGCAGGCCGCGCAATTGCCGGCGATCGCCATCGATTTGGAGAACATCGCCGCCGATTTGGCCGGGGCTCAACGAAGCTCCGGGTGGTACCTGGCGGCGCTGGAGTACGACCTCGAGGACATCGACGACGAGATTTGTGAGGCCCGCGCCGACGACGATGGTTGTGGTGCCGACGGTCTGCGCGGGGACGCCGTTGCCGAAGTGAGAGCAATCGTCCTGGCGCTCCGCCAGATTCGAGATCGGTATTCGGTCGGGCTCGCGGCTGCGTCAGGCGCTCTGCGTGCTGATGGGGCTGACCCCGCGGAGATTCAAGGCGCCGACGAGTTGTCGATGCCGCCACCGGACAGCGATCCTGGACAAGTAGCACACTGGTGGGATTCGTTGAGCGCCAATCAAAAGCAGCTGCTGATCGGTCAACACCCGTACCAGCTGGGCAACCTCAACGGCATACCGGCCGACGTGCGGGACTCCGTCAACCAGGCGGCGATGAAAGATGACCTGCGCAGGATCGAAGATGTTGCCCGTCAGCACGGGATGGCTACCTCAGCGCTGCGGGACAGCGCGCTCAACAACCGGGATGCCGATGTGTTTACCCACCCCGGTGATTACGGGCTGTGCGCAACCGACATCACCCGATACCAGAACGCCGTGAAAACCAACGACTTCCTCGAGCGCGACGAAGAGCATGATGGGGTGCCAACCATGCTGTGGGCGTACGACCCGCTGGCGTTCAACGGCAAGGGCAGGGCGGCCGTCGCGATCGGCAACCCGGACAAAGCCCGCAACACGGCGGTCATCGTTCCGGGCACCAACAGCAGCGTGCAGGGAGGGTGGATGTCCGACGGGACGGACGACGCAATCAACCTCTACCAGCAGGCCGCGAGAGCTGACCCGCAGCATCCCACCGCGGTGTTGGCCTGGATGGGTTATGACGCACCCGAATTCGAGACACAATGGCAGCAGGCCGTCACCGACCCGTCGAACCTGGAACAGGTCGGCACCCCATGGCGGGCTCGGCAGGCGGGGGCGCTGCTGGCCGCCGACGTCAACGGCCTTGCCGCCACGCATGATCCTTCGACCCCCAGGCATGTGACAGTTCTCGGGCACTCCTACGGTTCCACAACCGTGGCCGATGCATTCGCCAGCGGCGGTATGCGCGCCAACGACGCCGTGCTAACCGGTTGCCCGGGAACCGATTTAGCGCGCAGCGCTGCGGCCTTCCATCTTGACGGCGGCAGGCTGTACGTGGGTGCCGCATCGACCGATGCGATCAGCTGGATCGGCGAGTCGGGCGCCGGCCTGCCCAACCGGCTGAACGCGACGCTGGACCAACCGCTGGGTCCGCTGGCCGGGCTCGGCGCGGATCCAGCCCATACGGGTTTCGGCGCGGTGCGGTTTCATGCCGAAGTCGCCGGCTCACACAGCGTCATGCCGTGGTTCACCGACCACTCGCACTACTACGACGTGGGCAGCGAGGCGCTGCACAACATAACCGGGGTCGTCACCGGGCATGGCGATCGTCTGGCCGGCGAGGGCATGCTGGCGCCCGACCGCGCCGCGGCGCGAATCGCCATTCCGCTCCAGGTGCACACTCCCTTGGGGACGGTGTCCTTGCCGCACGTAGGCATCCAGATGCCTGTCGCCGTCGATCCGGAATGGGACCGCCCGGCGCGGACCGTCACCAACGATCATGGGTTCTAGGCGCGGGTCAGCCGGGTCGGCAGTGGTGAATTGACCACTTGTGTATCGGCATTTAGCCTGATCAAAGGGACTATGCGGCGATGAAGAACCCTATCGCTTGAGACTCGGAGGAAGTGTTGGTGTTCGTCGATACGGAGCTTTTGCATTCCGGGGGAAACCAGTCACACCGCGCGGGTGGTCACGCCCAGGACGGGGCGGACCAGCTGGCGGGCGGGACCGTGGCGTCGGGGATGTTCGGTGACTTCGCCGCGGCCAACGCCTTTCACAGCGCGGTTTCGGCCGCACACGGCCAGCACGTGAAAACCCTTCAGAGGCACAGCGAGACGCTTACCGAGGTGGGCACGAAAGCGCACAGCGCGGCCAACGGGTTCACCAACATGGATAAGAACAACGCCACCGAAATGCAGTCGCTGCGACCGACTTCCGGTCCTTCAACGCAGAACGTCTAAGAAATGCCGGTTTCCGAGGACCCGCCTTCGCATCCGGGTGCGGGGCCGCATGTTGGTCCGCCGGTAGGACGGTGGGCACCGGGCTATCCCGCGCCGCAGGCGCCACGCTCTCGGATGTGGCAGGCGATCGCACTGGGTGCCATGGTTCTGGCTTTGGTCGCGACGGTGGTTGCCGTGGTTGCCCTGGTTGCGGCGACGTCGCGCTCGCCGGGTTCGAGTGCGGCGCCTACCACGGCCGCGCCTACCTACTCCGCCGCCGAAGTGTCTGCGGCGCAGCAGAAGCTGTGTGCCGCGTACAAGCTCGCGGCGCAAGCTGTGCAGATCGATACGAACGGCGACAATCCCGCGTTTGAGGCATCGCTACTGTGAACGCGGCGCTAATGCTTGAACAGGCAGTGAGTACTTCTCCCGGGCTCTCGTCTGGCGATCGAGCTGCTGCGCTCGCTTTAGCTGGCGCGTATAAGAACCTTGCCGCCGTCGCTAGCTTGAACGACCTCTCAATTTGGCGGCCGTCGCCCGATGATGGACGCCGCCGCTATTAACAAGCTCTGCGGAACTAGTTGACCTAGTCCGGCCGAACCGCGGTGATTGATCGTTGGTCGCTTAGCTGTTCAACTATTGGAGCGAATTGTTCGAGAGACGGTCTCGGACGCGCTTGCATTATGAGGAGGACGCATGGTGGGGGATCTGCCTCCAGCTCCGGGGGAGGGGCCGACCACCGGCCCGCCGTCAAGCTCGATGCATTGGGCACCAGCTTTTCCCACGCAGCCACCGCCGCGTCCAAAGGCATGGCCGGCGGTGGTTTTGGCGGCGATTGCCGTCGCGCTCGGCATCGCAGCGCTTGTTGTCGCCTTGACCCGGCCTACGAGCAGTCAGTCGACGGCGTCCTCAACCACATCGACAACCCCCTCGTACACCGCGGACCAAACCGCAGCCGCACGCAAACAGCTTTGCGATGCATACAAGCTAGCCGCACATGCAGTGCAGATCGACACAAACGGAGCGAGCCCGGAGCGGGCGAACATTGCCACTGTGAACGGTGCAGTAATGCTCGAACAAGCTGTTAATTCAGCGCCTGCGATCGCGCCGAGTGATCGCGCCGCGGCCCTAACGCTTGCCGAGGCCTATAGCAACGCGGTCGCGGTGTCTAGTACCGCTGGGGGCGACGATCCGGCATGGCGAGCGGCAATCAATGACGTCATCGCCAAAGACGCTCCACTGAGGCAGTTGTGCGGTGGGGGATGACCGGCGCGCGGCACATCGCAACGCGCGCTGATCACCTGGAACAAAGGTCAGTACCAGATCGCCCGACACCAGGATCGAGTGCGGTGCCTCACAAGGACGATAGTTTTCGTACAGAGAATACGGCGCATTGAGATTCGTCAGCATTGCGTTCGTACCCAGCGGATGGCTGCCAGGTGGATTCTAGGTTGGTTAGCTGGAGGTCAAGTCCAGGGACGTGGTGTATGACGTCGGCGTGTGATTCTTCGACTTTGGTGATTCAGGCGGTCAATGCCGCTGGGGTGGCCTCCTGTTCTGGGGTGGTGTTGGTGGTGAGGCGGGATTTACCGAGGACGTCGAGGCCAAGTTAGCGGCGTGATTCGGCCCATTCGTCGTGTAGTTCGGCGAGCACGGCGCCGACGAGGCGGATCAGGGCGTCGCGATCGGGGAAGATCCCGACGACGTCGGTGCGGCGTCGGATTTCTTTGTTGAGCCGTTCTTGGGGGTTGTTGGACCAGATCTGGCGCGAGATTTGTTTGGGGAACGCGGTGAATGCCAGCAGATCCGGGCGGGCGTTCTCCAGATGATCAGGCGACCTTGGGTAGCTTGTCGGCAAGCGCATCGACAATCCGATCATGTTGGGCGGCAACGGAATCTGCGTCAGGCTGGCCGTAGACCGAATGCAGCAGGGTGCGTACCCACGGCCAGGATGACTTCGGGTCACGGCCATCAGGTTGGTCGTCTAATGCGTTCTGCACCGCTGCCAGGACGCCCCGGGCAGAGTCGCCCCGATGGCTGCCAGCAGCCCTGCGTGGCATCGCTGGTGACCAGCGCAACCCCCGACAGCCCTCGGGCGGCCAGCGACCGCAAAAACGTCAACCAACCGGCGCCGTCCTCTGCGGTGGTGACATCGATGCCCAGGATTTCGCGGTAGCCCTCGGCGTTGACTCCGACCGCGATCAGGGCGTGCACGTTGACCACCCGGCCGGCCTCGCGGACCTTGAGGACCAGGGCATCGGCGGCCATGAACGTATACGGGCCGGCATCGAGCGGCCGGGTCCGGAATGCCTCGACCGCGGTGTCGAGTTCCTTGGCCATCACCGACACCCGCGACTTCGACAACGACGTGATGCCCAGCGTCTCGACGAGCTTGTCCATCCGCCGTGTCGACACCCCGAGCAGATAGCAGGTGGCCACCACCGTAGTCAGTGCCCGCTCGGCTCGTTTGCGGCGTTCCAGCAGCCAGTCCGGAAAATACGAGGCGTGCCGCACCTTGGGGATAGCAAGTTCCAATGAACCTGCGCGAGTGTCGAATTGGTGATGGCGATAGCCATTGCGTTGGTTAGTGCGTTCGGCGCTGCGTTGGCCAAAATGCCGCGCCGCCTTGCGCGTCGGCCTCCGCACCCATCAGCGTGTGGATAAACGTCGCCAGCAGTTCGCGCAAGACATCGGGGTGGGTGGCAGTGAGTCGTTCAGTCAACAGCTGCGGCAAGTCGATATCGTGGGCAGTGGTCATCGCGTTGATTCCTTAACTCGAGCGACTTTGGACGGTCCCTCGAAGAATCACGCGATGACCTTCATTCATTCGGCTACGACACGCCGGGCATCTTGATCAGACCCGACTCGTACACCACTCCGCTGGACGCAACCGGCGGCTGATCTCTGCGGCGTCTGTCGTCGGTTGACGCATCGAGCGACTTTCAGATGAGGAAGAATCGCGGCGCGCGGTGAATTGCCTGCCGTCCGGTTGGCTGCTCCACTGTTGGAGAAGGCAAAGGCGCCATGACAACTTGCAAGCTGCCGCAGGAGCTTCCGGACCAAAAGGAGGACGTATGATGGGAGACCTGCCCTTGGGCCATGGTGAAGGGCCGTCAAGCCCGCCGCCCGCTGGAGGTTGGCCGCCACCGCATTTCTCGCAACCAGTATCTCGCCCACGCCCATGGTTAGCGATGGCACTAGCCCTAACGGCGGCAATAGCCGTCGCAGCCATGGTGTTAGCACTGACCCGGCCCACGGCTTCGAAATCAGTCGCTACCACAACTACGCCGACTTATAGTGCGGCGGAGACTGGCGCAGCACAGAAAATACTTTGCGACACGTACAAGCTGGTAGCGCGAGCGGTGGAAGTGGACACCAGCGGTAACGATAAGGCACTGGCCCGTATCGCGGATACGAACGGTGCCGTGATGCTCAATATGGCGTCGACGGCTCCTACTCTTGATACCAACCATCGAGAGGCTGCCCGCGCCTTGGCAATTGCCTACGGGACAGTTACTGCCATGGGCAATAGCGCGGTCGCCACCGACGCAGATTATCGAGCTGCTCTCGATGACGTTATCGCCAAGGACGCTGCAATGAAAAAGGTATGCGGTGGCGGTTGATCTTCCACCTGGTACGTGGACAGCCGCGCTGATCGGGCCCTGGTGGCCAGCACCGTCGACAGGTTTACGCGCCGGCGCTCAACACTGGAGCCAAGAGTGCGCGGAGCAGCAACTGTATTCGCAGAACTTGCGCACCCAATGGACGGCCTTTGCTGCAAATAATAAGGGACATACGGCAGACGATCTTATAACCAGATTCCAGCAAGGGGAAAAGCTCCACCTGGATCTTGCCGAAAAGTACCAAACGAAGGCATCGGCATTTAATGCCGGCGCCGACGCCATCGACTATCTGCGAAGTCGCTTGTCGGACATAGCAAATACGGGCAACAAAGAAATCAATGACATCCTGGCGTCAAAAAAGCCGCCTCCGGAGAAGTTGGCAGAAGTACAAGCTATTCAGACTCGCTGCAACGCCGACGCCGCGAATGCCAGTCGGGACGCGGCCGACAAGATGATGGCAGCTACGCAAAAGATTCTCGATGCTGAAGGCATTGGTGGTAACGCCCGGAGCTGGGCGCAGGCAAACGGGTTCGATGTTGGCGATGCCAAGCCGCCGAGCCCAATCAGTCAGCATGACCTGGATCCTTCGCCGGGGAGATCAGAACCGGTGTTCGGCGGCAAGGGGCTCGGCAACCCCCCGCACGGAGGCGGCGGTGCCCAGGCGGCGCCAGCGGTGTTTGGTGGCGAAGGAAGTGGTGGCGGAGGAGGCGGTGGTCAAGCCCCCGGTGGAGGCGCGGCGCCCCAACCGGTGTTCGGTGGGGTCGGCGGGAACGGTGGTCAGGTAACTGGCGGACCACAAGCCCCGCTTGCGCCGGGCGTCCAGATGCCCGGCGGTGGCGGAACCGTATCGCCGGGCATGCCAGGCGTTCATGGCGGTGGAATGCCGATTTCACCGGCCAGTCTTGGGCAAGGCGGCCAGCCCGGGTTAGGGCAAGCCTTCACGTCCGGCTTAGCGACCGGGCAGGCGACAGGCCCTGGGGGGCAAGCGTTTACGGCGGGGCCTCTGCAAGCGATGGAGGCCGGGGGACCCCAGACCCCTCAGGCAACGCCGGCAGTCATGCCGACCGTACCCAGCGCGGGAGCATTCATCCCGACAGGCACTCCGGTTGATGCACCCCCCGCCGCGTCTCCCGCGCCGGCCGCCACCGGCGGAGGCGCCTCAGTCGCGCCGGTGATGACCAGCGGTGCATGGTCATCGCCCGCACCGACACTCGGTGGCGGACCTTCCATTCCATCAGGATCGTTGCCCGCCTATGGTTCCGACCTGCGTCCGCCCGTGGTCGCGCCCCCATCCGTGCCTTCTGCGCCGGCCGGTCCCGTGTCGGGTGCACCGGTAGCTTCTTCGCCGGCATCGTCCCCATCCGCCGGCGGACCGCTTGTCTCCCCCGTGGAGCGGACGGGGTCCGCTGCCGCAGCGGGCCAAGCCGGCGCGGGATCGTCGACCATAGCCGGAGCATCGGCAGCATCCGCGGCAGCAGGCGCGACCGCCGGCACGGTGTCCGCCAGGACGGCCGAACAACAGCGGCTGCAGCGTCTTGTCGACGCGGTGGCCCGTCAGGAGCCGCGGCTGTCGTGGGCGGCGGGACTGCGCGACGACGGCACCACGACGCTGCTGGTCACCGACCTCGCCGGCGGATGGATTCCACCGCACGTCCGGTTGCCCGCCCACGTAACCCTGCTTGAGCCGGCAACACGACGGCATGACGCCAACGTGGTGGATTTGCTCGGCGCCATCACGGTCGCAGCGGCCCATCACGCCAACACGTATGTCGGCGAACCTGGTCCCGACGAGCCCGCGCTCAGCGGTGATCGGCCTGCCCGTTCTGCGGCACCTGAAGTCGACGAGCTCGGGCCCACCCTGGTTGATGCGGTGCGCCGCCGGGACGGGCTACCCCGAATCGCGCAGGCGGTCGCGGCACCTGCGGTGCGAAAAACGGGTGTCCTCGAGAGCGAATCCGAGCTGTTGCGCGAATGCGTCGCTGAAATTCAGCACTCGGTGCTGACTGCATATCCCAATCACGACACAGAAGCTGTCGGGGATTGGATGCTTTTGGCAGCTATCGAGGCGCTGATCGACGGGCATGGTTATCTCGCGAATTATCATCTGGCGTGGTTTGACGCGATCAGTCACCGGGGCGGTTCGTAGTTGCCCCCAGTTGTTGGGTGAATAGCGTTACCGGCGTTTTGTGCCAAAATTGTCGTACTGGCGCTCGACCGCGCGAAGGGTGCGCATCAAGCGTTCGGCATTGCAAACCGGGGTGGAGGTGAGATCGCGGTCATGGGTGGAGGCATCAGTCACGATCCGATGAGTACCGGCTGGCTAGCCGACGGAGTTCCATTTCCCCCACCGAAGCCGGGCCCCGGTCACCCACCCGACCAATCTCCCGCCGGCGGCGGCGGTGGCGGTGCACTAACCGGAGCCGGCAATGCGGGCGTCCCCAAAGATGCGGCCGACGCCGCTGCCGCAGACGCCGACCGTCGCGCCCACGCCGCCGACGCCGCGGCGAAGTTCCCAGCGAACGAGGCCAACAGCCAGCAGGACATGCAGATGATCCAGCAGATGCTGCAGAGCGTCACGGGTGCGCTCGGCGGCGCGATCGGTGGCGTCATGGGGCCGATGACACAGCTTCCGCAACAGGCGATGCAGGCCGGTCAGAGTGCACTCCAGCCGCTGATGAGCGCGGTGCAGGGCGGTGCCCACGGGGCCGGGCTTGTCAACGACGCGCATCTGGTCGACAGCGTCGGCAGTGGCGGCGGTTCCGGACTGGGCGCCGGCTCCGGCGGCGGCGGTGCAGGCCTCGGCGGTGGTGGCACGACTCCGGCCAGCTCACTGGGCCCGCCGCCCGTACCCTCGTCGTCCCCGCCGACCACCCCGGCAGGCGCCAAGGCGCCGATGATGCCCCCAACCGGTGGCATGCCCGCCATGCCCGGGCAATCCGGCATGACCGGTATGCCGATGATGCCGCCGGGCGCCATGAGCGCCGGGGGCGAAGGCGGCAAGAAAGACAGCCCGGTCGAGAAGCGGGTGGTGGCCCCGAGTGTGCCCAACGGCCAACCGATCAAGGGCCGCTTGACGATTCCGCCGAGCGCCCCGGGCAGCAAATCCGGCGAGGCGAAGCCGACCGTCGTCACCAATAGGCCCAACCGCCGGATCGTTATCATGCCGTCCGAGGACGAGCCGAAAGAATAGCCAACGACTCTTCCCAGCCCGCCGAAACGTGAGTGGCCGGGGGGTTCGCCCGCCAGTATTGTCGCTACTTAATCGCGGCCGGGCCGATCCCAATGTGCGGGTCAAATTGGGTTGCTCGTTATTGACAGCGGAACTGTCGATACGTGCATGCTATTGGTACGTCTGCAGCGACCGCGGAATACGCGGCCAGGAGGGTGTGGGAGTACTAGCGCGAAGTGTCCGGCACGGATGCGGCGCCGCGAGGGCGCACAAATGGATCAGGGCGGGGAGGCCGGTGACCGATCCCCTAAAAGCGCAAGCGGTCACGGCGCTGTCTCGCGCCCACAACCTGTTCTCTGGAGCGACGAAGGACGACACCGTCGGTGACGCACCGGCCCGGACGCAGGCGCACGCCGAGGCGATAACGCACCGCTCGGACGGACTGCCCGACGCGGCGGCGAAACGATCGGGTGCCTCCGTAACGCAGTTGACGCGGCTGGCCCATGCGGACCGGGCGCTCGGACAGATCATCAGCGCGGCACGGGCCGATCACACGCACGGACGCGCGGCGACGCGGACGGTGCTGGACGCCGCCCTGACCGACACGGCACCTGCGGTCGATACGCCGCTGGGCCGACGCGAGGCGGTTGCGCGCATGGCGGCTCGGCTGCGGGCCCAACATCGGCATGTCGCCGGATCACGACGCCGGGCAAGGCTGCTCGGGCGCAGGCTGCGACGCTTGCACTACCTACGAGGGCGGTCGATGCACAGCAACCAGGCCAGCGGACGCCCGGCGGTACTGGCGGCGATCCGTAAAGCCCTGGACATCAAGGGCATTCACGACCCGGCGGCGCGCGCACGCTGGGAACGCGGCATGGACTTGGTGGCCCGCCGCGAATCCAACTACAACGCGAACGCGGTCAACGACTGGGATTCCAATGCCGCACGGGGCACACCGAGCAAGGGCGCGTGGCAGTTCATCGCGCCGACGTTTGCGGCCTACCACCAGCCGGCGACCTCGCGCGACATCCACGATCTGGTGGCGCAGGCGTGCGCGTTCATCAACTATGCGATGGGTCGCTACGGAGTGGCCGTCGACGCGTCGAATCTGGCTGATCGGATTCAGCAGGCCGATCCTCACCGAGCACCCAAGGGGTACTGAGCATGCCGCTGAGTTTGTCTAACCGCGACCAGAACTCTGGGCACCTATTCTACAACCGTCGGCTGCGCGCAGCGACCACCCGCTTCTCGGTGCGCATGAAACACGATGACCGCAAGCAAACCGCCGCGCTGGTGTTGTCGGTACTCCTGGTGGCCATCGCCTGCGGCTGGATGTTGCTGCTGAACGTCCTGAAACCGACTGGCATCGTGGGCGATTCGGCAATCATCGGCGACCGCGATTCCGGGGCGCTGTATGCCCGGATCGACGGCCGGCTCTACCCGGTGCTGAATCTGACGTCCGCGCGGCTGGCGACCGGCACGGCGAATCAGCCGACGTGGGTGAAACCCGCCGAGATAGCGAAGTATCCGACCGGGCCGCTGGTCGGCATCCCGGGTGCGCCGGCGGCGATGCCGGTCCATCGGGGTGCGACGTCGGCGTGGGCCGTGTGCGACACAGCAGGACGACCGCGCAGCTCCGAACGACCGGTGGTGACCTCGATCGCCGGCGTGCTCGACGGCTTCGACCGCGCCACACCGCTGAGCGACGACGCCGGGGTGCTGGTCACGTTCGAGGGCAACACCTTCGTGATCTGGGGCGGCAAACGCTCGCAGATCGATCCGACGAACAGGGCGATCACGTTGAGCCTGGGACTCGACCCGGGAGTCACACTGCCGGTAGAGATTTCGCGTGCCCTGTACGACGCGCTACCCGCGACCGAACCGCTCGGCGTGCCCGTCGTACCCCTGGCGGGCACGCCGTCGACCTGGGTGTCCGGCTCACAGGTCGGAGCGGTGTTGCAAGCCCAGACCGCCAGCGGCGGCAAGCAGTTCTACGTGCTGCTGTCCGACGGGATTCAGAAGGTCACCAGCTTCGTCGCCGACCTGTTGCGCAGCGCCAACTCCTACGGGTCGACGGCGCCCCGCGTTGTGACTCCCGACGTCTTGGTCAACATCCCCGAGGTGTCCTCGCTCGCGGTGGACTACTACCCGACCAAGCGCCTGGATTTCATTGATACCGCGGCCGATCCGACCACCTGCGTGGGGTGGCAGAAGGGGTCGACGGATCCGCAGGCGCGCGTCGTGGTCTACAACGGGCGCGGCCTTCCCACGCCGTCGTATATGGACAACCGCATCGTGCACCTGGTGCGTGACGACCGCGACCCGGCTTCGGTGGTCGCCAACCAGGTGCTGGTCTTGCCGGGCGCGGCGAACTTCGTGGCGTCGACCAGCGGCGTGGTGACTTCCGACTCCCGGGAATCGTTGTTCTGGGTGTCCGACAACGGGGTGCGGTTCGGCATCACCAACGATGACACGACGTTGCGCGCGCTCGGGCTCGACCCGGGGTCGGCGGTGCAGGCACCCTGGCCGCTGCTGCGGACCTTCGCAGCGGGCCCGGCACTGTCAAGGGAGGCAGCGCTTTTGGCGCGGGACACCATCCCGGCGCTCGGCAAGGTGGCTGTGGTGACGACATCGGCGAAGCCGGGAGGCTAGAGAATGTCCAAGAAAGCGTTCCCCATCAACCGCGTCAAGATCGAGCCGCCGAAACCGGTTCGGGTAGCACCGAGTGCGCCGATCGCATTGCCAGAGCGCGAGCCGCGCAACATCTGGGTGATGATCGGTGTGCCCGCGCTGATCGTCGCGCTCATCGGCACCATCGTCATGCTTTACGTTTCCGGCGTGCGCAGCCTGACCACCGGCTTCTTCCCCCTCATGGGCATCGGCGCCTTCAGCATGCTGGCCTTCTCGGGCCGCTTCGGCCGAGCCCGCAAGATCACATGGGGCGAAATGGAAAAGGGCCGCCGCCGCTATCTTCGTGACCTCGACGGCAACCGCGACGAGATCCAGACCGCCGTGTGTGCGCAACGCGAATGGCAGAACTCCGTGCACGCCGACCCCCGCGGGCTCGGCGCCATCATCGGCGGCCCGCGGATGTGGGAACGCGGGCGCGGCGACGCGGACTTCCTGGAGGTGCGGCTCGGCACCGGCGTGCAGCACGCGCCGGACTCGGTGCTATCGGTGACCTGGCCCGACATCGCCTCCGACGAGGAGCTCGAACCCGTCACCGGGCAGGCGCTTCGCGATTTCATCTTGGAGCAGCGCAAGATTCGCGACATCGCCAAGGTGGTCAACCTGCGCTCGGCGCCCGGATTCAGCTTCGTCGGAGAGGACCTGGACCGGCTCCGGTCGCTGATGCGCTCCGTGCTGTGCTCCCTCGCGGTCTTCCACAACCCGCGCGACGTCAAGCTGATGGTGGTGACGCGCAACCCCGAGGTGTGGTCGTGGATCGTTTGGCTGCCGCACAACTTGCATGACGAACTCTTCGACGCTTGCGGTTTTCGTCGCCTTATCTTCGCCACACCCGAGGAACTCGAAGAGACCCTCGGCGCCGAGCTGCACATGAAGGGAAAGCGCGGCGCCTGGACGCCGCTTGCTGCGGCCAGCCCCACGGCGATGGGCTCGACGCTGGAAACCGGCACGGACACTGTCGATTTGGGCCCGCACCTGGTGATCGTCGACGACAACACCGGCAGCCCCGACGCGTGGGAGAGTGTCGTCGGCCAGGTCGGTAAGGCGGGAATCACTTTGCTGCGCATCGCCTCTCGGATCGGCACCGGCGTCGGCTTCGCCGACGACCAGGTGTTCGACCTCAGCGAACGCCACAGCTCACCCAACAGCTCGGTCAACGGCCAAGTGACCCTGCACCGCAACGGGTCCGACGCCGACGGCGAAGACGACCGCCCCGCACCACTGCTGCGGGTCCGCAACAAGTTCTTCGCCCACGCCGACCAGCTCTCCGTACACCGCGCCTACCGCTACGCGCGGGCGATGGCCCGTTGGTCACCGACCAGTCGCAGCGAGATCGCCGAATCCATCAGCGGCGCAACCGAACTCCTGCGAGCTCTGGGCATCAACGACCCCCGCGAACTGGACGTCGACCGGCTGTGGGCCGAACGCCGCGGGCGCGGCGACGAGCGCTGGTGCGAGGTCCCGGTCGGCGCCAAACCCAACGGCGAGCTGCAGAACATCATCATCCGCGCCAAAGACTTCGGCGGCTTCGGGTTCCACTCGGTCGTCATCGGCACCAGTGGCTCGGGCAAGTCGGAGTTCTTCCTGTCGTTGGTCTACGGCATCGCGCTGACACACTCCCCGGAGACGTTCAACGTCATCTTCGTCGACATGAAGTTCGAGTCGGCGGCGCAGGACATCCTGGGCATTCCGCACGTGGTGGCCGCGCTGTCGAACCTCGGCAAGGACGAACGGCACCTGGCCGAGCGGATGCGCAGGGTCATCGACGGTGAGATCAAACAGCGCTACGAGCTGTTCACCTCGGTGGGTGCCCGTGACGCCAACGACTACGAGGAGATCCGGCTCGCTGGCCGCGATCTGCCGCCGGTGCCGGTTCTGCTCGTCATCGTCGACGAGTACCTGGAACTGTTCGCCAACCACGAGAAGTGGATCAATCTGATCATCCACATCGGCCAGGAAGGTCGCGGTGCCAACGTCTTCTTCATGCTGGGCGGGCAGCGGCTGGACCTGTCCTCGCTGCAAAAAGTCAAGTCCAACATCGCGTTTCGCATCGCGCTGCGCGCTGAGTCCGGTGACGACAGCCGCGAGGTGATCGGCTCGGACGCCGCCTACCACCTGCCGTCCAAAGAAAACGGTTTCGGTCTGCTCAAGGTTGGGCCGCGCGACCTCGAGCCGTTCCGCTGCTTCTACCTGTCCGCCCCGTTCGTGGTGCCGAAGACCAAGGAGGTCGCCACCACCGTCGACATGACGTTGACCAAGCCGCGGTTGTACAACTGGCAGTTCCAGCCGCTGGACGCCTCCGACGCCACGGCGCTGGAAGCCGCCGCGGCCGTCGACGCCGAGCCTGACGAATTCCTCTACTACGAAGACGGTTTCAAGCGGAAGAAGATCGTCGATGTGCTGCGGGAGTCGCTGCACGATGTGCCGCACCGCTCACCGCGCCGGCCGTGGCTCGAGCCGCTGGAGGAGCCCGAGTCCATCGACGCCCTCGTTGCCGGATACCGCGGCAAGCCCTGGCATGTTGACTATGGGCGCAACCCGGGCCTGATGTTCCCGGTGGGCGTCATGGACATCCCGGAAGAGTCCAAGCAGATCGTGCACGCGGTGGACGCGTTGCGCAGCAACGTGATTGTGGTGGGCGCCAAGCAGCGCGGCAAGACCACCACGCTGATGACACTGATGTGCTCGGCGGCAACGATGTACAACCCGTCGCGCGTGACGTTCTTCTGCATCGGCGGGGCGACCCTCGCCCAGGCCGCCTCGCTGCCGCATGTCACCGACATCGTGTCGCCAAAGGACGCCGAGGGCATCGAGCGGATCCTGAGCAGCATGGACGCCTTGATCGATGCCCGCGAGGATTCGTTCCGGCGCCTCAAGATCGACCTCGACGGCTTCCGCGAACGCCGGTTCGCCCCGGGCAGCGACGGCCTGGGCGGCACCGATGCCAACGACCCGTTCGGCGACGTCTTCGTGGTGGTCGATGACTACGACGATCTGTACTCGAAGGACACCGTGCTCGGTGACCGCATCATCTCGTTGAGCAGCCGCGGCCCCGAATACGGGGTGCACGTGATGTGCAGCGCCGGCGGCTGGATTCACGGGCAGCGGCAGAGCCTGCTGCAAAACGCCACGGCGCGAATCCAATTGCGGCTGGCCGATCCTAGCGAAAGCCAGATGGGCCACTCGTCGCTCGAATCGCGCGACGCGGCCCGGCGAACGCTGAACCGGCCCGGCTTCGGTCTGACCGACAGCCTGCACGAGCTGCGGGTGGGTGTGCCCGCGCTCACCGACCCCACCACCGGCGCGGTGGTCAGCATCATCGACGTCGGCGCCCGCATCGCGGACGTAGCCGGAGTGACCAAGCACGCCACCCTGCAGCGACTGCCGCAGCGGGTGGCGCTGAAGGCGATCCTGGACTACGAGGCCGCGCACCCCGCCGGTGACGACCTATCGATCAGCTTCGCCATCGGCGAGCGGCACGAACTGGGCCCCGTCCCCATCAAGCTGCGCGAGAGCCCCGGATTGATGATCTTGGGACGGCAGGGCTGCGGAAAAACCATGTCGCTGGTCGCCATTGGCGAGGCGATCATGAATCGGTTCAGCCCGGAAGAGGCTCAGCTGACGCTGATCGACCCCAAAACCGCACCGCACGGTCTGCGCGATCTGCACGGGCCCGGCTACGTGAGCGCGTACGCCTACGACCAGGACGAGATCGACGAGGTCGTCACCGCACTCGCGCAGCAGGTCCTGCTGCCCCGGTTGCCCCCGAAGGGCCTGAGCCAGGAGGAGTTACGCGCGCTCAAGCCGTGGGAGGGTCCGCGACACTTCGTGCTCATCGACGACATCCAGGACCTGCGCCCGGACCAGAGCTACCCGCCCAAGCCGCCGGTGGGCGCGGCGCTGTGGAAGCTGATGGAGCGTGCGCGGCAGATCGGCTTGCACGTCTTCACCACGCGCAACAGCGCGAACTGGGCGACGCTGCAAATGGATCCGTGGATGCGATTCCAGAACTCGGCGAAAGTGGCTCAGCTGTACATGGACAACGATCCGCAGAACCGGATCAACCGAAACGTCCGGGCCCAGACGCTGCCGCCGGGCCGTGGCCTGTTGGTCAGCGTCGACGGTGACGTCGAAGGCGTGCTGGTCGGACTGCCCTCATCGGTCACACCGCCGCAGCAGTAACCAGTTGCGGTTTGGGCGTTTTCACCGTCGGCGTGATGACCCGGCGGGGAGTGGGCTCGGCCACCAGAACCACCGACCCAACAGCGCCACGATGGACGGCACGATGAACGCCCGATGGCCGACGC
Source organism: Mycolicibacterium vulneris (assembly GCF_002104765.1). Classification (GTDB taxonomy): domain Bacteria; phylum Actinomycetota; class Actinomycetes; order Mycobacteriales; family Mycobacteriaceae; genus Mycobacterium; species Mycobacterium vulneris. Next base: position 26,969 of record NZ_NCXM01000017.1, read on the forward strand.
ATACGAGGTGACCACGGTCCCGACGACGACCAATCCCGCGACCGGGCTGCGCAACATGGCGGTGACGATCAGGAAGATGAGGACCAGCGCGCCGACCACCAACAGCTCGGTATCGCCGGCGACATAGCAGAGCTGCGAGCTGACCACCCGCGAGCTCGACGTGCTGACGCTGATCGGCCAGGGCCTGTCGAATACGGAGATCGCCAATCAACTGTGCATCTGGGGCGTCACGGTCAAGAGCGACATCGGGCGGATCTTCGGGAAGCTTGATCTGCGCGACCGCGCCGCCGCGATCGTCTACGCGTACGACAACGGCATCGTCGCGCCGCGCTGACGCCCTAGAGGGGCGCCGATTCCTCCGTCAGGTTCAGCAGCAGCAGGTAGGCCATGCACACCAGGAAGTTCAGCACCACCATGATCAGGCCAGCGAACATCAGCGAGCGGGCGCCGCGTTGCTTGAGCCGCTTGTAGCGGGCGGCACGCAATTCGCGGTCGAGCCGGATCGCGATCAACGCGAAGTTCACGTTCATCAGTTCGTGGGCGGCCAGCGGCGCGCCCTCCAGCATTTGCCGCAACCGCTCCGGTGCCGTTCGAACACCCACCCGTTCGAAACTGTGGCACAGACGTAGCGCCCGCCGTCGGCGGAGCGTTTCATATGGCAGCCGAAGCCGCCGCGCAAGTTGCCCTCGATCGTCCCCCCAGGGGTAAGACGGGGTCATCACAAGCGGGATTGTAGATCGCTCGGCGCCACTTTCGCGCTGTGAACACGAATTATGCTGTGAGATATCACTTCGACGCACCACCGCTCATTTGCTGGGATGTGGGCAACTCGAGGTAGCGCTCCAGGTTGCGATGCATGTTGATCACGCGCCGTTCCTCGCTGGACAACACCATGTGTGTGAAGCCGGGTTGATGCATACCGCGCTGCAGGCCGGGCAGCACCGCGATGTCTTGGGTGAGCACGATCCCTGGTCCGGAGCCCGGCTCGGCCGCATCGGCGGCCATGCGGACGTCCGCCGGCTTGGCGCGCGGCGCACCCGGGGGCATCCGCGTCATCAAGAACATAATCAGTTCGCCCTTGTCGGGGGAGGGGTCGGGGGCGGGTCGCGAGCACATGACGGTCAGGTGATCGGCGTTGGTCAACAGCGTCATGTTGGGAAACACGTTGTACTGGTGCAAGCGGGTCATCCGATCGGTATCAGCCCAGTCGAGATCGACACCGCGGCTCGCGGCGAAGGCACGGGTGCGGTCGGCGATCAGGTCGGCAACCGTCTGGCCGGGCCGGCGCTCCTCGGCGGGGAAGGGCGTGCCCTCGTCGGCGCCCATCAGGGCCCCCTGCGTGTAGACGTAGGCGTTCCAGACCTCTTCGTCGCTCAGCGCGCCGTCGAAACGGGGGCTTTGCACACCATAAGGTTGGTCCGATTTCCCGGCATGGCTCCAAATCCGTTGCGGCGCGTGGATATCGTCGACACAGCGCAGCAGTTCGGGATGCAGTGTCTGGATGTGGTAGGTCTCGCTGTATCCGTCGGCAATCGTCTTCCAGTTGGCGTCGACCTCGACGGTGAGCGTGGCGTAGCAGCGGAAATCCTCCAGGTGGCACCAGGCGATGTCGTCGGGCACCGCCTCCAGATACTCGGTCAACGACACCGCGCCCGAGTCGAGGTTGACGAAGACGAGCCCGGCCCAGGTGTCGACTCGAGCCGGTATCAGCGGAAAGTCGGACATCCGCAGCGAGCCGAAGCCCTTGCGGTCGGGCACCCGTTTGAGCGCCCCGGCCAGGTCCCAGGTCCACCCGTGATAGCCGCACTTGAGTTCGCGCAGGCCCGAGCCGGATCCGGTGCACAGCGAATTGCCGCGATGCCGGCAGACGTTCTGGAACGCGCGGAGCGCCCCGTCGTCGTCCCGGACGATCAGCACACCGTAAGGGCCGCAGCGGTATTCGAAATAGTCGCCGGGTGCGGCGACGTGGTCGACCATGCAGGCCAGTTGCCACACCCGAGGCCACATCCGCTGCATTTCGAGCGCGGCGAAGGCGGGGGAGTAGTAGCGCTCGGCGGGCACCAGCGTCGGGTTCTCCGGCGGGATGCCGATGGCATCCTCGTCGCGGGTCCGCGCCGGATTGCCGGCCGCTGTCGCCATCGGGGGAGTTCTCAGCGCGCTCCGCGGACCAGGCGTCCGGGGCGGGCGCCGGTGTCGACATCTTTGCGGCGGGTCACCGTTCCGCTGACGATGGTCGCGGCATAACCGCTGGCGCCCTGCAGGATTCGGTTCCCACCGGCGGGTAGGTCGAACGCCATTGCCGCCGGGTGCAGGGTCAGGGCATCCATGTCAATGACGTTGATGTCGGCCTTCTTGCCAGGCTCGAGGGTGCCGCGGTCGGTGAGCCCGAACAGGTGCGCGGTGTCGCGGGATTGCTTGCGGATCACGTACTCCAGCGACAGCTTCTCGCCCCGGTGCCGGTCCCGCGCCCAGTGGGTGAGCAGGAACGTCGGGTAGGACGCATCACAGATCATCCCGCAGTGGGCGCCGCCGTCGGAGAGTCCGAGCACGCCGGCCGGGTGCAGCATCATCTCGCGGATCGCGTCGTGGTTGCCGTCGGCGTAGTTGAACAACGGCAGCATCAGCATGTTGGTCGCGTTGGACTCCAGCATGAGGTCGTACAGCGTGGACAGCGGGTCCTCGCCGCGGGCCTTCGCGATAGCCGCGACGGTGCGGTCCGGCGTCGGCTCGTAGTCGGGCGGATTGCCGAGCGCAAAGAGCCTGCCGAGCGAGTGCTGCACCAGGGCGAACATCCCGTCGAACAACAAGCTGGGGTCGACGGGCAGGTCGTCCTCGGAAAGGATTGCGGCCTTCACCGCGGGTTCGGCGAGCCGCTGCGCGAGCTCGTCGCGGCCGCACTCGGCCTTGAGCCGGCGGTAGGTGGGCCGGTGGCTGAACCCGTGATGCCCTTGGAAGCCGATCATCATGCCGAATGGCCGCGCCGCGATCTGAGGGTGGAGGCGGGCGCCCGCCGCGTGCGCGTCCGCCGATAGGTCCAGCATCTCGCGCCACAGTTTCGGATCGGCGTCCACCTGAATCAGCGCGAAGGACACCGGCCGGTCGATCTCGGCGCTGAGCCGGCGCATCCAGTCGAGTTCTTTTTTGGGACCGATGATGTCCTCGCCGGCGGCCCCCTGCGGCGCCAGCTCGAACACCGCCTGACCGCCGGCCGCCATGGCGCGGCCGAGGCCGAACAGCTCCTCTTCGGCCGCGAAGGTGCCGGGGACGGGTTGGCCGTCCATTGCGCGGTGGCCCATCGTGCGCGACGTGGAGAAGCCGAGCGCGCCGGCCTCGATCGCCTCACGAACCAGCCGGCCCATCGCCTCGATGTCCTCGGGGGTGGCCGGCTCGTTGCGGGCCCCGCGCTCGCCCATCGCGTAGGCGCGGACGGCGCCGTGCGCGACCTGGCTGCCCACGTCGACGGAGAACTTCTGCTTGCCGACCGCGTCGAGGTATTCGGGGTAGGTCTCCCAGCCCCAGGTGATGCCTTCGGTCAGCGCGGTGCCGGGGATGTCCTCGACGCCCTCCATCAGCTCGATCAGCCACTGCTCGCTGCCGGGCCGCACCGGCGCGAACCCGACGCCGCAGTTTCCGGTCACGATCGTGGTCACGCCGTGCCCGCTGGACGGCTCCAGCAGGCTGTCCCAGCTGACCTGGCCGTCGTAGTGGGTGTGGATGTCGACGAAGCCGGGGGCCACCACATGCCCTGTGGCGTCGATGGTTTCGGCCGCCGCCCCGCTCATCGCCGGGCCGTCGGCGGTGCGGCGCACGACGTCGACGATCTTGCCGTCCTTGATGCCGATGTCGGCCGAGTAGCGTTCGGCGCCCGTGCCGTCGACGACGGTTCCACCGATGATCTTGAGGTCGAACATGAGGCTCCTCTTCGCCGCCGTGGGCTGTCTCTGGAGGGCTGAGCCGTGAAGCGCGCAGCATTTCGCTACGGTAGGTAGCGTAACTCTTGGCGCGGCGAAGGCAATAGCCTCAGCCGAATTGGACCGGCCTACAGGGAGCTCTTCAGAGCGGCGACGGTTTCCAGATCGTCCAGCGCCGCGACACCTCGGCGCAGGCCTTCCATCGCGATGTCTTCGACCTGCATTCCGCCCATGCCGGTGGTGATCAGCGGGGCGACGTAGGCGTAGAGCGCGCCTTGGCGGAACCGCAGCCACAGGTCGTCGCGATCCAGGTCGGGGCCGCCGGACGCGACCAGCGCCCGCCGGTAGTCGTCGAGGAGTTCGCGCTGGTTGGCCCGCCGGTCCTCCGGGGTCAGGCTGGTGATCAGCGTGTAGGCCAGTTCGCGGGAGGGATGCCCCCGGCGCACCGCCTGCCAGTCCAGCAGCCCGGCCTTGCCGCCGTGGAAGTACATGTTCCCCGGGTGAGCGTCACCGTGCATGACGGTGTGCGGGGGAGCGTCGATGAGTGCGGCGACGGCACGGTAGTTGTCGGCGATGAATCTGCCGTTGTCCACCGGGAGCGTCGTGCGTTCGGCGAGCCGCTTGATCGAGGTGTGCATCAACGAACCGGTCAACAGCGACGTGACATCGCCGGACGGGGTGTACAGCCAGCCCATCGGGCCGCGTCCGTCGCGCGGCAGCCGGCCCCAGAAGGTGGCGTGCAGCTCGGCCAGCAGCTCGATGATCAAACTGGCCTGGTCGGCGGACAGCGGGTGCAGGGTGTCCGGAAACTCGCACGACTCGGCCGGCAGGTCCTCCAGGACCAGCAGGTAGCGGCCGGTCGAAGCGTCGAATGCCGCGCCGTAGCAATAGGGGACGCCGATGACCTGCGGCGCGAGCTCACGATAGAACCGCACCTCGGTTTGTCCGAGGCGTCCGAGCTCGCCCATCAGCCGGGTGGCGGCGGTCTGTGCCGCGACCTTGACGAACACCGAATCGGGGACGTTCTTGCCGGTCAGGACCAGCCGGCCGCGCGAGGACGTGCCCGCGTCTCTGCTCAGGACGCGGATCGACCGAACGGTGGTGCCCATGACCCGAGACAGGACCGCCCGGTCGATGTCTTCGACCGTCCGCGGCAGGCCGAACCGGCCGCCTACCACCGCGTCGGTGGCCACCCGGCCCGCGCCGCGGCCCAGGTGGGCTGCCAGGCCGAGGATAGAGAACGCTTGTCCCACAGGATTTTTCATGACCATCCATCCTGATTTGCCGGCGGGCCGTGGTGCTGCGCTTTAACACCGGTGGCTCCGGGCGAAACCAATAGACCGTCTGGACATCAGACAATATACGATTATTGTCTGATCTGTGGCACCAGCGCCCTCACCACGAACTGCTCGACGAATTCTCGCTTGTCCGCAGCGGGGCGATATCGCCACGACGGAGCCAGTAAAAACAGGGTTGTGGTGTGCAGCCACTGGACGATCGACCGGAAATCGACGTCGGCATAGAGCAACCCCGCCGCTTTCCACCGGGTCAGCAACGGTCCGTAATGCCGCATCAGCAGCTCCACGATGGGTGCCGAACCCTTCTCGAGCGCCGAGGCCACCGCGGTGCTCTCGGTGGCGAACAACGCTTCGTTTAGTGCGTTGCCGTCCACCGACTCCACCCGGGCCAGCACCAGCTCGGGCAGCGATCGCACCGGGTCGTCGGGGGCGGGCAGCGAGCGCACCAACTCGGAGATCGCGCTGTCCACACGCGTCAGCATCAGGCCCAGCAGGACATCGTCGCGGGCGGGGAAGTACCGGTACACCGTCGACCGTGACACCCCCGCCTCGTCGGCCACCTCGCCCATCCGGAACTGGGTGTTGCCGCGCCGGACGATGCAGCGGCCCGCGGCGTCCAGGATTCGGCTGCGGGCCTCCTCGTCGTCGAGGATCGCGCGGTCGTCGCCCCACCGCCGGCTCGGTTCCATGGCGGCGATGTTACGGGATGCGTTGTGCTGCTTTGTTATCTGACGTGAGCAGAATCCGGAACGGTCCGCCTCGCTTTTGAATCCGATTGCAGCGCAGAGATTTAGCCAGCCAGAAAAGGCGATCGATGGGGTACTCCGCCGCGGACGAATCCTTCACCCACCAGCTTCCGACGACGTTCGACCAGGTGCACAATTCGGACCCCACGTGGTCGGATCGGTGCTACTTCTTCGCCGCCTCGCCGGACGGCACCATGCTGCTGGCCAGCGGCTACGGCAATAATCCCAACACCGCCAGCGGGCTGGGCTACGTCAAGGTCAGCCTCGCCGACGGCCGGCACTGGGATCTGTTGTCCGGGCGCCCGGTCAGCGGCGACGACCGCGGAGACCTGAGCGCCGGGCCGATGCGCTGGACCTGCGTCGAGCCCCTGAAGAAGTGGCGATTGGACGTCGAGCCCAACAACTCCGGAATCGAGTGGGAGCTGTATTACGAACCCACGGCGCCGATGTGGGAGCTGTTGCCGATGAAGGTGCATGGCAAGGACGGCGAATTGCTCGCCGACATGTACCACATGAAGGAGCCGGGGCGGTGGAGCGGATGGGTGCAGATCGACGGGGAGCGCATCAGCGTCGACGGCTTCCATGGCGGTCGCGACCGCACCTTCGGGGTGCGGGTCTCCGACAAGATCGACTTCTGGCTGTGGCTCGACGCCGGTTTCGGCGACCACGCCATCGAGGCCTGGATCATCGAATCATCGGACGGCACGGTCAATTACGTCGACGGCGGCATTACCCACGCCGACGGCACCTTGTCGAAACGATTCGTCAAGATCGAGCACGAGGTCGAATTCGACGGCGACCGCAAGCGGCCCACCCGCGCGGTGCTCGTCTTCACCGATGAGGACGGCCGGGCCCATCGGGTGATCGCTGAGGCGTCCCATCTGGAGGTCAACGCCTACTACGGCCTGCCGATGGCGCACTGCCAATACGAGGACCTGGGTGGTGGCGGGTACTTCATCCATTTCACTTGGGACAGTCGCGATCCCGAGCAACTCGCCGAGACGGAGGGTAAATCGATGGCACTCGACCAGCTGATGCGTTTCGAGAACGACGGCGAAACTGGTTGGGGCATCTTCGAATTGCTGCTCGGCGGACAGGGCTATCGCCGCTACCCCAACTGGACGGCGATGGATATGTCCGCATTCACCCAGGACAAAACCCCGGTCGCCCGGCTGCCCGCGGACGGCGAGACGGTCGGCCAATGACACTGAGCGCCGAGCTGGAACAACGGCTGAGCGGATGGTTGCGCACGCAGGTGCCGGGCGCCGACGACGTGCGCCTCGAGGGCATCGATCGGGTGAGCTTCGGACACTCGGCAGAGATGATGACGCTGGGCGTGGTCACCCGGCGCGGCGGTCGTGACGATCGCCAAGACGTCGTGTTGAGGCTGCGCCCCCGGCCGCCCGCGCTGCTAGAGCCCTACGACCTCGCGCGGCAGTTCACGATCCTGCGCGCCCTGGCCGATACACCGGTTCGCGTCCCGCGTGCGCTGTGGCTCGAGCCGACCGGTGACGTCCTCGGCAGACCGTTCTACGTGATGGATCGGGTCGGCGGCGACGTCTACGAGATGGAACCGCCGGCCGGCGCCACCGAGCAGGCGGTGGTGCGGATGTGCCAGAGCCTGGTCGAACAGCTGGCCGCCATCCACGCCGTCGACCTCGGCCGCACCGGGCTGGACACCCTCGACGACGGCGCCGACCACCTCGACCGAGAACTCGGGCACTGGGCTGCGGAGATGAACCGGGTCAAGCGCGGCCCCCTGCCCGCCCTGGAGCGGCTGCATCGCGAACTGGTCGCCGGCAAGCCGGCGCCGTGCCCCAAGGTCACGCTGGTGCACGGCGACGCGAAACCGGGCAACTTCGCGTTCACCGGCGGCGAGGTCAGCGCGGTCTTCGATTGGGAGATGACGACTATCGGCGACCCGCTCACCGACATCGGCTGGCTGGAAATGCTGTGGATGCAGCCGGTCGGGATCAACAGCCACCCCGCCGCCCTGTCCATCGATGCCCTGCTCGCGCATTACGAGTCGGTCAGCGGCATCACGGTCACGAACCGGCCCTGGTACCGGGCGTTCAACGCCTTCAAGATGGCCGTCATCTGCCTTATCGGCGCGATGCTGGTGGAGGACGGCCACAGCGACGATCAGAAACTCGTGCTGGCTGCCTACGGCACCTCGCTGTTGACCGGCGCCGGACTCAGCGACCTCGGTATCGACGAATCCCTCGACGACGGTCCAGTCCTGCCGCGCGAGGAACGGATCCAGCAGGTGCTGGCGCAGTCGGGCTGATCAGGCGCTATAGCCGGGGCCGGTCAAACCGCTCCAGGTCAACGTGACGCGGGTGCCCTGCGCCGTGCGGTCGATGGCGACGTCGTCGGCCAGTGCCTCCATCAGCGGGATGCCGCGGCCGCGCATCTGCCGCTGGTAGTGCACCGGCTTCTTCTGCCGCCACCGGCCGCGGTCGTCGACGGTCACCGCCAAGGTGTCCGAATCGCTGTCGTAGGCCGCTCGCACGTCGACCGTCCCGCGCTCCGCGGCGTCGACGTAAGCGAATTCCGCGGCATTGGCGATCGCCTCGTTCACCGCCAGCAGCAGGTCGTTGAAGCGGTCGTCGTCAAGTGAGAAATACCGTCCGAGCCACACCCTGAACTCGGCGCGGGTCCGCGCAGCGCTGCGCGCGTCGGCGGCCACCCGCGTCCGCACGAAGCGGGATCGATCATCGATGCTCGACACGTTCTGCTGCTGATCAGAGCGACCCATCGTCCCAAGTTGCGTCCTCACGCTGTCGACGCTCACTCACCAGCGAGACCGCTCAGCGCACCGTCGAGGCTGCTGTAGAGCGAGAGCACGCTGTCGATTCCCATGAGTTTGATCGGCCGGCTGGTGGCCGAGCCGTTGGCAACCACGGCGAACTGCGTCGGCGGCTCAATCTCCGACTGCGCGGTCACCAGGACGGTCATCCCGGCCGAGGCCAGGAAACCGACCTTGGACAGATCAACGATCAGCGCCGCGGGCTTGGTGGCCAGCGCGGTCTGAATGGCATCGGCCAGCAGCGGCGAGCTGAGCATGTCGACTTCGCCGGAGACGGTCAGCACGACCGCCTGATCTACCTGGTGTTTGCCCACTTCAAAAGCGGTTGGATCGACGAAGTCGCCGGATTGTTCGCCCATGGTCTTTCACTCACATTCGGTCCCGTCGGGGACACCGCTAGCTTCCGAAAAAGCAACTGTCATGCCGGGGGCTGTTGATTCAACCCCTCGGGAACACGCTTGTCTACGGAGGAGACGCACCCCGTCGATCTGCGCTACTGAATGCAGATACAGATACAAGTGTTTAGTCAATGGTAGGACACGCGGCGTACCGCGCTCAAAACGCTGAACGATTTCGGGCGCCGCGACGTAGTCCGGATGTGCGTGACGGCCGGCGCAGAAGTTGCACGGGGCATCGGCCCGTGCGTGAGTTGCTTCCACCGGTTTCGTTCTCGGCCCGCACGGCGTGGCCTGCACAAACGGGAAGGACGGTGGGTCGTGGAACCCGGTGATCGCGGCGTCGAACGTCACGGTGACGAGCGGCCTGACGACCCCGTGGAGCCCGCGCCGCCGCCGCCGCAATTCGGGGCGCTGAATCGGCGACGCGCGCTACTGGGCATCGGGGCGGTGGCGGGAGTCGCCGTGGTCGACGTGGGCGGTTTCGGGTATGCCGGCGGTTGGCTGCGCCGCGGCGCGCTGACCCCGTCCAGGTTCACGGATCGCTTCGAGCGCGTCTACGGCCGGCATGACGGTTTCCGGCGAAACCACGCCAAGGGCCTGAGCGCCACCGGAACGTTCGTCAGCAGCGGAGCGGCCGCGGCGATCTGCCGGGCCGCGGTCTTTCGGCGCGGCAGCGTGCCGCTGATCGGCCGGTTCTCGCTGTCCGGTGGGCTGCCCGACCAGCCCGACAAGCTCGATACCGTGCGCGGGCTGGGGTTGCTGTTCGACGGGCCCGACGGGCGGCAGTGGCGGACCGCGATGATCAACATCCCGGTCTTTCCGGACAGCACGCCCCACGGGTTCTACGACCGCTTGCTCGCATCCAAGCCGCTGCCGGGCACGGGCAAGCCCGACCCGCAGCAGATGGCGGCGTTCCTGCAGCGCCATCCCGAGACCGCCGCGGCCATGCGCATCATCAAGCAGGCACCGCCAACGGCGGGGTTCGCTGACAGCGCGTTCCACGGGCTGAACGCCTTCCGGTGCACCAACGGTGCCGGTGCGACGGTGCCGGTGCGCTGGTCCGCGATTCCACAGCAAGGCGCCGTGACTGCCTCTCCGCCGGCCAAGGACTACCTGTTCGACGCCGTGATTCGCACCCTGGCGGGCACGTCACTGAGCTGGCGGCTGGTTGTCACCGTCGGCGAGCCGGGCGATCCGACCCACGACGCCACCAAACCCTGGCCGGCGGGGCGCCGGACGATCGACGCCGGCACCATCACCATCTCCGCGGTCCAGACGGAGGAGGCCGGCAACGCGCGCGACATCAACTTCGATCCCCTGGTGCTGCCCGACGGCATCGCGGCCTCCGACGACCCGCTGCTCGCGGCGCGGTCGGCCGTGTACGCCCGTTCATTCACCCGTCGCGCCGAGGAGCCCAAAACGGCGAGCGCTGTCGACGTCGAAGCGGTCCTGCAATGACGCCGGGCCCCGTCGCGGCGCGGTTCACTCTGCCGTCGCGCGTTCTGCATTGGCTGATGGCGCCGATGGTCATCGCGCAGTTGCTGATCGGCGTGACCATGGTCGCCTCGCTGAGCTACTACCCGCTGCTGCTGGCGATCCATCGGCCGCTGGGCCTGCTGATCCTCGCCTTCGCCCTGGTCCGGCTGGCGAATCGGCTCGCGCACCGGCCGCCGGCCTTCCTGGCCACCATGAGCAAGACCGAACGCCGCATCGCGACGTGGTCGGAATACCTGCTCTACGGGCTGCTGCTGGTGCAGCCCCTGACAGGGTGGGCCATGCTGTCGGCGGCGCGGTTCCCGATCACCCTGCTCGGGCCGGTCGCGCTGCCCGGCATCGCGCCGCGCAACATCGACATCTTCGCGGTGCTCCGGAAGTGCCATAACGACTTCGCGCTGCTGCTCTTCCTCGCGTTTACCGCCCATATGACGGCGGTACTCTTCCACACGCTCGTCTTGCGTGACCGGCTGCTGGACTGCATGGCGCTGTGGCGCACCAAGGCCGGCGCCGGGCAGCCAGACCGGGCCTGAGACCCAAATCGCAGTCCGACGACCTGCCTGCTAGGCCTCGAAGTGGCCGAATATGATCGGCACGATTCAGACTTGAGCGCGCGGGCACGGACCGGCGTGCGGTGCCCATGAGGGCCACGAGGAACTGGGAGAGTTCAATGTCGAACCAGCAGCAAGCGGAACGGATGACGTCGGGCAAGGGATTCATCGCGGCCCTCGACCAGAGCGGCGGTTCGACGCCCAAGGCGCTGCGCCTCTACGGCATCGAGGACAACGCCTATTCCTCCGAGAAGGAGATGTTCGACCTCATTCACCAGATGCGGTCCCGGATCATCACGTCCCCGGTGTTCACCGGCGACCGCGTGCTGGCGGCGATCCTGTTCGAGCAGACCATGGACCGCGAGATCGCGGGCAAGCCGTCGACCACCTACCTGTGGGAGACCAAGGGCGTGGTGCCTTTCCTCAAGATCGACAAGGGTCTGGCCGACGCGTCCGACGACGTCCAGCTGATGAAGCCCATCCCCGGCCTCGACGAGCTGCTGGACCGGGCCGCCGGCCTGGGTGTCTTCGGCACCAAGGAGCGGTCGGTGATCGGCGGTGCCAACCCCAAGGGCATCGCGGCCGTGGTCGCCCAGCAGTTCGAGCTGGGGCACCAAGTGCTCTCGCACGGTCTGGTGCCCATCATCGAGCCCGAGGTCACCATCTCGATCTCGGACAAGGCCGAGGCCGAGGGCATCCTGCGCGACGAGATCACCAAGCAACTCGACGCCGTGCCCGAGGGCCAGCGCGTCATGCTCAAGGTGAGCCTGCCCACCGAGGTCAACTTCTACCGCCCGCTGATCGAGCACCCGAAGGTGATGCGGGTGGTCGCTCTGTCCGGCGGTTACTCCCGCGAGGAGGCCAACAAGTTGCTGGCCAAGAACACCGGGTTGATCGCCAGCTTCAGCCGGGCCCTGACCGAGGGGCTGACCGCCGACCAGTCCGACGAGCAGTTCAACGCCACGCTGGACAAGGCGATCCAGTCGATCTACGAGGCATCCGTCGCCGGCTGAGTTAGTAGCGGTGCTGGGCCATGCGCGGCGGCCCGGCGTCGCCGTCGCCTTCGTCGGAAACCAGAGCGGGCACCATCTCGCTGGTCACCAGGCCCTCCTCTCGGGTCAATTCGTCGATGAGGGCGAAGGATTCGGCGATGTTGGCCGGGGTGTCGATCACGATGGTGACGACGGGAACCCGGCGGGTGAGCGAAAACAAGCCGTCACCGTGGGGCGGGTGATCGCCGTGAAAGCCCCAGACGCCGCGCAGCACGGTCGCGCCGTCCGCGGTTTTTGCCTGGTGCAGCCGCTGGACGATCGCGCGGTGAATCGGTGCACCATCGTGGTGCGCCGCCTCGGAGGTGTAGATCGTCAACTTCTGCCACAGCGGCAGGCCGTGTTCGTCGAACCCGGGCAGCGCATGCGGTCGTTCGAGTAATTCACCGTCGCGCTTGCACACGCGGACCCGTTCGAGGGTGAACATCGGCCTGTGGAGCAACCCGCCAAGTTCCGGCAACACTCGACCGATGTGCTCGCCGGAACCGACGGCGACGATCATCATCGGAACGTCGGCGTTGCGCCCAAAGAAGCTGGCGCGCTGGCGTTCTCCGTGCGCGACACCGTCCACCCCGAGCAGCACCGTGGCGCCGGCGAGACCGCGCCGGTGCATCAGAGCGCACAGGGCGATGTAGGCGGGTGAGCCGTTGACGCGTTGCTTGCGGCCGACGTAGATCGTCAGCTTGACCGCGTCGCGCAGATCCTCGGGCAGCTGTGGGGTCCCGATGTGCTCGCGGAGCAGCCGAGCGCGCTCCAGGGTGACCAGACCGCGCTGCTTCACCGACAGCACCGGGTCGAGCAGCGCCTCGATCTTCGCTCGCGTGTCGACCGCGATGATCGCCACCGGCGGATCCTCCGACAACGTCAGGGACTCGTCGGTGCGCAGATAGTGACCCGTGCCGAACCCACCGATGCCGCGCAGCAGGACACCGCACGCGATGCGGTGCTGTGCATACAAGCCGAGCAGGACATCGGAGACAAAGCTGTCCCCGGTCCGCCTACGCTCGGCCAAATAGGTGGTGAGCTTCAGGCAATCGTCCATCGCCGCTCCCGTCGCCTCTCGGCGAGCCTACCCGCTCGCAGACACCAAGCGCCGCAGCGGTGTTCGTCGCGACCGACGTCAGCGCAGCTGTTCGGTCGGCACCCCGTAACGGTCCTGGTAGGCGCTCACCCGCTCGCGCACCTCGACGGCGTCCAGCCCGGTATCCGACCAGGTGTACCGGCCGCGCCCGCCATCCGAGGGATGGGACGCCAGGAAGTCGCGCATCTTCTGCTCGGCATCGGGCCGCAGCTCGCGGTCCAACCGTTCGTAAATGTCTTTGATCGCGGTCCACGGATCCTTCATGAAATCCGCGAATTGCACGTCGATCAGCCGGCCCGCGGGCACCGCGCCGCTGTCCCGCAGGGTCATCTCGCGCTCCAGGCCGACGACGATCTCCTCGTAGGACTGGGCCGCGCATTCGCTGATGCTGGATTCGTCGCTGCACATCCGGCGCAGGTGGTGGGTCAGCGCGGCGATCGACGATATGACGTTGAGCGGATCGCGGTGGGTCTGCACGATCAGCGCGTCGGGGTATTCGGCCAGCAGCGCATCCAGCTGCCACAGGTGCGCCGGCGATTTCAACAACCACTGGCCGGGCACGCCAGACTGCAAGTGCTGCAGAAAGATTCGGTGGAATCGATAGGCGCCCGCGTGGTCGGCCTCATACATCAGCCACCGGTAGTAACTCGGCAGCCGATACTGCACCGAGAAGATCATGCTGACGAACTCGGCGGCCGTGATGCGCACGCACTCCTGACCGACCAGAGCGCCCATCGGATGAAAGGCCAGAAAGCCGGGCATGATCTGCTCGGAAAGGTCGATGCTGGCCTGGGTTTGGGCGATCCGGGGATCGGTGTGATAGGTCTCGGGCCGTGGCACCGGACACGGCTCGTCGACCTCCCAGGTCAGCGGTGCGCGCAGCTCCGGATCCTGGGCGAGCAGGTCGTAGAGGATCGTGGTGCCGGTGCGCGGCTGGCCGACGATGAAGATCGGCGCCTTGATCTTCTCGGCCGCGATCTCGGGATGTTTTTTGCGCCAAGCGATTACACCGAGCCGGTTCTTCAGAGCCCGCATGAGGTCGAGGTGAGCGATCTCGACGCCGATATCGGATAGCCGCGCGTCGTTGATCAGCCCGTCCGTGACCCGGTGCAACCCGGACCGCCAACCCTCGTCGCCGAAGTCGTCGCTGCCGACTTCCTCGCAGGCGGCGGCGATCAGCCGTTCGGGGGCGAATCGGTCCTGCAATGTCATGTCCGCTCCCGTGCTTCGCGCACCGACACGGCGACCTCGGGCGGGCTCGGATTGTCCAGCCAGCGCAGGACGATGAAGCCGCGATGTCGGCCACCGGTGTCGAGCCAATGGCCAAACCCGAAGTCTTGCGCGGAGATTGCGATCCGCACCCGTCCGTCGGCATCGGGCTGTACGCCGCGGTTCGTCACCGAGCTGCGCCGGCGACGCGGCTCCAGGCATTCGTGCCAGATGCTTTCCAGCGTGACGTTCCAGTACCGGGTGTCGGGCGGCGTGATGTCGAGGACGAGGGCCTGGCCGGGTTCGAGCCGGAAGGTGCCCATCATGTACAGGTTGTCCGGCGTGGTGTCGGCCGCACCCAGATCGGCCGCTTGCGCCGTCAGCAAGGTGTTCGGCGTTTGCAGGAGTTCGGGCTTGATGGTGCGGTGCAGGGTCGCAAGCTTCATCAGCGACCACGCCATCGCGGTGAACTGGTCGGCGAGCTCGTCATCGGTCAGCACCGCCACCGGGCTTGGGTCCAGCGCCTCGATGCGCAGCGCGGCCAACTCCTCGCTCGCCCGGTCGCCGATGTATTCGCGGACGACCACCGACGAGGCGTCGTTGGGGATCTTCACCCACTGGGCATCGGCCAGATCGGACGGCTCGTCGGCCGAGAGCACCAGCGCGAATTCCCCCGAACTGAGCGCGAGGTCGACGTCGCTGACATAACCGGCCATCCGCCGTGGGGTGAGTCCGGTGCCGGCCAGGATCTGGAACCCGAGGTAGGCGCTGGTACCGCGGGATCCGGTGATCCGGTAGCGGCGGTCGCCGCGAATCATCGCCAGGTAGTAGTTGCCGTCGGGGTTGGGACCCCCGATCATCCGGTTCTCCGAGCACATATCGAAGAACGACGGCCGCTCGGGGTCGGACTCGACGGTCATCTGCGCACACAGCGACGATACCCGGGCGAGCACGCGCAGACCCTCGGCCAGTTCGCGCTCCGACTCGGCGTCCTCGGTCACGATTTTGGTGACGTCACTCAGCATCTGCTGGACGAACTGCCACGCGGCGCGCGCTTTCGGGGCCGGCGGATCGGCCGAATCGGGGATCTGAGACATCGTCTCATGATAAGACTATGTCTTACGGTTTCATGTCGATTCGCGAGAAACAGGGGTGGGACATGTCTGGTGCCGCGTCCGCGACGCCATCGCTGGCCGAGCGCAAGCGGGCGGCGACGCGTCAGCGCATCGCCACGGCCGCGGCCGAGCTGGTCGCCAGCCGCGGCCTGGCCGGGGCCACCGTCGATCGCATCGCCGACACCGCCGACATCGGCCGGGCGACGTTCTTCCGTTATTTCAACTCCAAGGAAGACGCCGTCGCCGAGGGCATGAACGCCCACTGGCTGGACCGGATCACCGCGGCGCTGGCCGCCCAGCCGCCACAGCTGACCGCCATCGAGGCGGTGACCGGCGCGTTTGGTGAGCTCGGCCGCGGCTCCGCCGAGATCGAGACGCAGATCCGTGAATTGGCCACGCTGACAAGGTCATCCGAGACGCTGGACGCGTGGACACTGCACATCTATGTGCGCTACGAGCTGGCGATCGCCGAACTCATCGCACCGCGGATGCCCGGACTGACCGCGCAGGACCCGCGCCCGCGACTGATCGGCGCGCTGACCATGGCGGCGGTGCGCATCGCGCTCGACGACTGGCTGAGCCACGGGGGCTCCTTGCCCGACCGGGTGAGTCAGGGCCTGGCCGCGCTCACGGTCGGCTGAACCGCTCAGCTTCCAATGAGGGCTGCCACGATGAGCCGGGTGGTCCGTTCGGCGCGCCGGCGCGAGTAGGGCTGCGCGCCGGACAGGATCGGGTACACCACCCCTCCGACGATGGCGTCCGCCGCCGATTCGGCGGTGGCCTCGTCGATGCCGTCGGCCAGCAGCCGGGCCCGCACGCTGTCATGCAGCGGTGCACTGAATCCGGCGCGCAGTTTGACGGCGGTGTCCTCATGTTCCATGCAGGCGACCGTCAGCGTTCGCAGCATGGCCGAACCCCGCGGCGTCGTCAGGCTGGCGAACAGCTTGCCGACCCAGCCGACCAGGTCGGCACTGACGTTGCCGGTGTGGTTGACCGACGCCAGCAGCTTGTCGGCGTCTTCGAGCATCACATCGGCGACCAGCGCCGGGCGGGTGGGCCACCACCGGTAGATGGTCTGCTTGCCCACCCCGGCGCGCGCGGCGACCGCCTCGATGGTCAGCCCATCGAACCCACGCTCGAGCAGCAGTTCGCGCGTCGCGGTGACGATCGCCGTGCGGGACTTCTCGCTGCGCCTCCTCGGCGAGCCCGCTGGCGCGTTCACCCCGCTCAGATCGGTTGGCATCTGGTGGTCCTCGCTTCTGCGAACTCAGATCGAAAGCCGGGTGATCGGACGCGCTTTACATATCCTGACTCGCGCCGGTAATGTTCCACAAGACGAGACGGTCCGTCTTGTGACGAAAGGATAGCAGTCCGTGCGGCCCACGCCAGTTATCTCTCGGCCGTCCTCGTGACCCTGGGACTGAGTCCGGAGCAGCAGGAGCTCAGCGACGCCGTAGCGCAGTTCGCCGCCCGCAATGCTCCCATTGCCACGACGCGTGAGCGCTTCGACGACCTCGCGGCCGGTCGCGTACCCGGCTGGTGGGATGCCCTGGTCGCCAACGGTTTCCACGCCGTGCATCTACCCGAAGACCTCGGTGGCCAGGGCGGAGGGCCGATCGACGCCGCCTGCGTCCTGGAATCGGCGGGCAAGTCGCTGCTGCCCGGACCCCTGCTGCCGACGGTGACAGCCGGAGCCGTCGCGCTCCTCGCCGAACCTGCGCCGCAAGCAGAGTCATTCCTGCGCGACCTGGCGGCCGGCGCCACCGCGGCGACCGTGCTTCCCGACGACAACCTTTCTGCGCGCTTCGACGGCGCGCGGTGGCTGGTCACCGGCGCCTCGCAGGTCACGCAGGGTGTGTGTGCGGCGCGCACGATCCTGCTCGGCGCCCATGGCGATGACGGCGATGTCGTCTGGCTGCTGGTGGACCCCGAAAACCCCGCGGCCACAGTCGAACCCGTAACCGGCACCGACCTCGTCGCCGACGCCGGCATCCTACGGCTCGACGACTACCGCGCGACCGAGTCGGAGGTCCTCCGCGGCATCGACCCGGACCGCGCGCGGTGCGTCGCCGTGGGTCTGGTGGCCAGCACGCTCGCCGGCATCGCGCAATGGTGCGTCGAGGCGGTCACTGCGCATCTGCGCATCCGAGAACAGTTCGGCAAGGTGATCGGAACTTTCCAGGCATTGCAACACAACGCCGCCATGCTGTTGGTCAACAGCGAGCTGGCCACCGCGGCGGCCTGGGACGCGGTCCGCGCCGTCGACGAACCGCTCGACCAGCACCGCCTCGCGGCGGCCGGGGCGGCGACCATCGCGGTCTCGCCGATCCCGGACCTGGTGCTCGACGCCCTGACGATGCTCGGGGCCATCGGCTTCACCTGGGAACACGATGTGCACCTGTACTGGCGGCGGGCCATCAGCCTGGCGGGATCGGTAGGTCCGGCGAATCGCTGGGCGCGGCGGCTGGGCGAGCTCGCGTGCACGCAGACGCGCGACATGTCGGTGAATCTTGGCGACGCGGAATCGGAATTTCGGTCCTGGGTCGCCGAGACGCTGGATGCGGCAATGCAATTACGCAACGACAAGCCCGCGCCGCATGGCGACTACGCGGACCAGGCCTCCGGGCCGCAACGCACGTTGATCGCCGACGCCGGTCTCATGGCGCCGCACTGGCCGGCACCCTGGGGCGTCGGAGCGGATCCGTTGAAGCAGCTCATCATCGACGAGGAGTTCGCCAAGCGGCCCGGGCTGGTTCGGCCATCGCTGAACATCGCCGAGTGGATCCTGCCCTCGGTAATGGCCGCCGCACCAATGGACTTGCAGGAGCAGATGATTCCGCCGACCCAACGCGGCGAGATTCATTGGTGCCAGCTGTTCAGCGAGCCGGGCGCCGGCTCCGATCTCGCGTCGCTGACCACCCGGGCGACCAAGGTCGACGGCGGTTGGCGGATCAACGGCCACAAAATCTGGACGTCGTTGGCGCAGTACGCCGACCTGGGCGCACTGCTGGCCCGCACCGACCCCGAAGCCAGCAAGCACCGCGGCATCGGGTACTTCATCCTCGACATGCGATCGCCCGGCATCGAAATCCAGCCGATCAAGACGGCGACCGGGCAGGCGCACTTCAACGAGGTGTTCCTCAACGACGTCTTCGTTCCCGACGAGATGCTGCTGGGCGGCCCTACCGACGGTTGGAGCCTCGCGATCGCGACGATGGCCGAAGAGCGTTCGGCTATCAGTGGATACGTCAAGTTCGACCGGGCCATCGCGTTGCGCAGGCTCGCGGCTCAACCCGGACCCGACCGTGATGACGCCTTGCGGGAGCTCGGCGAGCTCGACGCCTACACCAACGCGATCAGGGCGCTCGGGGTGCGCGAAACCATCCGGCTGCTCGACGGGCAGGCGTCGGGCCCGGCGTCCAGCATCGCCAAGGTGGCGATGAATGTGTTGCTGCGCCGGACCTTCCAGGCCACGCTGCAGTTGACCGGGCAGGTCGCGATGGCCGATGACCCCGACGCCGCGGTCGTGGAACCCTATCTGCATCTACCTGCTGAGCTGATCGGCGGGGGAACGAGGGAGATCCAGCTCAACATCATCGCGCAGATGATCCTCGGCCTACCCCGAAAATAAGGACACAGCATGGGATTACGCGGAGAAGCCGCGATCGTCGGATACGTCGAACTGCCGCCGGAACGCATGACCAAGGCGTCACCCGCGCCGTTCGCCATCGAACAGTGGGCGGAACTCGGCGCCGCCGCGCTGGACGACGCGGGCCTGCCCTTCGAGGTCGTCAACGGGATCGTCGCGTCACACCTGGCCGAGTCGGAGATCTTCGTCCCTTCCACAATCGCCGAATACCTGGGCGTAGGAGCGAGATTCGCCGAGCACGTCGACCTCGGCGGGGCCAGCGCCGCCGCCATGGTGTGGCGGGCCGCCGCCGCCGTCGAACTCGGCATCTGCGACGCGGTGTTGTGCGCGCTGCCCGCCCGCTACATCACCCCGATGTCTCCGAAGAAGCCCAGATCGCTGGGCGACGCGTTGTATTTCGGTTCGTCGAGCAACCAATACGGCTCTCCACAAGCCGAATTCGAAATCCCCTACGGCAACCTCGGCCAGAACGGCCCCTACGGCCAGGTGGCCCAGCGCTACGCGGCGGTGTACGGCTACGACGAGCGGGCCATGGCCAAGCTCGTCGTCGACACCCGGGTCAACGCCAACCACACCGACGGCGCGATCTGGAAGGATAAGCCGCTCACCGTCGACGACGTGCTGGCCAGCCCGGTAATCGCCGACCCGCTGCACATGCTCGAGATCGTCATGCCCTGCGTCGGCGGCGCGGCGGTCGTGGTCGCCAGCGCGGACCTGGCGAAGCGGTCGCGCAATCGTCCGGTGTGGATCAAGGGATTCGGCGAGCACGTGCCCTTCAAGACCCCGACGTACGCCGAGGATCTGCTCAACACCCCGATCGCCGCCGCGGCCAACACCGCCTTCGCGATGAGCGACCTGGGCCGCGACCAGATGGACATGGTCTCGATCTATGACTGCTACACCATCACGGTGCTGCTCTCGCTGGAGGATGCCGGCTTCTGCGAGAAGGGCAAAGGCATGGAGTTCGTCGCCAACCACGACCTGACCTTCCGCGGCGACTTCCCGCTGAATACGGCCGGCGGCCAATTGGGCTTCGGCCAAGCGGGTTTGGCCGGCGGAATGCACCACGTCTGCGACGCCACCCGCCAGATCATGGGCCGCGCGGGCGCCGCGCAGATCGCCGACTGCAACCGGGCCTTCGTGTCCGGCAATGGCGGCATCCTGTCCGAGCAGACCACCCTGATTCTGCAAGGGGACTGACCGATGAACTTCGAACGACCGATGCCCGTCAAAACGCCCACCAGCGCGCCGTTTTGGGATGCGCTGGCGCAGCATCGCATCGCCATCCAGTATTCGCCATCGCTGCAGGCGTACGTGTTCTACCCGCGGGTGCGCGCGCCGCGCACCCTGGCCGACGACTTGGAGTGGCGGGAAATCTCTGGGATGGGGACCCTGTACTCGTACACGGTGGCCCATCGGCCGGTCAGTCCGCATTTCGCCGACGCCGTGCCTCAGCTGCTCGCCATCGTCGAATGGGACCAGGGCCCGAGGTTTTCCACCGAGATGGTCAACGTCGACCCGGCTCGCTTGAAGGTCGGGATGCGGGTGAAGCCGGTGTTCTGCGATTACCCCGAACACGAGGTCACGCTGCTGCGTTACGAGCCCGCCGACTGACGCCGATCCGAGTGCACTTGTCGAGGACGAGCGAGCTGTGTAACTGCTTGGAAGGCGGTGCTGGATTGCTGTCACCTGCTTGCGCACGATTAGCATGAACCGAGGCTGTTGAACGGGAGGTGAACGGTGCGAGCGTGGTCGGCCAAGCGGTCCGAACCTGAATTCGAAGGCACCGGTGGCACATCACACAGGAAAGCCGGCAGTATCGTGTTGCTGGCGATCGTTGTCGGCGCCATGGTCACGTCGATTGTGCTGTACATCGATGGTGTTGCTTCGCATCGTGTTTCAAGCGGTGCACCTCCGAACAGCGGTGAGACGGCCGTGACGCTGAATGTCGAAGGCATCCAATCGGATTACGGCGCGCTCCTGTGCAACCTCGCGGTTTCGCCCGGATCCGCGTTGCTGGATCCCGCCACCGAGGGCCTCAAGCAAGACCTCACCGTCGAGGTCACCTCGGTCGCGACTCCGGTCAAACGCACCTGGTCCAAGGGCATGCTGCCCGGAGTTTTCCCAGTCCCGCTCACCCTGGTGCGGGACGTCGAGCGCTGGCCGTTCGACCGCTATAACGCGGGGCCGTTCGCGGTCGAAATGTTCATCGGTGGTGCGCAGACGCCCCAACGTGCCCAGGTGATGATCGTCGACCGGCTGCCTGGCTGGAAGGTCCACGCGTCCGGGCCCAGTAAAGCCAGACCACGTGCGGCTTACCAGGTGGAGATCCAGCGGGCGGCGAGCACCATGGTGTTCGCGGTCGTCATTCTCTGCATCCTGATCGCGATTGCCGGCGCAGCGGTGCTCGTCGCGGTTCAGACCCTGCGGGACCGACGAAAGTTTCAATCGCCGATGATGGCCTGGTACGCGGCGATGCTGTTCGCGGTGGTTCCGCTGCGAAACGCGCTTCCCGGCTCGCCGGCGTTCGGCAGCTGGATCGATATGACGATCGTGTTGTGGGTGCTGGTCGCTCTGGTGGTCTCGATGCTGCTGTACATCGCGTGCTGGTGGCGACATCTGCGGCCTGATTCGGGCGGTGAGGACCCGGCAGAACAGCGGCCAACCGAGATTCTCTCAGGCCGAAGCAGCTAGGTCGACGACCGCACCACCAGGTGGGCGATGTCGGTCGGCTCTGGAGACGGCGGGACGGGGTGCCCCAGCCGCTCGAAAACCGCGGCAAGCGCGGCGTCGGCGACCGCGCAGGGATCGAACTGCACGGTGGTCAACGGCGGCGTGCTCACCATGCCCATCGGGCTGGCGTCGACGCCCATCACCGCGAGATCGCCGGGACAGCGTAGCCGCGCCCGATGGATGCCGTATAGGACGAGGCAGGCGATTTCGTCGCTTTGCGCGCAGACCGCGGTCACCCCGTCGCCCACCCACCCGGTGACCACGTCGGCGGCGTTGTCCAGGGTGACCTCGTCGACTCGCACGGCGGGGAGGCCGCGCAGCTGTGCCGCCCGGGAAACACCCTCGAACCAGTAGTCACCCAGTGGGCGCCATCGGGCGATACCGGTGTAGGCGAACGCAATTCGGCGATGGCCCCGCTCGGCCAGGTGGTCGACCCGCAGCTCGCCCACGGACAGATGCGGGTCGTTGAGCGCGGGCAGTGTCCCGATCTCGATGTGGGGGATGCCCGCATTCGTCACCGCTTGCCGCGCGGCCGCACTCAGCGGGAACAGGCTGGTGACCGCGACGGGATCCAGATTCTCGATCGCGTCGACCACGTGCTGGTCATCATCGGTCTCGAAGATCTGCACCTGAAGTAAACCCTCGCGGGCCAGTGCGGTCGTCATCCGGCTGCCGGCCTGCATCGGCATCTCGCCGACGGCGACGTGCGGCACCACGTAGAGCACCACACCGCTTTTGCCGCGCGCGAGGTTGCGGGCGGCCAGGTTGGGCCGGTAGCCCAGCAGTTTGGCCGCGCGGTACACCGCGTCGCGGGTTTCCGGGGAGATGCGGCGGCCCCGGGCGTTGTTGAGCACATAACTGACCGTGGCGGTGGAGACGCTGGCCAGGCGGGCCACGTCGGCGGTGGTCGGACGCGCAGCTTTATTGGTGCTCAACTCCCGTTACCTCCGGGCCAGGTCATGCCCCATGGTGGCACGCGACAACGGCGCTCATCGCGCCATCCCACGCCGGGGGTTTGCGACCGGCGCGCCAGGCAGAACTAATAGTCATAGCTGAAGGGCACGCGCTTTTGATCTCCACAGCATTGGGAGGTGCGCCTATGACGTTGCAATATCCCAGGTTAGCGCGCACACGCTTGTGCAGACGCCCGCCGCCCGCGGTTGACACTGTGACCCGGGCCATTATCTACTAGTCACCATCGATCGACCGAGGAGCGCGGCATGAACAAGGACGATCTGATCCTGATCAGCGTGGACGATCACATCGCCGAGCCGGCCGATATGTTCGACGCGCACGTCCCCGCCGGCTATAAGGACCGCGCCCCGCGAGTGGTCGTCGAACCCGACGGCGTCCAGCAGTGGTACTACGGCGAGATCCGCGGACGCAACATGGGACTGAACGCCGTCGCGGGCAAGCCGCGCGAGATGTACAACATCGACGCCTCACGCTACGACGAGATGCGGCCGGGCTGCTTCAACGTCGACGAGCGGGTTCGGGACATGAACGCCGGCGGCCAGCTGGCGGGGTTGAACTTCCCGAACTTCACCGGCTTCTCCGGCCAGGTCCTCAACCAAGGCCCCGACCGGGACACGAACCTGGTGATGATCAAGGCCTACAACGACTGGCACGTCGACGAATGGTGCGGGGCGTACCCGGGCCGATTCATCCCGTGCGGCATCCTGCCGCTGTTCGACGTGGCCGAGGCGGCCAGGGAGGTCAAACGGCTCGCCGACAAGGGCTGTCACGCCGTGACATTCTCGGAGAACCCAGAGGCTTTGCAAATGCCCAGCATTCACACCAAGTACTGGTATCCATTGTTCGAAGCCGTCTGTGAAAGCAACACGGTGCTGTGCACCCACGTCGGCTCCGCGTCGCGCTCGCCGCAGGTGTCGACGGACGCCCCGCCCAGCGTGCAGATGACCGCCTCGTCGATGATGAGCATGTTCACCTTCACCGAACTCATCTGGGCGCAGTTCTGGGCGGACTTCCCTCAGCTGAAGTTCTCGCTGACCGAGGGCGACGTCGGCTGGATCCCGTACTTCCTCTGGCGGGCCGAGCACGTCTACAACCGGCACTCGGGTTGGACGCTGGCGTCCTTCCCGCCGGGATATGACGGGCCGACCGACGTGTTCAAGCGGCACTTCTACACCTGCTTCATCAGTGACAAAGTCGGTGTGCAGAACATGAATTGGTTCAACGAGGACATGCTGTGCTGGGAATCCGACTTCCCGCACTCCGACAGCAACTGGCCCTTCGCGCCCGAGGACATCGTCGCCACCATGGGCCACCTCGACGACGCGGTCATCGACAAGATCACCCACCAAAATGCCATGGCCGCATACTCATTCGACCCGTTCCGATACATCCCGAAGGAGCATGCGCGGGCCGGCTACCTGCGCGCACAGGCCACCGACGTCGACGTGGTCACCCACGTCGGCCGTCAGGCCAGCCAGCGCGACCGGGACGCATGGACGCGGATGACCCAGTTCGCCCTCCAGGCGCAGGCCTCGGCGCAGGCTCCCGTGACGGTCGAGGCTCCCGATATTTCCGGGCGATCCGCCCGGCGTCGCGCCACCACCCTGGGCAACTGAGCGTGGCAGCCGAAGCGCCGTTCGCGGACTGGCGCGTGCTGGAGTTGTGCAACGGCCTGGCGGCGTCCTATTGCGGCAAGATGTTCGCCGACGCCGGCGCCGACGTGGTGAAAGTCGAGACACCACAGGGTGATTCGCTGCGCGGCTGGTCGGCGGGCGGACCGCCCGGGGCGCTGTTCGGCTACCTGGCCGCAGGCAAGAAGTCGGTCGTCACTCACGACCAGGCCGAAATCACCTCGCTGCTGGCCGGCGCCGACCTCGTGTTCACCGATCTCACCGACGGATGGACACTGCACGCCATCACCGCCCACACGGCCGCGCGCGCGGTGGTCGTGGCCATCACACCATTCGGCACCACCGGCCCGTACGTCGAAAACCAGCTCGCCGCGAACGAATTCATCCTGCAGGCATTGTGCGGGTCGATCGCCGGCCGCGGCTGGCCGGACGACGAGCCGGTACAAGCCGGCGGCCGGCTCGGTGAGTGGCTGGCGGGCACCTTCGCGGCGGCGGTCGCCGCGGCGACAACGCGGCATGCCGCCCGCAGCGGCCGCGGCGAGGTCATCGACGTCTCCACCTACGAGGCCATGGCGATCGCGATGGGCGGGCTGTCCGCCATGTCGGCCAGCGTGCTGGGTGCCGATTCACTGCTGCACGAACGCAGCCTGGAGCTGCCCTCGATCGTTCCGACGGCCGACGGCATGGTCGGCTTCTGCACCATCACGGCGCAGCAGTTCCAGGACTTCCTGGTGATGATCGAGCGCGCCGATCTGGTCGACGACGCCGAACTGGCCTCGTTCGCCGGCCGGGTCGAGCGCCGCGACGAGTTTCTGGGCATGGTCACCGAATGGACCGGGAGCCGCACCACCCAGGAGATCGTCGATCTCGCGGTGGCATTCCGGATTCCGGTCGCCCCCATCGCGACTCCCGAGATGCTGCCCAAGATCGATCACTTCGTGGAACGCGGCGTCTTCGCCGAATCGCCGGCCGGGGTGCTGGCCCCGCGGGTGCCCTATCGCAGCGACGCGATAGCGACCGGGGCGCCCGCAGAACCGCCGCGACTCGGTGCCGACACCGGGAGCGTGCGGTGGCCCGCGCGCCCCGAATCGCCGCGCGGCGATGACGTCGGCGCACTGCCGTTGTCCGACGTTCGGGTCACCGACTTCACCGCCTTCTGGGCCGGGCCGGTCGCCACCCAACTGCTGGGCGCCCTGGGCGCCGACGTGATCAAGATCGAGGGCGTGCGTCGGCCCGACGGCATGCGGTTCTCCGCCGGCCGCCCACCCGACTGGGACCAGTGGTGGGAGTGGGGCCCGGTGTTCTTGTGCAGCAACAACAACAAGCGCGGCGTCAGCATCGAACTCGGCACCGACGCCGGACGAAAGCTCGCCCTCGAACTCATCGCCGCGAGCGATCTCGTCGTCGAGAACTTCTCACCCCGGGTGATGGCGAACTTCGGCCTGGAATTCGACGCGGTGCGCGCGGCCAACCCGCGGGCGATCATGGTCCGGATGCCCGCGTTCGGCCTCGACGGCCCGTGGCGCGATCGGGTTGGCTTCGCGCAGACCATGGAACAGGCCACCGGCATGGCGTGGATGACCGGACACGCCGACGGCCCACCGGTGATCCCGCGCGGGGTGTGCGACCCGATCGCCGGCCTGCACGCCGCCTTCGCCGCCGTCGCGGCGCTGGTGATCCGCGACCGTCGCGGCACCGGAATGCAGGTGGAGTCCACCATGGTCGAGGCCGCGCTGAACGTGGCTGCCGAAATGCTGGTCGAGTATTCCCGCAACGGGATCGCGATGCGCCGTAATGGAAACCGCGGCCAGGGGGCCAGCCCCCAGGGCGTCTACCGCTGCCGCGGGAATGACGAGTGGGTCGCGCTGGCCGCGACGGACGCCGTCGCCCGCTCGGCGCTGGCCGGCCTCCTCGGCCAGCCCGGGCTGGAGGAATCCGGCTGGGCCGAGCGTGCCGACGACATCGACAAACTCATCGCCGCCTGGGCCGCGGGGCAATCGGTGACCGAGGCCGTCGACGCGCTGCGCACCGTCGGTGTGGCCGCGGCGCCCGTCACCCCGGCCGCGGACCTGCTGACCGATCCGCAGCTACGGGCCCGGGGCTTCTGGGAAACGGTCGACCACCCCGTGGCGGGGTCTTTCCTTTGCACCGGAATGCCTTTCGTGTTCCTGGGCACACCGCGGCGGTGGATCCGGCGGGTCCCTCCGCTGTATGGCCAGCACACCGAGGAGGTGCTGACCGGCGTCCTGGGCCACAGCCAGAACGACCTGGCCGCAATGCGGGAGTCGGGAACCATCAGCGCCCGGCCGGCGGGCTGGTGAGATGGCGGTCAGCCTGTGCGTGCCGCCCCGCGCCGGCGAGCTGTGCGCACCGGTGCGCTTCCTGGTGCGCCAGGACTCCGTGGTGATGGAGCTGACCGCGCGGCACCGCATCACCAGCGTCGAATGGGACGACGACGAACACGCCGTCGCGATGGTCGTCGAGATCACCGATCCGCAGACGGCGCGGCCGGTGGACGTGCGCATCGATGTCCTGGAACTGGATTCGACTGCCGACGCCGAGAACGCCGATACACACGGCACAACCATCGGCACCATCACGCGCGACGGGCGGCAATACGAAGTACGGGGCACCTACCTGGGTGTCGTCGCGGACGAAAACTGAAGGGCTGCAACGGAATGGACTGTCAGTGACGGCGGCGAAGCGCACCGCGGCGATCGTCGGGGTGCACAACACCCGGCAGGGGCGGCGCCTGGACGGCGAAACCTCGCGCGGCCTGGCGATCAAGGCGATCCTGGGCGCGCTCGACGACGCCGGCCTGACCCTCGACGACGTCGACGGCATCAGCGCGAGCCCGCACTCCACCTCGTTGATCTACGACCTGCGGATCGGGCCGGCCTGGCAGGGCCTGGCGTTCGGGGTCGGCATGATCACCGAGGCGGTCACCGCCATCGAGCACGGCATGGCCGACGTGGTGGTGCTGGTCGCGGCCCAGGCCGGCGAGTACCGCGACCACGAGGCCACCGCGCCGTGGACCAGGCCCGAGAACGAATTCGTCGCCCCCTGGGGCATGTTCACCACCGCCGAGTTCGCGCTCATCGCGCGGCGCCACATGCATGTCTACGGCACGACGCGCCAACAACTTTCGATGGTGGCGGCAACCATCCGCAACAACGGCTCACGCAATCCCGAAGCCGTCTACTACGACCGTGGGCCGTTCGTCCCAGAGGACATCACCGCGTCGCGGCCCATCGCCGACCCGTTCCATCTGCTGGACTGCGCCACCACCTCCGAGGGAGGATGCGCGCTGGTCGTGGCCAACGTCGATGGCATCGACGTTGCGGGCAAACCCATCTACGTGCTGGGCAGCGGCGCGGACTTCCACGGCCCGTCCTATCAACATCCGCCCGCGTACGACCTTGCCGGGCGGCGCGGGGATCACGTCAACGGTGTGGTGGGCCGGCGCGCCGCCGACTGCGCGTTCAACCACGCCAGACTGTGCCGTGACGATGTCGACGTGCTGGAACTTTACGACCCGTTCTCCTTCGAAATCATCCGCCAGCTCGAGGCTTTCGGCTTCTGCGGTGACGGCGAGGGAGGCCCGTTCGTGGCCGACGGTCACATCGCCATCGACGGCAGCCATCCGATCACCACCGACGGGGGAACGATGTCGTTCAGCCACGCGGGAGCCAACCCGCAGATGATGCAGCGGGCCATCCGCGCGGTGCAACAGCTGCGCGGACAGGCCGGCGATCTTCAGGTCCCCGACGCCCATGTCGCGTTGTGCAGCAACGGGGGAGCCGGGGCCCTGTTCACGACGGTGCTGATCCTGGGAGACGAACCACGATGACCTCCGACCCGTTGCGGCCCCAGACCGGTCCCGTCCCGCACGCGAGTAGCCACGTCAGCGGCCCGTTCTGGGAGGGATGCCGGTCCCATGAGCTGCGCTACCAGCGTTGCGCGGCTTGCGGATCGGCCAACTTCCCGCCGACCGAGCATTGCCGCCAGTGCCTTTCGGAGAACCTCAGCTGGGAGCGGGGCGGCGGCCGCGGCGAGATTTATAGCTGGACCGTCGTATATCGGCCGGTCACAGTGGAATTCGAGCCGCCCTACGCGCCGGCCATCATCACCCTGGACGAGGGCTACCAGATGTTAACCAACGTCGTCGGCGTACCACCGGAGGACTTGGACGTCGGCTTGCGGGTGCGGGTGGAGTTCCACGCCGCTGGGCCCGACGTCACGTTGCCGTACTTCACCGGCGCGGAGACGGACAGCTCGTGAGTCCCAGAACCGCCAACGGCCTGCCGGTCACCGCCTACCTGGTGCTGGGGGTGCTGGCGGCCAACGACGAGCAACTCACCGCCGGCGAAATCAAGATGCGCGCGGAACTGTCGGTCGGGCACTTCTATTGGTCGCCGTCGGTCAGTCACGTGCGGCGCGAACTGACCCGCCTGTTGCAGCGGGGCATGGTCAGCGAGACCGGCGCGCAGTCCGGCAAGCGTGCCATCACGTTGTACGAGACCACCGATGCCGGCCTCGAGGCGCTGCGCCGCTGGGTCCAGCACTTTCCAGGCCAGGATCAGGTCGTCATCAAACACCCCGTCATCCTCAAAACGTGGCTGGCCCGCGGGCAGGATCCCGAGCACGTCCTCGACGCGTTGGACCGGCATCTGGAAGCCACGCGGGCCCGGCTGGACGAGGCGCTGTGGTCGCGGCAGCGGTCGGTCGAGCTCGGCATCACCGAGGATCCCGAGCAGCGCTACTCGTTTGCGGTGCTGGACTACGCGATCCGCGGGCTATACGCGGAGATCTCCAACATCTCCCAACTTCGCGACGAGATCGCCGCCGGCACAACCCGAGACCCGGTCAAACGGGTGCGGCGGTCGAAGGGGCAGATCCGGCGCCGGGTACCGAGGAGCCCGTTGTAGCCGATGGTGGCGACCCGCTGCGCCCGGCTTCGCCGCCCTTGCGATCGCCACTGGCCGATGGTGGCGACCCGCTGCGCCCGGCTTCGCCGCCCTTGCGATCGCCACTGGCCGTGTAGGCCGTGTAGGCCGTGCCCCGTGGTTCGCGCTCCCACAGCACCTCGCCCGGCCCGACGGCCGTTCCCTGAGCGATCAACTGGCGCTTGAGCACCTTGTGCGTTGCGGTGCTGGGCAAGTCGGCCGCGATGCGGACGAAGCGCGGGCGGGCCTTGGAAGACAGGTCGGGCTGCGCGTCCAGGAATGCTTCGAATTCGGCGGGCGCAAGGGTCTGGCCGTCGTTGAGCACGATCGCGGCCATCACCTGATCTCCGACGTGACCGTCCGCAACGGCATAGATCGCGATCCGGCTGATCGCGCTGTGCCGCAACAGAATCCGTTCGATCGGCGCCGCGGCCAGGTTTTCGCCGTCCACCCGCATCCAGTCCGCGGTGCGCCCGGCCAGGTAGATCCAGCCGTCGGCATCGCGGTACGCCAGGTCCCCGGACCAGTACATGCCGTGACGCATGCGTTCGGCGTTGGCGTCCGGGTCGTTGTAGTAGCCGGTGAAGAAACCCGAACCTGCCGTGTTGACCAACTCGCCGATCGCTTCGTCGGCGTTCACCAGCGCCCCGTCCGCATCGAACCGGGCGACAGCACATTCGGTGACGGTGTCGCTGTTGTAGATCGCGATCCCGTCCATGCCTTTGCCGATCGAGCCCTTGGGGGTGCCTTCTTCGCGGATCACGATGACGGCGTTCTCGGTGGAACCGAAGCCGTCCTCGACCTGCACACCGAAGCGGCGTCCGAATTCGTCGATGTCCTTGTCGTTGGCCTCGTTGCCGAAGGCCACCCGCAGGGGATTGTCGGCGTCGTCGTCGCGTTCGGCGGTGGCGAGGATGTAGGCGAGCGGCTTGCCGACGTAGTTCATGTAGGTGGCGCCGTGGCGTCGGATGTCGTCGAGGAAACTGCTCGCCGAGAACTTCGCCGGCACCATCGCGGCACCGGAGCACACCGCGGGCGCCCATCCGGCGACGACCGCGTTGGAGTGGAACAGCGGCATCGAGACGTAACAGGTGTCCTGTTCGGTGAGGGCGAAGCGCTGGACCAGGTTGAGGCCGGCGAACGTCGCCATGAGGTGGGAGACCTGCACTGCCTTGGGATTTCCGCTCGTCCCCGAGGTGAAGATCATCATGAAGGCGTCCATCGCGGTGACCTCGCGGTGCGGGTTGAGCTCACCGGCGGCGTCGACGAATTCGCTCCATTGCGGTGTCGAGGAGTCGAGGATCTGCGTGGCGCCGAGGTCCAAGCCGTCCAGCAACGGCCGGTGTTCGGCGTCGGTGACTACGAACTGGCAGTCCGCGCGCCGGACGTCGGCGGCCAGCGCCTCACCGCGCCGGGTGGTGTTCAGTCCGCACAGGACGTAGCCGCCGAGCCCGGCCGCCGCCATCTGACTGACCATCTCGGGGGTGTTTCCCAGCAGGGCGCCGATGTGCATCGGGCGCTGCGGATCGGCGGCGGCCAACAAGGCGGCGGCCCGTGCCGCGGCGCCGGCCAGATACTGACGCCAAGTCCATTGCAAGTCAAGGTATTTCACCGCGACCCCGGGGTCGGACAGGCGCTTGCGCAGTAGCGCCTGAATCGTGTCGTCAGCCATCGGTCGAATTCACCTTCACTCCGCCCGTACTACGAGACGAGACGGTCCGTCTTATAGTAGCGGGCGGCTCGTCGCCGCCAAACCGCAGCGGCAGGCAGTTCCGGTGGACGCATGCTCTGCACCACCTCGCGTTGTGGAAATTTTCATGGCCATTTCGCCCAGGATTCCCGATCGGGGACCGCGTGTATAGCCGTTCCGTTCGCATTCCACGGCCATCATTGGACCCATGCTCTTGGAGTTGCACAGGTCGTTGATCCTGCTCAGGAATCGAGCGCGCGAATATCGCCTCGAAGTCGCACAATCGCGGTTGATGGGCGTCTCCGGCCGGCGGCGCCGCCGCGCTCAGACTGCCGGGCCGAAAGACCACGACCAAAGCTGGTGCCGCTCAACGCCGTTGGTAATCGAACCCAGCGCCCGTCGGCTGCCTAACCGCCCACCATCATCAGGCCACCGTCCACGGCCAGCAGTTGGCCGGTGATGAAGCCCGAGCCGGGGCCGGCCAGGAAAACCAGCATCGGACCGACGTCGCGGGCGGGCTCACCCAGCGTGCCGCCGAGCGGGATCATCATCTGCATCTGCTGGTCGATCAGGGCCGCGGCGCCCGGGCCGAGGAAATCGCGGAGCCGGTCGGCGCCCGCCGTCTGCACTGCGGGCGCAAGGGCGTTGACGGTGATGTTGTCGGAGGCCCAGGCCTTGGCGGCCGATCGCGTCCACGCCTGCACCGCGCCCTTGGTCGCGGCGTAGACGGCCGAGATCGGGCTGCCCATCACGGCTTCGGACGACCCGAAGTTGATGATGCGACCACCCTTGGGGTCTTGGTTCTTCATCACCGCGTAGGCGGCCTGGTTGGTGAGGATGGTCGCCTTGATGTTGGTGTCCAACAGAAATGAGATGTCGTCGGCGCCGATGTAACCCGGAATTCCCGCCTGCCACAGCCCGGCGGCGTTCACGAGTACGTCGAGTCCACCGAGGCGCTGCGCCGCCTCGCCGACCATCGCCGAGACGGCCTCGGCCTCGCGCACGTCGCACTGCAACCACTCTGCCGTCAGGCCGTCCGGCGGTGGCGTCTGGTGATAGGTCGCGGCGACGCCGGCCCCCGCCTCCGTCAGGACCGCAACGGCGGCCGCGCCGATACCGGTGGCGCCGCCGGTGACCAGGATTCGCCTGCCGAACAGGGGAGACGTCGGATCTGACATGACCAAGACGCTACCGCGAGCGGGGGCATCCGCCGCGGCGGCGTCACGCAGGTGAGCTGCGCACGGCGATCGTCGAAAGCAGATCGGCGAGCCGGTCGGGCTGATCGACCATGGAAAAGGTCCTGGCCCCCGCGATGACTTCGAGGCGGGCGTTGGGGATGGTCGCGGCGAGCCGCGCCCCGTCTTCCTGCTCGAAGAACACGTCGTCGGCCGACCACGCGATGAGGGTCGGCTTGTCGAAGTCGTACAGCCTGGCCGCCACCGTCGTCGTCACCTCCGTGCGCATCGAAAGTGTGAACTGCCGCAGATCTTCCGCGACCGCGGGAAGCGACAGCGTCGGGCGCACCCAGACCTCAGTGAGCTCATCGATGTTGCTATGCGCCAACCCATCGAACGCGCGCTTGCGTACCGCCGGCACTCGCATGGCCTGGGCCACGGCCCGGAACGTCGTCTTCGACTTGGCCGCCAGGATCACCGGCCTGAGGATCGGCGGCGGAAAGTGTTCGAACGCATCGCAACTCGTGAGCACCAGCGCGCCCAGCCGCTCGCGATGATGCACGGCCACCAGCTGGGTGAGGACGCCGCCGGTGTCGTTCCCGACCAGCACCACGTCCCGCAGGTCGAGCGCGGCGAGCACTTCGGCGACCATGCCGGCAACGCCGGTGATGGTCTGGTCGGCGCCGCGCCGCAGCGGCTCCGGATGCGCGCCCAACGGCCAGGTCGGCGCGATGCAGCGCAGACCGCGGGCGGCCAGGCGCTCACTGACCTGGCGCCACAACTGCCCGCCCATCATGTATCCGTGCACGAAGACCACCGGCCTGCCGTCCTCGGGTCCGGTTGCTTCGTAATGGATGGTTCCGGCACTAATGTCGATCGTCGACATAGCAAACTCCTAATTCAGAGATACACTTACAAACAGGCTGTCTGTTCGTAAGTTACCAACAGGTTGTATGGAAAGCAAGAGACGGACCCAGGAAGAGCGCTCCGCGGCCACCCGCGACGCGCTGATCGCGGCTGCCCGCAAGTTGTGGGGGCTGCGGGGCTACGCCGACGTGGGGACGCCGGAGATCGCCACCGCTGCCGGGGTCACCCGGGGGGCGATGTATCACCAATTCGCCGACAAGGCAGCGTTATTCCGCGAGGTCGTCGAGGTCGTCGAGCAGGATGTGATGGCGCGGATGGCCGTCGTGGTGGCCGAGTCCGGGGCCGCCACGCCCACGGAGGCGGTCCGGGCCGCGGTCGACGCGTGGCTCGACGTCTCCGGCGACCCCGAGGTGCGCCAGTTGATCCTGTTGGACGCCCCGAGCGTGCTCGGTTGGGCCGAATTCCGTGACGTCGCGCAGCGATACAGCCTCGGCATGACCGAGCAGATGCTCAGCGAAGCCATCCGGGCCGGCGAACTGGCCGAGCAGCCGGTGCGGCCTTTGGCGCACGTGCTGATCGGCGCGCTCGACGAAGCGGCCATGGTGATCGCCACCGCCGACGACCCGCGACGGACCCGTCGGGAAATCGGTCAGGTGCTGCATCGACTCATCGCCGCCATGTTTGCCGCTCGGTGACACCCAAAACCCGCAGGGGCCGGCCAACTTCCGTCAGTCTTCGCGGACACTGGCGACGCCCGCGATGACGCCTTGGATCAGCCGGTCCAGGTGCTCGGCATCGTCGACGGCCGGCTGGCCCGCAACGAAGGTCAGCATGATGCCGTTGATGAACGCGAGCGTGGCGATCGCCTGGTCGTCGATCAGTGCCGGATCCGGCGCGCTGTCGGCGGGATGCCACTGGGTGACGACATCGCGCGCCAGCGCGTAGAGCCGGTCGGCGGAGTCGCTTAGGGCTGCGGCCAGTTCCGCGTCCCGCCCGGCGAGCAGCGCGAGTTCGTAGCGCGCCTTGGCGCGGGTCAGCCAGGGTTCGCTGTTGACGTACATGACGATGCGGGCCAGGCCCGCGGTGCCGGTGAACTGTGTGCCGTGACCCTCGGCGAGTTCGGCCATCATCGAGAAGTCTGCGAGGTCGAGTTCGGCCAGCCGCGTCGCCATGGCGTGCATCAGCGCCTTGCGGGTCCGGAAGTAGAACGACGTGGTGCCGGCCGGCACGCCGGCGTGGCCGTCGACTTTCGGGTGACTGACCCCGTGCACCCCGTTGCCGCCCAGCAGTTCAATCGCGGCGTCGGCGAGCTGGCGGCGCCGCTCCGCCGCGTTGTGCTTTCTACGTGCAGCGATAACCCACAGTTTAGAACTGGCCGCAGTTCGGTGCCGTGGGCTCGCCGTTGAAGCGGGCGGCGATCCATTGCATGGCGGGTTCGCCGTCGACCAGCATTGGCAGCGCGTGGTTGATGATCAACTTGTTGAGAAAGGGCGGCTCTTCGTTGGTGCGGAATTCCACGTCGGCGCCCTGCGCGCACCAGTCGCGGCCCAGCTGATTGGCCGCGGTCCACGGCACCAGCGGGTCGTACCGGTTGCTGTCGATCATCACCGGCGCATTGGGTTTGAAGCGCCCGATCCGCTGCGCGTCGAACAGGGTGTTGAACGGTTCCTCGTTGACCAATTTGTAGATGTCTTCGGTGAAGTAGGGCTGCAGGTGACGAAACATGAAGTCCAGCAGGGTCTGTCCCACGCATTGGCGCGACACCGACTCCAGCATCGCCAGCCCGCGCGGCGTCATCTTGGAGCGGATGGTATCGGCGAATTCCGGGTAGGCGGCCATCACGCTGTTGAGCGCGTACCCGACGACACCGACCAGGACGCTGCCGTCGGCGTAGGGGAACAGCTCCTTGAGGTCGGCCGGCGGGGCGCCGGCGTAGGTGCCCACGATATGAAGGTCGGGGGCATATTGCGAGGCGAGTTCGGCGGCCGACGCCGAGGCGCCACCGCCCTGCGAGTAGCCCCAAAAGGCCACCGGGCCATGCGGATCCAACGACGTTCCGGGAAGCCGCATGGCGGCGCGGGCGGCATCGAGCACGGCCTGGCCCTCGGCCACCCGGCCCACATAGGTGTGCATCGACGGGGTGCCCAGGCCCTGGTAATCGGTCATCACGATGGCGAAGCCACGGGCGACCATGGTGGCGACGAACAGCTCCTCGTAGTTGAACATGATGTCCCAGCCACCCGAATAGTGGATGCCCTGGTTGAACATTCGCGACGGGGCGCACTGATTGCCCTGGCCCTGGGTGCCGGGCGCGTAACTGATCAGCGGCCGCGGTCCGCCGCCGGGCCAGTCGTTATAGGGCTCGAAGTAGGTGCCGGTGACCGCGATGGGGTTGCCGCGGGTATCGGTGCTGCGGTACATGATCCGGGTGCCGGTGGCCATGATCGCGCCCAGCTGGCCGGAGGGCTCCAGCACCAGCCGCGACGGCTCGGTGCGGATCAGGTCGCCGGGCTGGCCGGGCGGCAGGGGATCCGGCGGAAGATAGAAGTCCGCGTACTGCGGTTCGTCCCCGCCGTCGGCCCGCGCATCTCCGACTCCCACGAGTGCGGAAACAATTACCAGCAGTGCTGCGAAAACTCCCCCGGCCCGACGCATTACGGAACGGTAACAATCAGCGGGTCGCCAGCGGAAGGGAAATCTCTAATTTTTTAGAGATTGGTTTTCGCTACCGATGTTTCTGGCTGAAGAACTGCCAGATGGTGTCCGTGGCATCCAGCGCCGCTGACGGCGCCGGAATGCCGGCGACCTTTTCCGCCAGGGGACTCGGCTCACCGCCGGGCCATTGATGGCCGGCCCCCGCCACCGAGATCAGCTGCACGGTGCGCCCGTCGGCGCAGCCCGCAGTCTGGGTGGTTACGTCGCCGGCGGTGGTCGAGCTCGGCGCCCCGCATCCGTCGATGGCGCGCCAGGTGGAGTTGACGGATTCCACCGACGGGCCGTCGACGCGCGGGGATCCGTTGATCGCGAACGCCTTTCCGGGACCGCCGTCATACGGCACGCGGTCGTCGGCGGTGCCGTGGATCTGCAGGACGGATGCCGGCCGTGCCGCAGAGCAGTCGGTCAGCAGGGTGCCGGCCACCGGTGCGATCGCCGCGAAGGTGTCGGACTGGCAGCCCAGGCGAAGCGCCATCATGGCGCCGTTCGACATGCCCGTGACATAGATCCGCGCGCGATCGACCGGGATCTCCCGCTCGATGGCGCCGACCATCGCGGAGATGAATCCGACGTCGTCGGTGTTGAGGTGTCCGGGCTCGCCGCAACAGGTGCCCGCGTTCCAGGCCCGGTTGAGGCCGTCGGGGTAGGCGACCAGGAAGTGTCCGTCGTCCGCCTCGGCGTCCCAGTGGTAGGAACGCTCGGCCTGCGCGCCGTTGCCGAAGCCGCCGTGCAGCATCACCACCACCGGCACGGCCTCGCCGAGCCCCTGGGGCCGATAGAGGTGGAAGGTCCTGTTCGCTCCGCCCGACGAGATGCTTTGCGTGGATTGGCCCACCGGGATCGATTGCGCGCCCGGGATTCCCATCGCATGACCGCCACCGAGACATCCGCCCAGCACGACAACCAGAACGGGTGGCAGGCAAACGCTCGCCACCCGGATCCATCCCCATCGCATGAGCACAGCGTGGCACCGATCGCGAGTTTCGACAAGTAACTTGTCAATCTGCCTCCGGATGGCAGACTGTCGACATGGCACAGGAACCGGGTTCCGGGTGGGAGCCCACCGTTCCGGCGCTGGTGAACCTGGTCGCCGCCGCCGGGGGCCCGCACTTGCGCGCGGCCTTCGCCGCGGCCGGCCTCGACGGGATCCGCCCCGCGCAATCGGTCGCCCTGGTGCCACTGGCGGCGGGCGGATTGCACGCATCAGACCTGGCCGATCGCCTCAGGGTGAGTCGGCAGGCGGTGGCCCAGGCGATAGCGGCCCTGGAGCGGCATGGCTACGTCACCCGAGTTCCCGACCCGGTGGACGCGCGTGCCCGCATCATCGAGCTGACCGCGCGCGGCCGCCGGGCGCTGCAGGTAATGCGTTCCAACGCACTGGCTGTGGAGCAGCGGTGGACCGACGTGCTGGGCGAGCGACGGCTGGGGGAGTTACGCGAGACCCTGAAGGCGCTGCTCGCAAGTGAGGCCGAGACGACGCCGAAATCGGTTGACTAGCCGCCCGTTACGGCGTTTTGAGGAACACGTCGTTGAGCGTGACGGTGCGAAGGTTCCGGTCGCGGATGATGTCGACGAGTTGCGGATAGACATGCGTCACCGGCAGATGATTGAGGTGCCCGATCACGATGGACTGCGGTGTGAAGTACTGATCGGCCATCTGCACGATGTACTCCTCGGTGATCAACGTCGAGTCCGACAGCGATCCCGACCACAAAGTCGGGACCTTGTAACCGAGGTCGGCGGCCACCGCGTCGACGGCGGCGTTGCGCTTCCCGTACGGCGGCCGCCAATACGGCTTGGCGCCGATCCCGTAGGTGTTCTTCAGAAACCCATCGTTGCGTGAGAGCTGTTCGGCGGCTTGCTCTTTCGTCAGCGTGGTCAAGTCCGGGTGTGACCAGGTGTGGTTGCCGAGCTGAATCTGCCCGCTGTCCACTAACGGCCGCAGCATGTCCAGGTTCTCGGTCCACGAGTCGTAGATGCCGTTGACGAAATAGGTGAGCCGGATGTCGGTGTCCTTGGCGAACTGCGTGTAGGCCCGCACCACCTCGCTGTTGACGCCGTCGTCGACGGTCAGCGCGAGCAGATCGCCGTCGCCGGGAATCTTCATCAGGGCGCCGCCGCCGGGCAGCGGGATGCGGGCGCTCGGTGGCGGAGGCGGCAGCAGGGCCTGCGGGGCGGTCGGGCCGGAGGTCGGTATGTCGGCCGCCGGAGTCTGGGCGAACGTGCGTGGCTGCGGATCGACGATGAGCCGCGCAGCGCCTACCCCGGCGACGACCGAGGCGGCGAGCGATCCGAGGAACTGACGACGGTTCATAACTGACAAGCGAGGGCGTCGAACAAATGCGATAACAGAAATGGCGAATTCGGCCCGAGTATTCGCGCATTTATTGTGGCGTGCTGCCCAACCAGCGGGTCCGCGTGGGAACCGTCGTCGGTGCGAAACATCGAGGCCACAGCAGCGAACCGTACCATTCGTGGTGCTGATATGTCGGCTGCGTTACGGGAGGGTCAGCTGTGAATTCTCGCCGACTTCGGTTCGCGTCAGTGAACGCGAGTCGACCAGCGGCAATTAGCGCGGTTCGCCGGCGGCCCGTTGCGGCAGCTGGACCGGTTCGGTATTAGGGGTGCCGAGCGTCGAGGCCAGCCAGGGTAGCGCCGTGGCAAACGCCTCGGCGGCGAACGGCCAGTCGTGTTTGCCCGGCTGGGTGACCACAGCGCAGGCGATGCCGTTGGCGGTGCCGACGGCGCACAGCGAGTTCGCCGCGATGTCCTGGCCCTCGGGGTTGGCGGCCGGATCGCTGCTGGACGCGATCAGGGCCGGATTGCCTTCCTGCGCGACGTTGTGCGCCCCGTCCGAGCCGGGCACGTCGAACCAACCCGACAGGCCGTCGTAGTGACCGTGCTTCGTCATGACGGTGACCGGGTCGAAGGCGGCCCAGGCGTCGTGATTGCCGCCGAACAACCGGGCGACGGTTTGATCCTTGGAGCCGCCGTTGGGTCCGCGATCACCCGCGATGTCCACGAACGCGCTGAACAGCTCGGGATGCATGACGGCCAGGGTCACGGCGCAGGTCCCGCCCATCGACCATCCGGCGACGCCCCAGTTCGCCCGGTCGGCGCTGACACCGAAGTTCGACACCATGAAGGGCTCGATGTCCTTCGTCAGATGGTCGGCGGCATTCCCGCGGGTGCCGTTGACGCACTCGGTGTCGTTGTCGAAGGAACCGGTCGGATCGACGAACACCAACACCGGGGAGAAGCCGTGGTGTGCGGCCGCGAAGTTGTCGATGGCGGTGAACGCGCCGCCGGGGCCCAGCCAGTCGGCCGGGGTGTTGAACGCGGAGCTGATCATCATGACCGCAGGCAGCCGAGGCGGCGGATTGGTGTTGAACCATGCGGGAGGCAGGTAGACCAATTCGCGGCGGTGGGCGAAGTGCGAGCCGTTGTCGTCGATGTCCACCGGCACCACCACGCCCTTGGTCGGCTTGGTTCCGGCGACCTGCATCTCGGTCACTCGCAGCCGGTCGATCTGGTCGGGCAGTGGGACGGACGTCAGCTGATTCCACGCGGCGAGCGCGGTGGGGAAGTAGCCCACCCAGCCGTTCAGCGCCATGCCCGCGCACAGGACACACAGCGGTATCGCCAGCACCGCCACCCCGCGCCGCCACCAGCGGATTCCCCGCCACCCCACCAGGAAGACGGCGGTGGCCAGGCCACTCATCGCGATCCAGAGCCACAGCGTGGTCGGTGCCGGATCGCCAGCCACCCCGAGCGAAGTGATGTACCACCGGGCCAGCAGCGTCACCGCGACGCCCG
The DNA here is from genome assembly GCF_002104765.1 of Mycolicibacterium vulneris. Lineage (GTDB taxonomy): Bacteria > Actinomycetota > Actinomycetes > Mycobacteriales > Mycobacteriaceae > Mycobacterium > Mycobacterium vulneris. The sequence goes on from NZ_NCXM01000017.1 coordinate 66,827, forward strand.
CGGTCAGGGCCACCGGCAGCACCCGCTTGAGCCAGCTTCGTGTGCGCCATTGAATCGCGACGAGCAGCACGAGCAGCGCCAGGCCCTGCACGGCCGGTGGAAACCAGCCGTGCAACAGGGACAGTTGTCCGAAGAACTGCTCCAACGGTCGTGACCTTTGCTAGATCGATCGCTGCGCGCGGGTGAGGTGAGTATCGAAGGGCCGGTCGGGGTCACCGAAGGCGGCGGCCGGACCAACTATCCCACACCAACGTGGCCTGTCAGCCGACCGTTTCTGCGTGTGGGCCGACCGGATGCGCGCGGACCTGGATCCGCTGCTCACGCGTCGCCGATGACGCTGGTGAAAGAGCGCAGCCGCAGGCTGTTACCGACGACGAGGAGGCTGGAGGCCGCCATCGCGGCGCCGGCGAACATCGGGTTGAGCATGCCCAGCGCCGCGAGGGGGATGGCGGCCAGGTTGTATCCGAAGGCCCACACCAAGTTGGTCTTGATGGTGGCCAGGGTTCGCCGGGACAGCCGGATCGCGTCGACGGCGGCACGCAGGTCACCGCGGACCACCGTGAGGTCGGCGGACTGGATCGCGACGTCGGTGCCGGTGCCCATAGCCAGGCCCAGGTCGGCGGCTGCCAACGCCGCGGCGTCGTTGATGCCGTCACCGACCATGGCTACCACTTTGCCCTCGGATTGCAGGCGTTTGACCGCAGCGACCTTGTCTGCGGGCGTTGCGTCGGCGATGACCTGCGCGATGCCGAGTTCGTCGGCGATGTGGGCGGCGACGGTGCCGTTGTCCCCGGTTAGCAGCACCGGCGTCAAGCCCAGCGCGGTGAACTGCCGCACCGCCTCGGCGCTGGACGGCTTGACGGCGTCGGCGACCACGAGGATGCCTTGGGCCAGGCCGTCCCAGCCGACGGCGACAGCGGTCTTGCCCTCGCTCTCGGCGCGGTTTTTGGCCGCCGAGAGGGTCGCGTCGAGGCGGATTCCGCATTCGGTCAGCAGGCTCTCGCGCCCGACGACGACGGCACGACCGTCGACCATTCCGCGCACACCCTTGCCGTTGACCCCGATGAAATCGGCGGGTGCCGGGAGCGCGCCGAGTTGCGCCGTGGCGCCCCGGGCGATGGCCCGCGCGACGGGATGCTCGGAGGCGTCTTCCAGGGCACCGGCGTAGCGCAACAGGGTGGTGCGGTCGGTCCCGGCCGCGGCGATCGCGTCGACCAGGGTCATCTTGCCGGTGGTGACGGTGCCGGTCTTGTCGAGCACGATCGTGTCGACGTTGCGGGTCGACTCCAGCGCCTCGGGCCCGTTGATGAGCACGCCGAGCTGAGCGGCGCGGCCGGTGCCGACCAGCAGGGCGGTCGGGGTCGCCAGCCCGAGGGCGCACGGGCAGGCGATGATCAGCACCGCGACGGCGGCGGTCAGGGCGGTGGTGAGCGAGAAGCCCGCCGCGAGCCAGCCGGCCAGGGTCGCTACCGCCAGCGCCATGACCACGGGCACGAACACCCCCGAGACGCGGTCGGCGAGGCGCTGTACCCGGGCCTTGCCGGATTGCGCCCGCTCGACGAGCTTGGCCATCTGTGCGAGCTGGGTGTCGTCACCGATCCCGGTGGCCCGGACGACCAGCCGACCGCCCGCGTTGACGGTGGCGCCGGTGACGGCGTCACCCTCGCCAACCTCGACCGGGACGGACTCGCCGGTCAGCATGGAGGCGTCCACGGCCGAGGCACCCGCGACGACGATCCCGTCGGTGGCGATCCGTTCGCCGGGACGCACGACGAACTCGTCGCCGACCGCGAGCCGTTCGATCGGGACGCGGGTTTCGCTGCCTTGAAGGTCGGGGCGCAGCACCGCGACGTCCTTGGCGCCCAGCGTCAGCAGCGTGCGCAGCGCGGCGCCGGCCGTCCGCTTGGACCGCCTTTCGAAATAGCGCCCGGCGAGGACGAACAGGGTCACGCCCGCGGCGACTTCGAAGTAGACGTGGCACGGGGCGCCGTCGCGCCCGACGGTCAGCTCGAAGTCGTGCTGCATGCCCGGCTGGCCCGCCGTCCCGAGCAACAGGGCGTAGACGGACCACAGGAATGCCGCCAGGGTGCCGAGCGAGACCAGGGTGTCCATGGTGGCCACGCCGTGTTTGAGGTTGGTCCAGGCCGCCGCGTGGAACGGCCGGCCGCACCACACCACGACCGGTGTGGTCAGGGCCAGCGAAAGCCAGTGCCAGTGCGGGAATTGGAGGGCGGGAAGCATGGCCATGGCGATGACCGGGCCGGCCAGCACGATCGCGGTGATCAGACGCCGGCGCAGCGAGGTCAGTTCGGGGTCATCCGGCGCCGCCGCGTCCCGGGCGGGCTCCGGCGCGCGCTGCGGCACGGCGGCCCCGTAGCCGGCCTTTTCGATCTCGCCGATGAGAATCCGCGGGTCGTAACCGGCGGGGGCCGTCACGGTGGCCTTCTCGGTTGCGTAGTTGACGGTGGCGGAGACGTCGTCGAGCTTGTTCAGTTTCTTCTCGATCCGGGCCGCGCAGGAGGCGCAGGTCATCCCGGTGACGTCCAGCTCAATCAGAGGTGATGCGGGGTTATCGGGGAGGGCGCCCTCGTCGATCTGCCGTGGGGGCGTGCTCATGCGACCAAGACGGCCTCATAGCCGGCCTCGTCGACCGCGCCGAGGACGGCGTCCGCGTCGATGGGTTGTGCGCTGGTGACGACGAGCTTGCCCGTGGCGGCGCTGACCGTCACGTCGTCGATGCCCGGGATCTGGGCCACCTCGCTACGGACCGCGGCCTCGCAGTGGCCGCAGCTCATTCCGCTCACCTGATATTCGCTGGTGGGCATGCCGCTCCTTCTCGATCCCCCGGCAGTCTTGACCACACCATTCTGCCTGCCGGGCGGAGCGGCCTATTGCCGCAGGTGCGATCCGCCGCCGATGTACCAGACCTGACCGGTCATCCATTCGGCCTCGTCGGACAGCAGGAACGCGGTGATCGCGGCCAGGTCGTCCGGCCTGCCCAGCCGGCTGGTCTTGCCGAACATCAGGAAGGCCTGCTGCAGCGCGATGTCCGTTCTGTCGTTCCTGGGTCTCGCCCCCTTCGGGCAGCAGTGGTTTGTGCATGCCGCGCAGGTGCGGGTATTCGTCGGCGGCCGAACCGATCAGGATCATCGAGCCCCCGCGTTCGCCGTCGATGATGTCTCGGAACGCCTGCGGTGCGCCCGATCTGCGAACCCGAGATCAACCACCAGCTCGGCGTGGCCGCGTGCTCGGCACTCGAGCTGCCCCGCGAATTCGCGACGAAGATCGGAATCGTGTTGCGCGAAGAGGTCGCGCGGTTGACCAAATCAGGCTTCTGGCCGGCGGCCCGGATACGCTGCCGGGTAGCGGAAGGAGACATCATGACCGTCACTGTCGTCGACCGGGGTCCCCGCCAGGTGACCCGCAGGGTCGAGGTGGCCGCTCCCGCCGCGGAGCTGTTTGCGTTGGTGGCCGATCCACGCCGTCACCACGAGCTGGACGGATCCGGCACGGTGCGCGACAACATCACCGTGCCGGAACAACTGCTTGAGGGCTCGAAGTTTTCGACACACATGAAGATGTTCGGCCTTCCCTACCGGATCACCAGCACGATCACCGCACTGACGCAAAACGAACTCATCGAATGGCGCCACCCGTTGGGCCACCGTTGGCGGTGGGAATTCGAGAAGCTGTCGCCGACGCTGACCCAGGTCACCGAGACCTTTGACTACCGCGATGCCGGCACGCTCAAGAACAAGCTGAACTACTACGAGCGGATGGGCTTCGCAAAGGCGAACGCGACGGGCATCGAAGCGACGCTGAGCAAGTTGCGCGATCGCTACGCGGGGTGATCACCCCGCCGTCGGATCGGCTGCGTCCCAAGGCATCACGCCGGAGACCCAGTGGCTGAGTTCGCTGGCCTGGTCGTTGCGGTGCAGATGGCGTGGCGGCGTTGCGAAGGTGGAGTAGGGCCGGCAGCGGATGACGACGCGGTTCTCGCGTTCGCACATGTCCCGGATGTGCGGGCGGGCCTCGTCGCCGAGTGGTTGGCCGGACATCCGGCCGGCCACCGCCATCATCACGTCGACCGCCAGGTCCCGGTCTCGGTCGATGGTGGCGTCCGCGTAGACCTGCAGATAGGCGAACGGCCAGCGCTCGTCGAGGACGCACAGGCTCACCTTGGGATCGCGTTCGACGATGCGGGCCTTGCCACGGCCGGCCATCGTGGAGACGAGCAATTCGCCGGTGTCGGTGGGGATGTAGTACACGATCGACATCGCCGGGCCGTCGTTGCGGCGGCGGTAGCCGAATACACAGGTGCGATGTGTGCGCACGAACTCGCGTCGTTCGGACGGGAGCATGTCGCGGTCGGTGGGAGCGGTGAAGGGCTCTGCCGCCAGGGGGAGGAGCATGGCGAATGTTCCTTGCTGTCAAGGAGGTTGATCCATCCGTTATTTATGAATACAGTGTCTCCGTAATGTATGGGCGTGTCAAGCGGCAGGAGCGCCACGGTGAGTGATGTGAGTGACACCAACCGGCCGCGGCGCCGGTCCCGCGGCCGCCCGGCCCTGCCGGTGGAGCGCATCCTGGCCGCGGCCGTCGAACTCGTCGACGAACAGGGGCCCGAGGCATTGTCGATGCGCTCGCTGGCGCAGCGACTGAAGTCGGGTACGGCCACGCTGTACCGCCACTTCTCCAATCGGTCGCAACTGGTCTCCCTGGTGATCGACCATATCCTCGGGGAGGTCGACCTCGACGCGGAAGAGCTGGCCGCCCTGCCATGGCAAGACGCCTGTACCTTGTTCGCGCAGCACATGTTTGACGCATTGAGCCGGCACGGCAATGTCGCGCCCCTGTTGATCGAATACACGCCGATGGGGCCGAGCGCATTGGCCAACCGCGAGCGCTGCCTGGCCGTCCTGCTCGACAACGGCTTTCCACCGGCGGTGGCGGCCCACGCGTACGCGACGCTGGCCCGCTACGTCCTGGGCTTTGCGATCCAGCTGTCCGGCACGGCGGCGGACGACGGTGAACGAGACGCCGAACTCTCGGCGGTGTTTCACCGACTCGATCCGTCCCGCTTTCCCGCGACGGTCACCGTCGCCGACGACCTGCCCGTCCCGTTGGCCGACGAATTCGCTTTCGGGTTGCGGCTCATCGTCGCGGGCCTCGAGCGGTTGCGGAAGTGAACGCGAACGCGGCCTGAACCGTGGGTTGGGCGGATGCCCCGTTCTACCCCCGAAAGGACGTCGCCCGATGATCGACCACACCCTGGCGCCGGCGCTGACCCGGTGGGGACACCTCGGCAGCCGCTACGGCCTGGTGCTCGTCCTGGCGTGGATCGGAGTGGGCAAGTACGAGAAAATGGAAGCCCGGGTATTGATTCAGCACAGCCCGTTGATGAGCTGGGTCTACGACGTCTTCAGCGTCACCTTCGTCGCGCGTGCACTCGGAACGATGGAAATCGTTGCCGCCCTTCTCATCGCGCTGCGGCCGCTGTGTCCGCGGGTGTCGGCCGCGGGCAGCGCACTGGCGGTGGTGTTGTTTTTGGGTACGCTGAGTTTTCTGTTCACCGCCCCCGGTGTTGTCGTAACCCACGCCCACGGCTTTCCGGTGCTCTCGGCGCTACCGGGCCAATCTCTGCTCAAGGATCTGGTCTTGCTCGGCGTCGCGTTGTGGACGTTGGGCGAATCACTGACGGCCGTCGGTAAAGAGCGTTCCCCGCAGTAGTCCCTTGGCCGAATCGAGCGTCGCGGCGTAAGCGTCCGGGCCGAGGCTGGCCGCCCGTTCCGTCAGCCCGCGCGTCAGCGCATGGATCGCATTCACCGCGGCGTGAGGATCGGTGCCGGCGGGCAGCGCGCCCTGCGCTCGGGCGTCCCCGATGATCTCAGTGATGGTGTCGCGCAATGCTTTCGGCCCGGATTGTTGCAATCGGGTGCCGTGTTCGTGGCCGATCACGCGCATCGCCCGCTCGAAGGCGGCCAGGTCGGGATAGTCGCGCATCAACCGGCTCGACTCGTCGAGCACCGCGGCGAGGCGATCGACGACGGTGTCGGCCCGCGCGGCGGCGGCCCGCAATCGGGGGAGTGCGATCCGGTCCATCTCGCCGACGGTGGCCTCGAGCAACTCGGACTTGTTCGCAAAGTAGTGATACAAGGTGGCGCTGGTTATGTCTGCGGCGCGGGCGATCTCACGAATCGTCGCCCGGGTGCGTCCCGCCTCGGCCACACAGCGCATCGCCGCGGCGATGATCCGTGCCCGGGTCTGCTCGGCATCGGCGCCCACCGGCCGGCCCAATTGCGGCCCAGTGACGGTCATCCCGCGCCCTGGGTCCGTCGGTCACCCACCGCGTACCTCCGCGCCGACACCGAATTGATCGTCCGATTATATTCGATCTGTCGGAACTATCGGCCGACGGACAGGATGCGACCAGTGCAGGCAGCACCGTGACACGGGCGCAACGCGGGCGTCCGGTCGGTGCCAGCGGCGAGGAGACACGCCGGCGGATCATCGTCGCCACCATGCGGTGCGTCGCCACGGCGGGGTACGCCCGCGCGACGATTCGCGAGATCGCCCGCACCGCGAACGTGACCAGTGCGAGCCTCTACAACTACTTTCCGACCAAGTCCGAACTGATGAAGGCCGCGGTGGCCGCACGGACCGACATCGCGGTGCCGCGACTGTGCCGGGCGGCCGCTGGCCCGGGCGACGCGATCGCGCGCCTCGAAGCGGTGCTCGACGAATCGGGCCGGCTGATGCGTGAGTACCCCGACCTCGCGGCGTTCGAGTGGGTGATCCGGGCGGAGAACGCGATCGCCGTCGACGCCACGGCAACGGGCGAGTTTCAGGCGTTCCGCGGAATCATCGACGGCATAGTCGAGGGCGCGTTCCGCGAGGGCGGGCTCGCCGGCCGTGCCGACCGGAGCGGCGTCGCCGAGGCGGTCTACGCGCTGATCTACGGCCTGACCGAGTTGGCGGCCACGCTCGCGCCCCACGACTATCACGCGGCACTGGCGTCGGCGAAGCAACTGATCAGGGGCACCCTGCTCGGCACGGGTTCGCCGGCATAGTCGCCGGTAAACGGTCTTCTGCGCCGGCGCGCCCTTGATATGATCAAGCGATTGATTATAGGGTCGAGGCCACGGAGAGGACCCGAGGCCGTGACCCAGACCGTTGGCCAGACGCTTGACGTCGACGCGCTGCGACGCAGGTACGCCGAAGAACGTGCGCGCCGCATCCGCGCGGACGGCATTGCCCAGTACGTGGAGATGGCCGGCGCGTTCGCCCGGTTCGGCGAAGATCCGTGGGCCGACGGGGACCACGCCCGCGAGCCACTCACCGATGAGGTGGACGTGGCCATCGTCGGCGCCGGATTCGGCGGGCTGTTGACCGGGGCGCGGCTACGTCAGCTCGGCGTCGAAAGCGTGCGGCTGATCGACCGGGCGGCCGACGTCGGTGGCACCTGGTATTGGAATCGTTATCCCGGAATCGCGTGTGACGTCGAGTCGTATGTGTACATGCCGCTGCTCGAGGAGCTGGGCTACACGCCCACCGAAAAGTATGCGAAGGGCCCGGAGATCTTCGCGCATTGCCGGCGGATCGCCGAGCACTACGACCTCTACCGCGACGCTTGCCTGCAGACCGATGTGCGGGAAATCCGTTGGGATTCAGCGGAATCGCGGTGGATCATCCGCACCGACCGGGGTGACGAGATGCGCGCCAGGTTCGTGTCCATGGCCAACGGCTATCAGGCCAAACCGAAGCTCCCGGGCATCGACGGACTCGGCACTTTCCGCGGGCACGCCTTCCACACCAGCCGGTGGGACTACGCCTACACCGGCGCGCAGCTGCAGCATCTGGCCGACAAGCGCGTCGGCATCATCGGCACCGGCGCCACGGCGATCCAATGTGTACCGCACCTGGCCGCTGCCGCCCAGCGGCTCTACGTCTTTCAGCGCACCCCGTCCTCGGTGGACGTGCGGGCCAACCGCGCCACGGATCCCCAGTGGGCCAACGCTTTACAGCCCGGCTGGCAGCGCGAGCGGATACAGAATTTTCAGATCCTCACCGCCGGAGGTCAAGCCGACCAGGACCTGGTCGCCGATGCCTGGACGAGCATCACCCGCAAGCTGCCGGTCATGCGTCACGACGGAGACGGCCTCGCCGATCCCGAACAGCGCGGCCGCGACATCGAGCTGGCCGACTTCGCCAAGATGGACGAGATCCGGGCGCGCGTCGCCGCGATCGTCGCCGATCCCGCCACCGCCGAGGCGCTCAAACCGTGGTACGGGTACTTCTGCAAACGTCCCTGCTTCCACGACGAGTATCTGCAGACGTTCAACCGAGATAACGTGACCCTGGTCGACACCCGCGGCCGCGGGGTGCAGCGGATCACCGAAACCGGCGTGGCGGTCGACGGCGTGACCTACGAACTCGACTGCCTTATTTTCGCAACGGGTTTCGAGGTGGGCACGGATTATTGTCGCCGCACCGGATTCGAGTTGATCGGCCGCGACGGCGTGACGCTGACCGAACACTGGGACGACGGGGTGCGCACCTTCCAGGGCCTGTGCACGACCAGATTCCCGAACTGCTTCATCGAAAGCATCGCCCAGGCAGGCCTGACGGTGAACTTTCCGTACCTGCTCGACGTGCAGGCCGGCCACGTCGCGTGGATCATCGCGACCGCACTCGCCGACGGCATCACCGAAATCGAGGCCGCACCCGACGCCGAAGCCGCTTGGGTCGACACGGTGCTGGCCCGCTCGGTCGCGAGCGCGGAGCGCGCCAAGACGTGTACGCCCGGCTACTACAACCGGGAAGGCAAGGCCGACGCCAAGACTCGACAGGGCAGCTTCTTCTTCGGCGCACCCACCGAGTACGCCGACATCCTGGAGCAGTGGCGGGCCGACGGCGACCTGAAAGGCCTACTGGTCCGCCGCGCCGGGGACAGACCGTGACAAGCCGAAAAGCCCGTGCGCTCTATGCCATTGGGCGGCTGCGGGCGGCGACCCGGCGCCGGCGCGGGCCGAAGGTGGCCATCATCGGCGCCGGCTTCGGCGGTCTGGGCGCGGCCATCGCCCTGCGCCGCGCGGGCGTCGACGACCTGGTGATCATCGAGGGCGCCGACGGCGTCGGCGGCACCTGGCGGCGCAACACCTATCCTGGCGCCGCCTGCGACATTCAGAGCCACCTGTACTCGTTTTCCTTCGCCCCCAACACATCCTGGAGCCGCACCTATGCGCGGCAGCCCGAAATACTGGCCTACCTGGAATCGGTGGCCGACGATTTTGACCTGCGCCGCCATCTCCTGCTTGACACCATGGTGCGCTCGGTGCGCTGGGACCCGCACGCCGGCGCGTGGCATTGCGAGCTGGAGCGCGACGGTCAGCCGGCCACATTGACCGCCGACGTCGTCGTGTGTGCGGTCGGCCTGTTCGGCTCCGCCAAGCTCCCCGATATCGAGGGGCTGCGCGACTTCGCCGGCCCGGTGCTGCACACCGCCGCATGGGATCACGACCTCGATCTGGCCGGCCGGACCGTCGCGGTGATCGGCACCGGCGCCAGCGGGGTACAGTTGGTGCCCGAGCTGGCGAAGACCGCCGGCCGTGTCACGGTCTTCCAGCGCACCCCGCCGTGGATGGTGCCCAAGGACGACCGCCCCTACAGCGCAACGGAATTGGCCCGCTTCAAGCGGAGCCCCCTGGCGCTGCGCCGCACCCGCTGGCAGATCTGGAAGTTTCAGCACGACAACACCGCGACCTTCGTCGACGACCCCGTGGTGATGGCGCGCACGCAGATCGCGGCGTCGTTCCTGTCCCGTACCGTCGACGACGAACCGCTGCGCCGGGCACTGACGCCGGAGTATCCGTTCCGCTGTAAGCGGGTGCTGCTGGGCGACGACTACTACCGGGCCTTGCAGCGCGACAACGTCGAGCTGGTCACCGACCCCATCGCGCGTATCGGCCCCGCCTCGGTGATTACCGCGTCGGGTGCGGAAGTCGACGTCGACGCGATCGTGCTGGCCACCGGTTTCGAGACGTCTCGCTACCTGTCCGGCATCGACGTCGTCGGCGCCGGTGGGCGCAAGCTGCACGAGCACTGGGGTGACGACCCGTGCGCCTACCTGGGGGTCGCGGTCAGCGGATTCCCGAACTTCTTCATGCTCTACGGCCCCAATACCAATCAGGGCGGCAACTCCATCGTCTACATCCTCGAGGCCGGGGCGCGGCTGGTCGCCAGTGCGGTGAGCCGGCTGGCGCGCCGCGGCGGATACCTCGACGTGCGCCCGGAGGCCGAAAAGCGTTACAACGAGGCGCTTTCCGCGGACCTGGAGCGCACCATCTGGACGCAGTGCGACAGCTACTTCCGATCGCCGTCCGGCCGGATCGTCACCCAGTGGCCCTACACCGAGGTGGAGTATGCGCGCCGGACCTGGCGGCTGCGGGCACGGGAGTGGGCCCACGGTAGGGCGCCGAACGGACGGACGACGCTGCCTGAGACCGAAACCGACAGCACCACGAACCTGTGGCCCGCAGCTAGGTCGGGCCGCAGAGGATCAACCGTTTGATCGTATGGCGGAACAAGATCCGGCGGCACATCAGCGCGCGGGATCGTCGGCGACCTCGATATCACCGGCCGCTGCCGCGGCGCGCAACTGGTGGAAGTCGTCGAGTGATTTGTCGGCGTAGCCATACGACCAATCGGCCACCGCGTCGTGCACGGCGCTACTGGTGCCGACATATCCCCGCAGAATGGACGCGTTGGCACTCTGCGCGTGTGCTCGGGCCAGCAGCACCGCACAGGCGAGGACGTATTCGGAGAAGATCGAGGCCGACAGGCCTTCGATGTCGATGCTGCCCTTCATGTCGTGAAACTGGCGGACGTAGTAGTCGCGGCCGTCCTTGCGTGTCGTCCCCAGGAACACATCCGACATCGCCTGCAAGATCAGCTGACCGTCAATCACGCGCACGCCTTGGCCCTTGGCCTCGACCGCCGCGGTGAGGGCGTCCGGCTGCGGCCAACCGCCGTATTCGTCGAGCACCGATCGAGTGGCCTCTTTGATCTGGATGATCAGCGGTGTTCCGTTGGGGCCGACCAGAATGACCAGATAGCACCGGGTACCGACGCTTCCTACGCCGACGACCCGAAGCGCGATGTCGGTGACGCGAAAGTGCGACAGCAACAACGCCACGTCGGCCGGAACCGCGGCCAGATATTCCTGAACCGACTCGATCAAGGGCGCTTCAATGTCCTCCTCGACGTGCTGCAGGACGGGAGGTGCCTCACGCAGGCGCGGGGTGCCGTCCGCGCCAATCTCCATAATCTGCTTGAAGACTCGCTCTGACGTTCGCGTGCGTGCCCGGGAGATCGTCTTCTGGATCACCGCCTGCAGGCCCTTGGACATCGTTCCGGTGTAGTGCTCGGGTTCCACCCGTAGGTAGTAGCGGTCCAGAACGTTCATCTCCTCGAGCATCGCCTCGAGGCTGGTTTGATAGCCCGTCAACGCCTCTTCGACACAGCGGCGGATCGCCTTGCCCGGGTATTTAGCGTGACGGCCACCGATGATAGCGCTGGTGATCAGGCGTTTGACGTCCCACTCCGCGGGTGCGACGGCGGCCTCGTCGAAGTCATTCAGGTCGAAGACGATCGAGCGATGGGGGGCGGCGTACAGGCCGAAATTCGAAACGTGCGCATCGCCGCAGCACATGACTTCGATCCCGCTGGACGGGCTTGTGGCGAGGTCGGCGGCCATGACCGCCGCCGAACCTCGGTAGAAGGAAAACGGGTCGGCGAGCATGCGCGCAAACCGGAGCGGGACGAGTTCCTCTAGCCGATCGGCGTTTTGGGCGACGAGAATTTCGGTCGCTGTTCGGGTGGATGGTGTCAGCTGCGCGAGGGACCGTCTAGGCGCGGTTTTGCGCAGCGCCCGCCCGCGTGCCAGATCCTCGCTCGGAACCTCGACGTCGATCAGGCGGTCACGCAATGCCCGTTGCGGCATTTGACCAGCATAGTCACCGCGGCGGGCATTCACGTCAGGCTGATTCTCATGGCTGTCGCCGGGTGGCCCGATCGTTGACATTCTTAAAAATGTTCGGTGCCACACGGGGCCGTTTGGCACATCATCATGATCGGTGATGGGAGGTGTGGCTGGCGTGGTGAACTGCTGCCCCCCGATGCGCACTTCGAGCTGTACTACCTGGTCTAGCCGGCGGCGGACGCCCTGGCGCGTTCGGTCATCGAGGCGATCACGCCACCGTCGTTGAGAATGTCTGTGCCGGTGAGGTATCCGGCCTTCTCGCTGGCGCAGAAGGCGAGCAGCTCGGCCACCTCTTCCGGCTTGCCCCACCGCGGGACGGCGGCGTTGGCGACCATCGCACCCGCGCCGGCCTGCTCCTCGAGCCGGCCCATCTCGGTGTCGATGGAGCCCGGTGACACCGAGACGATGCGCAATCCGCGGGCGTTGAATCGCTCGGCCTGCGACTGGCTGTACCACTTCACGAAACTCTTGCTCACGGCGTAGGCGAGGCCGGAGCGCGCCCCCTCGGGAGCGATGCTGCACGCCGCCAGCATGGCGTCCATGAAGGCGCCCGTGTCGTTGAGCGCTTGCGGAAATTGTTCTGCCGGAACGATTTCGGCGGGCAGCATGTGCGCCGCCATCGATGCCACGTTGACGATCACCGCGCCCTCGCCGGCGACCGCGAAGAACTCCTCGTTGACGTTGACGGTGCCGACCGCGTTGGTCCTCATGACGTAGTCGGCGGCGCCCATGCTCGGGCTGACCCCGGCGGTGTGGATGACGGAGACGACCGTGCCGAGGCTGCCCGCGGTGCCGAGCAGGTCTGCGACGGCGCGCCGGTCGGTGACATCGCAGTCGACGGCCGTCGCGGCGAACCCGAGGTCCTGCAGGGTCGTGGCCGCAGCCGCCAACCGGTCCTGCCTGACGTCACACAGCACCAGGGCGTGGTCGCGGCCGACGATTTTCGCCGTGGCCAGGCCCATGCCGCCCGCGCCGCCTGTGATCACCGACACTCGATTCATACCTGGACCGTATACGCAGAATGCTGTCGAACCCGGGCGGGGGAGCGGTCGTCGGAGTGACGGAGGCCTACCGCGGGTGGGCGGAACCCTCCGGTTCGTGGTGTGGGTGACCGCTGTGCCGGATGGCCCTGCCGAAGAACGGCGCCCTGACGGTGGTGAACAGGTGGCGGCGGTTGATGATCAGCCCGGCGACGGCCACCGCGGTGTAGACGCCGCAGAGCAGCAGCCGCCCCTGTGTCGAGAAGATCGGGAACTGGACCACGAACAGCCCGAGCAGTGTGCACGCCGCGGCGCGATGGAACCTCAGCGCCAGGATCAGCGCCACCCCCATCATGGTCTGGGTCGCGGTGAGCAGCACCTCCTCCACCTGCCGGGAGTCGAGGTGCAGGGAGAACCCGCCGCCGCCCAGCAAGTGGGCGATGGGCAGCGACCCGATCAGCAGGGTCCACTGGTTGACCTTGGAAGAGATCAGCGTGGCGATGGCCGCCGTGCCCTTGCCGCGAGTGGCGAAGATGGTCGCGATGATGAATTCGGGCGCCTCGGAGGCCAGCGGGGCCAGCCACTGCACCAGCAGGAAGCGATTGATGCCGAGTTCGGTGCCGGCGGCGACCAGGTTGTCGGCAAAGGGCTTGGCGCACAGCAGGATCACCCCGCCCGACACCAGGAACAGGCCGACCACGGTGACTCGCCGCCGGCGATCGGGCAGGTCACCCAAGGCGGCCGCGGTGCCGATCAGGTCGGGCTCTTCAACGTCGCCGTGGCTGATCTTGTAGAGGTAGAACCCGAACCAGGCCAGCAACGCCAGCCCCAGCCCGAAGTGGATCTGCCCGCTCGCCGGGATAACGAACGCGAGGACGCCGGCGATCAACAGGAATCCGAGTTCGACGCGGTTTGCTGGCTCTAACGTCAAACCGGTGGTCTTTTCCGAGCCGGACTTCCGCGCGACCAGGATGCTCACCAGCACCACGACGGGCCAGCCCAGACCCATCAACAACCGGTTGGACCCGGTCATGTTGGCGGCGGCGTACTGCGTGTAGTCCGCGTTGTGGCCGGACACGTAGGCGTAATAGAGGTCGACGGCGTATTCGGGCAACACCGCGATCAGGGCGAGCAGCGCCGTGGCCAGCCCGCCGGAGACGTCGATCTGCGCGGCCTCGGCCGCCCACGCCAGCAGAAAGCTGGCCCCCACCACGGCGGCCCCGAAGATCAGCAGGGCGAGCACCGCGCCGGTGTGCAGGCCCGCGATGCGGACAACCACGGCCGGGACGACGAATGCGCCGGTGATCAAGCCGGAGCGGGTCAGGGTGCGGCGCCGCCAGAGTGCCGTCGTCGAGACGGTGGCTGCGGGCCTGTCTATGGCGAGCATCGTCATCCTTCGCACTGCCGATCGGCCTCTACGTCGGCTCGGGTGCCGTGGTGAACCGGTTACCCAAGGTACCCGCGGCGGCGGGGGTCAGCAACGCAGCGGGGATGCGAACGGGCCGGTGCACCCGAGCCCATATTTGCTGAACAGGGCACTGCAGTTGCACAAGTTAGGCTGCCCTGATTTGTAACTTTGGCAAACCTCGCCGCCATACGTACGACGCACAGCGAACGCCCGAAGTTCCCGCCGATTGCGGCTAGGCGTCCGGGCCCATGGCTGCGGCGGCGGCCTGCGCGAAGAGCTCAACGGCCTGATTGCGGCTCAGCGATGCCAGCAGCTGCGCCGCGGCGCGCATGGTGTCGCCCACCATCAGGGTGGGGCCGTTGCCGAGGTTCTCGAATGCCTCGGCGACGACGTCGGGCACGGCCGCCGCGTCCGGGGGCACCTCGTCGGGGGACCCGATCAGACCGCGGGTGTATTCGAGTTGGCGCAATGCCGGCGTGTTGGTCTTGCCCAGGATGAGGGCCAAAACGTCGACACCCTTGTCGTGGAGTTCGGCCCACAGCGCCTCGGCGAAGACCATGTCGAACGCCTTCGATGCGCCGTAGGCGACCATGTTCGCCCCGCCGGCCAGCCCGGCCCCGGAACCGAAGATGACGATGCCGCCGCTGCCTCGCGCCACCATCGCGGGGCGCGTAATGGTGACACAACTGCATGGGCACCATGCAGTTACGCTGCACCATCGCCTCGGCCGCTTCGATCGGATTGGCAAGGAAGGGCTCGAAATTGGGGTCGGCACCGGCGCAGTACACGAGCGTGCCGATCTCCAGGTCGCCGGTTGCCGCGGCCACCGCCGAGGCGGCACCCGGCTGCGCGAGATCGATTGCGGCGGTTCGGGTCTGCGCCGACGTCTTGGCCTCGATCTCGGCCGCGACGCGGTCGAGCGCGGCTTGCCGGCGGGCCAGCAGTACCACGTTGACACCGCGCTCGGCGAGCCCTTCGGCGAACGCCGCACCCACACCGTCGGAGGAGCCGGCCACCAATGCCCAGGGCCCGTATTTCGTCGCGAATGTCATCTACCCGCCTCCGACCGTCGTGATGCGAACCTGCGTGTAGCGCCGGCGGGCGATGCGCCACCCCGCCGGCGTGCGCACGATGTCGTCGTCGTAGAACCCGATCGCGTTGACACCAGAGTTGTTGTCGCCGGCCATGATCAGGCCGTCGATGTAGGTGCGCGCAGTGGCGTTGTCGCCGTCGAGGGTGATGGCCTGGTTGGTCAGGCGGTGCAGCGTGTGTCCCGCCAGGGCGTGCACCTGCTCCATGAAGTCGGCGACGGCGTCGACGCCGTTCCAGGTGCCGATCTCGCCGTAGTCCAGTTGGCAGTCGTCGGTGAAGACGGTACGGAACAGCGGCCAGTCGCGCCGGTCGATCCCCGTGGCATAGCGCACCAGCAGTTCGGAGATGTCCTGGCGGTCATCGCGTTCGCTCACGGGAGGTCTCCATTCGGGCGGACGACGATCCGGGGCGGGCCGTCGGACCTGCGGGCC
Organism: Mycolicibacterium vulneris; assembly: GCF_002104765.1. Lineage (GTDB taxonomy): Bacteria > Actinomycetota > Actinomycetes > Mycobacteriales > Mycobacteriaceae > Mycobacterium > Mycobacterium vulneris. The sequence continues at coordinate 82,778 of NZ_NCXM01000017.1, forward strand.
TGATCGAGGGCCTCGGGCACCTCGTCGAGGCCGATGATCTTGCCGACGCTCGGCAGCGGGTCCAGCCGGCCCGCCCCGATGGCGTCCAGTGTGCCGTACCAGTCCTGCGGGTGCGGACCGCCGCCGAACTGAATCGTCACACCTTGCCGGGTGGCGGTGGTGATGTCGAGGGTGTCGCCGGTGTACCAGCCGCCCGCGCAGTAGATGCGGGTGCCCATTTCGGCGGATTCGACCAACTTCTGAATCAGCCCGGACGCGCCCACGCATTCGAATACGACTGCCGGCCCGGGCAATCCGCGGTGCGCGCGCACCTCGTTGAACGCATCGAACGGCGACTTCTCGCCCGGGTCGACCAGCACGTGCGCGCCGAAGCGGTCACGGGCCAGCTGGCGTCGGTCGGCCTTGTAGTCGGCTACGACGATGGGGTCGATGCCGCGGCCGGCCAGGGCCGCGACGGCCGAGAGCCCGATCGTTCCCGCACCGATGACGACGGGGATCTCGCCGGGCTGCAGCTGCGCCGAGCGCACGTAGAACTCGCCGACGGCGAACGCGTCGGTCAATGCCACGGCGTCGCTGGACACCTCGCCGGGGACGGGTTTGGCCGCCACCTCCGAAACCACCAGCAGCTCAGCAAAACTGCCCTGCGCCTCGGGATGCTGACCGATGATGCGCATTCCGCCGGCGCCGCCGTCGACCAGGCGCACCGGCATGGCCGTCACGCGCGTACCGACGGCGAACTGGTCGGTGCAGTTCGGCCCGTGCCCGACGACCTCGCCCACGAATTCGTGGCCGAGCACGATGTCGCGGCCGGTGTCGTACAGCGAGCGACCGGTCGGATCGTCAATGGCGAGTTCGGGATGGTCCATGAAATGCACGTCGGACGCGCAGATCGCGGTGCTCAACGTGCGCAGCAACAACTCACCCGGCCCGGGTTCGGGGTCCGGCGTCTCGCGGACCTGTAACCGACCGTCTCTTAACACCACAGCGCGCAAATGCACCAACTTTCTCGAATAATCGATATACAATCTCGGATGTTCGTACAACTGTAAAAACGCCGTCGTAAAGGAGTCAAGCGATTCGCGGTTCGACGTCAGCGCCGACCGCGCGCGTGCTCGATGTCGTCGAGCTGCTGGCGCGGTCCGGAAACGCGCGGCTGCGCTTCTCCGACGTGGTGCGCGAGCTGGATCTCACCCAGGCGACCGCGCACGCGATCCTGAAGACGCTGTGCGATCGCGGGTGGGCCAGTCGCGATCCGGTCGCCAAGACGTTCGCGCTCGGTCCCGCGCTCGCGGTGGTGGCCGCCCGCACGGACACCGCCCGGCCGCTCGCGCATGCGGCGCGGTCCGCGGCCCTGCGGCTGTCCCGGGAAGTCGGCTATGCCTGTTCGGTGGTCGAGAAGTTCGGTGATTCGTTGGTGGTCACCGCCTTTGAGGGTGAACCTGCCACGCAGCCGTCGGGGATTCCGGGTGATCGCATCCCGTACGCGCCGCCGTTCGGCGTGGCGATGGCGGCCTGGGACACCGAGGAGGAACAACGCGGGTGGATCCGGCGGGGCGCCGGTGACAATGCCGACCGGGCCCAGCGCCTGCAACAGGTCCTGGCGCACACGCGCGAACGGGGATTCGACGTCGACTGGACGACGCCGGCGCTCGCGCAGGCCGTGCAGGTGGTCGGCACCTTGGACAGCAGCGAGATGCCGATTCCGGTGCGCCACATCCTGGACCAGCTGCTGGTCGAGTTCACCACCATCGGATTTCTTTCCGACGACAACCCGGGCCGGCGCAAGCAGCCCGTGGTGACCATCGCCGCGCCGGTTTTCGACGAACGGGGACACGTGGCCCTGATGGTGGCCGTGCACCCGCTGTGCGCGCTGAGCGCGCGACAGATCCGCGACATCGGAAAACACCTGACCGACGAGACGGCCGCACTCAGCGGATCGCAACCGCAGATCGATACCGCCATGTAGCGCATCGCACACGCGATCGGACCCGTGCGTCGGGGTAGCCTCGCCCGGGAGGCGAAAAGTGGTGGCACATAACTATGTTGTGGACGAGCTGGCCGAATTCGTCGTCGGCGCGCGGCAGGCGGATCTGACCGGGCAGCCGCGCGCACTGTTGAAACGCAACGTGCTCGACAGCCTCGCGTGCGCCGTCGGTTCCCTGGACGGGGAACTCATCCCGACGATCCGTGACCACAGCGCCCAGTTCGGTGGCGCCCCCACGGCCACCCTGGTCGGTGGCGGGCGGGCGTCGGTGGACCAGGCCGCGTTCTTCAACGCGGTGCTGGTGCGCTATCCCGATCTGCTCGACACCTATCTGACCGTGGGCGGTCTCTGCCATCCCGCCGACAACCTCGGCGCCGTGCTGGCCGTGGCCGAGCACACCGGCGCCAGCGGGGCCGACTTCCTGCTGGCGCTGGCGATCGCCTACGAAATCCAATGCCGTTTCAGCGCAAAGGTTCCCGTGATGGCGCGCGGGCTCAACCACGCGCTGCAGCTGTCGATGTCGGTTGCGGCCGGCAGCGCAAAGCTACTGGGACTGAGCGCCGAACAGACCGCCAACGCCATCGCCGCCGCGACGGCCGACAACGTGTCGCTGGCGACAGTCCATGCCGAACCGGTGTCGAACTGGAAGGGCATCTCGCCGGCGATCACCGGTATGCGCGCCGTCTACACGACGATGCTGGCCGCGCGCGGCATCACCGGCCCCAAGTCGCTGTTCGAGGGCCCACACGGGCTGGTGCAGCTGTTCGACCAGCCCATCGATCTGCACACCGGCGACCGGAGCCTGCGCTGCGTCGAAGAGACGTACCTGAAGCAGTACTGCTCACTCATCCACGGCCAGGTCGTGATCGACGCCGTGCTGGCCGTTCGGACCGACAACGGTTTGCGCGGTCCGGACGTCGCCCGGGTCGTCCTCGAGGTCTTCCAGGGGGCATACGACTTCGCCGGTGGGGGCGCCTACGGCGACAAAGAACATCCGATCACCAAGGAGCAGGCCGACTACAACCTCAAGTACCTGACCGCGGTCGCCCTGCTCGACGGCGGCGTCGGCCCCGAACAGCTTGAGAATAAACGTGTTCTGCGAACCGACGTCCAGGACCTGTTGTCGCGCGTGGAGGTCAGGCCGGCCGACGATCTGACCGCCGACTATCCGCAACGCACGGCGGCGCGCGTGCACGTGGTCGCGAACGACGGGCGAGAGTTCAGCCGCGAGCAGTCGGATTACGAGGGATCACCAACCTGCCCGATGTCCTGGGAACGCGTCGTGGACAAGTTCGGTTGGCTTGCCGAACCCTTCTGTGACGAGCCGCTGCGTGACGACATCGTCGCCGCGGTGGCCCGTCTCGACGACATCGGAGTCGCCGAGCTCACCGGACTCCTCGGGTCGGTGCTTCCCACCGCCCGGTGCGCGCGCAGCGAGCCGCGCTTCTGACGCGCATCGTGCGCGCCCCCTTGCGTGGCCGACCGCCCGCCATGAATGATCCGGCCATGGGGAAAGAACACCGCCACAACCGGTGGGAGCTGGTCACCTGCGCCGTTGCCGGCCACGTCACCTATGCACCCGACGACAAGTCGCTCGCCGAGCGGCTGAGCGGTAACACCGGGCTGGGCGAAGTGTGGCGCTGCTTGCGGTGCGGCGAATTCACCGTCGGCGAGCCCCACGGACGCGGCCGCGCCGAGGACGCACCGATGATCATGCGCGGCAAGGCGTTACGTCAGGCCATCATCATCCGCATCCTCGCGGTGGAGCGCTTGTTCCGGGCGGTGGTGATCGCGCTGGCGGCCTACGCGGTGTGGAAGTTCCGCGGGGCGCGGGGCGCGATCCAGGCCACCCTCGATCGCGACCTGCCGATCTTTCGCACCGCGGGCTTCAAGGTCGACCAGATGACCATCGTGCACGAACTGGAGAAGGCGCTGGCCGCCAAGCCGTCCACCCTGGCCGTGCTCACCCTGATGCTGGCCGGCTACGCACTGATCGAGGTCGTCGAGGGGGTGGGCCTGTGGCTGCTGAAGCGCTGGGGCGAATACTTCGCGGTGATCGCCACCTCGGTCTTCTTGCCGCTCGAGATCCACGACCTGGCCAAGGGCATCACGATGACCCGGGTAGTGACCTTCACCATCAACGTCGCCGCGGTGATCTACCTGCTGGTCTCGAAACGACTGTTCGGGCTGCGCGGCGGCCGCCAGGCCTACGACGAGGAACGGCGTGGCGAGCAGCTGCTCGACGTCGAGAAGGCCGCGACGGCGAGCTGACCCGCCCGCCGGGCGCCGACGGTCATGCCCGCGTGTCCTTGGGCTGGATGAAGATGCCCTCGGCTTCCACGGTGACGCCGTCCTCGTCGGCCAGGTGGCCGACGGCGAAGATCTTTGCCCCATCGACGCGCTCGACGCGAGCCTCGGCCCGCAGTCGCCGGCCCAACGCCGTGGGACGCCGGTACCGCAGGGTCAGGGTGCCGGTGTACGCGGGCTTGTCGGGCTGATGGGCCGTCGCGCCGAGCACATGATCGAGCACCAGGGCACACACCCCGCCGTGAACGGTGTCCGGCGGGCCTTCGTAGGCGGCGCCGAGCACGAACTCCGACCACACCAGGCCGTCGGGATCGTGATGGATGACCAGCGGCGGCGCCATCGGGTTCCGCAGTCCCACCACCGCGTTGCCCCACGCAATGGTCTGGCCGTCGGGGGTGCGGTGCACGCCGAACGGCCCGGGTCGCAGCTCATCGCTCAGTTCGCTTGTCGCACTGTCGATTCTGGCTATCGCCGCCGCCACAGCCGTCGGCCCGGCTTCGGTGCGGATGCTGATGTCGAGGAGTCGGCGGACCGATTCGGCCAGCGGCGCGTAAACCGACTCGAGCTGGCTGAAATCGATGCAGGGCGTCGGGTCATGCACCTTGGCAACTTAACAGGGCGACCACTGGGTGGGCAGCGCCCGTCGGAGCGGCCCGTTGCCCGGGCATACTTCCCAGAGAACGGAGGAGTCAATGGGGACCTACGCCATTACCGGGTCGGCTTCCGGGATGGGCCGCGAGACCGCCCGGCGTCTTCGGGACAACGGGCACAGCATCATCGGTGTCGACATCAAGGACGCCGACGTGGTCGCCGACCTGTCGACGCCCGATGGGCGCAAAGCGGCGGCCGACCGCGTCGTGGAGCTCTCGGGCAACAGACTCGACGGTGCCGTTTTGGCGGCCGGCCTGGGCCCCAGCCCCGGCCGCATCCGCAAGATCGCTGCGGTCAATTACTTCGGGGTCGTCGAATTGCTCGCCGCCTGGCGTGCCGCGCTGGCAGCCACTGAACGCGCGAAAGTCGTTGTCGTCGGTAGTAATTCGACAACCACCATACCCGCCGTGCCGCGCCGTGCGGTCAGAGCGCTGCTCGCCCACGACGCCGATAAGGCGGTGCGAACGGTGCGGCTATTGGGTCCGGCCGCGCCAACGATGATGTACGGGGCGTCCAAGATCGCGGTCAGCCGTTGGGTGCGGCGACACGCGGTGCGTCCGGAGTGGGCCGGGGCGGGAGTGCGCCTGAACGCGCTGTCTCCCGGCGCGATCATGACACCGCTTTTGCAGGAGCAGTTGTCGGACCCGAGGCAGGCCAAGGCCGTCCGGTCGTTCCCGGTCCCGGTAGGCGGCTTCGGTGACGCAGGGCACATGGCCGACTGGATGTGCTTCATGCTGTCGGACGCCGCCGATTTCCTATGTGGCAGTGTAGTATTCGTAGACGGCGGTACCGACGCATATTTCCGCCCCGATGACTGGCCGAAGGCCTTGCCCGCCCACCGATTGCCCGGTTATCTGCGCAGGTTCAAGGGTTTTCACTAGCCGCACCATTGCGTGACTTCCGTTGCGTCACGGATGTGTCGTACACCACAAATCGGCTTTTCGTGGCGTTTACCGCGGCGCGACGCCCTAGTAAAACGGGTGCGGTGCGATTGAATGATTCGGCGCACATGCCGAAAGAACAAAGGACTAATCGTGGCAACACTTCCGGCCTGGGTCAGCCAGGCTCCCGCCACTGTCGACGTGGTCGCGCCACTGAAGGCGCGCGCGTTCGGTGTAGTGCACGCGGTGCTCAGAAGCGGGCGGCGCCCGGTGGACCCGGGCCCGCGCCTGATGCCCAAAGGCGTCGAACGCTGCTGACGGCGCCGTCGCCGATCCCCGCGAAAGCCTGGCCGAGATCCGGCGGGCAGCCGAAGACGTCCTACCGGGGGCCCGCATCCGTCGAGGGCTTTACTACAGGTACCGCCTGCGCTGGCGAAACGCCTGACGCCGCCGCCCGATCGCGTTCACGCCGCCGGGCCCGGGAGGCCCGCAGATTGACGGCGTTGCCGCACGTCTTGACGTCGTGCCAGACGCCGCTGTTGTTCTTCGAGCGGTCGTAGAACGCCGACCCGCACCGGTGGTTGCGGCAGTGCTTGATCCGCCGCCAGGTGCCGGCGTGCTGGCTCAACAGGATCTCGCCCCACAGTGCCGACGCGAGCCAGCGCCAGCCGCTGCCGGCGGGATCCAGCCGCACCTCACCGGACTCGGACAGCGCGAAGGATGCCGCGACGCCGCCGGGACCGCGCCCATTCGGCGCTTCGCCGTCCACCAGCTGCTCAATGCCGGCACGCACGGCGCGAAGCCTGGCGAGGTCCGCATCGCCCAGCTCCGGGGGCTCCAGGTCCGCGCCGCGTGCGGCCGACCACGCCCGCACCGCGGCGGCCGCCCAGTCGGCGGCGAGCTTCGGGTCGGCCAGTAGGTCGGGCCCGTACCCGTCGATGGCCCTCGTGTTCAGGAAGTCCTGGACCAGGCCCAGGCCGCCGGGTGCCGCGGCGCACCCGTATCGCTGTGACGCAACCCACGGAAAAGACATAGCCAAATATTAGTTGACTGTGTCATCCGGGTCAATTAACGTGACGCACGCAAAGCAGTGTTGCCTAAGTCGAAGGAGCGAGATCATGGTCAACGTCAAGGGGTCGACGGTGGTGGTCACCGGTGGACAACGCGGGCTCGGCAAGGCCATCGTGGCGGAGTTGTTGGAACGCGGCGCGGCCAAGGTCTACGCCACCGCCCGGGCGCCGCAGCCTAGTCCGGACCCGCGCGTGGTCAGCGTCGAATTGGAGGTCACCGACGCGGATTCGGTTGCCGCGCTGGCGGTCACGGCATCGGACGCCGACATCGTCATCAACAACGCCGGTGTGCTCGGCGCCCGGAGCCTGCTTACCAGCGACATCGACGAGGTGCGGGCGGTTTTCGAGACGAACTACTTCGGCGCGCTGCGCGTCGCCAAGGCGTTCGCCCCGGTCCTGGCCGACAACGGCGGTGGCGCACTGGTCGACATCGCCTCGATCCTGTCGTGGATGCCCGGATCCGGCGGGTATGGCGACTCCAAGGCCGCACTGTGGTCGACGACGAATTCGCTGCGCATCGAGCTCGAGAAGCAGGGCACCCTGGTGGTCGCCGCGCACCTCAGCTTCACCGACACCGAGATGACCTCCGCCTTCGACGCACCGAAGAACGACCCGCGCCAGGTGGCGCGCGCGATTGTCGACGGCATCGAGGCGGATGACACCGAGGTGCTGGCCGACGACGACACCCGCTACGTCAAGGCGGCGCTCTCCGGACCGATCGAGGCGCTGCCGCGGATGGGGTGACCCAGGCCCTTGCGGTGGCTCACTACTGGTCGGAGCACAGACCACCGGGTTGTCCCGGCACGACCACCGTCGCACGCGCGCGCCGGCGCGGCGATGCCAAAGGCGCCAACGGGCCGGCCCAAAGTCACCGGAGCATCGACCGGCCGGGCGTGTTTGGATAGCACCATGTCGGATTCGGAACTCGATCGCGTCGTGAGCGCCACCCGCGTGGTGTCGGCGAACGCCGCCCGGATTTTCGAGCTGATCGCCGATCCGTCGCGCCAGCCGAGCTGGGACGGCAACAACAATTTGGCTTCGGCCGCCGCCGGCCAGCGCGTTCATCGGGTCGGCGACATCTTCAAGACCACGCTGACCAACGGTGCGGTGCGGGAGAACCACGTCACCGAGTTCGTCGAGGGCAGCAAGATCGCTTGGCGCCCAGCCGAACCCAACAAGCAGCCACCGGGCCACCTGTGGCGCTGGGAGCTCAGCCCGGTCAACGCCGAGCTGACCACGGTGACCCACACCTACGACTGGACGGAGCTGGCCGACGCCACCCGCCTCGAGCGGGCCCGTGCGACGACGGCCGACATGTTGCGCGAGTCGATGGACCGGCTCGCCCTGCTGGCGCAAAACCTCGAGAAGTAGCAGTCAAACCCGGCCCCGGGATGCGTGCGGGTCGGTAACGTCTCACCCATGCTGTTCGCAGCATTGCGGGATATGCAGTGGCGAAGGCGGCGCCTGGTGATCGCGATCATCAGCACCGGGCTGGTTTTCGCCATGACCCTGATCATGATCGGGCTGGGCAACGGTTTTCGAGTCGAGGCCGAGCGCGCGGTCGACTCGATGGGCGTCGACGCGTTCGTGATCAAGTCCGGCGCCGCGGGACCGCTCCTGGGAGCCACGCCATTCGCCGAAGCCGAATTGAGCCAGGTGGCCGCCGCGCCCGGCGTCACCGCTGCGGCGCCACTGGCCTGTGCGGCGACGACGGTCGTCGAGGGCACGACGAGGCGAAGCGTCACCGCGTTCGGGTCGCCGGAGCGCGGACCGGGCATGCCGCACATGTCGCGAGGCCGCGCACCATCGACGCCGGACGAGGTCGCGGTCTCCAGCACCCTGGGCCGGCAGGTAGGTGAGGACCTGACGGTCGGTGCGCGCACGCTGCGGATCGTCGGCATCGTGCCCAACTCCACAGCACTGGCCAAGACACCCAACATTTTCCTGACCACGCAGGGCTTGCAGCGCTTGTCATACAACGGGCAGCCAACGGTCACATCGATCGCGATCAAGGGCACACCCGAGCAGGTGCCGGCCGGCTACCAGCTCGTCGGCCGGAGCGCCGGCATCAACGACCTGCTGCGCCCCGAGCTCGTCGCCATGGGCGCGATCACGATCGTGGCCGCGATGATGTCGGTCGTGGCGGTGCTGATCGTCGGATCGGTGGTGTACCTCTCCGCGCTCGAGCGGCTGCGCGACTTTGCGGTGTTCAAGGCCATCGGTGTGCCGACACGGTCGATCTTGGCAGGGCTCGCGCTGCAGGCCGTCGTCGTCGCGCTGCTCGCGGCGCTGCTGGGCGTCCTGTTTTCGGCGTTGCTTGGGCCGGTGTTCCCGATGATCGTCGTGGTCCCCTCCAGTGCTTATGTGGCGATACCGTTTGCCGCGGTCGTGATCGGCCTGCTGGCCAGCCTCGCCGGCTTCAGGCGTGCGGTCGCCGTCGATCCGGCGCTCGCATTTGGAGGTCCCTGAGCGATGAGCGATCTGAGTATCAAGGATCTTGTCGTTGAATATTCCAGCGGCGGGTACGCCGTTCGGCCGATCAACGGTTTGAACCTCGAAGTGCCGGCCGGGTCGCTCGTGATCCTCCTCGGGCCCAGCGGCTGCGGGAAGACGACGTTGTTGTCCTGTCTTGGCGGCATTCTGCGGCCCAAGGCCGGGGCCGTCGAGTTCGATGGCGTCGACGTCACCAAGCTGGAGGGTGGTGCCTTGGCGCACTACCGGCGCGACAAGGTGGGCATCGTGTTCCAGGCGTTCAACTTGGTGCCGAGCCTCACCGCCCTGGAAAACGTGATGGTTCCGCTGCGTGCGGCCGGTAACTCGCGCGCGGCCGCACGCAAGCGGGCCGAGGAACTACTGGCCAGGGTCAACCTCGAAGAGCGAATGAAACACCGCCCGGGTGACCTGAGCGGCGGGCAGCAGCAGCGCGTCGCGGTCGCGCGCGCGATCGCCCTGGATCCGATGTTGGTCCTCGCCGACGAACCGACCGCTCACCTCGACTTCATCCAGGTGGAGGAGGTGTTGCGGCTGATCCGCTCGCTTGCGCAGGGTGACCGCGTGGTGGTCGTGGCCACTCACGACAGCCGGATGCTGCCGCTGGCCGACCGTGTCGTCGAGATGGCGCCGGCGGTCTCGTCGACGAATCGACCCCCTGAAACCGTGCGGCTGACGGCCGGCGAGATGTTGTTCGAGCAATGCACGATGGGCGAGCTGATCTACCTTGTCTCCGACGGCGAACTCGATATTCTGCGCGAATTAGCCGACGGCGGTGAGGAATTGGTCAAGGTGGCCAAGCCGGGCGACTACTTCGGCGAAATCGGCGTGCTGTTTCACATGCCGCGCTCGGCGACGGTGCGCGCCCGCACCGACGCGACCGTCATCGGCTACACCGCCCAGGCGTTCCGCGAGCGGCTCGGTGTCTCGGGGTTAGGCGAGCTGATCGAGCACCGGGAGCTTGCCAGCGGCTGATTGGCGGCGATTCAGCCCTTCTTGGCGCGCACCCACTGAAACGTGCCGAGGTTCTTCACTCGCACGCTGGCAAAACCGTTGTCCTCCAAGGCATCGCCGATTTCGTCGTCGCTGAACGCGTGCGCGCCGACATTCGGCAGCAGCTGCCAGTACCGGGCCAGCCGGCCGGCGGTCGGGACCATGACGGCCAGCCTGCCGCCGGGCCGCAGCACGCGCGCGATCTCGGCGAGGGCGACCGCCGGATCCGGCACCAGTTGCAGCACCGCGGTCGACACCGCGACGTCAATAGTGCCGTCGCGCAGCGGAAGTCGTTGTGCGTCGGCCTTGATGAAGCCGACCTGCGGCCCGGCCTCATTGCGCACGGCGCGGGCGAGCATCGGCTCGGAGATATCGACTCCAAGGCCCAGCCCCTCCGGGCCGGCGGCACGCGCCAGCGACGCGGTGACGTTGCCCGGACCCGAACCGACATCCAGCGCGATGCCCCCCTGCGGAACGTCCAACCACTCCAGCGGCAGTTGCCACGCGCTGATCCAGCGCCGGGAAAGCGCTTGGGCGTTGTCGTAGAGCATCGATCCGATCGGTGACGCCCACGCCGCCTGGATCGGACCGGTGTTCTTCTCGACGCCGCCGTCCTGGCCCGCGCCGAGCAGGTCGAGATAACCCCGGCTCACGTCGGGATCGGCCGGCGGGTCGATGAGTAGGTCCAGCGCTCGCCGGAGCGCGGGAGGCAGCGAGATGTGCACGTCGGTCATGCGTACTCCTTCGATCAAATGCCAAGCCAGACGCCAGGAATCGAACGGTAAGCCGCGAAGCCTCGGCTCCGGTAAGTCCCCGTCCGCAGCCTACGCCGAGGCCCCCGACGCTTCGATCGCTGCGAGTTGACCGCCTGGTTACCGGCGGACGACGGCGTGCTCGCGGACCAGGGCGTACAGCCGCCAGTAACCGGGCACGCCCTTGAGCGCGCTCTCGCCGCGGTCGCCGAACCTGTGCCGGGAGCCGGTGACGATGTCGCGTAGCGTGGACGACACCAGTACCTCGCTGGGCCCGGCAAGCGCCGCTACGCGAGCGGCGATGTGTACGGCCATGCCCGCGACGTCCGTGCCGCGCACCTCGACCTCGCCGGCGTGAATGCCGACCCGCACCTCGATGCCCAGTACGTGAACGTCGTCCACGATGGCGTCGGCGCAGGCGATCGCCGCGCTTGGGCTGCTGAACGTTGCGACGAATCCGTCTCCAGCCGTGTTGACTTCGCGGCCACCGAAGCGCTGCAGTTCGTGGCGCACGATCCTGTCGTGGTTGTCCAGCAGGTCGAGCCAGCGGTGGTCACCCAGGGCCGCGGCGCGCTCGGTGGATCCGACGATGTCGGTGAACATGATCGTGGTGAGCAGCCGCTCGGCGTCGGAGCCGCCACGCACCCCGGTGATGAACTCTTCGATCTCGTCGAGCATGGGCGCGGTGTCGCCGACCCAGTACAGGGCGTCCTCGCCGGGCAGTTCGACGAGGTGCGATTCGGCGATGTGCTCGGCGAGGTAGTGCGCGTGCTCGACGGGGCTGAAGCCGGGGTTGTCGCGATGCAGGATCAGCGTCGGCACCGTGACGCGAGGCAGCCGGTCGCGGACATCGCCCTCCCTGACCTTATTGATGAACGCACGGGCCATGCTGGGTGACGCGGCCCGGTTGCCGGCCATGTCCCACCACGAGCGGAACGCGGCGTCATTCGCCATGGAGGGCGCGATGATGCCGAGCATGTCGAAACCCTGCTCGACGGCGTCCGGCTCCATCCCGACCGACGTGAATCGCTCGGCGGCATCGAGCTCGGCGCCGATGGGGTAGTCGGGACCCCGCAGCGTTCGCGCGGCGCCGTTGGCGATGACCAGGCTGTTCACTCGATCGGAGTGGTCGGCGGCGAGAACCACACCGGCCAGCGTGGTGAAACCCGGGGCGAAGACAGTGGCTCGCTCGCAACCGACCGCGTTCATGACCGCGATCGCATCCTGCGCCCACGATTCCGGGCCCAGCATGTCCAGCGAGGGAACCCGGGACGACAGGCCGATCCCGCGCTGATCGAAGCGGATCACCCGGCAGAACGACGCGAGCCGGCGATGGAAGCGGTACATCGACGGCTCGAGGTCGACGCAGTCGATCGGGATCAGCGGGCCCGGCAGCATGAGCAGGTCCATCGGACCATCGCCGAAGACCTGATAGGCGATGTCGATCTCGCCGCAACTGGCGTACCGGGTCCGCGGAGCCGCAGAACTCCCAGCCACGACTCAAGGCTAGTGCAGGGTGTCGACAATTCGAGGCCCGTTAGCAGGCCTGCCGATGATCGGAACCAGATAGCGCGCGGCGTACTCGCGCACCGCAGCCGGGTCCGACGTGTCGAGCCGGTCGGTGGGAAAGACGATGATGCCGAGGGCGACGCGCAGCAGGATGTCGGCGATGTTGTCCAGGTCGGGCTCGGCCAGGTCGGCGCCGCATCGCCGCAGGGTATGGGCGATGCCGTCGGCGAACTGGCGAATCGGGAAGGCCTGCGACCGGGAGAACATGCCGAACAGCTCGGGTTCGCTTTCGGCGATCCGCGAATACAGCGGCGAGTCCTGCACCAGGCGCACCCCGAGCGCGAACGCCTCGATCACCGCCTGTCGCGGATCGCAGCCCGTGGTCGCCCGGTCCAGGGTGCTGAAGAAGAGCCCGGCCTCGCGCCGCACCACGCGGGCGAACAGGTTCTCCTTGGTCGGGAAGCGACGGTAGATCGTGCTGCGGCTGACCCCGGCCCGGGCGGCGATGTCGTCGATGTTGGCGCGGCGCACGCCGTAGGTCTCGAACACGCTGCGCGCGGTGTCCAAGATCGTGCGATCGAGATCGGTGAGCGCATCGGCACTGGCAGAGCCCGGTTCGGGCTGCATGATTGGCGGCATCGTATCAACTCCTCGGCGGGGTCACCGCCGGCTTTCCGGGCGCTCGGGAGCCGCCGTGCACCGCCGGCGAGCGATTGCTAGGCTCTGAAACAAAGATACGTATTTGTGTCATTGATTCACAACGTCTGGCGCGACGAGGAGGTGGGCATGACCGCCCAGAACGACGAGCTGACCGCACCGAGCGCGGGGTCGCGGTTCGACACCGGCGTTCGCGAAGCGATGCCCATGCCGATCGACGACGAGGCTGCCAACACCGCACCGCGGCTGGGTCCGGATTCGTTGATCTGGAAGTTTTACGGGGACAACCGGACTCAGCTCTTCGGATTCCAGCGCACCGCCGGGGTGGAGAACTGCATCGAACAACTCGCCCAGGGCGTGCTGGACCACTCCGTCATCTTCAGCGACACGCTGGGCCGGGCCAAGCGGACAGCGCCGCCCCTGATGAACACCGTCTACTCCGACGAACCCCACGAGTGGGGCCGCAAGGTGCGCGACTTCCACAAAACGATCAAGGGCACCATCAGCGACGGCTCGAGGTACCACGCGCTGAATCCGGAGCTGTTCTACTGGGCGCACGCCAGCTTCGTCGACCAGGTCATCTACAACACCGACACGTTCATCCGCAGGCTGTCGCGCGCGGAGAAGGAACAGATCTTCAACGAGGGCAAGCTCTGGTACAGCCTGTACGGCGTCAGCGACCGCGGACAACCGCAGACCTACGACGATTTCCTGGCCTACTGGGGCGAGATGCTCGACCGGTTCGTCCCGCACAAGACCGTGCTCTACGGCACCGGCTACATCCGCAAGGGCATCCCCGGCCCGCGCCGGATTCCCAAGCCGGTGTGGAAGATCCTGTCGGCGCCGCTGAACGCCTACACCCGGCTGGTCGTGGTCGGCACCCTGCCGCCCCAGATGCGCGAGGTGTGCCAGCTGCAGTGGGACGCCAAGAAGGAGAAGCGCTTTCAGCGCTTCGCCGCGGCCATCCGGGCGCTCAACCCGCTGTTCAACCGGCTGCCCGTCCGGGTGCTCTACACGAGCTGGGCGGCCGCGGCGTGGCAGCGCGCCGGCGTCGACCCGCGCGCGCTGCACAACCGGCCGGCCGCGTAACGGATTACTCGTCGCCCGCGTTTGTCGTGACACCGCGCGGGTGCATAGGGCATCGTGGTTAGCCGGCTCCGCATTGGGGCATTCCGCTCCGTCGGCCGAATGGGCCGGTCGAGCGAGCCGATGGCAGGGCGACCCGAAGGAGAACCGCGATGCAAATGACCGGCAATACCGTTCTGGTCACCGGTGGCGGCAGCGGCATCGGCCGCGGCCTGGCCGAGTCTTTCCACCGCTTGGGCAACCAGGTGATCATCGCGTCCCGGCGCAGCGACCATCTGCGGGCCGTGGCCGAGGCCAACCCGGGCATGCAGACCCTGTCGCTCGATCAGGGTGACCCCGCCGACATCCGGCGATTCGCCACCGAGCTGACCGACCGCTACCCAGACCTCAACGTGGTGGTCAACAACGCTGGGATTCAGCGGGTAGAGGACCTGACCGGCAGCAACGTCGGCCTGGCCGAACAGAGCATCGTCGTCAACCTCCTGGGCCCCCTCCGGTTGACCTCGGCCCTGCTGCCGGCGCTGCTGCGCAAGCCCCACGCCACGATCCTCAACGTCACGTCCGGGCTGGCCTTCATGCCCAGCGCGCTCACCCCGACCTACTGCGCCGCCAAGGCGGCGCTGCACTCCTACACCGAGTCGCTGCGGTTCCAGCTGCGCGACACCTCGGTGCAGGTGATCGAGATCATCCCGCCGCACGTGCAGACCGCGCTGCAGGGCGAGCGGGGATTCGACCCCCGGGCGATGCCGCTGGAGGACTACATCACCGAGACGATGACGCTGCTGCAGACGCAGCCGGACGCCAAGGAGATCGTGGTGGAGCGCGTCAAGATGTTCCGGTACGCCGAGCGTGACGGCACCTACGACGACATCTATCCGCGTTTCAACGAGGCGATCACCGCCCTGCTCGGCAGTTAGGCTCGCGCGGCGTGCCTAGCCCGGCTACCTCCGCGATCCGGCATGGCGCTGAACATCACGTGCACGCCGATGAAACTCCTTGTGAAATAAGGCGATAAAGCGATACCAGGACGTGAGTGAAGGCCCGGTGTCCTTGGCGTAGCGGTCCGCGATGGGACAAGATCGAGGACATGGCCGAAGTCGACCTCTCCCTGTTGGACGTCCCGCGCGCGGCACCGGTCGAGGATGCCGAGGCCTATCTGCGCGCGGCGATCGCCTGGCACTTCGGTGACGACACCGGGTCGCCGTTCTGGCTGCGGACCGCCGGCGCACTGGACTTCAACCCGTTGACCGACATCAACACCTTTGCCGATCTGCGGTTGTTTCCCAACCTAGTCAACGAATTGCGCAGCGTCCCAGTGGAGGATCTCATTCCACGCGGTTACCTCGCCCAGGGATCCGCGCCACCGGTGCCCCAGATCTTCGAATCCGGCGGCACCACCGGCGCCCCGAAACGCACTGCGCAACTGCCGGATTGGGTCGCGCAGATCATCGAATGGCAAACCGAGGACTTCGCCACGGGCGGCTTCCGGCAGGGCCAGGGCTTTCTCTGCCTGATGCCGAGCGGGCCACACGGCGTCGGCTACTTCTCCCGGCTGGTGTCGCAGCGGCTCGGCGCGGCCTTCCACGCGATCGACATCGATCCGCGCTGGGTCAAAAGGATCGCCGCCCGCGCCGCCGACGTGGCGGCCTACGTCGACCACGTCGTCGAGCAGGCCGTCTTCGTGTTGCAGACTCAGAACGTCGCCAATCTGCAGACCACCCCGCCGCTGCTGGAAGCCATGGCCCGCGACGATCGGGTGGTCGAGCTGGTCAACGACAAGATCCGCTACCTGCTGCTCAGCGGCGCGCATGTGGATGCCGACACACTCGACGTGCTGCGCGGCATCTTCCCCGCGACCACGATCACCATGGCGTTCGGCAGCACCATGGTGCTGTCGCAGGCGGTGACCCGAACCGTCGACGGCGACACATTCGTCTTCGACCCCCGCACCCCGTACGTGGTGTTCTGGGTGGTCGATCCCGACACCGGGGAGCGGGTTCCCTACGGGCAGCAGGGCCAAGTGGTGATGAACCACGTCAGCAAGGGCATGTTCATACCGAACAACCTGGAGCGCGACCTGGCGATCAGGATGCCCGGGCCGGCGGGCGAACTCAGTGACTCGGTCAGCGAGGTGCGGCCGGTGGCCACCTTCGAGGGCGAGGCCGTCATCGAAGGCGTGTACTGAGCGTGGCGGGTGAAAACATCGGCGCCGCAACCGGTTTAGTAGCGCTGGACGCGCTCGGCGCTGACGGCGAGTACCGGACCCGCAACAGCGACGTGATCACCACCACCGCGGGCGTCGCCGTCGCGGAGCTGAGCATGGTTCCGCCGCTCTACGTTTCGCGCACGCTGGGCGCGCAGCGCAAGGCCGCACCGCTGCCGCTCGCCCAGCGCGCGGCGGCGCTGTCCCGGGCGGCCGACATCTTCAGCAGCGGCGTGGTAGCCGGACTGGATTTCGAGGCCTATGTCGGGTTGGCGAGCCGGATCTCGGGCATGCCGATCGCCATCACCCGCGCCGGGGCGCGGGGCGTGGCCGACGCGGTCGCCAGCGCGTTCGATGCGGTGCGACCGGCTCAGCCGGTGGGGGCGACGCTGGACTGGCGCGACGAGCGCACCCGCGCGGGCGGCGCGCTGTGGGTGCGCCGGGGTGAAGTGTTCGCCGTGCACGCGGCCGGAAACGGCCCCGGCGTCCATGGGCTCTGGCCCCAGGCGCTGGCGCTGGGCTACCGGGTCGCGGTGCGCCCATCGCGGCGCGAACCGCTGACGGCGCATCGGCTGGTGTGCGCGCTGCGGCAGGCCGGGTTTCGCGCCGAGGACGCCGTCTATCTGCCCACCGACCATGCCGGGGCCGACGAAATCATCCGGTCCGCCGACCTCGCCATGGTCTACGGCGGCCAGGACGTGGTCGACAAGTACGCCGGCGATCCGGCGGTGATCGTGAACGGACCGGGGCGCACCAAGATCCTGATCACCGCCGACCGGGACTGGCGTGACCATCTGGACGTCATCGTCGATTCGATCGCCAACCACGGCGGCATGGCGTGCGTCAACACCACCGCGGTGCTCTGCGAGGGCGACGCCACCGCTCTAGCTCGGGCGATCGCCGAACGACTGGCGGCCATCGAGCCACTGCCCACCGACGACGAGCGGGCGAACCTGCCCACTCAGCCCGTCGAGAAGGCGCGCGCCCTGGCAAACTTCCTGGCGGCCAAGGCCGCCGGGTCAACCCCGCTGCTCGGCGCCGATCAGGTGGTCGCCGACCTCGGGGACGGCTATGCCGCGCTGCGCCCCGCCGTCCATCTGCTGGCCGAACCCGACGTCGACACACTCAACCTCGAGCTGCCCTTCCCGTGCGTGTGGGTGTCGGCCTGGACGCGCGAGGCCGGAATGCGGCCGTTGCGGCATTCGCTCGTCGTCACCGCGATCACCGGCGACGAGACGCTGATCGACGATCTGGTCGCCGAACCGACCGTCGGCAACGTCTACTGCGGACACCATCCGACGTGGTTGCACGCACCGCACATTCCGCACGACGGATTCCTGGCTGACGCCCTGATGCGCAACAAGGGCTTCATCAGGGATTAGCCGGGAATCCCCGTCGGGCCGTTACTCTCCGAAGCCGCCGTGCGGCGACGCGACCGACTGTGCGCCGGGCCCGCCCGTACCCAAGTGGCTGGAGGCGAAGGCGACTCCCTTGTCGATCATCGCGCCGTCGTCGGCGTAGGTGTCGTGTGCGGCGAAGTTGAGACCGTCGGAGCAGACCGGGTCCTCGGTGGCGCACACCTTGACCGTCTTGTCCTGGTAGAGCGGGCCGATGACCACGGGCGGTTCGTTGAGGAAGTTCATCGCCCGCACGTTGGGCATGCCGAACAGCACGACCGAGGAGACGTGGCTGGCCACGTCGGGGCTGAGCGGTTTGGGCACGGTGTTGGGGTCGATGCCGTCGGGCACGGCGGCCGAGGTGACAAAGCCCATGACGGCCGCGCCCTGCGAGTAGCCGCCGAGCACCATCTTGGTGTTGGGGCAGTCGTGGGCCATCGAATTGACGTGCGCGCCCGCGTCTCTGACGCCGTCGATGCCGGTATCCCATTGGTCGCTGGCGGGGTAGTTGACCGGATACACATCGAACGACCGCCCGCCGACGCGCTGATGCAGCGCATCGACGAAGGCCTGACCGGTGGGGCCGACCCCCGGCGCTTCACCGGTGCCACGGGCGAACACCACTTGCACGTCCGGACACTGGGCCGAGGCAGAGGGGATAACGGAAGTGGACAAGGCCGACACGGCCACGCCCGACGCTGCGAGAACTACTGCTGAACCGAGGGAACGAACTAATTGACGCGCAATCATGCCGCCATTGTGCCCAGCCAACACGCCCCCTAAACACCCGAAACACCGAAATTACCGTGGTCTCATAAAATAACCGCCGCTGATGCGGACGGGCTGAGATTGGTTGTGCGCGGCGCTCATCACGGGTGAGCGCTCGGGCGGCCGCCGCCCACCCGTCGCCGGGGTCGCTCGGGAGCCGTCTTCGCCGGGGCGGAGCGCGGGCCCGGACTGCAATGTGGTCTGCTACTTGAAGTTACCGGACCGGGGTACGGTGAAGCAGCCGCCGACCCCGGCAAGCGGCTCGAGTGAATGCGGCAGCGAAGTTGAACGCAATAGCGCAGGCCCTGAACACGGTCACGGACCACGTGGCCAACCCGGCCCGGGTATCGGACCCGGACAAGTTGCGGGACACCGTCCTCGGCAAGACCGTCTTGGTGACGGGCGCCTCCTACGGCATCGGTGAGGCGACCGCGCGCAGCCTGGCCGCGGCGGGGGCGACCGTCGTGGTGGTCGCCCGGTCCGAGGAACGGCTCCGCGACCTCGCGGCGTCGATCAACGCCGGCGGAGGTCGCGCGGTCGCCTACCCGACCGACCTCACCGACGAATCCGCGGTGAGCGCCCTGACCAAGCAGATCACCGAGGAGCACGGCCCGCTCGACATCGTGGTGAGCAACGCTGGCAAGTCATTGCGCCGCTCGCTGCATGACCAGTACGACCGGCCGCACGACTTCCAGCGCACCATCGACATCAACTACCTGGGGCCGGTGCGGCTGCTGCTCGGGCTGCTGCCGGCCATGCGCGGCAACGGCAGCGGGCACATCGTGAACGTGTCGAGCGTCGCGGTACGGGTGGCGCCGGGTCCGCAATGGGGTGCCTATCAGGCGTCCAAGGGCGCCTTCGACCGGTGGTTGCGCAGCGTCGCGCCGGAGCTGCATACCGACGGCGTCGATGTCACCACCGTCTACTTCGCGCTGGTCCGCACCAGGATGATCGCGCCCACCCCGCTGCTGGGCAGCCTTCCGGGACTCTCACCTGACGAAGCCGCCGACGCCATCGCCAAGGCGATCATCGAGCGGCCCCGGACCATTGCGCCGCCTTGGGTGCTGCCGGCCGAGTTGGCCTCGGTGCTGCTGGCCGGGCCCGCCGACTACGCGGCCCGGCTGTGGCATCGCCGGTTCTTCAGCGAGCCCGACACCGACGAGGCCGACGATGGCGAATGATCGCGTGGTCCCCACCGCCGCCCGGGCCCTGCTGCGCTCCGGTCTGCTCACCCCGCCGGCGCCGCTCGCGGGTTTCCGGCTCCTGCGCGAGGTTCGCCGGGGCGGCACCAATCCCTACACGTTGCTGGCGGTCACCACCGCCCGTTGGCCCGACCGGACCGCGATCGTCGACGACGACGGCGCGCTGACCTATCGCCAGCTGCAGCGAGCGACCGAGTCGCTGGCCCGGCGGCTGGCCGCCGAAGGCGCTGCACCCGGGCAGGCTATCGGGGTTATGTGCCGCAACGGACGCGGTTTCGCAGCGGGCGTTTTCGCCGCGGCCCTGCTGGGCGCCGACGTCGTGCCGATGAGCACGGAGTTCCGCAGCGACGCGCTGGCGGCCGCCGTCGAGGCCCACCGCATCTCGACCGTGGTCGTCGACGCTGAATTCGCCGAGCGGGTCCGGAGTGCGGACGACTCGGTCGTCACGGTCGATCCGGCGACGGTCGGCACCGACGAAGGCGCTCGCCCGGACGTCGCCACCCCCGGCCGCATCGTGCTGCTGACGTCGGGCACCACCGGGAAGCCCAAGGGCGTGCCGCGCACACCGCAGATGCGCTCGGCGGTGGGCGTGTGGGTGACGATCCTCGATCGCACCCGGTTGCGCACAGGTTCGCGGATTTCGGTGGCAATGCCCATGTTTCACGGGCTGGGACTAGGCATGCTGATGCTGACCTTCGCGCTCGGGGGCACCGTCCTGACCCGCCGTGAGTTCGACGCCGAGGCCGCGCTGGCCCAGGCGTCGCTGCACCGCGCCGACGCCTTCACCGCGGTGCCGGTTGTGCTCGCGCGAATCCTGGAGCTGCCCGAGCAGGTGCGGGAGCGAAACCCGCTGCCCTACTTGCGCACGGTGATCTCCAGCGGCGACCGCCTCGACCCCACTCTGGGCCAGCGGTTCATGGACGCCTATGGCGACATCCTCTACAACGGCTACGGCTCCACCGAGGTCGGCATCGGCGCGCTGGCCACGCCGGCGGATCTGCGCGAGGCCCCCGAAACCGTCGGGAGGCCCGTCGTCGGGTGCCCGGTGCGCATCTTCAACAAGAACGACAAGCCGGTCGGGCCGCGGGTCACCGGGCGGATCTTCGTCGGCGGCGAATTGACCAGCGAGGGCTACACCGATGGCGCGGCGAAAGCCGTTGTCGACGGCATGACCAGCACGGGTGACATGGGCTATCTGGACAACGCCGGCCGGCTCTTCATCGTCGGCCGCGAAGACGACATGATCATCTCCGGCGGCGAGAACGTGTATCCGCGTGCGGTCGAGAATGCGCTGGCCCAGCACCCCGCCATCGCCGACAACGCGGTCATCGGGGTCCCCGACGAACGGTTCGGTCAGCGCCTGGCGGCGTTCGTGGTCGCGCAGCCGGGCGGCGAGATCGACGTGGCCGAGCTGCGCGAGTACCTGAAGGGCCGGGTCTCTCGCTTCGAACAGCCCCGCGACATCAACGTCGTCGACAGCATCCCGCGCAACCCCGCCGGCAAGGTGCTGCGCAAAGAACTGTCCGACTGACGGCTCACTTCTCGCCGGGCTCCAGGGCGGCGACCTGCTTAGCCAGCCAGTTGGGTGCCAGCGCTGAGATCGCGGTGGCTCCCGCCGTGGATCCCAGCACGCCCGACCAGGCGACCGGCCCCAGCGGTGTGCACCCGAAGAACTGGCTGATCACCGGGGTCTGCACGATGCCGACCAAAACGCCCGCGCTGCCCAGCGCGGTGGCGACGACCAGTGGGCTGTGTCGTCGGGTCAGCAGCGTCTGCGCCAGCTGCGTCGACACCAGAGCGGTCAATCCCATGGTCGCCGTGCGACGTTCGGTGCCCGGTGTCCAGCGCCCGATGGCCCAGGCGGCCGTTGCCCCGGCGGCCGTGACCACGCCGCGGGTGGCGATCTGGCGCATCAGTGGGGCATCGAGTGAGGGGGTGGGTCCGGTCAGCACGGCGCGCTGGTGCTGGCGCCGCGCCTCTTCAGCTTCTTCGGGGGACTCGTATTCGGCTTCGTCGGGCTCGACGTACTGCGAGGTGACCGCGACCGCGAGCGCGGGGAACATATCGGTGAGCAGGTTCACCAACAGCAGCTGACGGGTCCCGACCGGGGCCCGTCCGTCGCCGAAGGCGGTCCCGATGATGGTGAACAAGACCTCGCCCACGTTCCCGCCGACCAGAATCGTGACGGCGTCCCGCACCCCGGACCACATGCTGCGCCCCTCGACCAGGGCGTCGAGCAGCACACCGAGATCCTCGTCGGTCAACACGATGTCGGCGGCGCCGCGGGCGGCCGACGAACCGCGACCGCTCACGCCGATGCCCACGTCGGCCATCCGGATGGCGGCGGCGTCGTTGGCGCCGTCGCCGACCATCGCGGTCACCCGCCCGCAGCGCTGCAGGGCGGCCACGATCTGTACCTTCTGCTCCGGGCTGACGCGCGCGAAGACCTGCACATCGGCGACGAACTTGGCGCAGGCGTCCTCGTCCAGGCCGGCGAGTTCGGCGCCGGTGACCACCCGCGCGTCCTCGGGCAGACCCAGCTGACGGGCGATCGCCCGGGCGGTGATGGGGTGGTCGCCGGTGATCAGCACCACGTCGCGGTCGGCGTCCAGCAGCGCTTCGATCAGCGGTCGCGCCGATGGTCGGGCGGTGTCCGCCAAACCGATGTAGCCCAGCAGCTCGAGGTTCTGCGCGGCGGCGTCTACGGCGTCGGCGTCGGTGTCGTCGTCCTCGGTCTCGTGCTTCCACACGCGCTGCGCCACCGCAAGCACTCGCAAGCCCTGCTCTGCGAGACCGTGTACCACCGCCTCCGCCCGCCGCTGGTCAGCCTCGGGGTCGGCGAACTTGCAGCGCGGCAGGATGACTTCGGGAGCTCCCTTGATGATCAGCATCGGCGCGTTCGAACCGTTGCCAGTAATACCGATCGCGGCGGCGAAGCCGCGGCTCGACTCGAAGGGCACCTCGGCGAGCATCGTCCAGTCCGCATCGTTGTGGCCGTTGAGTGAGGCCGCCGCCGTGACGATCGCCTCGTCGGTGGCGTGCGCATGACCCTGGCCTTCTTGCGGCCGAGTGGACGCCCGCGCGGCGGCCCGCAGCAGGTTGGCCGAGACCGGATCGGTGAGCGCGGGGAACGGCTCATGCGGGTCGACGTCGGCCGGCACGGCGCACACGACGCGCAACCGGTTCTCCGTGAGGGTTCCGGTCTTGTCGAAACAGATGGTGTCGACGCGGCCCAACGCTTCGATGGTGCGCGGCGCGCGGACCAGGGCCCCGCGGGCCGTCAGCCGCTGGGCGGCCGAGAGCTGGGAGAGGGTGGCCACCAACGGCAGGCCTTCCGGCACGGCGGCCACTGCTATCGCGACGCCGTCGGCCACCGCCTGGCGCAGCGGCGCCCGGCGCAGCAGCGCCAACGCCGATACCGTGGCACCGCCGGCAAGCGTCAGCGGGAGCACCTTGCTGGTGAGGTCGCGCAGCCGAGCCTGTATTCCGGCCGAGGTTTCGACGCTGGCGACGGCCGAGATCGCGCGGTGCGCGGCGGTCCCGACCCCGGTGGCCACCACGATCGCCCGGGCACGTCCGGCGACGATGGTGCTGCCTTCGAACAGCATGCTGGCGCGGTCGGGGTCGTTGACGGCGACCGGGTCCACCTGCTTGTCCACCGGCAGTGACTCGCCGGTGAGCAAGGACTCGTCGACCTCGAGATCTTCGGCAACCAGCAGGCGGGCATCGGCGGGCACCACTTCGGGTGCGGCCAGGTCGATGACGTCGCCGGGTCGCAGTGACTTCGCGGACACGGTCACCGTGCGGGTGGCGTGCCGGGCCGCCTCGAGCCGGCGGCGCGTGGTCGCGACGGCCGGAACGACGACCCGGCGCACCATCTGGTCCTGCTCGGCGAACAACTCGGCGGCCGCGGACTCGGCCCGAAGTCGTTGTGCCCCACCGGTTATCGCGTTGACGGTCATGACACCCGCGACCAGCAGCGCGTCGATGTTGCTGCCGACGATCGCCGACGCCGCCGCCCCGACGGCCAGGATGGGAGTCAGCGGATCTGCGAGCTCGGTGCGGGTGGCGGCGGCCAGCCGGACCGCACTGTGCAGCGGCCCACGCAGCGGCGCTAATGCCGGACTGTAGGAAAGATCGTCGAGGCGTCGCCGCCACGACGACTCGGTCTCGACCGCCAGCGGCCGCGCGCCACCGGCCAGCCGCGAGTAGACGATCTCGGGATCCAGCGCATGCCAGGCGGTGAGTGGTTGGGGAGTGGGATCGGGCAGCCGCAGCACCCGGGTGGCCGAGAAGCTTCCCGCCACCAGCGCGGTGGCCGCGGCGGCGTTGACCGGGTTGAGCCAGCGCCGGAAGCTCACCGGGCTGGTGCCCTGTTGCTCCTCCTCACCGGTGACCAGCAGCAGCCCGGCCAGAGTGGTGCCGCCCTGAGCAAGGTGTACCGCCGACTCGCTCGCTGAGCGGGCGACCGGAATCGCCGACAAGATCCGCACCGCGTCTGCCAGGTCGGTGCCGGTGATGATGTCCGCGGTCCACGGCGTGGCGGCCCGCGGATCGTCAAGCGCCACACCGACGTCGGCGATCGCAAGCGCGGCCAACGTATCGGTGGACGCGAAGTCTCGGTGTAGCGCGGTGATCAGCAGAACCGGTCCACGGTCGGCCCGTAGCTCGCGCACCACGTTCAACAGCGGGGTTCCGGGCGGATGCGTGGCGCCGACACTGGCGGTGAGATCCTCGGTGCCGGCGACATGACGCAAAACCACCCGAGCGCCAGTCCGGTTCGCGGTCTGGAAGAGCGGGATCGCGTAGGGGTCGACCTCCCAGCCCACCTCGACACTGCCGACGCATTCGCCGTCGACAATGAGGTCGGCGGATTCGAGACCCTGCGCGGGCGTGGCCGACGGCCCCTGGGAGGGAACCCACCTCAACCGCGCCCCGGTGGCCGGCAACTCGTCCGGGTCGGGCTCGGGGGCCTCTTCCCCGTGCAGCAGCGCGTCGGCCACCTCATAGACCCGGTCGTCATCCCAGCCGGGTGCATCGCCGTGGACACGCAAGACGGCGCGGTGATCGCCGCGCAGCGCGGCGCCGTCGATGACGACCACCTTCACCCGGTCCAGGCGGCGCAAGGCGCCCGGGTCGAGCACCAGTTGGCCGGCGTTGGCGAGGCCACGACCCAGTACCGCCGCGAACGCCTGGTGGCCCATGTGCGCGGCTCGCGGCACCCCGGCCTCGATCGCTTCGGCCGCTGCTTCGGTGCCGCCGCCGGCCACCAACGTGCTGACCGCCGCGATCAAGGAGCCGTTGGCCGCCGCATCGACATAGCTCTCCACCGGCCCGGCCATCGAGCCTTTTTCCTTATCCATCGCGGCATCGACGGCTCCGCCGACCACGACATGCGAGGCCTCCCCGGCCGCGGCCGCCGCCCAGCTGTGCCGGGCCACGTTCGACTTGGCCGAGGAGATGACCGGGACCACGGGTGCTTGTGGCCGCTCGGGCGACGCCAGCCGCGGCTCTCGATCCCGCCAGACGCGGCGGTGTGCGGCGGCCTCGGAGATTTGCAGGGTGCGTTGGGTGAGATCAAGCATCGGTGTGCCCCACGCCTGGGTGAACCCGTTGGCCGCCGCCGTCGTCGCCGCGAGCGCGATATCGGTGCCCACCCGGCCCAGCCGCGATTCCAGGATCGCCACCATGCGCGGCTGATGATTGATGAGGGCGGCCGCGGCCCGAGTGGTCACCGGTGCCGCGGGCAGTTGGGCCACCCATCCGGTGAATGCGGCGCTCATCGCGACGAAGTCCATGGCCGCGGCGGTGAGCGGCACCAGAATCGCCAGGGGGTTACCCGGGTCGGCGAACGGCGCCGAACGCGGAGCCGACTCCGACTTCGTCGAGGCGATGTCGGCGGCAACCGCGGCGACCGTTGACCGCACCTCGGTCAGGACGGCGTCATGGTCCGCGTCGTCGGCGAGTTCGACGACCAAACGGCCCAGCGCGCCCTCGACGTGGGCCTTAGCCACTCCGTCAATCCGGCGAACCGGCTCCTCGACTACCGCCGAATATTCCTGCCAGCGGAAGAACGGCAACAGCGGGTCGAGATCCAGGTGCACGCGCTGCCCGCTTTGCCAGCGCACCGGCGGCAGGATGGTGCCGGGGGAACCGTCGGCGGAACTGTTCAGCCCGATTGCCCGGCCGGTCGATTGAGCCATCAATTGAAGCACCGGGCCGGCCAGCTCCGTCACCGGGCTGGTCAGTGTCTGCAGCGCGCCCGCCGCGCCGGCCGCAGTAGACACGCCGGCCCGCACCGCCTGCGCGGCTCCACCGGCTACGCCAGCGACGACGCTGGAAACGCCCGGAATCTTCACTCATCACCCTTCGATTACGTCTACCGCGCCTAATGATCCTGGCGTGTGGAGTACCTGTCCACACGTGGGCGGGAAGGTAAAACCGTGCGACGACACCTCGGACGATGCAAGCCGATGCACGTCGGGCCTCCCTTAGCGAGCAAGGGTGCGATTACGTCCCTGCTCCAAGGTTACCGGGTTGGTGACAAACCAAACGTGCTGAACAGACCGGGGTCGAGGAAGACGGTGATGCCGGCGACGCCGGTAGCGCCGGTGGTCAGCACGTGAATGGAATGGGCTCGCATCTTCCCGTCAGCGCTGCGCCGGTACTCGGCAACGGCGGGTTGCGAATTCGCGGCCGTCGGGATCATCGCAATGTCGCCGGGCTCGGCCAGGGCGCGTCCGGCAAGGAATCGCAGCACGGCGTCCCGTCCGGTGAACCACACTGGCATCGGCGGCATTTCGAGTTTGACGTCGGCTTGCAGCAGCGCGGTCAACGCGGCCATGTCCGCGTTTTCGAATGCCGCGCAATACCGGTCGAGCAATTCGCGACGCTCCGCATCGCCGGGCTCGGACATGCTCTCCTCGGTGGGGGACAGTTCGGCGAGGTGGGCCCGGGCGCGCTGCAGCGAACTGTTCACCGCCGCGGGCGTGGTCTCGAGCAGTTCGGCAACCTCGGCGGCGCTGAACTGCACCACGTCGCGCAGGATCAACACCGCGCGCTGCCGCGCCGGAAGCTCCTGAAGGGCCGTCATCACGGCCAGCCGCACGCTCTGCTTGGTGGCGAGGTCGTCTTCGCGGCTCTTGAACATCAGCGCGTCGGGAATGGGCTCCAGCCAGGCGTGCGCGCCGGCCTTCGCGTCGAAATCCCCGTCCGGGTCGATCGAGCCGTCCCCCACGCCCATCGGCAGCACGCGGCGGGCGCGGTTCTCCAGCGCCCGCAGGCAGGCTGTCGTCGCGATCCGATACAGCCACGTCTTCAGCGCCGCGCGTTCCTCGAATGCCGCATAGCCGCGCCAGCCTCGCAGATACGTCTCCTGGACCAGGTCCTCGGCGTCGTGCACCGAGCCCAGCATGCGGTAGCAATGCGCGATCAGCTCGGCCCGAAAAGGCGCCGCCTGCTCGACGAAATCCTCCTGCGCCGGCACGACCCAACTCCTTTCGGCTGCGAGGGAACCTACTCCCATAGAGACATCCCGCCCCCGAAAGTCATCGGTCCGCGGGCGATGAATCCCGATGTCGCGCCGTATCTGAATCGGTGAAGGCGCGGCCACGGCCGCAGACCACGTCAGAGGGCGAGGACGACCATGAACCAGCCCAGTACCGCCCACGCCGAAGGGCTCGCCGGCACCACCGCGATCGTGACCGGAGCCGGCCGCGGATTCGGCCGTGCCATCGCCGCCGCGTTGGTGGCCGCCGGTGTGCGCGTCGTCGGCGTGGCACGCACCCGATCGCAACTCGAGGAGGTACGCGCCCAGCTCGGCGACGCCTTCACTCCGGTGGCGGCCGACGCCGCCGACCCGGCGACGGCCGAACGGCTGATCGACGAGCACCGGCCGCGCACCCTGGTGCTGTGCGCCGGCGCGACGCCGCCGATGATGCCGCTGCAGGAACAGACCTGGGAGACGTTCAGCGAGAACTGGAACTCCGACGTCGCGCAGGCGTTCCACTGGTCTCGCCAGGCGCTGCTGCGCCCGCTGGCGCCGGGCAGCTCGGTGATCGTGATGTCCAGCGGCGCCGCGTTGAACGGGTCGCCGCTGTCGGGCGGCTATGCGGGGGCGAAGGCGACCGTCAGGTTCATCACCAGCTATGCCGCCATCGAGGCGCAGCGCGCGGGGCTCGGGATCGGGTTCACCGCCGTGCTGCCGCGGTTGACGCCGGCCACCGCCCTGGGGGCGGCCGCCGTCGCGGCCTACGCCGACCGCCAAGGCGTCGATGTCGACTCCTTCGTGCGGGCCGGCGGGCCGGCGCTCAGCGCCGAGCAGGTGGGCAAGTCGGTGCTCGAGATCGCCACCGGCGGGGCTGCCGGCCAGGACGCCTACCTGCTCACCTCCGCGGGCCTCTCGACGCTGGCCTGAACATCCGAGAACCGAAAGGCACACATCGATGAACACACCGCCCATCGTGTCCGCCCAGCAGTGGGCGAGCGCGCACCAGCAACTGCTGGTCAAGGAGAAGGAACTCACCCGGGCCCATGACGCCCTCGCGGCCATGCGGCGCCGGATGCCGTGGACGGCCGTGGACAAGCGGTACGAGTTCGACGGACCCGAGGGCAGGGTCGACCTGTTGGGTCTGTTCCAGGGCAGGCGTCAGCTCGTCGTGTATCGCGCCTTCTACGGAGCCGACATCGACGGCTGGCCCGCCCACGCGTGCCGGGGCTGCTCGATGATCGCCGATCACGTCGGCAACCTGGCCCACCTGAACGCACGCGACACCACGCTGGTGTTCGCCTCGCGCGCGCCGCAGGCCGACATCGAGCGTCTCAAGGCGCGGATGGGCTGGAAGATGCCGTGGTACTCGATCACGGATGACTTCGACGCCGATTTCGGGGTGAACGAATGGCACGGCACCAATGCCTTCATCCACAACGGCGACCGAATGTTCCGCACGTACTTCATCAACAACCGCGGCGACGAGGCGCTCGGAACCACGTGGAGCTTCCTCGACATGACCGCGTTGGGCCGCCAGGAAAACTGGGAGGATTCGCCCGGGGGCTACCCGCAGACCGCTCCCTACGAGTGGTGGGACTGGCACGACGCGTACGGCGAGCACGAGCCGTCACGCTGGTTCGGTGAGCCCGACCCGGACGATCCCAACAACCAACGGCCGCCGCGCGAGAACTGAACGGCGTCAGTCGAATTCAAACGGAAGGGGCCGCAAAACACGAATGCGCGGTAGCCGTCGGGCGGCTACTCGCGCATTATTCTCCGGCGACCGGAATTTGTCAGAGAATTCGGTGGTGTGCCCTGTCGACCTGGTACCCGACCGGGAATGACTTCTCGATGACCTGCAGGTGGTGGTCAACCCTGGATTCCAGCTCCAGAACCACACAGCTATCGCCGAGCGCTTTTGATTCGAGAACTATGTACCGCTGACCACAATCGGTGATCGGGTCGCCCGAGTGCAATTTCTCGACCGGCACCGACTCCGGAGTTGCATCTGCCTCCATCCATGACACGTTAGGTCAATTCCGTGGGGGAGGGAATAGACCGCTATCCGGTGCCGGCGCGCCGCTGCTTGAAAAACACGCTGACGTGAGAGATCAATCCGTCGTTGTCTTGCTCGAACAGAATGCATTCGGGCCACGTGGTCGCGACGCTGTCGATCTCGAACGTCTCGGACAGCTCGGCATACGACACCCGGCTGTCCACGTGCGAGACCCGCCGCACGTGCAACCGATGGCCCTCCAGCTCGGTGCATACCTTGCGCAGAAACGCGACATAGCGCGCCTTGCCCTCGACCACGTCGCAGAACGGCCCCTCCCGGGTCAGGCCCTCCTCGGCTATGGTGTCGGCCAGTCCGTCCCAGTCGTGAGCGGCCAGGCTTTCCAGGTAGCGCTCGACCACTTGACCTTGGGCGCCCATGTCTTCTCCCTCGCTCGTGGGTCCACGGTAAGCGCGGCGCCCCCGGTCGGGCTAGGTTGCTTTCATGAGCTGGTGGACCGTCCATGCCGACCGGACGCTGTCTGAACAGGTGCCCGCGCCGCCCGAGGCCGTCCGCGGCTTCTACGTGGACCTGAACAACATCAAGCTCGTGCACCCGCTGATCGTGTCCGTGGAGACGGTGTCCCGCAGTGAAACCCTGGACGGCTACCAGCAGACCTACCGCGTGATCGACCGAATTCCGTTGGGGCCGTTGACCATACGAACCAGCTATCAGGCCCGGCTGCGGGTGCCCGTCTGCGGCGACGTGCTGACCGCAGCCGATCAGTCGCCCGGGGTGCGGCTGCGCGGCGCGGTGAGTTTCGAGCCCGTCGACGGCGGCACCCGGGTCACCGAACGGATTTCGATCACCGCGCCGCGGCCGCTGGCCGGGGTGACCATCCGCGAAGGGGTCAAGGCGCACGTCAAGATGCTGGCCGGCATCCGGAGTCACTTCGAGTCCGGTTGACCGCTTGCGTGAGGTCTGGGATCACATGCCGGCGAAATCGATCACGCCGCGAATATTGCGGCCTTCCCGCAGGTCTGTCATCGCCTCGTTGATCTGGTCGAGCCGATAGTGGCGGGTGACCAACTCGTCGAGTTTCACCGCCCCGGCCTGGTACATCGACAGCAGCATCGGCACGCTGGTACGTGGATTCATCCCGCCGTACAGCGCTCCCCGTAGTTGTTTGGCCGACAGCACCATCTCCTGCAAGATCAGCGGAACCACGGGCTCGGTGTAGGGGGTGATGCCGGTGACCACGCATATCCCTCCCTTGCGAAGCAGCCTCATCGCCAACGGGATCAGCTCCACATGCAGCACACCGGGGGTGGCGATGACGCGGTCGGCCATGACGCCGACGGTGATGTCGGCCACCAGAGGGATGGCCTCCTCGGCGGAAGCCGCGGTGTGCGTGGCACCGAAGATCTTGGCCGAATCTCGTTTGTATTCAATGGGATCCACAGCGACGACATATTTCGCGCCGGCGGCGCGCGCCCCTTGTAGGGCGTTCATTCCGACGCCGCCGGTGCCGATGACGACGACCGTGTCACCGGGCTCGGTGCCCGCGGAGACCGTTGCGGAGCCCCAGCCCGTGCTGACGCCACACGAC
The DNA here is from genome assembly GCF_002104765.1 of Mycolicibacterium vulneris. Classification (GTDB taxonomy): domain Bacteria; phylum Actinomycetota; class Actinomycetes; order Mycobacteriales; family Mycobacteriaceae; genus Mycobacterium; species Mycobacterium vulneris. The sequence goes on from NZ_NCXM01000017.1 coordinate 113,819, forward strand.
ACCAGCGAGGCCGCGTGGAATGGGATCGCGTCGTCGATTTTGATGACGGACCTTTCGGTTAGCACCGCATATTCGGCAAACGTGCCGAGTTGGCCGTAAGCCATGAGGTTTTCGTCGCCGAGATGCCGGCGGCAGGTTCCGTCGGTGGGCATCTCCCTCGAGAACAAACTTGCCCCGGCGTCGCAGATGTAGCTCTGACCGTTCACGCAGAACCGGCAATTACCGCACGCGGGAATGAACGACATCGCCACGTGGTCACCCGGCCGCACCGTCGTCACGCCGGGCCCGACTTCCTCGACGACACCGGCACCCTCGTGACCGCCCAGCATCGGGAACCAGTCCGGCTCAGGGATACCGGTGGAGGCTCGCACCTTGGCCGTCGGCAACACGTCGCCGGTGACAAGGTGGTCGTCGGAGTGGCAGATGCCGGCAACGGCCATCCGCACCATGACTTCACCCGCGTGAGGCGGGTCCAGCTCGATCTCACGGATCTCCCAGTCCCTGCCGACCCCTTCAAGCACAGCGGCGCGACATTTCATTTGCGACCTCCCTCGATTTGTTGTGGCATAGCGGGTCTCAGTGCACGAGGCTGGCCCGCAGTTCCCGTTTGAGCACCTTGCCGTAGCTGTTCTTCGGTAGCTCGTCGACGAATTCGTAACGCTTGGGTCGTTTGAAGCGTGCGATGCGCTCCAGCAGATGCGCGTCCAGCGCCGCGGGTTCGACCGCGCCGACGATGAAGGCGACCACGATCTCGCCCCACTCGGCGTCGGGGGTGCCCACCACGCACGCCTCGGCGACGCCGGGGTGTTCGAGCAGCACCTCCTCCACCTCGCGCGGGTAGATGTTGCTCCCGCCGCTGATGACGACGTCCTTCGACCGGTCCCGCAGCGTGAGAAAGCCACGCGCGTCGAACGAGCCCATGTCGCCGCTGTAGAGCCAGCCGCCCTTGAGCGCGGCGCGGGTGGCTTCGGGGTTTTCCCAGTACCCGGACATGACCGCGTCTCCGCGACAAACGATTTCGCCGATCTCGCCCGGCGGCGCCGGGTGGCCGTCCGGGCCCAGCACCGCGACCTCCATGCCCGATCGCGCGTAACCGACCGAACCCAGGATCGCGTCGTCGCCCGATTCGTGATCGGCGCGTCGTAGCCCGGTGATGGTCATCGGTGACTCGCCCTGCCCGTAGATCTGCGCGAAGATCGGGCCGAACGCCGCGATCGCCTTGCGCAGGCTTTCGACGTACATGGGTCCGCCGCCGTAGACGATCGTCCTGAGATTAGCCGGGCGGGTGCGGCCCGTGGCGACCAGCCGTTGCACCATCGTCGGGGCCAGGAATGCGCTGGCGGCCGGGTGGTGCTCGCAGAGATCCAGGAATTCGTCGGGATCGAATGCACCTGAGGCGGGCAGTATTTGGCGGGCACCGCGCAGCACGTACGGCAGGACGTACAGTCCGGAGCCGTGCGACATCGGTGCCGCGTGCACCAGGCTGCAGTTCTCGTCGGGAGCGTCGATGTCGGCCAGGTGCGCGACCGTCATCGCCGTGAGGTTGCGGTGTGTCAGCATGGCGCCCTTCGAGCGGCCGGTGGTGCCGCTGGTATAGAACAGCCAAGCCAGCGCCGACGGATCGGTATGCGGTGGCGCCGACGGATTGGCGGCGAGCCGCTGCGAATAGCTATCGGAATCAATGAGTTCCGTCGGCGTCGTGGTCAGTGGAGCGAGCTCGGCGCCGATCGCCGACGAGGCGAACACCCGCGCCGCTCCCGCGTCGTCGAGGATCTGCGCCATCTCGCGCGGATGCAGCTTGTAGTTGATCGGGACGACGACGCATTCGGCGGCCCAGGTCGCGAACATCAACTCGATGATCTCGGGGCGGTTGTGCGTCGCGATCGCGATGCGGGCGCCGGCGTCGTACTGCCGCCGGATCGACGCGGCCAAACGTAAGGCCCGGTCGCGTAGCTCAACCCAGGTGCACACGCACCGGTCCCCGAGATACACGGCGCCGTGATCGGGAAACCGGCTCGCGGCGGCATCGAGCAGCGCGAACAGATTCATCGCTGGATCCACTGCGATTCCAGCGCGAACTCCGACAGGTACTTCGTCGAACTCCAGCCGCCGTCGACGACGATCGTCTGGCCGTTGATGAAACTTCCGCCGGGCGAACACAGGAACGCGACGGTGCTGGCGATGTCATCGATGCGGCCCAGCCGCTGATGCGGCGTCATCTCGGTGTTGATCTTGCGGAATCGCTCGTCCTCCAGACGCTTTTCGACCATCGGTGTCACGGTCACCCCGGGCGCGACCGCGTTGCAGCGGATGCCGGACGCGCCGTACTGGCAGGCGATGTGGGTGGTCAGCGCGGTCAGTCCGCCCTTGGCGGCGGAGTAGGCGCCGCCGCGCAGGCCGCCAACGACCGCGAAGGTCGATGTCACGTTGATGATCGCCGAGCCGGGCGCCATGTGCGGCAGCACGTCGCGGGCGAGCCGAAACGGCGCCCGCAACATCAAACCCAGGAAGTAGTCCAGGGTTTCGTCGTCGGTTTCGTGTAGCGGCTTGGGGCTGCCCGCACCGGCGTTGTTGATCAAGAAGTCGATGTGTCCCCACCGACCGACCGCGAGGTCCACGATGCGGCGCGGCGCGTCATCGTCGGTGAGATCGACGGCGAGGGTCGCGACGCGATCCGGATCGCCGACCGCGCTTGCCAGTTCGGCAAGCCGCGCCTCGTCGCGGCCGGTTCCGACGACGGCCATGCCCATCTCGGCCAGCTTTGTGGCGCACCCCAGGCCGATCCCGCTGCTTGCACCCGTGACGATTGCGACCTGCATCTCACCCATCCTTCATCAGCGACGCCCGGATCTGATGCTTGAGTACCTTGCCCGCGTCGTTCTTCGGCAGGGCATCCCAGAGCACAACCTGCTCCGGGGCCTTGAATTTCGCGACGCCCTTGCTCACCAGCAGGGCAAGCAGGCTCGCGACATCCGGGGTCTCGGCGCCCGCGGGGACGATTACCGCACAGGCCCGCTCACCCGTGCGCTCGTCGGGCAGCCCGACGACCGCGATCTCGGCGATGCAGGGGTGGTCGGCGAGCAGGTCCTCGACCTCCTTGGCCGAGATGTTCTCGCCGCTGCGAATGATGACGTCCTTGGCCCGGCCGGTCACGACGAGGTACCGGTCATCGACCCAGCGGCCGAGATCCCCGGTGTGGAAAAAGCCTGCGGCATCGCAGGAATGGTCCTCGGGATGCCGGTAACCCAGCAGCATCTGCGGACCCCGGACGCAGATCTCCCCGTCGCCGGCGGGCGCAGCCTCGTGCGCGACGAGCTTGATCTCGGCGATTCCCGGCCTGCCGTCGGTGTCGGCCGCACGGTCCGCTTCGTCCGGCCGGGGCGCGCCGACGGTCGCGACCGGTACCTCAGTGCAGCCGTATACCCGGGTGACCGCCGCGCGGTCGAAATACTCAGCGGCGCGGCGGATCAACGACGGCGATACGGATGCGCCCCCGCAGATGAACACCTTCAGGTCGGGCAGGTGGGTGCCGGCGCGCTGCGCGGCGGACAGCAGCTGCTGCAGAAACGGCGTGGCCCCCGCCATGTGCGTGCACCGGTGCGAGTCCATCAGCGCGACCGCCCCGGCCGCATCCCAGCGGTCCATCAGCACCGCCGTGGTGCCCAGCAGCAGCGGGCATTCGAACGCGTATATCGAACCGCCGATGTGGGCTATCGGCGACGGCACCAGGAACGTGTCGCCCGGGGCGATCGTCCAGTGCTCGCGGATCTGGCAGATGAGTGCGTGCATCGAATTGTGGGTGTGCAGGACTCCTTTCGGCCGGCTCGTGGTGCCGGAGGTGTACAGGATCATCCGCACCGCATCGGGATCCAGTGCCGGCAGGGTCGCGTCCTGCGGCGCCAGCCCCAGCAGAGCCGCATACGGTGTGTGCGGTCCGGCGTCGCCGCGCAGCACCACCACCTCCGGCGCCCGGTCCATCGAGGCTGTCACGCGTTCCAGCATCACCGGGTAGTCATGCCCACCGTATTGCTGTGGGACGAAAACCATTGCGGTACCGGCGTCTTCGAGGATATAGCGCAGGTCGTAGTCGCGCAGCGACGGCAGGATCGGGTTCACCACCATGCCGGCGAGCGTCGCGGCCAGGTAGATGACGGCGCTCTCGCGCCAGTTCGGCAGCATGAACGACACGACGCTGCCCGTGGGTATGCGGGCCAACAGGGCACCGGCCAGCGCGCTTGCCTGAGCGTGCAGCGTGGCGCAATCCAGCCGAATATCCCGGTCCACCAATATCGTTCGGTGCGGCGATTCCGTAGCAGCGGTTCGCAGCGCATCGGCGAGCGTCGTGTGCACCCACAATCCGCGCCGGTATGCCTCCGCCGCGTGCGCCACATCCTGGGCGGTTCGGGCCATCACCGCGACCTCATCTCGGACGGCCTATTCGTCCACGCGACGCATGGTCATCGCGTACCGGAACCTCGACGACAGGTGGGTGTTGATCGTCACCTGGGCCACCTCGCCGTCGGAGGTCGTATAGGTGCGCCGCATCTGTAGCGCGGCCGTGCCCGCTTCGACAGCGAGGCCGTCGGCCAGCTCCGGAGACAGCTGGACGGCGGCGATCTCTTGGTGCAACTGGGCGACGCTCACGCCGAAGAGGTCCTCGATCAACGGGAATATCGGGCCGGCGTGGCGTTGCAGCAGCCTGCCCACCGCCGCGAAACTGCGGTTGACGTAGTACTCGGTGCGACACAACGGGACCGGCGCGCCGTCGGCCTGTCGGTAACCGCGCACCGACAGCCACTGGCTGCCGACCTCGAGGCCCGTCCGGGCGGCGAGGTCGTCGTCGATCGTCACCATCGCGTTGGATTCGATAGTCAGCTGCGCGCCTGCCGCGAACGCCAGGAGGTCGTCGATCGACATCGCGTCCTGGGCATAGGAACTCGAGGCCGGCCGGGGGACCACCCGGGTGCCCGCGCGCGGCCGGGAGGCCACCAGGTTGTCCTCGCGCAGCCGGCGCAGCGCCTCGCGGATGGTGTAGCGGCTCACCGCAAAGCGTTCGCAGAGTTGGTGTTCGGTGGGCAACTGCGAACCCACCGGGTAAACGCCGTCGACGATCTCCTTGCGCAGCGTGCGCGCAATCTGCAGGTAGCGGTGGTCGCCCGCGATCGCCTGGGGCATCACGGTCCGTCCGGTGTCGGGCGAAAGGCCAGCACGCTGCCGTCGCCGTCGGCCGAGAGGTAGAGCGTCCCGTCGGGCGCGGCGGCGATGCCCGCGAAGGGGCCCTGCGGTCCGGAGAACGGCGGCATGCCGCGCAGCGGCTTGGGTGTCACACCAGGCGGGGGACCGACCGGCAGCCCGGCGGCGATCGTCCGCCGCGCATCGTTGCCCAGATCGACCCCGATCAACTCCTTGGCTCCGGCGTCGACGACGTAGAGCACACCGCCCCGCACCAGAATGCCTTGCGGGCGTTGCAGGTCAGCGACAACGGTGTCGATCCGCGAACCGCTCACCCTGATCACCCGGCCGGCTCCGGCCTCGGCCACCAGACACGCCCCGTCCGCGTCGATCGCGACACCCACCGGTTCACGCAACCCGGTCGCCAGCACCTGGATGCCACCCGATTGCAGCGATAGCACCCGCCCGGTGCCCAGCTCCGCGAACACCACACCGGTCGCGCTCACCGCGACACCGTAGAGCTGGTCGAAACCGTCTGCCAGCACTTCGGTTTCGCTCGCTTCCGGCCGGTAACGGGCGACCTGGCCGCCGGACGTGGTGACGACGAATTCCCCGGGCCCGCTGGCCGCGACGCCGCGCAGGAACCCGGGATAGCCGGGGCTGAACAACATTCCCGCGGTGTGCAGTGACCCATCAGGCAGGGCGACATAGAAGTATGTGCCGTCGGCGATGTAGAGCCGCCCGTCGTGGCCCACCGCCAGGTCCATCGGCCAGTTGAGGCCGCCCGCCAGCACGGATCGCGTTGTGCCGTCGGGCGATATTTCGGTGATCTCGCCGGTGAAGTTGGACACGAACAGCCGGTCGCCGACGAAGGTGCAGTTATCCAGACCCGGAGTCAGTTCAGCGAGCAGCCGTTGTTCGCCGCTGCGGGGATCGATGCGCAGCACCTGACCGCTGGCCACCTGCGTCGAGACGATCTGGCCCTGCGCGTCGAACTTGACCGAGTCGGGCACACCGAGATTGCCCGCCACGCACTGCGGTTCGCCGCCATTGGGATCGATGCGCCAGATCTCGTTGGCGCCCATCACGGGGAAATACAATAGGCCGTCCGGGCCGACCTCCATCGCGTTCGGCGAAGGCACGTTCTCCAAGAGCACCCGCGGCGGTCCGCCCGCCAGGTCGAATTCCAGCAGTCGGCCACCCTCGCGGCATTCACCGATGAACAACCGGCCCTGGTGAAAGGTGATGCCGTTGGCCGACGGCACGTCGTCGCGCAGCACCCGCGTCCGCCCGCCGGTGTCGCGCACGCTCACCCGGCCGTCCATCACCTCGGTTGCGTACAGGTTGCCGTCGGGGTCGAAGGCGACGTCGTCGGGCGCCACGATGTCGCCGCCCTTGGGGCTGGCGGTCACCAGTTCGCCGGTGCGGTGATCCAGGGCGCTGATCTGGCTGCCGGTCACCTGGGCGATGTAGATACGACCGTCCGGGCCGGTGCGCAGACCGTTGGCGCCGAACAGCCGACTGGGCGCGGTGACCCGTTCCAACTCCCAGCCCTCGGCGACGTCGATGGGGTGCGACAGCGCATACCGCGAGGGCTGCGCTGAGATGGCCCGTGAGGTGGACATGCTCGCCGAGGTCCTTCCGTCAGCCGTTCGCGCTGGACGCTATCAACTCCGCCTAGTCCAGACAATAGCCGCCGGCCGGAGCAGAAACGACCTTGACAGCGAAGTCCACCGATCGGAATAGTGTTCTCCAACGGGCAGAATGCCATATTTTGTCCGGACAAACTGAGTATTGATCCCGCTGCGGACGCGTGACGCGATAGCGGCAGGGGAAAGCGGGTCATGGCCGATCACGGGGCACTTCTAGGGCTCGACGGCCGCGTCGTGGTGGTTTCCGGCGCCGGCGGGGGCGGCATCGGCACGACGGTCACCGCCATGACCGCCCGGGCCGGGGCCACCGTGATCGCGGTGAGCCGGTCGAAGGAAAACCTCGACGAACACGTCGCTCCGCTGGCACAGCAAGGGCTGCCCGTGGTGCCCGTCGCGGCCGACGCGTCGACCGACGAGGGCATCGCCACGGTGATCGACCACGCGCGCCGCGCCGACGGCGACTTGTACGGGCTGGTCAACGTCGCCGGCGGCGCGGAGCCGTCGACGTGGATGCCGTCCACCAGGGTGTCGCGCGGCGACTGGCGCAAGATCTTCACCGACAATCTCGAAACGGCATTCTTCATGGGCCAGGCCGTCGCAGCTGAACTCGTCGCGCAGCAACGACCGGGGTCGATCGTGTCGATCTCCTCGATCAGCGGCATGAACACCGCGCCGTTCCACATTGCCTACGGGACAGCCAAGGCCGCGATCACCGCGATGACGCGCACCATGGCCGTGGAGTTGGCGCAGGCGGGAATTCGGGTCAACGCCGTGGCGCCCGGCGTCACCGAGACCGCGGCCTCGCGCACCTACATCGACGAGGACCCCGAGCGCGACCGGCGGGCGATCGCGATGGGCCGTCGCGGGCGGCCTGAGGAGCAGGCCGGTGTCATCCTCTTTCTGCTCTCGGAGCTGTCGAGCTACGTCACCGGCCAGACGCTGCTCGTCGACGGCGGCCTGGACCTCAAGTGGAGCCACCTCGGCGCCGACAACACCTCGCTGTTCCTCAAAGACGAATCCTTCCGTGCGGCAATTAGGAGGATGCGATGACCGACCTGGCCAAGGGCGCGAATCCCGAAGCGGCCGAGGAACTCTCGACGCCGATGACCATCGGGGTCGAGGCGTACATCTCCGAGGACTATGCCCGCGCCGAGCGCGACAAGCTGTGGCGCAAGGTCTGGCAGCAGGTCGGCCGCGTCGAGGAGTTGCCCGAGGTGGGCAGTTACCTGACCTACGACATTCTCGACGACTCGATCATCGTGGTGCGCACCGGTGCCAACGAGTTTCACGCCCACCACAACGTCTGCATGCACCGCGGGCGCCGGCTGATCGACACTCCCGAGGGCGCCAAGAACGCCTGTGCGCGAACCCGAAAGTCGTTTGTCTGTGGCTTTCACGGCTGGACCTACGGCCTGGACGGCGCGTGCACCCACATCCGCGAGCAGCAGGACTGGCAGGACGCGCTCACGCCCGACAACACCCACCTTCGACCCGTCCGGGTCGACACCTGGGGTGGCTGGTTATGGATCAACATGGACCCCGACTGCGAGCCGCTGGCCGACTTCTTGTTCCCCGCCGCGAAGATTCTCGACCCGTTCGGCCTGGAGAACATGCGCTACAAATGGCGCAAGTGGCTGTCCTTCGACTGCAACTGGAAGGTCGCGCTGGAGGCCTTCAACGAGACCTACCACGTCTACACCACGCATCCGGAATTCAATAAGTTCGGCGAGTTCAAGGGCTGGGCGAAAGCGCAGGGCAAGCACAGCCATATCGGCTACGACGCGCCCGAGGACTTGGAGGCCACCAAGTCCAAGATCCGCCTCGGCATCGGCGCCGATCCTCGTGTCTCGACCGCGGAGATGCAGGTGTACACGATGGAGGAGACCAACGCCACCACCACCCAGACGCTGGTGAACGCGGCCAAGCGACTGGTGGACGAGTTGCCCGAGGGGACACCCGCGGACAAGGTGCTCGAGCACTGGCTGGCATCGGCGCGCCGCGACGACGAGGCCCGCGGGGTGATCTGGCCGACGATCCCCGCGGACATCCTCGGGCAGGCCGGCACCGCATGGCAGATCTTCCCGAACTTCCAGATCGGCCAGGGCCTGACCAGCGCGTTGTGCTACGGCGCGCGGCCCCACCCCAGCTACAACCCGGACAAGTGCCTCTTCGAGGTGTCTGTCTTCGAGCTCTACCCGAAAGGCCAAGAGCCGCAGACGGAGTGGGAGTACACGCCGGTCGGCGACTCCAGGTGGCGCTCGGTACTGCCGCAGGACTTCTCCAACATGGCCGCCGTGCAGCAGGGGATGAAGTCCCTGGGCTTCCCGGGCACCAAGCCCAATCCGTACCGCGAGCGCAGCACCGTCAACCTGCACTACCAATTGTCGAGATATATGGGAGCCGGTGAGCCCCAGGAACTGTCAGGTAAGGAGCACCCCCGGGCATGACGATGTACCAAGACGGTTGCGGGCCCACGCAGACGCCCGACGACTTCGACATCGCCGCGCTGCGCGAGAAATACGCCCACGAACGCGAAAAGCGGCTGCGCAAAGAGGGTTCCAAGCAGTACATCGAGCTGGAGGACGACTTCGCCGGCTACTACGAAGTCGACCCGTACACGCCCGCGACGCCGCGGGAGCCGATCTGCGAGGACATCGACGTGGCGGTCCTGGGCGGCGGCTTCGGTGGCCTGCTGTCAGCGGCCCACCTGAAGAAGGCCGGGGTCGACGACGTCCGCGTCATCGAGCTCGGCGGCGACTTCGGCGGCGTCTGGTACTGGAACCGGTACCCCGGCATCCAATGCGACAACGAATCCTACTGCTACATACCGCTTCTCGAAGAGCTCGATTTCATGCCGTCGAAGAAGTTCGCCGACGGTGCCGAGATCTTCGAGCACTGCCGGAACATCGGCAAGCATTTCGGCCTCTACGATTCGGCGATCTTCTCCACCCAGGTGCACGACCTGAGGTGGGACGAAGGGATCAAGCGGTGGCGCATCAGCACCAACCGCGGCGACGATATCCGCGCCCGGTTCGTCGTCCTGGCGTCCGGCCCGTTCCACCGCCCGAAACTCCCCGGCATCCCCGACATCAAAGCCTTTGGCGGACACAGCTTCCACTCGTCGCGGTGGGATTACGACTACACCGGCGGTGACGTCAGCGGCAACCTGGACAAGCTGGCCGACAAGCGCGTCGCGGTGGTGGGCACCGGCGCCACCGGCATCCAGATCGTGCCCTTCCTCGCCCGCGACGCCAAACATCTCTACGTCTTCCAGCGGACGCCGTCGACCGTCGACGCGCGCAACAACACCGCGACCGATCCGGAATGGGTGAAGACGCTGCGGCCCGGCTGGCAACGGGAGCGGCAGCGCAACTTCCATTCGTGGACGTTCGAGGGCATGGCGCTGGGCCAGCCGGATCTGGTGTGCGACTTCTGGACCGAGCTCGGGCGCAACACCGCCGCCCGGGTGCTCGCCCTGGATGATCCCGCGTCGCTGACCCCCGAGCAGTTCATGGCGATCCGGGAGGAAGAGGACTACAAGATCATGGAGCGGCTGCGGCGCCGCATCGACGGCCTGATCGAGGACGCCGCGACCGCCGAAGCCCTCAAGCCGTACTACCGCTTCCTGTGTAAGCGCCCGTGCTCCAATGACGACTACCTGGCCAGCTTCAACCGGCCGAATGTGACGCTGGTCGACGTGTCCTCGAGCAAGGGCGTCGAACGGGCGACCGAAAAGGGTTTGGTAGCAAACGGTGTCGAGTACGAGGTCGACTGCATCATCTACGCCAGCGGCTTCGAAATCACCACCGAGATCAGCCGCCGCTACTCGATCGAAACGATCGAGGGACGCGACGGGCTGTCGCTGTTCGATTACTGGGGCGACGGCTACAAGACGCTGCACGGGATGACCAGCCGCGGCTTCCCCAACCAGTTCTACACCGGCTTCACCCAGGTCGGCATCTCCGCCAACATCGCCGCCAACTACGAGCTGCAGGGCGAGCACATCGCCTACATCATCGCCGAGGCGCTCAAACGGGGTGCGACCACCGTGGAGCCCAGCCGAGCGGCGCAAGAGGAGTGGTGCGCGACCATCCGGGAAACCGCGGTCGACAACTCGGCCTTCGACGCCCAATGCACGCCCGGCTACTACAACAACGAAGGCGGCGGCGGGGGAGAAGGAATCCGCTCACACCTGGGCGAGCCGTACGGTCCGGGGTTTTACGCCTTCGAGGACCTGCTGCGGGTGTGGCGCGACAAGGGCGATCTGGACGGGCTGGTGCTCGGCACTTGAGCGAAACCTTTGCGGCGCAACTACGATTCGACGGCCGCGTTGCCGTGGTGACCGGAGCCGGTCGAGGGCTCGGCCGCTCCTACGCCATGCTCTTGGCCTCGCGCGGGGCGAAGGTGGTCGTCAACGACGCCGGCGGCAACCTCGACGGCGACGGGGCCGGCGACGGGCCCGCCGAGCAGGTGGTCGCCGAGATCACCGCGGCCGGGGGAGAGGCCATTGCATGCAGCGCATCGGTGGCCACCCCCGACGGCGGGCAGGAGATCATCCAGACCGCGGTCGACAACTTCGGCGGCATCGACATCCTGATTCACAACGCCGGCAACGTCCGTCGCGGCTCGCTCAAGGAGATGAGCTACGAGGACTTCGACGCCGTGCTCGACGTGCACCTGCGCGGCGCCTTCCACGTGGTGCGGCCGGCCTTTCCGCTGATGTGCGAGGCGGGCTACGGGCGCGTCGTGCTGACGTCGTCGATCGGCGGCCTGTACGGAAACCACAATGTGGCTAACTACGCGGCCGCCAAGGCGGGGGTGATCGGCTTGTCCAATGTCGTCGCGCTCGAAGGCGCCGCCGAGGGCGTGCGATGCAACGCGATCGTGCCGGCCGCGGTGACGCGGATGGCCGAAGGCATCGACACCTCGGCCTACCCGCCGATGGGCGCGGAGCTCGTTGCGCCGGTCGTGGGCTGGCTCGCGCACGAAACCTGTTCGGTGACCGGCGAATTGTTCATCGCGCTGGCGGGCCGCGTGGCACGGGCGGTCATCGTGGAGAGCCCGGGCGTGAGCCGGCCGTCGTGGACCATCGAGGAGGTCGGCAGCCACCTGGATGCGATCCGGTACGTCGAGGCTCCCCTCATCTTTCCGGTAGTCCCGGACGGACACAACGAGCACATCCGCTACAGCTTCGAACTGGCTCAGAGGTCAAACGAACTGCATGACTCAACCGACCAAGGAGCGCTCAATGGCTAGCCCGACGGGCCCGATGGCCGGTGTGCGCGTGATCGACCTCACCGCGATGGTGATGGGCCCGTACTGCACGCAGATCATGGCCGACATGGGCGCCGATGTGATCAAAGTCGAACCACCGCAAGGGGATAACACCCGCTATATCTCGGTGGGACCGGTGCCTGGCATGAGCGGGGTGTTCGTCAACGTCAACCGCGGCAAGCGCAGCATCGTGCTGGACCTGCAGACCGACGCCGGAACGCGCGCGCTGCGCGCCCTCATCGAGACCGCCGACGTGTTCATCCACTCGATGCGCGCCAAGGCGATCGCCAAGCTCGGCTTCGGCTACGACGACGTCGCCGCGATCAATCCCGCTGTCATCTACACCAATTGCTACGGATACGGGCGACGCGGGCCCGACCACGACCGCCCCGCCTACGACGACACGATCCAGGCCGAATGCGGCCTGCCGGCGGTGCAACAGCAACTGACCGGCGAGGCCGACTACGTCGGAACCATCATGGCCGACAAGATCGCCGGGCTGACGGCGCTGTACGCGACGACGATGGCGCTGTTCCACCGCGAGCGCACCGGGCAGGGCCAGGAAGTCGAGGTCGCCATGTTCGAGACCATGGCCTCGTTCATGCTCGTCGAACATGCCAACGGCGCCCTGTTCGACCCCCCGCTGGGGCCCGCGGTGTATCCACGCACCGTGGCGCCCAACCGCCGGCCGTACCGAACCAGCGATGGCTACATCGCCGCGCTGATCTACAACGACAAGCACTGGAACGCCTTCATGAAAACCGTTCAGCCGCCGTGGGCCAGCGAGCTGTATTCGACGCTGGAACAGCGCGCCCGCGAGATCGACACCGTCTACGGGCTGGTCGCCGAGACCATGAAAGAGCGGACCACCGCCGAGTGGCTGCAGCTGCTGCGCGAGCTCGAGATACCGGCCGCGCCGCTGAACACGCCCGGCGCGCTGTTCGACGATCCGCATCTCAACGCCGTCGGCATGTTCGAGACGGTGGACAGCCCGCACGGGCCGGTGCGCTTCCCCGGCGTACCCACCTGGTTCTCCCAGACACCGGGCCGCGTCGCGGGGCCGGCGCCCGAGCTCGGCGCCCATACCGCGGAGATCCTCGACCAGCTGGGCCTGGCCGTCGACGCCAACCCTGGATAACGCTTGCTCAACGAAACAGATTGTCAGTGAAGGAGTTTCCCACGATGGCTGTCCCCGTCTACAAACGCATCCTCGACCTGTTCGAGGCCGAGGGCGTGAACACGATCTTCGGTATCCCCGACCCGAACTTCGTGCACATGTTCGCCGAGGCCGACGCCCGCGGATGGTCGGTGGTCGCGCCGCACCACGAGCTGAGCGCGGGATTCATGGCCGAGGCCGCGTCGCGCATGACGGGCAAGCCCGGCCTGTGCATCGGCACGCTCGGCCCGGGCATGGCCAACATCGCCGGAGCGATCCAGTGCGCGCTGGTGGAGAACTCGCCGGTGATCTTCCTCGGCGGCCAGCGGGCCCGCATCACCGAGCGCCGGGTGCGGCGCGGACGCATCCAATTCGTGCGCCAAGAACCGCTTTTCGCGTCGTCCGTCAAATACAGCGCATCCATCGAGTACGCCGACCAGACCGACGAGATCGTCCACGAGGCGATCCGTCGCGCCATGTCCGGCACCCCGGGCCCGGCCTACATCGAGTACCCGTCGCACGTCATCCTGGAGGAGCTCGACGTGCCGGATCCGCTGCCGCCCGAACGGTACCGACTCGTGAACCAGACCGCGGGTGAGCGCGAGGTGGCCGAAGCGGCGGAGCTGATCCGTGCGGCGGAAAGCCCGATCCTGTTGGTCGGACACGGCGTCCACACCTCGCGCACCGGCGCGGCGGTGCGGGAGCTGGCCGACCTCATGCAGTGCCCGGTGATCCAGACCTCCGGCGGCACCTCATTCATCCAGGGTCTGGAGGACCGCACCTTCGCCTACGGGTTCTCGCCGGCGGCCGTCGAGGCGGTGGTGAAATCCGATCTGTGCGTCGCGCTCGGCACAGAGCTCGGCGAACCCAGCCACTACGGCAAGACCCGTCACTGGGCGCAGAACGACGCGAAGCGCAAATGGGTTCTGGTCGAACAGGATCCGGTGGCCATCGGCGTCAACCGCCCCATCGACATCCCCCTGGTCGGTGACCTTCGCGGCGTGGTCCCTCAGCTGGTGGAAGCGCTCAAAGACACCCCGAGAAGGGCATCGGCCGACCTCGAACGCTGGATATCCGACGACGCGGTGGAGCTGGCGCAGCTCGCCGAGAACGCGCCGACGGGCCGGACGCCGGTGCACCCGGCGCGGTTCGTCGTCGAGGCCACCAAGGCGTTCCCGAAGGACGGCATCATGGTCCGTGACGGCGGCGCCACCGTCATCTTCCAGTGGACCTACTCGCAGGCCAAACCGCGCGACGTCATCTGGAACCAGAACTTCGGCCATCTCGGCACCGGCCTGCCGTACGCGGTCGGAGCCTCGGTCGCCGAGGGTGGCAAGCGCCCGGTGATGCTGCTGACCAGCGACTCGGCGTTCCTGTTCCACATCGCCGAGCTGGAAACCGCCGCGCGGCAAAACCTTCCGCTGGTGTGTGTGGTGGGCGTCGACCACCAGTGGGGTCTCGAGGTGGGCGTCTACAAGCGCACCTTCGAGCAGCCGTCGCCGCAGCCCGGCGTGCACTGGAGCAAGGACGTCCGCCTCGACAAGGTCGCCGAGGGCTTCGGCTGTCACGGTGAGTACGTCGAGAAGGAGGATGAGATCGGTCCGGCTATCCAGCGGGCCTACGCTAGCGGCAAGACAGCTGTCGTCCACGTCTGCATCGATCCGAAGGCTAATTCCGAGGAGATGCCCAAGTACGACGAGTTCCGGACCTGGTACGCCGAAGGCACCCAGTAAGAAAGGGATCGATCCGATGCGCGAATACCTGAAGTTCTACATCGACGGACAGTGGGTCGACCCGCTGCGGCCCAACACCTTCGACGTCGAGAACCCGGCGACCGAGCAGGTTTCCGGGAAGATCTCGCTGGGATCGGCGGCCGATGTCGACGTGGCGGTCAACGCCGCCCGGCGGGCCTTCGCCGGCTGGTCGCAGAGCACCCGCGAGCAGCGCCTGGACCTGTTGCAGGCCATCCTCGCCGAATACCAGAAGCGCGCGGACGATCTCGCCGAGGCGGTCACCGAGGAGATCGGCGCGCCGCCCTCGCTGGCCGCTGGGCCGCAGGTCTTTCTCGGGATCGGCCACCTCACCACCGCGATCGACGCCCTGAAAAACTTTTCCTTCGAGGAACATAAAGGGGCGACGTTGATCGCCAGGGAACCGATCGGCGTCTGCGGTCTGATCACGCCGTGGAACTGGCCGATCAACCAGGTCGCGGTCAAGGTCTACCCGGCGCTGGCGACCGGCTGCACCGTCATCCTGAAACCTTCTGAGGTGGCCCCGTATTCGCCCTACATCTTCGCCGAGATCCTGGATGCCGCGGGCGTGCCGGCCGGGGTGTTCAACCTGATCAACGGCGACGGTCCGGGCGTCGGCGTGGCCCTGGCGAGCCATCCCGACATCGACATGGTGTCGTTCACCGGATCCACCCGCGCCGGTGTGGAGGTGGCCGCCAATGCCGCCGCGACCGTGAAACGAGTGACCCAGGAGCTCGGCGGCAAGAGCCCCAACATCGTCCTCGACGACAGTGGCTTCGCCGCGGGCGTCCGCGCCGGCGTGGCCAACATGATGCCCAATTCCGGGCAGAGCTGTAACGCGCCGTCGCGCATGCTCGTCCCGAATTCCCGTATCGACGAGGCCATTACCATCGCGCGGGAGGCCGCTGAGAAAGTCGCCGTGGGAACCGACGACGCGACGGCTATCGGGCCGGTGGCGTCCAGGATGCAGTTCGAGAAGGTGCAGCGCCTGATCCAGCAGGGCGTTGACGAGGGCGCGACCGTGGTCGCCGGGGGCCCGGGCCGGCCGGACGGACTGGACAAGGGTTACTACGTCAAGCCGACCGTCTTCGCGCACGTCACCAACGACATGTCGATCGCGCGCGAGGAGATCTTCGGGCCGGTGCTGTGCATCCTCGGCTACGACGACCTCGACCACGCCGTCGAGATCGCCAACGACACTCAATACGGCCTCGCCGGCTTCGTTTCGGGGGCCGACCTCGACACGGCGCGCGACGTCGCCCGCAAGATCCGCGCGGGCTGGGTGACCATCAATCACGCATTCGACATGAATGCACCGTTCGGCGGGTACAAGCGCAGCGGCAACGGCCGCGAATGGAGCGAATTCGGCTTCCACGAGTACCTGGAAGTCAAGAGCACCCTGGGCTACGCGCCTGACAAGGCTTGACGCGCCGGGCCGAAATCCGAACGCAGCGCTGCGAAAAACACCTCGCGTGTCCTCCACCTGATCCTGCGCGCCCGCCTCTAGGCTGGCTTGCTGAACTCAACAGCAGGAGGGGCAGCGACGTATCGGCATCAACCATGGCGCCGGGCGAGATGGTAGTTACGGCGCGCTGACAGCAAGCACCGAGCCGGGCGGGTCTCACCCCGCACCGGCTCGTCGTACTCGGCCCCGATGGGTCGCCCCCATGCGCCGCGTCGGCCGGTTGGCCATCTGGGACCGGCCGGAGCGGGCCAGTGGGATCCCGGCACTCGACGGACTGCGCGCGATCGCGGTTGCGCTGGTGCTCGTCGGGCACGGCGGCATCCCCGGCGTCAGCGGCGGATTCATCGGCGTAGACGTCTTTTTCGTCCTCAGCGGATTCCTGATCACCTCGCTGCTGCTGGACGAGCTGGGCCGCACCGGCCGTATCGAGCTGACCGGCTTCTGGATCCGGCGCGCCCGGCGACTGCTGCCCGCGCTGGTGCTGATGGTGCTCACTGTCGCCGCGGCCCGCCAGCTGCTGCCGGACCGGTCGCTGACCGGGTTGCGCGATGACGCCATCGCGGCCTTCTTGTGGATGGCGAACTGGCGGTTCGTCGCCCAGAAGACCGACTACTTCACCCAGGGCGCGCCGCCCTCGCCGCTACAGCACACCTGGTCACTCGGGGTGGAGGAGCAGTACTACTTCGTCTGGCCGGTCCTGCTCATCGCGGTCACCCTGCTGCTCGCCGCCCGCGCCAGGCGCCGCTCGACCCGGGCCACTGTCGGCGGTGTGCGGTTCGCCACGTTCCTGATCGCCACCGTGGGCGCACTGGCCTCGGCTGTGCTCGCCATCGTCATGACGTCGGATGGCACCCGGGACCGGATCTACTTCGGCACCGATACCCGCGCGCAGGCACTGTTGGTGGGCGCCGCGTCGGCCGCACTCCTGGTTCGGGACTGGCCGTCGATGAACCGCGGCTGGTGCATGATCCGCAGCCGATGGGGGCGCCGGGTCGCCCGCGTGCTGCCGCTACTCGGGTTGGCCGGGCTGGCCGCGGCGACGCACTACGCCACCGGCGCCAGCGGCGAATTCCGGCACGGCCTGCTGATCGGGGTCGCGATCGCGGCGGTGATCGTGATCGCACCCGTCGCGCTGGAGCAGCGCGGCCTCGTCGCCCGGGCACTCGCGTTGCGCCCGCTGGTGTGGCTGGGAACCATCTCCTACGGCGTCTACCTGTGGCATTGGCCAATCTTCTTGGCGCTCAACGGCGAACGCACCGGGTGGTCCGGGCTGCCGTTGTTCGCCGCGCGGTGCGGCGCCACGCTGGTGCTCGCCGCGGTGTCGTATTGGCTGCTCGAACAACCCATCCGGCGCTGGCGGCCGGCGCGGGTGCCGCTGCTGCCTCTGGCGGCCGCGACCGTGGCCAGCGCCGCCGCGGTGACGCTGCTGGTGGTCCCGGTCGGCACCGGGCCCGGTCTGCGCGAGGTCGGCCTACCGCCCGGGGTCTCGGCGGTCGCGGCGGTCTCGCCGTCGCCGCCCGGCGCCGGCCGGCCCCGAGATGCCAATCGGCCGTTCACCGTCTCGGTGTTCGGTGATTCGATCGGGTGGACCTGGATGCACTACCTGCCTCCGACGCCGGGGTTCTCGTTCCTCGACCACACCGTCATCGGATGCAGCCTGGTGCGGGGCACGCCGTACCGCTACATCGGCCAGACTCTCGAGCAACGATCCGAATGCGACGGCTGGCCGATTCGCTGGTCGAGGCAGGTCAGCCAGGATCAGCCGGACGTCGCGCTGCTGGTCATCGGCCGCTGGGAAACGGTGGACCGGGTCAACGAGGGCCAGTGGACCCACATCGGCGACCCGACGTTCGACGCCTACCTCAACGGTGAGCTCGAACGGGCGCTGACCATCGTGGGTGCCACCGGTGTCCACGTGGTGGTCGCCACCGTCCCCTACAGCCGGGGCGGTGAAAAGCCGGACGGTCGGCTGTATCCGGAGGACCAGCCGGATCGGGTCAACCTGTGGAACACCATGTTGCGCAAGACCGTCAGCCATCACCCGAACGTCGCGATCCTCGATTTGAACAAGAAGCTGTGCCCCGACGGCGTCTACACCGCCAAGGTCGACGGCATCAAGGTGCGCAGCGACGGCGTCCACCTCACCCCCGAAGGGGTGAAGTGGCTGACGCCGTGGCTCGAGGAATCGCTGAGGTAGTCCTAACCGCTTGTGCGACAGCTGATCTCCATGCTGTCGCTGTCGCGAACCTGGAAGTTGAAGCTCACGTAGCCGTTATCGGGGTTGCGCACCCGGTCCAGATAAGGCGCCATGTCGGCCGAGCTGGCGTTGTCGGCGATGACCAGCACACCGGGTGAAAGGCGCGGTTCCAGCAGCTCAAGCACGGGTAGATACAGGTCCTTCCAGCCGTCGAGCAAGACGAAATCGACCGGCCCCGCCAGGTCCGCCAGCGTGGACAGCGCGTCGCCTTCGAGGATGGTGATGAGATCGTCCAGGCCGGTCTCGGCGAACGTCTGCTTGGCAGCGGTGATCTTGGTATCGCTGAGTTCGGTGGTCACCACCCGACCGGTGCCGTTGTCGCGCACCGCGGCGGCCAGGTGCACCGCGGAAATGCCAAAAGACATCCCGAATTCGACGATGGTTGCCGGGCGGGTGGCGCGTACCAGTGAATACAGCAGCCGGCCGGCTTCCGGTGTCACCGGGATGTAGAACTCGCTCATCGCCTCGGCCCGCTCCTGTGCAGTCATCGGGCGATCGAATGTGCCGCGCCGCTCGCGCAGCAGCGACATCTGGTTTTTCGACTCGGCGTACATGCGGTCGAGCGTCGAAGCGACCCGGGCATCCTGCAACGTTGTGGGCATGGCATCGAGCCTAGGCGCGCAGCCTGGGCGGGCGCTGGGAGAGCCGCGCCGGGCGTCAGGGATGCGTTAAGCGTTTGACGAGCGTTTGACGAGTCCGCGACCGCGGTGTCACTATGGATTCCGCAAGCACCTCGGTAGGTGAGGCGTCTGCATGGATACAGGCCACTGACCCCGAACGTCGAGAGACGCCCCGGGTCAGGACAGCTCTTCCCGGACCCAAGGGTTGAGCCCAAGTGGCTTCTGGAATATTCCGGATACGCCGTGCAGTGCCGAAGCTCCGACGAGAGGGGTGCGACCCGCGGCATGTGTCGCGGGTCATTCCTTCCTCTTTCGTTCAGGTGAATGTGGTGACACCCGCGTGTGTCTTGGCCGTGAGGAGGTGAGGGCGAGATGAGTCCCGGCGATAGTACCTATCCGAATTCCGTCTTGTCCCGATCCGGTTCCGGCATTTCTCCCACCGCCTGACCTCCCCTGGTGCTGCGCGGCTGAGACGCCGTGCCGATGCCGATCGGGCCTCCGTCAGGAGAAGAAGATCATGGCTTTTGTTATCACGCACCGTTTTTCCACTGCTTCCCGGATGCGCGGACGCTCGATGCTGCGTGCCGGCCGGTTGCTGGCCAACAGGTTTCACCTGCAGGCCGGCCTGACCCCGCAGGAGCGGGCCAACCTGTACGTGTCGAGGATGCCGGTCGCGATGGTCACCGCGTCGCTGGGTGGTCACGCGCCGGGTTCGGACAGCAACCGCCGCTGAACCACTGCCTCGGCGACGGGCGTCACAGCGCCGCCCGTCGCCGCAGGCGCGTTGGTCACTTCGGCCGCAGCCTCTCGCTTGAACCTAATCGGTGGACTCGCCAATTGTGTTCTGCACCAAGGATATTGGCATCTGCGACTGAAGAATCGCGTGTGTCCACTAGACTGGCTGGTGTGCGGGTCACATTAGACCGGGGTAGATCGCGAGCGCCTTCCAGCGCTTAGTCAATATCGGCAAGCCTGCGTTACCCTGACCACTTATCTTTTAGATAGATCGTCATTTGAATCCTCTTGTCTGCGAGAGGATGTCGTCTGTTCCGCGGAATTTCGGTGGTGGCCCGGCGAGCATCAGCGGTTACTCTTGGCGGGTCAGGTCGTCGGCATAAAGCCCTGACGGCAATCGTTCATCGTCAGGCAGGGCGTCGCCGGTTTTCACCGTGATGTGCTTGGACAGTAGCCAGCGACCATTTTCACGACGAAGGTGATCGTGATAGCGCCCTACAAACGACATCTCGGCCGGGCCCTCTTCGGGTACCAGCGACACGATCACATCGCTCCAGGCTCTGGCATCGTCTCCATCGATCTCGATTACCGGTGCGTACACGAAATGTTTGATCCTGTGCGGGATCTCTGGTTGCGTCCCGGGCAGTCCCTCGATGATCTCCTTTCGCCCCCGAAATGTGTTTCCACCCCACGGCAGCACACCATCCGGGCAGAATAACGCCGCAAGTTCGGGCCATCGACGCTCATCGAGTAGCTGAGCGTGCAACGCGATAACGCGTCTGATCGCTTCGTAGTCGTTCACGACCATCCTCTCTGAAGGCGCACAAGCGCCGATCTAGCCGACCAGGGCTGGCCCAGCAACAACTCGAAGATATCCCGAGCTCCGTGGAACTTCGGTGGCGGTCCGGTGAGCATCAGGCTGCGCCCACCTCGTCATCGTGCACGACGGCTCCGACAGGTTCGGAGCTCTCACGTTTCGGCGCGGCACGATGCGTCGATCGGTGCGGGTGGCCGTTGACGCGGCGGAACTGCTTGCCGGCCTCGACCGTGCCGGCGGCGCACCAGCGCAATACCATCTGCCCGTCGCGCCAGCGTTTGACGTTGGCGGCGTGTTCACGATAAACGAAAATCGTCGACTCGATGGTGTTGGTCGATGCAGGATCCGGGCTAG
Organism: Mycolicibacterium vulneris; assembly: GCF_002104765.1. Lineage (GTDB taxonomy): Bacteria > Actinomycetota > Actinomycetes > Mycobacteriales > Mycobacteriaceae > Mycobacterium > Mycobacterium vulneris. Next base: position 135,072 of record NZ_NCXM01000017.1, read on the forward strand.
GTGGGTGGCACACCCAGGCGCAGCACGGTAAGCGTCTCATCGAGGCCTTCGCGCAGGCTGGCCGCCGCTCGGGAATGGGTGCGGTCCAATTCCGCGGAACTGACGATCCCGTCGTATGAGCTGTTCTCCTCGACGGGGGAGATCCTAAACAAGGTGGCGATGGAGAAGACGCTGGCCGGACTCTCGACGCGGCGCTACCCGGTCGGACCGCGCGTCGTCGGCGCTCGAAGCCGAGGCCGCCCTGCTGGCTCTCGCCACGCCTGCACCGGCGTTCCACCCGCGTCACCTTCACCACTGGCGAGGATGACCAACTGAGCGCCCTCACCGATGTGGCAGCCGAAGCGGCGACTCCACCGCCAGCACGGCCGGCGCGGGACCAGGCCAGATCGTCGTCGACGACACCATCGCCGCCCGGCCGAGCGCCAACGTCCTGCGGGCGTTCGCGCAGCGCGCTACGCTGCGCCGGGTTGGTCGGAGTGCGGGTCGATACTGTCGTAGCCCCCTTGGCACTGCCAACCCGAGACGGAGATCGAGGATCGTTACCTGAGTGAGCCAGAAGGTTTTATCCTCCCGGCGAGCCGGTGGTCCAATCGCTTAAGCAAATCACAGAGGAGAGCAAATGGCTGTTGACCGCCAGCGATCCAACAAGGCCGTGCAGAAGATTCTGACAGGCACTATGAAGGCGCTTAACCGAAAGGGCACCCAGAAGCTGTCGGTGAGTGACATTTGCGCGGCGTCACAGGTAGCGCGTGGCACCTTCTATCGTTATTTCGACAGCAAAGACGACGTTTTGAGGCACCTGAGACGCCACTTCGAGGAGGGCGCCGCAGAGGCGTTCGCAAAAGCTATCGCGGCTACTCCCGATCCTTCATCGCGGGTCAAAGTCGTTATGGATACTCTGACCGGCTATAACGCCGCCGGAGCGGATCTGACTCGGATGCTTGACGTAGCACCGGAGTTCACGTTGTCGTTAATCCGTGACATATTCCCGAACTTGATTGACTTGGTCGTCGAAGCGCTTGGTCCGGCCACCCACGAGTCACCGCTGGTGATGAGTGGAGCATTGACGGAACGCCAACTTGCAGATCTCTTTCTGCGCAGTGTGATATCGACATTGCTCCTGCCGGGAAGCCAGCAGGATGAGGTTCCCGCGGTCGTGACGGCGCTGTTCGCCGCGAGCCCAAACAGCACTCAGGCAAGGCCGGCAGCGGCGACCTCTACCTGATCGGAGAAGCGAGGCCGCCCGGGAGTCCCGTACCGGCACCTTCCTCCGATGGTGAGTAGGCAGGGCCAAGGCACCCGGCGAAGCCGGGTCATGCGGTATCTGTTTGAGTTGCGGATCACGCGGCGGTGTCGGTAATGACTGCTTTGCCGTCGCGGATGACGAGATGCTGACAGGTGTGGCTGTGGTGGTGCGCGAGCCACGTAGTTGCCTAACTATGTGTGCTCACCGCCTTCGGCCACGCGAGTCGCCTGATGCTCGAAACAATTTGGTTAGGCCCCCTGCGGCGTCTGGTCAGCGGTGACGGCCTTGACGGTGTGGTCCTCGCGCTTGATCTCCAGCGCGATGTCGATGAGCTGGTCTTCCTGGCCGCCGATGAGTTTGCGCTGGCCGGCCCGGT